>JBGAKW010000003.1:0-412046 GCA_044224185.1 Gemmatimonadaceae bacterium | reverse complement strand
CAACCCTTCTCACGCCAACCCCCGACGTCGACGCAACATCCACTCGGCGCCTAACGAGCCGATCAGCAACAGGAACGTCGCCGGCATATCCCACAAATCGCGCTTGTGCACCACCGTCGCCCCACTCGCGCTGTACAACATGTCCTGCGCTATGTCTGCCGCGCGCTCGCTCGTGTAATACCGCCCCCCCGTCTCTTCCGCGATCTGTTGCAGCAACGTTGGCCGCATCTCGGCACCAAAGAATTCCGTCGTCGGAGCCGCGACGCGCACATACGCCGGCTCCGCCGTCAGCGTGTCGCGCCCCGTGACGGCTTGCAGCTGCAACGCGTGCACGCCGTTCTCGTCAGGCACGTACGTCGTGCGATACTCCCCGTCTCGGTCGACTCCCCACTCCAACGACACGTCCTGCGACTTTCCACTTGGCGACCGCACTCGGCCGTGGACGGCCGCCCCATTCGCCTTCAAATACGCCGCATCGCTCACATCGGCACGTAGCTCGATCGCCTCGCCCGGTCCGCTCTCCTCTGCCACCGATGCCTCCACACGGTCAGGAACGTCGCTCACGAGCCACCGGAGCATCTGCCGCCAGAACGTCTCGTGCGTCATGTCCTCCGCGTTGACCGATGCGTCCATCTGCCAAATCCAATCGTCTTGCGCCGCAAAGAGAATTGATTTCCCGCGCCCATACCGTTGGTAAGCGAGCAGCGGACGGAGGGTTCCCGCCGCGTCGTCTTCGCGGCCGTTGAGCAGCACGGTTGCACCAGGCTTCACACGCCCGAGACGATTGATCACCGTGAGACTGGGGAGCGTTTGCCAGCGCGCCGCGGACGACGAATCGCCCGGCGCGATCTGCAGCGCCGGGTGTGTCGCTCCGGGCGGCGTCAGCGCTGCGTGTACCGTCACGACCTTCTCAGGGTCGCCCACGTTGCCTAACACATCCACCGGTAGCACTTCGCTCACCGCCGTCCCGCCAAAACCACCCTCGCCTAACGATTCACGCCCGCCGAGGAAGAGGAGGCCACCCCCTCGCTCGCTGACAAAGTCGGCCAGCATGCGCAGTTGATCGGCGGTGAAGAACGACGCTTCGATGCTGCCTAACACGATGGCGCGATACGAAAAGAGTTCTTCTCGCGTCTTCGGGAATCCGGTCGCGAGCTCCAACGAATCGTCGACTCCCAGCCGCAGGTACTTGTCCTTCGCCGAGCGCAGGAGCGTGACCAGCTGAAGGTTGCCGTCCGACTCCAGCGCCTTTCTGAGAAACTTGAGCTCCCACCTCGGCTCGCCTTCGAGGTAGAGCACCTTCTCGCGCCGGTCGCGCACGACAACAAGCGTATAGCGCTCGTTGTTTTCCTTCACTAGTTCACCAGCTTGCACGGGGATGTTCACGCGCAGGAGGCGCGCTCCGATCTCGCTGGCAGGGATCCGGATGCGAACCTGAGTCGCTTCGCCGTCGCGCGGGAGTGAGACCGTCGTCGATCCGACGATGCGCCCTGAATCCTCTACCACGATGGGAATCTTGCTCCCCCCAAAGCCTCGCTGCACCACCACTGCCTCGACAAAAAGCGAGGCGTCGCGCAACACGGCGCGCGGCGCTTCCACTCGCGAGAGTTCGATGTCCTTGGCGAATCGTTCGCCCCCGATTCCGACCGTGTACACCGGCACACCGCGCGCCCTAAGCGCCAGCAGCTGGTCCGTGAGCGCGCGCTCCCCCGACACGCCTGACGAGTTGTCGGCACCATCGCTCAGCAGGACGAGTCCGGCGGTAGGTGCACCCGCGAGGTCATCCTGCACACGCATCAGCGACGTCACGAGCCGCGTGCGCGATCCGTCGTACTGCACCGCACCGGCGTCGGTGAGGCGCCCCCCGCCGCTGGCGCGAAACACACGCAGTTGATACTTCGCCGCGAGTGCTTTCAGTAGCGCGGAATCGGGCCCCCCGGCCAGGCGAGCGACAATCGCGCTCCGAGCCTTGCCATCCACGTCGGCAACGCGCATCGAGCGCGAATCATCGACGACAATCCCGACGACATTCTTCTGCGCAATCGATTCGCTGAGCACCAGCACGGGACGCGCGATGCACCATGCAACCAGTGCGATCGAAACCGCCCGAAGTAGCGAGAGGGCGATTCGATCGCCGGCTCGCAGTGCGCTCCCTCGTAGATACGGGACCAGCGAGAGTGCGAGCACGCCGAGTGACGCCACAACAATCAACCACAGCGGAATTGGCGCGGCGAACGCAAGCACGCCCTTGGCAAAGGCGAAGGGGCGGTACTTGAAAAGGAGTTCGAGGAATGCGTCCACCCGCTCGTCCTTCGTCCCGTGGCGTGAGCGTGCCGTGCCCGATGATCAGGATACGTACGGTACGCGCGACTGTTCCGCTGTTGCGAAAGGAGAGGCGCGCTTTCGCGAAGTTCGCTTTACGGAAAGTGTAGCGTAGCGCAGGGAACCGCACGCCAGCTGTGATCAACCGCCGCCGCAAGGGACAGCGCGAATGCAGCGTTACTCCACCGCATTCGTCGCGCCCACGCTAAAACTCCCACGATGAACGATCGTGGCACTCGTTAGGCGACGGCCCCAGCGTCGCTCGACGAAAGCCGGATCAGCACTTCGGGTCGCTAGAACAAACTCTCGCCAAAGCGGCGCCGCACCAACAAGAGGGCGACGTCGCCGACCGACATCTCCTCTGGCGTCAGCGTCCCTATCCGAGAACCCAACGCCGGCAGCGTGATGCGCGAGAGATTCTCGGCCTTTGCAAAGAAAGAAAAGACTTCCGCGATGGGACGCGGAAGTCGCAGCGAGACCGGTAATGTGTGGATTGCCATGAGCGTCGCGAGGAATACTCGCTCAACGACGCTCCTCCTTTCTTCGTTCCAGCGCCCAAGCTCGGGCGCCGTATTCCCTACGCCACGCGAATGGCGACTTCAGCCCCAATTTCCGCGTCAGGTGCAACCTTCTTGTACGCCGTGACCGCGTGCTGCAATGCGAGCAGCGCCGACGCCTCGAGGTCGTACTCCATCGCCAACTCGGCGAGTTCCTTCGGGGAATGCGCCGAGAACTTGCGCGAGTTCTGATCACAGTTGCGATGCCGGCGATCGTATTCGCGCCCCGCATGCCAGAGCGCGTTGGCCTTGTGCCACCACTCCTCGTCGCGATGCGACGTCACTGCCGTGGCGATCGATTCATACGACTTCATCCCCTGCAGCAGCACCTCGTCGCAGATACACGCGATACGCATCGCACCGCTTTGCTCTTCCTCGTCAGCTGCAGCGTCGACCAGCTTCGCGTAGCGTTTCCGCTGGCGTACACATTCCGCCGCCGCGCGATACAATCGGTCCGCCTGGCCTTTTGGCGTCGAGATGGCGGGGTTGTCTCCGGTGATCGCGGCTGGACGCTTCGTCTTCGGCATGCGTTACACGGCTAGAGGTGGAGGGGAAGGATAACACCTGAGGTCGGGGCCAAGGGAAGTAGCCAAGGGCAACTTTTCCACATGGCGTGCCTTTTACAGCGACTCCCTTCCCCGGTGGCGCGCTTCCATTGGACCGCCCCAAGGCTTCTATCGTCACACTGTCAGCTGTCTCGGTGTCGCCAACGCCGCGTAACGGCGCGCACAACTCCGGCACTCTGCGTCCTCAATGAGGTCGCGAGATGCTTACGCTACACCGCGGCTCCCTCCGAGGCTTCGTCCGGCGTCGACTCTAACGTCGCGTGGACTTCTGCCAGCGGCGCGCTGAGGACACCGTCTCGCCACCAAGCCTCGAAGTCGGGCGCTGCGTCTCCATGGCGAGCGAGGTCGGTCCGTTCTGCAACATATAGAAGCTCACTGCGGGGATCCCGCTCGCTCGGAAGCGGCGACCGATGATGCGTCGCGATCGCGCTCGCCGCTCCCACACCCAACCCCCACTGCAGCGCCGCGATCCCGCCCAGCGGTTCGTGCAGAATCTTGAGCAGCGCTGAGAGCACCGCGGGCGGAATCAGAATCTCCCGCCGATGGCTTTGACGCAGCTCGCCGAGCCGGTCGAAAATCACCAGCTTGCCAACGTCGTGCAGCAGACCCAGGGCATATGCTTCGTCAGGGGCGACGCCGAAGTGCGCTGCAATGGCGCGAGCGATCGGCGCTGTCCTGACCATGTGCTCCCACACTTGATGCACGCGCTCCTGATAGGCGCTCCCGGGGCGACAGAGCATTCCGTCAACCATCGTGCGCAGCACCACATTGTGCACGCCCGTCGTTCCCACGCGGTGCACGGAGGCGTGCAGCGAGACCACACGCCCGCCACCTGCCGAGTAGTAGGCGGAGTTGGCGTAGCGGAGCAAGGCCTGCCCGAGACCGGGGTCCTGCTCCACGAGAGAGACGATGCGTCCGATGGCCGAATTCGTATCGCGGGTAACCGAGAGCGCACGTTGCGCGGCAAGTGGTGGCTGGCGAACCACCGCGTCAAAGTCTGTCGTTAGGCTATCGAGAAACTCCACGGCGTCGCTCCGGCGCTCGTCGCGCGCGAGGGAGTTTTGCAGTTCATGGACGCGAGCGCGAAGTTGCTGTGCAAAGACTTCGGTGAGTTCAGCGACGGTGAGCGCGCTGGGTGGCGGCGCCTCGTTAGGCGATCCCGAATCTGGACGCAAGGCGTTACTGGTATGGAGCGGCGCGCGCGCCGTTGCGGTGGGCGCGAGGGACGCTGAGGCCGACGACGGCGACGGCGACGCGTCATCCCTTGAGAACACACGCTTCAGGAATTGACCGAGCATGCAGCGTTTCGGATAAAGGCGAGCGAATATCGTCCCGGAGAGGGGGCGATCTCGCTGTAGTATCGGCAGCAGATCGCGGGGAACTTCACGCCAGTTGCGCTCGCCGAACCCGACATTTGTATCGCGGCGCACCGCATCAAAGTCGGATTAGGCCCAAATACGGCCCCGCACGAGACACCACGGAGTGAGGTGTGTCGTGCGTGCCACTGATTGACCGTTTCTCCCGACTTCCGTAGAGTGGGCCCACGCTCTCCCCAACGGGCGCGCTCGCGCCTCGTAGACACTTGGAGGTTTTGTGATCAGGAAGAATGCAGTAGTTGTCGCAGTCGCACTCATCGCCGCCGCGTGCGCCGATCCGAGTGTGCCCGTTGCTCCGATACGCATGGCGCCCATCGTATCGTCCGCGGCGAGTCTTTCGGCCGCCCAGGTGCCTGACGAGTACATCGTCGTCCTAAAGCGCGGCAGCGACGTCCGCGGCGAAGCCGCGCGCGCTGAACGTGACGGCGGAAAAATTCTGGCGCAGTGGGAGTCCGCGCTCAAGGGATACGCCGTGCGCGTCCCCTCCGCGAACATGACCGCGCTTCGTCAGAATCCAAACATCGACTTCATCACACCGAATCTCATCGCGCACAAATCGGGGAGCCAAAGCTGCAGCCCGTACACGACGTGCGGATGGGGGCTCGATCGTATCGATCAGACGAGCGCCACACTCGACGGGACGTACAACTATCCCACCAACACGGGCAGCGGCGTCACGGTCTACATCATCGATACCGGCGTGCGCACCACGCATACGCAGTTCCAGGGGCGTGCCTCGTGGGGCGCGGACTTCATCGACGGCTCGTTCGTCGATTGCGACGGCCACGGAACGCATGTCGCGTCGACGGTGGCAGGCAAGGACTACGGCGTCGCCAAAGGCGCCAACATCGTCGCCGTGCGCGTTCTCGACTGCACTGGCAGCGGCACCTATGCGCAGGTCATCAGCGGCATCAACTGGGTCACCTCGCACGCAGTGAAGCCGGCGGTCGCCAACATGTCACTCGGCGGCCCCGCCGACGTATCGACCGACCTCGCCGTCACCAACTCCATTGCGTCTGGCGTCTCGTACGCGATTGCCGCTGGCAACAGCAGCGCCGACGCGTGCAATCAGTCGCCCGCTCGCACGCCTAACGCCATCACCGTCGGTGCCACCGGCGCCGGCGCTGGCGTTCCTCCCTCGAGCATCGATGCGCGTCCGTCGTATTCAAACTTTGGAACGTGTCTCGACATCTTTGCGCCGGGCACGTCCATCCTCGCCGCCTACAACGGTTCCGATACCGACAAGGCGACATTGAGCGGAACGTCGATGGCCACGCCGCACGTCGCCGGCGCCGCGGCTCTCGTGCTCTCGAAGTACGCCACGCTCACGCCCGCGCAGGTGCGTGACTCGCTCGTGACTAACGCGCTCACGAACGTTGTGTCCGGCGCGGGTACGGGGAGCCCCAATCGTCTCCTCAACATCCGCTTCCTCAACGTCAGCGGCACGCCCAATCAACCCCCCATCGCGCGTTATACGTGGAGCTGCAACTTCACGACGCTCGTTTGCACCCTCGACGCGACGACATCGACCGACGACAACGGCGTCGTGTCGTACTCCTGGCATCCGTCTGATCCAGAGCGTCCGAATAAGACCGGCGCCGTCATCACGCGCGTCATCTTCGGCATGCCCAACCCGACCTCGTGGGACGAAACGCTCACGGTGAGAGATGCGCAGGGGCTCACCAGCACCGTCACGCAGACCATCACCCCCACGCCGCCAAGCAACAACAAGTCGCCGACGGCAACAATCACTGCCCCCGCCAACCCGACGACGGTCACGCAAGGCACTTCCGTTCAGTTCACCGGCAGCGGCAGCGATCCTGAGGACGGCGCGCTGACCGGTGCCTCGCTCGTCTGGACCAGCAACATCAACGGACAAATCGGAACGGGCACATCGTTCTCCACGTCGTCTCTCTCCGTCGGCACGCACACCATCACGCTCACGGCCACCGACTCCAAGGGCGCCAAAGGAACAGCGACCGTAACCGTCACCGTCAACTCGCCCGCGAACCAGGCACCAACCGCCGACTTCACGGTCACCTGCAACGCGAGCCAGCACTACTGCGAGTTGAACGCGAACACCTCGACCGACGATGGTGGTCTCGGGAACCTCACCTTCACGTGGACCAACTCCACCGGCCGGCCGACGAGGACGGGAATGATCATCCGTCGCAATCAATCAATGGATTTCCCGGCGACGTCCACCGAGACGTTGACGGTGAAAGATGCGGGTGGCCTAACGAACAGCATCTCGAAGGTCATCACCGTTCCATAACCGCGCCACAACGTAGTCCGAGAGCCGCCCGTACCTCGCGGGCGGCTCTTTTCTTGTCGGATGAATCGCGCTTGCCCGTGCATGTGCACGGTACAAGAATGGGCGGCGATCGCGATGCATGGCCGTGCGTCGCCGGCGCACAATTCATTCAACATTCACAATTTCATGCGAGGACACGCACGATGCTCGCACGTGTTCTTCACTCGTTAGGTGCGGCGCTGCTGGCGGCGTCGTTCGGCGCGTCGTTAGGCAGTCCGGCCGGAGCCCAGCGCCCCGCCCCGACCCCGGTCGCCAGCACACCGTCCGTCTCCCAATCGCCGGAAATCGAGGCCCTCAAGCGCGTCAAGTGGCGCGCCATCGGACCGGCCAATCAAGCCGGGCGCATCCCGGTGGTTGTCGGCGTTCCCGGCGATCGCTCAACCTATTTCATCGGCTCGGCCGCCGGTGGGTTGATCAAGACGACGAACGGCGGCGTCACCTTCACGCAACTCTTCGACGACAAGGACAACGCCTCGATGGGCGACCTCGTCATCGCGCCGTCAGATCCGAACATCATCTACCTCGGCACCGGTGAAGGCAATCCTCGCAACAGCGCCTCGATCGGCGACGGCGTCTACAAGTCGCTCGACGCGGGACGGACGTGGAAGAAACTCGGGCTCGAGAACACCGAGAAGATTCCGCGCATGCGCGTCGACCCGCGGAATGCTGACGTCGTCTACGTCTGCGCGTTAGGCAGGACGTGGGGACCTAACGAGGATCGTGGACTCTACAAGACGGTCGATGGCGGCAAGTCGTGGAAGAAGATCCTGTACAAGGACAACCTCACCGGATGCTCCGACGTCGACATCGACCCGAACAACGCCAACATCGTCTACGCCGGGATGTACACGCATCGGCGCTGGCCTTGGTACTTCACGTCGGGCGGCGGCGAGACGGCGCTCTACAAATCTTCCGATGGTGGCGAGACGTGGGAGAAGTTGTCTGGCCCAAACAACACGCACGGACTCCCTAAAGGACTCATGGATCGCGTTGGCGTGTCGGTACACCGCGCCAACCCCGACGTGGTCTACATGATCACCGAAACGAAAGACGAAGGAGAACTCTGGCGCACCGACGACGGTGGCCAGAATTGGCGCGTGGTCAGCAAGGATCCAAACATCAATTTCCGCCCGTTCTATTACGCCGACGTCCGCGCCGATCCGAAGAATCCGAATACCGTGTACACGCTCTCGGGCTCACTCTACAAGTCGGAAGATGGGGGGCGCACGTTTCGGACAATCGGTCGCGACGTCCATGGAGACCACCAAGGACTCTGGATCGACCCTACCGATCCGAATTACCTAATCAACGGCAGCGATGGCGGCTGGCAGCTCTCGTACGACGCCGGGCGCAACTTCGAAGTGGTCAACACGGTCTCGTTCGACCAGTTCTACCATCTCAACTTCGACAACGAACGTCCGTTCAACATCTGCGGCGGACTGCAGGACAACGGCCACTGGTGCGGCCCCAGCCAGACGCTCTCCAACCAGGGAAATCGCAAGAACGCCTGGGTCACGGTGAGCGGCGGCGACGGTTTCTACGCGGTTCCCGACATCGAAAAGCCATGGCTTGTCTACTCCGCATCGCAGGGAGGGCAAATCATCCTCACCGACATGCGCACGGGCGATCAACGCTCCATCCATCCCGAACCAAATCGCGTGGGATCGGCCGGCGATGCAATGGAGTCGCACAAGTATCGCTTCAACTGGAATTCGCCGATCGTGCTCTCACCGTTCGATTCCAAGACGGTGTATTTCGGCGCGCAGGTCATTTTCCGCACGACAAACTACGGACAGTCGTGGGACATCATTTCGCCCGACCTCTCGACCAATGACAAGGAAAAACAGAAGTCGTCGGGTGGCCCGATCGTCACAGACAACACCGCCGCCGAGTTTCACTCGACGCTCCTGACCATCGCTCCATCACCTAAAGACAGAAATGTCATTTGGGGAGGAACGGACGACGGCAACATTCAGGTCACGCGCGACGGCGGAAAGACGTGGACCAACACCATAAAGAACATCGCCGGGCTCGCCCCCGCGCCGTGGATTTCGACGATCGACGCGTCGCCGTACGATGCCGGAACTGCCTTTGTCGCGCTGTCGCACTGGCAAACGGGTGACTACACACCGTATGCGTACATGACCACCGATTACGGTGCGACATGGAAGCGCATCACGGGCAATCTCCCGGCGCGTGGATGGGTTCACGTCGTTAGGCAGGATCCCAGAAACCCGAACGTCCTTTATCTCGGCACGGAGTTCGGCATTTACGTATCGTGGGACAAGGGGACGCGCTGGCACTCGCTCCGCAACGGACTCGCCGCCGCGCCGGTGCGCGATCTGCTCGTGCACCAGCGCGACAACTCGCTCGTCATCGCCACGCATGGCCGGGGGTTATACATCATCGACGATCTCACGCCGATCCAGAAGCTCGGCGAAGCCATGCAGAGCGATGTGGCGCTCTTCGACATCCCGACCGCTGTGCGCTACGCGCTGTGGTCGTCCGACGGCAACCTCGGCCAGAAGTTGTGGGCGGGCGAGAATCCTCCCTATGGCGCGCGAATCAGCTACTGGTTGAAAAACGCGACTAAAGATACGGTGCGCATGACGATCGCCGACGCTGATGGCAAGGTGATACGCACGCTGCGTCGTCTCCCAGGAGAAGCTGGCGTCAATCGCACGACATGGGACCTGCGTTACGACGGCGCACCGCCGCCGCGCAACAATAACGGAATCGATCCGGAATTCGCCGAGTTGGCCTCGCGTTTCGGATTCGGGAATGGCGGCCCTGCTGTCGTTCCGGGCGACTACAAAGTCACGCTACGCGTCGACGGCAAGGACTACACGAAAACCGTCAAGGTTGAGCTCGACCCCCGTACCAACGTGACCGTCGCGGACCTCATTGCCCAACGTGATGCCTCGTTAGGCCTCCAGGAAACGACGCGCAAAGTGAACCAGATGATCGATCGCACCAACGACCTGATTCAGCAGCTCACGACACTCAAGGAAAACATTCGTCGCAATGCACCTAACGAAAAAGAGGCGTTGACCGAAGCCGACGCCGCGCTCGTCGACCTCAAGAAACTTCTCGACGAAAAGCTCCAGCGTCCGTTGCAGGGACTCGGGTACCGTCAGTATCCGCGGCTGCGCGAGGAAGTGCAGTCGTTGTATGGCTCGGTCACTCGCACCCTGAACAAACCCACTGACTCGCAGTCGCGCCGAGCTGGTGAACTGGTTGGGGAGACGGGGCAGATGCAACAAGAGATCAACACCGTTCTCAGCACGCGCATCGCGAAACTCAATCAGCTGCTCAAGAATCTGCCGCACGTGCTCGGGCCGAACGGCGCGATCATGTAGAAGCCATCTCATAAATGGGCGCCGGCTTCTGGCCGGCGCTGCGCGCCGGCGCGCCGCCGACCATTTATGAGATGGCCTGTAGTCTTCGTTTCTCTCGCAAAATCAGAAGGCGCAGCGCGTACAGCCGCTGCGCCTTCTTCGTTCCGAAGGGACGACGCTGAAGCGGGCCTAACCGCGCAACGCGTGTTGCATTGCCCGTCGCAGACGGTCCAGCGTCTCATCGACGATTGCGTCGTCGTGCGCCGCCGACATGAAGCCCGCTTCGAACGCCGAAGGTGCGAGATAGACGCCGTTCTGCAATGCGCCGTGGAAGAATCGCTTGAACAGCGCAACATCACTTTGCTTTGCGTGGGCGAACGAGTGGACCGGCCCCTCATGGAAGAAGAATCCCCACATGGTTCCCACCGCATCGGCCGAGCAGGGAACGCCTGCGTCGCGGGAGAGTTCGGCCACGCCCTTCGCCAGGCGCCGCGTGCGTGCCGCCATCGTCAGCTGCAACTCTGACGACAGGCCTGCCAGCGTCGCCAAGCCGGCCGCCATCGCCAGCGGATTGCCGCTCAATGTCCCTGCCTGATACACCGGCCCACTCGGCGCCACGCGCTCCATCAATTCCGTGCGCCCGCCGTACGCTGCCACCGGCAAACCGCCGCCGATCACCTTTCCCATCGTCGTCAGATCGGGCGTGACACCAAAGGCTTCGCGCGCACCGCCGTAGGCGACACGGAATCCCGTCATCACTTCATCGAAGATGAGGATTGCGCCGATCTCGTCGCATAACGAGCGAAGCAACTGAAGAAAGCCAGGTTGCGGCACGATCAGCCCGGAGTTTCCGACGACGGGTTCGACGATGACGGCCGCAAGTGTGGCGGCGTGCGCGCGCATGAGCGCCGTCGTCTCGTCCACGTCGTTGAACGCCGCGGTCAGCGTGAGCGACGCCAGCGCCGCCGGGACGCCCGGCGAATTCGGCAAGCCTAACGTGGCGACGCCGGAGCCGGCTCTTACCAGAAAGGAATCAGCGTGACCGTGATAGCAACCGTCGAACTTCAGGATCTCGTCTCGTCCCGTGGCCGCGCGCGCCAGGCGAATCGCGCTCATCGTCGCCTCCGTCCCGCTCGACACAAAGCGCAGGCGTTCGATGTGCGGCATGATCGCGCGCACTTTCTCGCCTAACGACACTTCGAGTTCGGTGGGAATACCGAACGACGTGCCGTGCGCCATGACGGCGTGCAGCGCCTCGAGCACCGGCGGATAGGCGTGACCCAGCACGAGTGGCCCCCACGACAGGACGTAGTCGATGTATTCGTTCCCATCGACATCCCAGATGCGCGCACCCTTCCCCTTCGCCACGACGAAGGGTTCACCATCGACGCCGCGAAAGGCGCGCACCGGCGAGTTCACGCCCCCCGGAAAGAGAGCGCGAGCGCGCCGCATGATCTCGGCAGACTTCGATTGCGGCAACGCGTGTTCGTCGAACACGTTAGGCTCAGTCGCCCTCGCGCAGCGCCGTTGCCGCGTCGCACGCGAAATAGGTCAGAATGAAGTCCGCGCCAGCGCGGCGGATCGCCACGAGCGATTCCATCATCGCGCGTCGCTCGTCGAGCCAGCCGTTGGCGGCGGCCGCCTTGATCATCGCGTACTCGCCGCTGACCTGGTATGCTGCGACTGGATATCCCGTCTCGTCCTTCACCCGGCGGATGATGTCGAGGCACGGCCCCGCCGGCTTCACCATCACCGCGTCGGCGCCCTCCTCGATATCGGCGCGCACCTCCCGCAATGCTTCGTTAGTGTTGCCGACGTCCATCTGGTAGCTGCGCCGGTCGCCGAATTGGGGTGCCGACTCCGCCGCCTCGCGAAATGGTCCGTAAAACGCCGACGCATACTTGGCGGAATACGCGAGAATCGGCACGTGCGCAAAGTCCTGCGCATCGAGCGCGCGTCGGATGGCACCCACTCGCCCGTCCATCATGTCGCTCGGCGCAACAACATCAGCCCCCGCTGCGGCATGGCAGAGTGCCTCGCGCACGAGCAACTCGAGCGTCGCGTCGTTGTCGACATCGCCGTTGCGAATCACACCACAGTGGCCGTGCGCGGTGTATTCACACATACACACGTCGGTGATGGCGACCAGGTCAGGAAATTCGCGCTTGAGCGCGCGGACACCTACTGCGACGGGCCCCCTGTCGTCCCACCCGGCACTCCCTTCGTCGTCTTTCTCCTCCGGAATTCCGAAGAGGATGATGCCACCGATGCCTAACGATGCAGCGCGTTCTGCATCACGAAGCATCTCGTCCACCGACGTCTGGGCAACGCCGGGCATTGACCCAATCGGGCGCCTGAGGCCGCTCCCCGCGCGCACGAAGAGCGGAACGATGAGTTGCGACGCGTGCAGTCGCGTTTCGCGCACTAGCGCGCGCAAGCCCTTCGATTGGCGAAGGCGACGGAGCCGCAGCGTGGGATGTGTGGTCATGGCGACGTTATCCTCGGGTCGTCACGGCGGCTTCGCGCGCTCTCGCCAGCAGCGCCGCTCCGCCGCGCTCGAGGAGTGATGCGGCCAGTCGTTCGCCGGCGAGCGTCGCGCCGCGATCCTCATCGTCGACGACGAGTCCACCGCGTGCCTCCATTACACCATCGACGTCGAGAATCGACCCATCGAGCCACAGCGCCCCCTCACGCGTTGTCGCCAGTGCGCCAACCGGGACCTGGCACCCCCCTTCGAGAGTCGCGAGAAACGATCGCTCCGCCGATGCGGCTCGCCAGGTCGCTGCATCGTGCACGTGCGACAGCAGCGCACGCAGTGCGTGATCGTCGCGGCGGATCTGGACCGCGATCACTCCCTGCGCTGGGGCCGGAAGCCATGCGGGCGCGTCGAGCCACTGCGTGATGCGCTCCGTCAACCCTAAACGTTTGATGCCGGCGCCCGCCAGGATCAGCGCTTCCATCTCACCGTCATCCAGCTTTCGCAGCCGCGTCGGCACGTTGCCTCGCACGTCGACGACTCGCACGTCCGGACGACGCATGCGGAGCAGCGCGCCGCGCCGAAGCGACGACGTCCCAACACGAATGCCCGCGGGGAGCGAGTCCAACGTGCGTCCCCTCCCCTCCTCCGCAATGCCGGCGCGCACAATCAAGACGTCACGCGGATCCTCACGCGGCAGAACGGCGCCGATGTCCAAACCCTCTGGCGACTGCGTTGGTAAGTCCTTGAAAGAGTGCACACAAAGGTCGACATCACCGCGAAGCAGCGCCGCCTCCAACTCGGCGGTGAAGACACCTTTCGCGCCGAGCGCCGGGAGTGGCATGTCGAGTCGCTGGTCGCCGACCGTCGAGAAGGTGACTACGTCGGTGACATGACCGAGCGCCTGCAGTGCGTCGCGCACCATGTGCGTTTGGCGAAGCGCAAGCTCCGAGCGACGCGATCCCAGCCGAATGACTGTGCGCGCCGTCGCCGAGCCAGAAGAATCGTTAGGCATGCGAGAGTGAATCGAGTGCGAGATGCCCGGCGGCAATCGGCCGCGCCTCCAACGAAGGGTCAGAGGCTTCGGCGGTGACGGACAGCTCAACGTCCATCAACGCTTGCGAGAGGGCGCGCCTCCCTTGTGGCGTTGCGATCGTATCGTAGCACACGACCTCGTCAACCTCTACCCCGCTCTTGCGCAGAATCTCGGCGAGCGATCGCGGCGGTGTCGCGCCCGGCCGGCCACGCGCGCGCACACGCTCGCGCGCGCGGCGACCTCGTGTCGCGACGGGCACACGAGCCACGCTTGGCGCTCCGAGACTTCGGGAGAGGCGAAGTTCCTTCCATCGATCCGTCGACCAGATTCTCAAAGCAAGGCAACGGTATGGCGACGCCCTCGTCGCCAGCCCGTACAATCGCCGCAACGAGCGCCGGCGTATCGCTTGCGGCTTGCGTCACCGCGATGCGGAGCGCGCGACGAGCCTTCCTCAAGCATTCGCCGCCCGCTGGAGTTCCGCCGCAGCGGGACTCGCGAGCAGAACGTCGAGGGCGAGCGCGAACCAGGCGGTGAAGTGTGCGGTGTTTCGCGCTACTTCGTCGCGCACTGCAGGAAGTGCGACGAATCGCCACGCCTGCACTTCGCTTGCGTTGGGTGCGGGATTGCCGCTCACGCGCGCGAGAAACACGTGATCCAACTCGTGCTCTTCAAGCGCCGGTGATACCTGCGCGCGATAGACAAACGATTCGCAGCGCTTGATCGACTCACACTCGAGGCCCAACTCCTCGCGCATGCATCGTCGTGCCGCATCCTCCAGCGATTCGCCACGACGTGGGTGCGTACACGCGCTATTCGACCACAGCCCACCCGAGTGATATTTCCCAGGGGCGCGCCGTTGGATTAACAACTGTTTGTCCGCGTCAAAGGCAAAGACCGATACGGCGCGATGAAGCGCGCCACGCTGATGTGCTTCAAGCTTCGGCATGTCGCCCAAGTCGCCGTCATGTTCATCGACGAGAATGACGGAAGGCGCGATGGGCGTGTTCACTGTGCGCGGTGGCTCCGGCGTGACGTCCGCACTCACGACGTCAGCGACCCGTTGCCGACAACGGCGGCCACCTTGAACGTTTCGCTCCTGTTGTCGCGCCCGACGATGCCTAACGACACCCCCTGCATATCGGCCGGCGACGTGATGCGGTCAAGAATCAAATGACGCCACACTCGTTAGGCACGCCCCACCCGCAGGAACAGTTCCCACAAGATGATGGGGTAACGCGCTGCAAGAATTCCATGCTCCACCACTGTCAGCCAGCCAGCGCGGCAAAAACGAGTCGGCGCCTCCGCCCGCGCGTGTGTACACCGATTGCACGCCGTCAGGACCCAACCGCCATGTTCACGTATGCCGCGGTGGTCAGCGGCGGCGACGGCGAATTCGTCTCTGGTCCAAAATAACGAGCGGGGATGCTCAACACTTACGGGACGCGGACACGCTCGTCATCTCCATTGGAGGAGGTGCGACATGGAACGCAGTTTTCGACGAGCGTGCAACTCCTTTCATATAGAAGGCTTCCCGCGCGAACGAGCCTCGCCCGTCAGACCTCTCGTCGCACCTTCGCTGATCGCATCGTTCCGAATCCTGCTCGCATCCCCTAGGCATCCAAACACGTCAGGTGTAGCAGAAGAGGCACCTTGGCTAGCGATTTGCGGCCAGGCTGCGTAACCTCCATCAGATGCATTCACTTCGGCGCCTTGCTCTCCCCCCCGTGAATGGGTGGCCGCGACTCCTGATCTCGCTCGCACTGTTGTTCGTGCAGGCGACGGTGGCGTTCACGCCCATCAGCGAGGCGCGTCAAGGCCTGGGAGCGGCGGCGCACGTCGAGGATGCGAACAAGGCGGTGCATTACGCGCATAACGATGCCAACTGCGCCTACTGCGTCGCCCGGAATATTCACGCCCCCGCCCCCACTCCTCCCGAGTTCTCGGATCGCCCTCAGGAGTCGGACGCGCTCGTTCCGGCGGTGGGATTTGTCGCGCCTGCGCGCCTAACGAGCACCGCCAGCCTCTCGCGAGCACCCCCCTCGCTGCTGTAGCAGCGCATTGGATTCAACAGCGTGAGCGCTTCCAGGGCCTCGCGCGCAGTTGTGCCATCTACAGGGGACACGGATGCCAACACGTGCAATGGTGTGTGCACTGGTGCTTTCTGCCAGCGCCGCACACGCGCAGCAGGGGCGCACGACCGCTGCAACGGTTCTGCCGGACACCATGCGGGACTCGCTCCGCCTAACGCGAAGCGAAGCCATCGCGCTTTCGCTCGCGCACAATCCACAGCTCTCGGCAGCGCGCGAAGTCACGCAACAAGCGCGCGCTCGTCGCGTGCAATCCATCGCCTTTCCAGACCCCCTGCTCGTCGCATCCCGAGATGAGCAGTCGCGCTTTCTGGGAACGCCAGGAGCCAAGAATGTCGGTCTCGGGCTGCAGATTCCGTTTCCCGACAAGTTCCGGCTGCGCAACAAGGCCGCGAACGCCGACATCGAATCATCGGACTTGCAGTATCGTCTGGCGCGCCAGCAAATCGCAGCGGCGACCGCCTTCAGCTATGACTCACTGCTCGCGGTGCGGCAACGTCGCCGGAATCTCCTCGAAAATCGCCGACTGGCGCAGGACTTCGCGACGCGCGCCGAGGCGCGCTACAACGCGGGCACAGTGGCGAAGCTCGATGCCATACGAGCACGCGTCGAAGTGGCCCAGGCAGACAACGACCTCATCGCGAATGAACGCGAAGTCGCCAACGCCGAGGCGGCCCTCGACCGCCTGCTCGGCCGCTCGTTAGGCACCCCGATCGCCACGGCCGATTCCCTCAGCGTTCCAGCAGAGGTCCCGCCACTGGAGCTGCTGGAGCCAAAAGCGATGCGTCTTCGTCCGGAGCTAGGTGATCTCGCCGCGCAACGTCGCGGCGCGCGCGCCGCCTCCTCCCTGGCAAAAGAGTTCTGGCTCCCCGATCTCACCATCAGCGCGAACCGCGACTACGCGCAGTCTGGGGGCTTTCTCTTTTCGACGGGCATCGCCGTGCCATTCCCCGCGCTCTTCTGGCAACACACCAAGGGAGAGGTCGCTGAATCGCAGTCGCGCGAGAGAGAACTGGAAGCGAACTATCGCGACCTTCGCGCCGCGGTCGGGCAAGATGTGCGGACCGCATACGCCGCGGCGGTCACATCGTTGCGACAGGTGATCTTCCTGCGTGACGAACTCCTGCCGGCTGCACGCGAAGCGTACCGCATTGCATCTGTCGGCTATGGACTCGGCGGTTTTTCAGCGCTCGATGTGTTGGACGCTCGCCGATCACTACTCGATGCACAAAATCAATTCACTGACGCATTGGCGTCGGCGAACTCGGCACGCTCCGATCTTGAACGCGCCATCGGCGCTCCACTTGACTCACCCGCCCCAGGAGGCGCTCGTGAATAGCCTCATCAACGCCGTGGGCCACGTGCGCCGGATTGGCGCAAGGTACGCCTGCGTCGCGACCCTATCCGTGGTGGCGCTCGCTGGCTGCAACAAGTCGCGAGATAACGGCGAAGCCGAAGCGCGAACTCCGCCCGCGGCCGCTGCTTCGTCGGGCGCATCGGGTTCAGGTGCAACCGATGCCCGCAAGGCCTTCACGCTGAATGAGGCCCAACGCTCTCGCATCTCCGTGGAAACGGTGGCGCTCACTGCCTATCGCCCCACGCTCGAAGCAACGGCAACGGTGATGTTCAACGGCGACCACTCGACGCAGATGCTTGCCCCGATTTCCGGCCCGGTGGCTCGGATCCTCGTGAATCCGGGTGCCCGCGTTGCAGCTGGACAGCTCTTGGCCACCGTGTCCTCCCCCGATTTCGCCGCCGCCGTCGCTGACTACCGAAAGGCCGTCAACGCCGCGCGCAATGCCGATCGCATCCTGCAGCAGAACGAGGCGCTCTTCAAGAATGACGCGCTGGCGCGCACCGAATTGGAACAGTCGCGTACGGACGCCGCCTCTGCCGACGCAGATGTGGAAGCTGCAGCCGAGCAGTTGAAGTCGTTAGGCGTCGATGCGGCGGCCATCGCCGCCGCTCGAGAAGGACGAAGCTCCGCCCCAATGGAAGCGGGAATTCGAGCGCCGATTTCCGGCACCGTGGTCGAAAAATTGGTCACGCCGGGACAGCTCTTGCAGGCAGGCACAACGCCCGTATTCACGGTCGCCGACCTGGCGACGATGTGGGTGATGGCGAATGTGTTCGAGTCAGACATTGCACTCGTTCACATCGGCGAAACGGTAGATGTCGTGACCGATGCCTCGGCCACGCCGCTGCGGGGGCGTATCGATTACATCGCGGCACTGGTTGATCCCGCTTCCAAGGCGACGCAGGTGCGCATCGTCGCCGCCAATACGAACACGGTACTGAAGCGCGATATGTTCGTCCGCGTCCGGATCCACGCCGATCGCGAACGACGCGGTGTCCTCTTGCCGTCAGCCGCAATCATGCGTGACGAAGAAAATCTGCCATTTGTCTTCTTCGCGCTCCCCGATGGGAGTTACGCTCGGCGCCGCGTGACCCTCGGCGGGCGCGTCGACGACCGTTACGAGGTGACCGACGGCGTCAAAGCGGGTGATCGGGTGGTTTCCGACGGCGCGCTCTTCCTTCAGTTTGCGGAGAGCCAGTGAGCGAGCCTAACGAGATGGCGTCCGCGTCGCATGCGGCGCCGTCGTCCATCCATAAGATTGTCCGCGCGTCGATCTCCGAACCCCTCCTGGTTCTCCTCTTTGCGCTGACGTTAGGCGGAGTCGGAATCTGGTCGTTCTCGCGGCTCCCGGTCGACGCCTACCCCGATCTCTCTCCACCACTCGTCCGCCTTGTGACCCAGTGGCCGGGACACGCCGCCGAAGAGGTCGAGCGCGAGATCACCGTTCCGATCGAAGTCGAGATGAACGGGATCCCGAACGTGAAGTTCATTCGGTCCATCTCCCTGTACGGCCTATCGGCCATCACGCTTTCGTTCGAAGACGCCACCGATCCCTACTTCGCGCGTCAACGCGTCTTTGAGCGTATCGCCGGTGCGAGCCTCCCCGACGGGGTCGCCCCCGAAGTTGCGCCGCTCGTCTCACCGTCAGGCTTGGTCTATCGCTACGTCCTGGAGAGCCCCGACCGACCAGCGATGGAACTCAAGGTCATCAACGACTGGGTGCTTTCGCGGCAATACAAGTCGGTACCGGGTGTCGCCGACCTTTCGAGCTTAGGTGGCGAGACGATGGAGTATCATGTCGTGCTCGATCCGATCCGCGTTGCCGGCGCCGGACTCTCCGTCACCGAAGTCACCGAGACGTTAGGCAATAACAACGCCAACGCCGGCGGCGGATTCTACTCGCAAGGTGGACAGTTCTACTACGTCCGCGGATTGGGACGCGTCGCAACGCTCGAAGACATTGGGAATACCGTCGTCGCCGTTCGCAACGGCACACCGGTCCTCATCAAGGACATCGGATACGTGGAAATCGGGCACGCGCCGCGACTTGGGCAGTTCGGATTCCAGCACGTCGATGACGCCGTCGAAGGCATCGTCCTCATGCGCACCGGAGAGCAGGCGCAGACAGTCCTCAAGCGCGTGCAGGCCAAGACCAAGGAGCTCAACGAACGGATTCTCCCTAAAGATGTAAAGATCCGTCCGTTCTACGACCGCAGCGATCTCGTTGAACTCACAACCCACACCGTCGAAGACAACCTGCTGCGCGGCATTTTCCTCGTCGTAGTCGTTCTGATCTTCTTTCTTTACGACGTACGGTCGGGCCTCATCGTCGCCATCACGATTCCGCTCGCGCTCTTCTTCGCCTTCATCTGCCTCGATCTCAAGAACATCCCTGCCAACCTGCTGTCCATCGGGGCCATCGACTTCGGCATCCTGGTCGACGGCGCCGTGGTGATGGTCGAGAACATTCACCGTCAACTCGCCAAACGACACGGAACATCTTACAAGATCCGTGAGGTGGTAGCCGAGGCGGCGGCCGAGGTTGATCGCCCCATCGTGTATGCCACCGCCGTCATCGTCGCAGGATTTCTTCCCATCTACGTCTTATCCGGTCCATCGGGACGACTCTTTGCACCGATGGCCGACACGACGATCTTCGCCTTGTTAGGCGCGCTCCTCCTCACCCTCACTGTCGTGCCGGCACTCTGTGTCTGGGTAATGCGCGGCGGCGTGAAGGAACGCGTCAATCCGATCTTCGAGCGCATCCTGCGCCTCTATGCGCGCACGCTCGACTGGAGCCTCGCGCACCGCAAGCTCGTATTGGGGCTCTCCATTGGCGCGTTCGCCGTATCACTCGCGCTCATTCCTGTCATCGGCGCCGAGTTCATGCCGAAGCTCGATGAAGGCGCGCTGTGGGTTCGCGCGACCATGCCCTACACGATTTCATTTGAGGAATCGGCCAAGATCGTCCCACAGATTCGCGCCATCCTCCAGACAATCCCCGAAGTCTCCGTCGTCGCGTCAGAACACGGGCGCGATGACGAAGGATCTGACCCAATCGGCTTCTACAACGCCGAGTTTTTCGTCGGACTCAAACCATACTCGGAGTGGAGAGGACCCTACAGGACAAAAGCAGCATTGATCGATGTCGTCCATCAAAAGCTTGAACGCTTTCCAGGCATCACCTTCAATTACACCCAGCCTGCCGAGGACGCGGTCGACGAGGCCGAGACCGGGCTGAAGAGCTCACTCGACGTGAAGGTGTTCGGGCGCGATCTCGCGCTTCTGGAGAGCAAAGGGAAAGAGGTGAAGCGCGTTCTCGACACCATTCGAGGCATCTCGCACGTGACGCTCGTGCAAGAGTTGGGACAGCCGAGCCTAACGGTGCAGGTCGATCGCGCCAAGCTCGCCCGATATGGTCTCAACGTCTCGGACGTCAACGGGTTGATCGAAGCAGCGGTCGGAGGAACGGCCGCGTCGCGCGTCGTGCAGGGCGAGGAGGTCTTCGATCTGGTCGTGCGCCTCGCGCCGCAATACCGGGACACACCCGCGCACATTGGAAGCATTCTGATCGCCACGCCTAACGGCGATCAGATTCCGCTTCGTGAAGTGAGCCAAATCCAGGAGAGTAAGGGCGCCTCCTTCATCTACCGCCAGAACAACTCTCGCTACATTGGCGTGCAGTACTCCGTCGAGGGGCGCGACTTGGCAAGTGCCGTGCACGAAGCGCAGCAAGCCGTTGCCTCCGCGGTCAAATTGCCAGCGGGCTATGAAGTCGTGTGGGGCGGCGAGTATCAGGAGTACACGGAATCGCGATCGCAGCTGCAACTCGTTCTCCCCGTGACCATCGCGCTGATCCTACTCCTGCTGTTTGCACTGTACCACAATTTTGTCTTTCCCTTCATTACGATCGTTGGCGTCCTTCTGTCAGCGCCGTTAGGCGGCCTTCTCGCGCTCGCGCTCACCGGCACGCCCTTCTCCGTTTCGTCGGGAATCGGATTTCTCGCGCTGTTTGGTGTGTCGGTGCAGACGGCTGTGGTATACATCTCCTACGCCAACGAGCTGCGCTTGAGTGGCCGCCCGATCGCCGACGCGACGCGCGAGGCTGCCGTGCTGCGTCTGCGCCCGATCATGATGACAGCGCTCGTCGCTGCGTTGGGTCTCTTGCCAGCCGCGCTCTCCACCGGTGTCGGCAGCGATTCGCAGCGCCCCTTCGCGCTCGTCATCGTCGGCGGGCTCTTTTCTCGACTCCTGATCAGCGTCCTCTTGATGCCCGTGCTCTACTCTCTCTCGGCCCGAGAAGGCGATCACCTGGTCGTCTAAGAGAAGAGACGAGCGAGATATCTCTTCTCGCTCGTCTCTCGCGCTTGCAGCTGGCGGTTCCGGTTGACATTTCGTCCCACGCGCGCCTGTGAATCTGCTCCTAGGGAACTCGTTTGTATGCGTATTCGCAACGAGTTGTCTCGCAACCATGCGCAGGCTTCAGTCGGAAGCGCGCCGTCAGTCCGGAACGCGTTGCGACGGCTGTATCGGGGACTGTACCCAGAAAGAACACGGTGTCGTTCGAGATGCGCACGGGCACTGAAGCGCTGGCATCAAACGTCGAATCAACGCCGGTATACTCGACGCGGAATCGAGCGCGATCCATGGCGACCTGCGTTTCGAGGGTCAGCGTGTCGGCTACCAACGTCTGCTTATTGCCGGGAAGGTCGATAGTCGCGACGGGGAGCGGTTGCCCGGCGATCGCGACGAGCGCATAGCGACCCTGAACGACGAGGGGCTGCGGCGAGGTCCCGGACGAATCAGAGCAGCCCGAAAGAGCGAGCGCCACAAGCGAGGCTGCAATGGCGGCGCAGGTGAGACGGAAGTGCTTCATATGTCTTGCCACAGAGAACAAAAGCGCCGCTCCTGTTGGGAGCGGCACTTATCAATCGTGCGTACCTAATAGCTGGGGACGGATTCGAACCGTCGACCCCGGCATTATGAGTGCCGTGCTCTAACCACCTGAGCTACCCAGCCAATTCTGAACACGTCGCGCACCCCCCGAGACCGCCGGGACGCACGCGGACCCGAATTCTAGCCGGAGGTGTCCGGGAGTCAACGGCGGGGTGCCTGCGGTTGGACCATTTAGCAGGCGGCTCTTGCCCCGGAAAACCGCGTGGAATCAAGGGCTGTCGCGCGCACAAGAGTGGTGTACGTCGGCTCGCCTAACGTTCGACGGGCCGCGGGGTTGCGCAGCGCGATTCCCCGTCGTCCTCAGAAGAGGATCAGGGAGAGGTTCCACGCACCTGCACCCCACCCTGCACCCGACGCTCCGGCTCTCAACTTCGCTCGGCGCGAGCCGAACCTCCCCATAGAGGCGAGACGTTGCGCCCGCGACGTCTCGCCAACTTCGAACTCACATCCACGCATGGCCGAAAAAGCTGAAAGGGCTTCGAACGAGGATGCGAAAGCGCAGGCGCTGGTGGCGGAGTTTCTCGAGGAAAAAGCCCGAGAGGCACCGCCATCGAACGCCGCTGGGAAGCTCGCACACGGGCGCACCATCGCCATTGGCGTCATGTCGCTCGTCTGCGCGGCTGCTTGGCTCGCACCGTATCCGACAGGCGCAACGCCGAGTGCCCACGATCCGGTGATCGAGGCCGCCAGTGCGCGCCTAACGATCTTTCTGAGCGGCGCAAAAGTGCAGGATTACAAAAAGCGCCACGGCCGCCTCCCGTCAACGCTCCGCGACGTCGGTGTTACGGAGCCCGGCCTCGATTACACGAGAAAGGCCGACACGAGTTTCACGATCGAGAGCACCGTCGCCGGCCAACATATCATCTACGACTCGCAAAAGGATCCGCGCGCCGTACTCGGCAACGCGGTCTCCATTATCGAGCGAAAGAGTCACTAATGCGACGCAGCATCTGCTCAACGCGCCGTGGTTTCTCCATCATCGAGCTCCTGGTGGTGCTGACGATCATGGGGATTCTCGTTCGGTTCGGCATGCCTAAATATTGGGAGCTGCGAAAGCAGGCCACTGCGCGTGCGATCATCGGTGACGTTCTCGCCGTTCGGATGGCGGCGTACAATTACAACACCGAGAAGGGGTCGTGGCCGGCCGATGCAGGCGCGGGCACGCCGCCACCGGAGCTCGTCCCCTTACTTCCTGCGCAATTCAACTTCACGCGCGCGGAATGGACGCTCGATTGGGATGTCTGGAGCGCCGCCGGCGGATTGTCCGGAAGTTCGGCGAGCAACTACGTCATCGGTGTCGCCGTGACCTCGCCCGATGCCGCGCTCGTGGATGTGCTGCGGAAGGCCAGCGCGAATATGCCGACCATGATCTCCGGTTCGAAGACAACGTTTCTGATCGCGGGCTTCGGCGGGAACTACTGACGAAAGTCGTCGCAACGGCCCGCCTGCATAACGAGAAACAGCCGCGGCACGATGTGCCACGGCTGTTTCGTATATAGCGGGGGCGGGATTTGAACCCGCGACCTTCGGGTTATGAGCCCGACGAGCTACCAGGCTGCTCCACCCCGCGTCAGGACGGCGCAATCTAGGCGGAGGGGGCATGAAGTCAAGTGAACGAAAAGGCGACGCTGAACTATTGACGCGCAGTAGAGCGCGGGTCGGTGAAGCGATAGACAAGTTCCTTGTCGCCCCGCACCATTCCGTGCGCCTCGCGCGCGATCCGCTCCTGCAGTGCGGGATCTGTCGAGAGCCGCCGCTTGAGTGCGTTCAGTGAGTCTACCTGATGCCGAAGCGAATCGACGGAGTTGTTCAGCGCGCGTTGGCGTGCGCGCTGTCGCAGCAAATCGGTCGTGGAATACTCGCCACCTTGAATAGCGACAAAAGCCGCAACGAGTACTGCGACGGCGACGCCAACGCGCTTCCAGTTCATCAACTACAGTCCGTAAATCGCGCCGCCCGGATACTCGGCGACATCGCCTAACGCTTCTTCGATGCGAAGAAGTTGGTTGTACTTCGCGACACGATCAGTGCGGGATGCACTCCCCGTTTTGATCTGCCCAGCCCCTGTGCCCACGGCGAGATCAGCGATGAACGTGTCTTCGGTCTCACCGCTGCGATGCGAGATGATGGACAGATAGCCCGCCGCGCGGGCCATCTCGATCGACTCGAGGGTCTCGGTGAGCGTCCCGATCTGGTTCACCTTGATGAGAATGGAATTGGCAACGCCACTTTCGATTCCTTTCGCCAGACGCTCGGTGTTGGTGACGAAAAGATCGTCGCCAACCAATTGCACGCGATCGCCGAGTTCACTCGTTAGGTGTGCCCAGCCATCCCAATCGTCTTCGGCGAGGCCGTCTTCGATGGAGACGATCGGATATTCCTCGAGCCACTTCGCGTAGAGCTCGACCATTCCCTTCGCATCGCGCGTCCCCGCACCGCTCTTCTTGAAGGTGTAGGTGCTCCCCTTCTTCGTGAAGAGTTCAGACGCCGCACAGTCAAGCGCCAGGGCGATCTCCTTGCCGGGTGCGTAACCCGCGCTTTCAATCGCTTCGATCACGACCTTCAGCGCGTCTTCGTCGCTCGCGAGATCGGGAGCGAATCCGCCTTCGTCGCCCACGCCCGTGGAGAGTTTGCGCTTTACCAGGACTTTCTTCAGCGAATGAAAAACTTCGGCGCCCATGCGAAGCGCGTCGGCGAAGCTCTCGGCGCCGACGGGAACAATCATGTACTCCTGAAAGTCCACGGTGTTGGTGGCGTGCGCACCGCCATTCAAGATGTTCATGAGCGGCACCGGCATCGTGCGTGCGAGCGGACCACCGAGGTAGCGATACAGGGGGAGCCCGCTCTCAACGGCGGCGGCACGCGCTACGGCCATCGAGACACCGAGGATCGCGTTCGCGCCCAAGGCTCCCTTGTTAGGCGTCCCATCGAGATCGAGCATCGCGCGATCGACATCCACCTGCTGCGACGCATCGAGCCCGCGAACAGCGGGACCAATCTTCTCGATGACGTTCGCCACCGCCTTCTGAACGCCCTTGCCGAGGAAGCGCTTCGAGTCGCCATCACGCAGCTCGAGCGCTTCATGCTCACCCGTCGACGCGCCGCTGGGCACTGCCGCGCGACCTGCGGCCCCGCTCTCAAGTGTCACGTCAACTTCGACGGTGGGGTTGCCGCGACTATCGAGGATTTCTCTAGCGTGTACGTCGACGATCGTGCTCATGTGACTAAAGGCGGATAGACGTAAGAAGTAATGGGCTTCGCGAGGGACAACGCGCGCCACCGATGTGCGTACAGCAAGTTACACGATGAACTCAGCCGCTGGCGGCGGGCGCAGTGTCGATGTTGGCTGTGGGCCCACCGGTGTCCGCGACATTCGATGGCGTGGTTCGACGCGGAACGGTACTCTCGACGCCATAGAAATCCCTGAGCGCCGCCGCCATACGATCCCAGGAGCGAGCGGCCACCTCATCCCGCTGCTCATAGTTCATTCCCGCCGTCGGGATTTCTTCCAGAAAGTGCACGTGCACATCGCCCGGCGTAACAGCCCACGAACCTTTAGGGTTTACGGCGATGGTACCGTGCACGATGGTAGGAACGACGGGCACTCCGGCCGCGATGGCGAGAACGAAGGGTCCCTTCTTGAAGGGGCGGAGTGCGTACGCCTCGCCGCGCGTTCCCTCTGGCGAGACGATGACTGACGCCCCTCGTCGAATGTTCTCGGCAGCGCGTTCGTACTGCGAAAAGGCCGCTTTGCGATTCTCTCGTTCGATGAAGATCACGCCAGCGCCGCGAGCGGCGGCGCCAAAGACCGGAATCTTCGACAGCTCCGATTTCGCGATCCACTTGGTGCGCGGCAGAATGGCACACAGCACCAGGATGTCGTACCAGCTGACATGATTGGCGACGTAGATGCGAGCCGAGTCACGCGCGGCGCGCTCTGGGTTGTGCACGTGCACTTTGACGCCGCTCGTCTTCAGTAGCGTCCGCGCCCAAGCTCGGGTCGCCCAATCCTGCGGGCTGCCGTCACGATCTTCGACGCCGAGAAGCGACGCCAAAACCGCAATCGCGCCGAACAGCGGCGTGCAAATCACTAACGTCAGTTTCACAAGGAGCGTGCGCATCACTTCGAAAAGTGATCGTGCCCCTCTCCTAGGTCAACGAGTGCACCGTCGAGGGTGGCGCGTACGGATGGGGTGTCGGTGGCGCGCGCACGCCCGACCTCGCTGAGCGGAAGCGCAAACTCGCGTGCGAAGGCATCAACGTCGAGCTCGTGGGGCGAGGCAACGATGAGCTCATACTCTTCCCCGCCGCAGAATGCATCGCTCCGCTTGGCTCCGCGCAGCACTGGAATGCGGGCTGCATCGATGCGGAGCTCGACTCCGCTTGCGACGGCAAGGTGGCGCGCGTCGGACGCAAAGCCGTCGGAAATGTCTATCATTGCCGTCGCGCCTTGGCGCGCGAGGGCCAGCGCCTCACGAATGCGCGCACGAGGGCGCACGAAGCGCTGCAGGTGCAATGGATCGGGGGGCGAACCTTCATCGAAGGCGCGGAGCGCGCTCGCCGGACCGCCGAGCAGACCGGTGACGTAGATGTGGTCACCCGGGCGCGCGGCGTTCCGTTGCGCGGGGTGGACGGCGGCGCCGAGGACCGTCACGCTCACGACGAGCGTATCGCCTCTCGTTAGGTCGCCTCCGACGATCTTCGTGTCGTGGACCGACGCAGCGGCGCCGATACCATCGGCCAGCCCTTCGACGTCCGCGCGCCACTCGTTAGGGAGCACGAGCGTCGCGAGAATTCCGAGGGGCCTCGCCGCCATCGCCGCCAGGTCACTCAGGGCCGCAGTGGTCGCGCGGTAGCCGATGTCGGCGGGCGTCATCCATTCGCGCTTGAAGTGCACGCGATCGACCGACGCGTCGGTCGACACGACGAGTCGCTCGCCACTGTGCAAATCGAGAAGTGCTGCGTCGTCGCCGACACCGCTGGCTGCGTTCCCCCAGCGCGCGAGCATCAAGCGAACAAGATCGAACTCTGCCCCGGGGCCAAGACGAACCGACGGTTCCACGCACTCGCGATCCTCATTCATCTGCTTCACCAACCGCCGGGAGAAAGGCAAGGAGCTCGTTAGGCAGCGGAACGCGCGAGCTCCACACATCGCGAAGGGCATGCATCACGTCGGCGAGTGCGACGCCGCGTACGCGACGTCCACTGCTCGCGCCCTCGGCCGCTCGCCCGTGAATCCACGCGCCGCACGCGGCGGCGTGCGTTGCGTCATCCATCTGCGCGACCAACGTGGCCACGATGCCGCCGAGCATGTCCCCGCTTCCGGCAGTCGCCAGCGCCGGCGTTCCCGCTGCACTGACGAACGTGCGTCCATCCGGCGCGGAGATGAGCGTTGGCACGCCCTTCAGCAGCACCGTGGCGCCGACGCGTGTTGCCAGCGATTGGCCGATGCTCCAACGCTCGCGCAGCACCTCTTCGGTCGACAGGCTCGTTAGGCGGGCGAATTCCGCGACGTGTGGCGTGAGCACCGCCCGTCGCCCGCCAAGGGACATGCCTAACGACTCGACATCTCCAGCGAATGCGTTGAGCGCGTCCGCGTCGAGCACGACGGGCTGAGTCGTCGAACGCAGCCACGCGTCGACCATCGCGCGTCTCCCGCCACCCAGGCCAGGACCGATGAGCAAAGCGTCGGCCCATTCGGCCTGTTGCGAGATCGCCGTGTCACTGTCCGGCCACGCGATCGCTGTCGCCTCCATCGTCGAAGCTTGGAGAGGTGCGATGCTCTCGGGGGCCACGCAGACGCGAACCATTCCCACCGCAGAGCGGAGCGCAGCGTGCGCGGCGAGCGCGACCGCCCCCGCCATCCCGTGTGCACCGCCGACGATCAGAAGTTTCTTCCGCGTTCCTTTGTGGGCGTCAGCGCCAATGGCGGGCACGCGATCGCGAACGAACGTCTCGTCCACCAGCAGAAGAGCGCCATCATCGAGTCCCGCGTGTGCGCCGAGCCCAATGTCAACGACGGCAACGTCGCCGCACTGAGCGCGCGCGACCAAGTGTCCGCGCTTGATCGTGCCGAACGAAATGGTGAGGTCGGCGACGACACCGCCAGCCGCAATCTCGCCGGTGGATGCATCGAGCCCTGTTGGCAGATCGAGCGCAACGACCTTTGCGCCGCGAGCACGCATCGCTCGGATTTCATCTGCGACGCCGGCAATCGGCGCACGAAGCGCGCCGGTTGCACCTGTACCGAGCAGCGCATCGACAACAACTCCCGGTTCGCGAACTTCGATGGTCGCGCCGAGGAATGGAAGCGCGTGTTCGCGCGCGCGCACAGCGTCGGCGGTGCGAGGAGCGGCCGCTTCAATCACGCGAACGGGAAGCCCCTCGCTCGCGAGTGTCGCGGCCACTACCCAGCCATCGCCGCCGTTATTGCCGCCTCCAGTGACCACGACAACGCCCGATTGCGCCCGTTCACTGAAGCGGGCGCGCAACATGCGCGCGGCACCGATGCCAGCGCGCTGCATGAGATCGAAGGAGGCGGTACCCGACGCGATTGCGGCAGTGTCACGATCGGCGGCTTGCGTGGCAGTGACGACAGAGATCGTCATCAGGAATCGCCACTCAAGCCGAGATACGGGAACGCGTTATTTCTGCGACTGTCCGACCGTGCGACCGAAACTGATTTCGCCGTTGTCGATGCGGATGTTGAAGCCGCAGTCAGGATTGCTGCAGACCCACGCTTTATACGTGATGGGGGCGCCATCGCGGCCATAGTCGCTCAAGGGGAGAAGTACCCCACTGTCGCACTTCTTACAGTGCGGGAAGTCCAAGGTTGGTGTCACTGCGCCTCCAAGCGCGGGATGGGCGATCACGAACCGTGATGGCGCACCCTCAGGATAGGTGTTCCGCGCTCCAGGGATAGGAGCGCTCAAACGTCTGATCAAAATCGTAGACGTCTACGAAATCGAGACGCGAGTCGGTAGGCTGGCTCATTAAGAGCCCCAAATCCACCATCGTGAACACGATGTCACCGAGATCCGCCGTCGCCCGTACCCCCCAATGTTCAAGCACTAGTCGCGCCATGACGCCGTAACGATCGAGCGCGAGATCACGCACTGCGCGCGCGAGTTCTCGTCCGTCGACATGACGCTTTTCGCCCGAGCGCGCCTGCTGGAATTCCAGCGCAGCGAGCACAAACAAGTAGGCGTGCTCATCGAAGCGAGATTCACGCAAACGGATCTCGTCCCAAATTCCTTCGGCAAACACCTTCGTCGCCACCGCGCGTTCACTCTCCCTTGAGGCGCACGCCTCAGCTCACAGAAAGAATGCTCGAACAATTCGTCGCCCAAAAATGCGGTCGTGGAAGGCATTCAACAACTCCCGATCGCATGTCTGCGTAGTCGTGTCGGCCGCGGCGACACCTTCCCGTGCTGTCGCGCGTCGCGCGTGCGCATTTTCTATACAGCGCGCGCGTCGTCGTCGGTTGACAGCGGTGGGCGCGTGCGCAGCGTTACGCCCCGCGCGCGCGCGGCGAGGTCTGCACGCCCGCGGACGCGTTGGCAGTGACGATTGTAACAGTTCACACCCTAACGATTCTACCATGATGACATCGCTCCGACTTCTGCTTGGACACCACACGGCACGGGTCCTCGCGTTAGGCACCCTGGCGTGCACCATGTGCCTGACGGCGCCGCTCGCTGCACAGCAGCGTCCTGACGTCAGCATCACCACGCATCAAGGCTCGCTCCCCTGGCCACCGGTGGCGACGTTCTCCATCCTCGGCTATGACCCAGCGACAGGCGAAGTGGGCGGCGCCGTGCAGTCGCGCGTGTTTTCCGTGGGCAACGGCGTCCTGTGGGCCGAAGCGGGCGTCGGCGTCGCCGCAACGCAAGCGATCGTGGACGTGAGTTATGGTCCGCAGGCGCTGACGTTATTGCGCAGCGGCATGGCGCCGAAGGCGATCGTACAGAAGATCTGGAATGATGACCCCGATCCTCGACCGACGGATTGGACCAAGTACGGACGTCAATTCGCGGTGATGAACGCATGGGGAGAAGTGGCAGCGTACACCGGTCCGAAAGCGTCGACGTGGGCCGGCGATCGACAGGGGAAATACTGCTCGGCGCAGGGCAACATCCTCGCTGGAGAAGGTGTGGTGACGTCGATGGTCGAGGCATTCGAGAAGACCGAAGGGCACCTCTCGCTTCGGCTTCTCGCGGCGCTCGAGGCGGGGCAGCAAGCCGGAGGCGATACGCGAGGGATGCAGTCGGCGGCGATGGTCATCGTGAAGAAGGACGCGGGGGTTTGGTTGCACAATGACGTCGTGCTGCGGTTGCAGGTTGATGATTCACCGGAACCGATCAAGGAGTTGCGCAGGCTGGTCGAGAAGGCCGCCGAACAACGATCGCGAATGCGTCGTTAGGCGCGCGCGTTACAGGTCGCGCACAATCACTTCGAGTAGTTCGGTCGCGTCGGTTATCAGCTGCAACTCCGGTTTGTCGAGCGACTGCAGGCGATGCTGTAGACGCGCAATGCGCCTTCCCCGCCCCTCCTGGAGAAGGCGCATTCCTTTTGCGGTCGCGCGGAGACGCACAATGCGCGCGTCGCTCTCGTCGCTGTCACGAGCGACCAGGCCGCGTTCTTCCAGTGCGGCAACAAGTCGCGTCATCGTCGGTGGGCGCACTTGCTCGGCGGCCGCGAGTTCGCCGAGTGTAATCGGCCCGCCAAAGACAACGACCGAGAGCGCGGAGAGGCGCGGTCCACTCAGACCACTCTGCTGAGCTTCTGCGCGCAATCGCCGCAGCAGGTGAATGGCGACGCTGTGGAGGCGGTCGGCAGTACGGGCAGCGGAGACGGGATCATCGGCGTGTCTTGCGCGTTTCATGTGGGTATGGGATAATAGTTAGCATTGCTAACCATATCGCCGGCGGAGGCGCGCCGGAACCCTTGCAAGGAGCGACTGTGGAAACCGAACGTGCGAACTTCAGCTTGACGCAAATCGGACAGATCGCGATCAACGCGAAGGACATCGACCGTGCCGTCGCCTTCTATCGCGATACATTGGGGATGCGCTTTCTTTTCCAGGCGCCCCCGAAACTTGCGTTCTTTGATTGTGGTGGCGTGCGGTTGATGTTGAGCACCGCCGAGAGCGAGGAGTTCGACCATCCGGGTTCGGTGCTCTATTACAAGGTGAACGACATCTCGGGCGCTGCTGACTTGTTGAAAGGACGCGGCGTCGAATTCATTGACGCACCACATATGATCGCCAGAATGCCCGATCACGAGTTATGGATGTGCTTTTTTCACGACAGCGAAGGGAATACCCTCGGAATGATGAGCGAGGTACGCGCCTAGGCGCATCGCGGTCGGGGGAAGGCGAGCTGATGGCCGAATTTGCAGCTGACGAGGGGTTCTTGGGGCATTGCCGACGAGTGACACGATACGCAAGCGACCTTGCACGCCCCGTGGCGATCGCCCTGTTTGCCATTCACGCGGCCGGGTGCGTTGACTCGGCGAACGTCGCGCGCACCGACCAGCCTGCGCCCCTCCTCGCCCTCAGCGACTCGCTGGAAAAGGAGCATTTTCGCGGGATTGTCGTCGCCGAGGCCTTGGACGGTGGCGTGTTGCAGCTGAGGTTCCGGGATGCGGGGGGGTGCGGACGTTCGGTGGAACCTCTGCGTGAATTCGCCGAGCACGCGGCCGCGCGTGCGGTGGCTCTCTTTCGCCCGCAGCTCATGCCTCGTCCCACCACGGTGGATCGTGTACGAGTACAGTTCGCGCGAACACATCGATTTGGCGTCGTGGTCTGGACCACCTCGCTTGGCGAGTTTTCGTTTCCCGTGAGTGAATTGCGCAGCGTGGCCGTACCCCCTCCCGCTCCGTGCGGGTCGCTCTCCCCGCTGCTCAGGCAGCATCCCGATTCATCCGCGAAGGTTCGTTAGGCAGACTTCATGAGTATCTGGTTCACTTTTCCGGTAAGCCCGCGTCGCGCGGCGCGGACAGCGGCAGGAATGCTCGTACTCGCCTGCCTAACGAGCAGTGGAACCGGCGCACAGTCGTCGGCGGTGAGGCGGGACGATGTAACGGCCAGGCAACTGCGCGTGGCGCGACGCGTGATGGAGCAGGCCCGCTACTGCGCGCTGATCACGCAGGATGGGAATGGACGAGCCTCGGCGCGCACCATTGATCCGATGTCGCCGGACTCAACGTTCGTCGTGCATTTCGTGACCAATCCGAAGTCGCGGAAGGTTCGCGAGATATCGCGCGACGGCCGCGTCATCCTGTATTACTTCGACCCGACGGCGCTCGCGTACGTCTCGCTCTACGGGACTGCGCGACGAGTCCAGGATCCGAAAGAAAAAGCGCGATGGTGGAAGGACGACTGGACCCCTATCTACCCGAATCGCCAGGAAGCCGCTGTCGTCTACGAAGTTCGCCCCGAACGCCTGGAGGTCGTGAGTCTCAAGGACGGGATCACGGGCGACACCGTGACCTGGGCACCGCCAACGATCAAACGCTTCCCGTCACCTGCAAAGCGACCGTGACTCTCGCCAGTTTCCCTGCCCCATTGCAGCTGCGGCGTGCGAACGCGAGCGACGCGCCAAAACTCGCAGAGTTCGCCCGACAAATCTTCGTGGAGACGTTCGGGCACTCCGTAACGCCGGAGCAGATGCAACGCTTCGTGGCGCAAACGTACGGGGCGGAGCAGCAGGAGAACGAGATTTCTGACCCGCGCATGGTCACTCGCCTGTTAGTCGACGGACCCGAGATCGCAGGATTTTACCAGTTGCGATTGCCAGCGCGCGACGCCGAGGTTTCCTCGGACGGCGGAGAGATCGCGCGCTTTTACGTCAGTCGCGCGTGGCATGGTAAGGGACTCGCCGCGCCGTTGATGCGGGCGGCTCTGGATGAGCTGCGCACCGCTGGTGCGACACGCGCATGGCTGGGGGTGTGGGAAGAGAATGCGCGAGCCATTGCATTCTATCTCAAGTCCGGATTCAAGACCGTCGGAACACAATCGTTCGAGCTCGGCGGCGTCATGCAATCTGATCTTGTGATGGCGCAGTCGCTCCTCGACGCATAAGATGGGCACGCTCAATTCCTGAGAACGTCGCGCTCGTTATGCAGACGAGCGTGCAAAAGCCAAACGATTCAATGCGCCTCCGTTTTCGCGCCACCTTGCGTGCGCTTGCGCGTTCCTCGTGCCCGGCAGTCGCAATGTTCACTGCTCTCTCGGCGGCTTCGACCAGCGCCGCCGCCCAAAGCAGCGACAACGCGACGCGAGGCGAGGTGCTCCGGGTTGTCGATCGCTTCTTTCTCGCCATGACGCGGCGTGACTCGGCAGAAGCCAGGCGCGTGCTGGTGGCGCATGGGGGGTTCTACACCGTCCGTGCGGCTGGGGGTGATAGCGTTCCTCCACGTCGTACCAATGCGGATTTTGTCGCCATGCTGTCGAAACCTGGGCCGCTGTTGCAGGAGCGAATTTGGAATCCGACCGTGCACATCGACGGCGCCGTAGCCCAAGTGTGGGCGCCCTACGACTTTCACGTCGACGGGAAATTCTCCCACTGTGGGACGGACGCGTTCTCGCTCATCCGCGCGAACGATGGGTGGAAGATTGCGGAGATCGTCTATACGGTGCAGCAGACGGGATGCGCTCCGAGTCCGTTAGGCGCAATTAAGTAGAAAGTTTGCGTCCAGCGGGCACAATTTGCGCATAGTGGCATACAAGAAGCACCAAGCCTCCTAAGGGCGGAGAGTAGAAACCGCCGAAGCAGTCTCTTTTGACGTCGTGTGATGCAGCGCGCAGAATGTGCGCCTGATAGCGTGCAACACGTGGCAATGATCGTTAGGCTTCGCCGACGCCCGATTGGAGTGGTGGAGTTCGCTGGAACGAAGCGTGCACTGGAAAGGTCCAAATCGCCGCCGTTCGCACTCATGGTTGGGTCTTCGTGCGGCTGACGGGGCAGTAGAAGAGCACTAAACTGGTCGAGCGGCTGCAACGTTTGGCCGCTGAGCGATGGAAAGACTGTCGGCGTGTGGCGGCGACGCAGCGCGACAGAAGAGATTTCTCGCCGACAAGCTGTTGCATTACATTAGACCGCGATCCTCAGCGCGAAGGCGCCGAGGATTCATTCTTCACTTCTCAGAACACGAGTGTCGTATGCCTGTTCGACGCCGTAAGCGCGATACCCGCTTCTCAGCGCGTCGCCAACCAGACAACTACGCTGGGGCCGCGAATAGGAAGGGGAGTGACAACTTCGCCTCGAAGCTGACGGAAAAGGACGTCGTCAAAGCCCGGGGGCTTCACAAGAAGGGAACTCCGTTGCACGAGTTGGCCGAAAAATTCGGTGTGCATGCGTCGACCATGTCGCGTGCTCTCCGTCGGCTCACCTTCCGCCACGTCCGTTAGGCATCCGTTTCGCGTGCGTCGGGGCGGAATCGCCGCGCCATACACACGCTAACTGGAGCAGCACGCGTTCGTCTTTGGCGATTCACGCCACCGGTTGCATCGGCGGCGTGAATCGCCGTTTTTTCTTTACACGCCTTCTGGCTTGGGCCGTTGAACGCCAAAGCCGCCCTTCCCTCCTCGTCCCGTTCATCGCGTCATGCACAGTCAATTGCGTCGCGTCGCAAGCGCGATCGCCATGTTTCTTTCCGCACTGGCGCTGCAGTGGGCGGCAACGACGCCGTGGGCTGAAGGGAGCGCGACCGACGGAACGCGCTATCGCGTCTCGCCGATCGGCATCGCGCACGTGGTAACGCCGACGGTGCCTAACGCCAAGACAATCGATTGCCGCTGGTGGCCCAAGGTCGGAACACCCTCCCTCTGCGCCGTCGCGGACGGCGGTGAGCGCGCATACCGTAGACTGCGACTGGCGTATCCAGGACTTCAAGTCGCGCTCTGGCTCTCGGTGGCGGCGCTCTTTCTCCAGGCGCTGCGCATTCCCCGATCCGCAGGAGCTCACGTCGCCATCGCCTGCGTTCTACTCGTGCTGATCGCGAGCGTCGTTGTGGTCGTGCGAACGGCACCGAGCGCCGCCCTTTCCGTTTTGCAGGGCGTCACCCTCACGTATCACTCGTTAGGCTACGTGCTGGCGAGCGGAGCCGCGGCACTCGCGCTCTTGAGCATCATCTTGCTTGCCGAGCGCGGCGCTACATCTCGCGTGGCGAGCGATGCGTCATGAAGCGCTCGCTCCTCCTCCCATTTCTCAGCCTAACGATCGTTGCCGGATCGGTTGTACCGTCGGCGGCACAGGCGCAACGCATCATCGCGTCGGTCGATTCGGTTCGCGCCGACTCGGCGGCATTCGCCACGCTTCCGCCGGGTGTTCTCGACGTGCTGGATGTGCGATCACGCATCACACCGGAGAGCGCCGACCCGAATCTTGTCTGCGTTCCGCTGTCGCGAACGAGCGATGGAAGCCGGCGCCAGCGACTCCAAGGACGGATCGGCGACGGCACAAGCCTCGTCGTGTTTGCGCGCGCGAGCGCGAGCGGTGCCATCGCGCGCGTCGAGTTCATTCGCCGACTGCAATCGGGCGAGCAGCGCGGCTACACGTGGGACGCACTCGGTGACGCGACGACAGCTTCGGAATGGAAAGCCGGAGAATCCAACGCGACCTCCTACCCCGTTCCGAGAGGGGGACCGATACCACGCTCTCTGCGCGCGCTCGGCCGCCTTGTCTTGATGTGGAGCTGTCCGCAGGCGTAGTCATAAATGGCGCGCACCGCGGACCGACTCGTTCAAATTGTCGCGGAGCGGTGTTGAAGCTCATGGGTAGCGAGTTACCATTCCTCGCGCGGCAACACTCCAGGCCGCGCAACCGCGCTTGCGCTTCATCTAGCGACGTTCATCTCCCTTCACACTTGACCGAGCTCCCGCAATGTCGCTCGCCCGTAACGCCCTGCTGAAAGCATCGAAGTCTCCGTGGCTCGCGCAACAAATGAGTCAGCGCGCGTTCGCGCGCCGCGCGGTAAAACGCTTCATGCCTGGCGAGCGACTCGAGGATGCCCTCGACGCGGCAAAGACGCTGACAAGTGTTCCCATCGGCACGATCATCACGCGGCTGGGCGAGACGCTGACGGGCGAGCGCAACACCGATGAAGTACGCGATCATTACATCTACGCGTTAGGCGAGATTGCCAAGCGCTCGTTACCGACCCAGCTCTCGGTGAAGCCGACGCAACTTGGACTGGACAGCTCAGTTGCCGAATGCGTTAGGCAGATGTCGCCCATCGCCGAGGCTTCGGAAGCGCGCGGGCAGACGATGTGGATCGATATGGAGGATTCGAGCTATGTCGATCGCACGCTCGACGTCTACGAACAGGTGAAAGCCAGGCATCCCATGGTGGGGCTGTGCCTCCAATCGTATCTGCACCGCACGCCGAAGGATCTCGAACGACTGATGCCGATCAAGCCGGCCATTCGCCTGGTGAAGGGGGCATACGCTGAACCGCCTAACGTCGCGTTCGCCGACAAGAAGGACACGGATGCGCAATATGTATCGTTAGGCGAGACTATGCTGGCGGCGGCGAGGGACGGGGGCGCGTTCCCCGTATTCGGGACGCACGACATGGCGATCGTCAACGGTCTCGTGAACAAGGCCAGGAGCCTCGGCGTCTCGGCGCAGCAGTTCGAATTTCACATGCTCTATGGGATACGTTCTGCCGAGCAACGGGAATTGGCGGCGCAGGGGAACGCGGTGCGTTGCCTCATTTCGTACGGCAACAACTGGTTCCCCTGGTATATGCGACGGCTCGCCGAACGTCCAGCCAACGTCTGGTTCGTGGTACGCAGCGCCTTCATGTGAGGCACGCCTAACGATTCGGCGTCGTGCAGGCTCAGCGGAGGTGACTTTCGCTTGGGAGGTGGAGGATGTCGGCGCGGCGCGTGGGGCTCTCGGCGGTCACAGTGGCGTGTGCGACATTTTCTGCATACGCGGCTGGATGCGGCAAAGCGTCGGTAGGTGATGATGCTCGCGGACGGGCGCACGCAGTCGCCGATGTGCCGCTGGCGCTTCAGGTCCGCGCATACGACGCCGCGGTTCGCACGGCTTTCGACGTGGGCCCATCACTGCACCTCCTCGCAGCACCGACCTTCCTTTCGCGCTCATCCGGCTATGGAGCAGGTGACTCGCTTCCGCCCGCTCTGCTGTCGGCGCTCCAAGCCAGCCGCGTGATCGCCGGACGGTGTTCCCCCGCTGCCGAAGCCGCAGACCGGGCGCCGACGTGTTCTGCCCGGCAGCCCGGGTACGTCGTGCGCTTCTCTGAGCTCTATCAGATCGCGAAGGACAGCGTGGAGCTCTATCTGTATTCCCAGGTCTACGCACCGAGTGAGGGGGCGCGTCCTCAGCCGTTCGCCTTCGAGATGGCGTATCAGATGGCGCGCCGCGGAGAATCGTGGCGCGTCGTGCGCGAGGGGCGTGTGCGACAGAGCGGTGCCTCCACCCATTAGGGAGCTGAACCGAACGCGCGTGGATGGTTGTCACGTTCACTTTTTTGTGCAGCCGTCCGGAAAAACCTGACAGGGATTTGCCGTTATCGCCGCACCTGACAACTCTGTTTGCCGACATCCGCCTCCTGTACCCGCGGCGAGACTTGGGGTGGAGGTGCAGGACAGATGCGGTTCTTTCGACCCACAACGGCAACTCAGACGAAACGCGCGACGATCAGTATTCCGCGCTTCGTGTCTCCCACGTCTTCGCGCTGTGGAATCGCGCTACTGGTGATGCTGGTTTCGGGGACAGCGCGTGTGGTCGCCGCGCAGGCGAACCGCGTGAACGCTGCGGACAGCGCGCGAGCAAGTGCATCGCGAGTCGTGAGCGACGCTCCGCTTCCCTTCTCCGTTGGTGAGCAGCTGAGTTATTCGGTCAGTGTCTCGCGCTTCGGCAAGGTTGGGAAAGGGACGATGTCGGTTGAAGGTCCAGAGGATGTGCGCGGGCATCGAGCGCTTCTGTTGCGCTTCGCTATTCGCGGACGCGTTGGGCTCGTGGCGGTGGAGAACACGACGCAATCATGGATAGAGCCGTCGGATCTCGCATCGCTGCGATTCACGAAACACGAGCGACAGTTCTTTCGCAGTCGCGACGAACGCGTTGAGATCTTTCCGCACGATCGACGCTGGAGCGCAGCGGGCGACACCGGCGACGGCGGGGCGACGCTGACTGACGCGCCGCTGGACGAGCTCTCATTTCTCTACTTCCTGCGCACGCTCCCCCTCGATCCCGATTCGACGTACACCGTCTCGCGGCACTTTCAGGCGGAACGCAATCCGGTGTTAGTCACGGTGTTGCGGCGCGAAGTGATCGAGACGCCGGCGGGGAGTTTTCCGACGATTCTCGTGGAGATGCGCGTCAAGGACGCCCGCCACTATGAGCACGAAGGCGTGCTCCGCCTGAATCTCTCCGATGACGCCGACCGGCTTCCGGTGCGGATTGAGACGTCGATGCCCGTCGTCGGGAAGACGGTGCTGCTGCTCGAGCGGCGCCGGCAGCATCAAGACCTAACGAGGCGATGATGTGCGCCGCGCGAGTCGGTTGCTCAAGGGCCGTAGCGTTCGCAGGTAATGTACCTGTCCACGATCCTTCCATCCCTGTCGGCCTAACGACTACAGGATCACGATCTGTTCACTACGGAAGTCGCTCCATGTGCCCGACAATCGTTCACTAGTCAATAGTCGAAAGTTGTTTGTGAGCGTCACGACGTACGCGGCGCTCACATGATTCAAAAAGGAGCACGAGTCAACATGCGGAATACATCAGTACGCGCCATCGCTGCCCTTCTCGTCCTTGCCCCGGCCGTCGCTGCGTGGAGCGCGAGGCCGATCGATCTCGACGCGGGGAGCAAGCTCTGGGTGAGTGGCACTTCGACCGTTCGATCCTGGCAATGCAAGGCCACGAGCTTCGACGCCTCGATCGAGCCGCAGCAGAGCAGCGGTGCATCGGCGGCAATCCTCGGCGGTGAAAAAGCGGTTTCGAAAGTCAGCGTCACGGTGCCAACCGAGAAGCTGGATTGCAGCAATGGGACGATGAACGAACACATGCTCAAGGCGCTCAAGGCCAAGGAGTTCTCCACGATCACCTTCACGCTTTCAAGCTACGATCTCGCCAAGGAAGCAGATGGCGTGAAGGTGACGATGAACGGGACCTTGTCGTTAGGCGGCGTGCAGAAGCCCATCACGATGCTGGCCACAGCTCGCGGCGAAGGGGCTGGCCTCCTCCGCGTGACGGGCGTGCAGGAGCTGAAGATGACGGACTACTCGCTCAAGCCACCGACCCTGATGCTCGGCACGATGCGAGTGAACGAGCTGGTGAAAGTGAACTTCGATCTGCTCTTGAAGGACTGATGTAGCGCCAGCCGGGGCGTGAACCGCCGGCCCTGACGGATGCGCAACGCGTTGGCGTCCGCGGATACTCTCCTGAGGACCGATTTATGAAATCGTTTAGAACGTTCTCCGCACTCTTCGCCTCTTCGATGTTCGCCGCGACCATGGTCGCCGCACAGCAGGGGCCCACTACCGCTGGAAATACGCCGTCAGCCGCAACGAAGAGTGACTCGTCGAAATCGATAACGGGTGACTCGTCGAGCAGCGTGAAGAAGACCGCCGCGGCGACCGCCGCGAGTTATGCACCGCAGATCGGGATTCGGCGCATGCGCCCCGTGGACCAACGCGGCATCAACGTATACGAGACGCCGAAGCAGGACGCTGTTCCCTACAACGGCTTCAAACTCGAGTTCGGCGGTGCCTTTACGCAGCAGTTTCAGAATCTCGATCATTCCAACACGGCAGCGGCGCGGATTTCGAACAACGTCGACATCAACAAGCTCGTCCCGATCGGTGCAGGCTTCAACAACGCTGTCGCGAACATGTACATCAACGCGCAGTTGGCGCCTGGGATCCGCGTCGCGATGACTTCGTTCCTCTCGGCACGTCACCACAACGAAACGTGGGTGAAGGACGGCTATCTCCTCGTTGATGAATCGCCGATCAAGATCCAAGCGTTGGAGAACCTGATGAAGTATGTGACCATCAAGGCCGGACATTTCGAGATCAACTACGGCGACGCGCACTTCCGTCGTACTGACAATGGCAACGCGATGTACAATCCGCTCGTCGGCAACTACATCATGGACGCCTTCACGACGCAGATCGGTGGTGAACTCTACGTCCGCAAAGGCGCCTTCCTCGCCATGGGCGGCATGACAAACGGTGAAGTGCGCGGTGTGGTGCGCACGCCGGAGAAGCGTTCGCCAGCGTTCCTGGGGAAGATCGGCTTCGACAAGAACTTCTCCGACAACGTGCGCGTCCGCCTAACGGGCTCGCTGATGTCGCAGACGCGTTCGGCGAACAACACGCTGTATACTGGAGACCGTGCCGGCTCGCGCTACTACTCGGTCATGGACAGCACCAACTCGTCCGAGACGTCGCAGGCGTGGTCGGGCGCCATCCAGCCCGGCTTCAGCAGCAGCGTGCATGCCCGCGTCATCAACCCGTTCGTGAAGGTCGGTGGTCTCGAGTTCTTCGGAAACTTTGAACGTGCAACTGGCGCAATGGCCAACGAAACAGGTTCGCGTGCGTGGACGCAAAACGTCTACGAGGCGACCTATCGCTTCCTCGGAAACCAGCTCTACGTGACCGGCCGCTACAACAACGCACAAGGACAGTTGCGCGGAATCGCTGGCGACGTCTCGGTCGACCGCTCGCAGTTTGGCGGTGGCTGGTTCCTGACGCCGAACATCATGCTCAAGGGCGAATACGTGACGCAGAAGTACAACAAGTTCCCAACCAACGACATCCGCAACGGTGGCAAGTTCCACGGCCTCATGGTCGAGGGCGTGGTGGCCTTCTGATACCAGATGCTGGTGACGTGACGAACCTCGCGCGTCACGAAATCAACGAAGCCTAACGAGAGCGGGGCGCCGACATGGCGCCCCGCTCTGCGTGTGTGCCGATCGAGCTGCTGTTGACGTTGACGCTAGTGAGCCGGTGTGACTTCGCTCGCCTCAACCGCCGGATAGAGCGGGAATGCCGCCGTGAGATCCTTCACTTCCGCGCGCACATCGGCATGTACCGTCTCGTCGTTAGGCGACGACAGGACGCGATCGATGAGCTGTGCGACACGACGCATCTCTTCATCGCGAAGTCCGCGCGTCGTGACTGCCGGCGTTCCGATACGTATGCCGCTCGTGACGAACGGCGACTGTGTTTCGCGTGGCACCGTATTCTTGTTCACCGTAATCGCCGCCTTATCGAGTAGCTGTTCGGCGAGCTTGCCCGTCAGACCCTTGTTGCGCAGGTCAACCAGCATCAGGTGATTGTCGGTACCGCCAGAAACCAGGTTGTAGCCACGTTCGATCAGCGCAGACGCAAGGACCTGCGCATTCTTCACGATGGCGCCGCAGTACTCGCGGAACGAGGGGTGCAACGCTTCGCGGAAAGCGACGGCTTTGGCCGCGATCACATGTTCGAGCGGACCGCCTTGTGAACCGGGAAAGACCGCCTTGTCGATGGCCTTGGCATGGGCCGCAGTGCTGAGGATGAGTCCTGCGCGCGGGCCACGCAGCGTCTTGTGCGTGGTGGTCGTGACGACGTCGGCGTGCGGAATGGGTGACGGATGATGCCCTGTCGCCACGAGACCCGCGATGTGCGCCATATCGACCATGAAGATCGCGCCGACTTCGCGCGCGACTTCGGCGAACGCGGCGAAGTCGATGATGCGCGGATATGCACTGGCGCCGGCGATGATCATGCGCGGCCGCTCGCGCCGGGCGACGTCACGCAGCATGTCGTAGTCGATGTATCCATCATCGGTCACGCCATAGTGCACGGCGCGATACAACAAACCCGAGAAGTTGACCGGTGATCCGTGCGTTAGGTGCCCGCCCTGCGAGAGGTCCTGCCCAAGCACCGTCTCGCCGGGCTTGAGAAAGGCGAGATACACTGCGCTGTTAGCCGATGCGCCGGAATGTGGCTGCACATTGGCGTGTTCAGCGCCGAACAGCTCCTTGGCGCGATCGATCGCAATCTGTTCAACCTGGTCTACAACTTCGCAGCCACCGTAGTAGCGCTTTCCGGGAAGCCCCTCGGCGTACTTGTTGGTGAGCGGCGATCCCATCGCCTCCATGACGGCGGGCGAAACGAAATTCTCCGATGCAATGAGCTCGAGACCATCTGTTTGACGTTCGATTTCGTCTTCGATGAGGCGAGCGATTTCCGGATCGGCGTCACGAAGAGCACGCCCGGGCGGACACCGATCCCACGTCTTCCAATCGCTCATGAATGCTCCTCTGGGATGTCGATCTTTTCAACACGTCGCTCGTGTCGCCCCCCATCGAACGGCGTGTTGAGCCACGTATCGAGGATCTTGGTTGCGTCGTCGTCACTGAGATAACGCGCGGGAAGTACCAGAACGTTCGCGTCGTTATGCCGTCGCGACATTTCGGCGATTTCGTTGTTCCACACGACAGCAGCGCGCACATGCGGATGTCGATTGGCGGCGTACGACATGCCGAGCCCCGTGCCGCACAGGAGTACGCCGCGCTTCACCTCACCGTCTTCGACTTCCTTCGCGAGAGGGTGCGCGTAGTCCGCGTAATCGGTCGACGCCGGTGAATTGGTGCCGAGGTCTTGCACGTCGTAGCCGAGCTTCGCCAGGTGTTCGGCGAGCTTCTGCTTCATTTCGAAGCCGGCGTGATCAGATGCAATCGGGATGCGCTCTGCCATCGGAGTTGTGGAGAGTTGGAGGGGAAAAATGGACGGTCAGCTCTTGCGTGGCCACTGGGGCCAGGTGCGCACGAGTCCTCCAACAGCCTGCAAGCGACGCTCCGCCAGGCGATCGGCCGCCTCGTACGTCGGAATTCCTTGCTCCTTCGCAATCTCGAACACGCCAAGCGTGGTCTCGAAGATTTCGTCGGCCTTGCGGAGCGCGCGTTGCGAGGTCCACCCGGCGAGCTCGCTGTAGACGTTGATGACGCCGCCGGCATTGGCGACGAAATCGGGCGCGTAGAGTATTCCGCGCTTCTCGAGTTCGATGCCGTGGCGCTCCTCGAGAAGCTGGTTGTTGGCGGCACCAGCGACAATCTCGACGCGTAAGCGCGGAATGGTATCGTCGTTGACGATTCCGCCTAACGCGCAAGGCGCGAAGATGTCCGCTTGCACGCCGTAGATGGCGTCGAGTTCAACCGCTTTCGCGCCACATTCATCGACAACGCGCTTGACGCGCGACGCATCGATGTCGGTCACGACAAGCTTGGCACCGTGCGCGGCGAGCTCCTTGGACAAGTAGTAGCCGACGTTTCCAGCCCCTTGCACGGCGACGGTGCGCCCCTCGACCGACTCCGAGCCCCAACGATGGCGTGCCGATGCCTGGATGGCGCGGAAAACGCCGCGCGCCGTCACTGGCGACGGATCGCCGGACTTGTTGGCGAGACCGGCAACGTAGTCGGTCTCCATGTGGACGAAGTCCATGTCGGCGGTACTCGTCCCGACGTCCTCGGCCGTCACGTACCGCCCGCCTAACGACTCGACGAAGCGTCCGTGGGCACGGAAGATCATCTCGCGGCGCGCGGTGCGATTATCGCCGATGATCACGGCCTTTCCGCCGCCGAGGTTGAGCCCAGCGACCGCGTTCTTGTAGGTCATGCCACGGGCCAGGCGCAACGCGTCGGTGACGGCGGCTTCATCGCTCGCATACTGCCAAAAGCGCGTGCCGCCTAACGCGGGACCGAGCGTGGTGTCGTGAATGGCGATGATTCCGCGATAGCCGCTGGACTCGTCGTGGCAGAGCACGAGCTGCTCATGCCCCATCTCGGCGATGACGTCGAAAAGCTTCATGTGGAGGCCTGTTGTGTCGTTGTTGTGTGTGTTTAGGATTTGGCGTAGAGCTCGCGCGCGACCACGATGCGCTGGATCTCCGACGTCCCTTCGTAAATCTCGGTGACCTTCGCGTCGCGGAAGAGACGTTCGACCGGATAGTCCTTCACGTAGCCATATCCGCCAAAGATCTGGATCGCCTGCGTCGTCACCCACATCGCCGTTTCGCTCGCCATCAGTTTGCTCATCGAGCCAAACTGGGTGACGGGCTGTCCGCGATCCTTTGCGGCGGCGGCAGCATATAGAAGCGAGCGCGATGCCGCAACGCGCGTTGCCATGTCAGCCAGCTTGAACTGAATGGCCTGGAACTCCTTGATCGGCTTGCCGAATTGCTTGCGCTCGGCGGCGTAGGCAACCGAATGCTCGAGCGCCGCGCGTGCAATCCCGATGGCCTGCGCCGAGATTCCTAAGCGCCCGTTGTCGAGCGATTGCATGGCGTAGACGAAGCCCATCCCTTCTTCGCCCAGCAGGTTTTCTTTGGGAACGCGGCAATCATCGAGGACGAGTTGCACCGTCTCCGAGCCGCGCAGCCCCATCTTGTCTTCCTTCTTTCCCACGCCAAAGCCCGGAAGATCGGGCGTGAGAATGAAGGTGGAGATACCGCGCGCCCCCTTTCGATCGTTAGGCCCGTCGGTGCGCGCCATGCACAGAATGGCGCCGGCGTGCCCCCCACCCGAGACCCACGACTTCGTGCCATTGAGCACGTAGTGATCGCCGTCTCTCACCGCTTGCGCGCGCAACGAAGCCGCATCGGAGCCAGCTTCCGGTTCGGACAGCGCGAATGCTCCGAGGATTTCGCCGCGCGCCAGGGGCTTGAGAAAGCGTTCGCGTTGCCGCTCGTTGCCGTAGCGCAGGATCATCTGCGTGGGCAGCGAGTTATGCACGGACATGAGCACCGCAACGCTCGCATCGACCGCCGCGATCTCCTCGAGCGCGACGAGGTAGGTGCACGTGTCGAGACCCAATCCGTCGTACTTCTCCGGAATCAGCATGCCGAGGAAGCCGAGCGCGCCGAGTTTGCCGATGATGGCCGGATCGAAATGCGAGTCGCGGTCCCATTCGACAGAATGTGGAGCGATTTCACTCTTGGCGAATTCGCGCGCGGTCGCCTGTATTGCGAGCTGCTCTTCGGTGAGTGGAATGAGCGCCCAGGACATCAGCGACCTCCTCCGCGATCGTTAGGCGTTAGGCGCGACATCAGGCTTTGGCGGCGTAGTCATAGAATCCGCGACCGCTCTTGCGTCCGAGCCAGCCGGCGGCGACGTACTTCCTGAGCAATGGCGACGGGCGGTACTTCGAATCGCCCAACCCATCGTGCAGCACCTCAAGAATCGACAGGCAGGTGTCCAACCCGATGAGATCAGCCAGCGCCAGCGGTCCCATTGGATGATTCATTCCGAGTTTCATGACGGTGTCGATGGCTTCAACCGTTCCCACTCCTTCCATCAACACGTAGACCGCCTCGTTGATCATGGGTAGCAGAATTCGATTGGCGACGAAGCCAGGAAAGTCGTTCACTTCGACCGGTGTCTTCCCGACGGCGCGCGACAGCTCGAGCACGCGCTTTGTCGTTTCGTCGGACGTGGCAAGTCCGCGAATGACTTCAACGAGCTGCATGACCGGGACGGGATTCATGAAGTGCATCCCGATGACCGACTCGGGACGCGTCGTCTTCGCGGCGATGGAGGTAATCGAGATGGAGCTCGTATTGCTGGCCAGAATTGCACCTGGCGAGGCGAGGCGATCCATGTCGCCGAAAATGCGGTACTTGAGGTCGACGTTTTCGGTGGCCGCCTCGATGACGAGCGCAGCGCCGGCCACCGCGCCGATGTCGGTGTTGTCCGCAATGCGCGCGAGCGTTGCCTCGCGCGCCTCGGCGGACAGCGTCCCCTTTTTGACCTGGCGCTCGAGGTTCTTGTCGATCGTCGAGCGTCCACGGGCCAGCGCATCGGCGGAGACGTCGATCATGCGAACGGGGTACCCGTGCTGTGCGAACACGTGGGCGATGCCGTTCCCCATTTGCCCCGCGCCAATCACCGCCACTGCAATCTTTTCCGTTCCGCCAGCTGCAACACTTGCGTCAGTCATCGTGCCGAACTCCATGGCGAGTCTCTCGCCGCAGTAAGAATATGACGGCCAGCGCCATGCCGACGCCGGCAAAAAGCCCTGCCTCGGGACCCCACGAGCCCCCCGTCGCCCAGTCGGGACCCGCATCCACCATGCGATAACTCGCCGTCCCCAGCCCGATGCCACTAACCGAGGTGTGCATCACACCGGCCATCACGAAGTTCCATCCCACGTGCGCCGCCCAGGCGGCATACAGTGACCGCAGCGAGACGAGGATGGTACCAAGAAAGATCCCCGCCAACGCGACCAGCGTGACTGACTGGAACGTTGCGCCGGCATTCTCGAGGTGCATGACGCCGAACAGCGCCGCCGTCGCGACGATGGCAACACGAGGTCCGAACTGATCGCGCACGACGGTGAATAGATAACCGCGTGTCAGGAGCTCTTCCCAAAGCGCGGCGGGAATGAGGAGCGCCAGCGCAAGCAACGCATCGCCGACCACGTTGCCCGGCGGCATCGGCTCGAGGCGCAACCAACCCATGCCTAACAATGCTGCCGACGGTACTCCGACGGCGGCCACGCCTAACGCGGCGCCCGTGAGAACACTGCGCGCCGTAAGCGCCGAACGATCGAGCGAGACCGCCCGCCACTTCCTCGGCTCGACCACGCGAAAAGTCCACCAGTGACCGATCAGCATGCCGCCGCTCAGGGTGAGCACAAACGACGGTAAGCGAACGGCCGACACCGATTCGATCCACGCCGAGAGTGGCGACATGATGACGCGAAGCCCCAACACGCCCACGGAACTCGCGAGAATGAAGATCGCAAGGCGCCACACCGGGGCGACTCCGCCCCCCTCCCCTGCCGGGGGGCGTTGCTGCATCAGATGCGCGTTACCGAGAGAGCGACCGCGTCGCCACCACCCAGACACAGCGTGGCGAGTCCGCGTTGCTTGTCGCGTTGGCGAAGGGCGTGAAGGAGCGTGATCAACACGCGGGCACCGCTCGCCCCGATCGGGTGGCCTAACGCGATGGCGCCGCCATTCACATTCACACGGTCCCAATCCCAGCCGAGCGCATCGCCATCGGCGAGCGCCTGCGAGGCGAACGCCTCGTTGGCCTCGATCAGGTCGTAGTCGTTGATGGTCGTCCCCTCTTTCTTCATGAGATTCCCGACGGCGTTGACCGGGGCGAAGAAGAGATCGCGCGGATCGACCGCGCCGGTCGCGTAGGCATCGACGCGCGCGAGAATCGTTAGGCCGTTGGCGTTTGCGAAGTCCTGCGACGTGACCACGAGCGCCGCACCACCGTCGTTGAGCGACGACGCGTTGCCGGCGGTGACCGTGGGAGACGCGATATCGGCCGAGGCGAACGCGGGTCGGAGCTTGCCTAACGAATCGACGTTCGAGTCAGCACGCGGCCCTTCATCGGTGTCGACGATCGTCGGTCCCTTCTTGCCCGGAAGTTCGACAGCGACGATTTCATCCTTGAAACGCCCCTCCTTCTGCGCTGCCGATGCCTTGAGATGCGAGTTCACCGCAAATTCGTCCTGTCGCTGGCGCGACACATGCCCCTTCTCGGCCGTGTACTCGGCGTGTCCGCCCATGTGCACGTTGCAGCTGGCGCACCAGAGACCGTCCTTGATCATGCCGTCGACGATGCTCTGGTCGCCGATCTTCACGCCGCCGCGGTAGTTGTACAGATAATGCGGCGCATTGGACATCGACTCCTGCCCGCCAGCGACAATGACATCGGCATCGCCGGCCTTGATGGCTTGCGATGCGAGCATCACGGCCTTGAGACCGGAGCCACACACCTTGTTGATGGTGACGGCGGAAACCGACGACGGAATTCCGGATTTGAGGAGCGCCTGGCGTGCTGGCGCCTGTCCCGTTCCCCCTTGCAACACGTGCCCCATGATGACTTCGCGCACGCGCTCGCCGGGGATTCCGGAGCGCTTCAGCGCCTCACGAATCGCGATGGCGCCGAGTTCGGGAGCTGAGAGCGACGCAAGGGCGCCGAGGTATTTGCCGATCGGAGTGCGTGCCGCACTGACGATGACGGGAATGCGACTGGTATCGGGCATGGAAGAGGCCGGCCAAGAGAGCGCCCCACCCGAAAGAGGAGGGGCGAGATCTCAAAGCTAACCGCGGGTTGATATGACAAACAACGCCGCTCAGCGCATACGAATTGTCACCCGGTGCGCGCCGCTGGCGCGGAGTTGTTCCCACGCGTAATCGATCGAGAAGCGATCCAAACTGAAGCCGACCCCCGCGGTCATGGGGCGCTGTTCACGAAGCTCGGGGCGACGCGCCCCGGCGCGAAGGGAGAATTCGAATCCCTCCAGAGGCTCGTAGGTGAGTTCGCCGCCAGCCGCGGGAAGGACGACGCCATCACGCCGAACGCCTAGTTGTGCAACGAGCCCCGCGTCGATCCACCGGCCAATGGAGTAACCGCCTCCCTGCACGCCTAACGAGACTCGCGACGGGAGGGAGATCTCCTCCCCGAGCATGGCGAGCGAAGGACCAAGATTCTGCGCGGCGATGGACGCGGTGAGGTTGGCGAAGGGGAGATTCTTGGAAGCGCCCGCATCAAACGCGATCGATCCATCCTTGGTGAGTGAGGCGCGCTCTTCGACGTATTTGGCGCCAACTCCCCACTTGATTCCTTTCCACGCAGTGGTCACGGCGAGAGTGGCGGCGAGGGAACTCGCCGCGGTCGAGCCGCGGGTGCGCAGCGCGGCACTGGAAGTGAGCGCAGAATTGGCATCGCGCGTGTAGTCGAGGTATTGCACACCGAACCCCATGCCGAAGCGCCCGTACTTCGTGCCCGACGCGAAGCTCCCGGCGTGAGTGGGCGAGGCATAGCGTGCAAGCGAGAGCGACATCTCGGCGGACTCGCCAACGAGCGACGGGTTGCGGAAGACGACGTCGGCATCGGTACTCGCGACGCCAGCGCCCCCCATCGACAGCATCCGTGCGTTCGTCGGCAGCTGCAAGACGAGCGGGAGATACTTGTCGCGCTGGGCGTGCGCGTTAGGCGCCACGAATGCCGTAAGCGCAGTCGCGATGAGCATGCGAGTCGCGAGGACGCCGAGGGAACGCGGCACCGGAATACGCGCGGCGTTCATCGGCGCTCTCCCGTTACGACATCGAAGTCGTGACTCATCCTGGAGAAGCCGATGTCGTCGAGCCAGAGCGAGCCTTGCGGCGTCTTGTCGAACCGCCATGCGATGTTCTTCAGGTGCGACGCGTCGAAGCCGGGCGTTACGCGCGCGAAGTCGGCGAGCGGGATGGTGTACGTCTGCATGACGATCTCGAAGACGTTCGTGAAGCGTTGTTTATCTCTCCCGGCCCGGCGATACACGTAGCTCTCGAGTGGACGCCGGACCGCACCGTAGGCCGAAAGCGCAACGGACGCGCGATGCCCCTCGGCGTCGGTGGCGACGATCGAGAGATCGACGGGAATCGTGTCCTTCGACGCATCGGGCTTCGGCTTCTTCTTTGGTTCGTTCGGCTTCTTTTTTCCGGCGGCTTTCGTGGAATCTTTCTTGGTGGAGTCTTTCGCCGCTGCGCGCGGGCCAGGACTTCCGTTCACCGGCGCGAGCGAAAACACCAGCGACGTGCCTGCATCGACCTGCCATGCCGATCGAAGTGAATCGCTGACTGACATCGTGAACGACGCAGGAGTCGCCATCTTCGTCGTATCGTCACCGGCCACGTGGTTGTTCCAGCCTAACGTGACAGCGTTGTGTCCCTGGTTGGCGCCGCGCCAACGGAACGGGACCGGCGCCTCCTTCCAACTGCCTAACGAATCGCCAGCGAGCGTGATGCCCGCCACGCTTCCGGTCGTGACATCGATGTCGTCGTCGAACTCGGCGGCCGCGCGATAACCGTTTTCCTGGAAACGCGTGATGTATATCGTTTTCGGGAGCCATCCGCCGGCGACACGATGGTCGCGAAACATCGGGAGGTATTCCTTCTTCCCTTTTAGCGTCGCCTCGAGGAACGCCGTGATGTAGACGCGGGCGAATTGGCGCTGCTCTTCCTGCGTGATCAGCCCGCGGATGTCGAGCACGCGTGCACTCTGCGGTCCGCCGTCGAGTGAGCCCCAGACCGTATTCCACTGTCCGTGGTTGGCGCGATAGACCAGAATGGCCGACTTGAACCACGGTTGCCCGTCGGTGAAGCGAAGTCGCTCGTACTGCGCCAGGCCACTGAACGACGACACATCACCGTCGTGCGAGCCGTGAATGAGGAAGTAGTTGTAGTTCGTTAGCGGCGTTCCTTTCTCCATCGGACGGTACTGTCCATCGACCGGGGCAATGGCGACCAGCGACTGGATGTCGAAGTTGAAGTCGAACTTGAGCGTTGCATCGTCGGGATAGTGCGACAAACGATTGAATGCACCCGCCACGGCGACCGCTTCGCCCCCGCGCGAGTGTCCCATCAGCGCGATCTTGTGCATGTCGACCTTGCCATGCAGGGGCGATGAGGTCGAGTCGTTGAAGCCGCGCCATGCCTGCAAGTGCTTCAGGAGCATCCAGCCGCGCGCATCGTTCTCGGCGCGCATCCAACCGTTCAGGAAGTTCTCGTCTACCGAGGCGAGAATGAATCCGCGCGACGCCAATAGCTCCCCTAAATACTGATAGCCGGGATCGGAGTACTCCTTCATGCCGTGATTGCCGTGCACGATGAGGACGAGCGGAAACGGCCCCGGGCCTTCGGGATACCACACACGCCCATTCACCGGAAGCTTGGAGAAGTCGAAGCCCCAGTACTTCTTGCGAATCTTTCCCTGCTCAGGATTGGGCGCTTCGGCGAACTTGCTCCCGTCGACCGTCGCCGTCTTCAGCGTGACGGAATCGCGATAGATCGCGCGCTGCTTGTCGGTTCCGCTTCCGTAATAGAGCGTTCGCACCGCAAACGTCCCCTTGATCGAGGGATCGGGGGCGCTCAGCGACTGGTGCGCGAGTACGACGCCAGAGTCATCATGCGCGAGCTTGAGCGGCGTGGTGCACGCGACGGTCGCCGCGACGAGCAACAACAATGTCTGTCGCGGCGCACGGACGAGTGACGCGCGTTGCGACGCCGCTGCGGATGACGCGCCAGTTCGCGCGACTATGGACGACGCGCGTTTTCGCGCGCGCATGAAAACGATCGATACAAGAGACATGAGCCACATGGAGTGAGTCGAGCGCCGACGCACTTCGACAGCGGTCGCGCGCAAAAGGTTAGCGCCGCCGCTAAATCCAGTTCAGCGTATGGCGAGTCTTCTCCGTGACGACGTTCCCCGTGTGCGACGTCGCCTCGGGTTCGAAGAGGATCATGTGCACTTCCTCGTCCGCCACCGGGCGATGCTCGACACCACGCGGGACGATGTAGAACTCGCCCGGTCCAATCGGAACGACGCCGTCGCGCAGTTGCATCTGCAACGTCCCTTTGAAAACAAGAAACAGCTCATCCTCGTCGTCGTGAAAGTGCCAATCGAACTCGCCCTTCACTTTGGCCACCTTGACCAGTTGACCATTGAGGGCACCGACGATCCGCGGGTGCCAGTAGTCATCGAACTTCGTGAACTTCTCGGCGATGTTGACCGCCGCCTTCGGATCGTTCATGGGAGAATCACGAAAGTGAGTGTAACCTGGTGTCGCGCGAAGCCTAACGAGCGCCATGCGTCCTTTACTCGGGGGCATCAGTCCCTCGTACAGCGAGCACGTCTGAAAGAACTTGCAGCGCGCGCCGAGTGGGCGCCGTTACGCGACACTACGCGCGGTGACCGGCGCTTGTTACGACGAGGCGCGCGCGCGACTTCGACGAACCGCCGCGTAGACCGGCCAGCTGATCACCAGCAATCCGAGCGCGATCGCACCGGTCTTCGGGTCACTCACCACGAAGCCCGCAAGCAAGAGGAGCGATGTGACGAGCGCCAGATACGTCGTGACCGGATACCCCCACGCGCGCCACGGACGTTCGAGATTGGGTTGTTTCCGCCGCAGGACAATCAACGCGACGCTGCTACTGACATCGATGCAGGTGATGAGGAGCGCCGTCAGGACGAAGAGCTGGCGAAACGATCCACTCAGCGCGAGCACCATCGCGGCACCGACCGTTACGATTGTCGCAACACTTGGTGTTCCACCGCGATTCACCGTCGCGCCCAGATGGAAGAAGAGCCCATCGCGAGCCATGGCGAAGAGAATGCGCGGAATGGCCATCACGAGCGCATTGATGATGCTCAACAGGAGGAGGAGCGAGAGTACGGTGACGATGCGTTCGCTGGCGCCACCAAAGACGCGTTGCATCGCGGACGCCGCCGGTAACGTGCTCGCCGCGAGCTCCGAGAGCGGGAGGACTCGTAGATACGCGCCGTTCACGAGGAGATAGACGGCGGTGATCGTGGCCAATCCGCCGAGGAGGGCACGCGGGAGGTTTCGGCCGGGATTTGTGTCTTCTTCGCCGAAATAGGAAACGGCGTACCATCCACCGTAGGTCCCGATGATCAGCTGCATGGCGGTGAAGAAAGCGATGGCCAGCGACGTCGTCCGCTCGTTAGGCGCTGTTTCTGCAGATGCGGCCGGCGCGACAAAGAAGCAGACGGCAACGAAGGCAATCAGGCCGATGCCCTTGATGAGTGCCGTGATGCGCTGCGTTCGGCTTCCGGCCCTGACACCCGCGAGCTGCAATGCGAGGAACAAGGCGAGCACGCCGCACGCGGCGAGTGGCACCGCCTTTCCGATTGCTGGTACAAAGCGCGCGCCGAACTCGGCAAACGCAATCGGGAGGTAGGCGATCGCCCCGGTGTTCGTGATCCAGTCACCCCACCCAACGAGAAATCCGCCAAAGTCACCGTAGGCAGCGCGCGCGTAGACATACGGGCCGCCGGCCCGCGGGAGGGCCGCTGCCAGCTCGGAGACATTGTTCGCCACCAGCATGCAGTACACGCCGCCTAACGCCCAGGCAAGCAGGATGAGCCACGGGCTCTCGAGCCCCCCCGCCACCGCGCCCGGGTTGCGGAGGATGCCAACGCCGATGGTTCCGCCGACGACCACGGCAAGCCCGAAGCCGATGCCCAGCACACGGAGGAGTGCGCCGCCCGCGTTAGGCGGGCGGCGATGGCTTTCGGATGAATCGGTCACGTTGCGCAGGGTGAGGGGAGCGTCGCGGCAAAGCTAGGGCTCCCTTCACGCACCGCGCCAGATCATGTCGTCGTCGCGGGAAGTGCGCGGCTCTCGATCTCATGGCGCAATCGCGCAATGAAATCGTCAACCGAGATGACTTCCTGCTTCTTCCCTTCGCCACGCGCCCGCACCGCGATGGTCCCCGCTTCGGCTTCGCGGCGACCGATGACCGCCATGTACGGCACCTTGAGGAGCTCCGCTTCGCGAATGCGGTAGTTCAGCGTGTCGTTGTGCGCATCCATTCGTGCGCGGATGCCCGCCGCGCGCAACTTCTTCGTCACCTCGCTCGCCTGCGGTGCCAGGTCATCCGAGATGGGGAGCACGCGCACCTGTTCGGGCGCGAGCCAGAGTGGAAATGCGCCGGCGAAGTGTTCGATCAGAATCGCCATGAAACGTTCGAACGAGCCGCTCACCGCGCGGTGAATGACCACCGGTCGATGCGTGGCATTGTCTTCGCCCGTATACGACATGTCGAACCGCTCCGGCGCGGCATAATCGAGCTGGATCGTCCCCAACTGCCACGCTCGGCCTAACGAGTCGGTGACGTCGAAGTCGATTTTCGGACCGTAGAAGGCGCCGTCACCCGGCTTGCGCTCGTACGGCATTCCCGTCGCGTCGAGCGCCGCCTTGAGCGAGCCTTCGGCATGATCCCACATCTCGTCCGTGCCGATTCGCGTCTCCGGGCGCGTCGCGAACTTCACCGTCGCGGTAAGACCAAACGCACGATAGTAGCCAAGGATGAAGTCCATGAGCCGCTTCACCTCATCGGCAATCTGCGACTCCATCAGGAAAACATGACAATCATCCTGCTGGAACTGCCGCACTCTCGTTAGGCCGGAGAGCGCCCCCGTCAGCTCGTTCCGATGCAAGACATCGTACGTGCAATAACGCAGCGGAAGTTGCCGGTACGAATGCTTTTTGGAGTTGAACAGCAGGTAGTGCGACGGGCAGTTCATCGGCTTGAGCGACATATCGTGTTCCCCCGAATCCTTGTCGAGCACGAGGAACATGTTCTCCCGATACTTCCCCCAGTGGCCGGAAATTTCCCACAGCCCCTTGTTGTAGAGGAGCGGCGTCTTGATTTCCTGATAGTCGTCGCGTTGCAGCTCGCGGAGGTACTCGTTGATCGTGTTGACGATCGTCGTCCCCCGCTCCGTCCAGAACACCGCGCCCGGCGCGAACTGGTGGAACATGAAGAGATCGAGCGACTTGCCCAGCACGCGATGGTCGCGGCGCTTGGCCTCCTCGAGTCTAAAGAGGTGTTGCTCCAGTTCGTCCTTCTTGAAGAAGGCCGTGGCGTAGATGCGTTGGAGCATCGGGCGCTTTTCGTCGCCGCGCCAATACGCGCCCGCCGTACTCATCAACTTGAAGTGCTTCAGATACGACGTATCGGGGACGTGCGGCCCGCGACAGAGATCGATGAACGGGCCGTCCGTATACGTCGAGATGATTTCCCCTTCAGGGAGATCGGCGATGCGTTCCAGCTTTAGCGGATCGTCGGCAAAACGATTGTTCGCCTCCGCCCGATCAACCTCGGCGCGCACGAAGGGAAACTTTTCGGCGACGACTTTCTTCATCTCCGCTTCAAACGCCTCGAGGTCCTCGGGCGTGAAGGGCTTGGAGACGCCGAAGTCGTAGTAGAAACCGTCATCGATCGCCGGACCGAAGCCGATTTGGGCGTCCGGGCGCAGACGACGGACGGCCGTCGCCAGAATGTGCGCGCCCGAATGCCGCAACACTGCCAGCGCCTCCGGATCTTTCTCCGTCAGCACCTTGAACGCCCCTCCCCTTCTCAACGGAGTCATCAGGTCCTGCACTTCACCGTCGATGCTGACAGCGATGGCAGCGTTGAGCAGGCGCGGACCGATTGATGCAACGACATCGCGTGGAAGCGTTCCAGGCGCAACGTCGCGCGTATCGCCATTGGGAAGCGTGAGGACGAGCTGTGACATGACGAAACGGAGATGAGGTGCGTGTAGAACCGGCGAGAGCAGACGTCTACTTCGCCTGCTCAAGGAGAGGCACAACGCGTGGCCCATAGATGTAGGCCAACACCGCGCCAATCGCGATCACGAGCGCCACAACGCTCCATGCCAGGAGACGCGCGCGCGGAACATTCGGTGTTTCTGGCGGGCTCGTTCGCGAATTCACAGAGCGCAAGTTATCGTATCGCAGGGAGTTGTCGCTACGGGCAGCACGCGGCTGCCTGACGAGACGCGACGTCGTTATTCCAGCACGAACCGATCATTGACCATGGCTCGTTACGTTCGCGACGACGATTCGAATTCTTCCAAACTGCTCCTCATCGCCGCCGGCGTGGTGGTTGGCGTGACCGCAGGAGCAGTGGTCGCACACAAACTGGGTGGATGGAAAGGAATTTCTCGTCGCCTGCGGCGTCGGCGCGGCCCGCTGAACGAGCTGCTCCAGTCCGTCGTCTCCCCGCAGTTGCTTTCACGCCTTTTGGGCGGAGGTGGAGGCGCCGGAGTTCTGAGCGCACTCCTGTCGGCGTCGCGCCGACGTCGCCGCCGTCGCGCTGGACATTCGCACTTCGATCCTGACCTCGACGAGTACGAAGTCGAGGAATGGGAGCGCGCAGCCGCAGGCGTCGATCAAGACGATCACGCGCACGCTGCCGAGGACGATTTCGAGGAATCGGAACGCGAGCCGAATGCGGAAGAGATCGAACAAGAGGTGCTGGAGATCTTTAGTCGGAGTCGCGCATTACGGCGCCGCCCCATTGAGATCGCGTGCAGCGACGACGGGGTGGTGTCGTTGCGCGGCACCGTGCGCTCGCCGCGTGAGGCGCGCTTGGCGCGTCGCCTCGCGTTGAGCGTTGACGGCGTAGAGAGCGTAGACGCCGAACTCGAGGTACGGGAACCACAAGCGAGCTGACCCCACACAACCAGCAGTTGAGAGGCGGGGGGCAGCGCACTGCGTGCCCCCCGCCTTTTCATTTTCTCTCCAGCAATTCGCCGACATTTCTGCGCGCCACGGCGCGAATACCAGAGGAAGCCTCGCGCTTGCTACGCGGGCTAGATTTCACTCCATGTCGACCACTTCGTCACCCACGCCAGAACTCTCCTCGCAGTTCGAGCACGGCCAGTTTGAATCGCGGATTTACATGCGCTGGCTCGAGGCAGGAGTTTTTCGTGCGCACGCCGAGCGTTCTGCACGCACCGGCGGCACGCATATGCCGTACACGATCGTCATTCCTCCGCCTAACGTCACGGCGGTGCTCCACATGGGGCACGGGCTCAACAACACCGTGCAGGATGTGGTCATTCGCTGGCGCCGCATGGCCGGCGACGAAGCGCTGTGGGTGCCGGGCACCGACCACGCCGGCATCGCAACGCAAAACGTTATTGAGAAGCAGCTCGCCAAGGAAGGAAAAAGCCGATTCGATATCGGGCGCGATGCCTTTGTGGCGCGCACCGCCGCATACGTTGCCGAAACGGGCGGAACGATTCTCCAGCAGCTCAAGGCAATCGGCGCGTCGGCCGACTGGTCGCGAACCGCGTATACGCTCTCGCCGCAGCTGTCGCGGGCGGTGCGTGAAGCGTTCGTGCGCCTCTTCGAGCGCGGACTGATTTATCGTGGCCATCGCGTCATTCACTGGTGCCCGCGCTGCCTAACGTCACTCTCCGACGAAGAGGCCGAACATCACGAGACGAACGGAAAGCTGTATCACGTTCGCTATCCGATCACCGCGGCGCATTCGTCGGAAGAACCGCGGTACATCGTGGTGGCGACAACACGCCCGGAAACGTTGTTAGGCGACGTGGCCGTCGCAGTGCACCCGGAAGACCCGCGATATGCGGACCTGATCGGGCGCACGGTGCGCCTCCCGATTGCCAACGTCGAGATTCCCATCATCGCCGACACGTATACCGATCCCGCCTTTGGTTCGGGCGCGGTGAAGATCACGCCGGCGCACGACGCCAACGACTTCGAGGTTGGGCAGCGACACTCGTTAGGCATGCCGATCATCATGACGCCGACCGGCGAGATGCGCGAAGTGATGGATGCCGGCGGTCGCGTCCCCGAGTCGCTCGTGGGCATGGACCGCTTTGACGCGCGTGAGGCGATCGTGAAGATGCTCGAGGCGGAAGGAAGCCTCGTGAAGATCGAGCCGCATCGCCATTCCATTCGGCGTTGTTATCGCTGCGATACGGTCGTGGAACCGCGTCTCTCCGAGCAGTGGTTCGTGAAGATGAAGCCGCTCGCCGAACCAGCGCTGCGCGCCGTGCGCGAGAAGGAGATCCGGATCCTCCCTGAGCGCTGGGAAGCGGTCTACATCAACTGGCTCGAGGGAATTCGTGACTGGAACATCTCGCGACAGCTCTGGTGGGGCCATCGCGTCCCGGTGTGGTACTGCGACGCGTGCGGCAAGGTCACCGCAAGCCGCGACGACGTCGCCCACTGTCCCTCATGTTCGGGACCGGTGCGCCAGGACGAAGACGTGCTCGATACGTGGTTCTCGTCGGGACTCTGGCCCTTCTCCACGTTAGGCTGGCCCGACGATACCGCCGATCTCAAAGCGTTCTATCCGACCGATCTGCTCGTGACGGCACCAGAGATTCTCTTCTTCTGGGTGGCGCGCATGATCATGACGGGGTACGCGTTCATGGGCGATGCGCCGTTCCGCTCGGTGTACCTGCACGGAACGGTGCGCGACACCAATCACGTCAAGATGTCGAAGTCATTAGGCAACGGCATCGACCCGCTCGACGTGGTCGCACTCTACGGCGCTGACGCGCTCCGCTACACGGTCATCGCTGGCATGGGGCTTGGCGCCGACACGGTCCTCGACCCTAAAGACCTGGAGCGCTCGTTCGCACCAGGACGCAACTTCGTTACGAAGCTCTGGAACATCGGACGCTTCCTCCTCACCAACGTCGGTGGCGACGAAGTGCGCCAGGTCTCGACCTTGGCACCGGGCGAGCTGTCGCGCGCCGACCGGTGGATACTCGGGCGGCTCGATGCGGCCATCGCCGCGTGTGATACGGCGCTGGGTCCCGTTAGGCCTAACGCGGGCGTGTGGCGCGACGACGAGAAGTATGCAGGACTCAGGCTCAACGAATACACCGAGGCGGCGCGCAACTTCGTCTGGAACGAGCTCGCCGATTGGTATCTGGAGAGTGTGAAGGGGCGCCTCGCCACTCCGGGAGACGACCGGGAAGTGGCGCGCGCGGTCCTCGTGTACGCGTTTGACCAGGCGCTGCGCCTCCTGCATCCGATCGTGCCCTTTGTGACTGAGGAGCTTTGGCAGAAACTTCCTGGCCGGCACGACAACGAATTCCTCGCCAATGCGCCGTGGCCGCGCTCGCTCTCGCTCGAGGGTGATGCGCGCGCGTTCGAATTGGTGCGCGAGTCGGTGGTGGCGATTCGGCAGATTCGCGGAGACTACGGCGTTCCCCCGGGAAAGGCGATTTCGGGACTGGTGATACCCACACCGGTGGCGCGGGCGCTCTTCACGGACGAGTCATCGCTCATCGAACGTCTGACGCGCTGTTCGCTGACCATGGCCGACGCTTCACCTTCAGCGACGGCGGCACATCAGCTCCTCTCCGATGGTACAGAGGTGGTCTTGCCACTCGCCGGGATCATCGATGTGGAGAAGGAATGCGCGCGACTGAAAGGAGAGCTCGAATCGCTGGAGAAGCAGTTGACCGGACTTCGCCAGCGCCTGCAGAACGAGAATTTTGTCGCCCGCGCCAAGCCGGAAGTGGTGGAGGCGGAGCGTCGCAAGGAACAGGAGTGGACGGCGCGACGCGAACAACTGGCAGCGAAAGTGGCATCGTTGTGCGGCGCCTAACGATCGCGCTCGCGCTGCTCGCCGGCGCGTGCGCACAACCGGGCCTTCCGCCGGGAGGCCCGGTCGACACGGCCGCTCCGAAGATCCTTCGTGTGCGCCCCGACAGTAACCGGATCAACGTTCGCACGGGGAGTGTCACGATCGACTTCGACGAAGTCGTCAGCGAACGCCCGCAAGGTGCAACGAACCTGGCTGCGCTCTTTGTGATTTCGCCGAGTAGTGGCGAAAACAGCGCGTCATGGCGCCGGGCGACGGTGTCCATTTCGCCGCGCGGAGGCTTCCGGCCGGGCATTACGTACACGGTTCGCATGCTCCCGGGAATGACGGATCTCGACGGCAACGTCGATTCCACCGGGTTGCAGCTGGTCTTCTCGACCGGACCCGCCATCGCGCGAAGCAATATTCGCGGCATCGTGTTCGATTGGGTCGCGGAGAAGAACGTCCGTGACGCGCTCGTCGAGGCAATCGCGTTACCGGCGACTCGCGACAGCATTCGATACCTCGCCGTCGCTGACTCGTTAGGGCGATTCGACCTGCAGCACGTGCCGCCCGGGCGTTACTTCGTTCGCGCCCTCGTCGACCAAAACAAGAATCGATTGCTCGATCCGCGCGAGCTCTACGACTCAGCGACCGTCACGTTAGGCGACTCGCTGCGGCGCGAAATGCTCGCCATCGTGCGCGACACGCTTGGCCCCAACATTCAGACCATCACCGTCTCGGATTCACTCACGCTTCGGGTTGCGTTCGACCATCTGCTCGATAGCGCGCAGACGCTGACGCCAGCGCTCTTTAGCGTCACGCGGGCGGACTCTGTCCCGCTGCGCATCGCCAGCGTCATGAGCGTGCGTGCCTTCGACAAGGCGAAGGAGGATTCGCTGAAGCTCAAGGCGCAGCGCGACTCCATCCGCCGCGATTCGATTCTCACGGATTCGTTGCGCAAGCGTGGTGCCGCCAAGCCAGACAGCGCACCCGCACGCCCAGCACCGCCCCGCACAACGCCTACACCTCGCCCTCGGCGCACTGACATCCCGACCGCGGTAGCCAACGCGTTAGGCAGAGATACGACCAGGCGCGATTCGCTCCCAAAGCCCAGCCTGCGTCCCCCCATCTCGGACGTCATCATCAAGCTGGCGCAACCGCTGGAAGCCGGCAAATCGTATCGCCTCCGTACGCTCGGCTTGCGCTCATTCCTTGGCCACCAGCGCAGCGCCCTTCGCGCCTTCAATACGCCCAAGCCCGAGAAGAAGGACAGTACGTCCAAGGACTCGTCGCGGACTCGTCGCGACAGCACGCGGCGAGATACGACGTCGCGCGACACGATTCGGCAGCGCAGCATGTCGTCGCACGCGCCAGCGCCTAACGGCAGCTCGCAGGTATCCGGCGCGATGTACGTTTTGAATCGCAGGCGCGAGGGCGAAGAACCGTGAGTGATCCCCGTCGCGCGCTGCCATCGGTCACGGCGCTCCTTGAAAGCGAAGGGATGCGCGCGCTATTTGCAGACGCGTCACGCGCCGTTGTGACCGACGCAGTACGCCACGCGATTCAAGAGGTGCGCAATGGCGTGCGCCCGCTGCCTAACGACGCAGCCGAGTGGCGCCAACGCATCGCGGCCGTGCTGGAGCAGATCGAGACTCCGTCTCTACGCCCGCTCTTCAACGCCACTGGCGTCGTGTTGCATACGAACCTTGGGCGCGCCCCGCTCGCAACGCGCGCCATCGACGCGATCGCGCGAAGTGCACGCGGAGGGGCGAATCTCGAGTACGACCTTGAGCAGGGAAAGCGCGGATCGCGCTACGTGCACTGCGTGTCGCTCATCTGCGAGCTCACGGGAGCCGAAGATGCGATCGTGGTCAACAACTGCGCTGCCGCACTGGTCCTCGCGCTGAACACGCTGGCCGAACAGAAGGACGCAATCATCTCGCGTGGCGAACTGATAGAAATCGGCGGATCGTTCCGCGTTCCCGAGATCATGGGCAAGAGTGGGGCGCGCCTGCGCGAAGTCGGGACGACAAACCGTACCAACGCCGACGATTATCGGCGCGCACTCGACGCATCCACCGGCGCAATCGTCAAAGTCCATCGCTCCAATTTCGAGCAGCGCGGCTTTGTCGCGGAGGCGACGCTGCGCGACTTGGCGCCGATCGCGCAGGAAGCGGGCGTTCCACTGATCTACGATTTCGGAAGCGGACTTCTCGTCTCTCTCGATGCCTACGGACTTACCGGCGAGCCGTTGGCGCGCGACGGGGTGTCTGATGGCGCCGACCTCGTCCTGATGAGCGGTGACAAGATGCTCGGCGGACCACAGGCGGGGATCATCGCCGGAAAGCGAGAGGCTGTCTCGCGTTGTCGCCGCAACCCACTCTGCCGCGCGCTCCGCGTCGACAAACTTACTCTTGCAGCGCTCGAGGCTACGCTGGCCATGTACCGCGATCCGCGGCGAGCCGTGCGCGAGATCCCGGCTCTCGCGATGTTGACGGCATCGGCAGATGATGTGCGCACGAGGGCAGAATCGTTAGGCACCGGCCTCGACGCCCACGGTATTCGTTCGAGCATCGTTGCGACTGAGGCAACGGTGGGTGGTGGTGCATTTCCGGGCGCTCGCATTCCGTCGTTCGCGCTAGCGCTCGAAGGTGACGCGATTACGCTCGAGCGCGCACTGCGCGGTGGGCGCACTCCCATCATCGGACGCATCGAAAACGATCAGCTATTGCTCGATGTGCGCAGCGTGCCATCTGCATTCGACGACGAACTGGGAGACGCCATCATGCACGCACTGGCGATTCGTCACGCCCCAACGTCTGAGCGGGCCGACGCATGACACCAAAGGTTGCCGCCTTTCTCGATCGCGATGGGACCTTGATCGAGGACGCGCACTATCTCGCTGATCCCGATGGCGTGCACCTTCTTCCCAACGCCGCGCCGGCGATTGTGCTCCTGAACGACGCCAATGTTCTGGCGGTCGTCGTCACGAATCAGAGCGGGATTGCGCAGGGTCTGTTGAGCGAAGCGCAGTATGACAAGACCCGCGTGCGACTCATCGAACTTCTCGCGAGCGCAGGCGCTCGGCTCGATGCAACGTATCATTGCCCGCACCATCCGAGCGTCTCGGGCAATTGTGATTGTCGCAAGCCTGGACCCGGGATGTATCGACAGGCAGCGCGTGAGCATCACATCGATCTCGCGCGATCGTTGTACGTCGGCGATCGACGGCGCGACGTCGAGCCGGCGCTCGAGCTACATGGAGTTGGCATCCTCGTGCCGTCTCTTGAAACGCCGCCGAACGATGTCGCGTGGGCGCGCGCGCATGCACGCGTTGAACACACGCTCGTGGACGCCGTGCGCGAATATCTTGCCGCACTGGCGGCGTGATCGCGCGCCCTTTCTCACCACCTGAGCGCTCACTACACTCCGCCCTCATGCCGACGCGCATCGCAGTGCTGGCCTCAGGCGGAGGATCAAACCTCCAGGCGATTCTCGATCATCTGGCGAGTGACGAGGGCGGGAGAAGACGCTCTGGTGAAATCGCACTCGTTGCCAGCGATCATGCCGGCGCCGGTGCACTCGATCGCGCACGAGCGCACGCGATTCCAGCGGTCGCGATGGATCGCGAAATGCGCACGACGGGTCTCGCCGCTCTCCTTGCAGCTCACGACATCGAGCTCGTCGTGCTCGCAGGCTATCTGCGATTTGTCCCTGCCGACGTGACGCGAAATTTTCGTGGTCGCATGCTGAACATTCATCCAGCGCTGTTGCCGGCGTTCGGCGGCGCTGGCATGTACGGCCATCACGTGCACGAAGCCGTCATTGGGCGCGGTGCTCGAGTAAGTGGCGCGACGGTGCACTTCGTGGATGACGAATACGATCACGGCCCCATCATCGCGCAGTGGCCGGTCCCTGTCTGGCCGAACGATACGCCCTCGTCTCTTGCCGCGCGTGTGCTGGACGTCGAACACGTCCTGTATCCCCGAATCGTCCAGCGAGTCGCCGACGGGACGATCTCGTTAGGCGTCGACGGCACGGTCCGTGGCGTTGCGCTCGCCGTCACCTCGCCTCACTTCATTTTCGCCGGCCCGGCAGACGATGTCGCCTTGCATATTCGCGCCGTCGTTCCCTAACGATCGAGTGCGCCAGATCGCGTCTCTTCCCTTCTCGCCCCTGCACCAATCTCATGCCTCGCGCTCTCCTCTCTGTCTCCGATAAATCAGGTGTCGTCGACTTCGCGCGCTCGCTCGCCGAACGCGGGTGGGACCTCGTCTCCACCGGTGGCACCGCGCGCACGCTGCGCGAAGCGGGGCTCGCCGTGCGCGACATCGATGAAATCACGCGCTTTCCCGAGATGCTCGACGGACGCGTGAAAACGTTGCACCCGGCGGTGCATGGCGGCCTTCTGGCTCGCCGCGATCTCCCCGAGCACATGGAGGCGATTGCGGCGCACGACATCGCACCGATCGACCTCGTCTGCGTCAACCTGTATCCCTTTAGGCAGACCGCCGCGCGCCCCAACGTGCACGCCGAAGACGTCATCGAGAACATCGATATCGGCGGCCCCTCGATGCTGCGCTCGGCGGCCAAGAATTTCGCCTCCGTGTGGGTGATCGTTGACCCCGCAGACTACGCACCAGTGCTCGCCGCACTCTCGACCAGCAACGACACGCTCACCCTCAGGCGGTCGTTAGCCGAGAAGGTCTACGCACATACAGCGTCGTACGACAGTGCGATCGCGACGTGGTTCGCGCGGCAACGCGGCGAACAGTTCCCTGAGACGCTGACGCTCGCACTCGAACGCGGTCAATCGCTGCGCTACGGAGAGAACCCCGGGCAGGAAGCCGCGTTCTATCGCGAAGCGAACGGCGAAGGGCTTGCAGGCCTCGTGCAGAAAGGCGGCAAGGAACTCTCGTTCAACAACTTTCTCGATCTCGAAGGTGCACTGCTCGCCTCCGATCCGTTCAAGGATCAGCCGTGCTGCGCCATCATCAAGCACACCACTCCGTGCGGGCTCGCGATCGGCGACAACGCTCTGGATGCGTACAACAAGGCATTGGCGTGTGACCCGGTCTCCGCGTTCGGGTCGGTCATTTCGTTCACCGTTCCCGTCGACGAAGAGACGGCGGACGAAATCGCGAAGCTCTTCGTGGAGTGCATCGTTGCACCATCGTTCTCTGATCAGGCGGTCGAGATCCTTGGTCGAAAGAAGAATCTTCGCATCCTCGAAGGGAGCGGCGCCTGGCGTAACGGAGCGCTCGACTTCAAGCGCGTACGAGGCGGCTTTCTCGTGCAAGAGCGACCGCCCGCGTCGTTAGGCGACGACGAGTGGAAGATCGTCACTCGACGCCATCCGACTGCGTCTGAGCATGCCAACCTGCTCTTCGCCTGGCGCGCCGTTTCGTCGGTCAAGTCGAATGCGATCGTTCTCGCACGCGATGGCGCAACCATCGGCATCGGCGCCGGCCAGATGTCACGTGTCGACGCGTCGTTCCTCGCCGTACACAAGGCAAAGGCGTGTGGCCACGACACAAACGGATCCGTCGTGGGCTCGGACGCCTTCTTCCCGTTCCGCGATTCGATCGACGTCGTTGTCGAAGCAGGAATCACCGCGATCATCCAACCCGGCGGCTCTGTCCGCGACGCCGAGGTGATCGAGGCGGCCGATGAGAAAGGAATCGCGATGGTCTTCACCGGTCAGCGCCTCTTTCGACACTAGAAAGGCGCTGCGCCCGGTGTTCAGATCGCTGAAACCCACCCTCCCGGCTCGTCCCCCAGTGCTTCCAGACGGCTTCCCCGCTCGGTAACGTTCTCCACGGCCTCGCCCCAAGCGGGGCCGTTCGCGATCCATCGTCATCCTCGTCTCGATTCTCGCATGACTGCTCCGAGCGCCGCGTCAGAGCTCGACTACCGCCCGTCGTACCTCGCGGCAGCCGTAGCCGGCGCCGCCGTCCTCATTCTCTATCTCATCACGCTCGGTCCATCGACGGCGATGTGGGATACGAGCGAATACATCGCGGCAGCGTACGTCGTTGGCCTTCCGCACCCCCCGGGCAATCCGTTCTTCGTCTTGCTTGGGCGCGTCTTCTCGATTCTTCCCATCGCGCCTGGTGTGGCGATGCGCGTGAACATTCTCGCCGCCGTCTGCAGTGCCGTGTCCGCGGCGATGTGGTTCCTCATCACCGAACGCGTCCTGGTCTCGTGGTTTGCCGAACGGTGGCAACGCATCGCGGGCGGTGCGCTCGCCGCTCTCATTGGCGCGACGGCATTCACCGTGTGGAGTCAGTCGGTCGTCAACGAGAAAGTGTATACGGTCGCGATGGTCGGTGTGGCCGTCATCGCATGGCTCGCCGTACGATGGTCCGACGATCCCGACGGCCCGAAGGCTGACAAGATTCTGATCCTCATCGCGTACTTGTTAGGCCTGGGTTACGCCAACCATATGGCGGGATTCCTTCCTGCGCCGGCCGTTGCATTCGCCGTCGTGGTGCGCCGCCCGCAGACCATCCTGCGCTGGAAGCTCATTCTCGTCGCCGTTGCAGCTGTGCTCTTCGGCATGACGCCGTTCGCCACGCAGCCGATTCGCGCCGCGTACTTCCCGGCCATCAATGAAGGCGAGCCGACTGCGTGCCGCACCGAAATCGCGGTGAGCTGCACCTTCTCGTCCAAGACCTACGAAGCGTTCAAGTACAACTTCAATCGCGAACAGTACGGCAAGCCCCCCGTCACCGAGCGCAACGCACCGTTCAGCGCGCAGATCGGCATGTGGTGGCTCTACTTCAAGTGGCAGTGGCTGCGTGACCCGTACGCGACGAACCAAACCACCCAGGCGGTCCTCGCCGCCCTCTTCCTCGTACTCGGCCTCTTCGGAGGATGGGTACACTGGAAGCGAGACCGACAATCGTTCTGGTTCTTCGGACCGCTGATGTTCACGATGACGCTCGCGCTCATCTACTACCTGAACTTCAAGTACGGCTACTCACAATCGCCAGAGTTAGGCGACACGGTCGACCGAGAAGTACGCGACCGCGATTATTTCTATCTCTGGTCGTTCTCCGCGTGGTCGGTGTGGGCCGCGTTAGGCCTGGTCTTCGTCTGGGAATCAGTCGCCGCACTCATCGGGAGCGAACAAGTCAAACTCGGCAAAGCAACTCTCGATTTGCCCAGGCAGCGCAGCTGGATGATGGCGTCGCCCGTCCTGGCGCTCGCCTTCGTTCCGTTGTTCGGCAATTGGGGGGCGTCGACCCGTAAGAACGACACCACCACCGCCGATTTCGCGCACGACCTGCTCAACTCCGTCGAGCCGTACGGCATTCTCGTCACAGTCGGCGACAACGACACCTTCCCGCTCTGGTTTGCACAGGAAGTGGAAGGCGTGCGAAAGGACGTCATCATTGCGAACACGTCGCTCCTCAACACCGACTGGTACACACGCCAGCTCATTCGCAATCCAGTGCGCGAGTACGACGCGGCGAAGGGACCAGCGATCTATCGCGGAAAGACGTGGACCAAGCCGACAGGTGCACCGGTCAAGATGACGATGGAGCAGGCGGACTCGATCCCACTCGCGTACCAACTCCCGGACACCGTCGCCTTTGAAGTTGGCAACATCAAGGCGAGGATCGCGCCGCGCGTGCTGACGCGCGCCGACTTGTTCGTCCTGCAGATGATCAAGGACAACCCGACGCGCCCGGTGTATTTCTCGCGCACATCGGGGAGCTACGGTCGCGAGCTTGGGCTCGAGCAGCACCTCGTGACGCAAGGGCTCGCACGCAAGCTCGTGGACAACATCCCAACGTCGGGACGCGATACGCTCTTGCTTCCGGGTGAAGGTTTTGTTGACGTGGCGCGCACCAAGGCGCTGTGGAACGACGTCTTCGAAGCTCCGAAAGCGTTCGAGAAGAAAGGCGGATGGCCCGACAAAGCATCCGTCGGCATTCCGGCGCTTTACGTGAACACCGGCTTCGTGCTGTATGACGCGCTACAGACCATCGGTGACCAGACCGGCGCGGCGAAAGCGCTCAACGACGCGCGGCAACTCGCCAAGTCGACGCGCATCGCCGACTTCTTCAATTTCGACGCGGCCGCGCCACCGCCACCAGCGCCGACCAAGGGCGACGTCCGGCCCGTGGTTCCGTTGGATGTCACACCAAAAGATTCTTCGAAGAAGAAGTAGCCGGCGCCTAACAAGCGAACGTGCAGCGGGGAGAGCGAAGTCGCTCTCCCCGTCTTTCTTGCCTTACGACGTTGGTCCCGTGCCTAACGACCGTGCTCGCCGCGCACGTTAGGCGGTCGCCATCGCTGCTTCGCGGCGTTGGCGCGGCTTGATCTGCCGCTGCAGCGAGAGGCGAAGCGTGCGGACGACCAACGTCTGTACCGACTCCGACACTTCACCCATCATCCGCGCGAGCCGCGCCGCCTGACGGACGCGCGACGGCGCCGACAACAGATATTCGGCGCGCTCGCGTGACGACACGGGCGCTCCGCGCGCGATCGACACCATGTCGCTCCACATCGTCGCGTACTCGGCCGCCGACAATTGTGAGACTTCGGTGAGCAACATGACGAATTCGGCGGAATCCGGTGCGGTAGCGCCAAAGAGGGCCGTCGCGAACGGCTCGGCGAGTGCGTGCGGTGATGCGGAAGGACCCGTCGACATCGTACCACCTTTGCAGCGAAAGAGCGTTTGCCCGTTCAGCGACAGCGAATGAAAGCGTGTGAATCCGCCGTGTCGCATTCACCCGTCATGTGATGCGGACTAACGAATGATGCGCCAAGTCACACGACGTCACAAACAATAACGTGAGCGATTTCTCACCTTGTGCCGCGCCGTCAGAACAGGCGCGCGAGTGCCTAACGCGAGGTCTCGGGACAGCGTTGAGCAACCTCGTCCATTCGCGCTTTGACCACTCGTCCCTCCAGAAACGGCGCCATGCCGTCGCGCGTGAAGTCGAGCCCCGGTACACGCGCGCCTAACGAACGTACGATTCGGCGAGCCTCCGCACACTGCCGTTTTTCTGTCGCCGCGTTCACCGCACGTGCGCTTCGAATCTCGAGCCACACACCGCGTGGGTTCGTGCCACCTTCTACGCGCGAAAAGAATCTGTTCGGGAAGAGACGCTCGGCGTCATCAAAGCGTTGAGCAGCGGCGAGGAGCCGAGCGTAGCGATACACGAGCGCCGTCGGCATCTCTCCTTTGTCGGGATACCGATCGAGCGACGCGGCACGCTCCCGCGCCCCTCGGCCACTGAGTGCGAGCATCGAGTCGAGTCCCACCCAGACGCCGGGGTTTCGCGCATCGACGGTTATGCCTTCCTCGAAGACGCTGAGCGCACGCGCCGTGTCGCCAACCAGGAGGAGCGCATAGCCAAGGTTGCGATGCAAACCCGGCACGTCCCGCCTAACGAGGCGCACGCTGTCCCAGGTGGCGATGGCCGAACGAACCTCACCGCGCTGAAGCGCCATCATGCCCAGGAGATATCGCGCCGACTGGTCGTCGCGGTTGCGTTGCAGCGCATCGCCTAACGCCCGCCGCGTGAGCTCTCCGTGAGGAAATGCGTAGAGCAATGGGAGCGAGGCGGCGCGCGCATAGTCAGACCCTGCCTCGCCGCCGAGAAGTGCGCGGGCATAGCCGCGCACATACGCCAGAATCACGCTTTGCTCCGGAGACGCCTTTCCGGCCTCGCGCACTCGCTCCGCCGCTGCCGGATAGCTGCGTGAGAGTAGAGTGATTGCATCGTCATATCGCGCAAATGCGAGCAGATCCTCCGCAATCGTGAGAAGGCGATCGGGGTCCTCCGCCATGTGCAACGCAAACGAGCTATCGGTCGCTCCGCTTCGCAGGAAAAGGAAACGCTCGACCGGCGTGAGTGCATCATGGTTCTGCGGCCGAGGCTCGTGCCCGCCCTCCAGAAGCGCCAGTGCCGAGCGAAGACGTTGCGTCCCATCACGCTCGGCCAACGCTTGACGAAGGCGCGCGATCGCCGCCACCCGTTGCCCGCTCCGCGCCTCCATCGAGGCGAGTTGCCAAGTCGCTGCGTCGCGCAACGTGCCGTAGTGCGCGGCGAACTCGAAATCTTGTGTGGCAACGCGAGCGTCGCCCAGCGAGACGCGCGCAATACCACGGTAGTAGCGCCCCTCGGCGTCTGTTTCATCCCATGCCAGCGCGCGCGTCAACAGTGAATCGCCTAACGCGAATCGCCCGAGTGACACCGCCAGCCGGCCAGCGCTGCGCAAGAGTTGTTCGCTGCGGGAAAAGCGCGACAAGCCGGCGCGATACGTGCCTAACGAGCCGAGCAGGTCGCCATTCACTTCTTGCTGCGCGCCCAAGGCGAGCCAGTCGCCGTCGGATCGTTGGCCTGGTGGTGGAAGGGCAAGCTGAGGCTGCGGTCCCGTCTTGATGACTGAATCGGGCGCAAAGTCGAAGTGATACTCGGTGTGTCGAATCAACTCGCGCCACGCCCCATGATCGCCGTCGCGCGCCACCACGCTGATCGTTGCCTCTGTGGGTGCGCGAACCGTGCGCGTCACGATGGTCGCGGGCGTCAACGCGACCACGGTGGAATCGAGTGTTCGCTCTCCAGATCGCACGACGACGCGCGCGTCTGCCCACCGCTGCATGAACTGCAATCGAGCCGTGACGGAGTCAGCTACTCCGCTCGATCTCGTTAGGTGCAGGACAGCTTCCGGCGTGACCCGTGTGATTCCGCCGAGTGCGCGGACCGGAAGCCAATGCTCGGTGAAGCGCACGGATTCCTGCGGTTCGAGCCATCCGTAGCTTTCCTGATCGCGAAACAATCCTGCCTGAATCTCCACATACGCGCTTGAATCGTCGGAGAGCTGACGTCGCCAGTCGAGCGCATCGCTGTCCACGCCCCATGACCAGATTTTTTTCGCCGGGAGTTCGCCAGGATCGGCGAAGTGCGCGACACCGGCGTTGCGACGCGGGTGCCACACTCCCATGTACCCTTCTCTGCTGCCGTGCGCGAAGCGCGAGACGGGGCCGTAGATGTGATTGCGGAGCACCGAATTGTCCGTTCCTCGCGCATCGACGGGCCAGCGATCGATATCGGTAAACCCATGCGACGCCGTGAAGCGCATCGGGTACTCGATGCGCGAGTCGTCGAATGCTCGCACACCGGCGTTGGTCCACCAGTAGAATCGATGCCTAACGAGATCGCGATTGTAGAGCGTCGTCTCCTGCTCGAGCACCGATCGCCCGGCTCGGAGCGTGAGGCGCACGGACCATTCCATACCATACGGGCGATCGATGTTGCCCACCCGCACCCACGCCTCTCCGGCGCTGTCGCTTCCCCACTCGTAATCCACCGGAGACGTCGTCATCCAGTTATGTGAGACCGGGAAATTGAACTCGATCCCGAAGGCCGCCCACGATCCGCGGTACGCGATGTTCGAGAACTTGAGCGAGCCATTCGCGTAGAACAGCTCTTCGCCGTTCACCTTGTCGGTACATGAGTAGAGATGCCCGCCCAGGTCGGGCAAGACGGAGCAGCGGAGATACTCATTTTCGAGAAAGAGTGCGCGCCACACCTTGAGCGTGCGCCGGTTGGTGAGCTGGTCGCGAATCGTGTACGGATAATTAGGGCGCCCGGGCGTCGTGAATGCATCGAAGGGCGCATTCACATCGGGCATCCCTTCGGCGTATGTCGGCAGCGCGAGCGTTCCCTCCCACGCTCGCGCCGGAACGGGCGCCCGCTGCGCCGCGGCGTTAGGCGGCAACAGAGCGGCGACTAGAAGAACGAGTGCGGCGACGTATTCGCAAATGGTTCGAGTGCGCATCGGCGCAACTTGCGCCCCACTTCGTCTTCGCGACAGGTCAACCGCTCGTGCAGAGCGTCTCGAGTTGGCGCGCGACCACCGGTTCGAGCGAGTCGAGATACGTCAGGTACTGGCGAGCCGCGTCGGGCGCCACTTGTGCCCCCGCCGTCAACATCTCGCGCGCCATCGGCAGGTATTGCTGTGCGAGGCGTGAGAGCGAGCACTCATTCCCCTTGGGAGCATCGGTAGCCGCGCTCTGTGACACGGCAAGCGCCGACGCCCCCATCAGAAAGCGCGCCTGCGTACTCCGCCGCACCGAGTCGGAGAATGCCAGAAAACGAATCGCCTGCAGAAAATCATTGCGCTGCTTGGATGCATTCGCTGCTTTGTATAGCGCGTTGCCGCGCGCGAGTGCGAACTGCGCCACGATCACGCTGTCTTCGCCCGCCAACAGCGCGCGACCAACGTCGGCGTATGCGCTGTCTATCTCGCCCGCTTCCGCGTGCGATTGCGCCAAAGGGAGGTATCCTTGCCGCAAGGTCGGATCGAGCGTCAGCGCCTTCTTGAGTGGAGCAACTGCCTCCTCTGCCTTGCCGGCGCGGCGGAGTTCTTGCGCCTTCAGCAGGAGGAGCTCTGCTGAGTTAGGGAAGCGCTCGACTCCGCGCTCGGTGGCAACCGCGGCTTCGCCCTGTACGAACTGCGTGTACGCGGCGTAGAGGCGCGCGTCGCCCGGAAATCGCATCGTCGCTTCGGCGGCGAGCGCGAGCGCGCGCACTTTCATCCCCGCCGATTGCATCGCCGACGCCAGGCGTAGGACGAAGGTGCTGTCGCCACGCGAACCATCGTCTTTGTCGTACAGCAGCGAACCACTGGTGACGGCTGCGTCCCAATCGCGTACCGCGAATAACACCTGCCATTTCAACTTCAGCAACCTCATGTCCTCGGGACTCCCAGCCGACACACGCTCGGCGAGGGGTCGCGCGCGCGCTGCGTTTTCGCCGCGAAGCAGCGCGTTCAAGACCGTGATCTGCAATCCAACGTTAGCCGAATCGGTCGCGGCGACGCGCAACCAATAGTCGGCCGCTTTGGCCCGGTTGCCTAACGCATCCTCCGCGCGCGCCGCCGCATCGAGCGCCTGAAAGTTGTCGGGCGCGATGGCCAACCCTGCTTCGGCTTCACGGAGCAGATCTGGCGCAGGTGCGCCGCTCAAGACCATCGCCGTGAGCAAGCAGCTACGCGCAATCACGCCATCGGGGGCGGCGGCAATCCCCTCGCGCGCGTGGGCCATTGCTGCCGCGAGTTGACCGTCGCGTTGTGCGTTTTCACAACGGCGATGCGGCACCAACTGCAAACGCGTCTTACGTATCGACTCGGCGAGCGCCGCGGCGAGGCCTTCGACGCTGGATGACGTCGCGCGTGCGATCGGCTGCGCGAGCCGTTCGTCGCGCACGAGAACAAGCCGCCCTTCAGCGACGAGATTATTGCCAACGCGATTGACCGTCCCGGTCAGCATTTCGTCGGCGCGAAGCGACCGCGCGACCGTCCGGAGCGTCGGCAACGACAACGGCTTGTCGAAGGAGAGCCCACTTCCCTCGATCAAGTCGAGAACATCGTCGTTTCCGATGACGATGAGTTCTTTGCGCTGGTGCGCGCGCGCGATACGTCCGCGAAGCGCGCCAGCCAGCGCGCGACCGATTCTGGGGTCCTGTGCGTCGAAGGTGTTCACGAGCATGGATTGCCTCGTGAATTCCTGCTGTGCGTGGACGCGGGCTGGGGCGACCGCAAGCAGCGACCAAGCGACGGAAAACAGCAAACTATGGAGAGAAACGACTCGCCGGCTTTTTGGCTGGAGCGGGAGGGACAAACGACGGCGAATTGAAAATCGGCAGGGGCCAGCAACGCGCAGGATAACACCTCACATCTGACGATCAGTCTCGTCTGCGCTGCGAGCGATTACGAGTGCCTCTCGCAGCAGCGACCGAAAGAATACGTGACACGCTGTCAGGCGTTGCGCCAGTGCGTGTGACGAACGCTCAGTGATCGCCTGATCGGTTCGCGCAGTGGATCACGATGGGAGTAGTGGGAGTGGGAGCGGAGCCGGAGGTGGGGGTGAGCGTGGAGGCGGGGGTGGGGGTGGGGGTGGCAATCGGCGTGCGCACTGGTGATCGTTCACGGCGCGCGATTCCGCTTCGTGGGGCGTCAGCGAGTGGTTGGCGGCGGTAGGTGGCGGTCGGAATGGGGCGGCATGGGTCGACGGACGTCGGCGCGAGGGGCAGGTGGCAGAGCGGTTGATTGCACCGGTCTTGAAAACCGGAGAACCTGAAAGGGTTTCGGGGGTTCGAATCCCTCCCTGCCCGTTGTTTCATTGTAGGCACGAACGCCACCCTCTGGGTGGCGTTCGTCGTTAGGCATGCATCGAGGGGTACGATCGTGTCGCTCGGTCGTGCACGCGGCGCCGCCTTTCTCCGACAGCATCTGCCGTCCGGTGAGGCGCCCTACTTGCGAAAAGGCTCATTCGCGCGTCCTTCCCCACCTTCCGTTGACTCCCTCCGGCCACCGGACTAACATCCGCAATTCGGCGCCACAATGGCGCTCTGGAGATGTGGCCGAGAGGCTGAAGGCACCGGTTTGCTAAACCGGCATAGGGGGTCAACTCCTATCGAGGGTTCGAATCCCTCCGTCTCCGCCTAGACAGACCAATCTGATGTTACTGCCAGGCGGGAGACCGGAGGACATCCGTCTCCCGTCTTGCTTTCTCGGCGCAGCCCACGCGAGGCGTGCGCGATTCGGCTTGGCGGCCGAATCGACTCGGAGCGCGATTGATCGCGCCTGGAGCGCACGCGTGTTTGGGGCTCGAAGCGCGCCGCACCGCGAAACCCACTCGTCTTACTGCCGCCTCACACGAATCGCGATGTCCACTCCGCGTTTACGCTTCGCGCCATCTCCCACTGGATACCTCCACGTCGGTGGCGCTCGCACGGCTCTGTTCAACTGGCTGTACGCCAAACGCTACGGCGGCGTCTTCCTGCTGCGCATTGAGGATACGGATCGTGCGCGCAGTACCGACGACAGCACGCGTGCGATCTTCGATGGGATGGGGTGGCTTGGGTTGGACTGGCAGGAGGAGGTTGTGTTCCAAGGCGCGAATTTGGAGCGCCATCGCGCCGACGCCTATCGCATGCTTGACGAGAACAAAGCATATCGCTGCTTCTGCACCAGTGACGAACTGGATCAGCGTCGCGCCTCGGCAGAAGCGGCGGGGCAGATGTTTCGCTATGACCGGCGCTGCGATCGTTTGACGCCCGCCGATGTGGCGTCGCGGGTTCAAGCCGGGACGCCGCACACCGTGCGCTTTCGTGTCCCCGACGGCTTCACCGAGTGGAGCGACATGGTGCACGGTCGGATTTCCTTTCCCAACAAGGACATCGACGACTTCATCATTCTCCGTTCGGACGCGACCCCGATTTACAATCTCGCCGTCGTCTCCGACGACATCGCGATGGCGATTACGATCGTCATGCGCGGTGACGATCACATCTCTAACACTCCGAAGCAGATCCTGCTCTATGAAGCGTTAGGCGCCCCGCTGCCGACGTTCGCGCACCTGCCCATGATTCATGGAATGGACGGGAAGAAGCTGTCCAAGCGTCATGGTGCGACGGCGGTTGGCGACTATCAGCATTTAGGTATTCTGCCGAGTGCGATGCGCAACTTCCTCGCATTGTTAGGGTGGTCACCAGGTGGTGACCGCGAAGTGATGGACATGCAGGAGTTGATCGACGCGTTCTCTCCCGAGGGGCTGCTCAAGAAGGCGGCGGTATTCGACCTCAAGAAGCTGGAGTGGATGAACGGGCAGCACATGGCGCGTCTTCCGATCGAGGAGCTTGAGGCGTACGTACGTCCTTTTGTCGTTGGTGCGGGTCTCGCCAGCGAGCGAGAGTTGATGGAGCGTCGCGAGTGGTGGCTCCGTCTGCTGGAGCTGTTGCGTGTGCGGGCGCGCACGGTGATCGAGCTGGTGGCGCAGTGTGCGCCGTACTTTCACGAGCACGTGTCGTACGACCAAGATGCGGTTGCCAAGCACTGGAAGGACGCGACCGTCACCGCGGATATTCTCCAGGCGACGCGCGATAGGCTCGCCTCTACGCCGTGGGATCCGACGCAGATGGAAGACGCGTTGCGCGCGCTCGCGGAGAGTCTGGGCATTGGCGGTGGGAAGATCTTTCAGCCGCTGCGCGTGGCGCTCACTGGTGTCGCCGCCACCCCCGGAATTTTCGACGTGCTCGTGGCCATCGGGCGCGAGCGTTCGCTGGCACGCCTCGACGCGAGCGTCGCCGCGCTTCGCGCGAGGGGTTAGACGTCATCTCATAAATGGTCGCTGGACGGCCGGCGCCCCGCGCCGGCCATGGGCCATTCATGCGATGGCCCGTGGTAGCTCACAAAAGAATGGTGCGTGACCCCGCGTTTACGCGCGGCGGTTGACGCGACGTTCGCGTAGCTACATTGTCGTCCCCCGCTTCACGTTGATGCCACCGCGCGAGCTGTGTCTCGTTCGCCAGGATTCATCTCATCTCTCCCGCTCGACGCGCTACGCTTTCAGACCGCATGCACGATCCGCTCTCCCCACTTGAACGGCGGGTCTATCACTACCTGCTCGACTTTCTCGCGGCGAACACGTTTCAGCCGAGTGTCCGAGAAATCGGGCGCCGGTTCCGGATCAAATCGACGAAGAGCGTCGCCGAAATCCTGAAGTCGCTGGCCGAGAAGGGGTTTATCGAGCGTGAGGGTGCGCGTTCGCGGGGCGTGCGCATCGTCGGGTGGTCGACCATGGGCAACGTGCAGCCGATTCCGCTGTACGCCCGCGTGAACACGACCGAGCCACACCTAACTGCTGAAAACAGGGAGCGCTGGATCGCCATGGATCGCTCCTTCCTCCCTGCCGACGACGCGTTTTTCATTCGGCATTCGTCGGATGCGATGGCTGGACGCGGCATATTCGATGGCGATTGGATCCTCGTCACGCCGTCAGCGCGCGCGCGGGACGGCGAGCTTATCGCCGTTAGGCTCGGCGCCCATGTCATCGTGCGCACCGTCTCCCGACTCGGCGCCGTCCTGTCGTTGACCGCGTCCAATGGGACCGAGTCGGAAATCTTCCTCGGCCCGAGTGACGACTTTTCTGTGTTGGGTGTTGTGGCTGGAGTCTTCCGGCCCTTTCACGACGCCCCTGAACGTGACGACGAGACGGAATGACGAGCGCCTAACAAGGCGCGGCGCCTAACAAGGCGCGGCGCCTAACGAGCTACGGATTGGAGATCGTCTTCTGCTCGTTGGCTTTCTTCTTCTCCGCCTCTTTGCGCTCTTTTTCCTTGCGGGCGCGGATCTGCTTCACCGCTTGTCGGAATTCTTCTTCGTTCATTGCCGCCTGTGCGCCTTGCATGATGTCGATGCGCATCGCCGCCAGACGCGCCTGACGATCGTTCTCGATCGGGTTCCCCTGCAGCTTGTTCATGGGGAGTAGCGCCAGCAGCGCCGTGGGAATCGAGAACTTTCCGAGACGAATGAACTGCTGATCGATACCGTATCGATCACCCCCCTTGGTGCGATACGTCCAGTCGCCCTTCTCGAAGCGATTTGGCTGATTCGTATTGGCGAGCAGCGAATCGCGGTACTTCATGATGCTTCCCGCAACTGCGGAATCGAGTCGTTCCGCGTCGGTTTTCGGGGCGTATTCGAGAATCGGAGCTTCGACCCACAAGCGCGGGTCGGAGTAGCCCGGCTGAATGCCCTTGAGCGGTCCGCGCCCGCTGGCTAACGGGCCAGCGGCCGGTGCGCCGACATCGTTTGCCGCCGACTTACCCGCGGGGGGAATGACGTTGGGGACGGTGGTTGGGGCAACGAGGGGGGCCTGCGGTTGATCCGCGGCGGCGTTTTCGCTCTCGGCTCCTTCGCTTCGACCCGCTTTTGGAGCACCGCCACCGGCGACCACCTGCGACGTCACTTGAGGTACGACGACTGCCTTCTGTGGCGTGGTGGTCAAAAAGCGAATTCGTTCGCGCGGTGCTTCGGCCGGCGACGACTCGAAGGTGAACAGCCGCTTCATCGAAAGCGGGTTCTGAATCGCCTGCCACACGAAAATCGCCGCAAGGACGTTTACCGCCACCGACATCGCGGTCGCGCCAGCCGAGCGCGGGGCTTTCCCCTTTTGCTCCTGTCCTGGTTCGAGTCGTCCGCGAAGTGTCAGCATTCAGTGGGGATAGTGGGAATCGTGCGAATGGCGATCGGTTCCTTCGTTGGTAACCCCAACACTTGAACGGGTTTCCCCCCGACGGTGTTGCGATCGCCTCAGGCTGGAAGACGTACTACGTTCTTGACCCGGCTCACCCCGACGATCTCGACCTCGACCTCATCGCCCGCCTTAAGCGGTCCCACGCCCGCGGGCGTCCCGGTCGCAAGCAAGTCGCCCGGTTCGAGGGTCATCACTTTAGAAACGTAAGAGATCAGAAACGGGATCGCGAAAACCATGTCGCGCCCGTGGGCGTGCTGGCGGACTTCGCCGTTTACTCGGGTGATGAGTTCCAAGGCGCCAAAATCGTCGATACCACGCGTCGGCGAGCCGACTGAGCAGAAGGTGTCGAATCCTTTCGCGCGGGTCCACTGCGAGTCTTTACGCTGCAGGTCACGCGCCGTGACATCGTTGAGCGCGACGATCCCGGCAATGCCCCGCACCGCCTCGGGCTCGCTGCAGTTCTTGAGCGTTCGCCCGATGACGACGGCAATTTCGCCCTCGAACTCGACGCGCTCGGATTGCGGCGGCAGCACGATCGCATCGCCCTCGCCGATGATGGACGACGGCGGCTTGAGGAAGAAAAGCGGCTCAACGGGAACGTCGTTACCAAGCTCTTTCGCATGGTCCACGTAGTTGCGTCCGATGCAGACGATTTTGCTGGGCCGGCGAGCGAGCATGGCGTCCCTCGTGTGTGCGTGAAGATTTTGATCGCGTGTGCGTCGTGGTGCACAGGCGTGTCAGAAATCTGCATCATGGGTGACGCGCGCGCTGCTCCGGCGTTAGCAGCTTCGGCGCGTTATCGCTTGGACTATCGGCGCGTTATCGGCTCGATTGATAGAAGCGATGGACTTCACGCGCGACGTCGGCCCATGGGGCGATGACGCGACGTGCCGGCGGGAGTCCTTCAACCAGCTCTCGCCCGTACGATTTGGTTGCCGCGCGCGGGTCCATGAGGAGGACAGCGCCCATGTCGTCGCACGTGCGAATCAAGCGGCCGAAGCCCTGCTTCAGCCGCAGCGCCGCGTGGGGCAACATGTACTCGCGAAAGGAGTCGCCGCCGCGCGCTTCGATCGCTTCGCAGTGTGCCGCTGTGAGCGGCTCCGTCGGCACCTTGAAGGGGAGTTTGGAGAGCACGAGAGCGCGCAGTGGATTGCCGGGCACATCGACGCCTTCCCAGAACGAGGCCGTGCCTAACAACACTGCATGCCCCGCCTCCCTAAAACGACGCAACAGCACATCTCGGCCGTCCTCGCCGTGGACTAACAGGGGCCAGCGGTGATCCGCACCGCTCGCGCGCAGGGCCGCCGCCGCGTCGCGCACATCGCGATGCGACGTGAAGAGCGCGAACACTCCGCCGTCGGCCGCTTCGCAGACCGTGGAGAGCGCCTCGAGCACTGCCGCGAAGTGCCCGCGCCCATCCGCGTTAGGCGCCGGAATGTCCGTGGGAATCGCGAGGATCGACTGGACGGCGTAGTCGAACGGTGACGGAAAGGTGGCCGTCATGGGTTCCACTTCCGCCTCGGTAAGCCCGAGGCGAGTGCGCACGAAATCGAAGCGCCCGTCGGTGGAGAGCGTCGCGCTCGTCACGATCGTGGTTTCGAGGCGCTTGAAAAGATCCTCGCGCAGAATCGGCGCGAGATCGAGCGGGACCGACGTGACCGCGATGTTCCGTTCTTTGCCTCGTACCTCGAGCCACCGAACCGTCTCTTCTTTCCCGGCGGGCATGAGCCCTTGTCGCAGGGCGTCGCCTGCGGCTTCAAGACGCCGCGTGACACCTCGCAGTTCGCTCAGGAGCAAGGCGTGCGCTTCGATGGCGCGTTCGTCGGTCTCCAGGCGTTCGCGTACCAGCCGAAGGTTGTCGCCGATCAGGTCGAGTTCCCGAAGGAGATCTTGCAGCGCCGGGCCGAGTCCGGCGTTCCAGACCGGATGCGATGCAAAGTCGTCCGTCAGCCGCAACACACCGCCGCCGCTGGCGCCCAGCATCCCGTCGAGGAGATCGAAGACCGTGCCGCCCTTCTCGCGCGCCGCGACTAACGAAGGAAAGACGCGCGCGTGCACCAGGTCGAGTGATGCAACGCTCAACAAGTCGGTGCGTGCACCCAACCGCGCGGCGAGCGTCGGGAGCAAACCTTTACCGCGACGCTCCAACCGCCCGAAGAGGCGCTGCACCCCGCGACGCGATGCCGTCGCCCCCAAATGCGATGCCGCCGCATCCTCCAAATGATGTCCTTCATCGACGACGAGGCGCGTGTACGGTGGAAGCACCGCCGCGTCATCCCACTTCTGCGATGCGCGCCGCACGGCGAGATCGGCCAGCAGCAGATGGTGATTGACGACGATGACATCGGCCTGCGCCGCTTGCTTGCGTGCCGCAAACAGGAAGCACTTGTCGAAGTGCGGACAGTGCAAGCGGAGGCAGAGATCGGGTTCAGCCGCCACTTCGTCCCACACATCGGGCTTGGGAGGCGTTGCCAGGTCGCCTAACGATCCGTCGGTCGTGCGTTCCGCCCACGTGGCGATCGCCTCGACGTCGTCGGCCCCCGCCCCTTCGAACAAGGTGGGCCCGGCGGCGCGCGCCTGCTCGAGACGCAAGAGGCAGACGTAATTATGCCATCCCTTGAGCATCGCGAAACGCACCTGCTGATCGTCGAGCGCACCGGCGAGAAAGGGGAGATCCTTTCCGACGAGCTGCTCCTGCAGGTTGATCGTGTTGGTCGAGACGATCGTCCGTTCGCCATTCCCCGCCGCCCAGCGCAACGCCGGGATGAGATAGCCTAACGATTTTCCGACGCCCGTTCCTGCTTCGAGGACGCCGATACCACCGCCGTTGTACAGGCGGGCGATGGCTCGCGCGAAGGCGCGCTGACTCGGCCGGTCTTCATAGCGCTTGTGGGCGCGCGCGATGGCTCCGTTAGCGCCTAACAACGCCTCGACAGCTGCAAGGTCTACCGGCGACTGCCGTCGCGCCCGTGGCACCTCAACGACGACGTACACCTCGCTTGCGTCGTTGTCGACGATGGCGAATCCGACGCCATCGTCGTGCATCCGCGCGGCGATCTCGAGGTCGGGATTCGATGGCTCGAGGTTGCCCGACGGATGATTGTGCAACAGGAGTTCGCCACGCTGTGCGAACCCCGGCAGTGCCAGCACCGACCGCACATCACCGCGCGCAACCACGCGCGCGGCGGTAATGGTCCCATCGTCATCGACCTGGCAGACGAAGCAAACTTCGCGGCCGCCGGCGAGCCGAATGGCGGCGCGCACGGCGGCCGCAGCCGTCGTCGATATACGAGCATCGGTGGTGGGCACAGCGTGGAAACTACGCGCAGGACCCAAACACGTGGGAGCGCTGGAAGCCGTCTCATAAATGTGCGACGGCTTCTGGCCGTCGCTGCGCGCCGGCGCGCCGCCGACCGTTTATGAAACGGCCGGTACTACGTCTTGAGCGGTTTCTTCTTCGCTGCGGGAAAGAGGACGTTGTTCAGGATCAGTCGATACCCCGGCGAATTCGGATGCAGGGCCAAATCAGTTGGCGCCGCGCCGATGTTGTGCTGCGGATCTTCAGGGTCGTGTCCGCCCAGGTACGTGTACGAACCCTTGCCGTAGTCGCCGTGGAGATACTTCGCCCACGGTGCCCCTTCTTCCTGCGCGAGAATGGTGACGCCTTGCTTGAGCGTGGACTTCGTAAACGAGGTCGTCACGCCATAGAAGTCCTGAATCACCGTGCGGTGATCCTGCACCAACATCGACGAAACAGGATCGAACTTCGCCGAGAACTGGAAGAGCGAGAATTGTCCCAGTGGCTGCCGGCGTCCGGGGACGTTCACCTGATGGCCGTCAATGTCGCTCATCGAATTGACGAAGGCCGAAGGCTCGAGGTGAACGCCGTGAAATGCGAAGGAGCGGTCCCAGTCGAGTTTTGCATCAGCATTCTCGTCGACTGGTGTCCCGTCGGCGAACGAGCCTGCAATGTCCACTTGTTGCGACGCCATGGCGAGCGACAAGGTCTCGGTCGCGCCGCACATGGCGAAGAGAAATCCGCCACGCTCCACGAACTGACGCATCTTCTCCGCGACTGCCTTCTTCATCGCGGGGATGTTCGCGAAGCCAAGCTTCTTGGCCGACGCCATTCCGCGATCGCGCTGTTCGATGAACCAGGGCGCATCGCGAAAACCCAGATACAGCTTGTTGAGTTGACCGGTAAAGTCTTCGTGATGCAGGTGTACCCAATCGAACTTCGAGAGGTCGCCGTTCATGACTTCTTCGTCGAAGACCGTTTCAAAGGGAATTCCCGCGTACTGGAGCGCGAGCGTCACCGCATCGTCCCAGGGTGGCGCCTTGGGTGGTTTGTAAATCGCGATTTTCGGCGCGCGCTCGAGGGCAATCGCGTCCATGTTGCCGCCGGCGATTTCGGAGCGAATCGACTGGAGCCGTGCGTTGTCGATCTGCTCAAACGACACACCATCCAGCGTCGCGCGCTTGCGCAACTCGGCGACGTCGGGGAGGAGAAATGCGCCGCCGCGATAGTTGATGAACCATTCAGCTTTGTTGCCGTCGCGCAGTGCGTTGAAGGTGAGACCATACGCCTTCAAGTGGTTGGTCTGCTGATCGTCCATCGGGACGAGGAGGTTCTGCGCGTGCGCGGCGATCGGCGACGTGACAGCAACCAGGGCGACAGCGACGGCGCGCGCGCGCCATCGGGCGGCGCGCGTTAGGCGCCCCAGCGACGGCGCGGTGTTGCGCGAACCGACGATGGAATTCAGGCGCGTGCCTAACGGTGATGATGGCAATGGAATGGTGATGGAAAGTCTCAACGTTGAACGTATGATGTTGTTGGGGGGGCCCCCGCGTCCGCCGGCGCCCCTCAGCCGCTCCCGACGAAACCTGGCCTGCCTGCTTGCCTTGAAAGTTCGCCGAAGAAGCTCGCCCCTGAAGCTCGCCCCTGAAGCTCGCCCCCGACGCTCGCCCCCAAAGCTCGCCCCCGAAGCGCACCATCGCGGGTCGATCCCACGCCCCCCCCGCCATCGGCGCCTCGCGAATTCCCCAGCACCACAGGCAATCTGCTCGATCCGCGCCGACCGAGGCATTCGCGACCGGTAAGAAATCTCGTAACCGTTAGGCAGCCTCTACTCGCGTACCGGTCCCATCGATGCGCGCGCCATCTCCAACTCGCGACGCGCCTGCGGCACCAGCGCACTCTGTGAGTAGGTCAGAATCAGGTGCTCCAGTCGCGCCACCGCTCCGGCCGCATCGCCCTTCTTGCGAAGCGCGCGCGCCCAATCCAAATCGCTCTCCGCCGCCTCCGGTGAATCGCCGAACGATTCCACGACATTCGACCAAAGCGCGATTGCATGCGTCGTATCCTTGGCCGCAAGCGACAAACGAGCGGCCAAGCCTAACAGGAACGGCGTGGCGTCCTGCACCGTCGGCGCTGTCTTTTCAAAGCGCTGCGACGCGCCCGCCGTATCGCCCTTCGCCAACGCGAGGAATGCATCACCAACCGACGGCGCGAAATCCATTCGCGTGCGCGACAGAAGCGCCATCGCCGTCACGACGTCGCGCGATGTCTCATCGGTTCGACGCAGACCCCTGCGCGCGGTCTTGAGATCCCCCTCGAACAACGCGAGCCAGCCGGCGACGCGCTCGTCCTCTTCACTCGTCCCGTCGGAGCCGGCGAGCGCCGCCTTCGCCTTCACCAGGTCACCGGAGCGAATCCACGCCCAGGCCAGCGAGCGCTGAACCGTCGATCGGCCGGCCTCGTCGAGTCTGGCGCCGCGATCGCGCATGATCGCTTCGATCTCAGGTGCCCGGCCTAACGCCGCAAGCGCTTTGACTTGAAGGAGCATCGTGCCAGCGTCGTCGGCGCTCACGCCATTGAGCAGCTCCAGCGCGGACGCGGGCTCTCCCCCGTTCAACGCGGCCTGCGCCGCGCTCAGGGTGACCGCGCGGTCCTGCGGACGCTTCGTGTGCACCGCCGCGTACGCATCGCGTGCCGTCAACCACGCTTCATTCTGTTCCGCTTCGCGCGCAAACTCCAACCAGGCGGCGATCACGCTGTCGTTAGGCGCGAGCGCCGAGAGCTGCGACCACCCCTCTCGCGGCGAGCGCCAGCGCATCTCGAGCATGGCCATGATTCGCCGCGGGGCGAGATCGATGGGCGCCGCAGTGAACACCGCGCGCACGCTATCGCGCAATGAATCGGGAGTCGTCAGCAGCGCGAACGTGGCCGCCTGGTCCAGATACGGAAGCGTCTGTGTCGCCTCGCGCCAACTCTTTGCCGACGCCACCCAGAGCCCAAGTGCCGATTGCATCTGGGCAAACTCCGCCGCCAGGTCCCGCGAACCACCGAGCGCTCGCACGGCGGTGCGCAGAACCGTGTCGGCCGCCGAGGCTCGTCCTTGGTCCAGAAGGAGGCGCGCATATTCACGGTACGGCGTCGGCTCACGCGGACCTAACGATACCCACTGCGTGAATGCGGTCTCCGCTTCGGTGTCCCGACGTAGCATCACCAGGGTGCGAAGGTGCACCGTCCGCAGCGTCGGGTCGCGCGGCTTCGTCGCCAACAAGGTGTCGAGGAGGGGGAGCATGGTCTGGCTCGCGCCAGCCATGCTGTAGCATCGCTCGAGTCCGAGCACAGCGCCGACTGGATCTTCGGTCTTGATCGCCTCGCGATAGAGGGGAATTGCTTCGCGGCACTTCCCTGCACTCTCCAGGTCCAGCGCCTTACTCAACCCCGACTGCGCCGGGTTTGCCTGCGCCTGCGCCGCCGCCATGCGCACCGGGACAGACGCAGCGGCGAGACCCAAGACGCCAGCGGCGAGCGTGCGCATCGTTAGGCCGCGCGCCCCCGCGTTCAGGCGCGCGATCGACCTCGTGAGCGACGGCGCGCCTCCCGTCACGATGCCACTCCGCGTCGCGACGAGTGCAGCTCCACGCGAGCACTGCTGCGCGTCATTAGGGCTTCGCATTGATCCGCTTGAAATACTCCAGCACCAGACGCCGCTCCTCGGGCGTGAGCCCGCGAAGCTCATTCCACGTCGGCGCGGCGAATTTCGTCGCACCCTTTCCCGTCGGATTTGCGCCTGACGGCGTGAAGACTTCGGTTCCGGTCCACGGCTTCGCTTCACGCTTTCCCGTGTCCTCGCGCTGATCTTCTTCCATCAGCCGTCCGGCATCCAGCATCTTCCGGAACAGCCGCTGCTGACGCTCCAGCACCGCCGGATCGAGATTCGCCGACTCCAGCTGCTGTGCGATCTGCCGCGCTTCCTTCGCCATTTCGTCGTTGCGCCCGCTTTCGTCGCGGTCGCCGTTCTCTTCGAGCTTCGAGGCTACGTCGCGCTGCTGCTTCGCCAACTGGCGCGCCATCGCTTCGGCCTGTTTATCCATCCCCTGCCCCTGCTTCGGCATCAATTGCTGCACGGCCGAATTCAGCGACTGTTGCTGTTTCGCCATCTGTTGCAGCTGTTCGAGCATCTCCGCAAAGCCGGTGGCCGAATCGGAATTCTGCGTCCGCTCGCGATCACGCACGAGCGAGGCGCCCGCCTGATTCAGCGACTCACTCGCCTCGCGCATGGCGCTCGCCATCTGCTGGCCGGTCTGCGCCTTCTGCGTTTGCGTCGTCGCCTCTTCGACCTTCTTGCGCGCGTCACTGATCATGCGCATCGAACGCTGCGAGAGCAGGTTCGACTTCTGCCCCGCCTGCTCGAGGCGCTGCATCGTCTTGTCGACCCCCTGCTGCAACGCGCTCTGCTGCGACCGCAAGTCGTTAGGCGACGCGCCCGAGCGCGCCTGCTGTTCGAGATTGTCCTGTTCTCTCGCCAGCTGCAACATCTCCTGAATCGACCGATCCAGCTCGCCGGTCAACTCCTTCTTCCATTCGCCGACCTGCTGCTCGCGCGCCTTCTGCAGATCCTTCGCGGCGTCTTCCATCGCCTGCGCCGCCTGCTCAGCGGCACCTTCGCCCGACTGCTGCTGCCCCTGTTGCCCCTGTTGCCCCTGCTGTCCCTGTTGCCCCTTCTGTCCCTGCTGCCCCTTCTCGCCCTGTTGCCCCTGTTGCCCCTGTTGCCCCTGCTGGCGTTCGCCGTTCTGCCCGGGCTGCTTCTGTCCTTGCTGCCCCTGTTGTCCCTGCTGCCCTTGTTGCTTCTCGCCCTGCTGACCTTGTTGCTGCTGCCCCTGCTGTTGTCCCTGCTGTTGCTGCCCCTGCTGTTTGTTCTGCTGCCCTTGTTGCCCCTGCTGGTTCTGCTCGCCCTGCTGCTTCATCGCTTCTTGCAGCTTCTTGAGCGACTCGTCGATCTTCTCGTTCGCGTCATCGACCTTCTCGGCACCAGCGTCCGCCTTTTCCTTCTTGAGACGCTCCTGCAACGCCTTGACGTCCTGCTGTAGCGCTTTAGCGCGATCGGCAAGTTCCTTCGTCATCCGCTCAGCCTCGCTCTTGCGATCGGCTTTGCGCATCGAGTCGATCATATCGCGCTGCTTCTTCGCGAGATCCTTCGCCTCGTCCTTCAACGTCTGCATCTGCCCCTCGAGCGCCGCGCGCTTCAGCATTTCGACGCTCTTGTCGAGTTGCTCACGCAACCTCCGCTGCTGCTCGGCCAGGTCCTGCAACGCGCGTTTGGAGTCCTCAGGCGACATGTTCTGCGACGCCTGCTCCAGCTTCTTCAACTTCTCCTGTAGCTCTGGCGTCAGCGCATCACGAAGCAGCTTCTGCGCTTCACGCAGGCGCTCCTGCAGCGCGCTGTCGAGCGCGCCCGCTTCCTTCAACTGCTTCTCCATCCCCTTCGCGGCGTTCTGCATCTGCTGCATCCGGTCGGCGAGTTCGCGCTGCTCTTTCGCGAACTGTTTCGCCTGCTCCGACGCCTCATACGACATCGTCTTGTCTTTCCCGTTCGCCTGATCGCGCGCTTTGGCACGCGCCGCGTCGGCCGTACGCTGGTTGAGCTGCTTTTGCGCATTAGCCGTCGCAAGCGCCTTCGCAACCGCCGAATCGGCTGACGTCCGAATCGCCTCGCGTTGCTCGCTCAACGTCGGAAGACGGAGCACGACCTCCGGGCTCGTCGACAACTGGCGCCACGGTGATACGTCGGTTGCCGTTGCCACCAGGTGCATGGCGTCTCCGGGCGTCAACGCCGCCATCAAGAGCGAGGTCTCGCCTTGCACCTGTACGCCGCCCGCGGCCTGCATGGGGCGAACACTCGAGGCGCGGACATCGCCGCGCGCGTTCGTGATCGAAATGCGGAGCGCGACGTTTCCGACGCCGTGATCGTCCGTCGCGAGTACCGACACCGAAATCGTGTCGCGCGGACTGACCAGCGAGTCGCGACCAGGTGCAACGATCTCGACGTGCGGTGCGGAGTCGGCGAGGACATCCAGTTCCAGGCTCGGCGGCAGATCTTCGATTGCCCCGTTTGTGCCTAACGCCGACCACGAGTACTTGCCGCTCGTCGTCGCGATGAAACGTCCGCGGAAGGCGCGTGCCTCAATGGCGATCGGAACGTTCGTGGCGTCGCTCGCCAACGTCACCGCCTTGAGCTCCGTCGACGAATGCCCTTCGATATCGAGCGCCGTACCCCGCGGAACGCGCACGACTTCACCAAGCGGAATCGTCTCCGGGCCGCGCCCGAGATAGGTCGGAAAGGTCGCCTTCACGGCGACGTCGCCGATGAACGGGCGATCGACGACTTTCACGACGGCCGAATCGCTGGTGCTGCGACCATCGGTCGCATACAACACGAGATCGGCGTCGAGCGGACCGAGATTCAGTACCGCGCTGTCCTTCGTGAGCGGAAGCGCGCTCGTTCGCCACGAACTCCCCGTAGTACGTTGCGCGATCGTCACCGACTTGCGCCCAGGTGCGCGGACGACGAATTGGACTTTTTCTCCGCGCAGCACATTGCGAGGCGCGTCGGACAAGGTGACGCCGCCTAACAACGTTCCGTTCCACGCCTTTACAGGATGGACCATCGCGCGCCATCCGTCGGGTGCCGCAATCGCCGCACCGCCTAACGCGAGCACGCCAACCAGTGCAGCCACCACGCCGATCGCCGCGCGACGCGCCCACTCTTTGTGCAGCGCCGGCGCGAGAGTCTTCGATTTGTGCGCGTGCAGCTTCTCCGCGATCTGCGTCGCGTTGAGTCGGCCGAGCACCCCGGCATCGGCTACTTCCAAGGCCCCGCGCAGCGACCCGGAACGCATCGCCCGCTCTTTCTCGACCGCGTGCGCAATGCGTGGAATCGAAGTCTCGGCCGTCAATCGCCGGCGAATCCAGATTGCACCAACCACCGCCAGCGCAATCGCCGCCAACCACCCCACGAAGGGCACGAGACGCGGCAGCTCCAACCAACGACTCTTGCCTAACGTCAGAGTCGCCACGAGCAGCACGACCAGGATGGCCGCGCCGACCAACCCCGCTCCGCCAGCCGTTAGGCGGCGGGCTACTCCTCGGCGCTCGCGTTCGACGAGATCGAATAACGTCATGAGATCGGACGACTGGTGACGGCGTATACGAAAAGATTCACCCCCATGCGCAGCGCACTCTCGTGCAGCGCGGGAGGGTCGCTATAGGTACCGGGATCTTCCCATCCGTTGCCGAGGTCAGCCGAGTACGTGTAGTACACCGCAAGCCGGTCGCCAACGAAGATTCCAAATCCGCGCGCTGGCTTCCCGTCGTGCTCGTGAATCTTCGGCACGCCCTTCGGGAAGTCGTAGACGATGTGATAAATCGGATGTGAGAGCGGAACGTCGACCAGCGGACGATCGGGAAAGACACGCGCGATCTCGCGGCGAAATGATTCGTCGATCCCATAGTTGTCGTCCACGTGCAAGAAGCCGCCGCGCAAGATCCACTCGCGAAGGCGTGAGACCTCCGCGTCCGTGAACTTCATTTCTCCGTGACCCGTCACATGCAGAAACGTGAAGTCCCACAGACGATCGTCGGTGAGCGTCACGCGCCCTTCGTTCGGCTCCACGTGAATCGACGTTCGCTCGTTGATGGCGCGCAGCAGATTGGGGAGACTCGACGGGTTGGCGTACCAATCACCGCCGCCATCATACTGCAGGCGGGCAATCCCCAGGCGAGGTACCGCGGACGGAGCGAATCCCGTGAGGGATAAGAGGAAGAGCGGCGCGATGATACGGAGTCGCTTCATGCCGGACGTGTCGGAAATGCTCGAGGATTTCGGTACGGTCACGCAGCGCACGCGGCGCTTCGAACCACGGACAAACGAACGTCTTACTCGTTAGGTGCGTTGCGCCAGCCGATACGCCACATTGCGCGCCACGCCGTGTCCTTCGGCGAGTGCATGCGCGATGTCTCGTGTCGTCGCTCCCGCCGCCCGCATCTCCGCTGCGATTGCCTGCAGCCTCGCTTCGTCAACGACCTCTGGCGCGCGCCCCGAGAGCACAATCACCACCTCGCCCCGCGGCGCCATCTCACGATAGTACTCGGACAACTCCTGCACGGTCCCACGACGCATCTCTTCGAACTGTTTCGTCAACTCCCGCGCCACCACTGCCTGACGACTGCCCGCGCCGCTCTCCACCAAATCAGCGAGCGTTTCGGAAACGCGCCCGGGAGCCTCGTAAATTACGGACGTACCCGTGAGCATGCTGAGGAGCTCGATGCGTTCGCGTCGCTCCCGCCCTTTACGTGGGAGAAACCCCACGAACGTGAAGACTTCGCTGTCCAGTCCCGATGCCACCAAGGCCGACAACAACGCCGACGCGCCTGGGACGGGACAGACTCTGATGCCAGCATCGATCGCCGCTCGCACCAACCGAGCTCCGGGATCAGATAGGAGCGGAGTCCCCGCGTCCGAGATGAGCGCGACATCGCTGCCTCCCTGAAGGCGCGCGATGATCCTTGGTGTTTCCTTCGCCTCGTTATGCTCGTGGTACGAAGCGACGGCGCTCTCGATGGCGAAGTGATCGAGGAGTCGACGCGAATGACGGGTGTCCTCGCAGAGTATGACGGACACAGACTTGAGTGTCTCGACCGCGCGAAACGTCATGTCGCCCAAATTCCCGATCGGGGTCGCGACGATAAACAGCGTCCCCGCGCGCGAGGCACCCGGCTCGACAGCTGACTCGCTCTCAATCACGCGCTTTTGCGTCGGAAAAGTCGAAGGGCCGAAGAGAATGCACTCTTCGGCCCAAACTGCTCGCTCCGCATGGGGGAGCGCAACGCGACTAGTTCGCGGTGTGCTGCTTGAACTTCTGCTCAAGCGCCGGCTTCGGCACGGCGCCGACGATCTGATCGACCAACTTCCCATCTTTAAAGAACAAGACGGTCGGAATCGAACGGACGCCGTATTTCATCGCCGTCTTTTGGTTCGAATCGACGTCGAGCTTCGTCACCTTCGCCTTGCCGGCGTATTCGGCCGCCAACTGATCGATGACAGGTCCAATCATGCGGCATGGCCCGCACCACTCCGCCCAGAAATCGACCACTGCCAATCCACTCGCCTTCTCGATCTCCGTCTCGAAGTTTGAGTCCGTCACCGCCATCGTGTTGGCCATCGTTTCACTCGCCTCCGCAGCGGGGTTCACCGCGCTGCCGCTCAGATTAACTTGCGCGCGCCCCAACGTTTGAGAGCGCCGCTCCAATGTCCGATCAAACGCGCCGCGGAACTCGCATTGCCCACATCGGGCTCGCCGTCCGCTCAATAAAAGAAATCATTCCACTCTATCGCGACGTCCTCGGAATGCCGGAAGTTCCGCTCGATGATTCCGATGGCGCGCGCATTTCTGGCGTCGCCGCCGGTGCATCACTCGTTGAATTGCTCGAAAGTGCCGAAGACAATTCTCCGATCGGACGGTACATCGACAAACGAGGTCCAGGGATTCATCACGTCTGCTTCGCCGTTGACGACATCGATGCAACGCTCGACCGATGTCGCGCCGCAGGCATTCGCCTGATTGATGAAGTGCCCCGGCTTGGCGCGGAAGGTAAACGCATCGCGTTTCTCCATCCGTCCGCGACCGCGGGCGTCCTGATCGAACTGTCCGAGCATTAAGCCCGACCACCCGCGAACAGTTCCGACAATGCCGGGTTCGCGACTACCGCTTGCAGAGCGCGCTCATGGCCTGAATGCCGGCGTCGCGCACATACCAGCGTTCAGCCGGCCCCTTCACGACGGCGAAGGTCGGAGTCGCCGATTGGCGTCCGCGAGTGATCTCGACCTTCACGAATCTCTCGCCTCCGGGCGACGGCCCTTCGTCGATGATGCGGTAGCGGTCATGCGTGTAACACCCCTGCATGATAATCTCGCGCCGTTCCAGCTCCGTGCGCTCCATCTGGTCGCGCGCCGGCCCCTTCGCCGTTCCCCACACTACGGAGATCGCCTGAAGATCTTGCGCTTTCACAGCTGCAAGAAACTGGTCGACTGCCAACCGGGGAGCCGACGCACCGGTTACACCCACGCTGGGCTTGGGCGTTTTGCTGCACGCCGCGAGCGCAATCACCAAAGCCACTCCGATCACCTTCTTCACGCGTCTCTCCATACGAGAATGCGAGCGATTCTAATCCGCACCCCACAGTCGGGCAACGGGGACAACCGCACCGTACCCGCCCCTCACAACGGCGTTCCGCGATGACCACGCTTCTCAAGCAGCGACTCTACATCAACATCGATCACGTCGCGACGCTCCGTCAGGCGCGCCGTACCGACGAACCCGACCCGGTCGACGCGGCGCTCGTCTGCGAAGCCGCCGGCGCTGACGGCATCACCGCGCATCTCCGCGAAGACCGCCGTCACATCCAGGACAACGACGTGTTGCAGCTGGCGGCCCGGATCGGCACGGTGCTCAACCTCGAAATGGCGTGCACCGACGAAATGTTAGGCATTGCCGAGCGGCTGCGCCCGTTTCAGGTGACGTTCGTCCCCGAGAAGCGACAGGAAGTCACAACCGAAGGAGGGCTCGACCTCTCGCATCACCCCAAAGCTCTCGCCGACGCCATTCAGCGGATGCGCGCAAGCTCGATTCGCTCTTCACTCTTCATCGATCCGGACACCGACGCAGTCCAGCGTTCTCGCGACCTCGGCGCCGATGCAATCGAGCTGCATACGGGGAGCTATGCGCATCACCCGAACGACCCGAAGAACCTTTCCGCGCTGGTCGACGCCACAGAGATCGGCGCAAGGCTCGGACTCCACGTTCACGCGGGTCACGGACTAACCGTGCGCAACGTCACGCCGGTGTCCGCGATCCCATTGATCGAGGAGTTGAACATCGGCCACTCGATCGTGAGCCGCGCCGTCTTCGTCGGACTCAAGGCGTCAGTCATCGAGATGCGTGCCGCCATGGACGCGGCGCGTCGCGCGTTATAGTTCGGCGATCGCGACGCAACCGCAGCATTGATGAGACTTTCGCGCCCTAGCGAGCGTCGTTAGGGAGTGCCTAACTTCGTGCCGCGCCCAACGTTGGAATGCGAATGAACGGATCGCCGGAACTCCTGGAGTTCTACCTCGTCGAAGCCACAGAATACGTGGATGCTCTCGACCAACTGGTCGGTGGCGCCACGACGTCTCCCGACGCCAACGCCCTCATCGCCACCGCCCGCGCCCTGCGCGGGAGCTCGACGATGGCGAAAGCCGACGAAATCGCCGAGCTGTCGCTGGTGATCGAACAGCTCGCGCACGCCCTTCGAGACGGCGAACAACGCTGGACGCTCGATCTCTTCCAATCCATGCGCGGCACGGTCGATGACCTTCGTTTTCTCGTGCGCGGCGTGCGGATGTGGGGAACGCGTGAGGACGCGCGCGCGCAGTCGCGACTCGCAGATCTCAAGCGCTTCCTTCCAAGTGAATCGCAGCGTGCCGAGGCGCCCAGTTCGGGGCAGACGGCACCGGTGTTCGTCGCCTTGCAGGCATCGGCAATCGCGGCGGAACTCGATGCGTTCGTTCAGAACTCGTCAAATCGCCGCGCGTTGGACGACGCACTCACTCGCGCTCGCACGCTGCGCGGAATCGCCGGCATCGCCGAGTACGCCCCGCTGGGCGACGTGGCCGATGCGGTCGATCGCACCGGGCGCGCCCTGATGCCCGATGCCCCGCTTGCAGCTGGCGAGAGTGAACTCTTTCGCGCAGCGGCGGCGGTTCTCCGTCGCGCATCGGATGAGTTGCGCGCCGGTCGCGCCAACTCGACCAAGACCGACGAAGTGACGCGCTTCGCACGTTCAGTCGCCGCGCTGCAACACCCGGCCCCGACTCCCGAACAAGTCGTCGCCATCGATTCGCTCTTCTACGACGACGCCGGTCCACACGTCGTCGAACGGCGCAACCCGCCGATGACGCCGGAGCAGCGATTCCGGCAGGAACTCGCCGCACGAGGTGAACATGTCACGCGACTCGTGAGCGACGCGCGCCAACTGCGCGACGATGCGTCACGGGCGCGCATCGGGCATGACCTCGCGGGCGCGCTCCGCGACCTGGAACAAACCGCACACTCGTTCGGCGCACATCAGACAGCGGGATTCTTCAGTGATGCGGCGCGCGAAGCTCCGCTCCTTTCGGCGCCCCTCCTGGACGCGCTCGACCAGGCGTCGCGCGCGATCCGCGTGTCGGATACCCCGAGCGTCGACGAGTTGGAACGTCGGCTCGCGCTCCTCGAGCGCGCGCGCCGTACTCCGGCGTCGTCGGCAGCCCAAACGACCGCGGCTGGTCCGGCAGCGACATTTCGCGTGCCGGTTGCGCCCGTTGCACCGGTGTCCGCGCCCGCTGCCCCGGTTCCCGCCACCCCCGCCGTCTCCGCCACCTCCGCCAGCTCCGCCACCTTCGCGCTCGTCCCGCCAGCCGCAACAACGCGCGTCGCACCACTCGAGCCTAACGCGGCGCAGCCCACAGCCGCGCCGACGCACGGCGCGCCGACGCACGCTGTGCCGACGAGTGCCGCGCCGACGCATGCCGCGCCGAGCACCGTCGCTCCTCGCACTGCATCTCCCGCTCGCCATGCGCCTCCCACTCCCACCGGACGCGAGCTCAGTGCACTCCTCGACCAGGGAATCGCGGCGTTTGCACCGCTCGATGTTGCGCCGCTCGTCGCGCCCGTCTCCCTCGAAGAAGACGAAATCGTTCCGATCGAATCTCTGCTCTATCGCGGCGCGGCGGCGCTCGATCGCGCCATCGACATCCGCGACTCGTTGCGCGAGCGCGGTGTCGCCGGCAATGACGCGCTGTCGGAGCTCTTCGATCTCCTCGACCTCGCCCGCTCGGAGTAATCCTGCATGAAGATCGGTTGGCGAGGCGCGCTCGGCTTCGGGCTGAGCGCTGCGTTCCTCGTATGGACGCTGCACGATGTCCCATTTGCCCGTGTGTGGGACGTGCTTCGTCACTCCAGCATTCCGCTGTTTGTCCTCTCGACTATTGTCGCGACGGCGGTCTTTCCGATGCGCGCCGCGCGGTGGCGAGCCATCCTCGGCCCCGAATACACGCAGGTCTCGTTTGGATCGCTTTGGCGCGCCACGACCATCGGGATGATGGTGAACAATGTCATTCCCGCACGCGCCGGTGAGATCGCACGCGGCTATGTGCTGGCCAAGGAAGAGCCGACGGTGAGTTTCGCGACGGCCTTCGCGTCGCTCGCTGTCGATCGTATCATCGACGCTGTCGTCGTCGTGACGCTCCTCGTCATTGCGATGTTCGTCTCCGATTTTCCCCTGGGCACGACCATCGGAGGACAGCCGATCGATCGCGTGGCGATTTTCTCCGGTATCATCGCCGGGGGGGCACTCCTTGGACTCTTCGCGCTCGCTCTCTTTCCTCAGTTAGTCCTCTCGATCTGGAACGGCGTGATCTCGCGTATCGCGCCGTCGTTCGTTGATCGCGGGCGCGCGCTTCTACTCTCCTTCATGGACGGACTCGGCGCCCTCCGCGCTCCCGCACGATTTGCCCTCGTGATTGCGTGGGCCGTCGCCATGTGGATGGTGAACGCCCTCGCCTTCTGGATCGGGTATCTGGCAGTGGGCATCGACGCACCGTTTTCCGCCGGTGTCATGCTGATGGGAGTGATCGCGATCGGGGTCGCGATTCCGTCCTCACCCGGATTCTTCGGCGTGTTCGAGTTTTTTGCGGTCGAAGGGCTCGCATTGTATGGCGTGACGAAAGAGCTGGCCGTGAGCTGGTCGTTGGGATATCACCTGCTCTCGTTCATTCCAATCACGCTCATCGGTTTGTATTACTTCGGCCGGCTTGGCTTGCGCTTTCGCGAGTTAGGTCAGGGTAGTGCGCCGACCGCACCGACGGCGCCGCCTCGTCCTGCCGAAGCGACGAAATGAGCGCGTTTCGCTCCGCTCGGGTGATTGCGCAGGGCAAGATCAATCTCTTCCTGCGCATTCTCGCTCGAGAAGCGAGCGGCTATCACCAGCTCGAGACGTTGTTTTGTCGCCTCGCGTTAGGCGATGAAGTCACGGTTCGCGTTGGAGGGACAGGGCGATCGCTCGATGTCGCTGGTCCTGCCCTCCCCGCGAACGGACTTGGCGCGGTCGAGCAAAACCTTGCGTGGCGCGCCGCAATCGCATTCTCTGAGGCCGCCAATTGGCCGACGGGCTTCGCCATCGAGATTGACAAGTGGATTCCTGTCGGCGGAGGGCTCGGAGGAGGGAGCGCCGACGCCGGAGCGGTGCTACGCTGCCTCAATGCGTTGGCGCCATCGCCGATCACCGACGATGCCCTTCTCGCCATCGCGAGCTCGTTAGGCGCGGACGTTCCGTTCATGACCCAGTCGCGCTCCGCGCTGGCGCTCGGGCACGGACGCGGAGATCAACTGCTGGCTCTAGCACCGCTCCCCCCGCGCGGATGCGACCTCGCCATCCCAGCGTTCGGCGTTTCGACCGCCGATGCATATCGATGGCTGACGGAATCGCCCGCGGCGCCGCCGGTACCCGAGCTGACGACGGCAGCGAGCTTTCTTGACTGGGCAGAGGTCGATGTGCGCAGCTTCAATGAGTTCGAGCGCGTCGTCTTCCCGTACCACCCTTCGCTCCGCTCGATCGCCGAGACACTCGCAGACGGGAGCGCGCAGGGCGCCAAAGCTCTTGTGCGGATGAGCGGGTCGGGCTCGACGATCTTCGCGCTTCACCCCAACTCAAGCGCGATGCCGGAGGCGGCCGATTCGATCGAACGTCGCGTGACAGCGCGTCACCCGGGGACGCGGATCTATCGAAGCTCGACCGCATCATCCGTTGAGGCAGTCCGCGCGCTCGACTAGCTTATGTGACTCTCCTGCCCCCTCGTCCAATGGCAGGACATCGCACTTTGGATGCGAGAATGGTGGTTCGAATCCACCGGGGGCAATGCACGAAACGCGGATGGCTCCGAGCGTATGGAGTCATCCGCGTTTTTTGTGCGACAACGTGCGGATTGCGATCGCTTGCGCTTGAACGAGTGCCCCCGCGCCGTCTATCTTGAAAGGCTTTCGCGGATCATCGGGCTGGCGTGCCGAATGCTGATGCTCGGTGTCGTATGCGCGGTAGCGTTCGTTGACATAACTCACCGTCCCCACTAGGCTTAAAGGCTCTACGGCAATGGACCATCTGCCCGGCGTACTCCGCGGATTCAAGCTGATCTCCGGAAACGCCAACAGAGGGCTCGCTGAAGAGATCGCGCGCAACCTCGGCGTCGAACTCGCGAGAGTCACCTGCAACAAATTCGCAGACGGCGAGATCTTTGTTCGCATCGACGAAAACATCCGTGGTGCGGACGTTTTCATTGTTCAACCGACCAACCCGCCGGCCGACAACATCATGGAGCTCCTGCTCCTGATGGATGCGGCTCGTCGCGCGTCGGCCGCTCGCATTACGTGTGTCATGCCGTACTACGGCTACTCACGGCAGGACCGGAAGGACCAACCGCGTGTCGCGATCGGCGCCAAACTCATGGCGAACATGATCGAGAAGGCGGGTGCCGACCGGGTGTTAGGGCTCGATTTTCACCAGCATCAGCTGCAAGGGTTTTTCGACCAGCCGGTCGATCATCTCTATGCCGCACCGGTGCTCGTGAACCACTTCAAGAAGAAACAACTGAAGGACCTGGTCATCGTCGCTCCTGACGTCGGCTCGGCGAAAATGGCGAGAGGGTTCGGTAAGCGCCTCAACGCCACGCTCGCCATCATCGACAAACGACGGCCAGCAGCGAATGTCTCGGAAGTCGTCAACGTCGTCGGCGATGTTGTGGGGAAAGACTGCATCATCCCCGATGACATGATCGACACGGCAGGAACCGTTACCGAAGCGGCACGGGCACTAAAGGCGCTGGGTGCAAAGGACATTTACGTCTGCGCCACGCACGCGCTTCTCTCGGGACCGGCCATTCAACGATTGAAGGAAGCACCAATCACAGAAGTCGTCATCACGGATTCGATCGCCATCGCCCCGGAAAAAGTCTTCGACCGCCTAACGATTCTTTCGGTCGGCGAGCTCCTGGCGAAAGCCATCCGCTTCACACATAGCGAACAGTCGGTCTCTTCGCTGTTCGATTGATCCAGTTACACCGCGTTTTCGTCTCTCCTCCGTCTTTTTCGATTTTTTCATCATGGCTACTGCATCGCTGAACGCGGCAACGCGTACCGGAACCGGCAAGGGCGTCGCTCGCTCCCTGCGCCGCGAGGGCAAAGTCCCCTGTGTCATCTACGGACACGCCCGTCAACCGCAAGCACTGTCCGTCGACGCGCGCGAATTGAGCCGCCTTCTCGATCAGGTGTCGGCCGAAACGACGGTTATCGAACTCGCGCTCGACGGCGCATCGTCGCGCACGCTCATTCGCGACATCCAGCGTCACCCGGTCAAGCGGGACATCATCCACATCGACTTCCAGGAACTGGTCGCCGGCGAGCTGGTCGTCGTGCAGATTCCGCTCGTGCTCACCGGCACCGCGGTTGGTGTTCGCCTCAACGGCGGCATCATGTCGCAGGTGCTCACGGAACTCGAGTGCCGAGTCGATCCGGCCAACATCCCGAATCGCATCGAGGTTGATGTCACGAATCTCGACATCGGTCATTCGATCCACGTCAGCGACGTGAAGGTCCCCGACGGCGTCGAAGTGCTCAACGAGGACAACGGCACCATCGTGAACGTGAGCGCGCTGAAGGCAGCGGAGGAGACTCCGGCGGCCGACCAGCCGGCCACGTCCGAGCCCGAAGTCATCCGCGCGAAGAAGCCTGAGGAAGAGGGCGGCGACGCGAAGAAGTAAGCAGCACGCTCGTGAAACTGATTGTCGGACTGGGAAATCCCGGCAAGCGCTACGCGTTCACTCGGCACAACGTCGGCTGGTGGGTCATCGACCACCTGGCCGACGTTTGGCGTTTTGATCCCTGGCGAAGCGACGGCGAGTCGATCATCGCCGACGGCTCGTTAGGCGACGAGCGCATTCGCCTCGTGAAGCCGCAGACGTACATGAACCTGAGCGGCGATGCGCTGCGTCCTTACCTTCGGCGGCTCGAGTTCACCGGACTGCAGAATCTGCTGGTGGTCGTCGATGACATCGCCATCCCGTTAGGCACGGTACGGCTACGAGCGGCGGGGAGCGCGGGAGGGCACAACGGACTCAAGTCGATCGAAGCATCGTTAGGCACGCGGGACTACGCGCGGCTGCGCGTCGGGATCTTGCCACCACCCGAGGCGCCGCCGATCGACGATCTCGCCGACTTCGTGACCGAGCGCTTCACCGACGACGAGCGCGCCATCGTGCAGTCCTTGTATCCGCACCTCGTTGACATCATCGGCGTTTGGTGTCGTGAGGGAGTGCATCGAGCAATGAATGTTCGCCCCGCCCCTCCCGCCTAGGCGCGACACGCCGCCGGACGGTGGAGCGCAAGCCCACGAGCATGCGACGCACCTGATCGCAACGTGCCTCGAGTTTCGCGCGATGGCTTTTCGAGAGCGCTCCCAGATCGCTGGCTAACAGGAGCAAGTAGTCGAATTCGCGTGTCACCGCGATGGCGGCGTCGATGCGATCGATGAAGTGCACGGGAGAGTCACTCTCAGCACCTTCGGTGATGTGCACAACGATTGCGATCGAAAGTCGTTGAAGGGCCGAGGCAATGGTTGCGAACGTGCGCGCTTGGGGACCGAGGAGCGCCCGATGGGCCGCGAGCGAGAGCTCATGCGCTTTTTCCCAGACCGAGAGCTTCTGCGCGATCGTCATGCACGAATGATGTCGTTGGATTTCTGTCGAGCATCATCGTCATTCTGCGGGCGTTTACATTTCAACGCGCGCGCTGCGGTTCACGAGCTCCACATCGCCCTGCGCGCGAATTTCTCTTCCGATTTCTTATTTCATGCTTCGTTTAGGAATTGTAGGGCTTCCGAACGTCGGCAAGTCGACCTTGTTCAACGCGCTCACGTCGGCGGGAGTGCTCGCGGCCAACTATCCGTTCGCGACGAAAGATCCCAACATCGGCCGCGTGAACGTTCCCGATGCACGATTGAACGATCTCGCCAACATCGTCAAGCCACAGCGGACGATGCCGGCAGCGGTGGAGTTCGTCGACATTGCCGGTTTAGTCAAAGGCGCCTCACAGGGTGAGGGGCTTGGGAATCAGTTTCTGGCGAACATTCGCGAGACCGACGCCATCGTGCACGTGGTGCGTTGCTTCGATGACGATGACGTCTTGCACGTGATGGGGAGCGTCGATCCGGTTCGCGATCGCGAGGTCATCGAGTTTGAGCTCGCGCTGGCCGACCTCGCCACAGTCGAGAAGCGCTTGGACAAGGTGCGTCGCGCGGCCAAGTCGTTGGACAAGGATGCACTCGCCGAACTTCCGGCACTCGAATTCGCATTCTCGTTCTTGACCGACGGACGAGGACTCTGGGAAGCGAAGCTTACGCCGGAGCAGCTCGCGACATTGCAGCCGCTCGCCCTGATGACCGTGAAGCCCGTGCTCTACGCGGCAAACGTGACGGATGCCGAGCTTACCGGCTCCGAGGGGAAGTACCTGAGCGCCCTTCGCCAGGCGATTGCCCAGAGCGGCGAGCACGCGCAAGTCGTCTCGTTCTCAGCGAAGATCGAAGCCGAACTGGCCGAATTACCCGAGGAGGACCGCGCCGATTTTCTCGCGACCTTGGGACTGGAGAGCGCTGGGCTCGACCGGCTGATTCGCGCCGGCTTCGAATTGTTAGGGTTGCAGACCTACTTCACCGCTGGCGAACAGGAAGTTCGCGCCTGGACAATTCACCGAGGCGACACCGCTCCAAAGGCCGCCGGCGTCATTCACAGCGATTTTGAGCGCGGGTTCATCAAGGCAGACACCGTCAGCTACGACGAGTTCATGTCCAACGGCGGCTGGAAAGGTGCACGCGAAAAAGGCGTCGTGAGGAGCGAAGGCAAGGAATACGTCGTACACGATGGCGACGTCATGCTCTTCAAGTTCAACGTCTGATCCATGTGCATTCCCGTCCCGCCGAGTCGTTAGGCTTCGACCGGACGGGTGATGGCCTCCGAGTCATTCTTCGGATTGTTCACGCCTAACGAGATGGGCCACGCCTCCATCCCCTCGCTCTCGCGCGGGCGCAGCATTTCCTCCACAGCGGGGGTTGGCGTGCGTGCATCAAGCCATTCGCCGAAGCGTTCCGGGGGAATGATCACCGGCATGCGGTCGTGGATCTTGGACATGAGCGAATTCGCGTCGGTCGTCAGGATGGTGCACGACACGATCGAGTCGTCCTCGCCCCCGTCTTTGGGACGCCAGAATTCCCACAGGCCGCCGATGGCAAACGGTTCCCCCTCATCCATTCGGACGGCGTAGGGCTGCTTGCGCGTCTGGCCCGGCACCACTTTCCACTCGTAGAAAATGTCCGCGGGAATGAGGCAGCGACGCGCCTTCATTGCCGCGCGAAAGGACGGCTTTTCGAATGCCGTGTCGCTGCGAGCGTTCGCGAGGCGATTTCCGATGTCCGGGTCCTTCGCCCACGAGGGAATCAGCCCCCAATGCACCAACTGCGCCGATCGCTTTCCTTCGCGCTCCCTGACGGCGAGGATCTCGCTCCCGGGCGGAATGTTGAATCGTGGTTTGAGCGGCGGGAGCTCGGTGATTCCGAATCGCTCGAGGTCCAACCGTTCAGGGCGTGTGAGCCCAAAGCGTCCGCACATAGCGCGTGTCCAGAGTCGGAGACGAGATCCACTGGGGTCGCAGGGGAAGCTGCACTGCCGACACGGCGCCGCCAAGACGCCGCCCCTTGGTGCAACTGCACTCACCGGTTACGTTTAGCGCACAACTCAACGGCAGAGATACGCTCTGCCCGCCCCTCCTCCCGTTTCCGGCAACCAACGGGGGGCGGATCACGACCAAAGGGAGGATTGCCGACCGTGTCTCGACAATACGAGGCGGTATACATCTTCGACTCAACGCTCGAAGATGCCGTCATCCAGGAAAAGCTCACCAAGCACCACGCATTGCTGCACGCGGCCGCCGACGGAATCACCGTCGATACGTGGGGACGTCGCCAGCTCGCGTACAAGATCGGACGGCGGGAGACGGGCTTCTACGTACTCGCCAAGATCAACGCCGATCCGAAGCACCTTCCCGAGTTCGAGCGCGCGCTCAAGCTCGATGATGGTGTCGTTCGTTACCTGATCACGCTGTACGAGCACGAGCTTGGTGCTCCGCCGATCTCCGATGAAGAACTGGCGCTCCGCCGCCGCGACGACGACGACGAGGACGAGGACTAAGCCATGCGACGCCAAACTAAAACCTGCCCGTTCTGCGAAGCCCGCGTGCACTACGTCGACTACAAAGACGATCGTTCGCTTGGCCGCTTCATCACCGATCACGGCAAGATTCTGCCGAGCCGCTTGAGCGGTGTCTGCGCGCGTCATCAGCGCCAACTCGCGACCGCTATCAAGCGTGCGCGCTATCTGGCGTTGATTCCGTACCTGCGCGGTCACGCTGGAGTCTGAGGCGCACGTCGCGCCGATCGAGATCGAGTTCGAACGCGCCTGAATCGAGGAGGATTCATCTCCACCCCGTCGACGCCGGCTGTGAACCCGGCGATTGCATCTGCTCCGAGAGAGCGCGGTTGGCGACTACTCGTCGCTGCGCTCTTGCTCGCGCTGTTTGTTCCGCTGATCGCCGTTCTGCGCGCGATTGTGCCGATCGAACAGACGATTTTGCTCATCGCGCCAACGATGGCCGCGTGCGCACTCGTGGGATGGATGCTTGGCGGACGATTCTGGCTGGCCGCCGTTTGGGCCGCGTTGGCCGCATGGGTCATTCTCGCGCCGGTGGGGCCATCGGGTGGTTTCCTCTCGCTGGCGAGGGGGTGGTCGTTGGTGCTCGCCGCGTCGTTTGCGTTGGTCAGCGCACTTGCTCCCAAGCAGACGTTCTTTCCGCGAGCGCTCGCGGCAGTCGCGCTTTCGTTCCTGATCGGGCTTTCGCTCATCGTCTTCACGCGAGCGCAGCCGAGCAGAATCACGCAGTCGGTTCGCGAAGAATTCTCTCGGAGACTCGACTCGTCGGCGGCACAGTGGCAGCAGACGACGAGTACAGGTGAGTGGCGCGACTTCAGCGCGAAGTATCCGGCAGTTGCAATTGTCGTTGAGGAGGGAGAGCGGCAGCTTCGCGCGCTTCCACCGATCACGGCATCGCTCTTTCCAGCCTTTCTGGCGTTCGAATCGATCGCAATCCTTGGTTTGTCGTGGTCGCTGTATCACCGAGCGACGCGCAATCGAATCGGGGCTCCAATGGGAGCGTTGAGTCTTTTTCGCTTCAACGACCAGCTGGTGTGGGGGCTGGTGGTCGGTGTGACGCTGCTGGTGGTACCGACGCTTCAGGAGGCGCGGGGGATGGGCCTCAATCTTGTCGTGTTTTTTGGAGCGCTGTACGCGCTTCGCGGCCTTGGAATTCTCGATTGGTTCCTCGCGCCGCGTGGATTCGTTCGCGTGCTCTTTATCATCGCGATACTTCTCGCGTGGCCCGTCGTCGGCGTTTTTTCGCTGGGGCTCGGGCTGGGCGATACATGGATCGATTGGCGCGGACGAGCACGCCCCGCGGCCTAACGAGAGAATTTGTTTTCACCAGCGACTCCCGGCGAACCTCGTCGCGAAGGCGCATCACGAATACGAACGGCGAGTGAAGTCGCCCTAACGAGTACAAACGAGTGAGCTGACCATGGAAATCATCCTGCGACAGGCGGTCGAGAACCTCGGACACCCCGGCGACCTGGTGAAGGTCTCGGCGGGTTTTGCGCGCAACTACCTCCTTCCGCGCGGAATCGCCGTTGCCGCCACGGAGGGGAACAAGCGTCGCATCGCCCAGGAAAAGGCGCGTCTCGAAGCTGCCGAATCCACGCGTCGTAGCGCCGCCGAAGAGTACGCCGCGAAGCTCGAACAGATCTCCCTCACCTTCTCCGCTCGTGTCGGCGAGGAAGGAAAGCTCTTCGGTTCGGTTACATCGGCCGACATTGCGCATCAACTCGAGGCGCAGGGGCACAACATCGAGCGCCGTCAGATCGACCTCCACGAGCCGATCAAAGCGCTCGGCGTCTATCGCGTGCCCATCAAGCTGCACGCCGATGTGAAGCCCGAGATCAAGGTCTGGGTCATCAAGCAGTAGTCCTAACCCGATGTGCGCGACGCCCCGGCTTCGCACACGTCGTTGATCGCACGACCGACGAGCCCCGACGCGCGAGATCGCGCTTCGGGGCTCGTCCTTTGCCAGTCGTCCCCTTCATAGGGGATGCTACCCCTTTGCGTGTCGCACTCACGGCGCGCGCATTATGCTTTGGATAGGTGTGAGAACGACATGCGACGCCGAGCCGGGGGGGGGAGGAACCTTTGCTCAGGGGCGTCGCTACTACACGGACTTGTTCCCTAAGCGAATGGCGATTGTACAAAGCAACAAGAAACAGAGCGCGGCGCTCGCTCAGCGAGTGGCCTCACTCTGTCAGGAGTTCAAAGCGACAGACGTAACGATCCTCGCGCTCGAAGGCGTCACCGACATGACGGATTTCTTCGTGATCGCGAGCGGCACCTCCGACACCCACGTCCGGTCGACGGCCCATCGCATCGACGAGGAGCTCAAGAAGAAGGGAGTCCGCACGGCGCATATCGAGGGACTCGAGCAAGGACGCTGGGTCATTCTCGATTATGTGGATGTGGTGGTGCACTTGTTTCATCCGACGCTTCGCAATTACTACCAGCTCGAACGGCTTTGGGGCGACGCCGAAATCGTCCCCGTAATTCCCTAAGGAGCATCTGCATGAGGTTCGCGCGTTCGCTGCTCGCCGCCGCCTTGCTCGCGCCATTCGCCCTCGCTTCGCGCGCTGAGGCGCAGCAGTACTTCGGGCAGAACCAAGTCCAGTACGACAAGTTCAAGTGGCAAGTGCTCGAGACGGAGCACTTCCTCGTGCACTACTATCCCGAAGAAAAAGACGTCATCAACGACGCCGCGCGCATGGCCGAGCGGTCGTACGCGCGCCTTTCGCGGATGTTGAATCACCAGTTCCGCGAAAAAAAGCCGCTCATCCTGTTTCGTTCGCGCACTGACTTTGCGCAGAACAATGTGACGGGAGATTTGGGAGAAGGCACAGGTGGCGTGACCGACGCCCTAAGGCATCGCATGCTCCTTCCCTTCACCGGCGACTTCAAGAGCTTCGAGCACGTCCTGGCGCACGAAATGACGCATGCGTTCCAGTACGACATCTTTGCGCGTGGTCGCGCGGGGAACGGGCTGCAGACGCTGGCGCAGGTGAATCCGCCGCTCTGGTTTGCCGAAGGGATGGCGGAGTACCTCTCGTTAGGCCCCAATCACATCCTGACACAGTCGTGGGTACGCGACGCGTCGCTCAACGGAAATCTTCCGACGATCGAGCAGATGACGGACTACCCGGACCGCTTCTTTCCGTATCGCTACGGTGAGGCGCTCTGGGAGTACATCGGTCATCGTTGGGGCGACGACGTTATTGGCGAGATCATGAATGCGGTGCCTAACGTGGGCATCGAACGCGCGTTCAAGCGTGAACTCGGACTCTCGCTCGAAGACTTGAGCGACGAGTGGCGCGAGGCGATGCAGGTCAAACACCTCCCACAGGTGGCGAACCTCGATCGTGCGCGCAAGTTCGCGGAGCCACTGCTCAACAATCGCAAGACGGGCGGATTCTCACAGATGTTCATCGCGCCGTCGTTCTCGCCTGACGGCAAATACATCGCCTTTATCTCGCAAGGCTCCTTCTTGCGAGGCCAGGTCTTTCCTGACCTCTGGTTAGGCGACGGCGAGACCGGAAAGCGGATCAAGCGCCTCGTGAAGTCGACGCTGAATGCCGACTTCGAAGAGTTGCGGCTGCTCTACTCGCAAAGCGCTTTTTCACCGGACGGCAAGCAACTCGCGTTCACCGCGCAAAAAGATGGCAAAGACGTTCTGTACCTGCTCGACGTTAGGCGGCAGAACGTCACCAAAGTCTTCGATAAGGTGCCGCTCGACGAAGTGATGTCGCCGTCGTGGAGCCCCGATGGAAAGCAGATCGTATTCCAGGGATACAACTCGGGCATCAACGATCTCTACATCATCGATGTGGCGACCGGCAAGGTTCGTCAGCTCACCAACGACAAACACGCGGAGATGCAGCCGCAGTGGTCGCCCGATGGAAAGACGATCGCGTTCGCGACGGATCGTGGGCGAGAGACCGACATCGACCTCCTCAAGTTCAGCGAGTGGCAGATCGCGACTATGGATGTCGCCACTGGCCGCATCGATGTGATCCCCGGGCAGCAGGGACTCAATCTGAATCCGATGTGGGCGCCGGACGGCAAGTCCATCGCCTTCATCAGCGATCGCACGGGAATTCAAAACGTCTTCCTGTACGACTTCGACGCCAAGGAGCACTACCAGCTCACGAACATCATCGGCGCGGTGAGTGCGATTACCGAGTACTCACCCGCAATTACCTGGGCACGCACGGCAGATCGTCTCGCCTTCACGTACTACGAGAATGGTGATTACACCGTGTGGTCCGTGGCGAATCCGCGTCGCCTCAAGACGAAGCCATATCGTCAACCGGCGCCGGTGACGGTGGCGGCAAATCCGAGCGCGCCGGTTCAAAGCAACTCCGCGCTGCGAGACACGCTCGCCAAGGTGCAGGCGGCGCAGGCAGCCGACATGCTCGCGGCCATCGACAAGGCGCAAGCAAAAGTCGATTCGACCAAGACTAACGATCAAGAGATTTCGGTCTATCGCTCGGCCACCGGAATTCGGCCGTCTGCAGAGGCGCCCGGGTCGGCGGAGCGTTCTGGAAATGCGCCGGTGTCGGTCGCACAAATGCTCGACAGCGCGACGTTGGCGTTGCCCGACACAAATTCGTTCCGCAAGTACGCGTACAAGCCCGGCCTACAACCAGAATACGTCTCGCGCCCGAGCATCGGTTACGCGCAAGACAACTACGGGCGCGGCATCTTCGGTGGAACCGCGATCGTGCTCGCCGATATGCTGGGCAACAATCGCCTCGTGATGGCTGGGCAGGTGAACGGACGGCTGAGCGAAGCGTATTTCTACGGCGCGTACATGAACATGGCGAACCGCCTGCAGTACACGGCGGGTATTGCGCAGACGCCGATCTTTTTCCTGAACAGCGCTGACGAGAAGCCGCTCGGCGATGGCTCGTCGCGCACGATTCAGACGTACGCTATCGCGCGCTACATCGTGCGTCAGGCGTTTGCGATCGCGATGCGCCCGCAAAATCGCTTCACGCGCTGGGAGTACGGACTCAACGCGAACAACATCAGTCGTTCAATCGCGTTCCTGCAGCGCGGAGTCGACTACGCAAACGGCTACGCGACGGACTTCTACACCGATTCAGTGGCGAACCTCGGCTCACTGAGCTACGTCGCCCCGTACCTCGCTTACGTCTCCGACAACACGCTGTTCGGATACACGGGAGCCATCTCGGGGCGTCGCTATCGCTTCCAAGTCGAGCCGACGGTCGGGCAGTTCCGCTGGACAGAATATTCCGCCGACTACCGCCGCTACGTCCCGCTCCTGTTCAACTTTCTCACGCTCGCGTTCCGTGGGCAGACGAACGTGTCGATCGGACGCGACGAAGCGACGTTCCCGAAGTACATCGGTCGTCCCGACTACGTTCGCGGCTATGACCGGGAACAGTACGCGTCGCAGTTCTGCGGCGGTCTGGTGAACAACCAGTCGTCGTGTTCGGCGACGGAGCTTCTGGGCTCTCGTGTCGCCTTCACGAACGTCGAATTGCGCTTCCCTCTCGTTCGCCGTTTCGATCTCGGACTCCTTCCGATTTCCTTGCCGCCGGTGGACGGTCTCTTCTTCTACGATGCGGGAATCGCGTGGAGGGCAGGACAGTCGGTATCGTTCACGAAGCCCGACAACTACGACCAGGACAAGAATCGCTACGTGCTCCGCAGTTACGGTGCGGGAATTCGTCTCAATCTGTTCGGCTTCGCGCTCGTGCGTTGGGATTACGCGATTCCGCTCGATCGTCCGAACCGCAAGGGATACTGGATGTGGACGCTCGGCCAATCGTTCTGAGCCGCGAGTGATGAAGGAGAATGCGTGGGGCGCGATTCGAATCGCGCCCCACATTTTTTTGGCGACAAATCTTCTCGTCGTGTCGTGATACGTCGCGCAGCAATCGTGGCGTGAAAAGCGCAAGTGGGAAAGCGCGCGTGGTTCGATGGATGAATGCGTGAATTGACGCATACACAGCCTCCCGTCGACTATCGGTACATCCTACTTTTGTCCCGTGCGAAAGCTCGTTCTCACATCGCTGCTTGTGCTGGCAAGCGCGTGCGGCCGATCGGATGGCGCAGATGCCTCCAAGGTCGCCGCGCTTCCGTCATCAGGACCAGATCCCGTCATCGTGCGCATTCCACGGAGCGGGGGCGTTGCACGCGCGTATCGCTATCCGCGTCTGGATTCGCTGGTGTGGCGCGCATCCGAGGCCTCACCCGCAATTGAGCGGGTGCTTGCCTTCGACGGTGAGAATGCCTCGCTCGCGTATGTGGGAACGAGCGGGATTCCGGGGTGGCTCGACCTGCGCATCGGCACGGTGCGCGCGGCCGCGAAAAACGCGGTCTCGGCGATCACGTCGGCGGACGGTTCGTCGATTTTCGGGGTGACGCAGACTAATCAGCTCGTGCGGTACACACCGACTGGCGATTGGTCGCATGCGCTGACGCGCAAGGTGCGACGACTTTTTCCGATGCCCGACGGGACGCTTCTGGTCCTGGTGGATCAGGGCGAGGAGAACGTGCTCCTGCGGTTGCGTCCGCCCGACGACGCGGTGACCGACTCGGTCAGGCTTCCGCGACCGGAGCGTGCGGTGGTGACATCGTTAGGCGACCGGCTCTATCTCGGCGCCAAGGATCATCTCCTTGCCGTGCGGCCGCAGTCGTTAGGCAAGCTCGACAAACTAACCGCCGACGACGAGATCCTTGCCCTCGCCTCGACGCCGAGTGGTGACCGAATTTTCATGGCCAACAAGGGCGGGCCCCGCCTCGAGGTCGTGGACCGTTACAGCGAGGACGTGAAGAACTCGGTGACGCTCCCGGGACTCGTCACGGAGATGCGCATGGATCCTTTAGGGCGTTATCTCCTTGCGCGTCCGGCAGCCGGTGACTCAGCATGGGTGGTGGCCATCGCGACGGGAACCCTGGTGGGGACGACGAAGACGATCTGGCGGAGCGATCTCCCGGCCGTGAGCGTCGACGGCCTGGTCGCGACGCTACGCGGCAACGATGTCGCGTTTGTCGATCCCAAAAGCGGGAAAGCGTCGCAGAGCGTGAAGGACGGCGGAAACGACCTCTGGTACTTCGCCATGTGGAATGGTTTCCGCCCGCGTGCCCAAGGCATCGACCGCCCGGTGTCTTTCTCGTTAGGCGAGGGAACGGCGCCAGCGGACTCAGATTCGATCCGCGTGATCCCTAGGGGGAGCACCACCGTTTCGCCGCGCGATTCCGCGCCGCGCCCGGTTGTCGCTCCGCCGGTCGTAGCGGCCGAGCCACCGCCGCCACCGCCCCCACCACCGGCGGCGCGCGATGCATGGACTGTCTCATTCGCCGCCGTCCTGACCGAAGCGAGCGCACGCGAAATTGCCGCGACGATTACTGTTGATGGTCAACATCCGCGCGTCGTCCAAGGACAAACGGCGGGGACGACGGTGTTCCGCGTCGTCTTTGGGCCCTACAACTCAAAAGCAGACGCGGAGAAAATGGGAAAATCATCGCATCACAATTTCTGGGTTTACGAGGGGGTCCCCTGACCGGCGCTGAACCGCAGGAATACGAAACGCTCTGGGAAACGGCGGGCGCGCGCGCGGCGCAGTCGCTCGACGGTGTGTCGTCGGCGGCCATTCTGGGCGACGACCCCGTGGCGACCGCGGCCGCCGCGTTAGGCATGGCGCGGACCCAGGCGCGCCGGCGTCGCGTCTTCGTCGCCGACTTGTTAGGCGACGGGAGTCCGCTCTCCGCGCTCGTGCCGGGTGACGACGACCTGTATGGCGTCAGCGACATGGTGAACTATGGCGTGTCGCTCGGACGCGCGGCGCGCAGAGTTCCCGGAGCGCCAAACCTCTACGTCGTGCAGGGTGGCGCGGAGTCGCCGCTCACCGATGAAATCCTCGGCGCCTCGTGGTGGAGCTCACTCTTCGAACAAGTGAAGCGCAGTGGCGCGCTCGTGCTGGTTGCCGCTCCGTCCATCGTGCCGTCGCTCGAACGTCTCGTCTCGCGAACCGAAGGGGCGGTCGTCGTCGGCGACGAAGTGGCCGGCGAACCAGAGTTACGTGCGCCACTTCTTGGAGAGGTGCGTTCGCCGACGGCCATGCGACGCGCCGCGCCAACTGCAGAACGCGTCGAACGAGCAGCGCCTACCGCGCCGACGCCCAGTCGCACGTGGCTGTGGGTGGCGCTGGTATTCGTTCTCCTCGGCGCAGGCGCATTCGCGATCGTGCCGCGCTGGAAGAGTATCGTGGCGAAGTTTGCGGGTGATGAGGCACCGATTCCTCCGGCGCCGAAAACCGCGGCACCTCTTCCCGTTCGCGCAAGACCGACGGATGCGGATTACGGCGTGCAATTCCTATATCTGAATTCGGCGCAGGATGCAAATGCGATTCTTGCGAAGAACGCCGATTCCCTTCCCGCCGCGACGATCACGATGGTGAAGCCGGCGACGGATAGCGTTCCTTGGTACAGCCTCATCGTCGGAGCCTTTCCTGACAGCGCGTCGGCGCAGAGTTTTCTCACGCTCGCACGGACGCGAGGATTACTCCCCACTGGCGCAGGACGCGTGGTGCGCACACCGTACGCTCTGCTCGTCGACTCCGCACAAAGCGAGTCGATGGCTGCCGTTCGGCGCTCGGCGTATCGGGGACGAGGCATACCCGCTTACACATTGCGCGACAGCGCAGGCATGTGGCGGATTTACGCAGGAGCATTTGCATCGGAGAGCGACGGTGCGTTGCTCAAGCATCAACTCGACAGCTTGAACATTCAATCGGTCCTCGTCACGCGGACCGGGAGCGGATCGTAGTGCGTCTGGCTAAACTCGAAATGCAGGGCTTCAAGTCGTTCGCAGATGAAACGACGTTGACCTTCGACCAAGGTGTGACGGCCATCGTCGGACCGAACGGCTGCGGCAAATCCAACGTCTCGGATGCGGTGCGCTGGGTGCTCGGTGAACAGCGCGCGCGCATGCTTCGAGGCGCGAAGATGGAAGAAGTCATCTTCCAAGGTTCGTCCGCGCGCCGCGCGGTGAACCTCGCCGAAGTCTCGCTCCATTTCGAGAATGAAGACGGCGGACTCCCAGTCCCGTTTCGCGAAGTCGTGATCACGCGCCGGCTGTCGCGTTCGGGTGAAAGCGAGTATCTGCTGAATCGCGCGCCGTGCCGACTGCGCGACATTCATGACATGCTCCGCGGCACTGGACTGGGTGCAGACACGGGCATCGTCATTGAGTCGAAGATGATCGATGCGCTCCTGTCCGATCGCCCCGACGACCGCCGCGAGCTATTCGAAGAGGCGGCGGGTGTTGGCCTCTATCGCGACCGTCGTCGCAGCACCGAACGAAGCCTCGAAGCAACGACGACAGACCTGGCGCGCCTCGACGATTTGCTGTCGGAAGTGCAAAGCCAGGTGCGTTCGTTGGCGCGCCAGCGCAAGCGCTCCGAGAAACATACGGAGTTGCGCGCGCGCCGGTTCTCCGTTGAACTCACGCTTGCGTCGCGCGAGATGGAAGCGTGGCGCGAGGAACTCGGAGTACTCGAGCAGAAGTTGATTGCGCTGCGCGAAGTCGCGCCCGAAGGCGAAGGGCGCGTGAAAGAGGCGGAGGTGGCGCGCGATCATGCGCACGAAGAGCGCGCGCAGGCCGAAGCTCGCCGGAACGAGTTGGCGCGTCTCGCGCTGCAGCAGCGCCAAAGCGTCCAGGAGTTGCGCGGCGAAATTGCCGTGGCCGAGGAGCGTCAACGAAACGCCATGGAGCGCCGCCAACGCGCAGAAGAAGAGCGTCGTGAAGGTGAAGAGTTCGGAGAGCGCCTAACGGCCGACCGCACGCGCGCTGGAGAAGAGGCGCACGAGCTGGAGAGTGAGGTCACGAGCGCGCAGGAGCTTCTCGCCACGCAGACACGCGACGAAGAAGCGGCACGTGTTGCCGTAACCTCCGCACGCGCGGAGGTCGAGACCGCGGAGCGCGCATCCCGTGAGCTACACGATCGCCTGCGTCGGCTGGAGCACGACCGCGAAGGCGCACAGCGCGAGACTAACGAATTAGAGCAGCGTAGCGCCGCGCTCGACCTTGAGCGCGAGCAACTCGCTGACGCCGCGTCGGCCTTGATGCGCGAAATCGAGTCCGCCGACGAAGCGATCGAAATCGCGCGCGCCGCGGTGCTGGAGGCCGAGGAAGCACTCGAACTCGCGCGTCAGGAGGCGCGCACCGCCCGCGAACGCGACGCCGAAGCGCGTCTCGAACTCGGGCGCGCCGAAGACAGCTTTACGGCGCTGCAGGGAAAGGTGAATGCACTCGAAGGGTTGGAGCGTGAGCGCGTTGGCCTGGCGCCTGCTGCCGCTCGTTTGTTGCGCGAGCGCGATCGCTTCGGCGACGGCGCAATCCTCGGCCCGATTTCCGATTTCGTGAACACGAACTCGGATTCGGCAGTGCTCGTCGAGCGATTCCTGGGGATGACGGTGCACGCGATCGTCGTACGCGATCAGGGTGTCGCTGACGCCGTGCGCTCGTGGCACGCCTCGACGAATCCCGGTCCGCTGCTCCTCCTTCCCCTCGATCGCGCGCCTAACGCGAATGGCGATCATTCGGGTGATCTCCTGCCGCAAGTTGAAGCGGCAGAGCCGGCCGCGGGGTGGGTTCGGAGTCTCCTCGAACGCGTTCACGCGCTTGATGCGGGGAGCGGATTCGTGGATGCTCGCGGCGCCGTCTGGCTTCCGGGGACGGCGGCTGGTCCCGGACCGCTGCGTCGTCGCGCTGAACTCTTCTCCCTTCGTTCGGAGCTGCAAGCTGCGGTCGATGCGCGCGAAAGTGCGCTGGCCGCCGCGGATGTCGCGCGCACGACGCTGGCCTCCGCCGATGCCGCGGTCGCTCATGCCGGCGAAACGGCAGCCGTCGCGCACGCCAATGACCGCCGCGCCAACGAACAGCGCGCGGAGCTCGAACGGCGCCGGCTGCGCGGTGTACGCGAACTGGAAAACGCCCAACTGCTGGCCGAGCGCCTATCCTCGCGCCGTAACGAACTCGCCGAGCGCCTAACGACGCTGGATGCGCAAGCGCAGGAGTTGGGCGAGTCGTTAGGCACCCAGGCAGCGAGCGTCGAAGAATCCCGTGCGCGCGCGAGCGACGCCGAGCGTGCCCTGGAAGGCGCACGTGAGCAACGAGCCAACGCGCAGGTCGCCGTGGCGCAGTCAAGAGCGCGTCTCGAAGTGGCGAATGACCGCATGCTTCGGCTCGACCAGGAGCGCGACAACGCCACCCAGCGTCTCGCCTCGCTTCACCAGGAACTCTCCACGCTCGCTGACTCCGATCGATTCCTCGCGGAGCAGATGGCAGAGTGGCAACTCGACCTCGAAGCGCGTTCGGGCATGCTCAGCGACGCCGAGGGGCATCTCGCGAACGCAGAGCAACAGGTGCGCGATGCCGATGCCGCGTTGACTGAAGCCGATCATGCGCTCGACAGCGCGCGACGTCTGGCACACGAGCAGGAGTCCGCGCTGCATCATGCGGAGTTGCGCTTCAGCGATCTTTCGGGACGCCGCACCGCGATTCGTGAACGATTGGAAACGGAGTGGCGCCGTCCCCTAGAAGATTTGCTCACCTCGTTCGAATCGGTCGACATCGCCGATGACGAACTTCGCAGCGAGGCGGAGCAGTTGCGCAACGAACTGGAGAAACTCGGCCCGGTCAATCCGCTGGCCGTCGAGGAACATGAGGAAGAACTCAAACGGCTCGACTTCATCACCAACCAGCGCAACGATTTATCAGAGGCTAAAAACAAGCTGCAGCTGGCGATTCGCGAGATCGACACGACGGCGCGCGAGCTCTTCCTGACGACGTTCATGCAGGTTCGCGAGAACTTCCGTCAGATCTTCATGACGCTGTTCGGCGGCGGTGAATGCGACATTCGCCTCGAGAATCCCGAGCTTCCGCTGGACTGCGATATCGAGGTGCATGCTTCGCCGCGTGGAAAGAGAACGCAGCGCATTCACCTCCTCTCCAGTGGAGAGCGTGCGCTCGTCGCGCTCTCGCTCCTGTTCGGCATCTTCCTCACCAAACCGTCGCCCTTCTGCCTTCTCGACGAAGTCGACGCGCCATTGGACGATGCGAACATCGGGCGCTTTGTCCGCATGTTGAATCAGTTCAAGGGGCGCACCCAGTTCATCGTCATCACGCACAATCCACGCACGACAACTGATGCGGCAGACGCCGTCTACGGCGTGACGATGCAGGAGCCTGGCGTCTCATCACTGGTGAGCGTGCGCATGCGCGGAAGTGCGGTTGACGAGTCGCCTGCCGACGTTGAAGAGGTAGCCGAGCAGGAGACGGCGGCAGCTCCGGCGTAGGCTGGCATCGATGCAGTATCGAGGGGTGCGGCTCACCACGGTCGGTACGGGGACGGCCGCCCCTTCGCCCGAGCGGGTGCAGAGCGCCACGCTCATTGAGGCCGGCTCGATCCGTCTCATCCTGGACTGCGGAAGTGGCACCGTCTTTCGCATGTCGCAGCTCGGCGTCGATTGGCGCACGATCACGCACATTGCGCTGACGCATTTCCACGCCGATCACACGGAAGATCTGGCGAATCTTCTGTACGCGTGGCGCTACGGGATGCTCCCGCCGCGGAGCGAAGAAGTGACGATTATCGGACCCGTCGGTACCGATCAGTTGATCGATCGAATGGCGGATGCGTTCGGCGCCAATCTGAGAGCAACGGTGACGCTCAACGTCATCGAAGTCGCGCCAGACACTGAAGTTGCGCTCGACTCGGACTGCACGCTTGGCGTGCTGAAGGTACCGCACACGGATGAGAGTGTGGCATATTCCCTCTCAGCGTTCGGTCGTCGCGTCATCTTTTCCGGTGACACCGGCTTCGATCGAGCGCTCGGCGAGTGGGCCACCAACAGCGATCTGTTCCTGCTGGAGTGCTCACTTCCGGATGATCTAGCCATACCGACGCACCTAACGCCTCGACAATGCGGTGAATTGGCCGCGATCGCCCGACCGGCGCATCTGGTGCTCAATCATTTCTATCCCCCCGTCGAAGCGACGGACATCGTGGCGCAGATCCGCGAGCATCACGATGGAGAGGTCGTGCTGTCGCACGATGGGTGGTCGATCGTACTCGAGGAGACGTAATGCTGGTCGTTATGCAGCGCGATGCGACAGCGCACGACATCGAGCAGGTGTGCGCCGCGATTCGAGAGATGGGATATCAGCCGGTCCCCATGCCCGGCGAGCAACGCACAGCGATTGGTCTCGTCGGAAACGACGGACAGGTCGATGGCTCGCACATCACGGGGATGGCTGGTGTTTCGCAGGTGTTGTATGTCTCGAAGCCGTACAAGCAGGTGTCGCGCGAGTGGAAACCGGACAACACCGTCGTGACGCTCGCTCCCGGCGTTGAAGTTGGCGGAAACGCGGTGGTGGTGATGGCGGGGCCGTGTTCGGTCGAGTCGGAATCGCAAATCCTCGATGCGGCGCGCGCGGTGCTCGACGCAGGCGCAACGGCGCTTCGGGGAGGCGCATTCAAGCCGCGCTCTTCACCGTACTCCTTTCAGGGCCTGGGCAAACGAGGGCTCGAGCTGCTCGCACTCGCACGACGCGAGACGGGCTTGCCCATCGTCACTGAAGCGATGGATGAAGCAGGCGCAGAGATGGTGGCGGAGTATGCCGACTGCCTCCAGATCGGTGCGCGCAACATGCAGAACTATTCCCTGCTGCGCGCCGCTGGGCGACTGGGCAAACCGGTGCTGCTCAAACGCGGGATGGCAGCGACGATCACCGATCTACTGCTAAGCGCGGAATACATCTTGGCCGAGGGTAATCCGCACGTGATTCTGTGCGAGCGCGGCCTGCGATCATTCGACACGGCGGCTCGCAACATGTTCGACTTGAACGCGATTCCGATCGTGCAGCGCCTCTCGCACCTCCCGATTGTGGCCGATCCGAGCCATGGCACCGGCCTGCGCGATATGGTGACGCCGATGACACGCGCCGCCGTTGCAGCTGGCGCTGATGGAATTCTCGTCGAAGTGCACCCGAATCCCGATCGCGCAAAGTCGGACGGCGCCCAGAGTCTCTATCCTGATCAGTTTGCGCGCCTCATGCGCGATGTGGGAGCGATCACACAAGCGATTGGCCGATCTGTTGCCAAGCCCAGCGGCGCGCCAGCGGGAACGGCGTAGCCGTCGATCGGTACAACTGAAGTGAGCGAGCGAGGCCGGCGTCAACGCAGCGCCGGCCTCGCTCGCTACCTGTGAACCGGAAATACTCAAACTCTAGCATATATGATTCGATCGCTTGTTCTGCTGGCAGTCGTCGCGATGACTAACCCGCGTGTGCAGGGCGATGCCGCGAACGCCGCTATTGATCGCGCGGTCGCCGCCTACGCAAGCGTCAAGACCGCGCACGCGTCATTCGAGCAAACGGTGGACAATCCACTCACCGGTTCCAAGCTCACCTCGCGCGGTGAATTCGAGCAGGCGCGTCCCGATCGATTTGCTTTTCGCTTCAGCGATCCAAAGGGCGACGCCATCGTCTCGGACGGAAAGTTCGTGTGGGTCTACGTCCCCAGCTCTACGCCCGGCCAGGTGATTCGCGCTCCGCTGTCGAGCGACGTGCAGGGGTCGATTGACCTGATCGGAACGTTCTTCACGAACCCACGGTCTCGTTATGCAATCAGCGATGCGGGGAGTGCGACCGTTGGCGGACGCGCCACGCGCGCGGTCAATCTCGTGCCGAAAACAAAGGACGCGTCGTTCGTGCGCGCGAAAGTCTGGATCGATGCTCAGGATGGATCGTTGCGACAGTTCGAAGCGGAAGAGAGCTCCGGCCTGGTGCGCAAAGTCGTCGTGACGTCGTTTACGCCGAACGCACAGGTTTCATCGGGCGCCTTCACGTTCAAGCCGCCGCGCGGCGTCAAGATCGTCAACCAGGACGACATGATGCGATAGCACCAGGACTTGCTGAAATACACAACGGCGCAGCCTCACGCAACGAGGCTGCGCCGTTTGTCGTTAGGCAGCTACTTGTGAGCGGCGGCGCGCTTGAGGACGTCGTCCTCGGAGCGGGCACCAGCAGCCAACGCGGCGGCTGCCTGAATGACGTCGTCCTCGCGGATCGAACGGTGCGCCTCGGCCGTCGGGTCGAAGACAAATCGCGCGATCTCCCGCCCTAACAATCGAGAGATGGTTGGCGACGCCGCATCGTAGATGCTGCGGTCGAAGACGATTCCGCGCGCTTTCATCGTCGCCCAGAGGCCATCGCGCATTGCGGGCGTGACAACGAAATCCGTGGACTTCACCGTTCCCGCCGTCTTCTGCGAAATGGCGTACGCCGTCATGGCGTCGCGGAACGCGGGAATGCGGTTGGCGAGAGCGTTTTGCAGCGCCAGGTCCTGCGGCGTCAACGCGGTGTCACCCACCACGACGTCGGGGGTGATGCCGCCTCCGCCCAGCACGACGCGCCCGCGATCGGTCTTGAACTTGGGACGCTCGCCTGCTTTCACCGGCTCGACGGCCGATCCATCATCGTTAGGCTTGTGTCGACGGTCAATGGAACGGCCAGCCGGCGTATACCAGCGAGCGGTCGTCAGCTTGAGTGCGCCGCCGGACGACGTCGGGAGCACCGTCTGCGCGCTTCCCTTCCCGTACGACGTGTGCCCAACAATCACGGCGCGATCGTGGTCCTGCAGCGCGCCCGCGACAATTTCCGATGCACTGGCACTCCCTTCGTCGATCAGCACAACGAGCGGGAGCTGCGGCCAACGCTGCGGTGCCCGGTCGGTGAAAATCTTGTTCTCTTCGGGAATGCGTTCCTTGATGCGTACGATCTCCTGCCCCGGATCGAGGAAGAGATCAGAGACGCTCACTCCCTGCGACAGCAGACCACCCGGGTTGGCTCGCAGATCGAGAATGAGCGACTGCATTCCCGACTTGGACAAGGAATCGATGGTGCGTGCCAGCTCGATAGCTGATGAATCGGAGAAGACCTTCACGTCGACGTATCCGACGCCGTTGTCGAGCATCGCCGAGCGCCTAACGGCGCGCCGGTGAATTTCGCCGCGGGTGATGGTGAGCGTGATGTGATCGGCGACGCCAGGACGCTCCAGAAGCATGGAGAGCTCGGTTCCGACGGGGCCGCGCATGAGCGGGCGCATTTCGTCGGTTGTCAGCCCCTTGGTATTCTTTCCCGATACCTCGAGGATGCGATCGCCCGTCTTGAGCCCCGCACGTTCTGCCGGACCGCCGGGGAGCGCTGCGAGCACGGTGGGCCATCCGTCGCGGAAATCGAATTGCAGTCCGAGCCCCGTGTAGTTGCCGCTCGTACTCTCGTTCAGGCGGCGAAGACGGTCGGGTTTGAGGTACAGCGTGTGCGGATCGCCCAATTCGTCGAGCATTCCGGCCATCGCCTTCTCATACAAGTCGGACGGCGCGATGGAGTCGACGTAGAGCCGTTTCACATGCTCGAGCACGTCGTCGAAGAGGCGCTCCTTGGCGTACGGCGTTTCGCCTCCCTGCATACCATGCCCCAACAGCCACCCCCCACTGAAGACGGAGATGGCCAAGGCAAAGAGGACGACGACGAAACGGGAACGCGAAGACATTCGACCTAATAAGACTCCACTCGAGACGAGAACGTTTCAGCAAATCGTGATTCCAGCGCCTCCCAGACACGCTCGCTAACGCTCTCTTCGTTGCCCGAGGCATCGATGAGTTGGATCGGCCCGCATTCCGGATGCGCGTTCTGCCACTCCGGGCTGGCAAACATTCGGAATGCCAGCGCGACGCGCGCGTGAAAGGCATCGCCCGAGCGCTCGATGCGATCGTGTTCGCCACGTGCGGCGGCCCGCGCGATCCCCTCGCCAACGGGTAAATCGAGTAGGACGGTCAAGTCGGGAACGATTCCGTCGGTGGCAAAGCTATTCGTAGCGCGGATGGCCGTTTCGTCGAGCTGTCGCCCCTCGACTTGATAGGCATAGGTCGAGAGAAAGAAACGATCGGCGAGGACGATGCGCCCCTCGGCGATGGCAGGACGTACGATGTCATCGACGAGTTGTGCACGCGACGACATGAACAGGAGCGCTTCGGTGCGTGGGCCGATGCGCTGCGCAGGATCGAGGAGCACGCGCCGAATCTCGTCACCAACCGATGTCCCCCCCGGTTCGCGCACGGCGAGGTGCGAATACCCCCTCGCGCGAAGACGCGCGACGAGCCGCGCCATCTGCGTGGTCTTGCCGACTCCCTCCGCGCCTTCGAAGACGATGAGCGCGCCGCGCACGTTGGCCACGCTCCGGTCAGCCTAACGTGATGATCGGACTCGCAGCGCCGAGTCGAATCCCTTCGCCGATCCAGTCGTTCACCTGCATCATGAGCTTGTCGAAGTTTTCCTGAGCGACGATGGCGCGCTGATACGTCGGGTTCAGATGGACGCGAGAGAGGAGTTCTTCCAGTTCGCGCTCCATTTCTGGTGTAGGCTCCCGTCCCTGCTCGATCATTTGTTGGGCATTGTGCCTGAGCTCTTCCATGCGACGAAGCATCGTCACGGCCTCTTTGTCGGTGCCCAAACCCTCGTTGGAGCGCTTGAGCGCCTTGTATTCGTCGCTCTGGCCGAGCAGGCGTCCGAGCTCCTTCGCTTTTGTATCGAGCATGTTCGAAATCGTTAGGCGTGGCACGACGCACCTCTTCGCTTCGAGGCGGGCCGTCCGGGCGGACGGAACGCTACGTCGCCACGAGTGCCGCAGCGTTTCGCGGCATCACTTATTGCAGCTGCTCACTTCTCGAAGCCATGTCCATCGCGCGGTGACGAACCGGTCGCGTCCTGTGAGATCCTGGTGCAACATCACCTCTGCAAAGCCCGGCGTCTCATCGACCATCTGACGTACCGCGTTGCCGCGTCGAGAGTCGACTTCCAGCGCGAGGAGCGCGCCGGCTGCCAGGACACTCCCCGCACCCTGCACAATCTGTCGCGTCACGGCCAATCCATCGTTCGCGCAGACCAGGGCATTCGTCGGTTCCCAATCGCGAACGAGTTTGGGAAGTTCCGAGAGTTCCCTGAACGCAATATACGGCGGATTGGAGACCAGCAGGTCGAGCCGCTCCCCCACGAGGGGGGCAAGCGTGTCGCCGAGACGAAAGTCGAGTCGTGCGCGAGCGTCAGCGCTCAGCTGTCGCGAGTTCTCGCGGGCAAGCTGGAGCGCATCGAGCGAGATGTCGGTGGCAATCACACGTTCGCAGCTCAACTCAACAGCCATCGACAGCGCCAAGGCCCCCGAGCCTGTCCCAACATCGGCGACCGCCCCAAGCTGATGACCGTGCGAGTGCTTCGTGACGATGTCGATGAGCAATTCCGTTTCGGGGCGCGGAATCAAGACCCGTTCGTCCACTGCCAGCACGAGTGTGCGGAACGGCGCCGTTCCGACCGCGTACGCGAACGGCATCCCGCGAGCAAGTCGCTCGGCCGCGCGCACACTGTGGGCACTCGCATCGGTACTGACTAAAGCTCCGCAGTTCACCACCGGCCACCAAAGCGGCTGTTGCAGCACGGCGGCGACGAGGGCGTTGGCTTCCTGTCGCGCGTCGCCGTCGTGAGACGAGCCGAGGAGTGCTGCGACGTGGTCGACGAGGTGAGCAACACTGACATCGGCGCCGGTCGCGTCGGCGCTCGCACTCATCCCCCTGCCCCCCCCACTCCGTCTCCCGAGAGTTTTTCTTCCGTGTCGGCCATGCGCAGCGCGTCAATCAGCTTGCCAATGTCGCCGTCCATCACGCGGGCCAGGTCATGCATCGTGAAATTGATGCGATGATCGGTGATGCGGCTCTGCGGGAAGTTGTATGTGCGAATCTTTGCCGAACGATCGCCGGTGCCCACCTGCGTCTTGCGCACGCGCGCTCGCTCGGACTGCTGCTCAGCGATTCGCGCGTCGAGGATGCGCGAGCGCAGTACTTCCATCGCTTTCGCCTTGTTCTGGATCTGCGAGCGTTGGTCCTGTTGCGAGACCACGATGCCCGTGGGCAGGTGCGTGATGCGCACCGCCGAATCCGTCGTGTTCACGCCCTGCCCTCCGGGTCCCGATGCGCGATAGACGTCGATACGGAGGTCCTTCTCGTCAATGGAGACGTCGACCTCTTCGGCCTCAGGAAGGACCGCGACCGTTGCCGCTGACGTGTGAATGCGCCCCGCGGCTTCCGTCGCCGGAACGCGCTGCACCCGGTGTACTCCAGACTCCCATCGCATGACGCCGAAGGCACCCTCACCAATAACCTTGAAGATGGCTTCCTTGACGCCGCCTAACGTGGCGTCGGAGTACGACATGAGCTCGATGCGCCAGCCACCATGTCGCTCGATGAAGCGCGAGTACATGCGATAGAGATCGGCGGCAAAGAGCGCCGCTTCGTCACCACCCGTACCGGCGCGGATTTCGACGATGGCTGGGCGATCGTCGAGCGGGTCGTGGGGGACTAACAGCGGTTTGAGGTCGACCTCGAGTTGCGCGATGGCCGCATCAAGGCGGTCCACCTCGGCGCGCGCTTCGGCGGCCATCTCGGGGTCGTCAATAGAAACGAGCTCGCGCGCTTGCACGAGCTCGTCCTCGTTCTTTTTGAGTCGTTCGGACAGCTGAACTACTGCGGCGAGCCGCTGATGCTCACGTCCGAGGGCGGCGAGTTTGCGCGCATCCTTGGCCGTTGCAGGATCTGAGAGCTCACGCTCTACTGCGGCGGCCCGTTCGACAGCGTCGGCGAGTCGGTCGCGGAGGCTCAGGCCGTCTTCCCGGCGTACTTCTGACGGAAGCGCTCAACGCGTCCGGCGGTGTCGACGAGCTTCTGCTTCCCGGTGTAGAAGGGGTGGCAGTTGGAGCAGATATCGAGATGGAGTTCGCCGATAGTGGAGCGCGTCTGCCAGGTATTGCCGCAGGCGCACTTCACGGTAGTGGTGGCGTACTCGGGGTGAATGTCGGCCTTCACGTTGACCTCACGGACTGAGCAAAATAGGAGAGCTGAAAAATATATCCGGCTCCGAGCATAAAAGACAAGCCGACAAGGGCTTGGAGAGTTCCATCGTGCGAGCCGAGGCCGAAGATGAGCGACCGGCTCGCTTGCATTAATCGAGCGGCTTCATGTGATTCACGACACCGCCCGGGCGTGCGATTCCGGCAACACTTCGCCCGGCAGTTGCAGCTGGCTCGTACCTGGAGCCGGATTGCGAACGCTCGCGAGAAGCGCGTGTAGTTGTCGTAGGCCGACGCCCTCGCAGGCATCGTCATATTGTACGTCAGTGGGCGCACGCGTGCCCTGTGACGCGTGTTGCGTGCAGGCGTCCTAAATGCAGAAAGCTTTACCCCGAACGGACGCGCCCATGGCTCTCCCACTCGCGATCGAACAGACACCAGCTCGACAGGCACCTCGGATGGACATCGGAAATTTCCTGCGATCGATCCCAATCTTCTCAAAGCTCGACGACGCCGAGCTGCAGCGCTTCGCAGAGATGACGCGTGAGAAGAATTATCCGAAGGGAAGCGTCATCGTATTTGAGGATGATCCCGGCGACTCACTGTTCATCGTCCGCGAAGGACGGGTGAAAGTGGTGCTCATTGGCGAGGATGGCCGCGAGGTCATTCTTGGAGTGCTCGGAGTTGGTGAGCATTTCGGCGAACTCTCGCTCATCGACGATCAGCCGCGTTCGGCGCACGTGATCGCGATGGAAGACACGAATCTTCTGGTGCTCCGCCGCGACGATTTTCGTCGTCGTGTCGAGGCCAATCCTGGAGTCGCGTGGCTCCTACTCGTTGAGCTGGCGCGGCGTCTGCGCCGTGCAGACGCGAAGATTCACGGGTTAGCGTTGCTCGACGTCCCCGGACGCATTGCACGTTTGCTGCTTGATTTTGCCGATGAAGGGGGCAAGGACACGATTGAGAAGCCGCTGACGCACCAGACGATCGCTCACATGATCGGCGCGAGCCGTGAGACGGTGTCGCGTACGATTCGTGACTTCCAGATTCAGGGGTTGATTCGGGTGGAGCGTCGGCGCATTTCCGTGGCCAACCGCGGGACCCTCAAGCAACTCGCGCAGGCTCGCGTTTGAGGCACGCACCGCCCGCCTAGCATGGGCGGAGACCGCCCGCATCACGCGGGCGGTCTTGCTTTCACTGTTGGATACGCCGCTGTACCTCCCCCTCCGTTTCTCATCGACGTCCTCCTGATGCGCGTTCGCTTCTGGGGCACTCGTGGCTCATGTCCGTCGCCGGGGCCCGACACTGCTCAATTCGGGGGAAACACGACGTGCCTCGAAGTGATGACGGACGGCGGCGACCTGGTGATCCTCGACGCTGGCACCGGCATTCGTGAGTTAGGTAACGCGCTCGTGGCGCGGGCCTTTGGTGCCCCCATCCGCGGCGACGTGTACTTCAGTCACGCGCATTGGGATCACATCCAGGGGCTTCCGTTTTTCACACCGGCCTTTCAGGCGGCGAATCACTTCACGCTGTGGGGCTCGCCCTCGCTCGAGGGATCGCTGGAAGTCGTGCTGCGCCAGCAGATGTCACCGGTGGTCTTTCCCGTGGCGTTTGATCAGCTCAAGGCGCGCATGGAGTTCAGCCAGATCGACCGGCGCGAACTGCACGCCCGCTCGTACACAATGCGGACGATCAACGTGCGGCACCCAGGAAGCGCGTTAGGCTTCCGGCTCTCGCCCGACGGCGACGACAGTCGGTCGGTGATCTTCATTCCCGACAATGAGCTCGACCGCGACGGCGATCACGCCGATGGCGCATCGTCGCGCGAAGAGCTGGTCCGCTTTGCACAGGGCGCGAAGGTGCTGGTGCACGACGCCATGTACACGGGAACCGAGTACATGGATCACCGTGGCTGGGGGCACTCGTCCTATCGTGACGCCGTGGACTTTGCGATTGCGGCGGAAGTCGAGACGCTCGTGCTCTTCCACCACGAGCCGGACCGGAGCGACGAGGCGTTACGCGCGCAGATCGAGCTCTGCCACGAGATGGTGCGTGAGCGGAACGGGCATGTGCAGATTGTCGCCGCTGCGGAGGGACTGGAGATCGAGGTGTAGCGAAGGCGGCGACGGAGTCAGCGCTCGCCTAACGACGAAAGAGATACGCGAGCTTCACGAAGATCCCGTCCGTCTCGCGACGCATGTCGGTGTCGAGCACGGAACCCGGCGAACCCCAACTATCGCCGTAGCCGAAGAATGCGATCGTGCCGGGACTCGGCTCGTACTGCACCAGCCAGTCGGTGCGCAACGACCGGTAATTCGTCGCGCCGACGAGCGCACCATTTGCGTCGTACAGGCCGTCCAGCGTGAAGCGGTTATACAACGCGTAGACGCGATCACTGCGATACTGTGAAACGACGCGGAAGAAGAGCGCGCGCGTCGGCTGGTATTCAGCTTTGAGTCGTGGGATCAGCACGCGCGCGAACGTCGTTCCTTCTGCCGCACGCCGAATGACGTCATGCGTGAGCGTTCCTTCGAGGCGAGTGCCGGCGGACGGGCGAAGCGTCAGCGAAGCGGTGGCACGAAACTGTTCACCCTTGACTCCCTCCACAAAGATGGGGACGTCGCCGCGCTGCAGGTTGAGCGAGGCGTTGAAGCGTCCGAACACCGGCGTGATGATGCCTAACGACTCACTCCACAGGTTATTCAACCGCGTCGATGGATCCCACGGCGTGAACGTGTTGCCGGCGCCCCGCGCAAAATATCCGCTGGCCACGCTCTGATCGACGACGAAGAACTTGCGGTTCAGACCAGGCGAGAGCTGCCATCCCCCGCGCAGCGAGATGAAGGTCCCCAGCATATCGTCGCCCTCGAGCTGCGCCGTCTTCGCGAGGCTTCCGTAGCGCCAGAGGCGCGTCGGGCCGGCGAAGGCAGTGAAACTCTGGATCAAGTCGTTAGGCGCCCCGAAGTACGCAAACCGATTGAAGCCGTGCGCCGTCTGGTAGCCGACGCGCGGCACAAAGCCAGCATCGCTTCGAAAGCGATCGCCAAAGGCAGAGTAGGAGTAGTTGAAACCGTAGATTCGCCCCGTCCGATCGACTTCGGCTTTCAAGACTGGTGCGCTCTTGTTGGTACCGTCGCTCGCCGTCGAAAACGACTGTCCGAATTGCACCTCGGTGTAGTACAGGTTCTTGAAGACGAAGCGTGTATCGGCGGCGACGACGGTATTCGTCGAATCACCCTGCCGACGATCGGTAATCGTTAGGCCGGCGACAGAGTTTTTTCCGTAGTCGGTTCGCAGCCGCACGATGTTGAAGAGCGCGTTCTTCCCCGGATCGTCGTCGAGCGCTGAGAGATAGGCAACGCCGAATCGTCCGATCTTTCCCGTGAGCTTGGCGCCCGCGATGGGATTGGCGATCTGTCGCGAATACACCAACTGGTTGGGCGTGGCAAAGAGCTCGATGCCTTCCAGAAAGAACGGACGCCGCTCGGGAAGAAACAGCGTGAAGCGCTCGTTCACCGTGACGAGTCCAGCGTCGGCCTCAACCTGCGAAAAGTCGGGGTTGATCGTGCCGTCCAGGGCGAGCGCGGGGAGCGAAACACGCACGTTGGCACCAGCGTCGAACGTTCCGCCATCGTGCACGAGTCGCCCACTTGCGGCGTCTCGCGTGCCTGCCACGGTCTCCGTGATGAACGGCTGCAGATCCGTCACCACGCCACGCGTGACGCGTTCAATGCCGTCGGCCGTCGCGGACTGCGCCAGAAACGACGACGCTCCCCGGCTCGCGGCTGGCCAGGTGTCCTGCGTGCCGCGCGAGGGGTTGTCGCGCACAACCTGGATTCCCCATCGCTGTGGATCGTTTGTCGGAAAGCGCAGCGACTTGAACGGGATGCGCATTTCGACGACGTAGCCAGTTGGCGTTAGGCGTCCCTTGGTCTCGAATCGAAAGTCCGGGTTCAAGTCAATGGAGCCGCCCATCATGCTGCCGGCGCTCATCGCGCCTTCGGTACGCACACCGTCGAGTTGCACGCCGAGTGGATTCACGCCGAAGAAGAAGGCGCGGCGATGGTCGTTGAAGGTGTCGAGATAGATCGTGACACGATCGTCGTTGGAGATGGCATCGCGCTTGGAGAGCGTCGCGCGAATCGAGCCGGGCTCGCCAGCGGTGGCGATGATCCCGAAATAGATCGCCTCGGCGGTGTAGACGACGCGTACTTCGGTCTCTTCCTGCGCGGGGCGATGGTCAACCGGCGCGTATTGCGAAAAACCGGTGAGTCGCGCTGCCTTGTCCCATGCGGGCTCGGAGAGATCAGCGTCGATGACAAAGCTGCCTTCGACGCGAGGAATGTGAACGGTCGTTAGGCGCCCGGGGACCGAGTCGGATGTGGCAACCGACTGCAACAAGAGCGACGTCGCGAGAACAATGAATGACATGACGCTGGGAAGCCTATTGGGAGCGAGGAGCGCCCCACCCACCGCCACCTGGCGTCAAGACACTCACCACATCACCGGCGACGAGTTCGAGACGGCACTTGGCGGGAATTGGAGTTCCATTCAAGAGATTCTGACCCACACTGCCTGACAAACCACCGGCTGCGCCCTTGGGGGCGTGGCGGCGTCGCTCAGTCACGAGCGTGACCGAGCATGGTTCCAGAACGCGATAACGACGAATCACGCCATCTCCCCCGCGATGCACGCCGTCGCCGCCCGACCCTCGTCGCACCGCGTACTCGTCGATGCGAATAGGATAGGCGTGCTCAAGCGACTCGATCGGAGTGTTACGCGTGTTGCTCATCCCCACATGCACGGCAGACGGGCCATCCCCCTGGGCTGAAGCGCCCTGACCACCGCCTAACGTTTCGTAGAAGGTCCAGCCACGACCGCCAAAGGTGATGTTGTTCATCGTCCCCTGCCCTTGTGCCGGGACCTCGACGCCAGCGTCGGCCAGGGCCGCAAAGAGCGTGTCGGTGATGCGTTGCGACATCTCGACGTTGCCCGCGGCAACTGCGGCCGGCCAACGCGCGTTGATGGCTGAAGGATCGGGGACGATGAGTTCCAACGCGCGCGCAATGCCATCGTTCGTCGGGACATCATCGTCCATCAGGGTGCGAAGCACGAACACGGCTGCGGCGCGAGTGACGGCAAAGGGGGCGTTCACATTCCCTGCGACCATCGGCGACGTGCCGGTGAAGTCGAGCCGCAAGCGGTCGCCTAACGCATCGAGCCTGACCGCGACGACGACGTCGTTGTCGGTCACGCCGTCCCCCTCGAGCGCATCGCGGGCAGTGCCGGATACACTTCCGAGTTGGGCGCCGCGCGCGCGCGCGCGTCGCCCGGTGTAGTCGAGCAACGCCTCACACGCCGCCTCGACGAGGGCGGCCCCTTCCCGCTCGCGTAGCGCGAGCCAACCGTCGCGGCCCGCGGCGCACGCGGCGCGTTGCGCACGCAAGTCGCCCAGACGCTCTTCGGGGGTCCGCACGTTTGCGAGCAGAAACGTCATCATCTCGTCGTTCCACCCGGTCGGATTCGCGATGCGCACCGGTGGGACGATGATCCCTTCTTGCACGAGTTCCGTAGCGCCGCGCGGCATGCTGCCTGGCGAGACGCCACCGACGTCAGCGTGATGGGCGCGCACTGCGGCGTAGCCGACGATCTCACCGTCAGCCGCAATGACCTCGACCATCGTGAGATCGGGGAGGTGCGAGCCACCGCGAAAGGGATCGTTGAGCAGGAAGACATCGCCGGGACGCGGATCACGCTCACGGACGGCTCGCACCGACTCGGGCATGGCGCCCAGGTGCACGGGGATGTGTGCGGCTTGCGCGATCATTCGCCCCTGCGCGTCAAAAAGCGCTGACGACGCGTCGCGACGCTCCCGAATGTTCGGTGAGAGCGCGCCTCGTTCGAGCACCGTCCCCATTTCTTCGGCAATCATCGCAACGGCGTTGGCGAAGACCGTCAGCGCGAGTGGATCAAACGTCGTCATGTGTCGCCCTCCCGTTGCATGAGCCATCCTCCCATGGGGAGTGCGCGTGCCGACCACCCCTGCGCGACGAGGAGCGTGGCGTCGGGAAGTGTGACGACCGCCGGTCCCTGAAGCGTGACGTCGAGTGCACCGCCGTCATCACGCATGTTGTCGGTGCGAAACTCGTTTGGTCCGCGCCTCGCGAGCACAACATTGGGGGCGTCGGTCGAACGCGTGCATCGGAGACTCACGATCTCCGACGCCGCGCCTAACGTGAAGCCGTACCGGGCATCGTGCGCGGCAGAGAAACGCGCCGACAGCGAGCGGCCGTCGTCGCCGGGTGCAAAGGGAATTTCGAGTTCGTGTCCCTGACCGCGATACCGCATGCGTGCGATCCAGGCAGGAGCGCCGTCGCCTCCCGCGGCGTCGCGCACCGCGAGCGCGCGTTGTTCGAGCGCGTCGGCGTCGAGATCAGCGGCGAGGCGCATCACGCTGGCGAGCGCCACGCGACGTTCAGGTGCAACGGCGAGCCCCAGCGCGCTCAACACCCCAGCGTGCGGAGGGACGAGCACTTGCGACATGCCCAATCGCTCCGCGAGCCCGCACGCATGCAGCGGGCCACCCCCACCGAAGGCGACGAGCACGCAGCTCCGGGGATCGATCCCGCGTTCGACCGAGACGCGCCGGAGTGCACGAGCCATCGCCGCATCGGCCGTTGCGATCATCGCGTGCGCGGTGCGCTCGACGCCAGCACCTAACGAGTCGGCGAGGCGGGCGACGGCCTGGCGCGCGAGTTCGGGATTGATCTGCACCTCGCCCCCCATGTGTTCCGCGCGGATGTTGCCTAACGTGACGTGCGCGTCGGTCACGGTCGCCTGGGTACCGCCGCGTCCGAAGGCGACGGGGCCCGGAACGGCGCCCGCGCTGCGTGGTCCGACACGCAGCGCCCCACCTTCGTCGATCCAGCCTAACGACCCACCACCGGCGGACACGGTCTCGACCAGTACGCGCGGCAGTGCGATCGGGACGCCGGCCACACTCCCTCCCGCCTCGACCAACGGCTCGCCACCGAGTATGAGTCCGACGTCGGCGCTGGTCCCGCCAATGTCGATGGTGAGCGCGCGTTCAAAACCAGCGAGGCGTGCGGTGAGGGCAGCGCCCGCGACTCCGCCCGCCGGACCAGAAAGGGCGAGCGAGGCGGCGTGCCGCGCCGCTTCGCTGGCGTCGCGCATTCCGCCGTTGGATCCCACCACGCCGGGCGCCGGGAGACCAAGCGCGTGGAGTCGACTCCCCAATCGCTCGAGATATCGCGCGACGCCCGGCCGCGCGTATGCCTCGCACACCGTCGTCGCTGTACGCTCGTACTCTCGAATTTCCGGAAGGATATCCGACGAGGTGACGACGTCGACCGCGGGGAGGCGCTGCGCCATAACGGCGGCGAGGCGACGTTCGTGCGACGGGTCGGCGTACGCGTGCAACAGCGACACCGCCACGATGTCCGGGCCTAACGCGGCGACGGCATCGGCCACTCGCTCGCATTCGTCGTCGCCTAACGAGCGGGTTATCCCTTCGGGGGCGATTCGTTCACCGACCGCTACCACGCACGACGCATCGACGAGGGGGGCAGGATGCTGGGCCCTCAGGTCATAGAGTGCCGCGCGCTCCTGTCGACGAAGCGTGAGCAAGTCGGTTGCGCCTTCCGTTGCACAGAGGACGACTTTTGCCCCCTTCCGTTCGAGGAGCATGTTCGTCACGACGGTCGTTCCATGGACGACGCGGGTCACGACGCTTCCGTCGCCCGGCGCATGCGCCTTGAGGGCGTTCTCCACGCCGACGCTCTGATCGTGCGGAGTGCTCAACGCCTTGCCGGCAGTCACGCGCCCGTCGTCGAGCGAGACGGAGACGAGATCGGTGAAGGTGCCACCGACGTCGATGCCGATCGAATGTCTCACGTGTGGTGATTGAAATCGTTAGGCGCCAACCCTACGACGCCAGCGCGGCGTTGGCGCGCTGCTGCGCGTCGTAGACGGCACGGAGGACAAGAAAATACGCCGCGAGATCAAGCGGCACGGCAAAGGCGGCGATTGCACCTGACGGCTGTCCCCACGGTGTGAGCGCGACGAGTCCGCCAAGCACCGCCAGGATCGCGCAACCCCGCACGACGTAGAGCAGGCTCCGTCGCACGCCTCGGCCGGCACCTACAAATGGAAGGAGCGCCGCGACGACGAGCCACAACGGATTCGCGAAGAACAGATTCTGATTGCGGTACGCCGAGATGTGTTCGGTGGCAACCCAGAGCAGAAGAAGGACGAGTCCGAAGATTCCGGCCGGAAGGCTCCACACCATGGCGCCGGTCACCGCGAGCCACCGCCCACGGGTGCGGTACGCGAGCACACCGAGGAGGAGCGCGACACCAACGCCAGTCACGAAGAACAGGGGAACGTCGCTGGCCGGCTCCATGCGCTCGGGTGAACGCGTTGCCGTGAAGAGGACGTGTTCCGACGCGACGAGCGGAATCTCCGTCCCGTTAGGCCCGGCAACGCGTATGTCCCGAATGCGCCGCTGGAACTCCATGGGAATGAACATCGCTTCCCATGACGTGATCGGCGTGTCGGTGAACGCGCCAAGCCCGAAGTCGATCCCGGTACGCGCCCAGAACAGACCGTCCATGAGGCGCAGCGAGTGATCGCGATACGTCATGGTGGTGCGTTGGGCCTGCGACGTTTTCGCGATAACGCCGCCTAACACTTTGTCGACGGCGTCGCGCACGCGCGTGGAGCAATTGTCTCGATAGTAGTCGTAGCGGTAGAACTTGTTCTCTTCGCGCGAATTCCACTCCACGAAATCGCGAATCGCGATCTTCTGCGCGTTCGTGAGATTGAGTTCCTGTATGGTCACCGAACGATTGAAGCGTTCGTAGGCGAGGAGCGTTTGGCGCGCATCGAAGGGCGCCATCCAGTAGAGCATCAGGCCTTTCAGAAATCGGGGGACGAAGCCTGGCTGGTCGAACGAAAACATCCCCCAGTTGTAGACGACGTCGTCGCCGGTGAGGCGATTGCGGATGCCTAACGCGTTGTGCCCGAACCGTTCCCAGAGCTCGTCGCCCTGCCCCATCGTCATGACGTACACGTCGAGCTCCGCGCCCGGCTCGGCGGGCGCAGCCGTGGTGCCTGGCGCTGCACGCGAGGGCACGGGCGCCTGCGCCAAAGACTCGTTAGGCACACCGGCGGATGCCGCAACGCACGAGGCGAGAGATGCAGTTGCGAGGAGCCGTCGCGCGCACACCGCGAAGCGGCTCACAGCTTCACTTCCTTTCCTTCCTCTGCGGACTTGTAGGCCGCTTCGAGAATGCGGTGGACGATGACCTGGTCCGTCGGCGGCTCGTAATCACCCTCGCCGCGGAGCACCGAAATGAAGTGCGCCAGTTCGGCGCGATACGACTGGATGAATGCACTTTCGCGCGCGGCCGCGCCGGTGGGTGAGACATCGACCGGCTTGCCATTCAACTCCTTCACTACACGCAACGGCGCGAGACGCGCGGAGCCACGCGATGAAAGGGTCTCGAACCACCAGCGGTCCTCGTCGCCGACGTAGCTCCACGAGAGATCGAAGGTGAAGGAAACGCCGTTCGCGCACTCGATGGCGAGAAAGGCCGCATCTTCTACTGCGTTGGTGCCGCGCGCGCGATCGATGTGCGCCCAGACGCGCTGCGGCGCAGGAAAATCGGCAAGCCACATGGCGAGATCGACGAGCGGAATCCCGTCTTCGAAGAGAACGCCTCCCCCTGCTTCGGGACGACGCAGACGCCACCCTTCGATGGAGCCGCGCGTGCTGTACGCACCGGCGCGAATCCCATGCAGCTTTCCAAGTTCTCCGCCACCAAGAAAGCCGACGAGCGCCTGCACATCGCTGCGAAAACGATGATTGTTGGCGACGAAGATCTTTCGTCCAGAGCGATTGGCCGCGGTGAGAATCCGCTCCACGCCCTTCGACGTGAGCGAAAGCGGGCGCTCGACGAGGACGTCGATCTTGCGCGCGAGCAGAGCCAGTGCGTGCGGCTCGTGCAAGTGATTGGGTGTTGCGACGACAACGGCGTCGAGCTCGTCGTAGTCGAGCAGATCCTCGATGTCGGTAAAGACATCGGGAATGCCGAAGCGGTCAGCGAGTGCGCGCGCTTTGGCGCGATCGTTGTCGCACAACGCCACGAGTTGCGCGCCGCGCAACTTCGCGAGCACTGGCAGGTGTGCGAGTTGCGCGATAGCGCCGGCGCCAACAACGGCGATCCTAACGGGAGGTTGCATCAGTGACGAGCGTCGTGAAGAAGATGTCGGCCGCGACGCTCACGGAAGGCGAATCAGCACCGTCCCGGGATAGTACGCTGCAAGGATGGCTCGCACATCGTGGCCGGCGCGAGCGCGACCAATCGCGCCCCATTGGCACATCCCGATGCCGTGTCCATTCCCCGCACCACGCAGCGTGAGCTGCATCAGCCGGCCGTCTCGGCCTATCACCGGCTCCAGCGAAAAATAGGTCGAGTTCAGGATCTCGCCACCAACACCGCGTAGCGCGAATCGTATCGCGTTCCCCCGAAGGCGCAGAGTACCGCCATCGGTGTCAAGTGCAAGGAGTCCGACGCGCCCTGACGGCGTCTCCTGCTCAATGCGTGCGGCGCGAACTGCGCCCCCCGCTACGAGCATCCCCGTGCCGTTGGCACGCACATACCGGTCGACGGCTTCCTCGAGCGCCGTGCGATCGAACGAACGCTCCCATCGAAAGCGCGGACTGATGTCGCACCACGCACGATCGCTCCCCGCGACACGATCGCTCACGCTTCGCAGATACCCTTCGTCGTTTGCGCCCTGCCACACTTCGGAGGGCGAGGCCGTTTGACCACCGCACGTGGAATGGTAGGGCGCGCGCACGACGCGCCCGTTGTAACTCAGGACCATTCCCGCTGTGGCGCGAACGGCCGCGTCGCTCCCGGGCTGCTCGACATCTGCTCCGCCGTAGACCTGATCCGTCGCGGCGCTCGTGAGATCATACAGTAGAGCGCGGGCCTCACCCTGACGCGCGACCGTGTAGCTTCGCGCGGCAATGGCCTGCGCCTGCACGGCGGCTGAATCGTTAGGCGACCGTGTCCCGATCTCGATCGGCACCACGCCGCGCAGATAGTCATCGAGCGTCACGCGATTGATGACAAGAATCGCCGTGTCCGTGGCAACGAACGCGATGGTCCCGCGATAGTGCCGCGTGCCGTACGGTACCAGGGCATCTTGCTCTGACGCGAGCACAAACGGCTCGTCGCTCCACGCCGACGCGCGGGCGCCAGACCCGTCGGTGAGTCGCAGCCGGCGATTGCGACGCTCCACATGCCATCCATCGCCATCGCTCGCGCGCGCATGCACGCGCCCCCACGCATCGCGCACACTCCATCGCCCCTCGGATGGGATATTGAGGTCGTATGGCGCGCTGCCGATCACCACGCGCACCGCTTCATGCGCCGCGGCGGGTGTTGCGAGCGCCCGCGAGGTCGAGACGAGCACCGTTGACGCACGAATCGGTGAGGCACGCGTCGGCGACGCGCCGACGACGAGCGACGCCGCGGTGGCGGCAAAAAGAGCGAAAAATCGGGACATGCTGCGGAAAACGGGGAAAAAACGCGTGCCTAACGACCGAGTGAAGACGCCCCCGAAAAAACGTTCGTCACACTCGTATCGCGCGCTGGACCGCCTCACTGTGACTCACCGCACCGTTCGCGCGGTGATCTCTGTCATTCGTGGCCATTCAGCAACGTCGCGCGGACGGAGGATGAGGGCTTGCGCTCGCGCGAAGCGCGGGTGGAATCGGCGTGGACGAACCCCAGTCGATCAAAGGTGTCAGCCAGCGACGCCACCGTGCCTAACGCGTTCTGCAGCACCGCCCTGCGCGCCGCTCGCACGTCGCGCGAGGGGCGCCGCCCCATGATTAGCGGCCGAAGCTCCCGACCGTACCGCCGGCAATCGGCAGGGCGCGCCCACGCGCGGCTGCGGACGGTTTGCCAGCCGCGTCGAGGATACGTACCGCCGTCGCGCGGAAGTCGTAGTCGTCGACGACGTCGTTCAGCTGTACCTCGAGCATCGTCCCCGGCGCCGCATCCGTCTCAACCCACGTCACGCCGTCAATGTCATCCGCCTGCGCGTCGAGGCGCGCTTGTGCCGGCGCCGCGCCATCGGCCGGTCGATCCACCATCGCGCGCACCCGCTGGCCAATCCACGACTCATAGCGGTCGGCGGTGATGAGGCGTTGCAGCTCCTGCACGCGTTCCAATCGCTCGCGCTTGACCTCGTTAGGCACGTCGTCGTCCATCGCCCAGGCGCGCGTCCCCTCCTGCGGCGAATAGGTAAACGCACCGACGCGCTCGAGCTGCACTTCCTCGAGGAAATCGAGGAGCTCGTGGAATTCGTCGTCCGTCTCGCCGGGAAAACCAACAATCACGGTGGTGCGAATCGCGATTCCCGGCAGTGCCTCGCGCAGCGCGCGCAGTCTCTCGCGCTGCTTTTCCCTTCGCTCGGGGCGGCGCATGCGCGTCAGGACGGCGTCCGACGCGTGCTGCATCGGGATATCGAGATATCGCGCGATCCGTGGCTCCCGCGCGATCAAATCGATCATCTTGGGCGTCAGCCCCGCGCTGTAGATGTAGAGCAGGCGATACCACGGCACGCTCGTCTCACGCATCAACGCGTCCAGCAGCTCCGGGAGCGCATTGCCGTCGCGCACGTCTCGCCCCCAGTGGGCGAGATCCTGCGCCACGAGGTTGATCTCGCGCGCTCCCTGCGCTTCCAACAACTGCGCCTCGCGCACGACATCGCCTAACGAGAACGACCGGTGTTTTCCACGCATGAGCGGAATGGCGCAGAACGCACACCCGTGATCGCACCCCTCGCTGATCTTGAGGTAGCGAATGTGCGGATGCTCTCCGGCGTAGAGCCGAACGCCAGGATGTTGGATCAGCGACGTGTCGTCGAGCAGCCCGCGCGACTCGATTTCCGGAATGAGGCGCTCCGCATCGGAGGTCCCGAGAAAGAGGTCAACCTCGGGAAGGGCGTCGGAAAGCTCACCCTTGTGCCGCTCGACCATGCACCCGACCGCCGCGACCACGCGGCAGGCGCCGCCTTCCTTGCGCCTGGCGGCGTCGAGAATCGCCTCCAACGATTCGGCCTTCGCCGCATCGATGAACCCGCACGTGTTCACGACGATGACTTCGGCTTCATCGAGCATCGAGGTGCGTTCACCACCGTGCGCGGTGAGTTCGGCGATGTAGCGTTCCGAATCGACCGTGTTCTTGTCGCACCCCAGCGTTACCACAGAAAACTTCATCGCGCTGCGTCAGTAGCCGCGATCGCGGTCAACAACCCACTTGGGGAGGCGCCCCGCTTCGATGTCGGTGAGACAATCGAGGAAGCCCTGCACGGCCCCGTCAATCGTCGTTAGGCCGGAGATGTGCGGACTCACCATGACGCGCGTGTCGGTCCACAGCGGCGAGTCGATGGGGAGCGGTTCCACTTCGAAGACGTCGAGCGCCGCTCCCTTGAGCCATCCTTGCTCCAGCGCTTCCGGAATTGCCCGCTCTTCGATGACGGCGCCGCGTCCGGCGTTGATCAAGACGGCGCCGCGGCACGCGGACAAGATGTTGCGATTGATTAGGGTGCGCGTATCGTGCGTCAACGGGAGCGTCACGACGAGATAATCGGCGATGGCGACCATGTCACGCAGCGCGGAGGTTTGCGCCATGGCATAGAAGAGCGTGTCGTCGCCGTCCCCGCTGCGCGAGACGCCATACACCCGCGAACCTAACGCATTGAAGAGCCGCGCGACGCTGGTCCCGACGTCGCCGGTACCGACGACCACCGTCTTGCTCCCGCGCAGGAGCGTGAGATCGCGTGGCGCCCAGCGGTGCATGCGCTGCGCCTGTGCGAGGTCAATCAACTGCTGCGAAAAGGCAAGCGCGCGCGCCAGCGCCCACTCCGCGATCATCGGACCGAACGACTCGGATGTGCGTGTGAGCAGAATGTCGCGCGACAACTCCCGTGGCTCGAGCCACGAATCGACGCCAGCGCCGGTGCAATGCACCCATCGCACATTTCCCATCGACCCAAGCGGCGGGCGCTTGAAGCCGACATACGCATCGCCCCACGCCAAGTCGTCCGTGGTGACGTCGGTGTACTTGGCCCCACGTATCTCGAGCTGCGGGCGTTGCGCGCGAATGGCGGCCGCGAGTTCGGCATGCGCGGTGGCGCCAATGACGAGGTGCTTGGGAGCGGCCGGAACGTTAGGCACCGACACGTTATCGATAGTTGGCGATTTTGAGCTCGACACCAAAGTCGGTGGAGCGAAGAAGCGCGATCGCCAGCTGCAAATCATCCTTCGACGGGCTGCTGACGCGCACCTGTTCGCCCTGAATGGCCGCTTGCACCTTCTTGAGTTTGGCCTCGCGAATCGTCGACGCGACTTTCTTCGCCGTCTCGCTGTCGAGCGACATCTTGAGTCCGATTTCCTTTCGGACTGTGTCGCCACCAGCCTGCTTGTTCTCACCGACATCCAGGTTCTTCACCGGGACGCCGCGCTTGATGAGCTTCGTCTGCAACACGTCGAACAGTGCGCGCATCTTGAAGTCGTCGTCCGCCACGAGCAGGAGTTTCGAATCCGCGCGCGAAAAGTCGATCGTCGACTTCGACCCTTTGAAGTCGAAGCGCGTGGCGATCTCCTTTTGGGCCTGATTGACGGCATTGTCGACCTCTTGGAGGTCGACGCCCGTCGTGACATCGAAGGAGGAGAGTTGGGCCATGGCGACGAAAAAGAGTGTAGGTTCGCCGGCGAAATCTAGTCGTTATGCGCGGCGATCACTCCCCCCCGAACGGCTGCTCTAACTGCGGCGGACTTTTCCCTTCCCCTCGGGGCGGAAGGTCAGATCGAAGGCCAGCCAGACGAGCTTCCCGACGGGATACGTCAGAAAGGGCGTAACGGCCATTCCGATCGGCGCGCCGATCTCGATCCCGTCCCACGGAACTCTCGGCCATAGCACAATCAGCATGGCCACGAAGACGAAGGCGAAGAGCAGTTCGGCGAGGATCAGGTTGAAGAGCATGCCACCGATGAAGTAGTCCTGCTCTCCGCGTTCCAGCATTCGGCCGCAGTTGCCGCAGGAGGGGCGCAGCTTGAACCAGTTTTCAAGAACTGGCCCCTTTCCGCAGTGCGGGCACTTCAGCCGCAACGCGCGCCAAATCAAGACGAAAAACCTCGACGGCGGCGGCATCTCCATTGGGAGATGTTCGTTGTCGTCGCGAAACTGATTTCGCGATTGTTTGTCGTCGTCGTTGAGTCCTTGTGGCATTACGCGCTCTGGGCGTTGGAGCGGCACGCTCTCAACCAAGGTACGATTCCAAGGCGCGCGCTCTGGACACGTGGCGAAGGCGGGAGAGCGCCTTCTCTTTGATTTGCCTGACGCGCTCGCGCGTGATGCCTAACAACGAGCCAATCTGCTCGAGTGTCATCGGCTCTTCACCATCGAGCCCGAAATAGAGGCGAAGAATCTTCGCTTCTCGCTCCTTGAGTGAGCCGAGTGCTTCCTCGATCGATTCCGTGAGCGCCTTTTCGAAGGTCTGCTCGTCCGGGGTCGGATTGAGATTGTCGGGGAGATAATCGAGGAGCTTGTTGTCTTCGCCCGGAGTCAGCGGCGCATCGAGCGAGAGGTGCGCCTGCGATATGGACATCGTCTTGGCGACTTCTTCCTCGGTGATGTCCATCCCCTCGGCGATCTCAGCGTGTGTTGCCTCTCGCCCGAGTTCCTGCAATAGCGAGTTAGCGCGCTTGCCGATGCGGTGCAGCGTTCCTGCGCGATTCAGCGGGACACGCACAATCCGTGATTGCTCCGCGAGGGCTTGCAGGATGGCCTGCCGAATCCACCAGACGGCGTAGGAGATGAACTTGATCCCCTTGGTCTCGTCGAATTTGTGGGCCGCGCGAATGAGGCCGAGGTTTCCCTCGTTGATCAGATCGGAGAGCGAGACGCCCTGGTTCTGATATTTCTTCGCGACGGAAACGACGAAACGCAGGTTGGAGCGCACGAGTTTGTCGAGTGCGTCCTGATCGCCGGTGCGAATGCGGCCGGCCAGCTCGACTTCTTCCTCGCGCGTGATCAGCGGATACGCGCTGATATCGCGGAGGTATTGATCGAGCGAGCCCTCATCAAACGACGACTTCTTGGAAGCGATGCGTCCAGCGCCCACGGAAGCTCCTGAAGATCTGCGGTCCAGTGCGCGCCGCGCGTTGCCGGCGGAGGGGGGATGGGGGGGATTCGACAAAACTCGTTAGGTGGTCAACGGATTCGATCACCCAGGCGATGCCAACGCACCCGGGTAAGCCAATCAAGACGTGCAGACGAATCGGGAGAGTAGCTGTAGTACACGACCATCGGTTCGCCACGCACGAGGGAATCTGGAACAAAGCCCCAGTAACGGGAATCCAGGGAGTTATCGCGATTGTCGCCGAGCACGAAATAGTGTTTGGGCGGCACGACGATCGGTCCCCAGTTATTGCGCGATGGATGATAGCCGACTGACGCCTCAGCGGTACGGATCAGATGATCCTTTTGCCAACGAAATTCATCGCCGGCCGGATCGATCCCCGGTTCCGTGTGGGAGACGTAGGTCTCGCGGAGATGTTCGCCATTGCGCAGAAGCTCGCCTTCGGTCATGGCGAGGGTGTCGCCGGGGAGGCCGACCAATCGCTTCACGAAGTTCTTGGTCGGATCGGAGGGCCACTGAAAGACGATCACATCGCCGCGTGCGGGATCGCGCACTTTCGGAAGGCGCGCATGCGATCCGGGGATCTCGGCGCCGTAGACCAGCTTGTTGACGAGGAGGAAATCACCGACGAGGAGCGTTCCTTCCATGCTTCCGCTCGGGATCTTGAAGGCCTCGACGAGGAAAGCGCGAACGAAGAGAAAGAGGACGACGGCGAGCACGAATGACTTCGCCCATTCGAACAGCAGATGCAGGAGACGGGGAGGAGCGCCCCGGCTGTTCACACGTTCCAATGCCTCGGCACGCGCCTCAGCGTCGATGGCGGTTCGTCCGTCGCCGGTTGCGGGAATGCTCGTCATGGCCAAGCTCCATCAAGCCGCAAATGCATCGCGTCGCCGCACATCGACGGCGACGGCGTCCACGCGATCGCGCGCCTTTCGAGCACCGGCGCGCGATCGCCTAACGAGAACTCAGGACTCGTCGTTAGGCGCATCAGGTGCGACGTCCACATCGATGCCGCTGTGACCCACGTGTTTTTTGCGACACCGATGCGCGGTTGCCCCACCATGACCTCGCCTATCCTACAGCTCAACATTCATCCCCTCCGGGGCAATTAATTCCGGCCTCCGGAAGGCCGCAACTACTGCACGCGCACGCAGGATCACGCGCATTGGCGCGCATGATCGAGCGTCACACGTCGTACGTGTCGATCTGCGCGCGCTGTAGCGCGCCCGAATAATCCACGTAACACACCTTCGTTTCCGAGTAGAACTCGTACACTTCCCATCCACCTTCGCGATGTCCGTTTCCCGTCTCTTTCACACCTCCGAACGGGAGGTGCGCCTCCGCACCAATGGTCGGTGCGTTGACGTACGTGATGCCGTTATCGAGCTCCGACATCGCACGGAACGCCAACTCCACATTTCGCGTGTAGAGCGAAGAAGAAAGGCCGTAGCGCACGCCGTTATTCACCGCAAAGGCTTCGTCCGCGTCTTCGACCCGCACGACTGAGAGGACCGGACCAAAAATCTCTTCCTGCTCCAGCCGACTCCCTGCGCGCACGCCGGCAAAAATCGTTGGCTGATGGAAATACCCCTTGGCCAGCGCTCCGTGCGATACGCGTTTTCCACCGGCGACGAGCTCGCTCCCTTCGCTCTCACCAATTTCGACGTAGCGCTCGACTTTGCGTAACGACGCCTCGTGAATCAGCGGACCGACATCCGTGCCAGCCACACGCCCGTCACCCAACTTCAGTGCGTTAGCGCGATCGGCGAGTGTGGTCAAAAACCGATCGTGAATGCCGTGCTGCAGGATGAGGCGACTCGTCGCGGTGCAGCGCTGCCCGGTCGTACCAAACGCGCCCCACAACACACCTTCGAGCGCGAGATCGAGGTCCGCGTCATCGAGCACGATTTGCGCGTTCTTTCCACCCATCTCGAGCGAGAGTCGCTTGTGCATGCGCCCGCACGTTTCACCAACGAGGCGCCCCGTCTCCGTGGAGCCCGTAAACGACACCACGGGAACCTTCGGATGATTCACGATCGCTGCGCCGACGGTTTCCCCTGCACCGTGCACGAGCTGAATCACTTCAGGCGGAAGACCTGCCTCGAGAAGAATCTCCACGAGTACGGTCCCCGTATGCGGCACGTCTTCGGCGGGTTTGAAGACGCACGCATTTCCGCACAGAAGGGCGGGAAACATTTTCCACGTGGGGATCGCCATGGGAAAGTTGAACGGCGTCACGATTCCCGCGACGCCGATCGGACGGCGATAACTCATCGCCCACTTGTTTCGCAGCTCACTCGGCACGGTATGGCCGAAGAGACGCCGCCCTTCGACGGCCGCGTAATACGCCGTATCGATTCCCTCCTGCACGTCGCCGCGCGTTTCGGCAAGCGGCTTTCCCATCTCACGCGTCATGAGGTTGGCGATCTCCTCCTTGCGCGCGGCAAGCAGGTCACCGACACGCCGCAGCACGTCACCACGGAGCGGCGGAGGCGTGCGACGCCAGAGCGAGAAGCCACGCTCAGCTGACGCCACGGCGCGCTCTACATCGGCGATGCCGGAGAGCGGGAACTTGCCGACGATGTCGCTCGTGTCGGCCGGATTGATATTGTCGAAGTACTCGCCGGTCGACGGGGCAACCCATTCGCCGGCAATGAAGTTCTGGAATTGCTTGGACATCGCGCGTGTGCGTGGTACGAGGGAAGGACGGACGACAGCGTTCCGTGTGGAAAGCTATCCCGGGAGCAGCGCAAAGGTGCCCCCCTACCGCTCGCGACGCAGTTGCTATAGTCGCCAAATCGCCAATTCCCGCGGGGGCGAACCACAGGGGCCGCTGTAACGTGCCGCCGAGCCCGGGGGGAGGGGGCGACCTAACGAGCGGGAATCGGGTGCCTAACTACTGACACATCCACGTGGTCGGGTGCGAGGGATCAGGGCGCGCATAGCCGGTGCGTGGGAGCACTTCCTGCGCGGCGAGCACCGCCCCCCACAGAATCAGGAGGAGCGAGAGGATATGGCCGCGAGAACTGCGATGACGCCAGGTCCAGACCGATGACCAAACGCCGGAGAGCATGACGACGCCAGTCGCGGCGAGATACCCGAAGAGCCCGAATCCGCAGCGAGCGTCGTATGGCCAGAACAGCATCCCCACGCCCAGTGCGACCGAGAGCAGGAGGCGAAGCATGACGCCTAACGTGGAGGTCGACTTCTGCTGTGCAATGACCTCGGCCTTCGCCGCCGGCGTGGGCGCCGCCTTTGACGGGAGAAGTGCTTCATCGGAGATCGACTCCAGTTGCTTGTCGATCTTCCGCATCTCGGCGTCCCAGTTCTTACTCATCGCACTTGTCCCTAACGAGTGACGGGTTATACGCGCCTGCTGCGTCTGTGTAGGTCACGCGGAGTGGCCGGCGGCGGATCATCGTTCGCGCTCCAGTCCGTACCGCTCGATCTTCTTGTAGAGATTGGACCGCGGCATGTCGAGCACACGCGCCGTCTCCGATACGTTCCAGTCAAACTCTCGCAGTTTGTGGAGGAGGTAGGCCCGTTCGGCGGCATCCTTGAACTCTTCGAAGGTGCGAATGTCGAGCAGCGACCCGAGCGAGGCGCCGTCGGCTTGGCGCCCCCCTGCCAGTCGCCCGACGTCGCCGCTCGTGATTCGCGTTCCGGCGGAGAGGATGAGCAGGCGCTCGATCGTGTTGCGCAGCTCTCGAACGTTGCCGGGCCACTCCATCTGCGTAAGGGCATCGATGGCACTTTGATCGAGAATGCGCACGGGTGCACCGTCGCGCCGCGAGATCAGCTCGATGAAGTGTTGGGCAAGCTGCGGGATGTCGTCGCGACGCTCGCGCAGCGGCGGCACATGCAGCGGGACAACGTTCAGTCGATAAAAGAGATCTTCTCGAAAACGTCCGCCGGCGATTTCGTCCTCAAGATTCTTGTTCGTCGCAGCGAGCACACGCACGTCGACTTGCACACGTTTCGCACCGCCGATGCGCGTCACCTCGCCGTCCTGCAGAACGCGCAGGACCTTGGCCTGCGCCGACGGGCTCATATCGCCGATTTCGTCGAGGAAGAGCGTTCCCTTGTCCGCCTGCTCGAACTTCCCCGCCCGGTCCTGAATGGCACCAGTGAACGACCCCTTCACGTGGCCGAACAATTCGCTTTCGATGAGCTCAGCAGGGATCGCCGCGCAGTTCACTTCGATGAACGGTTTCGATGCGCGCGGAGACAAACGATGAATTGCCCGCGCGACCAACTCCTTTCCCGTGCCGTTTTCTCCGGTGATCAGTACGCGCGCCGGTGTTACCGCGACCTTCTCGATCTGACTCGTGAGAGTGCGGATCGCGTACGATTTTCCGACGATTTCATAGCGCGACTCGATGGAGTCACGAAGGCGGGCATTCTCTTCCTGCAGCGTCATGTGCTGCAGTGCGTTGCGAAGGAGGACGAGAATGCGATCGGTGTCGAGCGGTTTTTCGAGGATGTCGTACGCGCCGAGTTGTGTCGCTTCGACCGCCGTCTGAATCGTCGCGTGCCCACTGATCATGACGACAACCGCCGAAGGATCCATCTGCCGCAAACGTCGCAGCGCTTCGAGACCGTCCATCCCGGCCATCTTCACATCCATGAAGACGAGTTGCGGGCGCCACTTGTCGTATTCGGCGAGACCGTCGGCCGCCGACGCAACCGCGCGAACGTCGTAGCCTTCGTATTCGAGGAGCTGGCCTAACGCGGCACGCACACCTTGTTCGTCGTCGACAATCAGAATGCGACGGCTCATTTCACGCTCTTGTAGAGTGTCACGTGTCCCTTCCCTATGCGCACGTCGCCGACATAAAGCGGGATCGGAAAGACGATCGCGTCGCGCGCCGCATTCGCTGGGCGATCGCGTCCGCCGACCTTCGAGACTAACTGCGGGATGAGATTCTGCGGCAGGTGCACGTCGCCAACCTTGGCGTCCTGCACCCGATACTCTGCCACCCCCGGACCAATCACATCAACATCGCCCGTAAGCGCAACGCGCGGGTGTGTCCCAATTGCCGCGGCTAGTGGCCCGAGGATGTCGAGTCCGTCCAACTGCGACACGTCCACGGTGGCGCGGACGACGAGTGAACGCCCCACAATCGCCGCTTCGCTGCGCTCGATTCGGCCAGGGGCGCGCTCCTGCAACTGCCCAAGCACAAGTGCCGATGCCTCGCTTGCGGTGAGGTTGATGAAGACCGGGCCGCTCTTGGACGACAGCGATTGTACCGCCCGTTCGGCGCGCGATCGCTGGTCGGGTGTCACGCGCTGCCATTCGAGGGCGGCCTCCGGTGGTGCTCCTGTAACTCGGGGCAACCACATATCGCGCGTGAACCAGCCGGCCACAGCGAGGACAGCAAGCACGACGAGGCATCCGATAGAACGCAGGCACCCAGACATCATGCACCTCCGAGCGCGAACTCCGCGCGAGTGGAGTATCGAGGTCCGGCAGCGGACAATTGGCTTTGCATGAGCGAGAGATTCGTGAGCTGCAACGGCCAGGACGAGCGAAGGGTCCGTAGTGCGAGTTCGAGCTGCGCTGCCACGTCTCGTGCCAGTGGCGTCTTGACCCTGCCTAACGTGAGATGCGGGCGGAATGGACGGCGGTCGCGCTCAAGCCCAAGTGTGGCGAGTGCGTCATCGAGGCGTTGGGCGAGCTGAACGAGCGGTTGGGCGTGTCGCATACCAATCCATACGACACGAGGGGCCCAAAAGTTCGGGAAGGCGCCGCCGCCCTCGAGCGACACGGCGATCGGAGCCACTCCTCGCACGACTTCGCGCGCGCGCGCGCGAACGTCTCGCTCCATTGACTCGTCGCACTCACCGAGGAACTTGACGGTGATGTGAAGGAGCGCCGGCGCCACCCACGCAACGCGCGGGGCGACTTCCCGCGCGTGAGCAGTCGCGCTGGCGATCTGATGTCGAAGGGTGTCGGGCAGATCTACCGCGAAGAAGAGTCGCACCAGGGCGGTCTTAGAGCTCGATCACAGCACGCAGTGGCCAGCTCACACTTCGAGTGCGACGTTGGCGAAGCCTGCATCGCGCGCGAGTTGGACGAGGAGGCGCCGAGCCGACACCTCGAGGTTCGCCGCGCCCTGGCCGCGCGGCGTGAGTATGGCGACACCACCGCGCGCCTCGACGTCGTAGTCCAACGCCAGCTCGTGCAGACGCCGCGTGAGGACGGCGAGGTTGTCGGCGGTGTCGGCTGGCACGTTTCTCGTTAGGCGGGGGTGATGCCGCTCAGGACGTTGAGCGACCCAGAGCGAAAGCCACGAAGATCGATGGCGACGCGCGCAAAACCCGCCGCGCGCACGGCCGCCGCGAGCGTCGTGGCTCGCGCGGGTTCGAGCCAGGTCTGGAGTTCGGCTGCAGACAACTCGACACGTGCCAGATCATCGTGGTACCGAACGCGCAAATCGCCGGTGATGCCTAACGAGCGAAGCGCCGACTCGGCGCGCTCCACGAGGCGAAGCCGCTCGGGCGTGACCGCCGTCCCGTACGGGAGCCGAGATGAGAGACAGGGCGATGAGGGCTGCGACCAGGTGGGCATGTCGCGCGCTCGTGAGAGGAGCCGAATCTCATCCTTCGTAAGCCCAACTTCGGCGAGCGGCGACGCCACCCCTCGCTCGGCGGCCGCGCCTTTGCCCGGACGGTATTCGCCCACGTCGTCAGCGTTGGTCCCGTCGACCACGACCGAAAATCCGCGCGATGCAGCAAGCGGGCGCAGCGAGTCCCAGAGCACCGACTTGCAGAAATAGCATCGGTTGGTCGGGTTCGCCGCGTAACGAGGGTCGCTCAGTTCATCGGTATCTATTTCGATGAGCGGAACGCCGAATCGATGAGCGACGCGACGTGCCATCTCCCACTGTACATCGGGGTACGACGGCGACCGTCCGATGACGGCGAGCACTCCCGCTTCACCAAGTGTCTCGCGCGCCACCACCGCGAGGTACGCAGAATCGACGCCCCCGCTGTAGCCGATGAGGACTGGGGCGTGCGCGCGCAGCCAGTGGCGCAGTTCTTCTTCCTTGCCTAACGCCTGTGCGCGGCTCTCTGCGTCGTGTTCGGCGACATCGGGTAACGACATGCATGAAAATTACGCAGTGGCAGCGAGCACTGGGAGTTTTTCCGGTAGTCGAAAGAAGAGTGCCTCAGCGATATGGTGGCGTTCGACGGCGTCCGCCGCTTCGAGGTCAGCAATGGTGCGCGCCACTTTCAGCACGCGGTGATATCCGCGCGCGGACAGCGCGAGGCGCTCCGCCGAAAGCACAAGGAGATCGCGCGCGCTCTGGGAAATGAGTGAATGTGCATCGAGCCATCGCCCGTGCGCTTGCGCATTGCAATTCACGCGTCGAAGCCGGCGATATCGTTCCGTCTGTCTCGCGCGGGCGTCGACGACGCGAGCACGGACCGTGGCCGACGATTCGCCTCCGGAGCGAGCGCGCAGTGCATCGATTGCAACGGGAGGAACTTGAATGGTCATGTCGATGCGATCGGAGAGCGGACCCGAAACGCGCGCCCGATGTCGCGCGACGTCGATCGGCGAGCAGGTGCAACGATTGGCGTCGCTCCCCGCTTGGCCACATGGGCATGGATTCATCGCACCGACTAGTGCGAAGCGCGCCGGAAAGGCAACGGACTGCTGGGCGCGCGCGATGAACACGCGTCCATCCTCCATGGGTTGGCGCAGTGCATCGAGAACGGAGCGCGGCATTTCCTGGAGTTCATCGAGAAAGAGAACGCCGAGGTGGGCGAGGGTGACTTCGCCAGGGCGGGGATGGCTTCCGCCGCCGATGAGCGCCGCGACCGAGAGTGTGTGGTGCGGAGCGCGAAAGGGACGTTGCACCGAGTGCGTGCCGTTTCGCGGGAGGAGACCAGCGACAGATTGGACAGCGAGCACTTCGAGCGATTCATCGCTGGTGAGTGGCGGCAGAATTGTCGCGAGGCGACGGGCGAGCATCGTTTTTCCTCCGCCTGGAGGTCCGACCATCAGCAGCGCGTGTCCTCCAGCCGCCGCAACTTCCAGCGCGCGTTTGGCGGTCTCCTGTCCGACGACATCGGCGAGGTCGATGGCGTCGGTGGAGGGGGGATCGGCGGAGGCGCTCGAATCGTTAGGCGCGATGTCTCGCAGGGACGGTTCCCACGTGCTTTCAATTACCTGGCGTTTGGACTGCGACGCGTGAAGGAATGCAATGAGGTCGGTGAGTGTTGGGGGCGCGACCGAGCGAATGCGCGTGACCCGGCGCGCTTCGAAAAGGTTTGCCGGCGGTACAATGATGGCGCGCGGCGATGGTGCGTCGCCTTCCGTCTGCGAGAGTCGCATGGCGACGGGGAGGACTCCACGTACGGCGCGGAGCGAGCCGTCGAGTCCGAGCTCCCCCAGCACGACAAAATCGTCCAGGACCGACGGGTCGAGCTGGCCAGTGGCGGCGAGTACGCCTAACGCGATGGGAAGATCGAACGCGGTGCCGTCTTTTCGGACGTCGGCCGGGGCCAGGTTAACCGTTATGCGTCGAGGTGGAAGCGTGTACCCCGAGTTGGCCAACGCCGCGGCCACGCGCTCCATTGCTTCTTTTACCGCACCCGCGGCGAGTCCGACGACAGTCCACTTTGGGAGCGAGCGCGCCGCGTCGACTTCGACGGTGACGTCGTATGCGTCCACGCCGACAACGGCGGCAGAGCGAATGGCAGCGAGCATGTCCAACTATGCTCGGAGCGCGTGCAAGTCCCGTGACCGTTTCATCGCGCGTAGTTCTTTTCTGTTGCAGCATGTGCTAGCCGACCTTTTGCTCGCGGATAGAATTACTCGCGCTGTTTGCGTGTGATGCATCGTTGGCGGGTCACGCGTACACAGGGTGTGATGCGACCTTAACGCGTCACACCGTCACGCCGGTCGTTCGCCCACCTCGTCGAACACTCTTACTTCACTCGCGATGCCTTCTCCATTTGTCGACCCTTCACTTTCGCGCGTTATCGATGGATGGCGGTCGCCGAGGCTCGGATTGGACATGCCGATTGTGACGTACGGGCATCGCGGGCTCCCGCTGCTTCTCTTCCCCACTGCGGCTGCGGACTTTCTCGAGAACGAGCGATTCTGGTTGGTGAAGGCGATCGAACCGCTTCTGCTTGCGGGGCGTGTGCGGTTGTTCTCGATCGACAGCATCAACCAATACGCGTGGATGGACCGGAAACTTCCGGTGCGTGAGCAAGCGCGCCGGCAAGCGTTGTATTCAGCGTACGTCGAGGAAGAAGTTGTTCCCTACATCAGGACTGTATCACAGGATGGGAACGCGCGCGCGATCACGACGGGTGCGTCGTTTGGTGCTTTTCACGCGGCCAACGCGTTTCTTCGTCGTCCCGATTTGTTTGGTGGCACCATCGCCATGAGTGGATTCTACGATCTGGCCCCCTCGTACCTCGACGGCTACTCCGACGACAACGTGTTCTTCAACAATCCGCTCTGGTATTTGTCGGGCGTGAATGGGCATCAGCTTGAGCTGATGCAGCGCGCGTCGCGCATCGTGATTGTGACGGGACAGGGGGAATACGAAGTGCCAGATGCATCGCGGAGTTTGTCCATGGCGCTCAACAACAAGGGAATTCCGCACTGGCTCGACTTGTGGGGTCACGACGTTCGGCACGACTGGCCGGCATGGCGTCAGATGCTGCCGTACCACCTGGGGCGCATGAACGTCTGAGCGAGGGTGCTCGTGGCGCGCCTGCCGGGGGGGAGGGGGGGAGGGGGGAGAGAGGGACGTGACGCATCTCGGTCGCATCGGTATGGCGACCGAGGTCGCAATTCGGCGCTGCCTAACGAGCCGCGGGCGACAGGGGTGCTGGCAAATGCACGCGCTGTCGCGTGCTCGCAAATGCGCGCCCTAACTATCTGTTGCGTTTTCGCGTTGACAGTCGTATTCCCTACACTCACCGCCGCGTTCGGCGGTGGCTGGCACTCCGCAAGCGATGGACGCACGACGAACGGGCTGGCGCGCTTTTCTCGCGACGCCGGTCAACATCTGACCAGAGCTGTGTTGGGGCACTCCGTCTGGTTGGTGGAAAGCGAGGCGTCACTGCGGCCGCTGGGACGACTCGGACGTTACGGACGGGTACAACTGACAAGGCCACGCGTCGCGCACGTCGGCAACGCGTGGCCTTGTCGTTTCTGCTAGCTCCGAGGCGCCCGCGCCACGAGGCGAAATGCCCAGATACTCATCGCCGCGCTCGCGACGGTGATGGCGACGAAGTCGGGTTCCGTGGCCAGCGATTGGCGTTCAGATACAATGCGCCAGATGTGCGCGAGGGTCAGCAGCGCGAAAATGACGCCGGTGGTGACAACGTAACTCTTCACGAGACGACTCCGCGCAAGAGTGAGGGGGAGAGCGGGAGGGGGGATGGCGTCAGTGAAGATGCGTCACGCGCCCGCGCCCTGCCAGAACGCGAGCGGCCAGACCTGCCCCGGGATCCTACGCGCGGCGCCCGGCGCCTAACGACGTCTCACCCGACGTGATCGAGCACCGACTGCACGTCGTCGATTGATTGTGCGCGCGCGTGACGGACATCGCGCTCGCGGAGCATGGCGACGAATTCACGCGACACGTCGGGATGGAATTCGGTGCCCGAGCGCTGCGCGATGTAGTCGAGAATCGCGTTGGTTTCCCACGCGACGCGATACGGTCGGTGGGTGCGCAGCGCGTCAAACACGTCGCAGACGTGAACGAGCATGCTCGCGTGATGACAATCGCGACGAGTGCAGCGATGGGGATACCCGCCGCCATCGATCATGATGTGGTGTTCGAAGGCGACGGTCGCACTGAGGTCGAGCGTGTTGTCGGAATCGAGAATGAGTCGTGCGCCATCGACCGGGTGCGCACGAATGATGGCCACCTCTTCGGCGGAGAGGGCCCCCGGCTTCTGCACGATCTCGATCGGAATCTTCACCTTTCCGAGGTCGTGAAGGAGGCCGGCGATGCCGTAGGCGCGTACTTCACGCGACGAGAGCCGCATGCGTTCGGCAAGTCCCATCGCGAGGACTGACACATTGAGCGCGTGCGTGGTCGTGTACTGGTCGAACTCCTTGAGCATCAGGAGCGGGACGAAGGCGCTCCCTTCCTGGTGCATGGCGTTCAGGAGCGACTCGACGACTGTCTCGGCTTCGAGGAGCGGGAGACGTCGGGCCGCGGCGACCTCGTTATGCATCCAGGAGACGACATCCGCCTCCTCGGTGAGGTCGCAGGGATCGTTAGGCAGTGCTTCCTCCGGCGCTTCCTCGGGACGTGCGTCTTCCTCGACGAGCCGAACGCCCACGGCGCCGAAACGAATCGGTGTCGCGCGCCCTCTCGTGAGGTCGGCGGCGGGACGTACGCGACCGCCCGCCGTGAGCGAGATCTTGACCAGAATCTCTTCGAGGAAGACACGATATTCGTCGAGTTCGACCGCGTGGGGAAACTCGATGCGTTGCACGCCCGCTCCCGACAGTTTGGCCGACCAGTCCCAGTCCGTGAGGTCGCGCAGCGGACGGTCGTTGTATACGACGGAGCGTCCGAGGAATGAGAACCGCGGGTTGGGATCGGTCGTCTGCAGCTCTCTGAGCGACTGGTACGACACTTCTGCCGCGCCAGCCCGCGACGGGTGTCCCTCGGCGTAGAGCGACATCTTTGCCAGGGCCTGCGCGAGCGAAGTGAGGAAGCGCGTGGCGTCGGTCATGGGAGCGAGGTAGCGACGTTGCGCGAGATGGCCGCGCGGCGAATGTCGTGGTTGCGGCTGGCGCGCGCGAGCGTGAGGACTCGCTGCGCCTCCGGGGCATCGGCGTGATGCGTGGCGAGTGCGCTGATGGCGGCGAACAATTCGATCGTCGGCTTGCGCAGCCTGAGGGAGCGAAGGAGCCAGCGCTGCGTCGTGGCGCGGCGCACCAGCCAGCTGCGAACTTCTTCCACGCGCGATTCGCCGACGACGCGCACACCACGCGCTCGCAGTTCGTCGCCTAACGACGAATCTTCGAGACGCTGCATGGCGATGCGCAATGCAACGATCGAACAGCCAGCGCTCAGCGCGCCTAACGCGAGGTTGAACACGCGCAGGTCTGGGTCGCGCAGCCCGGCGAGAATGGCCGGCTCCCGCAAGGCATCTCGCTTGAGCATGAAGCGCATCATCTCGCGCCGCACCATGACGTCGGAATGTCGCGCCAGTCGTTGCGGGTCGAGCGTCACGGGCCACGCATCGACGCGATCGAACAGCGCGATGACGTGCCGCAGGGCGCGCGGCGACAACGGTTCGACAAGCGGCGCGAGCTCCGGCACGATCTCGGCACCGACGCGGGCAAGAAGATCGACGATCCAATCCGCATCCGACTCGTCGCGGCGCTCCAATTCGGAAGTCAGCGGCTTCACCGCCCGCAATCGCAATCGATCGACGGCGTGCTGCAGCATGGGAATGTCAGGCTGCCTGAGCGCCAACTGCTCGCGAAAGGTCGATTCGTTGATCAGGCGATCGACGAGTTCATCGCGAAGCGAGGTCGCCTCCATCGCGAGGAGGAAGTCGACAGTCGTTGCGACACCCAGGCTCGTGATCGTCCGAGCGAGGGCGGCTTCGACGGATGGTCCGCGCGAGTCGGTCGCAATCCCGATCTGCAGAATTCGATCCGATTCGCAGCTGTCACGCCGGAGGTCGAGCTGCAGCTCGCTGGGTGACGTCGAGATATCCGAGAGGACGAGTGTGTACGCCTCGGGATTGGGGTCGACGAGCTTCCAATCGGTGAGCAGCCGGTGAATCACTCCACGCAGCGCACGATCGGAGTTGCGTTGCGTTGGCCGTCGAGATTCTGCGTCTTTCGCGAGTTTGCTCAGCAGACGCAACATGGACCCGGCGATCGACTCACCGCCCTGTGCCGCTGCGGCTCTTGTCATTCGAACGACCGCGGTGGCGGCGAGCGACTCATTGGCCTGCCCGAGGAGCTTGCCGCGCGCCGCAGCGTCTCCCCCCATGTGCAGGAGCTTTTCCAGCGTCTTGTCGTCGAGATTCTCGATGAGCTGCGACACCCGATTGCGAATCAAGGGATCGCGGACCGCGCCCGAGTCGATCTCGCCGATCAGATCTCGAAGGAAGCCGAGGATCTGTCGATCGTACGAGGCGTCGCCGATTCGGAGTTCGATGAAGCGAGCGACGGCCGCGGGGTTCTCGAGGCTTCCTTCATCGCTGGCGCCTCCGTCGAAGACCGCTTTGGCGAGCTTGTTCCAGAGCTCCAGGGAGCGATCGGCACCGGAGCTTGGCGGTCCGTCAGCGTTTTCGTCGCCATCCAGGAGCTCGAGGCGCTCGAAGGCGAGCGGGGTGAGGACGATGTCCGGCCATCGCCCGAGCGATGCGCGGTGACGGCCGAGTGGTTCCGCGCCTCGCGCGGCGGAAACCGAGATGGCGCCGACAAAGCCCTCGAGGGAGTGGAGGGAAACGCTGTTCAGAAAGGTGACGCCACCGAGTTCATGCTCGTGCAGTCGTGTAGCGAGGTCGGCGAGGAGGGGATTGGCGCAGTCGGTCGCAAAGCCGTCGATTATTAGTCGATTCTTGGACACTCCTATTTGCAACTGACTGCGCCGGACGAGGGCCGCTGCGAACCGCTTGCCCAACGCTTCGACCGCGCCACGAAGCATCGGGTGCGTGGCCGGATAGATCCCGCGTTTGTGTACGGCAAGCCCAATCTCCAGCACGAGCTCCTGAAGCTCGTGCGGGAGTGCGTCGACCTTGGAGGCGACGGAGGGAGTAAAGACGCGCGGTGTAGTCATCTTTCCGGAGGAGGAACCGCTGCTTGGGCAGCGACTTCGACCCTCCGGAGGACGACTCAGCGCGTAGGGGGGTTACCTTATCTCTAACGTAATGCTGCAGCGGAGCAGGAGAGGGCGGTGATCCCCTGTTCCGGACCCCCTAAAGCGACCGCGGCGACGTCGTCCCGACCCGGACCTGGTCTATCGACGGGAGATCGGGGGTGAAATCCTCGCCGGGATTGATGAACTGGTCGCTCTCGATCCCGTACTGGCGATTGTGCAGCTCGCGATACCGCCCGCCTAACGACATCAGTTCGGCGTGGTTGCCTCGTTCGACGATGCGCCCATCTTCGATCACAAGAATTTGATCGGCGCTTTCAATCGTTGAGAGCCGGTGAGCGATGACGAACGTCGTGCGCCCTTTCCGCAGGTTGCGCAGCCCGTCGCGAATGAGTGCCTCGCTCTCGCTGTCGAGGCTCGACGTCGCCTCATCGAGAATGAGCACGCGCGGATCGGCCAGAATGGCGCGAGCGATGGCGACACGCTGGCGCTGGCCCCCCGAGAGTTTCACGCCACGCTCGCCAACAATCGTCTCGTACTTCTTCTCCCACGAATTCACGAACTCGTCGACGTGCGAGATCTTCGCGACGGCGCGGACTTCGTCATCCGTTGCACCCGGCCGAGCGAAGGCGATGTTGTCGCGAATCGTCCCGTCGAAGAGGAAGTTGTCCTGCATAACGACGCCCAGGTGCGAGCGATACTCATGCAGCTTGAGCTCGTCCATGTCGATTCCATCGACGAGAATCTGCCCCGACTTTGCACGATTGAACGCCATCACGAGGCCGATGAGCGTACTCTTCCCCGCTCCGCTCGATCCCACGAGGGCTGTCGTCGACCCAGCCGGCGACCTAAAAGAGATTTGCTTGAGAACGGGAACGCCTTCGTTGTATTCGAAGTCGACGTCACGGAACTCGATTTCGCCTTCGATGTCGGGGACGCTGCGCTTGCTGGCATCGAGGGCGTCCTCAGACTCCATGTCGCGAATCTCGCGAATACGATCGAGACCGGCGAATGCTTCGGAAATCTGCGTGCCGATGGATGCGATCTGCACCAGTGGCGCCGCCACCAACCCGATGAAGAAGATGTACATGACGAGATCGCCTAACGTCATGCTGCCGCTAATGATCGCCCGGCCGCCAACGATGGTGAGCAGCACGCCGATCACTCCCACGATCGCCGTCGTTCCCGCACCGACCGCCGAGGTCCCGGTGATCGTCTTGCGCACGTTGTCGAACAATCGTTCGGCCCCGGTGGCAAAGACTTTCTCCTCGCGCTCTTCGGCCGTGTAGATCTTCACGATGCGCACGCCACCAACGGTTTCGGCGAGCCGCCCCGTGACGTCGGCATTGATGACGCTCCGCTCACGAAATACGGGGCGCAGACGCTTGAATGCGACCGCCATCATTCCGCCGAAGACGCCAAGGAGCAGAATCGTGATGGTGGTGAGCTGCCAGTTAAGATAGAACAGAACGCTGAGCGCGATCACAGACGTCAGCAGACCACCAACGAGCTGCACGATCCCCGTTCCGACGAGATTCCGAATTCCTTCGGCGTCGGTCATGATGCGCGAAATGAGAATTCCGGTCTTCGTCGAATCAAAAAACGAGACAGGGAGGCGCAGGATGTGTCGCTGCACCTGAATGCGCATGTCTGTGATGGCTCGCTGCGCCGCGATGCTCACGACCTGCGCGAGCGAGTACGACGTGATGGCCTGAATGATCGTCGCTCCGCCTGTAGCGAGTGCAAGCGGGATCAGGAGATCGCTCCGGTTCTGCTTCAGAATGTTATCGATGAGGTACTTCGAACTCGCCGGTAGCACCAATCCCGAGAGTCGATTGATGATCATCAGTATGAAGCCGAGGGCGAGCGAGCGACGATGCTCCCAGACGAGTGCCTTCGTCTCGGCCATCGCGCGCGATCGGTTGATCGGCTTCTTTTTCGGGGGGGATGTAGGATCAGCCATGACTGGTTGCGGAGGTTGGCAGGAAAGCTATCGCTTGCGGCTTTCGAGCGCCTTCGGGTGAACGGGCGAGGCGGATAGCTCGAAGGCCGGGAGTTGTAGGAGCGCGCGGGAGGGCGAAACTCCGCCCCATTCCCGTCGTATGGAAGGCGTCACCACTCACTGGGGCGATCTGTCATGTGGGCGATTCTCAAGTCACTTCTCACGCAACTCGCGGTCTGGAAGCTCCTTCTCAAGAGCTTGGGAAGCCTCGCCTGGCTCCTTCCCCTCGCCTTCATTCTCAAGGCGATCGGGCTTCCGGTACTGATGCTCCTGGCGGTGCTCGCACTTCCGCTCCTTTTGCTCCTCTTTGTCATCGGCCTTCCGATCATCCTCGTGATCATGATGGGAGGCGCGTTGCTCTCGCTGACGATGGTGGTGCTGAGCATCGGAGTCGCGGCGCTCAAAATCGCGCTCCCGATCGCCCTGGTCTGGATCGTTTTGCGATGGCTCTTCAAGTCGCGTGACGACAAGCCACCGATGGCCGAACCACCGCCGGATGTTGCCTGACGAGTAAATGCGCGCTCGCGCCAACGTGAGCGCTGTACCCTAACGAATCGTCGACGACAACGTCTGACAGTCCGCGACGCACATGAGGCTGATGTGCGTTGCGGATCTTTGTTTTTGTGCGATGACATGCCGGATGGCGAGCACAGTGTCGCGGCGCGTCGACATTGTAACGGCGTGGAATGGAACGCAGACGGCACACTAGGAGTTCTCCTAGTTGTTGACCTCGCCGTCCAGTGCGAGCTTGAGGCATCAAGTGGCCCCTACCCTCCACATCGCTCGAGTGCCTGACGCGGAACCCTCGGACGTTGCATCCGCAGAACGCGCACTGAATGCGCGAGACGTTCCGCGCTCTGCGCGCTTCGTTGGCGCATTGCAGCGCGTCTCGGCGGCGCTTGCGTCGACGCTGGAGCGGGAGCGTGTGCTCGAGACGATTGTCCGCACAAGTCTCGATGCCCTGGGAGCAGCAGCAGGCGCGATCGCGGAGTTGTCCGACGACGGCACGACGCTCCACGTGGTGAGCGCGGTGGGATATCCATCGGCACTCATCGAGCGCGTTGCGACACTGCCAGTGAAGCGCTTCGACGCCATCGCGCGCCTGGTGCAGGATCGTCGTCCCGTTCTCATTCCATCGCAGGAGGCGTTCGAGCAGCTCACTCCTGACTTCGCTCGCCTAACGCCAGTGAGTGGTGCGCGCGCCGCGATTCCGCTTGCGACTCCTGAACGTGTCGTTGGGATTCTCATACTGACGTTCGCGGACGCAAAGACGTTCGACGCCGAAGAGCGAGATCTCCTGCGCCTGCTTGGCCAGCAGTGCGCGATGACCCTTGAGCGGGCGCGTTTGTTTGGCGAGGAGCGCGTCGCACGCCGCGAGGCAGAATGGGCGTCGGCGCGCTTGAGCGAGGCGCTTGAACGCATGCACGATTTGCACTTCGTGTGCGATCGTGAGTGGCGATACACGCGAATGAATCGCGCGATGCGCGAGTTTCTGCGCGAATCGGGATTTGAGGCCGATCAGTTGATGGGGCGTGTGGTATGGGAAGTCTTCCCGCGCCTGGTCGGCGGCGAGATGTGGCAGGCGATGCAACGCGCCGCGGAAGAGCAGATCTCGGTGCCGTTCACGGCGCGCGGGACCTATGCGGACTCGTGGTACGACGGGAGCGCGTACCCGCTTCTTGATGCGATCGCGGTGCACGCGCACAACACGACCGAGCAACGGAGGGCGCAGCGCGAGGTGGCGCGCCTAACGACGGCGCTCAAGCAGCGCGTCGAGGAGATGGAGACGCTGTTGCGCGTGATTCCCGTGGGCATCGGCATCGCGACCGACGCCGAGTGCGCAGAGATCCTGGCAAATCCAGCGCTGGCACAGATGCTGGGCATCTCCGAAACGATGAACGCGTCGAAGAGCAGCAAGGATGGCGCTTCACTTCCCTTCCGGCTGCTGCGCGGCGGCGTCGAAGTGCCGGCGGACCAATTGCCGTTGCAGCTGGCGGGGCGCACCGGCGAGACGGTGCCGTTTACCGACTTCGAGCTCGTGCGCGACAGCGGTGAGCGCATGAATGTCATCGAAACAGCAGCGCCCATCTTCGACGGCAGCGGCAAGGTGCGCGGAAGTGTCGCGGCGTTCATCGACATCACTGAACGCAAGCGCGTCGAGCAGGACGCAAGCATCCTCTCCGAAGCGAGTGCGATGTTTGCCGCGTCACCCGATGTCGCGTCAACATTCAAGGCGCTCGCGGAGACGCTCGTGCCGCGTCTCGCCGATGTCTGCGTCATTTTCGTCGTGCGCGAGTCGGGGAGCGTCGGCGTGGCGGCGATGACTGCCACGGACAACGCCATTCTCCAGCAGCTGCGCGATTTCGACCACGACAATCCGGTTGATGGAACGCCCACGCATCCGGTGTGGCGCGCCATTCGAGGCGGTGAGACTGTGCTCGTCACTCAGCTCACCGACGAGTCCATCGCTCACGCGCTGTCGTCCGACCAAGGGGTGTTGAATGTGGCGAAGGCGACGGGGACCACGTCGTTGTTGCTCGTTCCCATTCGTGCACGCGGACAGGTGCTGGGAGCTGTGGGGTTGGGGACGCGGCGATCGCGGCGTCACTTCGATGAGCGCGATCAGCATCTCATCGAGGAGATCGGAAAGCGCGCCGGACTCGCACTCGACAATGCACGGCTGTTGGACGCGGAGTTGCGCGCGCGGCGAGAAGCTGAAGCCGCGCACGCCGAGGCCGAGCGCGCGAGCAAGGGGAAGAGCGACTTCCTGGCGATGATGAGCCACGAGTTGCGCACGCCACTCAACGCGATCGCTGGCTACGCCGAACTGATCGAGATGGGACTTCGTGGTCCCGTCACCGAGAGCCAGGCGTCCGATCTCGCGAAGATTCGCCAGAACCAGCGACATCTTTTAGGTCTCATCAACCAGGTGCTCAGCTTCGCCCGCATCGACGCGGGGCGCATGATCTACGATGTGGAGCACGTGCCGGTGGACGCGGCGCTACGCTCGGCCGAGCCGCTCATCGAACCCCAATTGCGCGCGCGCAACCTGAGTTATTCGGTGTCGACGTGTGAGTCGACGGTGACGGTGAAGTGCGATGGAGAGAAGTTGCAGCAGGTGCTGCTCAATCTCCTCGGCAACGCGACCAAATTCACGCCTAAAGGTGGAAAGGTTTCGCTCTCGTGCAGCGTCGAGCCGCAGACGATCACGATACGGGTGAGCGACAACGGCGTTGGCATTCCGAGTTCGCAGCTGCAATCCATCTTTGAGCCATTCGTGCAAGGCGACCGCCCGATCGGGACGTCCAACGAGGGTGTCGGATTGGGCCTTGCGATCAGCCGCGAGTTCGCGCGAGGAATGGGGGGCGAACTCTCGGTCGTGAGCGAAGTTGGCGTCGGGTCGACGTTCTCGCTGACGCTTCCCCGCGGCCCCGATCGGGCGGTCAATGCCTAACGACAATTCGTCAGGGGTCGGCTCCGCGACATTTGTCACGCGCTGAGCGACTCGACGATCCGGCGAATCTGTTCGGTGTGGCGCCGCTCGTGCGCGCCGAGCATCACCACCCAGCCATAGAGCGACAGCTCGCCGAGCGCTGGGTGCGGGAAGGTGACCGTCTCCAACGCAGTGCCGTCGGCTTCCTGCGCCCAGGTGTGCAGTCCCTGACGCGACTCGGCCAGGAGTCCTTTCAGCTCTTCGGGCGTCGCCTCGCTCGCCGGGCGCGTGTACTCTGGCGCGACGCGTTTGCCTTCGTGCATGCGGCCCTCGATGGTGGCGATGAGCGGCGCCAGCGATGCCGCGTCGCTCTCGGCGGCGACGCCAGCGCCTTTCGCGTTGCGCAGCGCGCGAAACATGGCTCGCAGACTCGACTTCTCGACGAGGTGCAGATGTTCGACCACATCGCGAATGGACCATCCATCTGCGTCTGAGCGCTGCGTCCATTTCGGCGGGGCGATCGCGTCGAGGGCGTCGAGGAGGTGAGCGCGCGCCGCATCGGCATACGTGACAACTTCTTCCAGTCTAGCGTTCATGGTCTCGAATGAAAGTGTGAACTGAACAGCGAGGGGTGCCTAACGTCACGATCGTGTGTCCGTCGCGACTCGCTATCGCCCCGCACTCACGGGAGGCATTTCATCGGAGGAGGAGGCGACACGTCGCGGCACACTGAGAACGACCGGCGTTGCAAACAGTTCTTCGCTGCGGACATCGTTCTCGATCATCCGCAGGGCGGTGTCGAGCTCCTCACGCGTCTTTCGGATTTCGAAGCGATACCCCGCGGCGAAGCCAACGGCGCCCAGCGCGCCGACAGCTGCAACACCGCCGAGTATCGGAAGGGCGATTGCCGCACCCACCACGGCGAGTGCTTTCACCGCGATTCCCGCGGCGAGTGCGCCGCCGCCGATGCTCGTGGCCGCGGTGATTCCCGCGCTCGTGTAGAGATTCACTTTCACACCGCGCCGCAAATCGACATACAGCGTGACCTCTGTGGAGCGCGAATCATGCGGAAGCGGGCGCAGGGCGACACGAATCGTCTTGGCGTAGACGCCATAGCGCGTGTAGACCCAGTGGTACGGGTAGTTCTGCATCGCCGGGACATCGAACACGAGGACGCCGCCGTCCAGCGGGTGCGAGCCGACCTGCGATTGGAACATGAGGTTGAGCGGCGCCGCTGGAAGAACACGACCGATGGCCTGCAACGTTCGCCGCGGCGTGGCGCGAATGACGCGCGACACAGAGAGGCTCTGTTCTGTTGACCCGAACCAGCGCGCCGCTGCGCGTTCTTGCCAGCCTGCGAGCGATTGCGGGCGTTCAGCGATAGCCTGCGGTAGTTCAGCAATCGCCAACGCCACGAAGTGCTGTGAGATACCCGCTTCGATGGCTGCCGCCTCAACTTCACGCAGACGGAAGCCCTGATCCGGCGTGCTCCCGGTAGATGTCGCGAGCGATTCCGAGCGACGTGCACGTTGTTCCAGGCGCTGGGCCGCTTCGGCCTGCAGCTGTGCGGCGCGGCGCCAGATTGCCATCGCCTCGCTCTCGTGCAGCACCCGCGGTGACACGGACACAGCACTCGAGTCGTTGAGGGCGTTGTCGGTACGCGCCTGCGTCAGCGCGTCGCCTAACGCTTCGGCGAGCGCTTCACCATTGGCATACCGATCGTCCCGCTTCTTGGAGAGACACCGATCGATGACGGTGGCGATGCCCGCCGGGACGTTCGGGGCGATGCTCCGCAGCGATGGTGGTTCGCGCGTCACGTGAGAGACGAGAATCGCCGACGCCGATTCGCCCTCGAACGGGAGGCGTCCACTCAACATGAAGAAGCCGACAACGCCTAACGCGTACAAGTCGCTGCGGCCGTCGAGCGACTCGCCGTTCACCTGCTCCGGACTCATGTAGTAGGCCGTGCCTAACACGTGCCCGTCCAGCGTTAGGCGCTTCTCGTGTTCGGCGTGTGCAATGCCAAAGTCCGTCACGATGGCGCGCGACGAGCCGCGCTCGATCATGATGTTCTCCGGCTTGATGTCACGGTGCACGACGCCGCGCGCATGCGCGTACGCAAGCGCCCACGCCACCTCGCGCAGGTAGCGCACCCCCTCGTCCAATGGAAGTGGGCCACGCGCCAGCACGCGCTCCGACAGACTCTCGCCATCGATGAATCCCATGACGAAGTACGCGTAACCCTGCACTTCGTCCGCGCGATAAATGGGGACGACGTGCGGATGCGAGAGCTGCGCCGCTGTGCGCGCCTCGCGCAGAAAGCGCTCACGCCGTTCCTCGCCGTCGGCCGCCGTTCGCGGGAGCACCTTTATGGCGACCGGACGATCGAGCATCTCGTCGCGCGCCAGGTAAACGATCCCCATTCCACCGCGCCCGAGCTCACGCTCGAGTCGGTAGTGCCCTCTCAGGCGTTCGTTGATTTCGCCCAGCTCGACGTCCATGCGATGTCGCGCTCTCCGAAGTCGTACGGCGCAAGCAAAAACCTGGTAGAAGCCATCTCAGAAATGGTCGCCGGCGCACCGGCGACCATTTCTGAGATGGCCTGTATTGCTCGCAGGTAATCTACGATGAGTACAACACACAACTGCCAATCTTCGCCATCGAGCGTCACCTTTGAGAGTCGCGGAGACGCGGCGGTACGCGCTCATTCGATTTATTCTCGCTAGGATCCGATGCTCGTTCCAAAGCTGTTCACGACGCTCAAGACATACGATCGCCAACAGTTCCTCGCCGATCTTTCCGCGGGGGTCATCGTCGGCATCGTCGCACTCCCCTTGGCCATCGCCTTCGCGATTGCCAGCGGCGTGACACCCGAACGCGGTCTCTACACCGCCATTGTCGCGGGATTCATCATCTCCGCACTCGGCGGGTCGCGCGTGCAAATCGGCGGTCCCACGGGCGCCTTTGTTGTCATCGTTTACGGAATCGTGCAACAGTACGGCCTCGAGGGGCTGACGGTTGCGACACTCATGGCTGGCGTGATCCTGATCGCGATGGGTGCGTTCGGACTCGGCACCATGATCAAGTTCATTCCGCAACCACTGATTACCGGATTCACCAGCGGAATCGCCGTCATCATCTTCTCCGGCCAAGTCAAAGATCTGCTTGGCCTCCGGATGGGTGCAGTCCCGGCAAACTTCATCGAGAAGATCGTCGCGTACTCGGAGAACTTCTCGGCGGTCAATTGGTGGGCCATTGCCGTCTCCGCGACGACGTTGGCAATCATACTCCTGTGGCCACGCGTGAATCGCAAGATTCCCGGGCCGTTCGTGGCACTCCTCATCACGACCGCCGCGGTGCGTTTCCTCGATCTTCCGGTCGAGACGGTGGGAAGTCGGTTCGGCGAGTTGAAGGCGGCGCTTCCGCATCCCGTGGTACCGCATCTCAGTTGGACACAGGTGACTCAGCTCGTCGCGCCGGCATTCTCGGTTGCACTTCTCGGTGCCATCGAGTCGCTACTCTCGGCCGTTGTAGCTGACGGAATGATCGGGACACGCCACCGGTCGAACATGGAGTTGGTTGCGCAAGGCATCGCGAATGTGGCGTCGCCACTCTTTGGTGGAATTCCGGCGACCGGAGCCATCGCGCGCACGGCCACGAATGTGAAGAACGGAGGGCGCACTCCGGTGGCCGGGATGACGCACGCCGTCGTGCTTCTCCTCATCACGCTCTTCTTTGGCAAGCTCGCCGCGCTCATTCCGATGGCGACGCTGGCGGCGATTCTCGTCATCGTCGCGTATCACATGAGTGAGTGGCGTACGTTCATCGATGAACTGCGCGCGCCGCGCGCGGACGTCGCTGTCCTGCTTGTGACTTTCAGCCTAACGGTGATCGTCGATCTCACCGTGGCCATCGAAGTCGGGATGGTGCTCGCCGCCTTCCTCTTCATGCATCGCATGTCTGCGGTGACCAATGTCAGCGCCGTGACGCGCGAACTGGCGCGCGAAGGAAGCGCCGGGGATGGCGATGCGAGCGATGACGAAGTGCTGCGCCGAGACATTCCCGACGGCGTAGACATCTACGAGATTCGCGGGGCGTTTTTCTTCGGGGCCGCCGAGACGTTCAAGGACACGATTGGCCAGATCGCGAAGAAGCCAAAGGTGCTGATCGTGCGCATGCGCAACGTCTCACTGCTCGACGGCACGGGGCTGCGCGCGTTGCGTGACGTGGTGAGACGAAGCCGCGCCGATCGCACGCTGGTGCTCGTTTCGGAAATTCACGCGCAACCGCTGATCGCGCTGGAAAAATCACCGCTGAAGGACGAACTGGGCGAGCACGCGATCTTCATGGACTTGGACGATGCGCTCGACCGTGCGCGCGACTATTTGTCGCAGCGGACGCCGACGCCCCCACTGGGGACGCCGACGCCGCATTAGTCGTTAGGCAGGAGGCAGCGCGCGGCGGATATCTTTTTGACCCGACGACACGCCAAGTCCGATGCTGATGGCAAACGCGACGGCCGTTCCGCCGCCGACAAACGGGATGAGCGCCACGACAGGGGCCGCCACAACGAGTGCGCCAAACGCGGCAATGATCGGTGCAAAGATGGACTGTGCAGAGTCTACATAACGAAGGCGTTCACGGACGAACGCGCGCGCCTGCGTGTATCCGATAACTGTCGCACCGATAGAAGCGGCGAGAGCGATTAGGCCAAACATGATCGAACTCCGGAAGCGAAGGACGCGTACAGTGTCGTGGTATCCTACGGAATTCTTGCATGCAAGTTTCGACTCGGTAAGGCGTCCCGGGCCCGTCGCCGGCGATCCCCCTTCCCTCGCCCGGTAAGGGCAATCAGACTCTGCACACCTCGCAGGCGCGCACGGTCGCGCCAAGCACGCACGAGGACCTCCACTCAAGGGTGATGCGCGATGCTGCTCGTCTACGGCGCCAACGGATACACTGGGCTGCTCATCGTCGACGAATGCGTTAGGCGCGGCCTTCGTCCGGTAATCGCCGGACGGCGAGAGGACACGATTCGCCCGATCGCTGAAGCGTTTGGCGTCGAGTGGCGCGCATTCGCGTTGGATGACGCGGCGCGCGTACGTGCAGGACTCGAGGGAGTTCGCGCAGTGTTGCATGCCGCCGGTCCGTTCGCTGACACCAGCGCGCCCATGGTCCAGGGATGCCTCGACGCCGGCGCGCATTACCTCGACATCACGGGCGAGCTCGAAGTGTTTGAGGCGTGCAAAGCGCGCGATGCCGAGGCAAAAGCGCGCGCCGTCGTACTGCTACCGGGTGTTGGCTTCGACGTTGTTCCGACCGACTGCCTGGCGGCGCGGCTCAATGCGGCGTTACCTGGGGGATCGTTGCTGGAGCTCGCCTTTGCTGGTGGTGGCGGACCGAGCCGAGGGACTAGAAAGACAATGCAGCGGAGGCAACACCTGGGTGGTGCGGTGCGCACCGATGGGGCGATCGTGCGCGTTCCCACGGCGTGGAAGAGCGCAAGTATCCCTTTCCGCGACAAAGCGCGCACGTGCGTGACGATTCCGTGGGGAGATATCTCGACGGCGTATTGGTCGACGGGGATTCCAAACATTCACGTATACCTTGCACTTCCGTCGCGCGAGCGATCGAGCGATGCGGGGAGCGGTGGAAGCGCCGGGACGTCTGCGCACGCGCGGGCGTGGGACGATCCCGATCTCGATGGGCGATTGGCGGGGCCTAACGAGACGGTGCGCCAGACCTCCCGCATGCACCTGTGGGGGCGAGTGACACACGCGGATGGACGACATGTGGAAGGAACGGGGGAGACGCCGGAAGGCTACCAGCTCACCGCCATCTCTGCGGTAGAGGCGGCAAAACGCATTCTCGAAGGGAGCGGACTCTCGGGGTATCAGACGCCATCGACGGCCTTTGGGGCAGGATTTCTCGAAACACTTCCCGGGTGCACCCTGGAAATTGGCACGCCGACCGTCAGCGCCTAACGAGGCACGTCCGCCTCGGATGAAGGGGACGGCGCGAGACTTCACCAGCGAATCGAGCATGAAAGCGGCAGTCATTACACGTGCGGGTGGTCCGGAGGTCCTGGCGATACAGGAAGTCGCGCGACCGGAGCCCGGCGCGCATGAAATTCTCGTGCGTGTGCACGCCTCGTCGCTCAATCGCGCGGATGTCCTCCAACGCATAGGGCGCTATCCGCCACCGGCCGGAGTTCCGGCGGACATTCCCGGGATCGAGTTCGCCGGCGAAGTCGTTGCAGCTGGCGACGGAGCGTCGAAGTGGGCGCGAGGAGATCGCGTCTTTGGACTCGTCGGCGGTGGTGCGCACGCAGAGTTCCTCGTCGCCCATGCGGACACCGTCGCCCCCATTCCCGATGGACTCGGCTGGCGCGACGCGGGCGTGATCCCCGAGGCGTTCATGACGGCCTTTGACGCACTCGTCACGCAAGCGCGCGTGTCGAGTGGTGAGCGCGTCTTGATTCACGCGGTCGGAAGCGGCGTTGGACTCGCTGCGGTGCAGGTGGCGCGAGCGTGGGGAGCGACGCCGTATGGGACGTCGCGCACACAAGACAAACTGGATGTTGCAACGCGGCACGGGATGGAAGCGGGCGTCGCGCTGCGCGGCGGGCCGGAGGAGATGTTGCCGGCGGTCGCGCAGTGGAGCAACGGCGCCGGCATGCAGGTGATTCTCGACCTGGTCGGGGGCGCGTATTTCATGCCCAATGTCGAAGCCGCCGCCGTGCGAGGGCGCATCATGCTCATCGGTGCCATCGCCGGCGCACAGACCACGATCGACGTTCGCCGAATTCTCGGCAAACGCCTAACGATCCAGGGAACCGTGTTACGCGCGCGCGGGCTCGACGAGCGCATCGCGAACGCCGCCGCGTTCACGCGCGAGGTCGTGCCACGCATCGCCAACGGCCAGCTCACGGCGACGATTGACAGAGTCTTTCCGCTCGAAGAGATCGCCGCGGCACACGCACACATGGAAGCAAACGCGTCGACGGGAAAGATCGTGTTGGCCATCAGCGACGAGGCGAAGCAAGAGGCGCGAGCGTCGTAGCTGTTGGTCGTCGCAGGGACGTCGATCGAGGAGGACTTGCATGCGGGGCTTCGACTATTTATGCATTCATCATGCATAAACTAGCCGCCGCGCGGGCCGCGAAAGTCGCGCCCAAGCGCCGCCCCCAACGATCGGCAACTCCGCGCCTCAGCCTCACGCACATCGTGCGCGGAGCGACCGCGGCGGACATCGCCGACATCCACGAACTCGTGGAGCGGAACGCGGCGCGCCAACTCGTGCTCCCGCGCACGGTGGACGAGATCGCACTCGTGGTCGACGACTACGTCGTCGTGACCGATAGCCACGGACGCGTGCGCGGTGCTGCTGCTTTGCAGGAGTACTCGCCAGCACTGAGCGAAGTGGTATCGGTGGTCGTCGCTGACGACGCACGTGGCGAGGGGCTGGGAAGCATGGTCGTCCTCGGTGTCGAGGCGATGGCGCGCCGCCGCGGAGTGGACGAGCTATTCGCGCTTTCGCTTGCCGATCGCTTCTTTGAATCGTTGGGATACGCGCACGCCGAGTTGTCTCGATATCCCGAGAAGATTGCGCGCTACGAATCATTGGCGCAGCGCGGAATCGCGATCGTTGCCAAGCGCTGCTTCCGGAAGAACCTCGCGGTTCGTTAGGCAGCACCACAATCGGCAGCGCACATCGCGCGCTGCGATGCGGAAGTGCGCGGTGCGCGGGATATGCGTTTGGTGGAAGGGGGCCGCGCAAGATCCGGGGCGCGGGCGGTGGCGTATTACCAGAAGCTGAGTGGGAGTTGTGCGGTTCACGTTTGAGTCGCACTTTTTCCGCCCTTGAGGCGCCGCACTTCAAGTTCTTCCCTTCCCGACCCCCGCCGCCCCTGGGAGCGACCCGATGCTCGGATTGATGCAGGAGACCCCACTATCCATCCCGATGATGGTGCGCCGAGCGCGCGACCTGTTTGGTGACAAGGAAGTGATCTCGAGGCGGGCTGATCGCAGCATTCACCGCATCACCTACCGCGATCTCATCGACCGTGCGGGGCAACTGGCGCTGGCACTCAAGCGGCTGGGCGTGGCGACCGGTGATCGTGTGGCGACGCTGGCGTGGAATCATTCGCGACACCTCGAGGCCTACCTCGCCATACCATCGTTAGGCGGCGTCCTGCACACGCTCAACCTACGGCTGCATCCCAACGACCTCTCGTACATCATCGACCACGCCGAAGATCGCGTGGTCTTCGTTGATCAGGTGCTCTGGCCGCTCTGGGAAAAAGTCGCCCCGCTTCTCAAGCAAGTGCCGCACGTCATCGTCATGTCCGATGGCGGCGCGACACCGGCCGGTGCCATTGACTACGACGCGTTCATTGCCAACGAGCCAAAGGGAACATTCGCGTGGGACGATGTCGATGAGCGGCTGGCAGCGGCGATGTGCTACACCTCGGGAACGACCGGGCGCCCTAAAGGCGTGTTGTATTCACATCGCTCCACGTTCCTGCACACGCTGGTGTCGTGTGCAGCTGACGGCGGCGCCGTCGTCGAGCGCGATCGCATGATGGCCGTCGTCCCGATGTTCCACGTCAACGCGTGGGGCTTCCCGTTCACCTGCACGTTCGTCGGTGCGTCGCAGGTGTTCCCCGGGCCTCACCTGGATCCGGTTTCACTCCTCGAGTTGATGCAAAACGAGCGCGTGACGATGGCCGCGGGTGTGCCGACCATCTGGTTAGGCATACTCCAGGTGCTCGATACGCAACCGGGAACGTGGGATCTCTCGACGCTGCGCACCACGCTGGTCGGCGGCGCAGCGCCACCTGAGTCGATGATCCGCGGCTTCAAGGAGCGTCACGGTGTCGCCGTGCAACAAGGATGGGGGATGACGGAGATGTCTCCCATCGGCACAGTCTCGCGCCTGCAATCGAAGCACGATGCGCTCCCCAACCACGAGAAATACAAGATTCTCGCCAAGGCCGGCTACCCGATTCCCGGCGTTGAGATTCGTGCGCATAACGAAAACGGTCTGGTACCGTGGGACGGCGAGTCGATGGGAGAGCTGGAAGTGCGCGGACCGTGGATCGTGCGCGAGTACTACAAACCCGAAGACGAAGTCACGCAGTTTACCGAGGACGGCTGGTTCCGCACCGGAGACATCGTCACGATTGCACCTGACGGGATCGTCACCATCACCGATCGCTCCAAGGATGTCATCAAGTCCGGGGGCGAATGGGTCTCGTCGGTGGCACTCGAAGGCGCGCTCATGGGACACGCTGAAGTGTTCGAGGCAGCGGTGGTCGGACTCAAGCATCCGCGATGGAGCGAGCGCCCGTTCGGCGTGGTCGTGCGTAAACCGGGTGCGTCGGTCGAAGAAGGAGCGCTCAAGGCCTGGCTCGCCGAGCGTTTTGCGTCGTGGTGGGTGCCAGACGAGATCGTTTTCGTGGATTCGCTGCCGAAGACAGGTACGGGGAAAGTCCAGAAAATGGCACTGCGTGAGCAGTACAAGGATCGCTATGAGAACGCCTCGGCGGATGTCGCGTCCAATCGAAGTTCCGAGCCGGCAAGCGCCTAACGATCCGCGAATACCGTGAGGGGCGCGGCCCCCGCATCGTGCGAGTGCCGCGCCCCTTCTGCGTGGTGTCGAGGGCGCTAGCTTCAACGGGCCCCGATTCGACAGATGAGCGACTCGCCCCCAATTCCCCGCCCTCGCCGCATACTGCACGCCGACGCCGACGCATTTTTTGTCGCCGTCGCGCGCATGGTCGACCCCGAGGGTGCGGGAAAGGCCAAACTCCTGATTGTCGGAGGCGCACCAGGGTCGCGGGGAGTGGTCTGCTCGGCGTCGTACGAAGCGCGCGCCTTTGGCGTGCGATCGGCGATGCCCATGAGTCAAGCCATTCGGCTCTGCCCCAAGGCCATGTGCGTTCCCGTTCCGCACGGAGTGTGCGGGAAGAAGAGCCGCGAAATTGGGGCGGTGTTGGCTCGCTATGCGCCGGTGGTGCAGCCAGCCAGTATCGACGAATGGTATCTGGACATGAGCGGCACCGAGGCGTTGTACGGTGAAGCGTCGTTGGCTGAGGTGGCGCACCGCATTCGCGCCGCGGTTCTGTCGGAGACGGGGCTCTCTGTGTCGTTAGGCGGGGCCACCAACAAGCTGGTGGCGAAGCTTGCCGTCGAGCGCGCGAAACCCAAGCCGGGGAGTGGCGCCAATGGCGTATGCGTTGTTGCACCTGGCGGAGAACTGGACTTCATGCGCACCGTCGCCCTCGCCGACATCCCGATGATCGGGCCGCGCTTTCGCGATCGCTTGCTCACACGCGGCCTGCATACCATCGACGACGTACTGCGCAACGACCGCCAGACGCTCTCGCGGATGTTGGGCGAGCGCGCGGGCGAGTGGCTCTACGACCGCGCGCGCGGACTCGACGATGGTGAGGTGCACGCGCGAGAACGCCGGAAGAGCGTCAGTCACGAGGATACGTTCAACCGAGACGTCAACAACGACGCCGAGCTGGAGCTGGAGCTCGTGCGCCTCGTGACCAAGGTTGCGTCGGACCTCCGCGCCAAAGGACTCTCCGCGCGCACGATCAATGTGAAGATCAAGGATTCGGACTTTCGGATCCGCCGCGCGAGTCGGTCGCTCGAAACGTCGGTGGTGACGGATCGCGTAATCCTCGCGACCGCACGAGAACTGCTTGCGAAGTTGCGCCAGTCTCGTCGCACACCGGCGCGCTTGTTAGGCGTCGGCCTGTCCGGGCTCGATGCCGACGATGTCGCCACGCAGATGTCATTGTTCGAAGAGATGCGCGCCCCGGACGCCGTCGAGACCGCGCGTGATCGAGCACTCGCCGACGCGGTAGACACGTTGCGGGCCAAATTTGGCGCGCAGGCAGTCGTTCCCGGACGACTGGCCGAAGCGACACCGGAGCGACCGACGCGCGCTTCGCGTCGTTAGTCTTTCTTGTCGGGCATCGGCAGTCCCGCGCCTAACGCGAGTGCCAGCCGTTCGACCGTGCGGTCGTTGAGGCTCAGGACGATCGCCGCCATGTTGTTGGACATCACCAGCGTCGGCGGCGCGCCGTAAATGATCCTGGTCCCTTTCGGAGACGCCGTCGCGCTGTCGAGGAGGTCGGTATCGCGCTTGCGCGCCTCGCTGGTGGGATACACGAAGACTTCAACCACGTCGTCCTTCACACCGACCTGATACGCCGTTCCGGCGACCCGCAGAAAGTCGCGGTGCACCGGTGCGTCACGCTTCTCGACGACGAGGCCGGCGTGCACCAGACGATCTTCGACGGAGCACAGCCGCCAGTTTCCCTCCTTGGGACACGTTGTATCCGAGACGGCGGCCGACGCCGCTCCGCGCGGTGCAGCACTCGAAGTCGTGGTTGCGCTGTCATCTCCCTTGGTCGCGCGCACACGTTCGCTCTTCCCCGCACAGGCGAGTGCGATGAGCGTCGCCGCCACGGTGATGTGAGAAGCTACCTGCCGGCGCGCGCGGCGAACCACGATCGCGGTGCGTAAGGGCGGAGCAAGAGAGCGCATACCGCAAGCTACGGCGCGACGCGCGATCGAAGAAAGGGGGAGCTCAAGGGCTACCGTGCGAGATGTGCGCGACGTTTCTTTTTGCCGCGCGCGCCGGCTGGCGAGGCGCCAACAGACGAGGGAGGAAGCAACGCAATGCGTGCGGATGAAATCGACTATCGCCTGGTCGGCGATGATCTGCAGGGAGTCATCGTCACACTCGATCCCGGCGAGGCAGTGGTGGCCGAGGCTGGGGCGATGATGTACATGCAGGATGGCATACAGATGGCGACGACGCTCGATCAGACAGGGCGCGGTGGCGGACTCTTTGACAAACTAATGGCAGCAGGAAAGCGCGTCCTTTCGGGCGACTCGTTTTTCGTGACGTTTTTCATGAACCACGCAACGATACGGCGTGACGTCGCCTTCGGCGCGCCCTATCCGGGAAAGATTCTCCCCATCGACCTGCGCGCGTGGGGTGGGACGATGATCGCCCAGAAGGACTCCTTTCTCTGCGGGGCGCGGGGCGTAGACGTTACCATCGCGTTCACGAAGCGTATCGGCGCCGGCTTCTTCGGTGGCGAGGGCTTCATCCTGCAGAAGTTGCTCGGCGATGGCCTCGTCTTTCTGCATGCGTCGGGCGCGTTGATCGAGATGGAGTTGAAGGCCGGCGAACGACTGCAAGTCGATACGGGATGCCTTGTCGCCATGCAGCCGACGGTCGACTACGACATCCAGATGGTTCCAGGCGTGAAGACGGCGCTTTTTGGCGGCGAGGGATTATTTCTCGTGCAGCTGACGGGGCCCGGGCGCGTGATTCTCCAGACGCTTCCTTTCTCGCGACTGGCGGACCGTATCATTGCGGCGTCGCCTCGCGCCGGCGGGAGTCGTCGCGAAGAAGGATCGATGTTAGGCATGATCGGTGGAATCCTCGACGGAGATCGCTAATGCACCGCAACATCACACGTTGGTTCGTGGCCGCGGCCGCCACGCTGTTTGTCCCGCTCGCGGCGCGCGCACAGCAGGCGAATTTCGACACCGTGCAGGTGCGCGCGCAAAAGGTCACGGATCGGCTATATGTGTTGTTTGGCGCCGGCGGGAACATCGCGCTTTCGGTGGGTGACGATGGCGCCTTCATCGTCGACGACCAGTTCGCGCCACTCAGCGACAAGATTACGAAGGCTATCGCCGCACTCACGCCCAAGCCGCTGCGCTTCGTCGTCAATACGCACTTTCACGGCGACCACACGGGCGGAAACGCAAACTTCGGCCGCGCTGGCGCCGTCATCGTTGCGCAGGAGAACGTGCGCAAACGCCTCGGCATGGAGCAGACGAACCTCGCGGGCAACAAATCGCCCGCGGCGCCGCATGAAGCGATGCCCGTCATCACGTTCGCGCAGGAAGTTTCACTCTTTCTGAACGGCGATTCGGTACACGCCATCTACGTGCCTAACGCGCACACCGACGGCGACGCCCTCATCTACTACGTCGGATCGAACGCCATCCACATGGGTGATACGTTCTTCGCCGGCCGCTATCCGTACATCGACCTCGATAGCGGCGGATCGGTAGACGGAATCGTGCAGGCAGCTGACCGCGCGCTCGCCATCGCGCGCGACGACACGAAGATCATACCGGGACACGGCCCGATCTCGACGAAGGCTGACCTCGCTGAGTATCGCCGCACCGTCGCAATGGCGCGCGACAGGGTGAAGGCACTTGTCATGCAGGGGAAGTCGTTGACGGAAATTGCCGCCGCCAAGCCACTCGACGGCATCGCCGCCAGCTGGGGTTCCGGCTTCATCAACAACGACGCGTTTCTCGACGAGTTGTTCAAAGACCTGTCGGCTAAATACGGAAAGAAGAAATAGCGCGACTCGAATGCGCGCGATGCACGGAGACACAGCTCGAGTGCGCGTATCGCACGGGGACAACGCTCGAGTGCGCATAGCGCACGGGGAAACCGAATGATTGCAACGATCAATCCGGCGACGGGCGAAACGCTCGAGCGTTTCGACGAATACTCGATCGACGAGGTCGAACGCCGTGTCGCGCTCGCGCACGAGGCAGCGGTGCGGTGGCGTGTGACGCCGCTGTCCGAACGCGCGGGCGTCGTCGCTGGCGTCGGGCAGATTCTCCTCGAAGACAAGCAACGCTTCGGGGAGATGATGACGCGCGAAATGGGAAAGACCCTCGTCTCGGCCATTGCCGAAGCGGAGAAGTGCGCCAGTGGCTGCCGCTACTACGCCGAACACGCCGAGCGACTCCTCGCGGGTGACGTGATCGTCGATGAGCCTAACGAACGCGGCGAGGCGCGTTACGAACCGTTAGGCGCCGTGCTGGCCATCATGCCGTGGAATTTCCCCTTCTGGCAGGTGATACGCTTTGCCGCGCCGGCGCTGGTGGCCGGGAACGTGGGATTGCTCAAGCACGCATCGAATGTTCCCAGGTGTGCGGTCACTCTGGAGGAGATCTTCCGGCGAGCGGGCGCCCCCGAAGGCGTCTTCCAAACGCTGCTCATTTCTTCCGCACGTGTGGATGCGCTGATCGCCGACCGTCGAGTGCATGCCGTCACGCTCACCGGAAGCGAAGCGGCGGGTCGTGCCGTGGCGGCGAGTGCAGGACAGCATCTCAAGAAGACGGTGCTGGAGCTGGGTGGAAGCGACCCCTTTGTCGTGTGTGCGTCGGCCGACGTGGCGAAAGCGGCCGAAGTGGGGGTGGCAGCGCGAATCGTCAACAACGGGCAGTCGTGCATTGCGGCCAAGCGATTTATCGTCGTTGATGCGGTATACGATGCGTTCATGACCGAGTTCGTTAGGCGCATCAACGCCCTGGTGGTCGGCGACCCGATGCAGACGAACACCGATATCGGCCCGCTCGCGACACGGGCCATCCGCGACGAGCTGCACGAGCAAGTGCGGGCGTCGGTGCGCGCTGGCGCACGTGTCGCGGCGGGGGGAGAGCCGCTCGACGGCGTGGGACATTTCTATCGGCCAACGGTCCTCACCGACATTCCGAAGGAAGCGCCCGCATTCTCGCAGGAGCTGTTCGGACCGGTGGCATCGGTCTTTCGTGCGCGCGACACACACCACGCCATCGAACTCGCCAACGACACGCCGTTCGGGTTGGGCGCGAGCGCGTGGACGCGTGACCCTAACGAGGCGGAGCTTCTGGCTCAGCGCCTCGAGGCAGGGTCCGTCTTTATCAACGCGATGGTCGCGTCCGATCCGCGCTTCCCGTTCGGCGGGGTGAAGGCGTCGGGATACGGGCGCGAGCTTGGGCGTTGGGGCTTACGCGAGTTCATGAACCTCAAGACCGTTCGCCACTACAAGCAGAAGAGCGGAGACGCGTCGGTCTCCGAGTAACCCGGCGCCTAACGAGTAGCCGAATACGTGGTGCGCCCACCGACAATAGTGCGGCGCACCGTCAGATTGTGGAGCTCGTTAGGCGGTGTCGCCGTCGGGTCGCCCGACAGCACCGTGAAATCGGCGCGGCTCCCGACCGCCAGCACACCGCTCTTCCCTTCCTCGAATGCAGCGTACGCCGCACCGGACGTCATGGCGCGCAGCGCCACGTCGATACCCACACGCTGCGATGGGAGCCACCCAGTTGCGGGCGTTCCGTCGTAACCGACTCGCGTGACCAACGACGCCAAGGTTGCCATCGGGTCACCGGTATCGGACGCCGGAAAGTCGGTGCCTGCGGCAAACGTCGCTCCGCTTTCGATGACATCGCGCGACCGCAGCACCCATGGAAGGCGTTTGGCCCCGACTCGAGCTTCGGCAAAGCGCGAGTACTCACCAACAAACACCGGTTGCATCGATGCAATGACGCCAAGGCGCGCGAATCGAGCCACGTCGTCGTCGCGAATCATCGACGCGTGCTCGACGCGGAAGCGCTTGTCGCGAAGCGTGGGGCCGACGCGTGCGAAGGCATCGAGCACGTCGCGCGTCGAGGCATCGCCGATGGCATGTGCGGCAACCTGATAGCCTGCATCAACAGCGCGTTTGACGATGCGATCGAAGCGCAGTGGTGGAACGAGGGAGAATCCGACGGTGTTGCCGGCATCTGCGTACGGCGATGTCAAACGCGCGCCGCGGGAGCCTAACGCGCCATCGTCCACGATCTTGATGCAGCGAAGGGTGAAGGTGTCGTCGCCAGCGCCGATCTCGGGAGGCTTCGCGAAGATCTTGTCGAGTAACGGGTCACTCGCCGAAGCCATCGCGTAGACGCGAACAGGGAGCGGGCCCTCCGCAACGATCGCGTGGTATGCCTCCAGATCGCGGAGCGAAATTCCCGCGTCGTGTACACTCGTTAGGCCCCAGCGCGCGTACTGCGCGAAGGCCGCACGCAGCTTTCGAATGCGGTCGGCGCGTGTCGGCGCAGGCATGGCCCGGCGCACCACGTCCATCGCATCGTCCACAAAGACGCCATTCGGCGATCCGTCGGCCGCGCGCACGATGCGTCCGCCGTGTGGATCCCGGGTGAGCGAGGTGACCTTCGCCAGCTGCAAGGCGCGGGAATTCACCCAGATGGCATGTCCGTCAATTCGCTCCAGGACGACCGGGTGTCCGCCGCTGGCCTCGTCGAGTTCGCGGGCAGTGGGAAATTCAGGGGGCGACCAGAACGACTGATCCCACCCCGCACCGCCAATCCACTTCCCCGCTCCGGCGCGCGCCGCCGCTCGTCGCACGCGGGCCAATACACTGTCCTTCGACAGTCCGCGCAGGTCGATCGATTCAAGCCACTCGCCTAACGCGGCAACGTGTACGTGCGCATCGATGAAGCCAGGGAGCGCGACGCCATCGAGCGCGACGATTGCCGATCCGGACGGCACGGCCGCAGATACCTGTGCTCGTGTCCCGACTGCGACCACCTTGCCACCGCGCGTCGCAACTGCTTCCGCCCGTGGCATCGACGGATCGAGTGTGACGATCTGACCGACGAAGACGGTCGTCGGTGCAGACGCCCCCTGGTCGGACGTCGGTGTGGGATTTGGGCGGGGCGAGCGTTGTGCTCCGGCGGGAGACAGGAGCGAAAGAAACAGCAACGCGAGCGTCCACACCTCAAGCCGCTGCGAACGATTGCTCATGCTCGGGCGAACTCCCGCGTTCACGTTATGACCTAAACACCGAAAGCTTAGCCGAGTACGCGTCCCCACCAGGTGTCCATACGCTTGGCGTCGCGCTCGACTTCCTGGACCACATCTAACCACGCATTGCGCATCTCAACGGCATCGGCAAAGCGCAGCGAGGGATCGGGCGAGAAGCCTCGCTTGAGAAACGCCGCAACGGGTGGCACAAGGATCGTCGCATCATACCGCTCGCCCAGCTGCTGGGCGAGAATCGATTGCGCGTCGCGTCCATCGAACGGCGGCATGCCAGTCAGGACGAAGTAGATGATCGCCGATACGGCGAAACAATCGACCGACGGCCCCTGCGGTTCTCCCAACAACTGCTCGGGCGCGGCGAACGCCGGCGTTCCCGTTGCACCTGCCGGCTCCTCCGGCCCCCTGGCGATACCAAAGTCGGTAATGCGCCAGCGCCGATACCGGTCAATGAGAATGTTTTCCGGCTTCAGGTCACGGTGCACGATGCCGTTGGCGTGCGCGGCGCCTAACGCGTCGAGCACCGCCTCGACCTGCGGCGCAATGTCATCGAACGGACGTGCCCCGGCGCGCGCCACCAGGTCGGCCACCGACCCCGCTTCTGCCAACTCCATGGTGTACCACGACACCTCGCCGCGCGAATCCCAGTCGAAAATCGGGATGATGGCCGGATGCGCGAGTTGCGCCGCCAGCTTGGCTTCACGGCGAAAGCGCGCGACTGCGTTCTGATCGAGCGCAACCTCCGGATGCAACATCTTGAGCGCGACTTCGCGCTCGAGCGTGAGATCGCGCGCGCGCCACACACTTCCGAACGTCCCCTTTCCCAGGAATCCGAGGATGTCGTAGTCGTCGCCGACGGCCCAGCGAAGTCGTCCCTCGTCGCTCAACGCGCTGGGGATTGTCGGTGAGCTGGAAAAGACGGCGCGCGAGCCGCTCACGCGTTCGAGGGCGCGCAGCATGAACGAAACCGAACGATGTCGCTGTTCCGGATCGGGATGCAACGCCTGGTCCACAATCGTCGCCAGCGCCAGCGGCGTTTCCGGACGCAACCAGCGAATCGGCGGCACGTCGTTAGGCGGCGGGAGCTCGCCCGTGAGGGCGTAGAATGCCGTCGCCGCCAGCTGCCATTGGTCGGTGGCAAACGTGGGCAGCCACTTCTCGCTCCATTCGCCTGGATATGGTGTCCACCGGCGATCGGGAGAGAGTCCCTCGGGGACTTCGTGGCACGGCATGGCCCACTGCCACCCTAACACCCAAAAGCGCCCCGACGGCGCGGCCCAGATGACTTCGGGCGATACACTTCCGTGTGTGTGCCCCGCGTCGTGCAGGTAGCTCAGCGTCGATCCAACCGCGCGCAACATCCGCATGACCGTCGGGACGTCGTCGGCGCCAGTGCGCCTAACGCGAGCACCGATCGTCTCCGCGCTGATCCAGCGGCGCAGATAGCCGGGGCCGCGCTTCATCGCCCCATGCTGCGACCAATAGTGGTACGTCGTCGGAATCGCCGGGTGATTTCGGTGCGCGAGATAGCGGGCTTCCTTCGCCATCCACCCCACGTGCGCGGGATCCGGCGCGCTCACCAGCGAGAGCGAGCGTCCTAACGCGTCGCGAATCTCCTGATAGTGACGGTGCTCCATGTACACTCCCTCGCTCCCCCACGCCCACTCGGGCGGAAGCTCCCACTCGCGCAGATGCAGCGGGAGCTCATGGGTGACGCGATTCGGTCGATCGGGTGCAGCGCTCGGCGCGCTGACACGCGTGACGTCGGAGGAAGTGCTGGACATCTGACAAAGCTGCTATGAAGGCGTGGCAGGAACCAGCGTCAACCGCACAAGAGTTCCACGACCAGAAGGCCTCGTAATTTGAATGGTCCCACCCCACGATTCTACGAGTCGTTTCGAGATTGCGAGGCCGAGTCCGCTCCCGCTTGTTTTTGTGGAGAACCGAGGTTCGAAGACGCGCGGAAGAATTTCGTCGCTGATGCCGTCGCCGTCATCTCGCACTTCGATCGTGACGTGCTCGTCGTCGTGCTTGAGTGACGTCTCGACGCGCTGTGCGTTGGCGTGGCGCGCGTTCTCCAACACATTGAGCAAGACCTCGCGCAACTCGTCGCCACGCGACACTGCGTACATCGCGTCGCCGTTCCCTTGAAAGATCCACTGCACGCTTGATTCGCCCAGCCGTTCGAGTTCCACGACGTCTCGCGCGACGGCGGCGACGTCGGTGGGCTCGCCGGGTGCGCGCTCTCCGGGAACCGTCCCGAATTTGGAGAATGCGCGTGCGATTTCATCCAACCGATCGATCTCTTCGAGGATTCGTCCGACGTTGCGGTCGAGAATGGAGTCGAAGTCATCGCGGCGGTCGGCTCGCGCGCGCCGCAGATGTTGCACACCCAGCCGAATGGGGGTGAGCGGATTCTTGATCTCGTGGGCGACTTGTCGCGCCATCTCGCCCCATGCAAAGACGCGTTCGGCGCGCGCCAATTCCGTGACGTCGTCGAGCGTGAGGACCACGCCGCCGTCGCCGCGGTGAAGCCTCGTTAGGCGCGCGCGCAGCTGTCGCCCGCGCAGCTCGACGTCAAAGCCGTCGTCGTCGCGCGTCGCGGCGACGAACTCGCGAAGGCGCGCCTGTGTGTCGGTATCGCCAATGACGCCAACGCCATCGCCAGCTGCAAGGCTGCGACCGAGGATGCGTTCGGCCTGGGCGTTCGCGAGCGTGACGATGCCCCGCCGGTCGAACGCCACGACGCCACTGGCGACATTGCGGAGCACCGCCTCCGTCTGGCGTTGCGCCGCTTCGAGCGCGTCGCGTGATTCTCCCAGGTCTTGCGCCATCTGGTGGAAGGCGGAGAAGACGGGGATGAACTCGTAGGGCGGCACGCTGCCTAACGAGGGCAACGTTCGCCGTCCGGCGGCCAACGTCAGCGCCGCGTCGCGCAGCGCAGCAATGGGCCGGGCAAATCCACGCGCCGCCATTCCGCTCAGGAACAGCGCGGCGAGTGCGCCTAACGTCGTCGCGAACGAGATGAGCACACCAAGGTCACGACGTTGGCGTTCGAGGGTCTGCTCACTCCGTCGCGCCGGAGCGGCGAGAATGATGCGCTCGGAGCGCGAGTCCATGAGGACGCGATATCCCACCAGCGTCATCTCACCGCCCACACTCAGCCGCCGATTGGCCGAGACTTCGTCGCCAAAGGTGACCTCCTGCGCGACGACCGGATCCATGTACCAGCCTAACGGCGCCAGTGCGTCGTAGATGTCATCGCTGGTGCGCGAGAGTCGTCCTCCCGTGTAGAGAAAGAGCGGCGTGTCGAGCCGGTCCCCTTCTTCGCGCAGCCGCCCCAGATCGCTCGTCGCGGCCACCGCGCGCAGCGTCTCGCGCACCAACAACTCGCGTGACGTGCGATCTTCGTCTTGCAGCCGGCGGTACGTCCAGATGGCGAAGGCCGCCGCAGGAAGCACGAACGCGCCAAACAGCGTCAGCGTTAGGCGCGTGCGGTAGCTTCTGCGCCATCGGCGCATGCGAACGCGCAGCCAGCGGCGAAGCGCGCCGTCGGCGGCAGCCGAAATCGTCCACAATACGCCCAGCACGAGCACGTTCACCAAGACGAGCAGCACGCCGCGTTGCACCAGCGCGTCGAGCGAACGGAGGTCGACCTCGACGTGCGCACGGACGAATCCCCGACTCCCGCCGATGCGCCAATCGCCGTGCATTTCGTCGCCACGCCGCTCCCAGCGGGGGAGCGAATCGAGCGACGCGTCAATGGCGAGTGTGGCGACGGCGAGGCGATATGGGGGTTCGACGATCGACGTGGGTTCAAGACCGAGGAGCGCGGAAAATGGATCCTCGGCGATGAGCCTCGTGCGAGGCGATACCACGACGGTGACGACGTGCGTGGAATCGAGCGGTGCACCGAGAATGAGTTGCGTCCCTTGTACCGAGGGGACTTCGCGGATGGCCGCTCTGCCTAACGACGCAGCCTCCACCATCACCTCGCGTTCACCTTCCGCGCGGCGATCAAAGTCGGCGACCACCAACTCCGCATCCGGCTGCGCCTGGTCCGTGCGCCAGCTCGCGAGTTCCATCGGATTGCCCGATGCCGCGAGGTCAGACGCTACGTAGAGCCGCAGCAACGCCATGCGAGTGGCGGGGACGGGCGCGCCGCGCAAGTCGTCGGCGAATCGCTCGAGGAGACGTCGCGTCTCGGCGTCGGTCGTGCCAAGTCCACGGATGTCGCGTTCCGCCATCTCCACGCGCATGCGCGAGACGCTTCCCCAAACGAGTGTTGCAGCACCACAGGCGGCGACGATGGCCGAATTGAGGACGAAGGTGCGTGAGCGACGCGCCAACGCGAGCGTTGCCAGCACCGCGATCCACACCACGGAGTACCACGGTGGCCAACGTCCCGGCGCCTCCCAGAGAACAGGCGCGAGGATCGCCGCCAGCGCCGCGAGAATCGGCGCGAGCGAAGCCGGAACGCCGCGCCGATCGCGCAACACCACGCGCCCCGCGCTCGCGCCGGCCAGTACCAGCGCCACCGCCGCGAGGAAGACCGCGATGTCCCACGCCAACCAGAGCGTCGTGGGGATTCCACGTGTCGGGAGGACAATACCACGCGCCAGGTCGCGCAGGAGGAACGGACCTAACGAGGCAATCGCCAACACGACCAGCGCGGCTGCCAGACGCGGCACGCGGTAGTGCCTAACGCGACGCGACGCGAAGACGCCGAGGACGGCGAGCGCGCTCGTCATCGCCAGTGCGCCGACGTTGGCGGTGAAGTTTCCACCGAAGGGCGCGAAGTAATACGACGGATTGAAGACCTGCGAGAGATTCGAAAGGGCGTTGAGTGGGGTGGCGTAAACAGCTGCAACGCCGACGCCGACCATCGCGAAGCGCCGCCACGCCGGGGCGGGACGTCGCCACGCCGCCGCGAGAAGGGCGAGGAGGGCGATCGCCAGTGCGAGTGCCCCACGAATGCGCGCGCGCTCCTCGACCATGAGCCGCGCCGCCCCTTCGGAGAGCGAGAGGGCGCGCGCCCACGCCAGCGTGTCGCCGGCGACCACCACGGGAGAGCTATTGCCGCCGCCGGCCGCCGACAGCTCGTAGCCGCGAATCTGTGCGCGGCGCGCCACGCCCGTCGCGGTTGTTTGCGCGAGATGGTCGGCCGGCGGATAGGCCAGTAGCGTGCGCATCGCCACCGCGCGTCGCCCGGCGCGCGACGCGGCGGCGTAGGCGACGACATAAAAGTCGCTCCAGGCGATACCGTGGCGCGCCTCGAACGCGTCGGGCACCAGGCGCGCCTTTCCCATCCACGCCGTTGCGACCGGTCCATCGAACAAGACGATGGAGCTTTCGCCATCGCCATCTCGGGGGAGCGCGTCCTCCAATGCAGAAAAGCGGGCCGCGGTCGGTGCGTTAGGCGCGGACAACGCTTGCTCGGCGCTCGCTTCCAAACGTGGAAAGTCGGCGGCGATTGCATCATGTAACGCCCGCTCACCGCTCGCGAGTCGCGCGCGGTCAAACGTCTCCCAATTGGCCGTAATTGCAGTGAGATCGTGACGCGCAATCCACGCGAACGCGGCAAAGACGATCAGCGCGGCGAGCGAAACTCCCTTGGCGACCGTGGGTGAGAGGCGCCCGGTCGACGGCAAATTCCCGCGCACTCGTGGGACAAGTGCGAGCCCGATGGCGCCCGCAATGGCCACGGTGCTCGCCACCAGATATGGTTGACTCCATCCACGGAGCCACAAAGCGCCGAGCACGAGGCCGGCACCTGCTGGAACGAGCCATGCCCCATGAGGGCGATCACTCGTTTTCGAAACCATGCCTAACCACGATCAGTCGTCGGTGCCTGACGAGGACGTTCGGCGCCCGCTCCGTCTCAAGGAGCTGACGCCGCCAGAAGTCGAAGCCGCGCTCGCGCGCGATGCGCGCCTCATAATCCCGGTCGGGACATGTGAGCAGCATGGGCGTCACTTACCGATGGGGTGCGACACGATCATTGTCGATGCGCTGGCCGATGATCTCTCCGCTGAACTGCAGATTCTGCGCGCCCCATCGGTCGAATACGGCGTGAATGCGGTACACGAGCGCACCGTCCCGGGCAACGCCACGCTGCGGAGGAAGACGCTTCTCCGAGCGCTGAACGACCTGACCGATACGTGGGAAGCGGGGGGAATCTGCGAATTCATCTTCCTCACGGCGCACGGGCATGAAGGGCATCAGGAAGCACTTTCTACGGTGATAACGAAGGGTGCTCGTGTACGCGTCGTGGATATCCTATCGATCAACGTTACCGACCTGACGACCAGCCAACTCGCCCCGCTCCACGGCGATGAGATCGATACATCGCTTCTCCTGTACCTCGCGCCGAATCTCGTTCGAATGGATCTGGCCGAAGACTATATGAATGCGTTGGCGGAACGCGGAAGCGTTCACCGCGCGACGCTCAAGGTCCCGAAATCCAGCAACGGTTCCGTGGGGCGCCCCACTCTCGCCAACGCCGAGACTGGCGAGGCCATCTACACTCGTATTCGCAACAAGATACGGGATCGCATCTTTATCGCTCCGCCCCCAACGGAGTAGCGCTCGATTGGCGGTCTCAAGCCCTGAACGGGGTCCAACCAATCGGGTATAATTGATCACCATGATTACCCGATCAGCAGTTACCGCCACGCTCCTCGCGATCACCTCGTCGTCGCTCTCCGCGCAAGGCGCGCAGATCTTCGACCAGGGGAGCTTCACCATCTCTACCGGCGGACAGCGCTCGGGGCGTGAGGATTTCCGCATCGAAGGAACGCCGACCGCGACGGGAGTGGAATACGTGGCTCGCGCGACGGTGGTGTTCGGCGATCGTAGGCTGACTCCCCGTCTTTCGTCCGACTCCGTCGGCGTGCCGTCGGCCTACGTGGTGGAAAGCAAGGGTACGACGACTGGCACCGAGCGCTGGAGCGGAAACATCAGCCGTGGACGCGTGAGCGCGCGCATCAACTCGGCCAAAGGAGAGTCGGCGCGCGAATACGTCGTAACCGATGGCGCGCTCATTATCGATGACGACGTTTATCATCAGTATTATTTCGTCGCCAAGCGGGGCGCCTCTGGAAGCGTCGCGATTGTGATCCCACGTCGAAACGCGCAGATGGTCGTGCGTCTCACGACGGCGGGGAACGAAAAAGTCACCATTGGGACCGCCGATATTGAGGCGCGGCACATCGTCATGACCGAACCGTCAGGCGCTACCCGGGACGTGTGGGTAGACGCCAAGGGGCGCGTCCTGAAGGTGGCAATTCCGTCGCGCAATATTGTCGCGCTTCGCGACGACCCACCGCAGGGGAGCTGATTCGATCGCTAGGTTGGGACGCGGCGTTCCACGAGAGTGGAGCGCCGCGTTTCGTTTATCGTCTCGTCCTCTGAAACCTCGCGGATATCCCTGTCGTACCATTCGCAGCACTCCACACCTACCGTCCTCCGGCATTCCATGCGACGACTGATCTGCACTCTGCTCACCATTGGCGCCGCGCACGTCGCGCAGGCGCAGGCGAGCGGTCCTGTGCTCACTCTCGACGAGGCCATCCGCCTCGCCCTTCGCAACAATCCGCAGTATCTGCAGACCACGTCGTCACAGCAGCGGGCTAGTGCGGCGCTTCGCGCTGCGCGCGGGCAATTCCTTCCGAACCTGTCGACGGGGTTTGGGTCGTCCTATCGCGAAGGGCGTCCACAGTTCTTTGCCGGACAGTCGTTCGGGTCGAGTTCCGACGTCATTTCGTCGAGCGCCGACCTATCGGCCAACATGCAGTTGAGCAAGTCAACCTTCGACGCCCCGCGTCAGGCAAAGGCCAACCTGCAGGCCGCGGACGCCGATCGCGGAAACGCCGAGGCAACGCTTCGGAACAACGTGATCGCGCAGTATCTGAATGTGCTGCAGGCGCAAGCGCGGGCGCAGCTCGCCGATACCCTGCTCCGCAGCACGCAAGCTGCGCTCGAGTTGGCGCGCGCGCGCCAGGCAGTAGGAGCGGCGACAACACTCGATGTGCGCCGGGCCGAAGTTCAGGTCGGGCAGCAGCAGGTTTCGGTGCTCCGCGAGCGGAACTCGGTCGAAGTCGAAAAACTTCGCCTCTTTCAGCAAATCGGTGTCGAGCAGCCGGCAGAAGTACAACTGACGACGCAGTTCACGGTCGATGAGCCTAAAGTGCAGTTGCAAGAGCTCCTCGACATGGCACGTCGCCAGAATCCGGCGTTGAGTGCGCTTCGCTCGCGCGAACACGCAGCGGATGTCGGCGTGTCGGCGGCGCGGTCGGCGTACTTCCCTACACTGCAATTACAGACGGGGGTCTCTGGCTTCACGCAGCAGTTGATGGACATCAACGGTTCGATTGACAACGCGCGCGCATCGGTTCTGGCGCAACAGCGTGGTTGTATCGCGCAGGACTCGCTGCGGCGCGGCGCCGGCCTGTCGAGCATCCTGCAACAGTGCTCCGCACTCGTGTTCACGGAAGCGCAGGCCTCGTCGATCAGACAGAGCAACTCGCAGTATCCGTTCAACTTCACGCGCTCGCCGTTGCAGTTTTCGGCGCAGCTTTCGATCCCGATCTTTGATGGCTTCTCGCGCGAACAGCGCGTGCAGGAAGCGGCCGCGACGCGGAATGATGCGCGCTATCGCGTTCGCGAGCAGGAGCTCCGCCTAACGGCGGATGTCACGTCGGCCCATCGCAATCTCATGACGGCCTTCCAGACGGTGCGCTTGCAGGAGCAGAACGTTGTCGCCGCTCGCGAGGCACTCGCACTGGCGCAGGAGCGCTTCCGCGTCGGCGCCAACACGTTCGTTGATGTCACACAGGCGCGCTCCGACTTCGAACGCGCTGAGACCGATCGCATCAACGCCATTTACGACTTTCACAAGGCCTTCGCCGCGCTCGAAGCTGCGGTTGGGCGCTCTCTGCGATAACCGGGGACGAGAATGAGCAAACGTATGAAGTGGTCGTTGGTCGGCGTTGCCGTCGTCGGTATCGCGGCGTGGGTCGCGACGACGGCCGCCAAGAACAACAAGAAGGCAACTGAGGTTCGCATCGAGTCGGTTGCGAAGCGCGATCTCGTTGCCTCGGTCACCGCCAGCGGCCAGGTGCAACCGAAGACGAAAGTCGATGTCGCCGCAGACTTGAGTGGTCGCATCGTGCGACTCGCCGTGAAAGAGGGAGACATCGTGAAGAAGGGACAGTTCCTTCTCGAGATCGATCCCGCCCTCTACGTCTCGGCGGTGCAACGAGCGGAGGCCGCCGTTGCAGCTGCGAAGGCGCAGGCGGCGCAGGCAAAGGCCAACTTGCTGCAGGCGCAACGCAACTACGATCGCTCGCGCGAAATCCAGAAGACCAACGCCCAGCTCATCTCGGCTGAACAACTCGAGCAGCTCAAGACGCAGGTAGACGTGAACGAGGCGCTCTACGAGGCGGCCGCGCAGAACAGCGATCAGTCGGCGGCGTCGCTGCGTGAGGCGAAGACGAACCTCGGACGCACAACGATCCTTGCTCCGATGACCGGGAAGATCACCCGTCTCGCCGTTGAGCAGGGTGAAACGGCGGTGCCAGGAACGTTCAACAAGGATGCTGCAACGCTGTTGACGATTGCCGACATGAGCATCCTCGAGACGAAAGTGAAGGTCGACGAGACGGACGTCGCGCGCATTTCACTTGGCGACTCGGCCGTGATTCAGATCGACGCATTCCCCGATACGACGTTCCTCGGCAAGGTGGTGGAGATCTCCAACAGCTCGGTGAAGGCGGCGGCGACTGGTCAGTCGAGCAGCGAGCAGGCCATCGATTACGAGGTCACGATTCAGTTGTTGAACGCGCCGAAGGACACGCGCCCTGACTTCTCCGCCACGGCGAAGATCGTAACCGACACGCGGTCGTCGGTGCTGACCATTCCGATCATCGCGCTCACCGTTCGCGAGAACGAAGCGCTATCGGCCGACACCGCCGCGAGCGCGGGAAAGGCGCCAAAGAAGGAAGTTGGCAAGCGTGATGTCGAAGGTGTGTTCGTCGTGGGCGCCGACAACAAAGTGACCTTCCGCCCCGTAAAGGTTGGGATCGCGGGTGACAAATACTTTGAGGCGCTCACCGGGATCAAAGAGGGGGAGCGCATCGTCGGCGGCACGTATCAGGCGATTCGTGAGTTGAAGGACGGCGCCCTGGTCAAAGAAGCGAAGCAGGAGAAGAAGCCCGAGACTGGAGCAAAGTCGTGAGCGATTCACCAGCGGGAAACGAGAGCCTAACGACGACCGGCGAGTACACGCTCAGCACTACTGCTGAGCGACGCGCGGTAGTCGATACGCCGGGGAGCACGCCGTCCAAGGAATGGGTGATCGTGACGCGTGGTCTCAAGCGCGAGTACGACATGGGCGGTGAAATCGTGCGTGCGTTGCGCGGTGTCGATCTCGCCATTCGTCGCAACGAGTACGTGGCGATCATGGGCCCGTCCGGCTCGGGCAAGTCGACGTTGATGAATCTCGTCGGTTGTCTCGATACTCCTACGGCTGGCGAGTATTGGCTCAACGGACTGCTCGTCTCGAAAATGTCGGACGATCAGCTCGCACGCGTGCGCAACAAGGAAATCGGATTCGTCTTCCAAACGTTCAATCTTCTTCCGCGCGCGACGGCGTTGCATAACGTCGAGCTCCCGCTGGTGTACGCCGGCATTTCTTCCGACGAGCGGAAGCGCCGTGCCAAGCATGCGCTCGAGCAGGTGCAACTCGATCATCGCATGAATCACCGTCCGAACGAGTTGTCGGGCGGTCAGCGCCAGCGCGTCGCCATTGCGCGCGCGCTGGTGAATGATCCGTCCATCCTTCTCGCTGACGAGCCGACGGGAAACCTCGACTCGCAGACGTCGGAAGAGATCATGCGCGTGTTCGAGAATCTGGCCGACACCGGGCAGACGGTCATCATGGTCACGCACGAGCCGGACATCGCGGCGCACGCGCGTCGTATTGTCGTGTTGCGTGACGGCGTGATCGCGAGCGACGATCGCCGCTCGGCGTTCAAGCAATCGCAGGGCCTCACGTAGTCGGTCATCGACGATGGCGCGCGATGAATGTCGAGCGCCTCACTCGTTAGGTTCCGCGCACCTCTCCTCACGATGCCGTTTTTCGAGGCTGTCCGTCTCGCCTTTGCCCAGATCCGCGTGCAGAAGCTCAAGAGCTTCTTCACGCTCCTGGGCGTGATGATCGGCGTGATGTTTCTTATCGCCGTTGTCAGCATCGTCGAAGGGATGGGGCGCTACATGGAAGAAGACTTCGCCGGCAAGCTCCTCGGCGTGAACACGTTCGTCCTCAAGCGACGTCCCAACATCATGATGGGAAATGTCAGCGAGGAGCAGTGGAAGGAGATGCAGCGTCGTCCGCGTCTCTATCGCCCTGACGTCGAAGCCGTGCGCGCCGTACTTCCGCCCGGCACGACGAATTCGATCGAGAACATGACGTTCACCAAGGCGCAATCGGCGTTGGGACGTCCGCGATCGGTGCAGGCGATCGGTGCCGAGTCACCGTATTTCGAGATGAAGGGGTACCGCCTAACGAGCGGGCGCGCCTTTACGCCGCAGGAGGTGACGTACGGGGCACAAGTCATCGTCATCGGGACCGAAGTGGCCTCGCACTTCTTTCCAAACCTCGATCCCATCGGGCGCGAGCTGCGCATAGGAGGCATGCAGTTTCGCGTCATCGGACTGATCGAAAAGCAAGGCTCGCTTTTCGGCTTTTCGCTCGATCGCCTGGCAATCGCGCCTTGGTCCGCGATTCATCGCGTCACCAATCCGCGCAGCGACTTTGGCGGGCTTCTCGTCAAGGCGCCTAACTCGGTTTTGCTGGACGGCGCTCGCGAAGAAGCGCGCACCGTCATGCGTTCGTTGCGCCGGCTCTCGCCGGCCCAACCCGACAACTTCGCCCTCGAGTCATCGGAGTCGGCGCTCTCGTTCTTCAATGAACTCAAGGGGAAGATGGTCGTCTTCGGTACCGCGCTTCCCGCCATCGGTCTCATCGTCGGCGCCATCGTCATCATGAACATCATGCTGGTCTCCGTGGCTGAACGCACGCGGGAGATCGGCATTCGGAAAGCGTTAGGCGCCCGTCGCGCAGACATCTTGCGGCAGTTCCTCGTCGAGTCCGCGTCGCTGAGCATTCTCGGCGCGGCCATCGGCATCGGGTTGGGCTTTGGCCTCGCGAAGATCGTCTCAGCGCTGTCGCCACTCCCCGCGAGTGTCGCCGTCTGGTCGATTCCGGTTGCCATCGCGTTAGGCGCGGGCGTTGGCATTGTCGCCGGGATCTACCCTGCGTCACGTGCGGCGCGCCTCGATCCGATCGCTGCCCTGAGGCAGGAATAACCATGCGCATCGCCGACTGGGCACATTCGTCGCTCGAGGGCGTCATCATTGCGCTCGATGCGATTCGCGCCAACCGGGTGCGCGCGGCATTGACGATTTTGGGTGTTGCCGTCGGTGTTTTTGTCGTCGTCGCCATGGCGGCCACAATTCACGGGATCAACCTGTCGTTTCAGTCCGACCTCGACGAATTCGGCGCGACGTCGTTCATGGTTAGGCGCGAAGATCCGGGCGGCATGAACTCGTGCGAGGGTCCCGACGACGACTGCCCCGAACGCCGCTATCCCGCGGTAACGATGGACGAATGGCGGCTCATCTCCACGCTCCCCTCGGTAAAAGCATCGTCGCCGTGGTTGTTCGGCAGCTCATCGGTCGCGTTTCACAACGTGCGGCTGTCGTCGGTGAATTTCGAGGCGTACGGACCGCAATGGATGGAGACCGATGGCGGCGACATCTTCCCGGGCCGGAACTTCACGACGCAGGAGTTCTCGAACGCGCAGCCGGTGGCAATTCTCAACGACACGCTCTCGAAACAACTCTTCGGCGAATCCGATCCGATTGGAAAGGCGGTGCTCCTCGACAAGCAGCTTTTCACGGTCATCGGCATCTATCAGGCGAAGGCGGGTTTTCTCAAGTCACTCGATGGCCGCGGACCTAACACTCCAAAGGTGATCCTCCCGGCCGAGACTGCGCGGCGCAAACTGAATGCGTGGATGCGCGGCTTGATGGTGAATGTGAAACCGCGCGACGACGTGCCGCGCGATGTCGCCATCGACGAAGTGACGGCCGCACTGCGTGCGAGCCGCGCACTGCATCCGGGGGCGCCTAACAATTTCTACGTGGTAGGACAGGACAAGCTCGTCGAGATCTTCAACAAGGTCTTCGGCGCGATCTTCCTCGTCATGCTCGTGCTGTCGGCTGTCGGGCTCCTCGTCGGCGGCGTCGGCGTCGTGGCGATCATGATGATTTCCGTGACCGAACGCACGCGCGAGATCGGCGTTCGCAAAGCGTTAGGCGCGACACGCGGGGTCATTCTGTGGCAGTTCCTCGTTGAAGCGGCGACGCTCACAAGCATCGGCGCGGGCGTCGGGCTCGCCGCAGGGGCACTGCTGGCCGTATTGATTCGGAGCCTCACTCCAATCCCGGCGTCTGTCCCGCTTCTGGCAATTGTTGCCGCGTTGGGCTCCGCGGCGCTCACGGGGATCTTCTTCGGGATGGCCCCGGCATCGCGCGCAGCGAACATGGACCCGGTCGAGGCGCTGCGATACGAGTAAGCTCCGGGAACGGATAGTCACTCGCCGTCACATGCGATGGGCTCGAACGCATGCTCGGAAGAAATCCGCTTGCGTTCCGGTAGCCTCGGTGGAGCATTTCACAAGAGCTCATATCGTTCCTCGCTAAGGGGCCCAAGCCCCACTCATGCATTTCTCCGACGTTTTCGCGACCGCGATCGGTCAGATTCGCGCCAATAAGCTGAGGTCCTTTTTCACTCTCCTCGGCATCATTGTCTCCGTTGCATTTCTCGTCGCCGTCATCGCGATCATCCAGGGGATGAACGCGTATGTGAAGGAAAACATCGCTGACGCGATGATCGGTGCGAACACCTTCCAAGTGCGGCGGTCACCGGTCAATGTGGCGCGCATCAGCGATGACGACATGACACGCATCGCGCGACGCCCGAAGCTCACCGCGCGTGATGCGGCGGCGGTCGAAGACGCCATCCCAGACGCCGACGCAATCGCGATGACTTCGGGTTGGCCGACACCGCGAGCCGAAGTCGTGTGGCGCGACTTACATCTGGCCGATGTCATGCTGTTCGGCGTCACGCCCGCCTACGAGGAAGTGCAGGACTACCGCATCGAGTCGGGGCGCGCGTTAGGCGACATCGACGTGAGCGAGCGTCGCGCGGTCGTCGTCATCGGCCACGATGTTGCCGAGAAGCTGTTTCCCGGCATTCCTGCTGTAGGGAAGACGGTGCGCGTATACGGTGAGCAGTTCGAGATCATCGGCGTAAACGCGGCGAAAGGAGAAGTGCTCGGCCAGTCGTTCGACACGTATGCGCTGCTCCCGATCACGCGGTTCGAGATGTTGTTCGGACGGCGTAATACCACGACGGTGTCGGTGAAGATGGCGACGCCCGAGGCGATGGATCTCGCCATGCAGAAGGCCGAGGAAGCGATGCGCATGACGCGCGGACTTCGCCCCGGTGAGGAGAACGACTTCTCGATCGAGACGTCGGCAGCGCTCGTGGATTTCTGGAAGACGGTGACACGTCTTCTCTTTGCCATCATTCCGGCGGTTGTCGCGATTGGTGTGGTCGTTGGCGGCATCGTCATCATGAACATCATGCTGATGGCGGTCACCGAGCGAACGCACGAAATCGGGATTCGGAAAGCGGTCGGCGCGCGCGCGTCCGATATCGAGCGGCAGTTCCTGTGGGAGGCGATCGTGCTCGCCACGTTAGGCGGAATCATGGGGGCGACCGCGGGGTGGTTATTTGCGGAACTGATCGCGGCAGCCTCACCCCTTCCCGCTCGCGTGACCACGTGGTCGGTGGCACTGGCGGTGGCGTTAGGCGCGAGCGTCGGAATCGTCTTTGGCGTCTATCCGGCGCGGCGCGCGGCCCGTCTCGATCCCATCGCCGCAATGCGGTCGGAATAGCCATGCGCCTCATCGATCATATCGAGGAGAACGTTGGGATCGCGCTCGAGTCCATTCGCGCGTCGAAACTCCGCGCGGGGTTGACCATTCTCGGCGTCGTCATCGGCGTGAGTTCGGTGATGTCGATGGCGACAATCGTGAATGGGATTCAATCGCAGATCGTGAGGACGATCGAGCAAGCCGGCCCTCGACTGTTCTATGTCTTCAAGGTCAAACAGGGGACGCCGGTGAATCCCGACGCGCTCCCCGCGTGGATTCGCATCCGTCCCGATTTGCAGCTGTCGGAAGCAGAACGGATTGCCAAGCTCCCGCAGATTGCCTACGCCGGGTTGTGGGGAATCGTACAGGGGCGACTGGAATACGGCGCGGAGCGCACGCAGCCCAATCGCATCTACGGCGCCGACGATCACTTCACCGACGTCATTGGCGGCGAGTTGGTACTTGGTCGCTGGTTCTCGCGCGCCGAGATGACGAGCGGGACGAACGTCGTCGTCATCCCCGAAGACCTGGCGCACCGCATGTTCGGTCGCGCCTCCGCGTTAGGCAAGGTGATCAAGGTCGGCGGCCGCCCGGCAGAAGTGATTGGCCTGTATCAACCGGCCAAGAACATCTTCATGCCGCCGGGAGCAGACGTCTCGGCCGTCATTCCCTATCGGATGCTCGACCAGCAGTTCCCGCTCGACAAGACGAACGCCGTTTTCATCGCCGTGCGCGGACGCAACGACGTGAGCGTCGCCGACGCGCAGGATGCGGTGATGGTCACACTGCGCGAAATGCGACGGTTGCACCCCGCCGACAAGAACAACTTCGACCTGATGACGCAGGAGCAGATCCTCAGCATCTTCAACAAGGTGTCGGGGGCGTTCTTCCTCGTCATGGTGGCGCTTTCCTCAGTTGGACTACTGGTGGGCGGCATCGGCGTCATGGCGATCATGATGGTGTCCGTCACCTCACGCACGCGCGAGATCGGCGTGCGCAAAGCGTTAGGCGCCACACGAAGCGACATCCTGCTGCAATTTCTGTTTGAGGCTGCGACGCTCACCGGTATCGGCGGACTGGTGGGGATCTTCGTCGGCCTCGCCTTTGGACGGTTGGCAGCGCTCGCGCTTCGCGTCGACGCACCCACCCCAGTCGGGATCACTGTCATCGCCGTTCTCGTCTCGATTGGCATCGGCCTTGTCTTCGGGATTATTCCTGCTCGTCGGGCCGCCCGGCTTGATCCGGTGGAGGCGCTCCGGTACGAGTGAAGGCGAATGCCCTTGGCTCGCACATCACGGGCGATCGTTGAACAGCTGGTCCAGCTCGCCGAGCGTCGTGGTTAAGTTGCAGCGCCGAGACGCCGCTCCTCAATTCATTGGTCATGTCCTCTGATTCTGATCACGAATCCCTCGCTCTCCTCGCCGTCGTCGCTCATCCCGACGATGCGGAACTGACGTGCGGCGGCACCCTGCTGAAGACGGCACGTGCAGGACACCGGGTTGGCGTGCTCGATCTGACGGCGGGCGAGATGGGGACGCGGGGAAATGCCGCCCTTCGCGCTGGCGAAGCGGCAAAGGCGAACGCAATCCTGCAACTCACCGTCCGTGAGACGCTCGGACTCCCCGATGCGGGGATTCAGAACACTCCGGACTCGCGCCTAACGCTTGCGCGCGCCTTGCGGCGACTGCGTCCCGCCATCGTCATTGCGCCGGCGCCAGCGCCGTACGGGCGCCATCCCGATCATCGCGTGGCGGCTGAACTCATTCGCGACGCCGTCTTTGTAGCGGGGCTCAAGAAGATCGACGACACCGCTCCACCGTTTCGCCCGCGGAAAGTCGTCCACTGCATCACCTATCGCGAGGACCACCTCAAGCCCACGTTCGTGGTCGACATCTCCGACGAATTCGAGCAGAAGCTCGCCGCGGTGCGCTGCTACGCCTCGCAGTTCGAGGGCGCGGTGCAAGCTGGCGAGGTCTATCCCACGGGGGAATCACTCTTTGATGTTGTGCGGCACCAGGCAGCGCACTACGGCTCACTCATTCGCACGCGCTACGGCGAACCGTTCTACACCACCGAAACCATGCGCGTCGACGATATCACCCAACTCCAGGTCTCAACTTTCTGACAATGGCGCACCCAACACAAGCAGTGACAGACGGCCACGACGTCACCTATGGCTCGTACCTGATGGTCGACGAGCTGTTGCAGCTGCAACACCCGAAGTCGCGCCCTGAGCACCCCGACGAGCTGCTCTTCATCATCGTGCATCAATCGAGTGAGCTCTGGTTCAAGGTGATGCTCCACGAACTCAACACCTTCATCGTGCACCTGCAGAGTGGCGATGAAATGGCGGCCCTCACCACCATGCGGCGCGTGAATGCGCTGATGCGCATCGTCTCGTCGCAGCTTTCCGCGCTCGACACCCTACCGCCACAACGGTTCGCCGAATTTCGCGGGTATCTCGGTTCGGCCAGCGGCGGCCAGAGCGCGCAATTCCGCGCGATCGAGGCGGTGTCGGGGTTACGCGACCCGCACTTCATGCAGGTGCTGAAGGAGCACGGCGAGATTCCGGCCATCGTGCAGCAGGCGCTCGACCGCCCGGCGCTGCAGGAAATCTTTCTGGCGATGATCGCGCAGAAGTCGACGACGCTCGACGCCATCTATGCGGAGCCGAACAAGACGCCGCTCTTCATGCTCGCGGAATCGCTGATCGAGTACGAGCAGGGCTTTGCGCTTTGGCGATTTGGACACGTGCAATTGGTCGAGCGTATCATTGGCCCCATGACCGGCGGGACGGGAGGCACGTTAGGCGCGAAGTACCTGACGCGTACGCTGCAACAGCGCTTCTTCCCGCAGCTATGGGAGGTGCGTGCTCGTTTCTTCGGCGCCGGTGGCGGCCGTCCTGCCGGCACCTAACGAGATGGAGCTTCGCGACATCAGTGTGACGCTGCGCATTGGCACCGCGGAGTGGCCCGGCGATGCACCGTACGATTGTCGCTGGACGTGGCGCATTGCCGACGGGGCGAGCGTCAACCTCTCGGCCATCGCTGGAAGTCCGCATGTGGGCACGCATGCCGACGCACCGCTGCACGTGCGCGACGATGCGCCGGCGTCTCACGAATTGCCGCTCGATGCATTTGTCGGTGCCGCGCTGGTCGTCGATGTTCGGCACGTGCACGATACCATCGAACCGGGTGACTTGCAGCTGGCGGAAGGCGACATGGTCGAGCGAGTTCTCCTGCGCACCGGTCGGTCCATCGCTGATGCGCCATTCCCTGCTGGGTGGCCGGTTCCGTCGCTGGCGTGCATCCGCGCGCTCGCGGCGCGCGGTCTCAAGCTCCTCGGCACCGACGCACCGTCCGTCGATCATCGAGAGAGCAAGTCGCTGGAAAACCACCATGCGATCTTCGGCGCCGGTGCGTATATCCTCGAGAACCTCGACCTGCGCGGGGTCGATGCGGGGCGCTACGACCTGGTGTCACTTCCCATAAAACTCGAAGGGCTCGACGCAGCACCGGTGCGTGCCGCGCTACGCGTACACGAGCGCGCATGAGCGTCCCTGCCATCCGCGTCGATAAGGTGATACGAGACTTCGGCGCGGTGCGCGCGCTGGATGGCTTGTCCTTTGAGGTGCCGCCTGGCGTCGTCTTTGGATTTTTAGGGCCTAACGGCGCAGGCAAGACCACGATCATTCGCGTGTTGCTCGGTCTCGTCGCGCCAACGCGCGGGCGAAGCGAAGTCTTCGGGTTCGACTCGCAGAAGGCAGGGTCGTACGTACGCGAACGCGCCGGCGCGCTGCTCGAGCACAGCGGCGTGTACGAGCGATTGTCGGCCGAGCAGAATCTCGACTTTTTTGGGCGCGCGTGGCACATGTCCAAACGCGATCGAGGGGCGCGCATCAAGGAGCTCCTCTCACAGTTCGGACTCTGGGATCGCCGCGACGATCCAGTGGGCAACTGGAGTCGCGGGATGAAGCAGAAGCTCGCCGTCGCGCGCGCGGTGCTGCATCGCCCTCCCCTCGTCTTCCTCGACGAGCCGACGGCCGGACTCGATCCGGTGGCCAGCGCGTCACTACGCGACGACCTCTCGCGCCTGGCGCTGCAGGAAGGGGTCACGATTTTTCTAACGACACACAACCTGTCGGAGGCAGAGCGCCTCTGCTCGCTGGTCGGCGTCATTCGCAAGGGGCGGCTGATGGGCTTTGGCGCGCCGACGGAATTGCGCGCGAAACTTGGCGAGCCCACGTTGCGGGTGGTGGGGCGCGGCTTCACCGCCGAGGTGCTTGAATCGTTAGGCACTCGCCCTGGCGTCGCCGACCTCGCGCGTGAGGCAGATGGTGTCACCGTCACGCTCGCCACCGGTGGAGAGGTTCCCCCGCTCGTTGCCTGGTTGGTTGGGCAAGGCGTTGAAATCGAGGAATTGCGACGCGACCGCGCGTCGTTCGAGCACGTCTTTCTTGACCTTGTCGGCGCACCTAACGAGGACGGACCGGCCGCATGATCCACGACATCTGGACCGTCGCACGCAAGGAATGGCTGGAAATCGTTGACCAGCTCCTCCGCTTCAAGCGCGGGGGATGGTCGGTGATTCTCGTCATTCTCTTCCTCGGCGTGGTCTCACCGTTGCAAATGGGGACACATTGGCTGACCTCGCCGCTCATGTACTTCTATTGGCCGCTGCTCACGTCGAGCATGACGTCGACGCTGATTGCCGACGCCGTGGCCGGTGAACGCGAGCGCCACACCCTCGAGACGCTGCTCGCCACCAGGCTGAGTGATTCCGCCATCATCCTCGGGAAGATCGTTGCAGCTGTCGGCTACGGGTGTTCGTTCGCCGTCACGAACATCCTCCTCGGACTCATCGTCGTGAACGTGCAGCATTACGAAGGGCACCTCCTGTACTTCAGGGGAGCGCGCCTCCCGGCTCTGCTCGCACTCGTTGCATCGGTTGCGATGTTCATCTCCGGCTTGGGAGTGTTTGTCTCCTTACGCGCGTCCACCGTGCGTCAGGCCCAACAGACGTTCGGTGTCATCATTCTCCTCTTCATGATGGCGCCGGTGATCCTGCTGCAGGTCATCTCGTCGAGCACCCAGGAGCGACTGATGGCAATGGCAACGCAGATCGGCCTTGAGGTCGCAACATTTCGCGTTGCGCTGGCGATCGCAGGGGCTGCCATTGTCCTCAATGCTGGTGCCATTGCCCGCTTCAAACGCGGGCAACTCGCGCTCGAATGACTTGATGGCGCTCGTACGCCCTTTTTCGCCGCCTCCGGAAGCCTCCTGAAGCCTCCGGAAGCCTCTGACACCTCCTCACAGCTCCTTGCGGATCCTGGACGGCTTCTGACGGCTCCCCGCCCCTGCTCAGCCGGAGGCTGGCCGCTAGATTTCATCGCATGCGTATACCTGTTTACCTCGACCACGCCGCCACAACTCCGGTCCGTCCTGAGGTGCTCGAAGCGATGCTCCCATTCTTCGGGGCGCGCTTCGGTAATCCTTCGAGCGTCCATCGCTGGGGGCGTGAGGCGCGAACGTCGCTCGATGAAGCGCGCGAACGCGTTGCCCGATGTCTCGGCGCCAACCCTGACGAAATCTGCTTCACCTCGGGAGGGACCGAAGGCGACAACCTCGCCGTGCTCGGTTCCTGGCGCGCTCGGCGCCACGAGCGTCCGGCACTGGTTACTTCGCCGATCGAACACAAGGCCGTACTGGAGGCCGTGCACTGGGCAGGCCATGAGGGAGGCGAGGAACGCATCCTCGATGTAGAGGCCACCGGCAGCGTGCGCGACGAGAGCTTTGATTCGCTGGTGGACGACAAGGTCGCGATCGTCTCGGTGATGTGGGTGAACAACGAGATGGGTGCAATTCAGGATATCCCCGCACTTGTCGCCAAGGCGAAGGCGCACGGCGTACTCTTTCATACCGACGCCGTGCAGGCGTTTGGAAAAGTCGCCATCGATACTGCAGCCGTAGCCGTCGACAGCCTAACGATTTCCGGACACAAGATCGGCGCTCCAAAAGGCATCGGAGCGATGTTCATTCGTCGTGGCACGCCGCTCGAGCCGTTGATGCACGGTGGCTCTCAGGATCGTGGGCGACGTCCCGGTACGGAGAATGTGGCGATGGCGGTTGGACTTGCGCGCGCCGCCGAACTCGCCGTTGCCGAGCGCGCCGAGGAATGGAGCAAACTCGAAGCGATGCGCGATGCGCTCGAGGCGGCGATTCTCGCCAAGATTCCCGATGCGGTCGTGCACGGGCGCGGCGGAAAGCGCGCGCCGCATATTCTCAATGTCTCGGTACCGGGAACGGACAGCGAATCGCTCTTGATGGCACTCGACCTGCAAGGCGTCGCTTGCTCTGCCGGATCTGCGTGCCAGAGCGGGAGTGTGACGCCATCGCACGTTCTCGCCGCGTTAGGCGTTCGTGCCGACATTGCATCGGCGGCCATCCGCATGTCAGTCGGTCCAATGACGACCGAAGAAGGAATCACTCGGGTGAGTGAGCTTTTTCCAAAGCTCGTGGCGAAGGCCCGTGGCATGACGGTGATGCAGGGATGAGCAGCAAGCCGCGCGTGCTGGTCGCAATGTCCGGTGGCGTCGATTCGTCGGTCGCCGCCGCGCTGTTGCACGCGCAGGGATACGACGTTGTGGGTGCGACGATGAAACTCTTCTGCTACGGCGAAGAGGTTCCGGATCGTCCGTGCTGTTCACTCGATTCCGTCAACGATGCACGACGCGTCTGCGAGTCGATCGGGATTCCGCACTATGTGTTGAATCTCGAGACAGCGTTCGGACATGACGTGATCGACAACTTCGTGCACGAATACGAGGCTGGCCGAACGCCCATTCCATGCGTGCGCTGCAACACGTTCACGAAGTTTCGCGATCTGCTTCGCAAGGCCGATGCGATCGACGCGCCATACATCGCGACGGGTCACTACGCGCGAACGATCGATGGGGCGCTGCATCGCGGACTCGATCACGGCAAGGATCAGACGTACTTCCTCTGGGGAATCGATCGCGCCGTGCTCGCCCGCATGCTGCTTCCGGTGGGGGCGTTGACCAAGGCGGAGACTCGCGCCATTGCCCGCTCGTTAGGCCTGATCGTCGCTGACAAAGTGGAGTCGCAGGACATCTGCTTTGTTCCCGACGGCGACCATACGAAGATCATCCGCCAGCGGCTGGGGGACGACACGCCGTCGCTCGCGCCGGGCCCGGTGATCACACTCGATGGAGCGGTGGTCGGGACGCACGACGGCTATGCGCGCTACACCATCGGCCAGCGCCGAGGAGTGCCGGGTGGATTCGCGGAGGCGATGTACGTGGTGGCCATTCGTCCTGAGCGTCGCGAAGTCGTGATCGGGCCGCGTGAGGCGCTCATCGGTCACGGCGTCGTCGCGCGCGAAATGAACTGGCTGGCCGACATTCCTTCGTTAGGCACTCCGGTCGAGGTGCAGGTCCGCCATCGCGCGACGCCGGCGCGCGCCGAAATCGTCCGTATCGACGGTGACGAGATCGAACTTGCGCTGGACGAAGGCGTCTCGGCGATTACGCCGGGGCAGTCACTCGTGATCTATGACGGTGAGCGAGTGCTCGGCGGCGGGTTTATCGAACGTGCGGCCGGCGCCCGTTCCGCGTTGCCAGTGATGGCCGCCTAACGACGGGCGCGCCACGCGCATGAATCCAGTTGTTCCCCTGCGGACCGAGTAGGTCAGTACTTCAATCCCCCTGCCTCCGCAAACTCCCGGAACTTCTTCTCCTGCTCTTCGGTGAGTTTTTCGGGAACGGTGATGCTCGTCTCAACGATCAAGTCACCGGTGTGCTCGTCCTTGGTGATGCCCTGCCCGCGAATGCGAAATCGCTTGCCGCTCGGCGTGCCAGGCGGGATGCGCAGGGTGACTTTCTTGCCGTCGAGCGTGCGCACGGATATGCGCGTGCCTAACGTAGCCTGCGCGATGTTTAATGGAACGGTGGCCAGGAGATCGAGCCCTTCACGCTGATAAAAGCGATCGTCTTGCACCTGCAGGGTGATGATCAGGTCTCCAGGCGGTCCGCCGCGCGTACCGCGTCCGCCCTGCCCCTTCAAGCGAATCTTGGTGCCGTTGTCGGATCCCGCGGGAACGGTGATCGCGACCTTCTTGCGCGTTCGCACTTCGCCCGATCCGCTGCACGTGGGACAACGCTCGCTCGGCACCTGCCCGCGTCCCATGCACAGGGGGCACGGACGATTGACCGCAAAGCCGCCTTGCCCAAACGAGATCGTGCCGCGCCCCGAACACTCAGGGCACGTCTTGAGCGTTGCACCTGGCGCGGCACCCGAGCCGTTGCACGTCTCGCACTCCTCGTTCACTTCAAGGTCGATCGAGACCTTGCCGCCGGCGGCTGCCGTACGAAACGGCACGTCGAGCGTCGTCTCGACCGACTGCCCTTGTTCGGAGGCCTGCTGGCGCCCGCGTCCCTGCGCGTTGTTCCCGAAGATCGATCCAAACAGATCGCCTAACCCACCCAAGCCGCCGACATCAAAATCCTGGTAGCGAAAATCGTTAGGCGATCCGCCCATCCCCGGATTCGTCGCGCCCGGACGCGGGCCGCGTGCGCGACTTCCGCCGGTGGTATTGCCGAAGCCGGAGAAGGCGCCCAAGCGGCGCATCTCGTCATACTGCTTTCGCTTTTCGGCATCACCAACGACCTGATACGCCTCCGAGATCTCCTTGAATCGATCGGCGGCTTTCGGATCGTTCGCGTTCGCGTCGGGATGATACTTCTTCGCGAGGCGGCGATACTGCTTCTTGATCTCGTCGGCCGTCGCCGTCGACGAGACGCCGAGGACCGCGTAGTAGTCCTTCGTGGGAGCCATGTATGCCTAACGAGTGCCTAACCGTTCCACTGCTTCACGACGACGCGCGCCGCCCGCAGGAGCTGACCGCGAAATACATAGCCCAACTGATAGACCTGCGCGACGAGGTGATCCTGTTCGGGTGACTCCGCGGGAATCGTCGTGATTGCCTCGTGGAACGCGGGATCGAATGGATGACCCACCGGATCAACGACATCGAGGCCGTGTCCGCCAAGTGACTTGAAAATCTTCTTCTCCACCATCGCGACGCCGTCCTTGATGGTGCGTGCGTCCACCACCGTGGGATCGACGTGTGCGAAGCGTTGGATATCGTCGAGGGAATCGATCAATCCGGCCACAAGATCGCCCTGTGCACGCCAACCTGCGTCCTGGCGCTCCTTTGCTGAGCGCTTCCGAAAGTTGTCGTACTCAGCGGCGAGCCTGAGGTACTTGTCGCGCTGCTCGTCCAGCAACCGTTGCCACTCCTCACGCGTGGTGAGGTCGGCTTGATCGCCCGACTGACCGGTCTGCACCCCTTCTTGCGCGTTGGCCTCTGGAGCTCCGCGCTCGGCGGCATCCATTGTCTGTTCGCTCGTATTTCGCTCAGCCATAATCTTCAACGCCTACCGCGTTTCTTATACGTGAGTTTCGAAGTTTGGCGTCAGGAGAAACCTCCATGAAGCGCTGAATCTCATTCGAAGTAGAATCTTCGGACGCGCGCGCCAAATCAAATTTCGACATGAGGTTGCGCAACAGCAACGCCCATGCCCTCGAATGGCCGCCACTTCGGCAGCCTGGTGCTTTTTCGAAGGGACTGCGAACGAGCGGCGTCAGCTACGGAGCTGCGAGGAGGGCGCGACGAATCATATCCAAAGCACTCTGCGTGGCCCTGAAGCGAATTTCAGCCCGATCGCCGATCATGCGTCCGCCGTGCGTCTTTTGAGAACCACGTACATCGATCGCTATCCAGACAAGTCCGACCGGCTTCTCCAAGGTTCCGCCGCCGGGACCGGCGATTCCCGTGATCCCCACACCGATGTCGGCGCCGAGTCGCTCGCGCACTCCTGCGGCCAACTCTCGCGCGACCGCTTCGCTCACCGCCCCGACGGCGTCGATCGTATCGACGCTGACTCCGACCGCCGATACTTTCGCGCCGTTGCTGTACGCGATCACACCGCCGAGAAAGACGTCTGATGAACCGGGGATCGCGGTGAGTCGCTGGCCTAGCATCCCACCGGTGCAACTCTCCGCGACAGCGATGGTGAGCGCTTGCTCCCGGCAGAGGTTCAGCACCGTATCCGCCATGTCGTTGCGCCCCTCGGCGTACGCAAAAATGCCGACGCGTTCGCGTAGCAGGTCGATGCCGCGCGCCAGTCGCGCATCGGCGTCGCCGGGTGTCGTGTCGCGAATCGTTAGGCGGAGGTCGACCCCTTCTTCGCCCGGGAGATACGCGAGCGACATCCCGTCAAATCCCCCCGCGGCGTCGCCTAACAACGTGGGAAGCTGCGACTCGGCGACGGCGGTCGTGCGCAGTGTACGGGTGCGGACGACGTGTTCCGAAGCACCCAAACGTTCCTTGATGACGGCGAGCAACTCATCCTCGTACAGTCCGCGCATTTCACGCGGCACGCCGGGGAGCATCGCCACCCAGCGACTCTGCTCGTCCTCGAGAAAGATGCCCGGAGCGGAGCCATGCCGATTGTGCAGCACACGCGCGCCATCGGGAATCATGACTTGTTGCTTATTGGACTCGGGGATTTCGCCCGCGCGACCACGCTCGCGCCAGCGTCGCCGAAGTTCCTCCCATCGTTCTTCATCCAGCCGGAGCGTCTTGCCGAAAATGGCTGCAATCGCCGGTTTGGTCATGTCGTCGGCGGTTGGCCCCAATCCACCCGTCGTGATGACGGCGCCGGTACGTTCGAGTGCTTGCTTGACCGCATCGGCAATCGTCGCTGGGTCGTCGCCGACCGTCGCACGCCTAACGATACTTACGCCGTGGGTCGCCAGCTCGCGCGCGAGCCACGCCGCATTGGTGTCTATGGTGAGGCCGAGCAGGAGCTCGTCGCCAATCGTGACGATCTCGAGATTCATGTCGAGCGGCTGCGAGAGTTGAGTCGCACGCCAGCCACAGCGCGCAAACCGGTTGATCGCTGCGAACGGAGCCGTGCAAAGCTACCCACTGTCGCGGCTAGCGTCCGTCTCCCGCGAGCGCGCCCGACGTCCGCATGACCGCGCCGCCATAGCGCTGCAGGTACAGCCAGAGCGAATACAGGGTGAGCGCGACGGCACCGATCATCGCCAGTACGCCCACGATTCCATTGAACATGGCGAAGGCGTTCCACGCTCCCGACGTCCAGCGATGCTCTGCTGCCGCGGCTGACGCAAAGAACCAGAAGAACGCGGCGCCAACCCAGATGGACTGAAACGTCGTCTTCCACTTGGCGGGGCCGATGGCCGAAATGATCACGCCGCGCCGGGCCGCGAACTGCCGAAAGACCGTCATGAAGAGTTCTCGCCCGAGGACGATCGCGATGATCCAGAACGGTAAGCCGAAGACGCCGAGCGGGGTGACGAAGGGATACGAAATGCGCGAGCCGCCAACACCGGCGAGCACGGGACCGATCGTGCTTCCCGCGGCCCACGCGTTAGGCGCTGGTAGCGATGCCCATAGCGCGACATCTCGGGTGAGCCAGTACATCGGAATCAGGGTGGCAAACAGCAGCGCCTTGTCGGCGATGGGATCGAGAAGCTTTCCCAAGTTTGTCACGAGATTCCGCTCGCGCGCGAGCTTGCCATCGACGTAGTCCGTCGCGGCGGCAATCACGAACAGCAACCACGCCGAGAGGCGCCATTGCCATCCGCCACTTATGGCGAGCACCGCAATCACGGGCGTCGACGCAATGCGCGCCACGGTGATTGCGTTAGGAAGATTGAGCGCCACGAAATCTGCTCGCGTGCGACGCCGGAATACTCCGACGAAGGTTAGGAGAGCGCCTTGAGTACGAGCTTTGATACCGCCTTCAAAGTATCGAACACTCCATCGCCCGTCACGGCGACTGCCTCAAAATAAGGGGCGCGCTCAATCCATTCACCAGTTGCGACCTGCTCGACGAGATTTTCACCAGCGTGATACGTATCGGGTGTGATACGTTGGCGCGGCGCTTCGCTCACTTCCCATCCCGGATTCAACGATGCCTGGAGCTCGTCGAGGGGAAGCGCGTTGGGGAGGTCGCGCTTGTTGTACTGAATCACGAAGGGCATCCGCGTGATGTCATACCCGTACTCCGACATGTTGTCGTACAGGTTCTGCATCGACTCCTGATTCGCTTCCATGCGATCCATCTGCGAGTCGGCGACGAAGACGATGCCGTCGACCCCTTTCAGAATGAGTTTGCGCGACGCGTTGTAGTACACCTGTCCGGGAACGGTGTAGAGATGGAATCGCGTCTTGAATCCTCGGATGGTCCCAAGATCGACGGGAAGAAAGTCGAAGAAGAGCGTGCGCTCGGATTCGGTCGCAAGTGAGATGAGTTTCCCTCGCGTGCTCGGCGCAACCTTCTTGTAGACATGCTCGAGGTTGGTCGTTTTGCCACCGAGACCGGGCCCGTAATACACGAGCTTGCAGTTGATCTCGCGCGAGGCGTAGTTGATCATCGACATACGAAGCCTTCTCCTCCCTGGAGCTATTGGAAGAGTCGGTCGATTTCGTCGTCGACGTCGCCTAACAAGGCGGGACGCGGAGCAGACGCGGACGACAGACTGCGTTGGAACACGAGTTCGACGGTCTTCGCGAGTTCGTCGACCGTTCCACGCATCTTGAGGCGTACGAGGCCCAGCGTCGTGCGGTTGTCGAAGAGGACCACGAGAATGAGGCGACGCGCGACGTCGGCGAGGAGCATCGACTCGCGTTCGCCCTGATGAAACAACGTATTAAAATCGCTTTCGCCGATGAGGCGGGCGAGTTGATCGTTGGCGGAAAAGTCAGCGGCGGTCAGCGTCGCGAATGCGGTCACATCGAACGTGGGGCGGTCACCCACCGTCGTCACGAGCTGCCCGCTGCGATCGACGAGAATGGCGCAACGCGCGCTACTCTCGAAGAGGAAGCGTTGCAACTGCTGTGAGATGGAGGCGAAATCCTCCTCCGTGAACGACCAGCTGGTGGCACCCATGCGCATGTGGTTTCCGTCGAGCGAAGATGGCACGCGTTCGTGACCTAACGATCGTTTGCCGATGGAGCGAACGAGTTATGCGAGCGACGTTTCTGCGCGCCGCAACATGCGGCGTGCGCGACGTCGAAGACGTGGACGTGGCTCCCAAGCCAGGTACTCGCGCAGCAGCGTAACCGCCTGCTCATCGGTGCGACCGCGCAGGACGCTGAGCGCCGCGAGCCGCCGCACTGGGTTCCGGCTAAAGAGCGACCGCTGGTCGGTGACCTGCTGCCGGCTCCACAGCGTAAAACCCGCGAGAAACCCACCCACCAACGCCCCAGAAAAAATCGAGCGTCTCCGCATCTCAGCGCATCTCCCGGCGGGCCGACAACGCCTGCGCGATGGTGATGCCATCGGCATACTCGAGATCTCCGCCAACCGGGAGCCCGCGAGCAATGCGCGTAACGCGAACTGAGTGTGGTGTGAGCAGTTGCTGCAGGTACAACGCCGTTGCCTCCCCCTCCACGCTGGGATTGGTTGCCACGATGACTTCCTGAACACCGCCGGCCATGACACGCCGTTCCAGCGCGGTGACGTTCAGGTCCTCTGGCGAGACGCCATCCAGCGGCGAGATCCTTCCGCCGAGTACGTGATATACCCCACGAAATTCCCCCGACCGCTCGATCGCGCCGATATCCGCCGCTTCTTCGACGGCGCAGATCACCCTTCCGTCACGTCTTGGGTCGAGGCAGAACTCACATTCCTCTCCTTCGGTCAGGTTAAAGCACCGTGGACAGGGGTGAACGCGTTCGGCGAGGGTCTCGAGGGCGTGGGCGAGCCGGCGGCTCCGCTCAACCGGTTGCTTCAGAAGATGGTAGGTAAGGCGGAGTGCGGTCTTTCGTCCGATTCCCGGGAGCTTCGCGAACTCGCCGGCCAGTTCGTCGATGGCAGACAACGCTAGAAGGGGAGCTTGAACGGGAGATTGATCCCGCCGGTGACCTTACCCATTTCGGCCTGCGCGAGATCGCCAGCTTTTCTTTGGGCATCGGAGACAGCGACCACGATGAGATCCTCGAGCATTTCGACGTCGTCGGGCTTCACGATGCTCGGGTCGATTTTGATTTTCTTGACCGCTCCTTTTCCGTCGGCGGTGACGGTGACCATTCCACCGCCGGCGGTGCCGGTGACTGTTTGTTGCGCGAGGTCCTCCTGCATCTGCTGGAACTTTCCCTGCATCTGCTGGGCTTGCTGCAAGATTTTGAAGATGTCGGCCATGGTGTGCTCGTAGAGGGCGGCGCGGAAGTTACCGCGCGCTGAGTTGAGGGAACAAGCGCGCGAGATCTATGAGTTGGGGGGGTGGGGGATGCGGTGGGGGTGGGGGATGCGTGGTTGCTGCGGGATACGCCGTTGCTACGCGATGTACGGTTTGCGCGGGACGCGCCGTTTGTGTGTGACGCGCCATTGCTGGGCGATGCGTCCGTTAGTGCGTGATGCGCGAATGCTGAGTGACGCTTCGGATTTGTGCGTGACGCGCGATTGCTGAGTGACGCGTCCATTAGTGCGTGACGCGTCGTTTGTGCGTGAAGCGCCGTTAGTGCGTGAAGCGCCGTTAGTGCGTGAAGCGCCGTTTGTGCGTGAAGCGCCGTTAGTGCGTGACGCGCTGTTTGTGCGTGACGCGCTGTTTGTGCGTGACGCGCCATTGGCGGGTGATGCGTCCGTTAGTGCGTGATGCGCGATCGCTGAGTGAGGCGTCCGCTAGTGCGGGACGTGCCGTTGTTGCGCGACGCGTCCCTCTGTGCGCGACGCGCCATTCCGCGCGACGCGCACATCTAAAACGCCGCTAGATCAGATCCAGATCCAACTCGTCGATCGCAGCGGCCAAGACGGGGTCGCGTTTCCGAATCGCGAGCAGCGTATCCGACTTCACAGACTCCGCTGTCATACGCTGCGGACTGGCGCTGCGTTCCGGCGTATCGGGGGGGAGGAGTTGCACTCTCGTTAGGCCCGGGACGTGCGCCGTCAGGCCGACGGAGAGATCGCGGGACTTGGCGGCCAGCCCCTCAAACGTTCCGGCATCGTCGATTTGGAGCGTGATCACACCCGAGGCTGACACACCGCTCGGTATGGCGTGCTCGAGCAGGGCTCCGACGATGGGGCGCTCGCGGCGAATGGCCACGACGATGTCGTCCCACTCGGCGACAAGCGCATTGAGGTCGAGCGCGATCGCCGGCTTCCCGTTGGTTGGTGCGGCGAACGCGGCGTTAGGCGCAGTGAGTGTCGCCACCGAGCTGGGCTCGCGTGCCGGAGCGCTGCGTGCCGGCGCTGCGCTCGATGACGTTGCAGCTGAGCGCGGGGAGGATGGGCGGGCGTGGTCGCGCGGGGGCGTGGCGGTGTCGCGCGGGGCGCTGGCGGTGTCGCGCGCGGCGCTGGCGGTGTCGCGCGGGGTGCCGGCGGCGTCGCGCGGGGTGCCGGCGGCGTCGCGCGGGGTGCCGGCGGTGTCGCGCGGGGTGCCGGCGGTGTCGCGCGGGGTGCCGTCTCCGTCGCGCGATGCGCGGGCGCGCGGTGACTCATTGCGCGTTGAAGCATAGCTCGACGCGTTGTTGACTGAGGCGCTTTCACGGGGAGCGCTTTCGCGGGAGGCGCTTTCGCGACTTAGGGTTTCGTGCATTGCGCCGTCGTTGAGGCGCGCCAGTCCATCGCCTGCGCGCGCCAAAGTGCCTAACGAGGATGCACGCGCGTCGACGGGCGGAGCCACCCGAGGCGACTCACTCTCGCGCATTGCCCGTGGCGTATCGTGGACACGCGGAGTCTCCACCGGCGTGTCGCTTCGACGCGGTGCGTCGCCGCGATAGCCGCCGTCCCGCCCTCCCAGAGCTCCTGACGGTGCGTTTGGACGCCCGCCGGGCGTTGGGCGCACGGCGCCGCTCGAACCGCCACCTCCGCCGCCGCTCCCGCCGCCACCGCCCATCTCGCGCAGCACGGCCTCCAGATCGAGCGTGCGGTCGAGCAGCGCGAAACGCACCAACAACGTCTCGAGAAGAAGTTGCTGCTGCGTACTGCGGCGAAATCGCGGTTCCAACTCGCCAACCGCATTGAGCATGCGGAGCAGATCGCCGGGTGTCATGCGGTCGCGCCGTTGCTCGAGCGCGTCGCGCGCCGCCGTGCTCACGTCGACGTCCTTCGCGCCTAACGCGAGCGCCAGCTGCGCGCGCAGCATGTCGGAGAGACCAGCCAGGAACTGTCCGAGATCGACGCCGAGTTCGGCGAGACGCGCCACCGCGCCAAAGACATCGGCCGCCCGTCGCTCGGCGATGATGTCGAGAATGGCGATGTATTCGTCTTCTGCCACAAGACCTAACGCTTCGCGAACGCGAACCGTGGTCACGTCGCCATCGCCTAACGCGAGCACCTGATCGGTGAGCGAGAGTGCGTCGCGCATCGAGCCATCGGCGGCGCGTGCAATCATCGCCAGGGCATCGGCATCGGCGTGCACTTCTTCCTCGGTCAGCACCGACGCGAGACGCTCACGAATGTCGCTCGCACCGATGCGCTTGAGGTCGAATCGTTGCAGCCGGCTCAGCACCGGGGCGGCAGCCTGTGCAATCTTCTGCGGTTCGGTCGTGGCGAACACGAAGACGACGCGCGGCGGCGGCTCCTCGAGAATCTTCAGAAGCGCATTCCACGCCTCGCGCGTGAGCATGTGCGCTTCGTCGACGATGTACACCTTGAATCGGTCGTCGCCAGACGGCGCATACATCGCGCGCTCTCGAAGGTCACGCGCATCGTCGACGCCACGATTCGACGCGGCATCGATTTCCACCACATCCAGTGACGCGCCGCCACTCCAGATACGCGTGCACGATGGACACTCTCCGCACGGCTCACCGTCGGACTGTTTGTTCTCGCAGTTGAGCGCCATGGCAAGAACGCGCGCGAGTGTCGTCTTCCCCACACCGCGCGGTCCGCAGAGGAGATACCCGTGCGCGACACGACCGCGGGCGATGGCGCCCTTGAGCGTATTCGAAACGTGAGACTGGACCGCCACACTCGCGAAGTTGCGCGGGCGGTATTTCCTGGCGAGCGCGATCAAGGGCGCGGGCAGCGAGATGGCGGAGAATTGGTGACGCGGAGTTGAATCGTAAGATGGGGGCGGACGGCGTCGATGGGAGTGGTCACCGCAGCGACGTTTTGCTACCGGGCTCTGACCCCGGGCTCTGACCCCGGGCTCTGACCCCGGGCTCTGACCCCGGGCTCTGAGCCCGGGCTCTGAGCCCAATTCTGAACTGTCGCATTTTGCTCCGTCCCCTGCCTCCGTCCCCTGCCTCCGTCCCCGCACAACCCCACACAAAAAACCGCGGGCGTCTTCACTCATCGAGTGAACAACGCCCGCGGAATGCCCCAGGTCTTGCGAAGCAACGCTCGACATCGCGTACCGCTGCTACCTTCGGGGTCCTCACGGGGTTAGCGCGCTCACGCCCTTCGGGACCTGGGACGCGCGTAAGCTATCCAGATGTCCCGCGCGACGCTACTTCCCGCCGCGACCACTCGCCGCCGACACCACAGGCCACTCGGACGTGTCGCCGAGGGCGCGCCACGCTTCGTCGAGCCCGTTGAGCACCGCTTCGGCAGCCTGCTCCGCCTGCTCGCGTGAGACATCCAGGTGAAGCACCGCGCGCACCCGCGTCGGCGTCCACGCTCCCACCTTCACACCGTGCTCCTCCACTCGGCGCACGACATCGTGCGCCGAAAGCCCAGGTGCGAGATCGATCATGACGATGTTCGTATCGGGCGGGACCACCGTGGCTGCTATCGCGCGATCGACAGTCAACGCGAAGAGCGTCGCCATGTCGTGATCCTGGGTGAGGCGGCCGAGATTGTTTTCCAAACCGTACAATGCAGCCGCGGCAAGAATTCCACTCTGCCGCATCACGCCGCCCACGCGCTTGCGCTGTTCAGCGGCGCGCGCGATGACCTCTTCGGATCCGGCGAGCGCAGCACCGGCGGGAGCGCCGAGTCCTTTCGAGAAGGAGACCATCACCAGATCGCCATAGCGCGCGAAATCCCGCAGCGGAGTACCGGACGCAGCTGATGCATTCCACAGGCGCGCTCCATCGAGGTGCACGGCGCATCCGTGGTTTCTGGCGACGTCGTGCATCGCCTTGATCCCAGCCAGCGGCGTGACAAGTCCACCAGCGGCGTTATGCGTATTCTCCAAACATACGAGCGAGGAGCGAGGCGCGCTGCTCGACGGCGGACGGAACGCACGCTCCAGAGACTGCGCGTCCATCATCGGGCCTTCGCCGGCCACGGTGCGCAGCTGCACACCAGCGATGGCCGCTGCTCCAGCCATCTCCAAGTCGTTGATGTGCGAGTTCAGGTCGGCGTATATCTCGGTGCCACGCTCGCCGAGTGCCCAGATGGCGCACTGATTGGCCATCGTGCCGCTGGGAAAAAAGAGTCCGGCTTCTTTTCCGAGCATGTCGGCGACGCGAGCTTCGAGACGTCGAGTGGTTGGATCGCCGTCGAGATAGTCGTCGCCGACTTCTGCTTCGGCGATCGCCTTCCGCATGGCGGCGGAGGGCTTGGTGACGGTGTCGGAGCGAATATCGATCATGGCAGGCGGGGCGAAGGAAGCGCGGGAGAGGCGCGACGCAACACGGGGCCGCTTTCCTTCCCACTCCCGACGATACTCAACCGAGTCGGAAAGTGAAACTGCGGGCGACGGAAAGATGCCGGGCGAGCGAGGGGGGGCGCGCAACGCTCGATTCCCGTTCAGTGACGCGCGCCAGAGACGGAGACGGTGGAGGAGGCGTGCGCGTTCCCCTGGCGCGGCTCAGGTCTCGAATGTCTCGCGCTGCAGCCGCCTAACGCGGCGCAGATCATTGGCCTGCGCCACTTCGCCGCCAATGATGAAGATGAGCGCAGAATAGTAGACCCAGAACACGAGCGACACGACGGCGTAGAGTGTCCCGGTGTACAGCGACCCTGGATCGAACGATTGGGTGTATGCCGTCCACAGATTGCGCGCCGCCTCGAACAAGAATGCGGTCGTCAGTCCCCCAACTAAGGCTTGCTGCACGCGGATGCGGCGATTGGGGAGATACTTGTAGAGCGCGAAGAAGGTGAGCACGAGGAAGAGAAAGGCGATGAGTCGGCCGACGATGTACGCAACACCACCCATGACGTCCTGGCGCAAGCCTAAATCAGAAAGGAAGGTCTCGCCGCGCGTTGTGGCGAGCGCGAGATACACACTGAGCGCGAGGTAGACGACGAGGAGCGCGCTGGAATACACCGTCATCTTGATGTCGAACCACTTGCCGGCGACAATGCCCCGCCCCGTCTCGATATCGAAGATTTCTGCGAGCACCGTACGCAGCGATCCAAACAGTCGTGTCGAGAACCAGACGAAGGTGATTGCACCGTAAATCCCAAGCTGTTCGCGCGCACCGATGATGTCGCCGATGAGCTTATGCACCGACGAATCGGGCGTTTCGGGATGCGGCGGAAGAAAACGATCGAGGAGTATGCTGACTTCGGCCAGCGAGGCGTCAGGCGTCAGGCCTAACGCGTAGACAAGGCCTGAGATGACGAGAAAGACGAACGGGACCGCCGCCAACATGATGTTGAAGGCGATCCCGCTTGCCAGAAAGAAGATGTCGTCGTCGCCGCTCGAAGCCCACACGCGCTTGGCGTAGTCGCTAAGGACGTCCCACCAGGTCGCGAGAGGCTGCGGGAGGATCATTCGCTGCGCGCGTTTCTCCAGCGGGTGATCACTCGGTCGTCGGCGTCTCGGGATTCTCCGCCTCGACGTCACTCACGGCGTTGTCGAGACGTCGCTCGAGATCACGACGCGTGTCGCGTGCGGCGCGACGCCCTTCGTCCATCGCGCGGGCAAAGTCCTGTCGCTTTTCGCGTCCCACGCGACGAACGTCGTCGACGGTTTCGTCAACACGAGCGCGCGCGTCATCGACGAACTCGCGTCCCCGCGTGCGCGCGCGATCCATCACATCTCCCGCACGCTCCCGCAGGTGTTGCGCTTTTTGACCAGCACGCTCGCGCAAGTCAGACGTCGCGTCGCGCAAATCTTCGGCGTATTCACCAGCGCGACGGCGAGCGCGGCGAGCGCGACGGCGAATGAGTTCGCGCGTTTCGTCGCCACTCTGTGGTGCGAAAAGCAGCGCGATACCAGCGCCGATGGCGAGCCCGGCGAGAAAGGATCCGATTGCGTTGCCTGAATCCGAAACGCGTTCGACGATCACCCGATCGTCGTCATACTCGTTGCGACTCATCTGCAAACCTCCCGTTAGGCGCGGGAAACCCCGCGGATGCTGCAGCGAGATGGCACATCGTGCGCCACCACGCTCATGGTCGCATCGTGCGTCAGTCGCTGAGCGAGGCGTCGTCTGGTGCCGCCTCGACCACGATGTGCCCGGGAGTACCGGGCATCGGGCGATGAATCACGAGCGCTTTCACACTTTGACGCACTGCGCTCCGCGTGCCACTGATGCCGAGTTGCGTGAAGAGGAAGTGAAACTTTGCGTCGTAAGCTGCGGCAAGCCGATCCTTCACGCCCGAGGCAAGCTCCCACACGCGGCGCTTGAACGGACCGATCGCCTTTTTGCGCGTCTTGTAGAAGAACTGTTCGTCTGTGTCAGTTGCCTTGCGTTCGTCTTTCGCGTTCTCACGCAACCAATCGTACATCTCGGCGCGCAAGGCGTCCGGGATGTTGTCGAAGAGCATGTTCTGGAAGTTGGTCGCGAGATGGATCTCGGCAGTTTCGGTACGCGGGAAATTGTGGAAGGCGGTGTCGGGGAGTGTGGACGCGCCGGGCTGCACGGCGCCCGACATTCCGTATTCGTCGCGCGCGACCTTTGAGAGTTCTTCGAGCGTGTTGAGATCGAGCGAGACTTCGGCGATTGAGCCATCGGCCAACACGATGCCGCCGTGCGATGTCCCCGACTGCACGGAGATTTTCGACAGCCCCGGTGCGCCAGGTGCAACGCGCGCAAGCGCGGCGACATACCCGTCCATGAAGGCGCGCAGTTCGGGAACCGTCGAGTTTTCGGTTCCAACTTCGCCGATCTCACCACCGATCGAGATCGTCACACCGGGTGGTTCCTTGGAGCGCACGTACGCGGTGATGTTGGCGCACTCGTCGTAGTTCAGGCGTTGCTGATCAGCGAGCGTCGCGTGTGCGAGATCAACAAGTGTCGATGTATCGACGTCAATGTTGTAGAAGCCAGCGGCGATTGCTTCGTCCGCCAGCTTCTTGACGTTGTCGACTTCAGCAACCGGATCGGCTGCATACTTCTTGTGATTGACCTGGAAGTGATCGCCCTGAATGAACAGCGGGCCGCGGAAGCCCTCACGTAGCGCGGCTCCGATCATCACGGCGACATATTCGGCAGGGCGCTGATCGGTGTAGGCGATTTCGGAGCGCGCGATTTCAAGAATGAAGGCTCCGGCATCAATCTTTTTGGCAGTACGAAAGACCGAGCGCGCCGTGTGATATGTCATCGCGCGGATATTCATCGCCGGAACGGTGAATCCGTTCACCTCCCCACGACCGCGTGCCATGTACAACTCATGAATGGACGCGGGACGCACACCGACAATTTGTCCGATCTCCCAGATCAGCCAGCGCGCATAGTCGCGTGCCTCAGCCTCTCCGAAAATTGCCTCCCCCACGAGCGCATCCATGCGCTCGGTTGCGAGCACCGATTCATCGGCGACAGTGACCTTCGAGCCTTGGCGAGTGACGGCGTCACCTAACGAGGCGTGAGCGATATTCGAGGCAGAGATGTCGGTCATCGGAATAACGGAAAGGGCGTGACACGCTATGCGAAGCGTCAGGCAAGATAGCCCGATTCGGCAGGACGTGCAGGAAGCGGACGTCCTGACCGAACGTCCTCTTCGTGCTGACGGTGCAATTCGCTAACCGATCACGCGATCGGGGCGCGAGGTAGGGAGCGAGGCATACTCGCTCTTGGAGGCCTCGAAGCCGGGGCGTCCCATGATGCCGTACGTGAATTTCTTGCCGAGCTCGACGCCCGGCTGGTCGAAGGCGTTAATGCCATACAGCGAGCCGGCATACGCAGTGGCAATTTCGAGCAACATCATGAGACCGCCGAGGTGCCAGGCGTCGATCTGCTCGAGCTCGATCGTCATGCTCGGCCGTCCGCGCGCGGCGAGCGCCCCCGTGGTCGCGCGGCGCTCGGTATTGAGCAATTCCCAGAGCGAGTGCCCGCCGAGGTAGGCGAGATCGGCGACATCGCCGTGCGCTCCTGGAATGACGATGTCTTTCGGCGTGTTTCGAACGGCAATGAACGTGATCGTCTTGTCGATTGGTCCTTCCATGAACAATTGCACCTGCGCGTGCTGATCGGTGGTCCCTAGCGCGGGGAGCGGAGTGGGTCCGACGTGCTCACCCGAGGGGCGCGCCTTTCCCAGGCTCTCGGCCCACAACTGCACGAACCACGCAGCGACATCCTTGAGTGGATCGGCATACGGCATAAGCACCTGCACATTCTTCTTTCCTTTAGTGTCTGCGAGCCACTGCAGCACCGCATAGGCACCCGCGGGATTCTTCGTCACGTCGTCGCTCGTGCAGCGCTGCACCATGTCGCCTGCGCCGGCGAGTAGGGCTTCGATATCGATGCCGATGAGTGCGGCGGGGAGCGTTCCCACTGGTGACAACACCGAGAACCGACCGCCGACGTTCGGCGGCACCTCAAGGGCGGGAATGTTCTCCACGGTGGCAATGGGGCGCAGCGCGCCTTTAGCCGGATCAGTGACGAAGACGAGATGCTCCTCAAGCCGCAATCCAGCGTTGGTGAGCGCGTCCCGAACGATGAGGTATTGCGACATCGTTTCGGCCGTGCCGCCCGACTTGGAGATCACCAGGAAGAGCGTGTCACGCAACGAGACGCGCTGCAGGATGGCGCCGACGGTGACGGGGTCGACGTTATCGAGGACATGCAGGCGGGGGGCACCACCACGCTCCTCGCTGCCTAACGAGTTCCAGAACGGAGGGCGGAGGGCATTGCGCAGCGCCACTGGGCCGAGTGCCGACCCACCGATGCCGAGCAGAACGACGTCACGGTAGAGCCCCCTCGCCGACGCGGCAAACTCCAGCACCTGCGTGCTCAGTCTGTGGTCGGTGGGAAGATCGAAGAAGCCGAGTTCACCGGATGTGTGACGTGCACCAACCGCAGCGTGCGCCTCACGAAACTGTGCGCGCGCCGCTGTGAAGTCGTCGAGTTGCACGCCACCAGCGACAGCATCGGCGAGCATGAACGAGTAGTCGAGTGAAATCGTCATCGGTGCAACCTCGGTTGAGGCGAATTCGTTAGGCGGCGTGTGTTACAAACTGGCCGCGCGACGCGGAGGACGTCGCAATCGTTACGAGGGAATGTCGATCTCAAGGCCGTCGTACGCGGGTGCAATCCCCGCCGGGAGCTCGCGCTCCAGGTCGGCGTGCGACGTTTCGTGCGTCAGGTGAAGCAAGTACGTACGCTCGGCACCGATCGATGCCGCGACGTCCACCGCCTCGCTGACGCTCAGGTGCGTCGGGTGCGGGCGACGAAAAAGTGCATTGAGCACAAGCACCTTCACGCCACGCAAACGTTCGCGCGCTGACTCGGGAACGGACTTCGCGTCAGTGACGAAGCCAAGAGAGCCGACGCGAAACGCAAAGACCGACATCGGGCCATGTGGTACCGCGATCGCTTCCACGGTCACATCGCCTAACGAGATGCGATCGCCATCGTGAATCGGCAGGGCGTGCCCTTCGGGCTTGGACGTCCCCGGGGCTGGTCGCATGGAGTCGTCGAAGATGTATGGAAAGCGCTGTGCGAGACGCGCGAGGACCGTCGGGTCTGCGTACATCGGCATTGGCGCACGCTGCCTAACGGTGATGGCACGCAAATCATCGATGCCGTGAATGTGATCGGCGTGGTCGTGCGTGAAGAACACCGCGTCCAAGCGACTGATCTTGGCGCGAACAAGCTGCAGCCTCAGTTCGGTCGGGGTATCGATCAATATGCGCGTTCCGCCATCCGACTCGATGACAGCGCCAACCCGCGTTCGTTTGTCACGCGGGTCGGGCGACGTGCACACGGCGCATGTGCATCCGATGATCGGAATGCCGAAGCTCGTTCCCGTTCCCAGGAAGGTGAGCTTCACACCGTCTCGATCTTGAGAAGGTTCGTCGTTCCCGGCATATCGAAGGGAACGCCCGCCGTCACGATCACTTTGTCGCCAGCCTGCGCCAGCGCCTTGCGAAGCAGCACCTCGCGCCCCTTCCGGAACATGTCTTCGTACGTCGCGCAATGCGGCACCAACGCAGGGACCACTCCCCACACGAGCGCCAACTGCTGATATGTGCGGGGCTCGTCAGTCAGCGCGAGGATCGACACGCCAGGTCGATGCGAAGAAACCATGCGCGCGCTGAAACCGCTCTTGGTGAAGACCACCACCATCGGAGTGCCGAGCATGCGGACCGCGGTCACGACGGCGGCGGCGATCGTCTCCTCCGTGGTCGCGGCACCGGTCACACGTCGCTCTTCTCTTTTAGCCGTCGGGTTCTGCTCGATCTCGGAAATGATGCGCTGCATGGCCTGCACCGCGAGGCGCGGATACGCGCCAGACGCCGTCTCGGCAGAGAGCATGACAGCGTCCGTTCCGTCGAGAATCGCGTTGGCGACGTCGCTTGCTTCAGCGCGCGTCGGACGCGGATTCTGCGTCATCGACTCGAGCATCTGCGTTGCGGTAATCACCGGTCGCCCCATGTTGTTGGCGAGACGGATGATCCGCTTCTGCACGAGCGGGACCTCCTCGAACGGCAGCTCGACGCCCAAATCGCCGCGCGCAACCATGACGGCGTCGCTCGCGCGGATGATGCTCTCGATGCGGTTGAGCGCGGTGTCCTTCTCGATCTTGGCAACGATGAGAATCCCCTTGGGAATGAGCGCCCGCAGCTCGGCGAGATCTTCCGCGCGCCTAACAAAGGAAAGCGCGATGTAGTCGAGCTTTTGCTCCACGGCGAAGGCGACGTCTGCCCTGTCTTTGTCGGTAATGGAGGGCGCGGACACGTTGACACCGGGAAGGTTGAGTCCCTTGTGGCGCTTGATCGGCCCGCCGTAGACGACACGCGCATGCACGCGCGGTTTAGTCACCTCCATCACCACAAGCTCGATCAGGCCGTCATCGACCAGAATTCTGTCCCCAGCATTCACGTCGTCCGCAATGCGATCGTAGGTGACGGGGACATCGCTTCCGCTCGCGTCATCCTCAAAGCAGAGCGTGATGTCCTCACCCGCGACCACGGTGATGGTGCTCTCGATGTCACCGATGCGGATGCGCGGTCCCTGAAGGTCGCCGAGGATGGCGACCGGACGATCGCGGAGTTCGGCCATCTCGCGCACGAGCGCGATGGTACGCGTGTGCTGATCGTGCGTCCCGTGCGAAAAGTTGATGCGCGCGACATTGAGTCCCGCGTCCATCAGCGCGCCGATTTGGTCGGCAGTCGCCGAGGCTGGACCCAAGGTGCAGACCACCTTGGTGCGTGATGCGTGAGTGGTGGACAAGATCGATCGAATCGTGAGGGGGGTTCGGCCTAATCGAATTGCAATTAGCCGAGGGGATACCGTGTCTCGCAAGGCGAAAACGAGAACGCCTCCATCGATGAAGTGGAGGCGTTCGTCACGTAACGCAATCGCAACCGATTGCGAGCGAATTCAAATCGGCGCTGTCAGCGCTTTACCGCGCGGCGAGCGACTTTCCGAGTTCACTCGCCTTACGCTCCAGCCCCCCGATAAGCGTGTCGCACGATTTTTGGAATGACGAAAGCCCGTCCGTGAGGAGCTTCTCAGTCACGTCCTTCATCGAGACTCCGCACTGCTCCAGGTCATGGAAGAGCTGCTCGGCTGCGGTCCAATCGGTGTCGACGGTACGCGCAACCACGCCGTGGTCGCGGAAGGCTTCGATCGTCGCGGGGGGCATCGTGTTGACTGTGTCCGGCCCGATCAGGGTCTCCACATAGAGCACGTCGCGATAGGCGGGATTCTTGGCGCTGGTGCTGGCCCACAGTGGGCGTTGCACGCGGGCGCCCTTCCCCGCCAACGCAGCCCAGCGCGGACCGGCGAACTGTTGTGTGAACAAGCGATAGGCGAGGCGGGCGTTCGCGACGGCGGCGCGCCCGCGAAGCGCGAGAATTTTTTCGCGAACCGCTTCGTTTGCCGACGCGGCAATGGCATCGAGCCGCTTGTCGATTTCGGTGTCGACGCGACTCACGAAGAACGACGCGACCGATGCAATGTGATCGATCGGCTTCCCCGCTCTGCTGCGCTCTTCTAGACCGGCGAGATAGGACTCGATTACGCGAGCGTGCGCGTCGATGCTGAAGAGGAGCGTGATGTTGACGTTGATGCCATCGGCAATTAGGCGCCTAACGGCTTTCGCCCCTTCGACCGTTCCTGGAACCTTGACCATGACGTTGGGACGATCGACCGTCTTCCAGAGGCGATGTGCCTCGTCGACTGTCGCATTGACGTCGTTGGCGACGCCCGGAGACACTTCGATGGAGACGAAGCCGTCGCCCCCATTTGTCGCCTTGTAGGTCTCGGCAAAGATGTCGCACGCGTTGCGAACATCCTCGGTTTCGACCAGTTCGAAGAGCTGCCACGAGGAGAGATCGCTCGATGCGTCCTTGATTTGCGCATCGTACGCTTGCCCTTCGGCCAACGCTTTCTCGAAGATCGTCGGATTCGACGTCATCCCCATGAGCGAGTCGTCGCGAATCCGCTTCGCGAGGGCACCATTGTGCAGCATGGTGCGATCGATGTAGTCGAGCCAGACGGACTGTCCGGCTTCGTACAATTGTCGCAGTCGGTTCGCGGTCATGAAGGGGTCCTCGGGGTTGCCGCTCAGTTCGAAAAAGCCAATGCTGCGCGCGATAGTCAGCGAGAGGGTCGGCGCGATGTCTGGAATGTGCCAAACCGCTGTGGCTCGACGCAACGACGAAAGCCGTAACAACGTTGAACGCTTGCCGCGCCTCGCGCGTTTCCGCACGTTGGAGCGCCCGAGCAGGTGAGGCCGCTCGACTGGCGACTTCGACGGGAAGAGCTGCGGAACGACGACGACTTCGACCACGGAGACCGGAATGAACTGCAGGATACGGCGGGGTGTCTCGCTGGTGTTGATGACGCTTCCAACGGTGCTCTTGGCGCAGCAGGCCAAGCCCACGGCAAAAAAGGCAGCGACGACGACGGCGGCGACCAAGAGCGATCCGCGTCTGGAAGCGCTCAAAGCCGAAGCGCTGACGAAGATCGACGCGAAGGCCAAGATGATTCAGGAGATCATCGACCAGGTCTTCTCGTTCGGCGAACTCGGAATGCAGGAGTTCGAAACGTCAAAGTACCTGACGGGGATTCTCGAGCAGAACGGCTTTAGCGTCGAACGCGGCGTAGCGGGAATGCCGACCGCGTGGGTCGCAAAGTGGGGCTCTGGAAAACCGGTCATCTCGTTAGGCTCGGACATCGACGGAATTCCTCAGGCAAGCCAGAAGCCGGCGTTTGGATTTCGTGAGCCGATGATTGCGGGCGCGCCCGGTCATGGCGAGGGACACAACTCCGGACAAGCGGTCAACATCGCCGCAGCGATCGTGGTGAAAGAGATCATGGCGCGCGAGAAGATCGCCGGCACACTCGTGCTCTGGCCCGGTGTCGCCGAGGAGCAACTCGCGGGAAAGGCGCATCTCGTGAGGGCCGGTGTGTTCAAGGACGTCGACGTCACGCTGTTCACGCACGTCGGGTCGGACCTGAGCGTTGGCTGGGGGCGATCGGGATCGCAGGCGATGGTCTCTGCCCTCTTCAAGTTCCGCGGCCAGACAGCGCATGCAGCCGGCGCACCGTGGCGCGGAAAATCAGCGCTCGACGCGGCGATGTTGATGGGAATGGGGTGGGAGTACAAACGTGAGCACCTGGAGCCACAACAACGATCGCACTACATCATCAAGGACGGCGGTGACCAGCCTAACGTCGTGCCGCAGACGGCGAGCATCTGGTTCTACATCCGCGAGCGCGACTACGATCGCGTGATGCGGAATTTCGACGCGGCCAAACGCATTGCAGCTGGCGCGGCGATGATGACGGATACGAAGCTCGACACCGTGGAAGTGATTGGGTCGGCGTGGGACGTGCACTTCAACAAGGCCGTCGCCGACGCCGCCTATGCCAACATCGTTCGCGTTGGCGTTCCCAAATGGGATGACAACGACATGCTCCTCGCGAAGTCGTTGCAGCGCGAGATGGGGGCACCCGATAGCGGCTTGTTGACGAAGGCGTCGCCGATGGGTCAACCGCAGCCCGACGCGGTGGTATTTGGCGGCTCGGACGACATCGGCGACATCTCGTGGAATGTCCCAACGATCACGTTGTCGTATCCGTCGAACATTCCCGGGACGCCGGGCCACAACTGGGCGGACGCGATCGCGATGGCAACACCCATCGCACACAAAGGAGCGGTTGCAGGGGCGAAAGTTCAGGCGCTGACGCTGCTCGATCTTTTCCTCACGCCAAAGATCGTGGCGGATGCGTGGACGTACTTCAACGACGTGCAGACCAAGACGATCAAGTACAAGTCGTTCCTCTCGCCGACAGACGGTCCGCCGACGTGGCTCAATGCGGAAATCATGGCGAAGTATCGTCCGCTGATGAAGCAGTACTACTACGATCCCACGAAGTACAAGACCTATCTGGAACAACTCGGCTACAAGTATCCCACCGTGAAGCCTGCGGTGCAGTAAGTCGTTAGGCACGCGTCATTCGCGTACCATTCTCCACTCATTCCCGAATCCACGACATGATGTCCCGGTGGTTGTCCACGATTGCGCTGACGGCGGCGCTAGCCTCGCCCCTCGTTGCGCGTGCGCAGAAGAGCGCAGCGCCCAAGCCCGATCCGCGACTCGAAAAGTTGAAAACGGAAGCGATCGCCAAAGTCGACCAGCGTGCACAACTCGTGCAGCAGATCATCGACCAGGTGTACTCGTTTGGTGAACTCGGCATGCAGGAGTTCGAGACCTCGAAGTACCTTACGGGACTTCTCGAACAGAACGGCTTCAAGGTGGAGCGCGGCGTCGCGGGAATGCCGACGGCATTCGTGGCGACATGGGGCTCGGGAAAGCCGGTCATCGCGTTAGGCTCGGACATCGATGGCATTCCGCAGTCGAACCAGAAGCCGGCGTACGGCTACTTCGAAGCGCTGATTCCCGGCGCGCCCGGTCACGGCGAAGGGCACAACTCGGGGCAGGCGGTGAACATCGCGGCGGCGCTCGTGGTGAAGGAGATCATGGAGCGCGAGAAGATTCCTGGGACGCTCAAGATCTGGCCAGGGGTCGCCGAGGAGCAGGTGGCAGGAAAGGCGCACCTCGTTCGCGCAGGGGTCTTCAAGGACGTCGACGTCACGCTCTTCACGCACGTTGGCAACAACCTCCGCGTCTCGTGGGGACAGTCGGGCTCCAACGCGATCGTCACGGCGCTTTTCAAGTTTAGGGGGCAGACGGCGCACGCCGCCGGTGCACCGTGGCGCGGAAAGTCCGCCCTCGATGCCGTGATGTTGATGGGGCAAGGGTGGGAGTTCAAGCGGGAACACCTGGAGCCTGCGCAGCGGTCACACTACGTCATCAAGGATGGCGGCGATCAGCCGAACGTGGTGCCGCAGACGGCAAGCATCTGGTTCTACATTCGCGAGCGCGACTACGACAAAGTCCAAGCCAACTTCGAAGCAGCCAAGCGCATTGCAGCTGGCGCGGCGATGATGACGGACACAAAGCTCGACACGGTGCAGATCCTGGGCTCCGCGTGGAGCGGTCACTTCAACAAGGCGATCGCCGAAGCGGAGCAGGCCAACATCAAGCGCGTCGGGCTGCCGACGTGGGACGCGAACGACATCGCGCTCGCGAAAGGCATCCAGCACGAGCTCAAGGTCGAGGAGCGAGGGCTGGCGACGCAGATCGATTCGCTGCAGGGACCTGTCGACATGAGCCGCTCGTTAGGCGGCGGTTCCGACGACATCGGCGACATCTCGTGGAACGTGCCAACGGTGACGCTCAACTATCCGTCCAACATTCCCGGACTCCCCGGACACAACTGGGCCAATGGCATCTCGATGGCGACGCCGATTGCCCACAAGGGCGCGGTGGCCGGCGCAAAAGTGCAGGCGGCAACGCTCCTCGACATTCTGTTGACGCCCAAACTCGTTGCCGACGCGTGGGACTACTTCAACAACGTCCAGACCAAGACGATGAAGTACAAGTCCTTCCTTGGACCTAACGACGGCCCGCCAATCTGGCTTAACGAGGACATCATGGCGAAATATCGCCCGCTGATGAAGCCGTACTACTACGATCCGACGAAGTTCAAGTCATACCTCGAGCAGCTTGGCATCAAGTATCCAACGGTGAAGCCGATCGCCCAGTAGCAGCCCTTCGAAGGAGATTCGGCCATCCATCGTACATGAAGGAGCGCGGCTCGGTCGCCTAACGCGAGACCGGGCCGCGCTTCGTCTTGCCATGTGTGTCAGCGGAACCCTCACAAAAATGGAAGGAGCGTCCCGACCGGAGGGTGCAAACAATCCTGCTACACTGACGCAGACAACCAGCCGCTGGCGAGACATGGAGTCATGACGACTACGCGCGAACTACCGCAGATCATTCAAGGTGGAATGGGGATCGCCGTTTCCAATTGGCGATTAGCCTGTGCGAGCGCGCGCGCCGGTGCGTTAGGCGTTGTGTCTGGGACGGCCATCGATTCGGTATTCGTGCGGCGACTGCAGGACGGAGATCCAGAAGGCGTAGTGCGGCGTGCGATGGCACGGTTCCCCTTGCCCGACATTTCGGCGAAAGCGCTGCAACAGTTCTTCATTCCAGGGGGCCGCGCGCTGGAGACGCCGTACAAGCTCCTCCCCATGTACCGGCAAAAGGTGAGCGCGTGGCGTGACCAGATCACGATGCTCGCGTCGTTCGTCGAAGTCTCGCTCGCGCGCGAAGGGCACAACGGAATGGTCGGGATCAACCTTCTCACGAAGGTTCAGCTCCCAACACTCGCGACGTTGTTCGGGGCGATGCTGGCGGGCGTGGACGTCGTACTGATGGGCGCCGGCATTCCGCGCGAAATTCCGGGAGCACTCGATGCGCTTTCTCGGTTCGAGACCGCCACGCTCAAGCTCGATGTCGAAGGCAACTCCAGCGACGGAGCGCAACTCACGCTCAACCCGCTCGACCTAACGAGCGGCGCCACACCCGCCATCGCGCGCCCACTTTTCTTTCCGATCGTCTCCGCCGCGACACTCGCGCTGAACCTCGCGCGAAAGGCGAACGGCCGGGTGGACGGCTTCGTCGTCGAAGGGCCCACCGCGGGTGGTCACAACGCTCCGCCGCGCGGTGCGATGCGCCTGACGAGTGAAGGTGAGCCGATCTATGGGGAACGCGACATCGTCGACCTCGCGGCGATGCGCGACATTGGACTGCCGTTCTGGCTCGCCGGTGGATCGGGGTCGCCGGAGGGACTGGCGCAGGCGCGCGCCGAGGGGGCGCAGGGGATTCAAGTCGGAACGCTCTTCGCGTACAGCGACGAGTCCGGATTCACGAAGGAGATCAAGTCGACGGTATTGCGCGCGCTCATCGCCGGAAAGGTGCGGGTACGGACGGACGTGCGCGCGTCGCCCACGGGCTATCCGTTCAAACTTGTCGATGCGTCTGGGGCGTTGCCGACCGACGAGAAGCGCGAGCGCATTTGCGACTTAGGGTATTTGCGCGTGGCGTACCGTGGTGAGGATGGAAGGCTGGATTATCGATGCCCTGCCGAGCCGGTGGCGACGTATGTCGCCAAAGGCGGTGCCGAGAGCGACACCGTCGACCGCAAGTGCCTGTGCAACGCATTGATGGCCAGCATCGGACTTCCCCAGCCACGTGCGGACGGCTTCGTCGAACCGCCGCTTGTCACCAGCGGCGACGACCTGATACAACTCGAGAGATTTCTTCAGGGGCGCACCAACTACTCGGCAGCAGACGTCATCAACTACCTCACGAGCGACGTCGGGGCGCAGGTTGCCTAACTGAGGCGTACATCGCTAGGTGATTGGAAATTCCAGTAGGTCACGGTTTTCGAGGATGCGAGTGCCTGGCGCATCCTCTTTTGCTGCGTGTACCAGCGCCGACGCGACCTGTCGTACGTCGACCGGTTTCCAGCGGCGCGGCGCGAGAAAGGCGAAGTGACGCCCAATCTCTTCGCCGCGCCGATACTCGGCGCGGTTGCCCAGGAGTAGCGAGGGACGGGCGATGGTGAGCGAGCGAAAGCCGAGCGCCGCCACTGCATCCTCCAGTTCACCCTTGACGCGATTGTAGAAGACGCGCGACGACGCCGTCGCGCCGAGTGCGCTCACTAACAGGAAGTGGTGCACGCCGTCAGTGCGTGCGCGCGTCGCCAGCTGCAACGGAAAGTCGAAATCGACGCGCCTGAAGGCCTCCTGCGAACCCGCGACTTTGATCGTTGTGCCCAATGCGCTGAAGAGCTGATCTCCGCGCAGGCTCACACTCGAGGCGCCGATTTGCTCAAAATCGATGACTTGCTCGTGAACCTTCGGGGAGGGCGAGGCTGGCTGTGGTCGACGAACGAGCGTCATAATGCTGGACACACCGTCGTCGGCCCCGAGAAGCCGAACGATTTCTCGCCCAACGAGTCCGGTGCTACCGACAACGATCACGTTCCGGGGCGTCATGTGGTCGTCAGACAGGGATTTGGTGTGGCGCTCGCGTTAGGCGCCGGCACGAGGCATACGCGCTATTTCGTGGTCGTGCCAGCGCGAGAAGAGGAGAATGGCACACGTGGCGCCGATGAGGGCGAAGAACATGTCGGACTGTGTGTCCCAGATGTACCCTTGCGTACCCAGAAACTCGTCGGCGCCCTGCCCTAACGCGAGCGCCGCTCCCCACTCGACGAGCTCATAACATGCGCTGATCGCCATCGACACGCAGATGCAGAGAAATGCAATCATTCCACGCCCTCGCACGCGATCGAGGCGAATGAACAACTCGCGCGCCACGAGGGCAGGAACGAAGCCTTGTGCAAAGTGCCCGAGCTTGTCGTATGGGTTGCGATCGTCTCCAAACACGCGTTGCAGCCAGAACCCGAAGGGAACACGAGCGTAGGTGTACGCACCCCCGGTCAGGAGAATGACGGCGTGCAGGAAGATCAGGACGTACAGGAGGCGCGTGAGTGGAAAGCGCCGATACGTCGCGATGAGCACGGGAGCCGCGATGAAGATCGGCGCGGTCTCCATGAACCATGTGCTGCGTTCGTACGGATGTATGCCTGAGATGGCGAGCAGGACGAGCAGTGCGACACCGAGGACGACGACAAGTCGACGATCTTGCATTTCGATCGATGGCGTGCGTTGAAGGTGACTTATGGAAGTGCGGCCCGAGCGCGCCTAAAGCCATCGAGCGCAAGCGCCGAGTCGAAGCCTAACGAGATGAAGCGGACGCCGAGTTCGTTCCAGCGCTTCGCCGCGTCGGCGTTAGGCGCGAAGACTCCCGCGGCGATCTGGCGCGCACCGGCGCGGGCGACGATGTCCTTCATCTTTTCAACCACCAGCGGATGGTCGGTCTCACCAGGCACACCGAGCGATTGCGACAGATCGAAGGGACCGACGAAGATGGCATCGAGCGACGGCACGGCAAGAATGTCGTCGAGCGCGTCGATTCCTCCTCGTCCTTCGATCATGAGAATGACGGCGGTCTCGTCGTTCGCGCGCGCGAAGTACTCGCGCTCCCCGCCGTAACGCGCCGAGCGTACGTACGGGTTGGCGCCGCGGTGCCCCAGGGGCGAGAACCGAGCAGCTGCAACGGCGGCAGCGGCAGCGCTCCCTGAGCCAATCTGCGGAACAACCACACCCGCCGCCCCGACGTCGAGCGCGGCGCCGATGAGTGAGTCATCGTTTTCGCGTACGCGGACGAGTGGGTAGATGCCAGCCGCCTTCGCCGCGGGGACGAGGCGGTCGAGTGACTCCGGCCCCATGGGGCCATGCTCCGTATCAAGGACGATGGCGTCAAATCCTGCGTGTGACGCTAACTCGCAAATGGCGGGAGCAGGAATGACCGAGAACATGGCGACCACCGGGGCGCCAGCTCGCAAACGTTCGCGAAACGACATGTGCGTTGGTGGACGTGTGAGGTCAGTGGCCGTGCCACGACGGTGGGCGTTTCCCAAGGAAGGCGTCCATTCCCTCGGCCGCATCTTCGTAAAGAAGATTGCACGCCATCGTTTCGGAGGCGAGGTCGTATGCCGCCTCGAGCGAGGCGTCAACCTGCCGATAGAAGGCGCGCTTGCCTAACGCGATGACCGCTGACGAGCGTGCAGTGATGACGTCGGTGAACTCGCGCACGGTGGCGTCCAATTCAGCCGCGGGCACGACGCGATTCACGAGTCCCCATTCCAGCGCCGTCGCCGCATCGATGAGGCGACCCGTGAGCAACATCTCCATGGCGCGCTTTCGTCCGACGTTGCGCACCACGCCCACCGCCGGCGTCGAGCAGAAGACGCCGATGTTCACCCCCGGAAGCGCGAACTGCGCGCCGTCAGCAGCAACCGCCAGGTCGCACATCGAAACGAGCTGGCATCCAGCAGCGGTCGCAATCCCGTGCACACGTGCGATGACGGGATGCGGCATCGCGGTGAGCGTGCGCATCAACCGGCTGCATTCGTCGAAGAGGTGTCGTTGCCACGCCTTATCGCCGGCGTGCGCCCGCATCTCCTTGAGGTCATGACCGGCGCTGAATCCCTTGCCGTCGGCTGCAAGGACGACTACTCGGACGGAGTCATCGGCGGCGAGTGCGTCCAGGTCACGCTGGAGGGCTTCGATCATCGCCAGCGACAGCGGGTTGTATCGCTCGCCCCGTGCGAGCGTCAGCGTCGCAACGCCTCCCTCGCGTGATATCGTCGTATACGGACGCTCCGCCGAACTGTCCGCCGCGTTAGGCAGCTGCGACGCGGAAGTCGTGGTCGACATTTCGTCTCTCCCCCTCGAATGAATGCATGCAACCTGGCGCGCCATCAGTCCATCAATGCGGAAAAGTGTCGCGCGTCTCACGGCGAGGGAATGGTCGAGCTCACACCGTCACGTCACGAGCATCCCTCAATCCATTCGACTTCCGGCTCACGCCCAACACGATATCGCGTGACCTTCGCGCCGTCAGTTTCGAAAACGAGGCGCAGCGACCCGTCCCCAGCCATCGGCGCGGAAACGACGATGTATTTTCCCTCGGTGACGTACTTGTGCGGCTTCTCGGTGAACCGACCGTCGTAGAGCCTTCGGATTCTAGTGTCGCTGTCACCGACGCGCGCGCCGAGTTCTGTTGAGATCGTCGGCTTGGTGACGTCGAGGCGTGCGAGACGTCCCTCGACCCACATGAGGATGATCCCGTCTGGGACCGAGCCGAGTTTCACGTACGAACACGCGCGATCGATCTTCGACGTGTCGGGGAGCGAGACGTGCAGCGCTGTCGCGGCCTCGGCGAACGTCATTCCGACGCGGAGTGGTCCGCCTCCCGATACGGTCATTCGCCACGCCGCGGCGCTATCTGCGCGCGACGAGTTCGCTGACGCCGAGTCTCCCGACGTGGTCGACGATGCAACCGACGAGTCGCGCGAAGGCGTTGGCGCTGGCGTTGGCGCTGGCGTTGGCGCTGGCGTTGGCGCTGGCGTTGGCGAAGGCGCTGGGGTTGCGGTGGAATCGCGCGAAGCGTCAGCTCGCGGCGAGCACGCTGCAAACGCGAGTGTGCAGGCGAGTGCAAGGGCGCGCGTAGCAGCGAGTCTCGTGGCGATAGGCAACCTGTGACGTTGCATCCGAAGGAGCGTGAGAGTGGGTGTGTGCGTCGGCGCACGCGATCGATGCGATGCCCAACTGATGTCGCCACCTAGCCTCTGCACGTTCGTTGCCCGTGTGGCGGCCTCGGCGACGGGGAATGGCCCGAAGCGAGCACGGCGCGATCCGACGCGATACTTTGCGCGCTCCATGCGAAGATCAACCTTGTCGATTCGATCGGGCATACTGGCCTTTCTGAGCGCAGTCGTCAGCTGCACGCTTCTGTTAGGGTGCAACGACGATTCGCGCTGGCGTTGGGGTGAGCGCGCCAAGAACGAAGTGCCCGACAGTCTGGGTGTGCCGGCGCTCCTCGTGCGCGAAGTTGCATCGAGGGCACGCGACCAGTTGGTGGAAGGCTCGGCCGCGTCATTGTCTCGTGCTCAACCGGGCATTCTGTTTACAGTGAATGACTCCGGGAACGAGCCCTTTCTCTTTGCGCTCGATTCGTTAGGCGCCGATCGCGGTGCGTGGTCAGTGACGAGTTCTCGCAACATTGACTGGGAGTCGCTTGCCGAAGCGCGCTGCAACTACGCGAGCGGCGATGCAAACGCTGCTGCGGATGATGCAGTCGCGAGCGATGGGTTGTGTTTGTACATCGGCGACACCGGCGACAATGAGCGTAGACGGATCTCGAGGACGATCTATCGCGTGGCCGAACCCAACGCGCAAGACTCGTCGTTTACCGGGACCCTTCCGGCCGATCGCTTGAACTACCGTTATTCCGACCGTCCGCATGATGTAGAGGCCATGTACGTAGCGCCTAACGGGACAATCTACCTGATCACGAAACGTCCCCTGCACGACGATGCGAAGGTGCTGCGTCCGGCGCTCGTCTTCGCCATCGAGGCACCGCGGTGGAATCGCGCGGATACGGTAGTCGCGGCGCTGGTGGACTCACTGCCGATCGTCCCGGGATCGGCGCCGCTCCGGCTCATTACCGATGCATCGCTCTCGGCTGATGGAACGCATCTGGCGGTGCGTACATATGGGGAGCTCTGGGTCTTCGTCACAGACTCCGCGACCGGGCGTGTGCAGCACGACAAAGCGCCGCGTGTGTGCGACATCGCGTCGTTAGGCGCGGCGGTGGGCGAGGGCGTCGGCTGGTGGCCCGGTCGCGACGAGCTAGTGCTCACGAGCGAAGGGCGGCGTTCACCGCTGGAGTTCGTGCGCTGCCTGCGAAAGCGGTGAGTCGCGGCGCCCTTCGCCGCTGCGCGTCCGGTGGTTCTCGCAGGCAGCAATGGGTGCGACGTCGCCCACGCTAGACGTCGCACCCTTTCGGCAGCCTTCCATCGTACACGCGCCAGCCGCTCGCTACACCGCGTCAGACAGTGACGTGAAGGTGAAGTCGCGCGCGCGAATCGCCGGCATCACCTGCCCTGCCGCCGTCCGCTCCGCGCGCCCGAGCTCCTCGACCTTGTTGAGCATGAACAGTGGGCTCTCGTTCCACCGGAAGTTCTTGAGACTCCGCGTGATTTTTCCGTTCTCGATCAAAAACGTACCGTCACGCGTTAGGCCTGTGAGCAAGACCGTGCGCTGGTCGAGGAACCGAATGTAGAAGAAGTGCGTGACGAGAACTCCGCGCGCGGTTCCAGCGATGAGTTCCTCAGTCGACTTCGTTCCACCCACCAGCTTCAGCCCTCCCGGAAGACCACCGCCGAAACCGCCACCGCCGCCTCCGCTTCCCGTTGGTTGCGCGCCTTGTTTCTGCGCCCAGTAACGCGAGTAGGAAAGATTCTTCAGAATCCCATTCTCGATCCACACTCGTCTGCCTAACGGAAGTCCTTCGGCGTCGAATGGCTGGGCGAGCAGCTCGGGATCAGCCGGATCTGAGTAGATGGTCACGCGTTCGTCGGCGATTTTCTCGCCCACCTTCGTTCCGCCCCCACGCTTGGAAAACGGCGATCGCCCTTCATCTGCATTACGAGCGTTGAACGAGCCCGCGAGAAGGGGGAGGAGATCGGCCACGGCTTGCGGCTCGAGGACGACGGTGTACATCCCGGGTTCAATCGCCTGCGGGTTGCGCGAGGCAACCGCTTTTTGCGCGGCGATCCTGCCTAACGACTCGGGGGTGATGGTGCCCCAATCGCGCGCTCCAGCGGAGGCCCATCCTGACCCGGTCGAATCGGGTGTTCGTACAGTCGTCGAGAGACTGGCATCGGTCGAGCGATGATAGGCGAAGAGCCCGCGACTGTTGGCTACCGCGACGGCGCCAGCGTTCGCCTCGAGAAATCCCGCCACAAATACGTCACCTGCTGCCTTCCCCTCGGCGCTGGCTGTATCGAGCACGCGCTTGACGGCAGCGGCGCGCGCCTCAGGCCCTAACTCCGCCGTGCGTTCGATGAACGCGTTGACCATCTGATACTGCTGCGGCGGAAGTTCCGGCATGATCTCCGGATCCTCGGGGGCGAGCTTCGCCAATCGCTGCGAGAGATCGACGGTTCGCGCGAGCGAGGTGTCGTCGAGCACATTGGTAGATGCCGACGCACGACGTTTTCCGATGGTCGACGTGATCGTGACCGTCGTGTCGTTGATGCCCCCCGATGTCGTGATCTCGCCACCGGCAAAGCGTGTGTTGCCGCTCCACCCACTCGCAATGTTGACGCGAGTCTCATCGGCTTTGGCGAGTGCGAGCACTCGGTCCGCGAGTGCTTTTGCTTGCTCCCGGGTGAGGATCGGGAGCGTCTCGGCGGCGAAGAGAGAGCGCGGCATCACGCGTTCCTCCCCGTGTTCACGATGTTGACCTGCTTGAAGCGCGCGGGGACGCATCCGTGCGAGACGGAGTTCGATTGCGGCGGTTCTCCCTTGCCGTCACCAAACGATCCGCCTAACCAGTAACTCGATTTGCCACCGATCATGTCCATCGAGTTCCAGAAGTCAGGGGTGCGCGCCTGGTACGCAACGTCCTTGAGCATCCCGGTGATCTTGCCGTTGCGCACTTCGTAAAACACTTGTCCCGAAAACTGGAAGTTGTACCGCTGATGATCGATGGACCACGACCCGCGGTTTTTCACGATGATGCCGCGATTGGTCGCGGCCACGATGTCGTCCATGCTCACGTCCTTCTCAGCCGGCAGCAGAGAGACGTTAGGCATGCGCTGGAACTGCACACTCGACCACGAGTCGGCAAATGAGCAGCCGTGCGATTTGCGCACACCCGTTAGGCGACTGATCCACGCGGCCTGCTCGCGGGTGGTCTGGTAGTCCTTGAACATCCCCTTGTCGATAATGAGCCACTTGTCTGCGGGGACGCCTTCGTCGTCCCACGCCACGCGCGCGAGCGAACCTTCCTGCGTTCGATCGCCTTGGATGTTCATGAATTCGGGGCCGTACTTGAGCTTCCCTATGGTCTTGTCGGGAGGCGCGACGAATGAAGTGCCGGCGAAGTTGGCCTCGTAACCCATGGCGCGATCGAGCTCGGTGGGATGGCCAATCGATTCGTGGATCGTGAGCCAGAGATTGGTCGGATCGAGAATCAGGTCGTAGCGACCGACTTCGACGCTTTTCGCCGAGAGCTTCTCGGCTGCCAGCGCTGCCCATTTCTCGCCATTGTGTGGCATGTCGAGTGACTCGATGTACTCCCACCCCTGTCCGCGAGGTGCAATCTCCTCGGTGTAACTCTGAAAGTCGCCGTCACCGATGGCTGTGGCGGTGAACTGGGGTCCAACGCGGACAAACGTCTGCGTTACGAGCGTGCCGTCAGTCGTGGCGAGCGTTTTCTCTTCGCGCAGGAGCGCCATCCCCGAATTCACGAAGCGCACCTTGGGCACTTTGAGCGCCGCTTCATTCGCCGCCAGGAGAAGCGCGACCTTTTCTTCGATCGGCACATCGACCGGATCGCGGGTGACTGGTGTACGCCACGTCCCCTTCGCGGCGGTGACCGGAGCCAGTTCGACTGGGCGTTTCTGCGTGCTGCGTGCTGCCCGCGCGAGCCGTGCGGCCTCGCGAGCGGCTTGCTGCGCTCCCTCTTTGGACAAGTTGCTCGTTGCCGCAAAGCCCCATGCACCCTGCACGAGTGCTCGCACGCCAATGCCGTACGACTCGGAGTCGTTGACGGCCGTCACCTGGCGCTCGCGCGTGGCGACGAACTGCCGCCGATACCGTCCAATGCGCACATCGGCGTACGAGGCGCCGGCATCACGTGCCGCATTGAGCGCTTCCATTGCCAGGTCCTCGACCGCCGCATCTCCGCGCTCGTTAGGCACCAGGCCATTGGGCGGCGGGAGCAGAATCGCGCCGGGGAGCGCGAGACGCGAAGCGGCGACGCCGACAGCGGCGGCGGTGGATCCCTTGAGAAAATCGCGTCGGTCGATGGTCATCGGCTGGCGAGTAGAAGGAGTCACGGTGTACCGCCGCACACTACGGCGCGGAAACTATACATGTCAACGCAGAGCGCTCGACGAGAGTTGAGCGTCAGCCGGCGCTTGCCGGCGACTGCATCGCGATTCAGACGAGCGCGGCCACGGCGACGAGGCTGGTTCAGAGGTGCGCTCGATTCGCAGATGGACGACAACGGCGGCGACCGCGCATTGAGCGTTCGCACGACCAACACGATATTGCCGTGACGCGCGAGCGACGGCGAGCGTGCCATGAGTGATCGCCGTTCGTTGCGCCTCCCCCCCCTCCCCCCCTCCCCCCTCGTTCACTGGAGAGAATGCGATGTCGACGCCACGCGCGACCATCTGCCTAACGATAGCCACCCTCGCGACGTTTGCGGTCGCGTCAGAGGAGGGGCGCGCGGAACCACTCTCTGACGCGGTGCCGGCCGTCACCCGCGTGATTCCTCCCGCCGATTCCGTCGACTGGAAGGCGATGGACGCGGCGATCGGACGAGCAAACGTGTCGCAGCCAGGAGACATTCATCGCTACAATTTTCCACGGGGCGATCTTCATGTGACGGCAGCGGGGGTGTTAGTCAAACCCTCACTCGCACTCGGTGGTTGGATCGCGATGAAAGCAATGGGAGGTGACGTGGTTGCCATGGGCGATCTCGTACTGACGGACGATGAGCTTCCTCGCGTGATCGGGCGACTACAACAGGGAGGCATCGAGCAGACGGCCATCCATCACCATCTCCTGCACGAAACACCGCGCGTCTACTACGTGCACGTCCATGCCCATGGACCGGCGCTGACAATTGCTCAGACGATTCGAGCCGCTCTGACGCTCACCAAGACACCTGCTCCAACAGCACCGACAGCCGCAGCACCTGCACGTACGTTCGAGCTCGACAGCGTGGCCCTGGCCAGGACGCTGGGATACTCCGGGCGCGTGAACGGCGGTGTTTATCAGGTGAGTGTACCGCGCACGGAAAGTATTCGTGATGGCGACTTCGAGATTCCGCCCGCGATGGGGCTCGGAACAGCCATCAACTTCCAGCCCACCGGCGCGGGCAAAGCGGCGATCACCGGCGACTTCGTCCTGTTAGGCGAGGAAGTGAATCCGGTCATCAAGTCGCTCTCGAGCAACGGGATCGACGTGACGTCACTGCACAACCACATGCTGAGCGAGACCCCGCGTTTATTCTTCATGCACTTCTGGGCCAACGCGGACGCGATGCAACTGGCGCGCGCCCTCCGAACTGCCCTCGCGCTCACCAAATCGAAAGCTCCTTCGCCTTGATCGCACGACTCACCTCTCGACCCCGCCGTCGCCTAACGAGACAAGGGACGCCGTGCTGCATTGCCGCCGCGTTCGTCTGTCTCTTGTCGTACGTTGCCGCGCCGACGATGGCGCAGTCACAGACGCCCGCGCCATCGGGCCGCGTGTCACTTCGCGTGGGTGTCCTCCGCGGGCATCTGACACTCGATGGGCGGCTCGACGACGAGGCGTGGCACCAGACCGACTCGATCGCCACCCTCACGGAGACTGAACCTAACGAGGGCCGGACGCCGCGCGCGCGCACGGTGGTGCGTGTGTTGGCAGATGGCGATGGTCTCATCTTTGGCGTCCGTGCCGAAGATCCTGATCCTGCGAGCATCACCGCTTTCGCGCGCGCTCGCGATGCGGATCTCTCGAATGAAGATCACGTCAAGCTGATTCTCGACACGTACCTGGACGGTCGTTCGGGATACATCTTCGCCGTCAATGCCAACGGCGCGCGATACGATGCGCTGATGACCAATCAGGGCGAGGGAGAAAACGCCAACTGGGACGCGGCGTGGGAAGCCGTCACCTCTCGCGACGCCACGGGGTGGTCGGCAGAAATTCGGATTCCGGCCAAGAGTCTCCTCTTTCCGCGCGGCCTAACGACTTGGGCGCTCAACGTGCAACGCCGCATTCAGCGTTGGCAGGAAACGGATCGATGGGCAACTCCCGATCGGGACGTCAAGTTCGGGATGACCAGTCGCGCTGGTAATCTCACGGAGGTCCCACCGTTCGACCTGGGCATCGGGCTCTCCGTGCGCCCGGCGCTCACGGGCGGCGCGGGAATCGCCCACAGTGGTGCGCCCTGGGACGGACAACATCGCGCATCACTCGATATCACGCAGCGCATCGGCGCCAACGCGTTAGGCTCGCTCACGGTCAACACCGATTTCGCCGAGACTGAGGTCGACACGCGGCGCACCAACCTGACGCGCTTTCCACTCGTCTTTCCGGAAAAACGAACGTTCTTCCTCGAGGGCGCCGACATCTTTGACTTCGGGCTCGGCACGTCCGACGACGTGCGCCCGTTTTTCAGTAGGCGCATTGGATTGTTAGGTGATATGCGCGTCCCGCTCACTGCGGGCTTCAAGGTGAATGGGCGCGGCGCCGGCACGAGTTACGGTGCGCTGGTGGTGCGTACGGGTCAGGTCGCAGACGGCTCCGACACACTCCCCAACACCGAGGCCACCATGGGCGTCATCCGCGTCAAGCGCAATGTGCTCGGGGAATCGAGTGTGGGGATGATCGCGACGTTCGGCGATCCGTTGGGGAGAGCAAATAGCTGGCTCGTCGGACCAGATCTCACGTATCAGACGTCGCACTTTCGCGGCGACAAGAACCTGTTGGTTGGCGTCTGGGGTCTCGCGATGGACCACACCGGCGCAACCGGCAACAAGACAGCGTTTGGCGGCAAGATCGACTATCCCAATGACCGCTGGGACATGTCGTTCAACTACAAGTCGTTAGGCGATGGTTTTGACCCATCGTTAGGCTTCGTGCCACGCCCGGCGGTGCAACTGGCCTCGTTAAGCGTCAATTTTCAGCCACGCCCCGTCGCACCCATCCTCGGGCTGCACGTGCGGCAGATGTTCCATGAGTTCCAGGCCAGCGTGGTCGCCGACCAGAACAACCGTTGGGAGAGCTACCGCATCTTCATGGCACCGGTGAACTGGCGACTGGAAAGCGGCGACCGCTTCGAGTTCAACATCGTTCCGGTCGGCGAACGCCTTGACGCCCCCTTCGAGATCGCCGACGGCGTCGCGATCGCACCGGGGAGTTACCACTGGAATCGATATCGACTGGAGGCCGGACTCGCGGCGAAGCGGAAGTTTTCCGGGCAGTTCACCTGGTGGTTCGGCGATTTCTATTCGGGACACCTCAATGAATTTCAGGCCACCGCTTCGTGGAAGCCTTCGGCGTTCTTCATCGTCGACCTCAACACGACGCGCAACGTGGGTGCGTTGCGCGAGGGGTACTTCGTTCAGCAGATCGTCGGGACGCGTTTCCGCTTCAATGTCTCGCCTGACCTACAGTTCAACAGCTACCTGCAATACGACAAGGAAACAGAGAGCTTCGGCACAAACACTCGGCTGCGCTGGACGTTTAGGTCGTTAGGCGATCTGTTCATCGTCTATAATCACAACGTGCGGACGCTCGACCCATTGACGCGCGTTCGCGGGTTGCAATTCGACTCGAATCAGCTGCTCGTCAAGCTGCAGTACGCGTTTCGATACTAACGGTACGCCGTCCGTCAGGCGCCCATGCCGGGAGGTGTGAATCGCCCATCGATGGCGAGCCATCCGCCGTCGACGAAGAGGACCGTGCCGGTGATGTACGACGCCGCGTCGCTGAGCAAAAAGACCGTGGGCCACGCCATCTCGTTAGGCTGGGCCCAGCGCTGCATGGCGTTGCGGGCCGCATAGGCGCCGTACCACTCCGCATTCGCCTTGATCGGCGCGGTGAGCGGTGTTTCCACAACGCCGGGCGCAATCGCATTCACGCGCACGCCGGCAGCTGCAAACTCGGCGGCGCCAGTTCGCACCATCTGGACGATCGCTGCCTTCGTGGCGGCGTACACTGCCTGCCCCGGCTCAACGACCTGCGAACGAATCGACGAAAAAAGGACGATGCTTCCGCCCTTGCGCGCAGTGAGTATGCGACCAGCGCCGCGCAGCACGTTGAACGTCCCCTTCATGTTGACGCGCAACACGCGATCCAGCTCGTCGTCGGCATACTGCAGGATCGGCTTGCGCACATTGATGGCTGGCGTACAGACGACGGCGTCGAGGCGCCCACCCCACTTCTCCGTCGCGTCGAGTGCGTGATCGGTCGCGGCCGAGTCGACGATATCCAGCACCTGCGCCGAAGCGGACGCGCCTGACGCCGTGATCTCCGCGGCTACTCGATCTGCGGCATCGGCGTTGACGTCGAGGCATCGCACTCTCGCCCCCTGCTGCGCGCACGCCTTCGCCACACCCTCGCCAATTCCCGATCCGGCTCCGATGACTGCGACAACGCGACCGTCCAGCCGGAACATTTCGTGCATGAAGACAAGATCTCCCTGGTATCGTGGTCGTTACGGCGGGCTCGAGTCGAGCACGCGATGAGTGCGGTGCCTAACGTTTGGCCGCGATGTCGCGCACCGACGGATAATTCGGGACCCCAGTCGCCTGCCGCACCGCCCGCACGATCGCCTCGGCCACCACGTCGGCGGCGAGCGCGCCAATGGTCAGCATATCCGGCTCCTGCGACATGGCCCCCGTCGCCAACGAGAACATCGTGTCCCCATCGCTCATCGTGTGCGCAGGGGAAATGGCGCGCGCCAGTCCGTCGTGCGACATCTGGGCGAGCTTTTTCGCCTGCGCCTTCGTTAGGCGGGCGTTGGTGGCGACCACGCCGATGGTGGTGTTTTGCCCGTTAGGCGGAGGGCGATGCAGCGCGCCGGCGCGAATGAGCGTACGCACATCAGCCAAGGACTTCCCGTCCGCGCCGCGAACACCGGCGACCACCGCGCCGGTCGATGGATCGATGATGTCGCCAACGGCATTCACCGCGACGATCGCCGAGACGGTGAGTCCATCGGCTAGCGTGATTGACGCCGTCCCGATGCCACCCTTCATGGCATGCGTCGGGCCCATCAACTTGCCGACGGTTGCACCTGCACCAGCACCTACCGAACCTTCCTGCACAGGACCGTTTGTCGCTTCCTTCGCCGCCTTGTACCCACACTCAGCGTTCGGACGAATGCGAGCATCGCCGACGCCCAAATCGAACAGAATCGCCGCCGGCACAATCGGCACCTTGGCGACGCGCACATCAAAGCCGATTCCTTGCTCTTCCAAGTAGCGCATCACGCCCGTCGCGGCGTCGAGTCCGAAGGCGCTCCCCCCTGACAGGACGATTCCGTGCACCACGGACACCGTGTTGACCGGATCGAGAAGATCCGTTTCACGCGTCCCTGGTGCAGCCCCGCGCACGTCGACTCCACCGACCGCCCCTTTCTCGATGAGGATGACGGTGCACCCGGTGGGACGCTGCGTGAGGGTGACCTGACCGACCTTGATCCCCTCGACTGCCGTGAGGCCGCGATTGATCATAGGAGAAGAAGAAGTCGTCTCAGATGCGGCGGCGCGCGGCGCGCCCTGACCACACGCGATGATCGGTGTCGCGACAATGGTGCCGGCAGCAAAGTGGGCGACGATGCGTCTGCACTGTGCTCGTGTGTTGTGGGTACTCGTCATTACTCTTCGTCGTCGAGTTTCGTTCGCGAGAAGTTGAGAAAAACCGACTGCGCGGAAACGAAGGTGGCCGCGCTGACCGAAGTGGAGGGGAGCACGGACGTCGTTATGCAGGAAGGTACTGCGCGGGACCGGGTGCTGCGAGCAGTCGACGATGCGCGTGACGAGCTCGTGGAGCTGACGCGCGACCTTGTGCGATTTCCCACGGTCAACCCGCCGGGTGAAGGCTACGACGTGTGCGCGCGTTTCATCGGCAGCCGCCTCGCGCAGTACGGCTTCGATGTCGAGTACTTCGAAGCGACGGAGAGCGCGGAGCACAGCGCCGACTTTCCGCGCGTGAACGTTGTCGGACGGCGCCCTGGTCGAAGCGCGAGGCCGACGTTGCACTTCAACGGGCATATCGACGTGGTGCCTGCTGGCGATGGTTGGAGCTGCGACCCGTTCGGCGGCGTGGTGCGCGAGGGACGTGTCTATGGGCGCGGAACCGCCGACATGAAAGGGGGGTTGGCATCGTCGATGATCGCGATGGAAGCGATTCGTCGTGCAGGTGTTGAGCTAAGGGGAAGCGCCGAGATCAGCGGGACCGTGGACGAGGAGAGCGGAGGGTGGGCAGGAGTTGCTCACCTGGCACGCATCGGGCGCCTAACGAGCGAAAGCATCGACTTCGTCATCATTCCCGAGCCGCTGCAGGCGGACCGCATCTGCATCGGGCATCGTGGCGTCTACTGGTTCGAGGTCGCGATACAGGGTCGGATCGCGCACGGGAGCATGCCATTTTTAGGTCTAAGCGCGATCGATCAGCTCGGGGAGGTGTTGCACGAGATCACGAGCGTGTTGCAACCTGCGCTGGCCAACCGCCTAACGATTATGCCGGTTGTGCCCGACGGCGCACGTCAGGCGACACTCAACGTGAATGCGATTGCCGGCGGGCAGTCAATGCATGACGTGCAGTCGCCATGTGTTGCCGATCGCGCCAGTGCAATCCTTGATCGCCGATTCCTCGAGGAGGAATCGTTCGAATCGGTGCGCGAGGAGATCGTGCAACTGCTCGAGCGCGTCGTCCAGCGGACGCCGGGCGTATCGTTCACGTTGCGCGACTTGATGGTCGTCCCCCCTGTGCGAACGCCCACACCGTCGACACTCGTCGCGTCGCTTGATCAGGGGATTTCCCAGGTGTTCGGGCGGAGCGCATCGCTGGTGGCGAGTCCGGGAACGTACGACCACAAGCACGTGACGCGGTTAGGCGGGATTGCCGAGTGCGTCGCCTATGGGCCAGGGATTCTCGAGTTGTCGCATCAGCCCGACGAGTGGGTCTCGATCGATGATCTGGTCCGCGCGGCACAAGTCATGGCGCTCACGGCGATGGATTTGTTGTCGGTTGTTTGAGTTCGTGCGACGATATCCTGCCGGCAGATGCAAATTCTTCGGTGTCGCGCGCTCGTGGTCCTTTGAAGAGCGACTGCCCACGCTGGCCGCGAGACTCAAACGGCTCGTACCACGGCCTGTCCCCGCGTCGCATCGCCTAACGCGGCACGCAACTGTTGCTCCGCAGGCGCCGGCACACGAACACGCAGCGTCACATCGGCCCCGTACTCCTCATGGAGTACCTCCCCCCCCTGCACCGGAAGCAGCAGCTGCACGGCGCCGACGTGCGTATACGCAATCACAACGACCAGTTCGACCCAGTCAACCCGCTCGGCGCGCACGAGAGAGGCGAGCGCAAGCTGCACGCTCGACGCATACGCCCGCGCGAGACCTCCTGTGCCGAGCTTTACACCACCGAAGTAGCGTGTGACCACAGCGGCAATTTCCCCAACTTCAGAATGCATGAGCACTGTCAGCATGGGACGTCCGGCTGTTCCGTGCGGCTCGCCGTCATCGCTGAGGCCAATGTGCGTGGATGTCCCCGGCGGGCCGGCCACGAACGCCCAGCAATTGTGTGTCGCGTCGGCGAACTCCGCGCTTACAGCCTTGATGAAGGCGTGCGCCTCGCTCGGATCTGCGGCTCGCGCCATCGTGCAGATGAAGCGCGAGCGTTCGATGACGTGCTCGACGCGATGCGTCGCTGCCGGCACCGCGTATCGTCCACCGCCCGTCATCGCCCCACCGGGCACGGGGCGCACGCGATGATCGGACAACAGCTGCCTAACGACGTTCGTCGCATCTCATAAGCAAAAGGAGTTGTTCCGATCGGGTGATTACGGCCGCGCTTCGCTGTAAGATACGCGTGGCTAGAGGCTTCGCGCGGAACCACCGTGGTCAGACCGCCTTTTTTCCCCATGATCTCTTCCTCACAGGCCACGCGCTGACGCAAGTCGGGCGAGAGAAAGTTCGTGAGACGCATCGCCTGACTCGTTCGATTGCAACTCTGAACAGGGGAGCGTCGGCTCGTCACAGCGCTCTGGTGCGCGTGAGAACCGCGCGGTAGCGTCCCCTCACTGTACGCGCACCATCCGCGCCACTCACTTTTCTACCTCATGACGACTCGACGCGATTTTCTGCGCACCAGCGCTGTAGCCGGTGGTGCCCTCATCGGAGGACTCACCCCAGCACTGGCACGCGCGGCGGCGCAGACGCAGCATACGCCACTGAACGACACCGCGGGCCGCGCCATCGAGCCACTGGCGATTCTCATCCTGGGCGGCACGGGATTCATCGGACCACACCTCGTTAGGCACGCGGTCGCTCGCGGACACAAGGTCACCATCTTCACTCGCGGACGTCGCGAGGCCGACTTGCCCGAGTCGGTGCAGCGCCTAACGGGCGATCGCAATGGCCAGCTCCAGGCGCTCGTCGGAAAGACGTGGGACGCGGTCGTCGACGACTCGGCGACCAATCCCGACTGGGTCAAACAATCGAGCGACGCGTTGAAGTCCTCGGTGGGACGCTATCTCTTCACATCGTCGACGGGCGTGCACTATCCCTATCTCAAGCGCGGACTCGACGAGTCATCGCCGCCCCGCCTCGATCAGGACGATCCGAAAGATGGATCGGCGACGTTCGGGGTGAACAAGGCACAGTGCGAGAAGGTGACGCAGGATGTGTTCGGCGAACGTGCGGTCATCGTGCGCCCCACGTACATCATCGGCCCCGGCGACACCACCGACCGCTTTCCCTACTGGCCGCAGCGCCTCGCCCGTGGTGGCGAAGTCCTCGCCCCCGGACACCCTAACGATCCCGTGCAATTCGTCGACGTGCGCGACCTGGCCGCGTTCATGGTCAAGCTGCTGGAAGACGAACGCAGCGGCGTCTACAACGCCGCGGGGCCGCTCAAGGCGATGACCGTCACCACCTTCCTGGACGAAGCGCGCAAGGCGTTGAATCCGTCGGTGAAATACACGGTCGTCGACGACTACGACTTCCTCACGGAGCACAAGATCTTCGCACTCATTCCGTGGGCAATGCTCAAGGGAAACAACGACGGGATGATGTCCATCAAGAATGACAAAGCCGTCGCTGCCGGCCTCCAGTATCGCCCCATCGCCGATACCTGTCGTGACACCTTGGCATGGTGGCCGACGGTCCCGGCGGAACGGCAAGCGAACCCCAAGTTCGGCGTAACGCCCGAGCAGGAGCAACAAGCGCTCGAGGCGTGGCGCGCACGAGCTCGGCGTTAGGCGACGCGCGCGAAGCGTTAGGCGGACGCGAGGATTCCGTCGGCACGCCTCGTGCTTGTTAGGCGAAGACAAGCGAACCGCATCAACACACCGATGCGGCTCGTTCCTTCCCCTACTGCACCGGCGTCCGCAATGTCCGATCCGAATTCAGTACACTCCGCCAACAACGCATCGCTCGACGCCCCGATCGTCGTCTCCGCGCTCTTTCCCAATCGCGAGTGCGCAGAGAAAGCGCACGACGCACTCGTCAGGCGCGGCTTCGCCGAGCGCGAGATCTCGGTGGCCATGCGCCAGGAAGGAGATCCCGCGAGGCCGACACCGCCGCTCGACAAATCCGACACCGGGGACAAAGTCGCAGCGAAAGCAGCCGAGAATAGCGCGAAGGGCGCCGCGATCGGTGGGACGGCGGGGGCGCTTATTGGCGTATTGGCGGCCGCCAGCTCGGTGGTGATTCCGGGAATCGGGATCATTCTCGCCGGTCCAATCGCCGCCGGAATCGCCGGTCTTGCGGCTGGCGGAGTCGCTGGCGGCGTCGCCGGCGCGCTGGTGGGTTCGGGCGTTCCGGAGGAAGACGCGCGCATCATGGAATCCGACCTCGAAGAGGGGCGAATCCTGATCGCCGTGCGCGCCCGTTCGCCACAGGAAGTGCGCGAAATTCGCGACGAGTGGACCTCATTCAACGCCCAACGCATTCACGAGCACTCCGTTCCGCCGGGTGGCGAAGCCGTGTAACGAAGACAATTCCCTCGCAATTCACGCTGGAATCGCCGTTACGGATTGCATCTCTCGCGGTCGCTCCGGGTATTTTCAGGAGGCCAACCAAGAGAGCGGAACGTGACGACCTGGGTTCGCAATTTGCTCGCGCTCAACGTGCTCGTGTACTTCGTCCAAATGACGATGCCGGGCGCCGTCGACGCGTTTGCGTTCATACCGGCATACATCTTCAGTCAGCCGTGGACGGTTGTGACGTACATGTTCCTGCACGGGAGCTTGACGCACATCCTCTTCAACATGCTGGCGCTTTTCTTCTTTGGCCCGCGCGTGGAAGAACGATTGGGGTCGCGCGCGTTCGTCACGATGTATTTCATCGCTGGCATCTCCGGCGCGATTCTCTCGTTCTTCCTCGCGCCCAACTCGCCGATCATCGGCGCCTCGGCGGGCGTCTTCGGGGTGATGCTTGCCTTCGCGTACTTCTGGCCGGATTCGCCGATCTACATCTGGGGTGTGCTGCCGATTCCGGCACGCATTCTCGTGATTCTCACGACCGCGTTTTCGCTCTACAGCGGGTTGCGCGGTTCGCGCGGCGGCGTCGCCGACTTTGCGCATTTAGGGGGATACGTGGGTGCGTATCTCTATCTCAAGTGGCTCGAGCGTCGCAGCGGCTCGCGGCGTTTTCAGGCACAACTGAGCGCCCCGCCTCCGCAGGCGCGCGAGTCACTTACCCGTTGGAAAAGCATCGACACGCGTGGTATCCACGAAGTCAATCGCGAGGAAGTGAATCGCATCCTCGACAAGATCAACGCGTCGGGCTTGTCGTCGCTCACGCCGCAAGAGCGCACCTTCCTGTCCAACTTCGTTCCGCCCGACGATCGCGTTCCGCCGGTGAGTTGACGCCTACGTCGCGCGTGCAGTCGGGCGGCGCATGCGCCACCACAACGCATACCCTGCGATTCCAAGCGCCAGCCCAGCCATTCCGCCAACGACGAATCGTCCCGCGGCGAGCTTGAACGCCGACGGATCGGTCATCGTCCCCGTCCTCGGCCCGTTCCAGAGTGCGACGAGCAGGCCCGTCGCCGCCAGCATGCTGAGCACGTGTAGTCGCCACGATGTTTTCAGGGGATTTCGATTCGCCGAGGTTTGCAGCTGACGGTAGAACCACGCCAGCACCACCGCACCTCCCACGGCCGTACTGGTATGCTGCAGCGCGTTGGCCCAGAAGAAGCGCAGCACGCTCGGGACCACCGGTTGCGCGAGCACTGGAAACCAGCGCGCGGCATAGCCATCCCAGTGTGTGAAGCCGTCCCACACGACGTGTGAGGCGATGCCAAGTGCGAGCGCGCTCGTTGCAGCGAGCCACCACCGCGCGCCGCGTTCGCGGGCACGTTCGCGCGCGCCTAACGGCGCAAGGCCCGCGAGATCGCGCATGGCGTCGCGTACGAGGGCGCGCCACACGACAAGGACAAGGAACGCGAGCGGTAGGGTGAACGTCAGAATTCCGGGCCACGTGTGACCGACGCGTGCCCACGGTTCCATACGCACGATATACTCGAAATCCGGCGCCATTGCCCCGATGACAAATGGCGCGAGTGGAAGCCACCCGCGCCGTACCAGGGGCCTAACGAGAATGGCCGCCGCGGGATGCGAAAAGGTGAATGGCATCTCGCGGCGTTACAGCTCGCCGCGGTCGACCGCCTCCTGCCGGCGCTCGGCTTCCTGCCAATCGATGGACGGCGCGACGCCTTCATCGTCGAGACCGAGCGATGCCAGCGCCCGTTCGATGACGGGCGCGCCTAACGATTGGGGAAGCGACTGCCCAAACTCCAGTTCCGCGCGGCGGCATAATCGCTCCTCGCGCGCCCTGTCGCGTCCAGCGCGATCGACTCCCATCCCTTCCACCCGGGCGTGCATCCCCTCGTGAAGGATCGACGACGCCACCGGGGCGGCGCTGATATCTCGACGCGCCAGAAAGGTGAGTTCAGTGATGCAGACTCGTTCATCGGGGATGAAGGCGCCGCGGCACGGAAAGCGCACGACGTGAATCGCGCGCACGTCGCGACGCAGGTGCGCAAGACGCCACGGCTGATGCGTCTCGATGAGTCCCAACGCTTCGTCGAGTCGCGCAACGACCGCCCGTGTCTCGATGTCCGGACGCGAGTTCTCGACTAACACGGGAATGCCGCGCACGACCAGCGTGGAGCGCTGCATGAAGTCGGTCATCCTGTCGCCTCAATCTTCGCGCGGTGCATGCCGCGGAGCCGTTTCCATTCGTCGAGGTAGCGCGTGAGATGCTCGTTGTCGGGAAGCAACGCCCGCGTCACCAGCAAGTTTTCGAGTTTCGCCTGCTCGTCCACAAACGCCGTTTCGTTCACGAAACCGCACAGATGCGCGATACGCAGCCAGACGAGATAGGTCGTCAACGCATCGCACTCATTGTACTGAACGATGCGTCGGATGTTTCCGCTCGCCCACAGGTCGACCACATCGCCACCGGACGTGTCCAGTTTTCCGGGAATGCCGCACGACGTCGCCAACTCGTGCAACGATGGCGTCGACTTTCCGAAGCCGCCGACGATCTCCTTGAGATCGAGGTGCCAGTCGGAGTTGCGCATGAAATAGTCGATGCCACCCCACGGCTTTTCCGGACGCTTGCAGAATTCCGGCTGGCGCAGCGAGTGCACGAGCGAGCGCTGCATCAGGATGGGCAGATCGGCCGAAATTGAATTGAATCCGACGAGTTGCGGACGGTTCTTTCCCATCCCGCCCACGAAGCGAATGAGGAGATCGCGCTCGTTGTAGCTCCCCGCGCCCACCAACGGATATGAACGCAGCGAGAGCTCGACTTCCTTCGCGCTGTTGACGAAGCGCCTAACGAACGCCACTGAGACGATGCGACACAGCACCGTCTTGAGATATGGGCGGGGGACATCTGGGGTCGCGCCACCCTTCGCGTACATCGTGCGAACGACGTCGTCGTCAGAGACGTCGTCTGGCAGGCCGTACACCATGCGCCCGGTCACGGGATCCGGGATCCACTCGGCGTCGAACGCCCAGATTTCGTCGTGTACGAGTTTGATCATTCCCCAACCTAGTCGCTACCGAGCACAGACGTTACCGCCCGCGGCATTCGTGAACCTTGAGGACGTCGCCTGCGTGACCGGAGAGTGTTATCCCGTGTTTCTCAAGCCTTGCGCGACGCCGCTCAGCGTTGTCGCAAGCGCGTCGTCGACCTTCGCGCGCTCGCTGTCCGACAGTGCATCGTGACGCTTGCGGCGCAGCAACGCGATCTGCAACAGCGAGAGCACGTCGACGTACGGGTTGCGCAGCGCGATGGCCGATTGAAGCACCGGGTTGTCGTCGATGAGCGGCGCCCCTTCGCGAATCGCTCGCAACGCCTGCACGGTGCGCCCAAACTCCTCTTCGAGTCTCGCAAAGAGCGCCGTGTCGGCGCCTAACTGTTCAACGTACGCGCGCGCGATCGTCAGGTCGCTCTTTGCACACACCATCTCGATTTTTCCGAGCAGATCGTCGAAGAAGGGCCACGCGCGTGCCATACGCCGCAACTGGACGAGGCCGGCGTCTGTCGCGGCCATTTCCGCCAGCGCTGTGCCGGCGCCCAACCACCCCGTCAGCGTTAGGCGGATTTGCGTCCACCCGAATCCCCACGGAATGGCACGGATTCCATCGATCCCACTTTTCGCGCCCGGGCGATACGCGGGACGCGAGCCGAAGCGTGCGTTCGCCAACTCGTCGACGGGCGTCGCCGTGCGAAACAACGTGAACAGCTCGGGGGTGTTGTGCACCAACTCGCGATACACCTCCAGCGATCGCGCCGCGAGATGGTCCATTGCCGCACGAAACGCCTGGATCTCGTTAGGCTGCACGTCGCGGCGCCAATCCTCGAAGCGTTGCAGCAGTGTTCCAGCGATGGTCACTTCGAGCGTGCGTTCGGCAATCGGGAGGAGCCCAAACTGCTGGGAGATAATCTCCCCCTGTTCGGTGATCTTGATGCGCCCATCGACCGTACCTGGCGGAAGCGCGGCCAGCGCGCGAAAGACAGGCGAACCTCCGCCCCGCCCCACGCTCCCGCCGCGCCCGTGGAAGAGGCGGAGCGCGATGCCTGACTCGTGGAAAAGCGCCGCCAGCCGCTCTTGCGCCACATAGAGCCCCCACGACGACGCGAGGATTCCCGCGTCTTTTCCGGAATCCGAGTAGCCGATCATGACTTCCTGGTGGCCGCCCCGCGCTTGCAGCTGACGGGCATATGTCGCATCGGCGAGAAGCGACGCCATGACCGATGGCGCATGCTCCAGATCGTCCAGCGTTTCAAACAGCGGGACAACGTCGAGGCGCGAGACTGGCGGCTCCGCGGCCAGATCGACGAGCCCCACTTCGCGCGCCAGCAGCAACACGCGGAGCAAGTCCGGTGCGCCGCGTGTCATCGACACGATGCACGTGGAGACTGCCCCCTCGCCCATTTCATCCTGGATGGTGCGAATGGCGCGAAAGGTGTCGAGGACGCGGCGCGCCTCCTCGCTGGCGACTTCGCGAACGCCAACCAACGGGCGTCGCCCCGCCAACTCACGGCGCAGCGCGTCATCGTCGAGCGCATGCACGCCAGCATTGGCCGCGATCTCGCCTAACGCGCGTTCGTGCACCTCGGCGTGTTCGCGCACGTCCATCACGAATCCGTGAAAGCCGTGCGTCCGCAGCCCGACGAGAAGTGGGTCGAAACCGGTGCGGCACGCAGCGTCCGCGCCGGCATCGAGCAGCGCGCGACGTACCAACAGCAAATCGCGTTCGAATTCGGCGGCGTCGCGGTACGCGGCTCCTTCGTCGACCGGGCGCCCCGCGTCGCGCGCCGCCACCGCGCGGCGCGTGGCGTCGATGCGCGCCGACATGTACGTAAGCTTCAGGCGAAGCGGCTCGTCGGCGTTTCGCGCGCGGTTCGCCGCCCACACCCTGGGCATCAGCGCCCGATCACTCTCCAGCGACGCGAGCAACGCCGCGTCTGGCGGTGCGAACTGTGCCGACAACGAGGTGCGTTCGGTGAGCGAGAGCAACGCCGCGTGATATCGACCAAGGATGACGTGCGAGGCACGCCGCGCGGCCGCAATCGTGATGTCCGGGGTCACGAACGGATTTCCATCGCGGTCGCCTCCCACCCAACTACCGACGCGCAGCGGAGTCGACAGCTGCAACGCTTCCGGCGCGTCTCCAAATTCGGTGCTATAGGCGCGAATCAGCGAATCGTGGGCGCGCGCGCCGGCTTCGAGCAGGCGCGTCTCCAGGTACCAGAGCGACGTGCTCACTTCGTCCAGCACCGTCGGACGATCCTGCCGCACCTCGGCGGTCAACCAGAGGAGTTCCACTTCGCCTTCAAGCGCTGTCTCAATCGCCTCACGTTCGCCAGCTGCAACGGCCTCGCGCTGTAACAGCAGTTCGGCGACACGTGCTTGCAATGCCAACAGCGTACGGCGCGTCGATTCCGTCGGGTGAGCCGTGAGCACCGGACGCACCTCGAGCGATGCGATCGCGCTGGCCACTGTGGACGCATCGTGGCCCGCCGCGCGCAGACGTTGCATCAACCAGCGCGCCGAGGCCGGCTGCGGGGCATGGACGTCTCTGAGTTGATAGGCGCGTCGCCGGCGAACGCGATGCACCTGCTCCGCCGTGTTGATCAGGAGGAAAAAGAGGGTGAAGGCGCGCGCAGTCGTCGCACTCACGTCCAGCGGCAGCGCCTCGACGTCCGCCAGCAGCGCCTCGAAACTTTTTGCGTTCGCGTCACCACGGCGCCGGTCGCGACAGGCGCGGCGCAACCCCTCGACAGCTGCAAGTGCCGCATCACCCTCGAGGCGTCCGATGACGGTGCCAAGAGTTCCGGCCAGCCATCGCACGTCCTCGTGCAGTGGCACGTCTTCGGGACGTGTCTCGGGGAGGAGCAGCGCCGCCGCGGCGGGTGAGGGGTCAGGGGGTGTCATACGCTCAAGATCATCGCGCGCGCTTTCCAGCGGAACTCACCCCCGCCCCCCAAGTCCGAGCTGAAGCGCGCGCTGTCCGCTGAGATGGCCTGGAGTGTTTGATGTTGGCAAATAAGAGTCCTCTCATCGCCTCACCGCGGTCAGCCATGGTGAGGAAATGGGGCGTGGGAGGCATAAGTATTCACCCGAGGTGGCCGATACTGTGCGAGTAGCCCCTCGCCAAGAGGGATATTCATTCGTGTCCCGGCTCACGTTCCGTGGCTCTCGCGATCGTACTTGCCTCCGCGCTCGTTGTCGCCCTCGCGGCATTCGGCTTTTCGTACTCGCGCCTTCGTGCCGCGAAGCGTTCGCTCATTCAGCTCTCTGAATCGGCGCGCGACGCGGATCATCTCTGGGCCAGTGCGGTTGCCGTTGTAGGCGGAGTGCTCATCGGCGTGCGACCGGACCTAACGATTTTCGAATGGAATCCTTGGGCCGAGCAGTTGTTCGGCCTGACGCGCGAACAGGTGGTTGGCCAGGACTACCTGCGCGCCGCGGTCCCCTTCGATGAGCGCGACGAAGCCGCGGACGATCTCTCACGCGTGATGGGCGGGCGCACCATCGAAGGCGCGGAGCGATTTGTCACTGATGCACGTGGACGCCCGCGACTCCTGAGCTGGCACATGCGGCGTCTTTGCGACACGCATGGAGTCGTCATCGGTGTCTTACTCAGCGGCGTCGACGTGACCGAACTGCAAGCGTCATCGAAACGATTCTCGCTCCTGTTCGAGCTCTCGTCCGATGCGCACGTGCTCTTTGATGCCAGCGGAACGATCGACTGTAACCAAGCGGCGCTGCGCCTCATCGGCGCGAAAGACAAACTGCAACTTGCAGGCGTCTACCCGCTGGAACTCGCCCCCATCTTCCAACCAAACGGCCTGCAGTCAAGCGAAGCGGCGTTCATGGCCGAAGCGATGGCGCGCCGACAAGGTCATCACCGCTTCGACTGGACGTTGCAATCACTCGAAGGACACCCGGTTCCGGTGGAGATGACGCTCACCCCCGTCCCGTTCGAAGGCACTGAGGTGATGCTCGCAGTCTGGCGGGACCTCTCGCGCCGTCGCGCGGCAGAAGAAGCCGAGCGTGTGGCTCGTGTGCAGATGCTCGAGGTAATCGACGCCGTCGACTCGGGCTTCGCGATGTTTGATGCAACAGAGCATTTGGTGCTCTGTAACGCCCCGTATCGGGCGATGCTCAACCTCGACGCAGACCAACTGAAAACGGGGGCGCTCCTCCACGATATCCTCGGCGCCGCGTTCGACCCTCGCGCGAGCGACAATCGCGCGAGCGACAATCGCGTGAGCGACAATCGCGCGAGCGACAATCGCGCGAGCGACGATCACGCCTTGGAAGAAATGCTCCAGCGTCATCGTGCGCCGGGGCCAGCGTTCGACGTTAGGCTCGGCGATACGACGCAACGCGTCTCGGTACAGCGCAGACACGACGGCGGATTGGTCGTGACGCATACCGACATCACCGTCATTCGAAGCGCCCAATACGAACTCGAGAGGTCGCGCCAACTCGCCATCGACGCGCGCGAGCATGCCGACGTCGCCAACCGCGCCAAGAGCACCTTCCTCGCAGCGATGTCGCGCGAGATTCGGACCCCGCTGCACACCATCATCGGCTTCACGCGTCACCTCCGCCGCACCACCATCGGTTTGCTCCGCGACGCCGAGCGTGCATATCTCGATCGCATCGAATGGAATGGCCGACACCTCCTCGCACTTATCGACAATCTTCTCGATCTCTCGAAAATCGAATCGGGCGAAGTGCAAGCGCATCGCACGATGGTCGATCTCGAGGCGTGCGTGCGCGCCGGACTCACCTCGGAGCATGAGCAGACTCCGGCGAGCCATGTAGAGGTGCGCGTCGAAGTTCCGAAGAAGCTCGTTCCCTTTGAGTCTGATCCGGCCAAGCTGCAGCAACTCGTCAGGCATGTCGTCAACGAGCTCTCCTCACACGCACGTCTCATGTGCCACGGCGTCGAGGTGCTCATTCATGCCGACGACGTCGGATATGCAACGGCGTTGGAGTTGACGACGGCGAACGACGGGGGCGAAGCAGCGAGTGGTTCGCGAACGGCTTTCGCACAAGACCCGCGATGCCTCCCCCTCCCCGACGACATGAGCTTCGAGTTGGTCATGGCACGCGCGTTGTGCGCCGTGCTCGGCGCTACGCTCGACATTTCGACCCACGATGATGGCCGACGTCGAATCACGGTCGCATTTCGCACGGTGGGAGCGCAGAAGCCGCAGAGCGCCCACGCGGCGTAGGACGCGCCACCGCCGTCAGCACTCGGTTGGCCACCTACACGTTGCGCGGCGGGTACCAGGTGCGATCTTCGTGAGCGCGCTTCCGCACCCGGCGGAGGTGCGTCCCCCCACGCCTCACATCGCGCCCCACGCCATGCTGCGTCGATTCGTTGCCGCTTCGTTGGTCGTTGCTGCTACCGCTCTCGCTCTCGCCGCAGCGCGTTCGGTTCCCCCGGTCCGCACGACTGCCGCAATCACTGCGCGCGACCTTCAGGAACGCCTAACGCGACTGGCGCACGACTCGATGATGGGGCGCATGACCGGGAGCGAAGGGGCCTACAAAGCGACAGAGTACATCGCCGCCGAGTTCAAGCGATTGGGTTTGGAGCCCGGTGGCGACAATGGGGGATGGTTCCAGGTGGTCCCGTTCTGGAACGCATCACTTGATACGCGGTCGTCGCTGCATAGCGGCAATACATCGTTAGTGGTCGGGAAGGACTTTCTTCCGATCAATGTCTTCGCGCCGGCGCGCACGCTCGACAACGTCGGTGTCGTCTACGGGGGCGTCATCGGCGACGATGCCCATTGGATCTCCCCCGACAGCGCGGCTGGGCGCCTCGTTATTCTCTCGGTCGCGCCCGGACCACTGCCGCGCCAACTCTCGTATCAACCCGAGCGTTGGCGCCAGTCGGTCGCCCTCGCGTTGGTGGTGCTCGACCGAGTCGGGAGCGAGATCGTCGCGCGCATTCGCGATGGGCGCCCCGTCACCGACACACTGCGAAACGCGCGCATTCTTCCGACACTCTGGATAACCGACAAGGCGGCCACTGCCCTCCTCGGCGCACCACTTGCGTCGCTCTCGCCAGGTGCAATGGGAGAGCCGGTCAGCGGGTCGTTTGACTTCGCGCGCCGCCCCGTCGACTTCCCGGCACGCAACGTCGTCGGCATTCTTCGCGGAAGCGATGCAAAGCTGCGCACGCAATACCTCGCGCTGACGGCCCACAACGATCACGTCGGCTTCGACCACGCGCCCGTCGATCACGATTCGATTCGCGCCTTCGACCGCGTGATTCGCCCGATGGGTGCGGACTCACCACCGCGCGAGCCTAACGCCGAAGAACAGGTGCGCATCCGCGCCCTCCTCGATTCATTGCGAAAGGTCCATCGCCCGCGACTCGACTCCATTCGCAACGGCGCCGACGATGATGGAAGTGGCACCGTTTCAATCCTCGAAATCGCCGAAGCGATGAGCGCGGCGAAGGTGCGCCCGAAGCGCTCGATCCTGTTCGTAAGCCATACCGCCGAAGAAATGGGATTGCTCGGCTCGCGCTGGTTTGCAGACCATCCTACCGTCCCGATCGACTCGATCGTTGGGGAAATCGATCAGGATATGGTGGGGCGCGGCGCCGTCGGTGACCTCCCGGAATCGGGCCCAACATATCTCGAAGTCATTGGCGCCAAACGCTTGTCAAAGGAGTTTGGCGACTCGCTCGAAGCGGCTAATGCTCGGCAGCCAAAGCCGTTCGTCTTCAACTACACGTTCGATGCGCCCGGTCATCCGCTCCAGTACTATTGTCGCGCTGACCACTACAACTACGCACGTTACGGCATTCCGTCGGTGGCGTTCTCGCGAGGCGAACACCTGGACTATCATCAGGTGACCGACGAGTCGCAGTACATCGATTACGCCGACATGGCGCGCGTGTCGAAGATGGTGTACGACGCGGCGTTTGCGATCGGCAATTCTGCCAATCGCCCGAAACTCGACGCCCCCAAGCAGACCGACCCGAACGCTCCCTGCCGTCAGTGAACGACAGGGGCGCCCTCGGGGCGCTCGATCAGAAACGGCGTTTCCTCGTTAGGCTCGGCACCGAATTCACGGGCGGCCAGGTGGCCTTGAAAGACCGCATGGGCGATGAGGTTGGGTGCCTCGCAGTCGCCGATGCGCCGCAGGGTCTTGAGCTGCCCCGCGAGCTGCAACGGAACGAGTTCGTGAAAGAGTCCGTCGGTGGGGAGTCGATCGGTCACCAGCACGGCGTGGTCGAAGTCGATTCGTTCGCCACGTGCGTCCGGCGATAGCGGTGTCGCGCACGTGGCCACGCCCTGTTCGAGCGAGACCAGCTCGCGTTGCGTGCGTAGCTGGACGCCTAACGAAATGAGCCGGCGCTGGATGCGTTCCTGCTCGAGCGTATACTGCGACCACCACGACACGAGCGGCGCAGGCGTCACGACGGCTACCGCGCAACCGCGCCGGGCCAGCCACTCCGCCAGCGCACCGCCCATGTAGTAGTGCTCGTTGTCGTAGATCACCACGCGCGAACCACTGGCAATGCGCGCATCGTTCGCGCCCATCGTGAGATCCTGGAGCAAGTCATCGGGTGTCCAGACGTTAGGCGCATCGTGACCGGCGATCGCCCGCCACCGCCCCCGCCCCACTCCGTCGCGGCGCCATGAACTCCCCGTTGCCAGCATCACATGCGCCGCGCCGAATTCCAGGACGTCCTCCAGCGCTACGCTACTCCCCGGATACATGGACACGTTCGGCATGCGCGCGATTTCGCTGAGCCGCCAATCGACGACGCGGCGAAATTCACTGAGCCCCGGGAGTTGACTCTCGCGACGCACGCGTCCGCCGAATTCGGCATCGCGCTCGGCGAGCGTCACCTCGTAGCCGCGCGCGCCTAACGCACGGGCGCACTCCAACCCGGCCGGGCCGCTGCCGACCACAAGGATGTGTTGGTCCGACGATTTCGCGGCGATCCGCTCCGGATGCCAACCGCGACGCCACTCTTCGCCCATTGTCGGATTCTGCGTGCAGCGGATCGGGACCGACTTGTTGTCTGCCGACACGCAGATGTTGCACCCAATGCATTCGCGAATCTCGCCCCAACGTCCCTCGCGGATCTTGTTAGGCAGAAAGGGATCAGCAATCGAGGGGCGCGCCGCACCGATCAAGTCCATCACACCGCGGCGCACCGCCGACAGCATGGCGTCGGGCGACGTGTAGCGCCCGACACCGACCACCGGCTTCGTCGTCAGCGTCTTCACGAAGCCGCAATACTGCTCCTGATACCCTTCCTTCTCGAAGCGTGAGGTGGCGGAGTCATTGCTCCACCCGCTGATGTTCACATCCCATAAATCAGGAAGCTCGGCGAGCAACTGGATGATTTCTCGCCCCTCGCCCTCACTCGTTAGGCCGTCTGGCCCCATCAACTCATCCACGGCCAAACGCACCGCGACCGCGCAACGATCGCCAACGGCATCCTTGGTGTCGTCGATCAGTTCGCGCAGGAAGCGCGCGCGATTTTCGAGGCTCCCGCCGTATTCGTCATTTCGGTCGTTGAATCGTTGTGACAGGAGCTGGATCGGGAGCGTGAGGTGGTGTCCGGCGTAGCAATACACGATATCGAAGTCCATTTCCTTCGCCCGCAGCGCGGCGGCGCGATGCCACTGCCTAACGAGCCGGAAGTCATCGCGCTCCATTCGCCGCGTCTGCACCGGCTCATAACCACTGCCGCCCGTCACATGCATCGAGCGCGCACCGATCGGATTGGCGCGTGAGTAGAGATTCACCGCGTTTGCCCCGCTGTGCACCAGCTCGATCGCAGCGAGCGAACCGTGCGCATGCACGCGCTCGGCCATTCGTGCCAAACCCGGCATGTCCTCCTCGCCCCACAAGCGCCCCTCGAAGTACGGCGAAAGATCGCTGGTGTGATGTATCTCCACTTCTTCCGTGCAGACCACACCCCATCCTCCTTCTGCCTTGATCGCGCGCATTTCCGCGAGCGCCTCAGGCATTCGATATCCCAGCCCGTTGCAATGCGGGACTTGGTAGAAGCGGTTCGGCGCCATCACCGGCCCGATACGCACCGGTTCAAACAGCAGATCAAATGGATTCGGCATAGCGATGAGAATACGCGCCGGAAACCATTCCGACAGTTGTCGTGTCCAATCGCCCAACACCTGAAAGGAGCACTTATGTCCCTGACTACATCGCGCGTGCGCCATCGCCTCCCCGCACGCCGTGCATTCTGGCTGGTCGCGTTCGCGAGCGCCGTCGCGCTGTCGGCGCCAGCAGCATTGCACGCGCAAAACTCCGTCGTCGGGACGTGGCGCATCGAGTTTCCGCGCGGAATCCAAATGGAGAACGGCGAGGAAACCGTCAGCGAGTGGGGGCATGCCCGCGCCGTCTTCGAAATGAAGGGCGATTCGGTGATTGGCATGTGGACCTCGACCGATTCCACACATACGCCGAACAAGACTCGCCGTCTCACTGGGAAGATCGACGGCGGCAAGATTCATCTCGTCTCTGATCCGATCGAAGCGACAATGAATGGCCCCGGCGGCGAGTCAAAGATCAAGTTGGTGATGACCTACGAACTCGAAGTCGTTGGCGACAAACTGACGGGCACGCAACGAGCAACGCCGATGGGGGGCGAAGGTCCCGATGGTGGTCAGCTCCCCGTGAAGGGGAGTCGCGAGAAGTCCTGAGTGCAGCGTGTCGCCTAACGAAGACACTCGCCGCCGTCTCGCTCGGTTCGCCGCGCGCGGCCATTCCCCCGATTCATGTCGGAGTGCCATTTTCAAGTCGCGCCTGTGACGCGCCCCACCTTTCGTCTCGCTCGCGATGATCGTCGCCACGACTCCGTTCTCCGACCAACTCCCGGGAACATCTGGGCTCCGTAAGCGCGTCCGCGTTTTTCAGCAGCCGCACTACTTGGAGAACTTCGTCCAATCGATCTTTGACGCCGTCTCCCTTCCAGCGGGGGCGCTGCTGATCGTTGGGGGAGATGGACGCTTTCACAATCGCGAGGCCATCCAAACGGTCCTGCGAATTGCAGCTGCCAACGGCGTGGGACACGTCGTGGTCGGCAAGGATGGCATCCTGTCGACGCCGGCTGCCTCGCATCTCATTCGATCGCGAAAGGCTGCGGGGGGCATCATTCTCTCGGCTTCACACAACCCCGGCGGTCCGGACGGGGACTTCGGCATCAAGTACAACGTCGCCAACGGGGGACCCGCGCCGGAGAACATCACCGGCGCGATCGCCGCGCGCGCGAAGGTCATCGACCAATACAAGATCGCCGAGGGACACGAGGTGTGGCTCGATGCGTTAGGCACCTTCGCGTTAGGCGGCATGGCGGTGGAAATCGTCGATCCGGTGAAAGAATATGCCGCATTGATGGAGGCGCTGTTCGACTTCACGGCGATTCGCCGGCTCCTTTCCGGTCCGGACTTTCGCATGCGTTTTGACGCAATGCACGCCGTGACCGGTCCGTACGCAACCGAGCTACTCGAGCGGCGCCTGGGCGCCCCGCGCGGTACAGTTATTAATGGCACACCTCTTCCCGACTTCGGCGGTGGTCACCCCGACCCGAACCTCACGTACGCGCATGACCTGGTCGAGGAGGTGATGGGAGAAGACGCTCCGGATTTTGGGGCCGCATCTGACGGCGACGGCGATCGCAACATGATCCTTGGGCGGCGCTTCTTCGTTACTCCGTCGGATTCGCTCGCCATTCTCGCCGCCAATGCGACGCTTGCGCCTGGCTACGCCAAAGGAATTGCGGGAATCGCGCGCTCGATGCCGACATCTGGTGCAGCTGACCGCGTTGCCGAATCGTTAGGCATCGAGTGCCACGAAACGCCCACCGGGTGGAAGTTTTTTGGGAACCTGCTCGACGCCGGACGCGTCACGTTGTGCGGTGAAGAATCCTTTGGCACCGGCTCCAACCACGTACGCGAAAAAGACGGCGTCTGGGCCGTGCTCTTCTGGCTCAATATTCTTGCAGCTCGCGGGGAGTCAGTCGAAGCGATTGTTCGCGCCCATTGGAGCAAGTACGGGCGCAACTACTACACCCGGCACGACTACGAAGAAGTGAACGCCACCGCGGCCCGCGGTGTCATGGAGCGCGTGCGCACGCAGTCGTCGACACTCGTCGGTTCATCGCTCGCTGGCGATACCATCACCCTTGCCGACGACTTCTCGTATCACGACCCCATCGACGGAAGTGTCAGCGAGCACCAAGGGCTTCGCATCCTCTTTGCCTCGGGTGCGCGGATTGTGTTTCGGCTTTCAGGCACCGGCACCTCGGGCGCGACGTTGCGGCTCTACGTCGAGTCGTACGAAGCTGATGCGTCGCGTCAGTCGCAGGATCCCCAACAAGCGCTCGCCCCCTACATCGCGGCAGCGCTCGAACTCTCCGAGTTGAAGTCGCGCACAGGACGCGATGCGCCGACGGTGATTACCTAACGACCGCTAGTCCGCCCGAAGCGCAATCACCGGATCGAGGCGCGCGGCGCGGCGCGCCGGAATGGCGCTTGCGAGTGAGGCGACAATCAGTAACAGCGCGGCAACCGCCACGTACGTCACCGGGTCGCCGCGCCCTGTCTCATAAAGAATCGTGCGCAGGACACCTGTCGCTCCATACGCGATGACGGCGCCGATCGCGACGCCGGCACCGGCCAACATCGTCCCCTCGCGTAGGATGCCCCGCACCACGCGAGACGCCGGCGCGCCTAACGCCATGCTCACCCCGATTTCGCGCGTGCGCTGCGAAACGCCAAAGGACACAACCCCGTATAAGCCGACCGCCGCCAGAAGCAGCGCCGAGGTGGCAAAGATCGAGAAGACCAGCATCGTGAGCCGAGGTTCGGCAGCGGTATTCGAGACGAGCTCGGGTAGCGGTCGTACCCCTGCGACGGCGAGGTCCTTGTCCATCGCGGCAAGCTCACGCCGCACCGCACCTTCCAGTTGCGCCGCACTTCCGGCAGCGCGAATCGTGAACCACATCGACGACCATGGGAATTGCGCGTGGGCGAAGTACATCGAGGGCGCGGGGAGCGAATCGAGTTGCAGGACGCGCGTGTCGCCCACCACGCCGATCACTGTCATCGTCCGCCCATTGCCTAACGTGACGCGATGCCCAATCGGTGACTCGGCCGGCCAGAGATTCCGCGCCAGCGTCTCGTTGATGACGATGACTTCTTCGCCCGGATAGCCATCGCTGCGCGTAAACGTCCTGCCAGCCTTGAGTCGAATCGACAGCGCCGAAAAGAAATCGGGGGTGACCACGCGCCACGATGCCACTTTGTACTCGTCCTGCCGGACGCCGGAGCGCTCCGCCGGGATAATGCCCATCGCGGTGTTGCCCACACCAAACGGCGGAATGTTGGTGGCACCGGAGAGTCGTACGCCGGGAATGGCGGCGAGGCGCTGGTTCGCCTCTTCGAAGAAGCGGACCGTGCGTTCGCCCTTGTAACGCTCGTTAGGCAGCTTGACGCCTGCGATCAGGATCTCACCCGGTGAGAACCCAAGATCGACACCCATCAGCCGGCGGAACGACGTGCCGACGAGCGCCGCTCCCACGAGAAGCACCATCGCCAGCGCCACGGAGCTCACCACCAGCGCATTTCGCACGCGTCCGCCGCCCGCCACCCGCGTTCCGCTGCGAAGTGCTGCATGCAGGCGGTCACCCCCTGCACTCGTGGCTGGTCGCGAGAGACGCAATGCAGGCGTGAGTCCAAAGGCGAGTCCGGTGAGGAGACAGGCAGGAATCGCAAACGCGAGGACTCGCCAGTCGATCTGCAATTCATCGATACGCGAAATGACCTCAACGCCTAACGACCGGATGAGCGGCGTGGCCGCAGCAGCGATCGTCACCCCCACCATGGCACCCAGCACCGACAGGACGAGCGATTCGGTGAGTAGCTGCCGCGCCATTCGCCACCGCCCGGCGCCTAACGTCGCGCGCACCGCCATCTCGCGCTCGCGGCTCGCCGAACGCGCGAGGAGCAGGTTCGCCACATTCGCGCAGGCCATCATGAGGAGGAACACGACGGCGACCAGGAGCACTTTGACACGCGCCTCGAGCGACTCGGGAACGTACCATCGCTTGAACGGTTCGACTTGCGCCGACCACCCTTCGTTTGTCTTTGGATATTCCGACGCCAGCGCGCGAGCAATCGCTTTCAAGTCGTTCCATCCACTCTCCAGCGTGACACCAGGACGAAGACGCGCGACCGCTTCGTTCCGGCGATCACCACGCGGGTAGTCGCTCACGGGACGCAGCGGCATCCACGCGTCGGTTCGATCTGGAAAGTCGAATCGTTTGGGCATGACACCTACAACTCGATAGCGAATTGCATCGATGTCGAGCATGCGCCCCAGGATGTGCGGATCTCCCCCGTATCGACGTTGCCAGAGCGCGTGCGAGATGACGACGACTCGCGTATCACCACCACGCATGTCTTCATCGGCGTTGTACCAGCGCCCCAGCTCCGGGGTGACACCGAGCACCTCAGCCAAGGCGTGCGTTGCCCACGAGGCCCGGAGCTGCTCCGGTTCACCATCTCCCACGAGACTCGGTGATGTCGGCAGGAAGATCGCTAACGATGAAAAGAATTTCTGACGCGCCACCCAGTCGAGGTAGTCGGGCTCGGAGATCGAAAACGGCTGCCCTGCCGGCGTCATTTCGCGCGCGATCACCAGGCGATCGGGTTCCGCGTACGGGAGCGGACGCAACAGCACGGCGTTGGCGATGCCGAAAATGATGGTCGACGCGCCCAGACCGACCGCCAACGTGAAGATGGCCACGAATGCGAAGCGCGGGGCCTGGCGGAGCTGGCGAAGCGCTTGTCGCACGTCCTGCATCAACTCACCACGCCATTCGGCACGCCGGCGCTCGGTGTCGCGTCTCTCGCCGGTGTCGCGGCACTCGGCGGCCAATCGCTCGACATTGCCGAACTTCGCCTCAGCGCGGCGGCGCGCCTCGTCAGGTGCAACCCCCTGCGCCACGAGATCGCGCACCATCATGTCGAGATGGTGGGCAAGCTCGTCTCGCACTTCGGATTCGACCGATGGCTTCCACAGACGCGCGCGCAATTCGCGCGAGAACCGCCCCAGTTCCGGCATCGACGTGTATCCTTCCGAATCGTTAGGCTTCGCTCAGGACTTTTCCCACTGCTTCACTGAAGCGTCGCCATTGCGCGGTCTCCACGGCGAGGCGTTGTTTTCCCGTCTTCGTGAGGCGGTATAGTTTCACCCGGCGCTTTGTCTCGGAGAGCCCCCACTCCGCTTCGATCAATCCCTTTCGCTCGAGGCGATAGAGCGCGGGATAGAGCGAGCCTTCTTCGATCTGCAGCGCGTCGTCACTCACCGTCGCAATCCATCGGGCAATCGCGTAGCCGTGGCTCTCCCCCCATGCGAGCGTGCGGAGAATCAGGGTGTCGAGTGTGCCGTGCAGGAGTTCGGTGGCGTCTGCCATGGATACCTTGATTATCTAGGCCTACGGTAGCGCCGCATGCCTAGATAGTCAAGGGATGGCCTAGTCGGTCGCCGGCAGGAGGTGCTCGACCTTGATGCGGCGGCGCTTGCCTAACGCGGCGGCGACCACCGCGAACCGTCCGGCGTGTGCGGCGGCGCGTCCATCGGCCGGCGTGCCTAACGAGCGAAGATGCTCGTAGTCAATTCCGGCTTCGGCGAGGTTGGCCGCGAGGCGTGACTTGGAAAAGCCGGGGAGACGCGACGATGCCACCGCGCGCACATCGACGACGAGATCAACTTTCGCCTTTTTGAGGGTGCGCAGGAAGTCCTGCACCGTCGTTCCCTGATATCCGATTGTCGCCACCTCTTTCATGTCGGCCTCGACATTGCTCTGTTGAATGCAAGGACAGAATGCGGCGTCACGTACAACGAGGACCTTGCCATGCGCTTCGCTTCTCGGGCAGTCGACGGAATTCGCGTTTACGCGGTTACGGGGACCAACACGATCTCCTTCGGCATTCACGCCACCGACAAAGCGCGCCGGAAACTTCTTGGCTTTGCTGTGGAACGCTACGACCCGGTCGAAGCTGAACGCTACATCATGCCCGGCTTTAAGGTATTTGCCTCGGTCGTCCCCGTTCCCACGCCAGACGCCCCGGTCAGCACGTGGGAGCATCCGGTGCAGAGTTTCGTGTGGGATGATTTTACAGCGAAAGATGGCCGCGAGTACGTCTACTACTTTCATCCGCTGCGCGGTGCTCCCAAGAACCTCGATCGCACCGGAAAAGTGATCGCAATCCGTGTGCGCACCGAGCCGGTGTTCAGCTCGCTCGCGCACGACATCTTCTTCAATCGGGGGGTTGCCAGCAGTCAGGCCTACCAGCGCCGGTTTGGAAACGTCCCTCCCGACCAGCTGCCTAACGACAAGCGTCAACAAGCGCTCGATTGGCTGCAGCGGGACCTGGACAACGGAATTCTCAAATTCATCGCGCAGGCGACGAGCGCCGATACGCTGCGCTGCGCCTTCTACGAGTTCCACTATCCGTTGGTGCTCGACGCGCTCAAAGCTGCAATCGATGCCGGCGTGACGGTCGAGATCATCATCGACGCAAAGCAGAACAGAAAGGTCGAGAGCGACGGAACGGTCGACGCTCCCTTCCCTCGTGACGCCAACCTCGCGGCGATCGCCGCCGCGGGTATCCCCGACGCCAACGTCATACGGCGCGAAGCGCGCCCGAACGACATTCAGCACAACAAGTTCATCGTCCTGTCGCGCGCTGGCCTACCGGCCGAAGTGTGGACTGGCTCCACGAACATCTCGTTAGGCGGATTCACCGGACAGACCAATGTTGGCCATTGGGTGAGAGATGCAGCCACCGCGCAGGCGTTTAGCGATTACTGGCAGCTGCTATCGTCCGACCCCGGTGCGGCCGCAGGTGCAACGCCCAGTGCTGCGCGCGGCGCGAATGCAGCGATGCGCGCCGCCGTTGCAGCGATTCGACCAGTTCCGACGCAGGTCGAGAACATCGCCAATGGGGTAACGCCGGTCTTCTCGCCGCGCAGTGGCTCCGAAGTGCTCGAGCTCTATGCGACGCTCCTCGACTCGGCCAGCGACTGCGCCTGCATCACCTTTGCCTTCGGCATCGGAAAGCGCTTCAAGCAGCGTCTCGTCGACAACACGGCGGCCTCGCCGATTCTCTTTCTGCTTCTCGAGCAGCGAGACAAGGCGACGGCCTCGACGCGCGATTCATTCGTGTCGCTCAACGCGAAGCACAACGTGTACGAAGCGTGGGGCTCCTACATCAAGGATCCCGTCTATCAGTGGGCCCGCGAGACCAACGCGCAATTTCTCAAGCTCAATCAGCACGTCGTCTACGTACACTCGAAGTTCCTGATTCGCGACCCGTTAGGCGCCGACCCCATCGTGGTAACGGGTTCGGCGAACTTCAGCGATGCGTCGACCAATGACAACGACGAGAACATGCTGATCATCCGCGGAAGCCAACGCGTCGCAGACATCTACTTCACGGAATTCAACCGACTCTTCAATCACTACTACTTCCGCTCCGTGGTGGAGTCCCTAAAAGAAAAAGGGATCGACCCGAGCACCGACGACAACTTGTTCCTGGCAGAAGATGATAGCTGGCTGGCGAAGTATGCGCCGGGAACGCTGCGCACCAAGCGCCTCGCGCTCTTTACGGGCATGGTCGGGAAGAAGACGCTCGCGGTACCCTAGCGATCCGACGGCATGGTGACGAATCGACGGCTTGCCACGCCTATCGGCAATCAGGACCCGAGTGCAATCGTCCGCGACACTATCCCTGTTGCAGCACGCTCCCCGGATCGGTTTTCGCCGCCCATCGCGCCGGACCGACCGAGGCCGCGACGGACACGGCCGCCGTCACGAGCACCACCAGAGCGAACGTCAGCGGATCTGCTGGAGACACATCATGCAACAACGAGGTCATCGCGCGCGTCAGCACGAGCGCGGCGCCCACGCCTAACGCGAGACCGGCAAGCGTCTGGCGAATGCCCGCACGCAGCGACAGCGCGACCAACTCATGCGGTGACGCCCCGAGCGCGGCGCGAATTCCAAACTCCTGCGCGCGCGACGCGACGACCTGCGAGACGATTCCAAAGATCCCGATGGCTGACAGCGTCAGCGCAAGGACGCCAAAGAGTCCGAGGAGCTCCATGGCGAAGCGAGGCGCGGCCATCGCTTCGCCCACAACCTGGTCCATCGTGCGGACTTCTGAAATCGGGAGACGCGCGTCGAGCCCTCGAATCACGCTCCGCACCGACGGGATGAACGATGAGGGATCGCCGGTCGTGCGCACCACCAACGTCATCGATCGCGACGTGTTCCCCGGCGCTTTCGCGAATTGGGGAGCGGTCACGTAGAACTGCGGCTTCACTTCGGTGGTGAGTCCATTGTGCCTAACGTCGCCGACGACGCCAACGATCGTGTACTGCAGCGAGTCGGGCGAGCCGCCAATGCGCACACGACGCCCCAGCGGATCTCGCCCCGACAGGTAGCGCTTGGCAAACGTCTGGTTGATCACCATCGCCAGCGGTGCGTCCATCGCATCGCGTTCGTCGAGGACGCGCCCCGTCACCTTGTGGAGCTGCATCGTCTCGAAATAGCCTGGAGAGACGACCTGCCAGTCTCCCGGCGTTCCCTCGTTAGGTGGCGGGATGTACCCCTCCACGCGGAGCCCCCAATCTCCCATTTCTGTCGCCAAGGGCAGAATGCGCACCAGCCCGACGTTCTCGACCCCCTTGATCGCGCGCACGCGACGGCGCAATTCATCCTGAAACATCGAGACCTTGATGGAGTCGGGATACCACGAGGCAGGGGTCGAGAGACGCATCGTCAACACCCGCTCGGTGCGAAAACCGGTGTCGATGGCGAAGAGATTTCGTACGCTCCGGATCATTAGGCCAGCGCCCACGACGAGCACCACCGCCAGCGCGACTTCGCTCGCCACCAGCGCTTGACGCCACCGCAGTCGCGCTGCGCTCGCCGTCGCCGCGCGTCCCCCCTCCTTCAATTCGTCGCCGGGCGCAACGCGCGACGCTTGCAGCGCAGGGAGAATTCCGGTGAGCAGCGCCGCCGCTGCGGCAATCGTGAGCGCAAACGCCAAGACGACCGGGTCGAGGCGCGTCTCGGCGATACGCGGGAACGTCGCCGGTGCCGCCACCCGCACAAGTCGAACGGCCAACGCCGCCAGCGCGACTCCAGCTGCGCCGCCTAACGCGGTCAGCGCCAGCGTCTCGGTCAGGAGTTGCCGCGTGAGCCGGCTTGTTCCGGCGCCTAACGCAACCCGAAGCGCAAGCTCACGCTTCCGGCTCTCGCCGCGCACCAGCAGCAACCCTGCCACGTTCGCGCAGGCGATGAGGAGAACAAAGCCCACCGCACCGAAGACGATGAGTAGCGCCGGACGTACGTGTCCGGTCACTTGTGCGTCCATGGGCACGGTGAAGGCCTTGAATCCCATGGCCGGAGAGAAGAAGCCTCCCGCCATGAGCGTCTTGACCATCTGGTCGAGCTGGCGGTTGGCGATTTCCGCCGTACTTCCCGGCGTTAGGCGGGCCACGCCATAAAAGCCATGACTCCCTCCCCCTCGCTGGAAAGTGGGTCCGGGCACCGCTCCCTCGCGCTCGGCGTCGGTGGCGAGGGGAGTCCAGAGTTGCGTGGCGCCGTCAGCACCAAAATCGAGCGGCAGCCTAAAGCCCGCGGGCATGACGCCCACTACCTGCGCGCTGCTCCCATTGATCTGCACGTTGCGCCCGATGATTGACGGATCTGCGCCATAACGGCGTTGCCAGACGTCGTGACCAAGGATGACGACGCGCGCCCCGTTAGGCCGGTCTTCTTCGGCGGTGAAGGTGCGACCGTAGATCGGGCGCACGCCGAGAACGTCGAAGGTTTGTCGAGTGACGAAACCCGCGCGCAGGCGCTCCGGTTCATCCCCTTCGGTGAGGGTGACGGCTCCGTCGCTGTAGATGGCGATGTCGCGAAACGCCTTGATTCCGTCGCGCCACCCTTCGTACTCATCGTACGAAAGCCACGTCTGATCGAAACCCTTCCATGAGCTCCAGACCATCACCAGCGATGACGGTTGATCATAGGGGAGCGGAGTGAGGAGAACTGTTTTCACGACGCCAAAGAGCGCCGTGGTGGCGCCGATGCCTAACGCGAGAGTGATCGTGGCGACGGCGGTGAAGCCGGGGCGACGTCCCAAGGTGCGCATCGCGTAGCGCAGATCCTGGCGGAAGTGCTCGATGAGCGGCGTGTCGCGTTCATCGCGCACCTCCTCCTTGAGTTGCTCCATGCCGCCAAAGGCGATGCGTGCCGAGCGTTGTGCCTCGCCTCGCGACATGCCGCGTTCGATGTTGCGTCGCGTCTCCATTTCTATATGGAACCGCATCTCCTCATCCATCTCGCTATCCACGTGGCGGCGACGCAGGAGGGCGTTGAGCGTCGTGCGGAGTGAATCGAGCCAGCTCATGGTCAACCTCCCTGAAAGGCGAAGCGAAGGACACGATCGACGGCGCGCGAGGTGCGGTTCCACTCGTCGCGTTGCGCGTCGAGTTCGAACTGACCGCTGCGTGTGAGTTCGTAGTAGCGTGCGCGGCGGTTGTTTTCGCTGGACCGCCACGACGAGCGAATCCACCCGCGTTTCAGCATTCGCATGAGCGCCGGGTAGATGGAGCCTTGGTTGACGTCGAAGACTTCACCGGAAATCTGGCGCAGCCGAATGGAGATGCCCCATCCGTGCATTGGCTCGAGGGAAAGCGCTGTGAGGATGAGGAGTTCGAGCGTGCCTTGGAGGAGGTCGCGCTTGGGGGCGTTGGGTGGCATGTCCCTTTAGACGGTCTAAAGGAGGGAATGGTTTGTAGCGTGGGTTGGTCGAGAGGACGGAGGTCGAAGTGCGTCAGCGCGATGCAGGGCGGCGCGTGGCGGGGGATTCCCTCTTTACGAGTGTCGTCGAGCCCTCTATACTGCCGCGCGTTTGAAGCGCCAGCGATCGTTAGGCACGCGACACATCACCGTATGAGATGCTCAGCCACGATGCTCCGACACTCCCATTCTCTGATCTCGCGTGCGGCCGGTGCTGCATCGCTGGCACTCGTGATCTCCGCTGCTTCCGCCAGCGCGCAGACGAATCCCCAGATTTTTTGCACCGCGACGAATTGGTGCAACGCGGCGGCGTTCGAGTTCCATGACTACATAGCTTCGAACGGCACTCAAGAGACGTTGTTCTCCGTGTACTTCCAGAATCTTCAGGGAAGTTTTTCCCGTGCGACACCGGGACGAGCGAATGACATCAATTTTTTTAGCTTCTGGTTTCACAATTCCGGCCTGATTCCGTACTTCCCTCCCCACACGTGGGCCGTATCGCTCGATCAGCGTGGCACTGCGGTCGGCAACATTCAGCGAGGAAGTGCAACGCATTTCTCCAATGATCTCGCGATGAACGACGCGATGACGCAGTTCTACGCCGAACCGATAACGCGAGGCATCGCCGGTTGCGACTTGAACGATTACTACGAGGAGAGCAAAGACTTCGTGTTTCGCTCATGCCCGTCGCAAGGATTGAACGGTTGGGCCCGGTTCGACTTCCGCATGTTCTGGTATAACGCACCCGCTGCACCAGTGCGCTTTGACGATTTTCTGTTCTCGTTTGGGAACAGCCAATTCTCCAAGTCCAACCGATGCTCGGTGGGCGTGATACCGAACTTCGACGTGCCGGGCCCTTCGCCCTGCGAAGTGCTCGACTACGGGGCGACCGTTACGCCAGAGCCTTCTGTGGCCATGTTGTTGGCCCCCGCCCTGGCCAGCCTCGGAATCGTCGCACGCCGGCGTCGAAGGACCATCACCTGAATCCCTCGTTAGGATTCTCGTCCGCGCGGTAGACAGCGGAACGCCATTCGCCACGTGATGCACGTCACTCTTTTTTGCACGCGCCGAGCGATCCCATCACATATCCCGTTAGGCACCCGCCCCCAACGAGATACCCGGCGATGACCCGCGAATGCACGCACGACCGTTAGGCATTCTCCACGGCAGAGTTAGGCACACCGACGCGTCCGTCGCACTGGCGCATCACGCGCGACGTCACCATCATGGACCCGTCACACCTAACTGTGCACAGCTGCAATGCTGCGTGCACGCCTCTTGCTCCGCTCGTGGTTCATGCTCGATATCGCTTCGTTCCGCCGCTCACGCTGGTCCGTCGCGCTCCTCGCGACGTCGCTCGCCCTCTCGATCGCCTGCAGCGACTCGACTTCCGCCGACGGCCCCGCTGTCGCACGCATCGAAGCGATCCCCTCAAAACTCGATCTCCTCGTCGGCGAGACGAAGGTCATCACCGCGCGCGCCGTCGACGCGGCTGGTGCGCCGGTCGCGCGCAAATTGTTCTGGTCCAGCTCCACACCCACCGTCGCGACTGTCACGCAAGAAGGCATCGTCACTGCAGTCGCTCCGGGCAGCACCGAAGTTGCCGTGAGTGGCGGGGGAAAATCGACCGTTGTCCCGGTCACGGTGGCAGGGCGCCCTGCCGCGCTGCTGCGCGTCACCCCCGCTTCAACGTCGCTCCGCGTCGGAGAGTCATCGTCGCTTACCGCCGAGGTCCTGGACGCCACGGGTGCGGTGATCGGTGGCCGTACAATCACCTGGAGCTCGAGTAATACCGCCGTCGCGACAGTAAACACCAATGGCGTCGTCACCGCGGTCGGCGCCGGCACCTCGACCATCACGGCAACGTCCGGCAGCGTAAGCGGAATCGCCGTCGTTTCCGTTCAACTCGTCCCTGTCGCGTCGCTCGTCGTGGCGCCGACGACCGCCGCGCTGTTGGCCGGTGAGGCGTTGCAGCTGACGGCGGAAGCCCGCGATGCGGCCGACCACCCGCTCCCCAATCGCAACGTCACGTGGACCACCAGCGCCCCCACCTTCGCGACGGTTTCGTCCACCGGGTTCGTCATCGCACTCGCACCAGGCACCGCGACGATCACGGCACATTCCGAAGGGAAATCGGCAACCGCGCGCATCACCATCGCCGCCGTTCCTGTCGCCAACGTCACTGTCATTCCCGGTGCGGTGACTGTCGCCGTGAAGCAGACCGCGCAACTGGTGGCGCGCATCACCGACTCCACCGGCGCGACCCTAAACGGCCGCAGCACCACGTGGAGCAGCAGCGCGCCCACCGTCGCCACCGTCGATAATGACGGTACCGTCACTGCGATCGCCACGGGAACCGCGCGCATCTCCGCGACGTCCGAAGGCAAATCGGGATCGGCAAACGTCACCGTGACGCCTGTCCCGGTCGCGTCCATCGACCTCACCCCCGCGACACTGTCGCTCATCGAGGGAGAGACGCAACAACTGACGGCACGCGTCCGCGACGCACAGGGGAATGTCCTGTCCGGGCGACTCATTACCTACATCAGTGGCGCCCCCGCAGTGGCAACCGTCGACGCCACCGGAATCGTCACCGCCGTGGGCCCGGGGAGCGCGCTGATCATCGCCACCAGCGAAGGGGCGCGCGCGACGACCGCGGTCACGGTCGTTGCCGCGTCCGTTGCCAAGGTTGCCGTCTCGCCGACGACCGGGAACCTCCTGCAAGGCGAGGCGTTGCAGCTGACGGCTGCCATCACCGACACACGCGGGCTCCCGATGGCCGGCAAGACCGCCACCTGGACCTCGTCGAACCCGACCGTCGCCACCGTCGGCAATACAGGTCTCGTACGCGCCGTGACCCCCGGCACCACCACCATTACCGCGACGAGCGATGGCGTCTCCGGAACCGCGACCATCAGTGTCGCGCTCGTGCCGGTCGCCAACGTCACCCTCGCCCCCTCCCCCGCCGCCGTCTTCACCGGACGTACGTTGCAGCTGGCGGTCGCCCTCGAAGACGCGAAAGGCAATCCCCTCTCAACAGCCGGCCGCACCATCACGTGGACCTCATCCGCACCGAGTATCGCCACGGTGAGCAACACCGGCGTCGTCACCGGCACCACCGCCGGTTCCGCGACCGTGACCGCGTCGGTGTCGGGCGTCAACGGAACCGTACCGGTCAACGTCACCGACGTGCCGGTGGCGAGTGTCGCAGTCTCCCCAACCACGACACAACTGACCGTCGGGGGCTCAGCGCAGCTCACCGCCACGGCACGCGATGCAAGCGGAAACGTGATCACCGGACGTCCCGTCACATGGAGTTCGAGCGACGCGTCGATCGCCACCGTGAGTAACACAGGGCTCGCGTCGGCACTCGCTGCCGGCACCGCGCAACTCACCGCGACGATCGGTGGCGCCCACGGAAGCGCGACGCTCACCGTGATCGTGGTTCCCGTGGCATCCGTCACCGTCGCACCGGCCACCAGCACGATCGCCGTGGGCGCGACGGTCCAACTATCCGCAACAGCACAAGACGCCGGCGGCAATACGCTCGCTGGACGTCTCGCAACCTGGGCGTCGAGCAACACCAGCGTCGCGACTGTCGACGCCAATGGGCTGGTGACCGCGGTGAGCAGCGGAAGTGCCAGCGTCACTGTCACCATCGAAGGAAAGTCCGCAACGTCGGCCATCACCGTCACCGCCGTCCCTGTCGCCTCGGTCGCCGTCACGCCGGCCACCGCTACGGTGACGGAAGGTGCCACCACGACACTCACGGCGACGTCGAAAGACGCGCAGGGAAATACGCTCTCCGGACGCGCGGTGACGTGGACGACGAGCGATGCGGCGATCGCCACCGTCTCGCCGACCGGAGTTGTAACCGGCGTCGCCGCCGGGACAGCCACGATCACGGCCACCGATGCGTCCGGGGGTGGAGGGAGCGGCGCCCCCGCTGGAAGCAGCACGGTGACGGTGAACCCGGCGCCGGTGCTGTCCATTGTAATAGCGCCGAACAATCCCACGATCACCGTTGGTGCTACAGTGACACTGACGGCGACGTTGTTTGGAGCAGTGCCTAACGTACCGCTCCCGATTGTTGGGCGCACGATTACCTGGACGACGTCCAATAGCGCGGTGGCAACGGTAACGCCCAATGGCGTGGTGAGCGGAGTATCTGCCGGCAACGCAACGATCACGGTGAGTGCCCTCTCCATTGGACAGGCAACGGCCGTGAGTTCATCGGTGACGGTCTCGGTCGCCGCCGCGTCGACGAGCAGCGCGTCTCGCGTCTCCATCACCCCCGTGCATGGTACCGTTCACATCGGGACGGCGTACGCGCGACAAGTGAATGCGCAAGTGTTCGATCTGGCCGGTGCGCCGCTGCCTAACGAGATAATCTCGTGGAGGACGTCGGCGCCGAAGTCGCTGCAAGTCGCCTCGACTGCCACCGGGCAATCAGCGACGATCACCGCGGCCGGATCTCCGTCAGCTGCAATTCGCTTGATCGCCTCGACCACGTCCGCCCGTCCGGTCGCCGACACCATCACGATCAGCTCCGACCTCGTGACGATCACCGCCGTCACCATCGCGCCCACCTCGTTGACGCTGGTGCAGGGGGCAACGCAAGCCGTCACCGCCACTGCGCTCGATTCCGCGGGAAACGCAATTGGCAGCGGAAACGGAAACCCGTTAGGCGCTCGCTCAACTCTGTGGAGCACCGGCGATCGGCGAGTCGCCACGGTATCCAGAAGTGGCGTCATCACCGCGGGGAAGAAGGGGACGACGACGATTGATGTCCTCATCGGGGGCGTCGGTCCGGCAACGCTGGCGCTCACCGTTACCACGCCGGCCGGTTCGAGCATCGTGAGTAGCATCGCCAATGCGACCGTGGACGGGGCGTCACGATTTCCCAACGCGAACGCGGGCTGCATATTCTGTGGGTCGCCGCACATCCTCAGCCCCCGCCAGTTGAATGTCGACCGCGGAATCGCAGTCCCTCTCGATCGCGTCCATCGATACCGCTGGACGCTCGCATCCTGGTCTCGTCGCGACTGAGAATCAGGATCGTTTCGTCATTGCTGCGATGTCAAAGACGGTGCAGTTGCGCCAGTCGAACCTCGAGAGTGACGGAGTCGACCATCGGTTTCAGGGGCCGGATGCGCTCTTTCTCGCCGTCGCCGATGGCGTCGGTGGGCGAGCGGGGGGCGCCATCGCCAGCAACACGGCGGTCAAGACGCTCATCGAGTTCATCGCCAAGGCCGGCGGTTGCTATCAGCGCTTTGACGTTGCCGAGGAAGACGCCTTCATCGGACAGATGGAAGCGGGTATTCGCGAAGCGCACGACAGCATCATCGCGGAGTATGGAAGCCCCACGTACGCCCCTGCCACGACCCTAACGATGGTCATGCTGGTGGCGCCTCGTGCGTACATCGTGCACGTCGGCGACACGCGGGCCTACTACCTCCGGCGCAATCGTCTCTTGCAGCTGACGAAAGATCAGACCATGGGACAGTACATGGTCGACGTGGGAGCGTGGACAGAAGAACAGGCAAATCACTCGGCCAACGCGAAGGTTCTGGCAAGCGCCATCGGAAGCTCGGAGGTCACGCCGAGTATCGGATTGGTCGATGTCGATCCCGGAGATGTGATCCTCGTCTGTAGCGACGGGCTCACGAAGCACGTGAGTGACGAGGAAATCGCGAAAATCTTGGGTGACGCGGCGAGTGCCGACGCGGCGTGCGCTGCGCTGGTCGAACGCGCTCTGGCCGGCGGAGGCACAGACAACATCACGGTCGTCATTGCGCGCATGCGGTAGCGCGATCCGCCGGCTTCATGACATCACGACGCGGATTCTTCCACTCGCGTTTACGCGAAGCCGCTCAGCCTAACGCATCCTCGTTAGGTCCAGTCGAGGCTTGAGCACGAGAGCGCAGATCGCTATTTTCCAAACACGACGCACCATTGGCCGCCACCCAAACAGCGAGGAGGTGATCCATTGTCTACTGACCCAGGTACGGCGCGGATCGCCGGGAGCCGCTAAGGCTTCAGCGAGCGACGATCGGCGAACGCGCCGCTCGGTCACGTCCGAAGGGGTCCGCCGCACCAAAGTGTGCGACGGACCCCTTCATTTTTTCTTCCAGCAGAGCAGCACAGCGACCGGACAAAATTACCGACTATCCACTCGTCGCTTAGTCGGCGCGGCGCTCACCCGAGGTAGAGATACGCGCAAGATCGAGCGATGACCAGAATTCATCGCGCTCGTCGGGGTCCAGCGACCAGCGCAGAGCGGCGCCGTCGTGCAACACGGTGCGGTAGCGCTGATACAACGCTGGCTGTCGCGTCCAGAACGACGCTGGTACTGCCATTAACCCCCGCAGAAGGTCGCCACGAAAACATCCCGCCGAGGCGAGTGGAGACTGCTCGAGAATCGTCAGCGTGCGGGGCACTGCATCGGACAGAAGGCTCCCTTGAACCAACGCCTGCAGGAGCGTGTGCGGCGCAGACGTGGTCGTGCTACCGCTTGGCGGTGTGAGTTCTTCAGGCGACACGGATCGGCTCATCGGCGAAGTGGAGTCCGGCGTCGTGGACAACATCGGGAGTGAAAGTGCGATGTCCATCACGTTTACGCGAAAAGAGTGCCGAGTAGAGCTCGAATGCCGCGGACTCGATGACCGCCACTCGGGCATACGAGGGGAGAATGAACTCCACGGCGAAGCCGGTATTCGCGCCATCGGCAAGCGGTCGGAGCAATCGCCCCAGCGGGATTGGTCCGGCCACGATCCAGTCGAACGCGCCTTCGCGCACGAATCGCAGCTCGCGCTGTCCCGGGTCGTGGTGTGGCCAGCCGGGAAACGCTCTCGAGAGAATCGATGCAAGTACCAGAGCTGCAGGGATTGCGCGGCGAATGGCCTCATCCTCTGCGGTGAAGCCAGTGAAGCCAATGGTGCGGCCGCGAATCCATCCAACGCGGCGGCCACCGTCGTCCTCAATGACTCGTCGTTCTGATCCTTCCCCAATGATCCTGAGCATACCGACGCCTCGCGACGAGAGAGGTATCGCAGTCCCCTCCCCGATCAGGTAGGAGAGGGTGACGAGGGGGTGCGACGTACGCCCGCCCTCTGCAAAGGCGGTACCGTTGCGAACGGCTGCGCGTCTCGCCGGCGGCGGTTACGAATGGTTAGCGCGTCATCTGGTGTGCGCGCCTGATCCTCCTCGCGCTGTCAACGCATCAGTCGCAGCGACCGCGACTGCCTAACAAGTGCGAGCTGAGGTATACGGCCGTGGGCCGCACACCACATGCACTACGTCAGGTGGAGCGCCCAGTACCACTCCAGTAGCGAGTCGTTAGGCATCGCTGCGCCTCGTTCGCTCAGCAGCGCCGAAGAGGAACAAGTCGTGCATTCGTGACGTATGCGAAACGAGGCGTTGAGCAGCGTTAGGCGCTCCGCCACCGATACAGGAGGTTCCTCTTATGAAACGTGTGACGTGGCACACGACCATGCGCATGCTGGGCGGCGTCGCCCTACTCGCGAGTGCGGCCGCATGCACTGAGAAAAAACCGCTCCCGTCCGAACCTGTCATCGTCACCAGAGTTGCCGTCGTCGATGTCGTACCAGATACGGCGAGCATCGTCGTTGGACAGACGCGCCAGTTCAGCGCGTTGATCCTCGATCGCTCGGGCAATCCGGTGAGCGCGAAGACGGCAACGTGGTCGTCGTCGAATCCCACCATCGCGGTAGTCTCGTCGACGGGGCTGATGTTGGCGAAAGGCGTCGGTCTGGTGAGCATCTCGGCGACTGCCGATGGCCGCACAGGGAGTGCGGCTGTTGCGGTTCATTAGGCAGTCGCCGAAGGTCATGTGCGCGTGAGCGTCAGCGGACGACGGCCGCGCTCATCGCGACGTTCTGCTCGATGGTAAACGTGACCACCGATCCCGCGCCGAGCGCGATGGTACCGGAGTACGCCAGGACGGTGCCGCCGATCGGATCGCCGACGAGGGAGATGTGGCCGTTGGCGATCATCCAAGCGGGGAGTTGGAACGTGGCGTTGGATTCGCCGCCCACGGTGCCGATGCGCGACCGGTCGCCCGATCCAAGCTCGTAGATCCTCATGTCGTTGAAATTGTGGTTTCGCACGATGACGGTCGCACTTCCGCTTCGAGCGGCCAGATCGCTCGGCTCGTCATTGCGAGGTCCAAAGGAGCAGTTGGTTGTGAGTGTGCAGATGGCCAAAGCCAGCGCGGCACGACGCGCAATGTGAGAAGGCATTGTTCCTCCCGGGGTCGACGGAGTGGTGGTTCTCCCCTGCCCTAAAGAGTAAATGCATCACCGATGCCACGTCGCTGAACTCAAGCACAGCTTCCTGCCGCGTTGCGCCGCGTGCGCGCGCCGGCCCGGATGCTGAGCGCGCTGCTCTCTCGCCGGACCGATACGCAGCTGCAACCCTGGACGTACCCAGTCCTCGCGACGATTACTTCGCCGCGACCATCGCGTGCCTAACGAGGTAGTCGCGGCTCTGCTGCAACGCGGCGAAGACATCGGTGGCGGTCTTGTCCATCTCGACGATGAACCACTCCGCATGCCCTCGTGCGGCGGCCGCGATGGCCGGCATGTTCTGCGTCCCGTGTCCGACGGCGGTCATCGGATCGGGATTGTCTTCCGCGAGCTTCGCATGCCAACGAGCCGGTCCGTCCTTGATGTGCAGCAGCGGCGCGCGCGCGCCAAGTCGCGTCAGGATCGTGGCTGGCTCATGCCCCGCGACTTTCACCCAATACGTGTCCACCTCGCAGAAGATGTCGGGCTGTAGCTCCTCGAGCAGGACTTCGTAGACGAACTTGCCTCCCACGCGATTGCGATACTCCCACCAATGATTGTGCAGTCCGAAGCGCAGTCCGTTGTCTTTCGCGACGCGGTTGCACTCGTTGTAGATGGCGGCAAGCGCACGCGTCCCCTCGAGCGAGGAATAGCGCTTGTCCTCCGGCCATCCATGCCAGATCATCGTGTTGCAGCTGTAGGCCTTGGCGACGGCCAGCATGGCCGCGCGATTCTCCCCGACGGGAAGTTCGATGTGCGAGGAGCAGACCGAGAGCCCCGCCTCCTGAATCGCGCGCGCCGCCTGAGCCAGTGACACCCCCTTGGGCCAGAACGCCGTTTCGACGCTGTTGTAGCCGAGTGCCTTGAGACGCCGCAATGTGCCGGGAAGATCCTGTGCGACCTGGTCGCGCACGGTGTAAAGCTGTACCGCCAGCTGAGGCGATGCCGGCGCCGTCGCGCGCGATACGGGCGGTTGCGCAGCGATCACCCGCGAGGCAACACCGCCTAACGCGAAGGCACCAACGTTCCGCACGAACTCTCGGCGCGACGAAGGGACTGCATGGTGAGCGAACAACGGATGACGAGTCGGCACGGGGTCTCTCCGCGGATGAGCATGAGACGGTGAAGGACGCTCACCTCAGATTACTCCTCGCGGTTGCGTTTGGGAGTAGGGCGACTACCTCAGCGGCACCGAGGCGCCGTTGGCGCCCGTCACGTGGCGGCGTTCGCGCCCCTCACGTCCCGCCGTATCGCTCGGTGCGGACCGACTGCGCATCGAGCCCCATGTCGACGAGTGCGGAGGCAACGACGTCGACAAAGGAATTTCGCCCGCATACGTACGACAGTTCGGGAAGCGCGCCAAGGCGCTCGATGGCGCGCGACAGGATGTCGGGGTCCACGCGGCGCGAGAAATCTTCAGGACGGTGCGGCACGTCTCTCGTTAGGCAGAGTGTGAGCGTCAGCCGGCGCAGCGCGCGCTCCTGCGCCAGCAATTCTTCGCGGTAGATGACATCATCCCACGTCCGCGCCGAATACACGAGCCCCATCGCCGCGTGCTGCGCGCGCTCGCCCAGCTGCGCGCGCTGACGCATCATGGACATGAACGGCGCAACGCCGGAGCCGCCAGCGACCATCAGGACAGCGCCCTGCTCCGCCGGCCGCCACACAAAGTGCTCGGCGAATGGCCCGCGCACTTCTATCGTATCGCCGACCTGCGCCACCTCGTGAAAAAAGGGCGACACCTCTCCATCGGGGAGCGCCTCGATGACTAACTCGAGAATGCCGCGCTCGCTTGGCGACGAGGTGACGGAATACGAGCGTTGTGCCACATAGCCGTCGGGCGCCGTGAGACGAATGTCGATGTGCTGACCGGCGAGAAATGAACGCCACGCGCGCGGACGAAGCCGAAAGCGCTTGACCGTCGGCGTCTCGATGCCGATGGATTCGATGACCGCTTCCTGCCACTCCTCGCGTAGCGCCGACATGTCCGTGGGCGAACCTCTCGGCGGGGAGCTCACGTTGGCGTCCGCATCGCCCTGGGGCTTCATCAGTCGTTCGTGAAGCGCTGTTCGCGCCACGGGTCGCCGTACATGTGGTAGCCACGCAGCTCCCAGAACCCGGCCTCATCGCGCTCGGTAAACTGCAACCCATTCACCCACTTCGCCGACTTCCAGAAGTAGAGATGCGGAATGAGGAGACGCGCTGGTCCACCGTGGTCAGGCTCGATCGGCGCATCATCGTACTTGAGCGCGATCATCCCCTTTCCCCCAATCACGTCCTGCAGCGGAACGTTTGTCGAGTAGCCGTCATACGAATGGGCCAACAACCACTGCGTCGGCGGTTCCAGCTCTGCCGCCTTGAACACATCGTCGACGAGCACGCCTTCCCAGTTGGTGTCCAGTTTTGACCAGGTGGTCACGCAGTGGATGTCGCGTGTGACGTTGGTCTGCGGGAGCGCGTTGAACTCGTCCCAGGTCCACCGCCTAACGACGCGCGGCCCGATGCGCAGCGCGAAGCTCCACGCGGCAGTCGAGACGCGAGGGGTCGGTCCGGCCGATAACACGGGGAAATCCTGCACCTCGTGCTGTCCCGGTGGAATGCGAGATGCGCGATCGGAAGCGGGGCGGCGCCCGACGAATCCACGCGTGACCATGCAACACCTCTCCGCTGGTAGGAACGACCAAGCTAGTCGGCGTGACGGCTGCGAGTTCCATCGGCGAGCGGCCAGAGCCATGCAGCGCCGCGTACCCCGCTCGAATCGCCATGTTTGTTGCACGCCACGCGCGTAGTCACCGAATCGGAGAAGACGTGCTTCGGAAGCTCCTTCGTGACGGCGGCGGCGAGTCCGGGGACGTTGGACATGCCTCCGCCTAACACGATGACGTCGGGGTCGAGGACGTTGATGAGAGAGCTGAGCGCGCGCCCCAGACGTTCGTGATATCGAGCGAGCGTTGCGAGCGCACCAGCGTCGCCTTCAAGCGATTTTCGGACGATCTCACGCGCGCTGAGCGCCACGCCCGTGACACGTTCGTGATCGCGCTCGAACGCGGGACCGGAGAGCCATTTTTCGATGCATCCATGCTTGCCGCAGAAGCACTTGTCGCCGGGCAACTCGTCAGGCGTTGCCCACGGCAATGGATTATGCCCCCACTCGCCAGCGACCAGGTTTGGCCCAACCAGCGGCTCACCGCCGACGACGATACCGCCGCCAACGCCCGTGCCGAGGATCACGCCAAAGACGACGTGCGCCCCCCCTCCAGCGCCGTCGGCGGCTTCGGAGAGCGCGAAGCAGTTCGCGTCGTTCATGATGCGCACCGGGCGCATGAGCTGCGCCTCTAGATCTTTAGGGAGTGGCTTGCCGATGAGCCAGACGGAGTTCGCGTTCTTCACCAGCCCGGTGCCTGGCGAGACGCTTCCGGGTATCCCGATCCCAACCGGGCCCGTCTCGCCGGTAAGCTGCTCGATGGTCCGCACGAGCCCGACGATCGCGTCCACGGTGGCCCCGTACTCTCGCGGCGTCGGGACGCGCTGGCGCGCGGTAATCTCCCCCGAATCGGCCAGTGCGACGGCTTCGATCTTCGTCCCACCGAGATCTATCCCGATTCTCATGCGTTCCTATGGCCTTCTATTGTTAGGTGTTTTCGCGCGGCGCCCTGTGCCTAACGTGAAGCTGCGCCTTTCCACCATTCTCCGTGGAAAGGCGCCGATCATGTCAGCACGATTTGCACTTATGCGAGTTCTTGGAGCCGAGTTTCTCGAGCAACGCGACGGTCTCGACGAACGGCGGCACGCGTTGCACCGGGCCGTTCGCCATGTCGGCGACCGTCTGTCCGCTGCGGCTCACGACGGAGATGTCGGCGCCCTTCGACATCAGATATTCGATGAGCTGATTGTCACCGCGTGCCGCGGCATGATGCAGCGCGGTGTAGCCGTTATGGTCGCGGGCGTTGACATCAGCGCCTTGCTCCTCGATGAGGAATTTCACCGACGGGAGCCATCCGTCAGGTGCATGGCGATGGGAGTTGGCGGCAAATCCTTCGCCATAGCCAACGCCCGATGCCGCATGAATCGGATAGACGGCGGGGCCGCCAGCGGGAATTGGAGCGAGTCCTGAAAAATCTTTCGCCGCACCACCCGAGTCGGGGGAGTCGTCGTCGTTCCGCGAGCGTCCCGCCGGCTTGCGCGTTGGGATTTTCGGGTCAGCGCCGTGCGCCAGAAGCAGCTTCATCGCCGGAACGTCGGTGCCGTACGCCGCGCGCCAGAACGGCGTCGCGCCTTCGGTGTTGACGCCTAACAAGTCGAAGTTGTACGACATGAACCAAAGATGCTTCGACAGCCGCACGTTGGGATCGGCGCCGGCCTTGAGCAGCGCCTCCATCAACTCGAGGTATGTCGTCTGCTGTTGCAGCTGCGCGGTAGGCTGCGGATAGAGCGACTTGGCGGCCCACTGCACATTGATGGTCGCGTAGAGCGGCGTGGCGTTCGCCGTGCTGGCGAGCTTTGCGTTCGCTCCTTTCTCGAGCAGATGCTTGGCGAGATCGAAGTGTCCGTTGATCGTCGCCATGAGCAGCGGGCTCGTGCTGTCGCCGACACTCACCTGATTGATGTTGCTTCCCGCTTTTAGGAGTGCGTCAACGGCTTCGGTGTTGCCTTGGCGCACGGCGAAGAGGAGCGCGGTCAGCCCACCCTTCCCACCGACCATTTCGCCGTACGACATCGCCCGCTCGGCGCCGTTGATGTTGCCGCCGTTGCGGCGGACGGTGTCGGCGGGATTCGCGGGGGCCGCGTTCTTCGTCGACTTGGCGTCCTTCTCCGGCTTCACCGCGGCGTTCGTCGCGCCAGAAGCTCCTGCCGACTTGCTCGCCGAGTCTTTGTTTGCCGCGGCAGCGGCATTGGCGACAGTCCCACCATTTGCCGCAGCACCAGCGGGACGCGGCGGTAGTTCGGCCGCCTTGAGCGCCGCCACGCGGCGATTCCGCAGTGCGTTGGCAGCGCGATCGGCCTTCTCGCGCGCCGCCATGTCCTCCACCTTCGACGTCAGCTTTACGTCGGCGCCGTGTTTCACCAGCGCTTCGATTGCTGCAACGCGATTGTAGGCCGCTGCCCACATCAGCGCCGTCTGACCGAACGCGTTCTCGCGCGCATCAACGGCGGCTCCTTTCTCCAGGATTGCCTCGACCGCCTCGGCGCTTCCGTTTTCCGCAGCAAAGTGCAGCGGAAGGGCTCCGCCGGACGACGTCGCCGCACTGGGATTGGCGCCGCGCTCGAGCAGTGCGCGAATGACGGCGACGTTTCCCGCCTTCGCCGCCAGGTGCAACGGCGTATAGTTCCCGTTGCGCGTGACCGCATCGAGACGCGCGCCGGCGAACATCAGCATCTTGGCCTCGTCGGCCGCGCCATACATCGCCGCCCAGTGCAGCGCCGTCATGCCATCGCCCTGTGCGGCGTTCACGTCGGCACCCTGCTTGAGCAACAAACGAACGCGCGCGCTGTCACGACGCATGGCGGCGTCAGCGAGCGGTGCGTCTGCACCGGCCGGAGCAGCCGCCGACAGGACAGCGGCCGCGCCGCACGCCACGAGCACGCTCAACACACGCCGTCGCGCCGAGCGAGCCGCGCGAGCGAGTCGCGATTCGTTAGGCATTGGTGCGGAGCGAGAGAGGTGCCGTGGCGTCGCCGAACGACTTGATGTCGTCCATGCCCAGCGTGTGCATGGCCGCCAGGAGCGCATTAGCCATCGGCGTTCCGTCACCGGCCTTGATGTGCTGGTTCCCAGCGAGCTTTCCATTCGCGCCGCCTAACAAGAGGAGCGGGCAGCGACGGTGAGAGTGCAGGTTCGAATCGGCCATCGGCGAGCCGTAGATGATCATCGTTTTGTCGAGCAACGTCGCGTCGCCCTCCGACATGCTTTTCAGCTTGTCGAGGAAGTAGGGGAGCATCGCGACGTGGTACTTGTTGATCATCTGGAAATCCTTCACGCCCTTCTCGTTACCACCATGGTGTGACGCGGGGTGGAACGGCTTGTCGCAACCGGACTCCGGATACACGCGGCTTGAGCCATCACGTCCCATCTTGAACGAGAAGACGCGGGTGATGTCGGCCGCAAACGCCAGCGCCTGGATATCGAACATCACGGCGACATGCTCGGCGAACGAATCGGGGACGCCGGCGGGCGCCTCGGGGAGTTCGCGCGGTTCACCACTCATGTTGCGCGCTTCGATGCGTTGGATGCGCCGCTCGACTTCACGAATGTCGGTGAGGTAGCGATCGAGGCGGCTGCGATCTTCCGCGCCTAACGACGATTCAAGCGACGTCATCTCCTTCGCCACCCAGTCGAGGATGGAGCGGCGTGAGGCACGGCGTTGCGCGCGTTCTGCGTTTGTGCCGCCAACGCCAAAGAGCTTCTCGAACGCGACGCGAGGGTCGCGGATGACGGGGAGTGGTTCCGAGGGCGAGGCCCACGAGATGGAGTCGGTGTAGACGCAAGCGTATCCGTACGCGCACCCGCCGGCCTGGTCGACGTTCTCGATACAGAGCTGCATCGAGGGAATCGGCGTCTCCTGTCCGTAGCGTTGCGCGTAAATCTGGTCGAGCGACGTGCCGACCTTCACGTCGGATCCTTCGGTCTGCTTGGGGTGCGACTGCGTGAGAAAGACGGCGCTGGAGCGGAAGTGGTCGCCGCCGATCTCGTTAGGCGTGATCGGTTCGGCGCCCCGGCAATCGGTATTGCTGATAATCGTCAGGTGGTTGCGATACTTCTCCAGCGAGGTGAGCGCGGTCGGCGAGAGATCGAACTCGCGCCCGGCGGCGGCCGGCGCCCAGAGGTTGAGCTTCGCCCCTAACTCATTGCAGCCGGCAGCGCCGTGCACCATCTCGATGGCGACGAGCCGCGTACGATCAGTCGGCGCAAAGGCACGGGCCTGCCGTCCGACGGGGAGCATAGCATCGAGGAACGGGAGCGCGACGGTCGCACCCATCCCTTGCAGGAAGGTACGACGCGGCAACGGCTTGCCATTCAGGAATTGCATCGGCGTGGGCTACTCCATGCGTGAGTTAAGGGTTTCCACGTCCGCCCTGGTCAGCGGAACTGGCGGCGGGAACCCGGCGGCTGCGGAAGGCGTCGCTCGTGACGACGCCGTTGACAAACTCAGAAAAGCGATAGCCGTTCTTCTCCGCCACCCGCGCGATATGGCGAATGGTCGGGTTGTCGTAGTACTCGACGCGACGCCCGAGGCCGTAGGCCATCAGATTCGTGGTGAAGGTGCGAATGAGCGGTTCGGGGCGCTTCAACAGCACCGCGCGCAATTCAGCAGGCGTGGAGATGGGCGTTCCATCGTAGAACGTTCCCTTCGTATCGAGCGAGACGCCGTTCTCGCGGATGCGCCACTGTCCATTCACGTCGAAGTTGTCGAGCGACAGCCCAATCGGATCCATGAACAGGTGACACGAACGGCAGACGGCGTTCGCGCGATGCATCTCCATACGCTCGCGCGTCGTGAGCATCCGCCCTTCTTTCGCGGCTTTCGTGTCCTCGAGGTCCGGCACCCCGGGTGGTGGCGGCGGCGGCGGCGTTCCGAGGAGAACTTCCATCACCCACTTTCCACGCAGCACCGGTGATGTGCGATTGGCGTGCGAGGTGAGCGTGAGGATACTCGCCTGGCCTAACAAGCCACCGCGGCGATCGTCGAGATACGTCACGCGGCGGAACTCGGGGCCAATGACCCCTGGAATGCCGTAGTGCTTGGCCAGGGCTTCGTTGATGTACGTGTAGTTCGCCGTGAACAAATCGAGCACACTGCGATTCTCGCGCACGATGCTCTGGAAGAAGAGCTGCGTCTCGCGACGCATGTCGTCGGCAAGCTGCTCGTGGAAATCAGGGTACTGCAGTGCGTCGGGGTGTACCTTCTCAATGTCCTGCAGTCGCAACCACTGCGAGGCGAAGCGAGTGGAGAGCGCGGCTGAACGCGGGTCGGCGAGCATTCGCTTGACCTGCGCCTTGAGCACCAGCGTGTCGCCTAACGTACCGCGACGTGCGAGCGTGAGTAGCGCGTCGTCCGGCGGCGTCCCCCAAAGGAAGTACGACAGGCGAGCCGCGAGATCGAGCGGCGCGATGGCGACGACGGAGCCCGGTTTGGCACTCGTCGGCAGCTCCTCGAACCTAAAGAGGAAGTGCGGCGAGGACAGAATGGCCTCGAGCGCTGAACGAACGCCGCCTTCGAAGCCATTCTTCGGTGCGGCCTTGTCGTAGAACGTCATGATCGACTGCACGTCGCTCGCGGACAGCGGACGGCGATACGCAGCCCCGCCTAACGACGAGACAATCTTCTCGGCACACGGACGAGCCTCCGCATCGGTGAGCGGGCGGCAGATGAAGATCCGCTTGCGCGCCGGAGTCTCCGAGACGCCGGTCGGGTTGTACGGACCGGTGACGGTGAAATCGCGCAGGTGAGCGAGCGCGGTGATTCCTCCCTGCGAACCGATCTGCGTGTCGGCGATGCTGTGGCCGATCGGTGCGATCAGATCGTTCACCGGCCCTTCAAACGTCCGCGTGAACGTGGCGGCAATCTCGTGCGGGCCCGCGCGGACGCGAATCGGATCGGTCTTGACGTCCATCCCCGTCGGATCGGCTTGCGACATCCAGCGATCGATGTCGAGCAATGCAACGCGCTCGCCGTCAACGGCGACTTCAATCTTCTCTTCGTATGGCGCGGATGAACCAAAGAGTTGCCCGGTCGGAATGGCGTGCAGCTGCACCGTGAAGACGTATTCGCCGTCAGCAGGGAAGTTGTGCGTGACCGCGAGACCACCGCGCGTGCCGATGGGCGCGCCCTCGGCTTGTTCCCACTGCGATGCAAGGCGCGGAAGTTTGTACGTAGTGGATGCAACTGCTGATTTGGGGTCACCAACCGCGAGGCGCGCGACTTCAGTCGCAGCGTCGAGATATGCATCGAGGAGCGTCGCCGATGGCATCTGCACGTCGGCGATGTTGTCGAAGTTTGCGCTCTTGGTGTCGAGTGGGAGCCAGGCGCCGGCGTCGACATCGAGCGTGAGGAGCTCGTGAATCGCACGTTGGTATTCGGCGCGATTGAGGCGTTGGAACGTGCGCGATCCTGGTTCGCGATGCGTGGCCGCGTAAGTGTCGATGAGCCGCTCGAGCGTCGTTGCCAGCGCGGTCAGGGTATCGCCCTGGGGGCGCTTTGCGCCTGGCGGCGGCATCATTCCGGCGCGGAGTTTCACGATCATTCGTTCGGCCACCATCGGCACCGTTGTGGCCTTGGAAACGTCAAAACCCTCTAACGACAGATTGCCGGACTTTCGTTTTTCGCTGTGACAGGTAGCGGCGCAGGTCTGCTTGACGACGCCCGACAGCGTCTCTTCGGAGATCGCCGCCGACGACTTGTGCGGCGTGGTGTGAGGAAAGGCGAGTGTGGCGCGAGGCTGGCGTCCCGGCGGGTTGCGAGAGACGAGCGTTCCCTGCCCCGCAAGCGAACGTGCCGAGGCGCCGCTGAGCGCGATGAGCGTTGCAGCGGCGGCCACTGCGTAAGCCTTCATCCTCGATCCTCCTCGAATCGCGGTATTCCGGTGATGAGGCAACAATTTTGGGGTGTACCGTTGATCGGACAAGAGTTAAAGCTGCAAGCGCTTACGCGAACCCTCGCCAATTCGCTCGGCGCCCTCGGCCGCCCGGGTGTCAACGAGCGAGAATGCTTCTCAGCGCGTACTGTTGCGGCTCGACGATATCGCCCCCTCCCGCCGACACGGAGACCCTCGAATTGCGCTCGTTATCGCTGACCAGAATCGCCGCACCGGTGGCTTTTGCGTCACTTTTGTCCTGCGTGGCGCGTGCCCAAGCTCCCGCGCACGCGAACCCCATGGTCGATCTGCTGGCCGCAGGAAAGCCGGTCTTTGGCGTCTATGCGCCGAGTAACCGCCGGCCGCCGCAGCAGGCGAGCACGGCGTCGGCTCCCATCGAGCCGCTAAAAACTCCTGGAGAGTTGGCGCGCATGGCCCTCGACTATCGCGCCGCCGATTTTGTCTTTGACGGGAGCATGGAGGGAGATTTCGAGAAAGGATTCGAGTCGTTCTCCGCGTTCGCGAGGGGGATGGCGGAGGGCGGGATGCTCGATCGGTCGCCGCTCCGATTTCGCCTCCCCATGGTGGTGAAGATGAACGAGATCGCCCCTGACCCGGCGGGTGCGGCGACGCGTATTGCCCGACAACTCAACCTTGGGGTGAGCACGGTGGCCTTTGTTGGGGTCGAGAGCGCCAACGAGGTAAGGACGGGGCTCGCGGCGATGCGCTTTCGGTCGAGGGGAGGAACGCGACCGCTCGATGCGGGCGAGGCGCCCTCGCGCTGGGGAATGAGTGCCAAGGAGTACCACGAACGCGCCGACGTATGGCCGCTCAATCCCAAAGGCGAGCTGCTGAACTGGACGATCGTGGAGAGCAAGGAAGGGTTGGCGCACGTGCGTGAGATTGCTGCGGTGCCCGGCATCGGGGTGCTCTTTCCAGGCGCCGGTACGCTTCGCGGCGTTTTTTCCACGACGGACAGCACCGGGAAGCGAACGGTCGACACAGGGGCGTGGGAGGCGGCGATTCAGCAGGTGCTGGCAGCGTGCAAGGAGTTCAAGGTGCCGTGCGGCTATCCCGCCAACGCCAGTGACATCGAGATGCGGATGCAGCAGGGCTTTAGCGTTTTCGTTATTGGTTGGGGAGAGAACGGATTCAAGGCGGTCGATATCGGGCGTCGAGTTTCGGGGCGCGCCGCTGCAGGTCAACGTTAGGCCGGGAGGGAACGATGCCCCTATTCGACTATTCGTGTGGTGCGTGTGGCCACGTGTTCGAGGCGCTGGTGCTCAAGGGCAACGCACCGTCGGCGTGTCCCCAGTGCGGGGGGACGACGTTGGAGCGGTTGTTGTCGATGCCTAACGTGAAGTCCGAGGTGACGCGGGCGAATGCGCTCAAGGCGGCGCGGGCGCGCGATCAGAAGCTGGGCGTAGATCGCACCGAGGCGCAGAAGGCGTACGAGCGGAGTCACAATGATTGAAAGAGCTCGGGGCGACCACGCGCTAGCGCGATCGCCCCGAGCAGAACCAGCAACCGCCTAACGAGCAGTTCGCCCGTGCCAATCCCGTGGCGCGAGCATCACGGCACGACGCTCTTCGGCGGTCGCGCCGGCTTCGATCCATTCATGCGCGGCCGGGGCCCATTCCCGACTTCCACCACGATCTCGTTGATGTAGTTGGCGATGCGCGCGTAGTGCGGATAATCGATGTACTGCGCCTCGTCGGTGCGCTGGTGATAGTCGCCGTGCAGACCAGTGAAGAAGAACGCGATGGGCACTCCCTGCAACGCATAGTTGTAGTGATCGCTGCGCCCGTAGATGTTGTTGTAGCCCGACCACGTGAGCGTCGAATCGTATTTGTAGTCAAGGGCGAGTGGCTTCCCTTGTCGCTTGTTCACGGTCGCGACGGTCTCGCCCAGGTCCTTTGAATCGAAGAACGACCCGACGACGCCCAAATAGTCATCGCTCCCACCGGGGAGATCTTCGGCGCGCCCTCGCCCGATCATATCGATGTTGATCTGCGCGACGATGGAGTCCATGGGAACAGTGGGATTGCGCGTGAAGAATGCCGATCCGATGAGCCCTGCCTCTTCGCCCGTGTGCCAGACAAACAACGTGCTGCGTTTCGGCTTCACCTTCATCGCTTGCATGGCTTCGGCGATCTCGAGAACTCCCATCGACCCTGAGCCATCGTCGTCGGCGCCGTTGTTGATGGAGTCGAGCCGCGCCGCCGGATGCACCTTGCGTATGCTGTCCATGTTGACGCGAATCGCCGCGAGCTGGTCGGGCGTCAGCGATATCATCTTGTTCGCGATCAAGAGACGATTGCGGATGTCGTTGAACGCCTTGAGCGAATCGCGATCGACCGGCGTCGTTAGGCCGACGTGGTCGTTGTGTGCGCCAATGGCGACGTACTGGCCGCGGAGTTTTGGATCGCTCCCGGGAATGATTCCCACCACGTTGCGGGCGTACTGCGACGGGAGTTCGACGAAGTCGAGCGACGCGGTGACGGTGGTGCCGGCGACGCCTAACGCCATCGACTCGAGGGGTTGGCCGCCAAAGAGCTTTTCGGCGGCGCTCTTGGTCAGGCGGAGCACCGCCTGGGGTGCGAGCGCATCGAGCTGCTGACGCAGGAGTGTGACTGAATCCACGTTAGCTGGCGGGGCGCCGGGACGTCCGCGACCCGCGGTATTCTGTGTCGCGACCGTCGGCGTATTGAGCGCAATGCGCTGCTGCGGCGTCAGCGCGTCGAGATCGACGGTGGCCACCGCCACTGCACCGGCGAGTCGCGACGGGGGTGGCGGCGGGAATCCCGGACGTCCGCGATTGGCGTTAGGCGGCGCGGGGGGGGCCGCGAGCAGGACCACGAACTTTCCCGCCGCCTGCGACGCCGAGATCTGCTTCGTGGTGTCGCCCGCAACGCCACCAAAAATCACGTCGGCGCCAACGACCGGACGCGGCGCTCGCACGCCGGGCACGGCGACCCAATCGTCGTTCCAGCGCAGCGGATTCCCGGCGTACGTTAGGCGCGAGTGATCGGTGAACGACTTGAGATGATACGGAAGCACCTGAAAGTAGCCGCCGTTGTCACCAGCGGGGACGAGCCCGAGTCGCTTGAGTTCCGCGGCAATGTAGTCGGTCCCTTTCATGTTGCCGGCGCGCCCGACCTGCCGCCCCTGCATCGAATCGTCGGCGAATTGATAGAGGCGAATCTGAAGGTCGCGCTCCGTAATCGCCGCCGTCGTCGGCGCCGGGCGAAGAAGCGCGGGATTGCCATACGGATTGTCGGCGCTCTTACCCTGAGACGCGGCACTGCGTGACAACAGTGCGATTGCAGCCAACGCACTGACGACCGTGCTGCCCATTGCGCGCGCGCGCGAGCGGTGACGATTCATCGAACGAGAGAGTGTCATATATGATTGGGAGGGATGCATCCATTACGCGCCACGTGCGGTGGTCGCTGCGCGTCTCGGGACGCGTCCACACCGCGTAGGTCAGAACGTGTGCGCTTCAGCGAAGACCGGCGCCATCAATCCGCGCAGCGACCGACCGTTCGGATCTTGTTTGCTGCGGATCTCGTTGACCATTTCGAGCGCGCTCTTCGTGCACGGCGGGAGCGCGCGATCGGTGGTGCCGAGCGGCGTGACGCGCTCGCCCCACTTGACCACGAGCGAGCAATACGTCAGACCACCGCCAAATGCCGGCATGAGTAAATGGCTACCGGCCTTCACTCGTCCGGTCTCCAACGCTTCCACAAGTGCAACGGGGACGGTGGCCGCGCTCATGTTGCCGTACTTCTGCACCGTGACGATCACCTTCTCCATCGAAATCCCGGCGTGCTTCGCGACCGATTCGATGATGCGAAGGTTGGCTTGATGCGGGACGACCAAGTCGACGTCGTTCGCCGTCAGTCCGCATTGCTGCAACACTTGTGTAGAGGCGCCAGACATCGCGTGCACGGCGCGCTTGAAGATCACCTGGCCGTCGAAGTCCCACAGCGTGTCACCAAACGTGACGTCGAGCCCTGCGTACCCACATCCAACGCCACGCACTCGCAGTGATTGGCGCGCCTCGGCGTCGCATCCAATGACGCTCCCGAGCAATCCCTCTTCGTGGTCCGTCGCCTGCAAGACGACCGCAGCGGCGCCATCGCCGAACAACACGGCAACGTTGCGATTGCTCCAGTCCATGTAGCGCGAGATGAGCTCGACACCGATCACGACGGCGTTTCGCACGACGCCCGTGCGAATCATCGCGGTCGCGGTCACGAGTCCGTAGCAGAACGAGGTGCACGCGGTGTTCAGGTCGATCGACGCCGCGCGGGTGGCCCCGAGCGCCACCTGCACACCCGACGACGAATTTGGACAGAGTTCGTCGTTGCTGACGCCGCCATAGATGATCAGGTCGACGTCGGCCGCGTCCAGTCCCGCGCACGCCAGCGCGCGCGCCGCCGCAACCGTCGACATCTCAATCGCGCTTACGTGTGAGACGCGACGCTCGCGCATGCCCGTGCGCGAGACGATCCACTCGTCCGATGTCTCGAGAAATGTCGAGAGGTCGTCGTTCGACAGCACGGCCGGTGGCATGCACGCACCCCAACCAGTGATGGCAGCGAAAGTCATTGAGACGTCGTCGTGATGGGAGAAGAGCGACTTGAGCAAGTAGTAACGGGCGCGACAATAATGTCACGCCGAGTGTCGGATCGGGAGCCTAACGACTCCGGCGCACGGAACATCGCTACGGCCAGGTGGCGACTGCGGCGTAGATCGTCCTCCCGAAGTCCGATGGCACGCGAGCGGTCACTGCAAACGGGGGGTACGATGCCTCCCGCGCCAGCCGCTCCAAGTTGGCCACGGGAATGGGATACGGTACCCACGGGTTTGCGTCGGTCCGGTCGTACTCGATGATGAGGACGCGCGCTCCGGGCTTCAGGGCGCTCCGCATCGCGCCTAACGAGTTAGCTGGATTGCGGAGATAGTGCAGCGAGTTGGCGAATACCACGCCATCGAGTGGAGGAAGAACACCGGGAGAGGTAAGATCGGCGACGCGCAGCTCGAATCGATCAGCGCTTGTACCGCCGGCTTCGAGGGCAGCTCGCAGCGTCGCCAACGCATCTCCGTCTCGATCGATCGCAATCAGCCGCCCCGCTTCTCCCAATCTCTCGATCAGGGGAATTGCAAAAGCGCCGTCCCCACACCCCATGTCGCACCACACCTCGCCCCGCGCGGGCGAGGCGGTGGCGAGCAATAGCTCCCGGTCGCGACCGTTCATGACGCCCTGCGGCTCGCAGCGTTCGCGTTAGGCGGCGGGGCCGGTTTCAACAGGAGTATCGGCGCGCCCGCCCCACTCGGTCCAGCTCCCATCGTAGACCGCCAACTCTTTCGCACCTAACGATTCGAGCGCGAGCACCACGGCTGCCGCCGTAACGCCAGAACCGCAGCTCGCAACGATTGGCCGGGTGAGGTCGAGCCCTGCTTGCTCGACCAATCGTTGAAGCTCTGCGCGTTCCTTGAGCGTCCCGTCCGGAGCGACCAACGTCGCATAGTGAAGCGAGCGAGCCCCAGGAATATGTCCACCACGTACATGTGCGCGCGGTTCGGGCTCGGTTGCGGTAAAGCGTCCCGCCGACCGGGCATCGACCACTTGCTCATGGCGTGTCGTCAGATTGGCTTGCATCGCCGCCAGGTCGCGCACGCGCGACGCATCATAGTGCGCGACAAAATTCGATGGCGACGGCGTGGGGTGTCCCTGCTCCAGGGGGCGTCCATCCGCAATCCAACGGCGAAGTCCCCCATCGAGAACGGCCACACGTTCATGACCAAACGTCCGCAACATCCACCACACGCGCGGAGCGCTGAAGTTCTGGCCAGACGTGTCGTAGACGACAATCGTGTCGTCATTCGAAATGCCGAGCGACCCGATGCGCGCCCCAAAGATCGTCTCGTCGAGCAACATGTGTGGTAGCGTCGACGTCTCATCGCTGAGCCAGTCAATGTCCGCGAACACGGCACCGGGGATGTGTCCGGTCTCGAACTCCGCTCGGGCATCGTTCGGCACCGTTGGCAGATACAGCGTTGCATCGACGATGCGCAGATGAGGATTATCGAGATGCTCAGCAAGCCACCGCGTGCTGACGACTGGTGTTGGCAAGTCGAAGGAAGACATGACGTGCGCCGAGGGTGTGGTGAGAAGAGGGGACGATGGAAGGTAGCCGTCGCCTCAAGCGGAGAGCAGCGTCACGCTTCGCCCCAGCGCCCTTGCGATGAAGGACGCACGAGGTCAGCGTCCCTCAATGGCTTCTGACGACCAAACTCCCGTGCCGGACGCAGGCGTTTCCACCACTTCGCACGCGCCTGTCACGAGCGAGCGGTCCGCAATCGTTGACACGCCGCAGCCGCACGACTCGGCGAACGGAAATGGCGACGGAGCGCCGCCTAGTGAGGCGCCACCGCCGGCGCGCAAGCGGGCGCCCTATGACCGTTCGATCGTCGAGGGGCCGCTACTTCCAGCAGTCTGGCGCATCGCGTGGCCGACGATGCTGCAGAATGTGATTGGAGGATTGCAGGGAGTCATCGATCACGCGATGGTCGGACACTACATTGGCTACATGGGGAATGCAGCCATCGGAGTGAGCCTCCAGATCTTCCTGGTGGTCGTGTCGTTCACCGGGTCGCTCTTCATAGGAATGAGCGTCCTCGTGTCACGCTTCGCTGGCGCGGGCGACACGGACGGGGTCAACCACACCGTGTATCAAGCCTTTCTCGCGGCAGTCTTTCTCGCATTTGGGCTACTTGCACCTGTCGGGTATTTTGCCGCGCCATCGTTGTTGCGCATCGTGAACGCGACGCCAGAGGTGCAACGTGAAGCCCTTCCCTTCCTCCGCATCATGTTCGGATGGAGCGTTGGGATGATGCTCTACTTCATGCTTGGCGGAGCGCTGCGCTCGGCGGGTGATGCGCGGACTCCGCTTCGCCTCGGACTCGCCGTGACGACACTGAACATTGCGTTCAACGTCGTCCTCATTCGCGGGCTCGGTCCGGTTCCCGCGTTAGGCACGAAAGGCGCGGCGATCGGAACGTCCACCGCGATGGGGCTCGTCGGGCTCTATTCCGTCGTGCAATTGTGGCGAGGCGTCTGGGTCGTGCGCTTTCCGCGCAACGAAGGATTGCATCCAGACTGGAGCGTGATTCGCGCGCTGTTCCGGTTTGGACTACCTAGCGGAATTCAAGGCGTGATGATGAACATCGGCGGCGTGATGCTGCTCGGCTTTATTGGATCGCTGGCGAACAGCGCGCAAGCGCAGGCCGCGTTCGCCGTGGGGTACACCGAGTTGTTCTCGCTCATCACGTGGACGTCGCAGGGGCTCACCGGCGCCGTGGCCGCCGTCGCTGGACAGAACCTCGGATACGGAGACGCCGATCGTGCGGCAAAGGGCGTGGCGCACGGGGCCCGCATCGCAGCGTTTGGCGCAGCCGCGGTGGGACTCCTATTTCTGCTCATTCCCCGTGTCCTGTTAGGCGTCTTCGGGATGACTGACCCGACGGTCGTGGAACTCGGAGTTGGCCTCCTTCGATATCTGAGCGTGTCGGGGATCTTCATTGCCGTCGCGCTTACCTACACTGGTGGGCTGCAGGGAACGGGTGATACGCGCTCTCCGATGTTCATCTCGATCATTGCGCAGCTCATTGTCCCGTTAGGCATCTGCTGGCTGGTGCAGCGCTTCGGCGCGCTCGAGCCATGGGACATCTGGCGCGCGATCCTCGCCGGCCACATCACGCGCTGCCTCTTGAGCTACGCACGATTCCGTCAGGGAAAGTGGCGGAGTATCAAGGTCGGCATCGACCGCCGCACGCGCACCGCCTAACGCGGGTTGGTTCGCGACGCGCCCCAGCGGTAGGTCACGCCCCCATCCAGGAAGCTGGCTTCTAGTGTGTGGCGCCGGCTCGGAAGCCGATGCGAAACAGCGGATTCTTGGTGTCGTGCGGCGCATCGGGTGCTTGCGCGCGAACCTCGTCCATCGACGACGGCAGTTCAAACGGGAGTCGCCCTTCACTTCGCACGCGCCCAGTGAGGACGTCGAGCAGTGCGGCGTCGCTGCTTCCAAACTCGGCGATGAGGACTTTTGCCAGCGACGGAAGAGGCGTCAGGATGGCGGGACGATCCAGATAGATGACGACGATCGTTGGGACTTTTGCGGCAGCGGCTTTGATCGCCCCGATCGACGCATCGCCCTCGGCGAAATCAAGATCGCCTTCGTGCTGGAAGCTGCCGAAGAAGAATCCCGGATGCGCGCCGCGGAACGGTGCGGCGATTCGAAAGAGTGCGACCTCGCTCTCTTCTGCCGAGCGTGCGATGCTGAAGCCATTGGCGCGTACGACGGCCGTGTCCATTCCTGACACGAAGACGTGCATACCCGGACGTGGGAGTATCTTCGCGCCTAACGAGTTCTTCAGAATGACCGTGCTTCGCGCCTGGACGTTTTGCGCGGCGCGATGCGACTCCGGGTTGCCGACGACGCGAGCCGCGGCGGTCGGATCGACATACGGATTCTCGAACAAGCCAAGCTGAAACTTGAGCGCCATCACGCGAGCGACGGCTTCATTGATGCGCGCCTCGGTGACCAGGCCTTGCTTGGCCGCCTGCAAGAGCGGCGCTCCTTCATCGACGCCGCCAAACTGGTCAATGCCGGCGTTCATTCCCTTCGCGAAGCGCTCGACTGGCGAGAGATTCTCGACGCCCCAGGGCATGGCGATGGAGCGTGGTGACTGGCGTGGTGTCCCCGTTAGGCAGCTGCTATCGCACGTGTTGGTAATCGCCCAATCGGAAAGGATCATTCCGGCGAAGCGGTGCTTGGTCCGCAACAAATCGCCTAACAACTGGGCGTTGAATCCCGCGCCAACCGGCTCGAGGAGTTTGCCATCGATGCGCACGTCTTCGAGAATGTCATACGTGGGCATCACGGCACTCACGCCGGCAGCGAAGGCGCCATAGAACGCGACGACGTGGTCGGCGAAGCGCCCAGCCGGAAAGCGCGCGATGCGTCCGTAATAGTTGTGCCCATCGTATCCATCGACCGAGGCCCCGTATCCAACCCAGTGTTTCACCACCGTTGCGACGCCAGTGGGCGTCAGTCCCTTGGCGCCTCCCTGCATCCCCTCCACGTACGCGCCGACGAGTTTCGAGACCGCGCTCGCGTCCTCGCCGAACGTTCCGTTGATTCGCGACCAGCGCGGCTCGGTCGCCAAATCGGCTTGTGGCGACAAGGCCATGTGAATCCCGACGGCGCGGTAGTCATCACGGGCCGTCGCCGCGAACTGCCGCGTGACGTTCGCATCGCCTAACGCGCCGAAGCCCAACGGCTCGGGCCACTGCGAAAAGCCGCTCGCCGCGACCGAGGCACCACCGACCACCTGGAAGTGATGCCGGGGATCGGTCGAGATGGTCACGGGAATCCCGAGTCGCTCTTCCTCGGCGATGGCTTGAATGGCGTTGTTCTGCGTCGCCATCACGTTAGGCGGAACCGACATTCGGGTGATGAGCGAATTGACGTGCCGGTCGTGGATCTGGGCGCGCAGTGCTGCCGCGTCGTACGTCGGACCAGACGCCATGGGGCCGCCGGGAATTGGCGCCGTGCCGTGCACCAGTGCCCCACTCTTCTCCTCGAGTGACATGCGTGCCACGAGGTCAGCGGCACGCTCGTTAGGCGTGCGGCGCCAATCTTCGTACATGTCGAGCGTCTTGTTGCGATTGAGGTCGCGAAAGCGCAGACCGTCCGCGTAAATGATCGGCACGCCGCGCGTACCCAGCACGGGTTGCGGCGGAACAATACGTCGCGCGGAAGTTGTCGTCTGAGCTGAAGCGGCCGACGCAGCCGACGCGAACAGCGAGACGAGTGCGAACAGGTTGTATTTCATGGTGAGCGCCTAACGATGATATCGCGATGTGATGCAGACCAGCGAGGCCGGCTCAATGTGGCCGGCCCCGCTGGAAGTGTGCATGGAGCGAACGCACTAGTCTTTTCCTGCACCGTCGGCGCGGGCACGCGCGCCAGCGAGTTGCTTCGCGACCGGGAGTTGGCGAATGCGCACTTTGGTTGCAGCGAAAATCGCGTTGCACAGGGCTGCTGACGACGGAGGGACGCCTGGCTCACCAATCCCTCCCGGCAACCCTTCGCTTTCAATGAAGTGCACGTTCACCACATGCGGTGCAGCGCGCATCCGCGTCACGTTGTAATCGGGATAGTTCTTCTGCACGACGCGCCCGTTCTTGTACGAGATCTCGCTATAGAGCGTGTTGCTCATCGCCATGATCAGTGCCCCTTCCATCTGGGCACGCGCACGGTCGGGATTGGCGACGTAGCCAGCGTCCACGGCGACGGTCGCGCGAGGGACCGAGACGGTTCCGTCTTCGGCGACATCGGCCTCCACGACCATCGCCACGTACGAGAGGAACGAGCGATGCATGGCGATGCCGCGTCCACGTCCCGCGGGCAGTGGTGCTCCCCAACCGCTTTCCTTCGCCGCGAGTTCGATGACGCGACGCGCACGCGAGGTGTCGAGCGGGTGGTCGGTCCACGTTGCGCCGTAGTTGCTCGCAGGTGCAACGAGTCCCTCCTTCGACAGATCGACGACGCGATCGGGGCCTATCAGCGCGAGCAGGAATTCGACCGGATCCTTTCCGGCGGCGTTGGCCAACTCATCGACAAACGATCCGATGGCGAAGCCGTGGTGGATGGCGTTCACCGATCGATACCACCCGATACGCGTGTGCGCGACGGCGGGACAGATCTCCACGCTCATGTTCGGGATGGCGTAGGGAATGTCGCTGGCGCCGTTGGTGAGATCGTCGGGCCCCGGCCCCTCCACGTTAGGCGCGAACGTCGCGTCGATTGCGGGATACGCGCAGCGATGGCGCCACGCCGTCACTTTTCCGCTACCGTCGAGCGCTGCCTCGAGGCGATGCGCCGCTACGGTGTGGTAGTACGAATGGCGAAGGTCATCCTCGCGCGTCCACTGAATGCGCACCGGCGCACCGACTTCGCGCGAGAGAAATGCCGCTTCACACACGAAGTCCGGTTTGGACTTTCGGCCGAAGGCACCGCCTAACAACGTCACATTCACCGTGACTTTTTCGGGATCGATCTTCAGGTATGTCGCCAGCGTGGTGCGAGTGTCCATCGGCGACTGCGTGGGGGCCCACGCCTTCACCGTTCCCTTGTCGACGTGCGCAAGCGCGGCGAGCGGCTCCATCTGTGCGTGCGACAGGTGCGGCGCGTAGTACTCGCCCACGACCGTGCGTGACGCCGAAGACAAAGCGGCGGCAGCATCACCAATAATTCGACCTGGCTTGCCCGGCTTCTTCACCGATGCTTCGAGCTCGGCGCGGTACGCGGCCGAATCGTAGGTCGCATTGGCGCCGTCGTCCCAGGTGATGTTGAGCGCGTCCCGTCCGCGAATCGCCGCCCAGGTATTGCGCGCGATGACGGCAACGCCACCTAACGGGAGAAATCCTCCGGGCAGCGGTGACTCGGGAATGCGCACAATGCGCTCGACGCCGGGCACCGCGAGCGCTGCCTTGTCGTCAACCGCGACGACTTTTCCACCCCACACCGGCGGGCGCGCAACCGTCGCGTATTTCATTCCGGGGAGTCGAATATCCGCGCCGTAGTTGGCCTTTCCCGTTGTCATCGGAACGAGGTCGATGGACGGCATCTTCTTTCCCTGCCACCGGCGCTCGGCGGGCGACTTGATCCGCAACCGATCTTTCGCCGGCATGGGGAGCTTCCGCGCAGCGGCAACCAGTGCGCCGTAGGCGAGCACGCGTCCCGACTTCTCGTGCACGACGGTGTGCTGCTTGGCCTTGACCTCGTTAGGCGACACCCCCCACTGCTTGGCAGCGGCGTCTTCCATCAGGGCGCGCACGGTGGCGCCAGTCTCGCGGTACTGCGGGAGAAAGAGGCGAATGCTCGTCGAGCCGTCGGTGTTCTGCGAGCCGTACTTCTTCTCATTTCCCTCGGCCTGCACAACACGACACTTCTTCCAATCGGCCTCCATTTCGTCGGCGATGATGAAGGGCATCGTGGTGCGAATCCCCTGCCCCATTTCCGAGCGATGGCAGACGATGGTGACCACACCGTTGTCGGCGATTTGCACATACGCCATCGGCGACCACGGCTCGTTAGGCGGTGCGTCCAGAACGCGACTCGCGTCGAGCATGTTTGCGTCGTCGAGGCGGCGCACGCCGTTCGCCCCGCTCACGAGGAAGAGTCCACCCATCCCCATCAGTTGCTGCATGAATCGGCGCCGGTCCACGTCTGACGGAAGCGACTCGATATGCAGATCGCCGTCTTCGCGACGGTCTTGCGGCTCGCCACTCATGAGTGCTTCTCCGTGGCAGACTTGATCGCCTGGCGAATTCGCGGGTACGTCCCGCACCGGCAGATATGCCCGGTCATCGCCGTATCGATGTCGGCATCGGAGGGTTTGGGGTTGGTCGCCAACAGCGCCGCCGCCTGCATGATCTGCCCCGATTGGCAATAGCCGCACTGTGGCACATCGATTTCACGCCATGCAATCTGCGTTGGATGTTCCCCCGTCGGGTGCAACCCCTCGATGGTGACAACCGACTTCCCCGCCAGCGTCGACATCGCCGTGCGGCAGGCACGCGCCGGTTTTCCATCTAAATGGACCGTGCAGGCACCGCACGAGGCAACGCCACATCCAAACTTGGTCCCCGTTAGGCCCAACTCGTCTCGCAGGTACCACAGCAGTGGCATCGTGGGGTCGCCGTCAAACGTGCGGCGCTTCCCGTTGACCGTCAGGCTTATCATGCGTGGGAACTCGGCGTAAAGAGAATGGATCCGGAACGCAACGTCCCTCGCGCTCCTGTCTGCCGATCAAGATGTCGCTGAAAGCGACGGCTGCGGAAGTGCGCCCCCTACGCGCAATCAGGAAGGTTTACGCCCCTGCTTTTCGTAGGTGCCCATCAAGACCGCAGTCGCCAAGACGTGTCCCGCCATGGTGCGCTCGAGATCAACGCGTTTCGCGGTCGGCGGTAGTGGCGAGAGTTCCGCGTCGAGCGCAAATAGTCGGAAGAAATACCGATGCCGTCCGATGGACGGGCACGGGCCGTGATATCCCATGGAGCCAGCGTCCGACGTGAGTTCCAGCGCACCATCGTTAGCTGGGACGTTCCCCGCCCCCTCGCCAATCTGGCGCGCTTCACCGGAAATGTTGTAGCGAATCCAGTGTACCCAGATGCGCTTCGGCGCCGCAGGATCGGGAGCATCGGGATCATCGACGATCAACACGAATGACTTCGTGTTGGTCGGAGGATCCTCCCACGCCAAGGGAGGGGAGACATCGTCACCCTCGCACGTGAAGCGCGAGGCGATCGGTGCATTCGAATCGATCGCGGATGAGTGCAGCGTGAACATCTACCCTCCCAGTCGGGGCTACCGGGTCGCCTAACGCGATTCGGGATGGGACGAGAAGCCATCTCATAAACGGGCACCGGCTTCTGGCCGGCGCTGCGCGCCGGCGCGCCGCCGACCATTTATGAGAGGGCCTGTACTCGCTCATGAGCATATCGCGCGAACGAGCAGTCCGGGAGTCTGCGACGGTGTCATCCCGAGTTCACGTAGAATCGCAGTGAATTTCCATCGCGACGGAAGCCGAGCGCGCGTAGTGACTCCGCGTGCGGAGAGTGTGCGGCCGGCATGCCATCGATCGTCTCGATGAGCACGTCGCTGCGCCGCCCCCCCTCGCGCGGTCGCGTGAGGAATGCCGCGAGAGCGGCCAGCGAGCCCTGCAGCGCATCGTTGGAGATTCCTTCGCGGGAGCGAATCCGTCTTCCTCGCCTCTCTGCAGCGATCTCAACCCTTCCGGCGCGGGTGACGAGTATCGATGCCACACCGCGCGGGCGCTCGATGGTATCGACGCGCCCCCCGTCGCTGAGCGGAAGGGCAAAGACGTTGGCGGGATCCGAGGTTGCCATCACCACGGGCGCGACAGGCTTGCCGTCATCGCGAGTCGGTGTTTGACGCAGCATCTCCACAGCTTCGGGGAGGGCAAACTGCGCGCCGGCGAGTCCCGCCACGAAGTAGCCGCGCCGCACATCGCCACGAAACTCGAGGCGTTTGAGTTCGTGGTAGATCTCGCGCCACGGTATCGCTGGTCGTTCGCGACGATACCAATCGCGACTCACGACGCCGTATCGCGCGAGCCAGATGCGCGCGATCGCCTCGGCGTCGGCGCCGAGTTCGTCTGGCGCGATACCTAACGAGCCCGGTGTGTGCACCAGCGACCATCGCCCGCCCCAGGCGCCACCGGCATCAGGACGATCGGGACGTTTCCATCGCGCCAAACTTCTTGGATTGATGCGACGCTGCACGATGCGCCGGTTGGGCGATGGCGTGAAGTCGGCGGGGAGCCACCGAGTCGGATCTGGTTCATCTCCCCGCTTCACTGGAAAGACTGGCTTCCAGCGGATGACGTCGCGCAATGCGCCGATCGTGTCGTTCGTGACCAGTCCCGCCGCCACCAACTCTCGGAGCGCATCACGCAGACGTTGCGGACCTAACGAGGTCGCGGCGAGCAGATCGGACGTGAACGAAGCGCCGAGATTGCGCAATGCGTCGCGTGCTTCCTGGGCCTGCGTGCTGAGCGCGCTATCGTTAGGCGCTGGCGCGATCCATAATCGCCCTGTGCCGCGTTCGAAGAAGCGAATCCGCCCAAGCGCTGCGTGCGCCGCCCCCACCACCGCCGTGTTGCCGGAACGCACAACCGGATCCGCGCACCAGACGAAACGCCCGCTGGCGGCCAACGCATCGAGCGACGCGGGCGTGTAGTTCGTGATGCGCGCGGGAAGATAGTCGCGCTCCCAGGCAGCGGCCGGGCGCGAAATTCCTTGCAGCTGCTCGATGACCGTGGCCGTGGCGTCACTGCCCGAGAGGCGAGACGTTTCGTCGAGATGCTGCCAGCGTTGCTGAAAGCGCGCAAAGTCCTGCAGCGACACCGCCGCGATAGCCTTGCGTGCCAGGGCCAGCTCGCGGCGCCGTGCCTGCTCGAGCAGCCGGCGTGAACACCAGCGATTCACGCTCCGGTCTCCGCCGAATACGCCGCGCACGAGCGTCCCACTCTGTTCCCATTCCGTGAGGCGGCGCTCGACCCATCGCTCATCCAACGGATAGCGCGTCACGACATCGCCAACCGAGAGTGGTCCGCCTAACGCTACGAAGCGCGCCAATACCTCTCGGCGAGCCGCCTTTGGCGTCAGCGCGACGGTGCGTAGGGCGTCGGGAACTCCCTCGGTCGCCGACATCCACCGTTCCCCCACGCCTAACGACACGAGGTTCATCGCGTCGCCGAACGCCGCGGCATACCGCGGCCAGGCATCGACGAGAATGTATCGCACCTCGTCAGCGGAGCTGTTGAGTCGCACCCCCAGAAGTCGCCGGCTTTCGCTCAACGCCGCCAGCGGATCGCCGCGCAACCAATCGCCGGCAGGTGCAACGCGGGCGTTCAACTCGTCGATCGAAACGTCGCCCGCGCGATCGACAAGCACCGCGAGTTCGTCGGCGTCGCGCGCCTGACGCCCGGGCGCCGTTCCGCGACGACGCGCCAGGACATCGTCGAGTATCGCCAACGTTGCGTCGTCAGCCCCTTCCCCGCCCATCAACTCGTCCAGGAGCGCGCGATCGAGCGACAACAGCGCGGCACGCGCCTCCGCGCGTGGCGTATCGTCGCCGTACATCCAGTCCATCACGAATCCGAATTGCAGCGACTGCGCGAACGGCGAGGGGAGTTCCGTCTTCACCACACGCACCGAGATGTCGCCAGCCGCAAGCGCATCGAGCACATCTCGCAGCCGCGGCAGGTCGAATGCATCCTGCAACACATCGCGATAGGTCTCGACGACAATCGGGAAGGACGGAAACTGCCTAACCGTTTGCAGCAGGTCGCCCGCCTTGAGTCGCTGGAGCCAGAGTGGCATACGCCGCCGCGGATTTCCTCGCGGGAGCAACAACGCTCGCGCCGCGTTCATGCGAAAGCGCGCGCCGAACACAGACGAGGTGCCGACTTCCTCCACGATCAGGCGTTCCGCTTCCTCAGCACCTAACGCGAGCACGATCTCGAGGGGCGGCGTTTCGGAGAGGTCGGGAAGGCGCAGCATCAACGCATCGTCGGTCGTCTGGACTTGCACGTCGACTCCCAGACGCTCGCGCATCCGACGGCCGAGTGCCATCCCCCATGGGGCGTTGACACGCCCGCCAAATGGCGCGTGCAAGACCACGCGAACACTCCCGGCCTCGTCGCGGAAATGCTCGAGAACGAGCGTGCGATCGTCGGGAACGATTCCCGTGCTCCATCGCTGTGCCTGCACGTATTCCACCGACGAGCGAATGGTCGCCTCGTCAGCGTTGTACTCGCGCTGAAGGCGCTGCAGGTCGTCTTTAGTGGCCGCGTCGTCAAGCTGACGCCGAAGGGCGCCGACGCGCGCCGCCATGTGGTACGCGCGCGCCATGAACTCGCCGTGCCAGAACGGCATCCGCGCCGGCGCGCCGGGCGCCGGCACCACAACCACTCGATCATGCTCGATCGATCGAATACGCCACGTTGACGATCCGAGCTGAAAGACGTCGCCCACGCGCGACTCATGCACGAACTCCTCATCCAATTCTCCGAGGCGCGTGCGATCGGGGAGATTGACGGTGTAGAGGCCGCGATCGGGTATCGTTCCCCCGGAGATTGTCGCGACTAAACGTGCGGAGCGAGCGGGCGAAATCGTGTCCGTCACGCGATCCCAGAAGACGCGCGCCTCCAACTCCGCCGCCACATCCGACGGATACTTGCCGGCGAGCATCGACAGCGTCTCGTCGAATGCCGCCCGCGTCAGCGCGTGATACGGATACGCGCGCCTAACGAAGTCAAAGAGCTCCGCCGATGTCCACGCTGGCGTCTCGCTGGCAGCAATGGCGACGATAATCTGTGCAAGAACGTCGAGTGCATTCTGCACGACGTGTGTCGGCTCGACGTCGCCCTCGCGCATCGCCGCGACGATTGCCAATTCCTCCAGGGCATCGTCTCGAAACGTCGGAACGAACACACCGCGACTCACCGCGTCGAGCGAATGCCCTGCCCGGCCCACGCGCTGTAACCCGGCAGCGACGCGCTTCGGGCTTTGCAGCTGCACGACGAGATCGACCGAACCGACGTCAATTCCCAACTCCAGCGACGACGTCGTCACGAGCGCGCGCAATTCGCCCGCCTTCAACCGTTCTTCGAGCAGGAAACGGCGTTCGCGCGATAGCGATCCGTGGTACGGAAGTGCCATCTCCGAGCCAGCAAGCGCGTTCACGCGCGCGGCGATCTTTTCCGCCTGTCCACGGTTGTTCACAAAAATGAGCGTCGTTCGCGCTCCGCGAATGCGTTCCAGCAGCAACGGATACACCGACGTCCAGATCGTTCCGTCGACGTGGGCAAGATCAGGAACAGGCGAGACGATCCGCATCTCCATCTGCTTCACGAGCCCACAGTCGACGATCTGCACCGGGCGAAATGCCTCCGACTTCTCGTTAGGCATCGGTGTCTCGCAGCCGCCCAGGAAGCGCGCGATTTCCTCGAGCGGGCGTTGCGTGGCCGAGAGCGCGATGCGTTGCGGCGGCTCCGGCGCGACCTTCGTTAGGCGCTCCAGCGTCAGTGCCAGATGTGCTCCGCGCTTGGTGCCCGCGATGGCGTGAATCTCGTCGACGATCACCGCGCGAAGCGCCGAAAACATCGAGCGTGCGCGCGCACTCGTTAGGAGAATGTGCAGCGACTCCGGCGTCGTGATCAGGATATGGGGCGTGCGGCGCAGCATGCGCGCGCGTTCCGATGCCCGGGTGTCGCCCGTGCGCACCGCGACACGAAGCTCCGGAAATCGTTCCCCTTCCGCTTCGAAGCGCGCGCGCAATTCCGCGATCGGCCCCTCGAGGTTGCGCTGCACGTCGTTGTTGAGCGCCTTGAGCGGCGAGACATACAAGAGGTGAATCGCGTTCGAGAGCGGCTCGCGCGTCCCCTCTCGTATCAGTGAATCGAGCTCGTAGAGGAACGCCGCGAGCGTCTTACCTGTCCCGGTCGGCGCGAGAATCAGCGTGTCCGATCCGCCAGCAATGGCCGGCCACCCCTCGCGCTGCGGCGCGGACGGTTCTCCCAATCGCTCGGCGAACCAACGCCGAACGATTGGATGAAACGGCTTGAGTGCGGGGTGCATCACGCGTCGCGGCATGTGCGAAATTTGCGTTATCGAATCAAGACGCGCTGCAGCCGAAACCATCGGCGCGCGCTCCTGCGTAGGTCGCTTCGCTCCGTTCATCCATTCCCGTTCGATCCAAGCTCCGCATGACCGTCCGCCCAAGCGCTCGCAACAACGCCCTCGCTGACACCAAACTTGAGAGCATTCTCGAATCGCGCTCCCAGGCGCGAGCGAATGCGGGAATCATCGTCGGTCACCTCGACGAGCGCGGAGCACACCTCGTCGCAAGGGGAGAATCGCGACCGGGAGTTTCTATTGATGGGGATACGGTCTTCGAGATCGGCTCCATCACGAAGATCCTTACCACGACGGTGTTGGCGCAGATGGTCGTGGCTCGCGAAGTCGCACTCGAAGATCCAGTGCAGCGATTTCTCCCGGCGTCCGTGCGAGTTCCGGGTGAGGTCCGCAGGCGAATCACACTCCTCGATCTCGCGACGCACACGTCGGCGCTCCCCCGCATCCCCAACAATCTCGCGCCCCGTAATTCGGCCAATCCGTATGCGGACTATACCGTCGACCGCCTCTACGACGCACTCGGTCGACTCGAGCTCACGCGCGAGATCGGCGCCCGTTACGAGTACTCGAATCTGGGGATGGGATTGTTGGGCCACGCGTTATCGCTTGCAGCTGGCACCACATTCGAGCAGATGGTTTCTTCGTACGTCCTTCAGCCGTTAGGCATGCGCGACACGCGCATCGCGCTCGATTCCTCGATGCAGTCGCGGTTCGCCGACGGGCACGACGCGGCGGGTGCGGTGGTGCCGCCGTGGGACATTCCCGTGCTCGCCGGCGCCGGCGCGTTTCGTTCGACCGCCAACGACATGCTGAAGTTTCTCAACGGTGCCATCGATCTGGAACAGTCGCCGTTAGGCAGGGCGATGGCACTCGCGCACATGCGCCGCCATCCGGTGGAAGGGGATCCCAACTTGCACGTCGCGTTAGGCTGGCATGTGCTCGCGCGCGAAGGAGCGACCGTGGTGTGGCACAACGGGCAAACGGCCGGCTTTCATTGCTTCCTAGGCGTCGAGCACGCCACCGGCGGTAACGCGCTCGTACTTGCCAACTCCGTCCACGACATCGACGACATCGGATTGCACGTCATCGATCGGCGCTTTCCCCTCCGTCGCGACCCTAACGATCGCGCGGAAATCGCCCTTTCACGCGATCAGTTGGCGCGCTTCGCCGGCACCTATGAACTCGTTCTTAACCCAGCCATGCCGCCGATTCCAGTTGCGATTGATCTCGACGGCGATGCGTTGTGGGCTACGGTCCCCGGAAAAGATCGCGTTCAGCTCTTCGCAGAATCGGACCACAACTTCTTTCTCAAGGTGACCGACGGCGAAATCGCGTTCGCTGTCGATGCGCAGGGTGACGTCTCCGCACTCACGCTCACGCAGAACGGGATGACGTTAACCGGGCGACGTATCGGGGCGTGATTCGTTAGGCATCGCGCCCAGGCATCGCGCTCAGAGCCCGCGCGACAGAAACTCCGCGTAACGCTTCGCATCGACATTGCCACCGCTCACAATCACGCCAACGCGCCGGCCGCGGAGATCCAGATCGCCCTCGCGCGCTCCCTCCAGCGCCACCGACGCCCCCAACACCCCCGTCGGCTCGACCACCAGCTTCATGCGCTCGGCGAAAAAGCGCATCGTCCGCACCAAGGTGTCATCGTCAACGGTCACGATGCGCTCGACTAACGATTGAATGACGGGAAAGGTCAACGCGCCCGCGTGTTGCGTCTGCGCGCCGTCGGCGATCGTCCGCGGAACGTCGATGTGCACGATGCGGCCTAACGCGACGCTCTGCTGAATGTCGTTTCCAGCCGCCGGCTCGACGCCGATCACGCGGCATTGCGGAGACAGTTCGCGCGCCGCGACCGCGCTCCCCGAGAGCAGCCCACCCCCACCCACACAGACGAGCAACGCGTCCAGCTCGCCCACCTCTTCCAACAGCTCGAGCGCTGCGGTTCCTGCGCCCGCCATGACGTCGCGGTGGTCAAAGGGAGGAATGAGTGTCATGCCGCGTTCGCCGCCGATGCGCCGCCCCATTGCCTCACGATCCTCGGAGTAACGGTCGTAGAGTACGACCTCTGCGCCGTATCCGCGCGTCGCCTCAATCTTCGCCGCGGGAGCGTCCTTCGGCATGATGACCACTGCCGGCATCGACAGCAGACTCGCCGACAACGCAATCGCTTGCGCGTGATTCCCGCTGGAGAACGCAATCACGCCGTTCGCGCGCTGCGCCTCGGTGAACTGCGAGAGTGCGTTGTACGCCCCGCGGAACTTGAACGCCCCCATGCGTTGCAGGTTCTCGCATTTGAAGAAGATCTCGCTCCCTGTGCGCGCGTTGGCGGTGCGCGATGTGATCACCGGTGTACGGTGGGCGACGCCGCGAATGCGTGCGGCGGCGCTCTGCACATCGTCGAAAGCAATGGGGAGCGTCGAGATCGAGGCAGTCACGGTGGGGCGGAGTTATTCGACAAAGGGGGCGAAGCCTGCCGCGGGATGCTCCGCGCAGCGTATGACGCAAGCTGGATAGGTGACGAGCGCTTCGCTACTGGCGCTTCGATGCCTAACGAGCGCCGCCACCGCATGGCGACATCTGCCATCCGCTAGTGCAGAATCCGTTCGACGAGCGCCGGCGCCACCTTCGTGAGAATCCACAATGCACCGGCGCCGACGCCTCCCGTGGCCGCTGCCAATACCCCCCACCCAATCGCCCGAAAAAGTGGCGGAATCGTCATCCCCGCCCCGCCAACCGCGGTCCCGATCAGAACACCGATCAGACTCGAAAGGCCGGCGTCGTAACCCATCCGCGACGCGTACCACCCGCCACACACCGAACCCAGTACGAAACCGGTGACGCCAAGGATCGACATCCATTTGAAGGTCGAGGCGCGCAGGACGCGACGAACGTTCTTCTTCTCGGCCTCGCTTACCGTCGGTGGCAGCGCCGGCGCCACCGGAGTCGGGGCACCTGGACGGCCGGGCGGAGCGGGGATCTTTGTGGCGTCGCGCGCTATCACCACCGGCGCCCAGTCAACGTTCGCGGCTCGATCGAAGTCAGCAACTGGCTCGGACGGCGGCAACTGCGGCGGTGGTGCTTCGTCTGGCACCTCGTGGGGACGGCGCGCGGCGGGTTGAGTAGCAGACATCGTCGTGAGCTCCGCGATGAGGGCGACAGTCCCCTTACGAAAGTCCTAACCGATTGGTGCCAGTGGCGACCCCGACATATCTCACCCGGCCTGCGGCGCAAATTCGAAACTTCGGCGTACCACACGCGTAGCACCTCTCGCGCTCCATCACTCGCCGCTTACACCGCATCACAACGAGCGGTAGAATCAAGCTCTGGACGTACCGCCGCACTCCCGCGCGGCCCCTCACGTTCCAGGCTCCACCGATCGGAATGGATGGAATGACACAGTTAAAGCTGCGTACGCTCGCACGCGCGCTGTGCGCAACGGCCGCGCTCTCAGGATGCCAGGCAACGACCACGGCCAAGTCGACGGCGCCATCGCCAGCCATGTTGGCCTCGACTCCACTTCCACCCTCCAACCTCGTCAAGCCGCACGTCACCACATCCCCCGCGAACATCTCACGCGCCCGCGCCGATAGCTCGCGTCTGCCGTATACGCAGACGGACATCGATTTCATGCAGGGGATGATCGCGCACCACTCGCAAGCGATCTACATGGCGAGTTGGGCGCCGTCGCACGGCGCGAGTGAGGCGGTGCAGACGTTATGTGGCCGCATCGTCAACGCGCAGAACGACGAGATCAACCTGATGTCGATGTGGTTGATCGACCGAAACCAGGAGGTTCCGACGCCCAACCCCTTCGGCATGAAGCACAAGATGGGAGGCGAAGACATGCTGATGTTGATGCCCGGAATGCTCAGCGAGACGGAGCTCAAGGAGCTCAACGCCGCTCGCGGCAAGGAATTCGATCGCCTCTTTCTGACCGGAATGATTCGGCACCATCGCGGCGCCGTGGAGATGGTGCGCCAGCTCTTCGCCACGCCTGGCGCTGGGCAGGACGAAATGATCTTCAAGTTTGCCTCGGACGTCAACGTCGACCAAACGACCGAGATCGCGCGCATGGAGCGGATGCTCTTTGCGCTTAGGCTCAAGGGAGGATCCCAATGAGCCGAATGCTGTCACTCGTTAGTCATTCACCCCGTTCCGCCACCCCCTCACACCCTCTCCCCATGTCCATCGGTTTGACGGCGCGCCGCACGCATGCGCGACCACGCACTTCGCAGTTAGTCTCCCTCGGCATCGCGGCGATCGTTCTGGCCGCCTGCGCGCGTTCGGCGGCGGTGACGATGCCTTCGCCGTCGTCCAAGTCCGACCCGCGCGTTGGCCTCAAGTCCGGTCGCTACGACGCGGCCGTCGCCACCTCGGGCATGCGCGTGGTCTCCAGCACCAAGAGCCCGCCGCGCTTCGAGAACAGCACGAACTCCGACCTCGCGTTCACCGGTAACTACGCGATTCAGGGGAACTACAACGGCTTCCAGGTCTGGGATATCAGCAACCCGTCGTCGCCGTCATTGGTGAAGGAGTACTACTGCCCCGCGTCGCAGAGCGACGTCTCCGTCTACAAGAACCTCCTCTTCGTCTCTGGCGAAGGAAACTCGGGGCGTATCGACTGTGGTGATCAGGGCGTGCACGATACGGTGAGCACCGAGCGCCTGCGTGGTATCCGCGTCTTCGACATCACCGATATCCGCAACCCGAAGTACATCACCAACGTCCAGACGTGCCGCGGCTCGCACACGCACACCGTGCTCGCCGACCCGAAGGACACCGAGAACGTCTACGTCTATGTGTCCGGCTCGGCCGGCGTCCGCTCGCCTAACGAGCTCCCCGGCTGCGTCCGCGCGCCTAACGACCCGAACTCGGCGATGTTCCGCATTGAAGTGATCAAGGTACCGCTCGCGCATCCCGAGCAGGCCGCGATCGTTTCGTCGCCGCGCATCTTCACCGACCTCACGGGCATCAAGTCGCACGGCGCCGCGCCCGACGACATCAAGGCGATGGCCGAAGCCAAGGCGAAGGGTGCATTCGTCGCCGACATCGGTGGCCAGGAAATGATTCTCCCGCCGCAGTTCACCAAGCCGATGCTCGACTCGATCGTGAAGGCGCGCGGTGGCTCGGGGAGTCCGACCGGTGCCGACAGCGCCGCACTCCGCGCCGACATCCCGAAGATGATCGCGCGCATGATGGGATCGAATCCGAACATGGATCCGAACCGCCCGCGCCCAGGTCCGAACCAGTGCCACGACATCACCGTCTACCCCAGCATGGGGCTCGCCGGTGGAGCGTGTGAAGGGTACGGACTTCTCCTCGACATCAGCGATCCGGCACATCCGCGCCGCATCGCCGCCGCCGCGGACTCGAACTTCTCGTACTGGCACTCGGCCACGTTCAACAACGACGGCACGAAAGTTCTCTTCTCGGACGAGTGGGGCGGCGGTGGTGCACCGAAGTGCCGCGCTTCCGATCCGAAGCAGTGGGGTTCGGACGCGATCTTCACGATCAACAACGGGAAGCTCGACTTCCAGAGCTACTACAAGCTCCCCGCCGCGCAAACAGCGGAGGAGAACTGCGTCGCGCATAACGGCAACATGATTCCGATTCCGGGGCGCGACGTGATGGTGCAGGCGTGGTATCAGGGCGGCATTTCGGTGTTTGACTGGACCGACCCCAAGAACGCGCACGAAATCGCGTACTTCGACCGTGGCCCGATCGACTCGACGCGAATGGCGATGGGTGGTTCGTGGTCGGTGTACTGGTACAACGGCGCCATCGTCTCGTCTGAAATCGCTCGTGGACTCGATGTCGCTGAACTCACGCCGACGCAGTACATCTCGCAGAACGAGATCGATGCGGCGAAGACGGTGAAGCTCGACTACCTGAATGCGCAGGGTCAGCCGAAGTACTCGTGGCCGCCGTCCTTTGCCTTGGCGCGTGCCTACACCGATCAGTTGGAGCGCAACAAGTGCTTGTCGGCGGCGAAGATTTCAGCGGTGCGCTCGGCGCTGGACGGCGCTGAAAAGGCCTCGGGCGACGGACGCCGTCAGGCGCTGAATGCGTTGGCGACCGTTGTAGCTGGCGACGCGAACGGTTCGTGCGATGCACCCCGCGTAAAGAAGTTGGAGCAGGCCGTGCGTGATCTCGCCGGATCGATCATGTAGCGTTGTATGCTTCCAGCGACCGGTGAATCGATCGCCGATCGCTGGACAAAGTGCCCGCACTCGCGAGAAAGTCGCTGGTGCGGGCACTTTTTCGTTAGGCAGCTCGCGCGCAGCATGGTTCAGCATTCTCCGCCCGTTCGGACTGCGCACTTGCAGCTGCAAGCGGAACGCACAGACAAACGATTGTGCACAGAATGACTCGGAATTCGATGAAGCGCAGGGTCGACGGGAGTGGCGCACGACGAAAGCTAGCAATGCCAAGTGTGCCGAAGCGCACACTCAGCGCGAATGGCAGGGACATCCCGTTCTCCCCGCAGGATGAGCCGAGTCGAGAGGAATGCGCACACCTAACGCGCCGTTCGCACATCATGCAACGGAGTGTTGCCGTCCCCCTGTCGGTCCTTACAAGTCGACAACATGTTGTGGTCGTGTTCGGTGCGCACTTCACTCCAACGGGAGGTTGCAGAATGCAAAGGTACGTGTTGCGAAATGCGAGAATGGGTTTCGCGATGCTCTTGCTTTCACTGGGAAGTACCTCAGTGGCAATTGCGCAGAGTGGAACCATCGAAGGCCGGATTAGCGATAGCACGGGTTCAGTGATCATCGGTGCGCTCATCACGATTGATCGCTCCGGAAATCGCACAACATCGACGGGGCGCGGTCGCTACACATTGAGTGGTGTCCCAGCCGGCCAACACGTCGTGCGCGCGCGCGCGTTAGGCTTTGCACCTGATTCGATGAACGTCACCGTCACTGCAGGCAGGACGACGACGCTCGACATCGTGCTCACGCGGTCGGCCTACCAGCTTGCCCCAGTGGGAGTTGTGACTGGCTCGCGCGCCAAGCATGCGGCGGCAGAGGAGCTCGCGGTACCGGTCGACGTCTTCACCGTCGAAGAGCTGAAACGATCCGGGTCGACGGAGACCACACAGATTCTCGCCAATCTTTCGCCGTCGGTGAACTTCCCTAAACAAGCAGTGACGGATGCAACGGAGATTGTCCGTCCCTTCACGCTGCGCGGCCTCTCACCCGATCATTCGCTCGTCCTGATCAATGGCCAACGGCGTCACACGACGTCGCTGCTCAACGTATTCTCCAATGGATCGGCGCCAGGATCGAGCGGTGTTGACCTCAACGCATTTCCATCATCGGCGATCGATCGTCTCGAAGTCCTGCGTGATGGCGCCTCGACGCAATACGGCTCCGATGCCATCGCCGGCGTGGTGAACCTCGTGCTGAAAGAAGGGGCGTTTGCACCGTTCATCAACACGAGTGTCGGTCAATATCGTCCGGGTAAGAACTACCCTAACGATGGAACGACGACCGACGTTGCCGGTGGTGTGGGCTTGCCACTCGGTCGCGGAAGCATCTCGTTCTTCGGCCAGTACATGAAGCGCGATGCCACCAATCGTGCGTGCCCCGATGGCTCGTTCCCCGACATCAACGGCATTGCCGATTCAGTCGCCGATTGCCGCGTGATCCTCAAGCGAACGGGCGTCCCGCAACCCAATGTGCACTGGGGCGATGGACTGGAGCGCGACATCCATTCGTTCGTGAATATGCGTGTGCCGCTCAATCAGTCGGGTACGACCGAGTTCTATGCCTTTGGTGGCTACTCCAATCGCGACGGCACAGGAAATGGATTTTTCCGTAAGCCGCAGAACTCGCGGAACTGGGCGCAGATTTATCCGCTTGGGTTCCTCCCGGAGTTCCGGCCGAAGGTCATTGACTACTCTGCAGCTGGCGGCATTCGCACCGGCATCGCCGGATGGGCCGCGGATTTTGGCGCCAACTATGGTTACAACTCCTTTGACTTCCGCCTGCGGAACACACTCAACACCTCGTTAGGCCCGAGTCTGACGGAACCGACGGCACCGGGCCCCGACGGCCGCTTGGGGACTGCGGACGACCCGAACATTCCGAACCAGACCAGCTTCGAGGCCGGTGCACTTCGTCGTGGTGAATTCAACCTCGATGCGAACTTTTCCAAGTCGGTGGCGATGGGGCTTCCCAAGCCGGTGAACCTGGCCTTTGGCGCCGCCTTCCGCTCGGAGCGCTACGAGGTGATCGCCGGCGAGCGTGCGTCGTGGATTCAGGGCTACCACCTAACGAGCGACAGCTCCGGCGTTGCCCAGGGTGGGTCCTCGGTCTTCCAGGGCTTTGCGCCTTCTGACGCGAGCACGCATTCGCGCACCAACATCGGCGTCTATGGCGACGCTGAAACGAATCTCTCCGAGAACGTGTTGGCCAACGTCGCGGCGCGGTTCGAGAATTACAGCGACTTTGGAAGCAAGGCGACCGGAAAAGTCGCCCTTCGTTATCAGCCCGATAAGAAGATCGTTTTCCGCGGCGCAGCGAGCACCGGCTTCCGCGCCCCTGGGCTCCAGCAGTCGTACTACAGCCACACGACGACTGCCATTCAGAATGGAGTGCTCATCGAGATCGGAAACTTCCCGGTCACGAACCGCGCTTCGCGCATTTTTGGCGCGCGCGATCTCAAGCCCGAGTCGTCAGTCAACTTGAGCACCGGTCTTGCCTGGTCGCCGACGAACAATCTGAACATCACGCTCGACTACTATCACATCATCATCAACGATCGCATTCTCCTCGGTGCGACGTATGATGGTACGTCCGATCCCGTGGTTGCGAAGATTCTCCTCGACTCTGGCTTCACGCAGATCGCCGGCGTGCAGTTCCCGACCAACGCCCTCGACACCAAGACCGACGGTGTCGACGTCACCGGCAACTATCGCATGACTGCCGGCTCGGGAACGTTGGACTTCACGCTCAACTTCAACTACACGACGAACAAGATCACGCGTGTGGACCCCTTGCCGAAAATTCTGCAGGGCACGAACACGATCTATACGAGCGCGCTCGACATTGTCACGGTCAACACCATTGAGCGCAATCGCCCCGACCGGCGCACCGCGTTAACGACCAACTACAACGTCGGTCGCTTCCACGTAATGGGACGTGCATCGGACTACGGCTCGTATCGTGACGGATCGCTGGACGGAATCGAGACGTTCAAGGCGAAGACGATCTTCGACACCGAAGTGGGGTATCGCTTCGACGCCGTCAATGTATCGTTAGGCCTGCGCAACGCCTTCAATACGTATCCCGACCAAGTCAAGGTCGAGGCCAACACGAACAACGGCACCTTCATCTATCCGGGGGCGTCGCCGTTCGGTTACAACGGGCGCTTCATCTACCTGCGCTCGGAGATCCTGCTCAACCGCTAGATTCAAGACGCGTAACATCGGGGGGTCCGGGCAACGCTCGGGCCCCTCGTCATATCCCGCCTGAATCGCATGTCATCTCTGCCGGCAGCTGCAACATCGTCCGCATCAACGCGCGATCCGCTCCGGCACTTCGGTGTGACCGCGTCGGCGTCTGTCCTGGTGGCGAACATGATCGGGACCGGCGTCTTCACCGCGTTAGGCTTCCAGGCCAAGGTGTTGCACTCCGGAGGCGCGCTCCTCACGCTGTGGGCGCTCGGCGGGCTCATTGCGCTCTGTGGCGCGCTCGCGTACGCGGAGTTGGGAACGATGTTTCCGCACTGTGGCGGCGAGTATGTGTACCTCGGACGTGCGTGGCACCCACTCGCCGGCTTCCTCGGCGGATGGACGTCGATGACCGTGGGGTTTGCGGCGCCGATCGCCCTCGCCGGCATCGCCTTCGGGCGCTACGTGTCAACGTTCATTCCGATCCCGCCGTTTGCGCTGGCGCTGATGGCGTTAGGCATCGTTGCGGTCATTCACCTCGCCGATCTTCACGCGGCCAAGCGCTTTCAGGTAGCGATCACCACCGTTCAACTCCTCCTCATCATTTCGTTCATCGTCGCCGGCATTCGCTTTGAGCCGGCGCAGCCGCTTTCGCTTTCCCTCGGAGCCGGCGCGTTAGGCGAGATTGCCTCTGCCCCCTTCGCCGTCTCGCTCGTGTACGTATCGTATGCGTATACCGGGTGGAATGCCGCCGGTTACATCGGCGGCGAGATCGACCAGCCGCAGCGCACGATTCCGCGGGCGCTCGTCGCCGGGACCTCGATTGTCACGCTGCTCTACGTGCTGCTGAACTGGTCGTTCTTGCGAACGGTCCCGCTCGATGTGCTGGCGGGGAAAGTCGAGGTGGGCGCACTCTCGGCGACGGCGATGTTTGGGCGTGCCGGTGGCGTGGTGATGAGCGCGATCATTGGCACGGTGCTCATCGCGACCATCAGCGCCATGGTGTTGGGAGGGTCGCGCGTGACCCAAGCAGTCTCCGCCGATTTGCCGCGCTGGGGCTTTCTCGGAAAGCGAGGCGGCGACGGCGTGCCGCGGAATGCGATCCTTGCCCAAGTCGCACTGATCATCGCGCTCCTGCTGACAAACTCTTTTGAGCAGGTGATGCTCTACGCCGGCTTCACGCTCAACCTGAATTCGCTGCTCACCGTGCTGGGGATGATGCGGTTGCGCCGGCGCATGCCGAACGCACCGCGTCCCTATCGTGCCTTTGCGTATCCCCTCACGCCCCTGGCGTATTCGGCGCTCTCCATCTGGTCGTTAGGCACGATGCTGCGCGAACGCCCGGTAGAGTCGCTCGCTGGTCTCACGACGCTCCTGCTGGGGTGGGGCGTCTGGTGGCTTGCGCGCGAACGCGAGGTGCAGGAGGTAACCAGTACCGCTCCCTAGTCAGCACCAGGGTCGCCGCCGATTCCGCGCTTGGCACTTCCGTCTATCACCGCTGTCGCGTATTTCGTGCGGAGACGGGGCAAACGCTACACGTACCGTACTGATCTTCGACTTCGCCTGATGCTCGACAGAATGGGCGACGAGCGAAAGGTCTCGCTGGCCACGATCGCTCACTCGTTAGGCTTCGCGTCCCACGCACACCTCGTACGCCACTGCCAGGATCGCCTGCAGGCTTGCCACGTGTCGTGCGCGCACGCCTGATGTGCGCCGCCGGTGACTAGCTGATCATTCTTCTGTATGCTCCAGCGATCGCATCGCCATCGGCGTGAAGATATCCTGAATCGCCAACTCCGACTTTCCTCACCTTACCACGTTGGTAACGGCGCGCGAGATCCAGGAGCGGCGCGGCATGCTGGCAACGTACGGAGTGTCAGAGCAGCGCTGACTTGCGTAACGAAAACCACCAGTCAATGATTGTCTTCCCGCTTTTCCTATTTGTCGTTGCGTCCGTCCGCTCGGACACTACGCGCTGTCTCGATGCAGCGCACTTTCTACGAGAGTCGCAACGCATGGCAATTGAAATTGACGCCGACACCGTCGACGATTGGCGCACCGCCAAACGTCTGGTCGGGTGTCGGGTGACGGGCGCCGGCTCGAGTGACGTTGAACTGGCGCAGGGAGCAGCGCGCTTCTACGCGCGGCTTCGCCGAAGCGGATGGATTCGAACGCCCGACCCGCGAGATGCGCCTAACGAATCATCGCTTCGGTTTCGGCGCAACGATACGGACTGCCTCTTCACGCTGTACCAAGGCGCGCTGCTCCAAACAGAGGCAGAGGGGCGAGTCATGTCGGCCCACCAACCACTTCCGGGAGAGACAACGCGATACCAAGTCATGGTCCAATGCACTACCGCACTCCCAGCTGCGGTCCGATAGTTCCGAATCTCATTATTGGAAGAATGACAGTCGGGTCTATCATCTTGCGCAATGTGCGGTGAGTCGCCAGCTGCACGGCAACACTCTATATTCTGCGCCGCGTACACCGAGCCAGGTCATCGCCAGTTTCTTCATCTCCGGAGGAGTCATGCGCCGAGCTTCACGCTCCGTATCGTTGTTTGCCGTCACCCTCGCCGCTGCGATCGTAACGCTCCCTTCCCTCGCCACGGCGCAAGCAAAGAGTGGCTCGTCAGGCCCATCGAACTCGATATTCCGCGCGGGCTACACTGACATCGGACCGACCGTCGGTCTCGGTGGCATTGGCTCCGCCGGACTCGCATTCGGTGGCCGTTTCGAGCACGCCTTCAAAGATCTCCCCGACCTCGGCAACGGAACGCTCGGCATCGAGGCGTCGGCGGACATCTGGTCGTACAACAATCGGTACGTCGGCGTCGACTACAGCTTCCGCTACATCAACCTGGGCGTCACCGCGAATTATCACTTCAACGTGAAGAGCAATCCGAAGGTCGATCCGTTCCTGGGTTTGGGACTCGGAAACAGCTCCGTGAGCACGAAGTACTCGGGTGACTTCTCGAGCGGCATCTATTTCATCGGACGCGCCGGCGTCCGCTACTTCCCCAAGCCGAAACTCGCGCTCTACGCAGACGCTGGTGCCGGCGCCTCAACGCTCAACCTCGGCGTAATGTTCGGGCTCACCGGCGGCAAGTAAGCAAGTCGCTCGGCGCGCTGCTGCGCCGCGAAAAAAGCTGGGAATAGTTCTTCACGCGCATCCACCCCTAGGAGTTGGATGCGCGTGACGTTTTTGGCCCGCGCCTGACGCAATACAGGGAGTGCACCATCTGTAGCCCTCCTCTCCCGTCGACGCGAGCTCCGAGCGATGCCACTCATCAAGTCTGAGAAACCCGCGCCCCCCGCTCTGTTCACACGTCGGTCGCAGAGGCGAATGCGCTCCCTCAGCGGTTTGATGTTGGCGGCCGTCGTTGGCGTGGGTGCAGCCTGCGGTGGCGGTGGTTCGAACAACGGCGGCACGCCAACCCAACCGACGACGCCAGGGACACTCGCACTGAGCGTTCCTTCTCCCGCCCTCTCCATGAGCGTGGGAGGCTCTGGATCAGTTGGTGTGAGCATCACGCGTGGCGGATCCTTTGCGGGAACGGTTTCCCTCTCGGTGAGTGGATTGCCGGCAGGCGTCACCGCATCGTTTGCTCCCGCATCACTCGACGCCTCGACGACGTCCAGCACGCTCACCGTCAACGCCTCGACGAGCGCGGCGTCAGGGACGAGCACGCTCACCATCTCGGCGAGCGGATCGGGGGTGACGACGCAAACGTCGACGTTGCAGCTGACGGTCATTCAGCCAACCATCGCACTCAGCGCCTCTCCCACGGCGCTGAACATCGGCGGCGGTCAGACCGGGACTTCGACCGTCACGATTACGCGATCGGCAGGATTTGCCGGCGCCGTGACGCTTGCGCTCGACAACCCGCCAGCCGGAATCACCGCGACGTTCAACACATCGCCCACCACTGCGCAGACGTCGGTCGTCACGCTCTCGGTGGCATCGAGCGTGGCCCAAGGGCAGTACAATGTGGTCGTGAAGGGGACGGCGAGCGGCGTGCAGGACAAGACGGTCACCATCGCCGTCACCGTGCCGGCGGCGCTCCCGATAGGGTTTGGCATCACCGTCGATCCTGTCGAATACGAAGTCCCGGCGGGAAAAGGGTGGAGTCAGTACGGGATCGTCGCTGTGCAGCGCGCTGCGGGATTCACGGGTCCGGTCTCGGTTTCGATCTCCTCGTTAGGCGTCGCAGCGTTCGCGGGGGCGTCGCCGGCGTCGATCGTGGCCGGCGAGACGGCGACGAACGTCCTCACCCTTGCGGTGGACAATGCGCCGCCGGGTGTCTACGCCGGGACTGTCCGCGTGAGCGCCCCGGGCTATGCCGACCAGACGGCCCCGATTCGGGTGCGCATCTCGCCGCCGAGCACGGGGAGCATTACGTGGAAGTTCTGCAACGCGAGTCGGGTGCCGCGTTTCCTGGCCGTCAAGGATGGGAACGGCGCGTGGACGCACGTCGTCCCCGATGGTCCGGCAGCTGCAACAGCGGCAACGCCAACGACATTCTCGTTCAACATCACGCAAGGGCGCGGCGGCGTTGCGATCGTCTCGACGGGCGAGAAAACGAGCGCATCTCCCCTCATTCAGGGGCACGATTGGCGCGTCTTCTACGGATCGACGCAGGAGATCATCGACCAGGGCAATCTCGAGTGCGTGCGTTGGCCGTGGCCGCCACCGCGCACTGCCACCGGGACGATCACCGGCTACCAACTGTTTGACGCAGTCTTGCCGAGCGCGAGTAACTACGCGATTGCCAACGTTGGGAGCACGGGGACGGCGTCAACGTCGATTGCCATCCAGAACATTCAGCCCGGCGCGTTCGATTTCTTCGCCACGCGCTCAAACTTCAATCTCGGTGGCGGGCTCGCGCCCATCTCGACGCTGTCGCTCATCCTCAAGCGAGCGCTCAATCCCGCATCGGGAGGCGCGATGCCGGCGCTGAGCTTTGCATCTGACGGTGTTGCGCCGGTGACGGCGACGCTCACGTTTGGAAACTCGAACGGCGAGAGCTTCAACCTCGAGCAGAGCTTCATGACGTCGAATGGTCTCAACGCGCAGATTCACGCGGTGGCGGCCTACGCGCTGACGAATCGCACGTGGTACGGCGTGCCGGCGAACCTTCAACTTGCTGGTGATCTCCACCAGTTCGTGGCGACCACGTCGACGGTCGGGTCGCGTCGCGCCGTCATCGGCTACGCCAAGTCCGTGGCGAATGCCAGCGTCGACTTTGGTCCCGCGCTCACCGCGCCTAACGTGAGCGCCGGTGCGAGTGGCGCATCGCCCTGGATCGTGCGCGCAACCGGGACGCTCTCGAATGACTACGTGGCGCGCGCATCGATGTACCTCCGCGAGAGCATCGCCGACCCGCGCACGATGACGATTGTTGCGACGCGTGCGTGGTTAGGCGGAGGAAATGCGTATGACATCGGCGTTCCCGATCTCAGCGCCGCGACTGGATTCACCGCCTTCTGGAATTTCCGCCGCACAGCGCCTGTGAAATGGACCGTGACCGGCGGCGAAGGCGATGTTGGTGGTCCGTACGAGACCTACTGCATGCTGAGCGGCATCTGTCCGGTGAAGGCGGTCGACGGTTCCGTCTACAAGTCGGCGCAAGCGACAGGGACGGTCACGATTCCCTGACGCGGGTCGAAGTAGCGCCTTACCGAAATCCTTGCGACCTGCGCGCCGCTGCCGAGCAGCGGCGCGCATTCGTTGCTGAGTTCGCCGACGCGGCGCTTCATCGAATAGACCAGTCCCTCGCACTGCGACGGCGCGACCCGATTCGGTGCGCACTCGTTAGGGGATCTGCATTTTGACGGACGTGTCATCGGGGATAATGCGGATTGCGGTGTGCACCGCTTACACTATAGTTGCATGTGTGGCAGCGGCGTTACGCGCGCCTCGGCGACGCTGCTGCCGGGTTCAATGCCTAACGAGGCATTTGCAGGGAGGTGGATCATGCCGGATGTCCCGATCCAACGCGCGACAGATGGCGAGCGCGACCTACCCATTTTTCAGGAGCTGTCGGAGCGTGCCGACGCCATACGGCGGCGGGCGCACGCGCTGTTCGAGGAGCGCGGACGCGAGTTCGGGCACGAGCTCGACGACTGGCTCGCGGCGGAACGTGAGATTCTCGGCTGGCCAACGGCGGAGATGAAGGAGAACGACGCCGCGTTCGAAGTCGACGTGACGCTCCCGGGTTTTGATGCGGCCGACGTCGAGGTTACGGCGACGCCGAGCGAGATCGTGCTGCACGCAGTGCATCATGAGGAGAAGACCGGCGAGGAAGGAACGTCGCGCTGGTTCGAGATGAGCAACAACGACGTCTTCCGGCGCGTGGACTTCCCTCGATCGATTGACGAGAAAAGCGTGACCGCGTCATTCGACGACGGCATCCTTCACGTCTGGGCGCCAAAGAGTGGAGTTGCCGCGAAGGCCAGCGATACTCCGACGAATGGCAAATCGCGTCACGAAATCGAGATGCAGATCGTGACCGAGCCAATGGCGCGCAAAGAAGAACTGGCGGGCAAAGCCTAACGCCATACAGCATCTCGCCAGATGCAACGAGGCCCGGTCGCGTGCTGCGACCGGGCCTCGTGCATTTCTCCCATCACCTATTTGCTGATTCCGGGATTCACGGTGCCTTGGCGCAGACCGACACGGATCTCGGTACCGTCAGCAATGCCACCATTGCCGGAAACCCACCCTGACGCCTGCGTCGTCCAGGTCACGGTGGCCCCCGGCTGCAACCCCCAGAGGTTCTGCCATCCCGCCGTCGTGGTGAAGTCGGGAATCGAGGCATCGAATGTGTTGGAGCCGGCCAGGTAGCCGGAGAACGTCGTGATCAACGTCGTGCGCACAGCGCCCGTCACCGCTTGTGTGAAGATGGCACCGACGCTGCTCTGGTACTCCGGCTGCAACGTGAGCAGCGAACGCAAGCGCACGTACGGCGAACTACTGAGTACGGATATCGATGGCGTATTGAGCACCGGACCAAGTGTGATGGTCTGGTCTCCTGGATCTTTCTTCCCCACGATCACCGTTCGATACGAGGTCAAGACCGATCCGTTCGTAACCGCGGCGATGACCGAGGTGGTGTGGTAGTCGCCGGCGACGGTCTTCGCCGACGGCACCGTCGAGATGGGCGTGACACTTCCAGTCAGCTGTGTAATCGTAGCCAGCGCCGCGACCGATCCGGTCGAGGTGGTAAACGCGTTCGAAACGGTGACGTTTTCGCCGCCGTTGAGGCCGGAAATGGTCAACTGTTTCGTGTCCGGATCGAATGCATCGGCGCCGCCGAAGTCAATCGTGCCTAACGAGCTGTTATTCGGCGGATTCAGCCCGCGCTTGAGGTAGATCTTGCCCAGCACCAGCGACGCCGTCTGCAGATTGAACGAGCTGCGCGTTCCGATCAGATCGTGTACACCATCCGGCGCATTGCTGATGGAGAAGTTCGGCGCCAACGAGGTGATCGAGCCGGCGCTGCTGGCGCCGCCGAAATTCATCGAGGCGAAGTCGGTCGGCCCCGTAAATCCGGTGACCGTTCCGGTCAGCGTCTTGTTGTTAGGCGAAGTGCTTCCGCACTGGTTCGTCGCGCCAAACTCGGTGCGTGACCCATAGAAGATGGTCAGGGAGTACGCACCCGACGCGCCCTGCGTGACCCACGCAACGCCGCCCGAGTTGGTGATGGTGAACGAGTAGGTGTTGTTTGCACCGACAGCCACCTGCGTCCACGGCGCACTTGAATTTCCGTTCTGAACCGCCAGCCAGATTGGGACGGACGTCGCGGCGCCGCAGAATTGCCACGAAATATTTCCGCTCGACGCTGGTGCCACGGTGAGCGCAATGGTCGTCTGCGCGGCCGTGATCCCTGTCCCAGTGCCGGTCACCGTGATTGTGTAGTTCCCCGGCGCTACGCTGGCGCCAACTCCCACCGACAGCTGCGCTGAGTTAGTCGTCGTCGACGTTGGCGAAAGCGTAAGCGTTACGCCGCTCGGCGCGCCGGAGCCAGCGAGCGCAACGCTCCCGCTGAAGTTGGTGCGCGCGATATTGATTGTCGTCGCAGCCGTCGCACCTGCTTGCACGGTGAGCGCGTTAGGCGTCGCCGACAGCGCGATGCTCCCCACCGCCCCTGGCACCGTCAGGGTGACCACCGTCGTCGCGTTCGCGACCCCACTCCCCGACGCCGTGATGGTGAGGGGATATATGCCCGGCGTAGGAGCAGCCCTTCCCGCGGCATGGGCGACGCTGAGTGTCGCCGTCGTTCCAGACGTCGGTGTCGGAGCTACGGTCGCCGTAATCCCACCCGGTTCACCTGTCACTGCAAGCGTGACGTTCCCGGTGAAGTTTGTGCGTGTGATCGTGAGCGCTGAAGTGACAGTGGCACTCGGGTTCGAGGTCAGCGCAGTTGGCGCGGCCGACAACGCAATCGAACTCGCTGCCGCCGCCGTCACGGTGAGAGCTATCTGAGTCGTCCCGGCAGCCGCACCGTTTCCAGCGCCCTGCAACACGACGGTGTAATTCCCCGGAGCGGTGGTTGCGCCGGCGAGGAACGAAACGACGACGCTGTTGCCCGTCGTTGGACCAGTCGGGCTGTTGACGAGCGTAACACCCGTTGGAACGCCCGACTGCGCGGCGACGACCACCGCACCGGTGAAGTTGGTGCGCGTGATGGTGACGACGCTCGAAACCGCGGCGCCGCCAGCCTGAATCGACAGAGTGGCGGGGGACGCCGAAATGGCGATCGATGCCGCGGCTGCTGCCGTGACCGTGAGCGTGAACGTCGCCGTCGCCGTCGTCACCCCCGTCCCGCTCGCAGACACGGTAACGGTGTAGGTGCCCGGCGCCGTCGCAGCTGCAACGGCAAGAGCGATCGTGCTGACATCTCCCGTTGTGGTGATGGTCGGCGTCAGTGTCGCGCCGCCGGTGCTGCTCACCGCAACGGTAACCGCCCCGGCAAAGTTGGTTCGCGTGAGCGTGGCCGTCGTCGTCGCGCTCGCACCTTGTGCGACCGACGCACTGGTCGGCGACAGACTCAACGCGATCGATGGAGCCGCCGTGACGGTTACCGAGACGGTCGCTGTCTGATCGGTAAGGCCCGTTGCCTGTCCGCGGATGGTAAAAGTGTAAGGACCCGGCGCCACACTTGATGCAGCCGCAACACTCAGCGTCGTAGACGTCGTCGACGACGTAATGGCTGACGGAGAGAACGACGCCGTGATTCCTGTGGGGAGACCCTCGACCGACAGATTCACCGTGCCGGTGAAATCACCCGTGCGTGCGATCGTTGCCGTGATACTCCCGCTGGCCCCTTGCTGCACGCTGAGCGAGTTGGCCGAGAGGGAGACGGCAAACCCTTTCGGAATGGGGTTCGTCGGGGTGTCGCTTCCGCCTCCGCACGCGGCGAGCGCGGACGCAAAGAGGACCAGCGACGTACGACGGTACTTGGCGCGAGCAAACAAGTGAGCCTCCTGCGGTCCTAACCGCGCACTGCCGGCGGGTGGGGGGGGGGGAGATGCAAGAATTCAACGGACATCCTGCTATGCGTCAAAAGCGCAGCGCAACATTCAATCCACGCGCACGCAGCTCTTTCTCCCCTCTCCGCGCGAGGAATTGCACCTCGCATACCCGCAGACAAAAGCGACGCGCCCGGAGGCGCGTCGCTGTCGTGCTCACTTGATGTCCGGCGCCGATCGCGATCGGCGCGTACCCTCGTTAGGCGCGCCTCAACGCTGCACGAGGATCAGGTAACGCGACGGCGCCCAGAAGCGCTCGGGATCCGTGATGTGCAATGCGCCGCGAACCTTTGACTTCGTCGACGCCGACACATCGGTGTACGCGAGATCCTGACGCGACACAACCTGATACTCCTTGTCCGAAACGGGAAGGGTGATTGCGCTGTCCTTATTCTTCGAAATCACCTGGAACGCCGAGCGATCGAGCGAACGGCTCGGAACAAGCGACTTCCCGCGGCCAAAGAAGAGCTTCGTTCCCCCTTCCTTACGGATGATGCCCTTGGCGACCAATTCCTTCTCCGTGCCGATCACGACAAAGACCGAATCTTCGTGTGCGGCCATCGCGCGGTTGACGGCAACGACAGAGTCGCCGCGCGCAGCCAACGCCACGTTCACGCGCGAGATGCTGTCGACACGTGCGGTGAGCAGCGCAATCTCACCGCGCTGCTGGTCTACGCTCGCACGCAACTCGCCGATCGTGCGCTCGTACTCGCGGATCTGCGCCACCTGCGTCGTGTCCCAGGACGCGTGCGCGAGATTGTCCTTCCGCATCTGACGCACGCGCGCTTCGCTCGCGTTCAGTCGGGCGATGACGGCGTTGACCTTCTTCTGCATCGACGTGAGTTCGGACGATGCCGTGGTAACCGCCGATTCCGGCGCGTTCTTTTCCTTCTCGGTCTTGAGACCCCTGACCTTGGCCAGCGACCCGCTGATCTCGGAGATGAGGCGGGCGCTCGTGGCAGCGTCGCCAATTAACTGGCTCTGCTCACTGAGTTGCCGCTGACGAGAAGCGAGAAGAGAATCTTTTACGAGGATGAGCGAGTCTTTCGAATGCGCCGTCGTGGCCAGGGCCAGTCCGGTATCGGTTCCGTTGGAAAGCTTTGGCTCACGATTGCAAGCGACCGCAGAAATCGCGGCGAGGACGAGCACGAGACGTTTCATCGTTTTTTGGCAGAAAACGGAAAGAATGGAGAGTCTCGTCGATCGTCGGACGCGACGACGTTGACTCTGAGAGGAGGGCGAAGCGGCAGGGAAAGCGGCGGACCAAGCGAAACGAGCACCGAGCTCAGCGCGCCGGGGGATAAATCTGTCTCTCCCTGCCGTTATAGACCAGTCTATGGAATGCCAGCGGGCGCCGCAGTGATATAGATCAGGTTTCTGTGCCAATTCTGGCGCCTCGACCCTACTTCGTCCCCTCTTGCGCCTCGCGGGACGTCTTGCATTGTGACTCCATCTCTTTCACAAGGAGTTTCGGTGAAAAGAAAAGGACCCAGAGACATCCCTGACTTCTCAAAGAAAATGCCCCAGAATCTGGCCAAGGGAGTGCGGCCAGCCGAAGGCGGCTCGGCGCCCAAACCACCGAAAGCCCCAATGGTGAAGCCAGCGACCACCATGCCGAAAGGCGGACGCCGCGGGGGGTAACGCGAGGGGGGCGCGAGCAATGGCTCCACGCCCCCCTCACTTCAGTATTTCGCGTTAGGCGGGAGTCCGCCGGATTCTTGGCTACACCCGTCGTTGCGGCTGGCGAACCCCGCTCGCGCTGGATGTCTGGTCGGCAACAGACGGTTTGCTCGCGCGCGTCGGCGGCACTGGCGCAAACATCTCAACCGTTACGGTGAAAGAACGCTCCTCGTCGGGCTGCAGCGCACCGACGCCGACCACCTGACGCGAGACCTCTTCGCCCTTCTCGTTCCGTATAGACAGCACAACCGAATACTCCCACGCCTCCCCGCTTCGAGGGTGGCGAATGCGCCCTTCGACGAGGAGTGGCGTTGTGCTGGCGATGCCGCGCGCCGCTGCGCCCGGATCAAAGCGAAGATGGTGACGGCAGCCGGGACAAACCGTCGCGCTTTCGAGAATCTTTGCCCGGCAGTGCGGACAGTTACGAGTTGCTCCAGCCACCGCTTCGCGGGCGTTGCTCATAACGCGCCGTGCTCTCCCCCTCCGCTTCCATTGTTGTCATCGCGAGTGCGATGGCCGTTCGACGCTGCCGCATCCCACCCGAACTCGGCGCGCCCGCGCATGCGCGATCCTGCGGCGACCGTCAGCGACCCCGCCTTGAGATCGCCGATGAGAACTCCCGTCTCGAGGAGCTCGACGCGTCCCGCATCGACGATGTTGCCATCGACTTCGCCGCCGATGACCACCGAGTGCGCCTTCACGCCGCCATTCAACTTGGCGCCCGGCTCGATCGTGAGATTGCCGTCGACGTTGACGTCACCCTTGAATCGTCCGGCGATGCGGACATGCCCTGCCCCCTCGATCTTTCCTTCGATCGTCAGTTCCGAACCGATCACCGACTCTCGCCCATCACGGACGGATGAAGTGCGCACCGGCGATTCGTAGGAGGCCACGCGTGGCGGCTCGGCTACGACAGGCGCTTCGTCGCGCTTGAACGAGGTGTCAACTGCGATCGGGGTCGCGTCCTTCTTGGGCGCGACTTGTTCTTTCCAAATGGCCATGGGATCTCCTCAGCAGGGTTAGCGTACATGGCTACGCATGATGTCGAGCTCGTCGCTGTCAGACAGGTCACCAAAAGCGTCACAAGCGAGGCTCGACCGCAAACTATCGCACCGGAGCGCGCCGAACGCGAGCGAGCTTTGGCGTATTCTTGTTAGGCACCTCTAAGCATTGAGAGCGGATTGAGGCGGGCCCGGCTTTGATGCTTCTAATTGAGAAGGCGAAGGAGAATCCTCGTTAGGGGACGTCTATAGGAAAGCGCTACCACAACGGTTCCGCAGTGCGGGACGAGTTCCGCGCGCCACCGGCCGATTGTTCTCGATGTGCGCGTGGTCGACGCCCGGCGTTGCCTCACGAGCGCGTGCTGGCTCCTCCTGATTGGCGCGTCCTGCGCCGCCGACGAACATGCGGTGACTCTCACGCGCTTGCCTCCGCCTGTACCGTCGGGCAGTCTTGAGGAAGTCGATATCACTCACCGATCGAAGAGGTTGTCATGCCCCGTCGCTTCTATGCCCCGCGTCCGTACGCGCGTCTCACCGAACCCATGGTGCGGGAGAATGGCACTCTGCGTCCCGCCAGTTGGGACGAAGCGCTCGACCGCGCGGCAGCAGGCTTCCTGCGCGTGCGTGAAACGCGCGGACCGAACGCCATCGGCACCTTTTCGTGCTCCAAGAGCACGAACGAGGTCAACTTTCTAGCCGGGAAGTTGAGCCGAGTGGTGTTCGGGACCAACAACATCGACAGCTGCAACCGAACGTGACACGCGCCTAGCGTCGTCGGTCTGGCGACGGTGTTCGGGGCCGGTGGGGGAACCAACTCCTACCGCGAAGTGGAGGAGACCGATGTGGTTTTCCTCTGGGGGTCGAACGCGCGTGAAGCGCATCCGATCTGGTTTCACCATCTCCTGAAAGGCATCAACCATCACGGAACGCGTCTCTACGTGATGGATCCACGCCGGTCGAGCAGCGCCCAGTGGGCCGATCGTTGGCTGGGATTGCGTGCCGGAAGCGATATCGCACTCGCCAATGCGATGGCGCGCGTGATCATTCACGCCGGGGTGCATAACGAAGCCTTCATCGCGAACGCCACCGAGGGATTCGAGGCATATCGCGAGGCGGTGGAGCGGTACACGCTCGATTACGCGGAAGTGGAGACCGGCGTTCCCGGCGACATCATCGAGGAAGCGGCACTGACCTTCGCGCGCGCTGAGCACGCGATGGTGTGCTGGACGTTAGGCATCACCGAACACCACAACGCCGTCGATAACGTCTTCGCGCTCATTAACCTCTGCCTTCTGACAGGGCACGTTGGGCGATGGGGGTCGGGATGCAACCCGCTGCGCGGACAGAACAACGTGCAGGGGGGCGGCGACATGGGTGCCATCCCCAACAAACTCGCCGGCTTTCAGGATATCGAGACCGACCACGAAGCGCGTGCACGCTTCGAGGGCGCGTGGGGGACGACCATCCAGCCGAAGTACGGCTATAACCTCACGCAGATGCTGCACGCGATGGCGCGCGACGAACTCAAGGCGCTCCTCTGCATCGGCGAGAATCCGGCGCAGTCCGATGCCGACGCACATCACGTGGAGCAGGCGTTGCGATCGCTCGATCATCTCGTGGTGCAGGAAATTTTCATGACGAAGACGGCTGAGATGGCTGACGTCATCCTTCCGGCAGCTGCAACGTGGTGTGAAGGCGAGGGCACGGTTACCAACTCCGAGCGACGTGTGCAGCGCGTGCGCAAGGCGTTGGAGCCGCCGAACGGCGCGCGCGACGAACTCTGGATCCTGAGCGAGTTGGCACGCCGCATGGGGCACAACTGGACGACGCCAACGGCCGAAGAGGTGTGGGATGAGGTTCGCCGCCTCGCGCCTGACTTTGTCGGAGGAATGTCGTACGAACGTCTGGATACGGAGGGTGGGCTGCAGTGGCCGTGCGCAACGCTCGACGATCCGGGCGCGACGTTCCTGCACGGGAGACTTTGGGAAGTGCCGCGCGGTGGGCGTGCCGCGCCGTTCAGCGTGGTCGAGCACGACCCGCCATATGAAGCGCGCGATGCGGAATACCCATTTCTCCTCACCACCGGACGCCGTCTCGAGTCGTACAACACGGGAGTGCAGACGTCGGGCTACGACTCGCCACTACACTTGGGCGAGACACTCGACATTTCCCCCGAGGACGCGGAGCGGCTGGGTATTCAGGATGGTGAAATGGTGCGCGTTTCGTCGCGTCGCGGGAGCGTGGTCGCACCGGCGCGTCTCGATCCGGGGCTGCGCAAGAACCTGGTCTTCATGACGCTGCACTTTCCGGAGCAGGTCTCGACCAACGTCCTCACGATCGACGTCTCCGATCCGCGATCGGGGACGGCAGAATTCAAGGCGTGCGCGGTGCGCGTGGAGCGCGAGTTGGCTTCGCGCGTCGCGACGGAGAGCGTGGCGCCCGCTGGCGCCAGCGCCTAACGAGCGCCTCAACTTTCGATTACTCAACGAGAATCATGGATATTCGCCACATCGACGTTCCGCCCACGGAAGCAGAGCGAGTTGCCGTCGATGCCGTTGTCGGAGCGCCAACCTCGGCGTGGGATGGCGGGGAGCGCGGGAGTCAGCGCGATGCACATAGCGCCATTGGCGGCGCGGTCGCGCGCGATCTTCGGCACCTCCTCGTGCCGGCGCTGCAGGCGTTGCAGCGCCGTATCGGATGGATCTCCGAAGGCGGGATGGGCTATGTGTGCCTGCGCCTTTCCGTTCCGCCAGCAGAGGCGTGGGGAGTTGCGACATTCTATGCGCTCCTCGCCACGTCACCTCGCCCTAAGCGTGTCTTGCATGTCTGCGATGACATCGCCTGCCGAGCGCGGGGAGGGGGGGGGGGGGCGTTAGGCATCGAAGAGTCGCTGCATCAAGCATGTGGTCCGGCAATTGGAAGCGAGCCGTCGGCGCATACCGTCGCCATCGGTGACTCCGACGTGGCCTGGATGCACTCGCCATGTCTCGGACTGTGCGACCAGGCCCCGGCCGCCCTCTACACCGAGGCGGGAGAATCGCCACGTGAGGCGCTGGTCGGAAAGCTCACGCCGAAAGGGGCGGTGACGCTCCTGCGGCATGGGGCCAATGATTCCGACACACCGCTGGTCCCGCAGCGCGGTGACCCTTCGCTCGTGCTGCTCGCGCGGTGCGGCAACATCGACCCGACCTCGCTGCACGAATACCGGCACGCGGGCGGCTTTGAAGCGTTAGGCAAGGCGCGGGCGATGGGAGCGGAGTGGATCGTCCAGGAAGTGACCGCATCAAAGCTCGTTGGACGCGGAGGCGCGGCGTTCCCCACGGGACGCAAATGGGAGGCAGTACGTACGCAACCGGTGACACCGCACTATCTCGTCTGCAACGCCGACGAATCGGAACCGGGGACATTCAAGGATCACGTGCTCCTGACGCAGGATCCGTATTCGATTGTCGAGTCGATGGCGATTGCCGCGATGGCGATCGGCGCGCGGAAGGGCTACCTCTACGTGCGTGCCGAGTACCCGCTGGCGAGCGAGCGCATCGAGCACGCGGTGAGGGAGGCGAAGGCGGCAGGGTTGTTAGGCGACTTCGATCTCGAAGTGCGACGTGGTGCAGGTGCCTATATCTGCGGTGAAGAGACGGCGCTCTTTGAATCGATCGAGGGAAAGCGCGGTGAACCACGGAGCAAACCTCCCTTCCCCGTGCAAGTCGGCCTGTTCGGCAAACCGACGGTCGTCAACAATGTCGAAACGCTCGCCAACATCATCCCGATCGTTAGGCACGGCGGCGCGCACTACGCGTCAGTCGGAACTGGCAATTCGACGGGGACGCGGCTGTTCTGCTTGAGTGGCGCGGTGGCCCAGCCCGGTGTGTACGAAGTGCCGTATGGTCTCACGCTTCGACAGCTCCTCGACATGGCGGGGAGCACACAACCGCTGGCTGTCTTGTTAGGCGGCGCGGCCGGAACGTTCGTGCGTGGCGACGAGCTGGACATACCGCTCACCCTCGAGGGAGCCCGCGCCGCGAACACCACGTTAGGCTCGGGCGTCGTGATGGTCTTCGACGCCGAAAGCGATTTGCGCGACATGGTCGTGCGTATCGCCTCGTTCTTCCGCGATGAGTCATGCGGGCAGTGTGTCCCCTGTCGCGTTGGGACCGTGCGTCAGGAAGAGGCGCTCCACCGAATCATGGCGCGGCGCCCGCTGTCAGATACCGCTGGCGAGTTGGCGCTGCTGGACGAAGTCGGCGTCGCGATGCGCGACGCCTCCATTTGCGGGTTGGGGCAAACGGCATATTCGGCGGTGGAATCAGCCATCAAGCGTCTCCGACTGTTCGACGAGGTACAGGCATGACCGCGACATTGATTCAGATCGAACGCCCGGCCCGCGCGCCGCGCAATCCCGTTCACGCAACGATCGACGGGCGCGAGGTGACGTGCGAGGAAGGCACGACGATCCTCGGCGCAGCCGCCTCGTTAGGCATCGACATTCCGACGCTCTGTTACCTGGAGACGCTCGTGCCGGTGAATGCGTGCCGGCTGTGCGTGGTGGAGGTGGAAGGGGCGCGCGTGCTCGCCCCCGCCTGCTCGCGTGCCGTCGAAGAAGGGATGAAGATTCAGACGAAGAGTGCGCGCGTCAGGCACTCGCGCCGTCTGGTGCTCGAGCTTCTTGCATCGTCGGTTGACTTGAGCACGGCGCCTGGAATGGCGGAACTGCTCGAAGAATACGAATGCCACCCGGAGCGCTTTGGAAAGGCGGCGCCCGTTTCGGCATCTGGTGAACGTGACGCCTCGCTCCCCGGTCACCACCTAACGACGGAGCCCGGCTTCGCCGCCACCATCGCGCAGCCGGCGGTCATCGATAACGATCTTTATATTCGCGATTACGCCAAGTGCGTGTTGTGTTACAAGTGTGTCGAGGCGTGCGGCGAAGACCATCAGAATACTTTTGCCATCGCAGTGGCCGGACGCGGGTTCAATACGCGCATCTCAACGGAGTTCGCGGTACCGCTGCCGGGATCGGCATGTGTGTACTGCGGCAACTGCATCGCCGTCTGTCCGACCGGCGCGTTGATGGCGAAGTCGGAATTCGATATGCGAGCGACTGGGCAGTGGGACGAGAGTGTTCAACACGTGACGGACACCATCTGCCCGTACTGCGGCGTTGGGTGTACTCTTTCGCTACACGTCCAGGATTGGACTATCGTGAAGGCGACGTCGCCGTTCGAGAACACGATTACCATGGGCAATCTCTGTATCAAAGGGAGATTCGGTTGGCAGTTCGTTCAGCCTAAAGGGAGTGAGCATGGCACTCGGCCCTGACCCGGGGCTCGGATATTCGAAGGGGACATCGACGCGAGAAGTCACACGACTCGAAGGTTCGAGACGCAGCGACGGCTTAGTCGCAGTGGCAGAGGAGGTGCCTGTGGCGATTGCCTACAATCGTCGCTCGCACGCAGTGGTGATGTGTACGCCGTCCGATCTGGACGACCTCGCCGTGGGGTTTACTGTCACCGAGGGGATTGCGCCCTTTCGCGACATTGGGGCGATCGAGATGGCGCGCCACAGCCGCGGCATCGAGTTGTCGGTGGACATCCCGCCAGCTGCAGCGGAAGCGCTCGTGGAACGTCAACGGGCAATGAGCGTGCGCACCGGGTGTGGACTCTGTGGCCTGGAGGCAATTGAAGACGCCGTTCGTCCTCTCAGTCCGTTACGACACCGATTGCGGGTGACCACGGCGGCGCTCTACCGCGCCGGGAATTCGCTCGACGAACAGCAGCCGCTCAATCGCGAAACGCACGCCATCCACGCGGCCGGGTGGGCGACGGCGGAAGGCGAGCTGCGCGTCGTGCGCGAGGATATCGGGCGTCACAACGCGCTTGATAAGACGTTAGGCGCGCTGCTGCGCTCGGGCGTTGACCCGGCGAGCGGTTTCATCGTCGTCACCAGCCGCGCCTCGATGGAGCTGGTGCAGAAGTGCGGCGCGTGCGGCGTGGAGTTGATGGCGGCGGTGTCGCGGCCCACGGGGCTGGCCGCTCGCCTCGCGACCGACGCGGGAATGACGCTCGTTGCGCTGCTGCGTGGCGAGCGCGCAAATGTCTACGCGCACCCGGAGCGAATCGCGGAGAGCTGAACGATTAAGAAGATACGGGTAAGCGCCCGCTAGTCCGCGCCTCTTCGCCATCTCGCCGGGCGATCTTATTCGGAAACCGCCACTTCTCTCTCCAACACTCTATGAGACCCACCGCTCTTTCCGTGCTGGTAGCCTTTGGACTGTTTGGCGCCGCGGTGCGAATTGCCAGTCCTTCACACGTTTCGATCCGCGCAGTGGGCACGGGCGAACACAGGGAGCTTACCGGCTCTCGCGCGTTAGGTGCAATCGTCGGCGAGTGGCAGAGTGACACGGTTGACGGAGTCTCCGCGCGCACCAAGTGCGCCTGGTCACCGTATCACGCGGGCGTGGTGTGCGAGCAACATCTGCAGTCGCCCAACGGCGCCAGCACTGCGCTTGATCTGTTCACCGCCGATTCCGCGACGGCGGGGGGGCGTTTCACGCTGTATGTGCTACAGAAATCGGGTGAACCGATGACAGCGGTTCCATTCGTGATCGAGGAGTCGCGCTGGATCTACGGCGGTGCGAGCGCGTCGGGCGATGGGCGATACTACCGGACCGTGAACGAATTCCGCCACGAGAACAGCTACACCTGGCGCCAGGAAGTGTCATCGGACGGCAAAACGTGGAGCGAGGGAATCCACGGCCGGAATGTGCGGATCAGGCGTTAGGCAGGCGATCGGCAGGCGATCGGCAGGCGACCGGAGCGCCGTCGTGAGCGCGTCGTCACAATCGCGATTCCCGCGCGCACGCCCCTTGGGCACCTAACGACCGGTGGGAGTGTCGCCAACGCTGCCTGAGCAAGGAATGCAGCGTTACTCCACCGCGCCAACCGCGCTTTTCGCCCGCGGTCTGCTGTCATTGGCCGCGAACTCATGTTGATCTGCTAAGGCGCGCCCTATCATCGTCGCGCGGTATTCGAGCGCAGGCACTGGTCCCGGTTCCTCCATGACGCTTCGCACTCGAGCTGCACCCGCTCTGCACCCGCTCACCACCAGGACAATGCGCCGCCTAACGACTCTCCCCAGACACCTCACCGTTCTGTTCCTGATGTCCATCGCTGCGTGCGGTGGCTCCGCAGACACCCCCACCGCCCCCGCGACCGTGCCCAGCACGGTGACAACATCCATCACGAATGGAAGCTGGGCGATCTCATCGCTCACGCAGCGAACCGAGGACAAATCATCGAAGTTCGCCGGCTACAGCTTCGCCTTCACCGGAAGCGAAGGAGGGACGGTGACCGCAACAAAGAATGGCAGCACCGTGACCGGAAGCTGGGCGCACACACCGGCAGTGAACTACTACGGCAGCACGTCTACCGAATCCATCACGTTGAACTTTGGCGCGGTCTCGCCGTTCGACATGGTCACGAAGACGTGGAACGTCGAATCCAACACGTCGTCCACGCTCACCCTGGTGAGCCCGGAAGTCGCCGAAGACTCGCACCTGGTGTTCGGCAAACAGTAAGCCGGTAACGCGGAATGGCTGCGCACCGGTACGAGGCGCAGCCATTCGTTAGGTCGTACACCGGCGAACGCAACGCTCGACGGCTACCCTCTATTTCTTGACGGGAGCAGGTGCAAAGACCGTCCGAAACGCGCGAAGCGCCGCGGGATGGTAGATCGTTCCGTGTGTCTCGTCGGGGTACGGCACGTAATACCACCGAACGTGTTGCGGCGCGACCTCTTGCAAGATCGCGGCAAGTTGCGCCGTCTCCTTCGCCAGTTGCGGCTCCGAACTGTTGGCCAAGTACAGCGTCTTTCCTTCGCGCGCGCGATCCTGGAGCTGCACTTTCGCGCCCTTGAGCAACGACTCGTCGTTCCACCACAAGCTGGGATCGAAGGCGAGATATTCATCGAAGAGATCCGGCTCGCGAAAGAAGGTCTCCACGACAAATAGCCCGGCGAGCGATTCACCCACGATGGCCCGCTCGCCGGTCGTGCGATACCGTGCTTCGATCACCGGAATGAGTTCGCTGCGAATGAAGTCGCGAAATGCCTGCGATCCACCAACGCGCGCTGCGATCTTTTTGTCTGACTCGACCGTGGTGGGACCCGTGAGGTCGCGCCGTCGCTCCGTGTTCTCGATTCCGACAAGGATGAATGGGCGCATCGTCGCATTGCCAACGGAGACTTGCACCAATCCGGAGACGTGCAAGAAGTCCTCGGCCATGCCGCCATCTGGCATGTAGAGCACCGGGAGTGCGGCGCCAGCGTTCGCGCGATATCCCGGCGGAAGGTAGACATTGATGCGACGAGTTTCGTGAAGGGCGGTCGAGGCGATGGTGAACGTCTCGCCGATGACGAGTGAGTCGATGCGAATCGGAGCTGGAGCTTCGGGCGTTTGCGCCCGCAGCGAAGCGCCGATCGGCACGACCGCCCACGCCACGAGCATGCGTGCCTTGCGTATCCAGGTTGTCACAGAGGAAGCTATCGATGAGGACATGAGCGCCTAACGATAATCGGTGCACCGCTACTGGGGGATGGCGTTCGCGGCCGCGTTGAGCAGATCTTCGGTCGTGTAGGGTTTGGCAAGAAAGGGATGTCCGAGGGCCGCGATATCCTCGCGCATGGTCTCGTCGGCCGTGTACCCCGACATGAAGAGTATCGGCAAATCGGGATGCGTGGCGGCGAGAACGCGGGCGAATGCTGGGCCGCTCATGCGTGGCATGACGATATCGGAGACTACGAGATCGAAGTGTGCATCGTCCATGAGGAGGCGAGACAGCGCCTCCGGTGCACCAGACATCGCCTCGACTTGGTACCCCGCCCGCTCGAGAAGTGTGCGCGTCACGCCGCGCACCATATCATCATCCTCGACGACGATGACCCGACGCGTGCCGTTAGGCGGGCTTTGAGGTACGACGGACGCGGACTCATTGGACTGGTCGAGTCGCTCGCCGACACGGGGGAGACGCACTTGGATGGTGGTGCCTCCGTGCGCGGCATCGAATGCGCGAATCGACCCTGCCGCCTGCCGCACGATACCGTAGCAGGTTGCGAGCCCCAGGCCGCTCCCCTTCCCCACTTCTTTTGTCGTGAAGAACGGTTCGAAGATGTGGGGGCGCACATGCGCCGGAATGCCGGTGCCGGCATCCGTTACCTCGAGCAGAATTTCTGCTCCTTCACGCCGCGTGCGAATTGTGATCGGCCCCCCGTTAGGCATGGCGTCACGTGCGTTGACCACGAGGTTGGTCACGACTTGCTCGAGTTGGCCTGGGTCGATCAGCGCTGTCCCGGCTGTACGATCAAGCTCGGTCCGGAGATCGAAGCCTTTCGTGAGCAGACCGCGCAAGAGGCCGCGCAAGTCACGGACGACGGTACTCAGCTCCACTTCGCGAGGTGCGCGGGTTTGCTGCCGTGCGAAGCCTAACAGCTGCTTGGTGAGTGTTGCACCGCGTTGTGCCGCTCCACGTATCTCCGCCACGTCACGTGCACGCGCGTCGTTAGGCGCAAACGTTGGAGAGAGTAAGTCGCAATATCCCATCACTGCCGTGAGCAGGTTGTTGAAGTCGTGCGCAACGCCGCCGGCGAGGCGACCGACCGCCTCGAGCTTCTGTGACTGTACGAGCTGCGCCTCGAGTCGCCGCTGTTCCGAAACGTCCTGCACGGCGGTCAGGATGTGCGGCGTCTCCTCGACATCGATCGTGCGCGACGACATGACGACGTCGATTTGCCTCCCGTCGCCGACGGAGAACCTGCCGCTGTATTCGGACACGATGCCGTCGGCGGCCAGTTGCTGCCTAACGCGAGCGGCGTCCTGGGGGTCGCTCCACATTTCGAGCGCACGAGCCGGCAGCGTGCCATTCCCGTTGCCAGTGTCGCCCATGAGGCGACGCGCGACGTCGTTGGCTTCGACCAGTGATCCATCGCTGGCGCGCGTAAGCGCCACGGCCACGGGGAGCATTTGAAACAGCCGATTGAAGCGTTCCGACGCGCGGGCTCGCAAGTCGGCAATCGCTCGCTCGCGTCGCAAGTCGACGGTTGCCACCACGAGCACCGCGGCAAGCAGCAGTGCGACGACCAGGCCTAACGAGAAGCGCATCAGGCGCAACGGCGCGGTGAGCGGCGCCACCAGGGCAGCGCGCTCGATCACGACAACCGCTGCCCACGCCGGCTTGTCGAGCACGGAGGCGAGCAGGATTCGACTCCCGACCGAGCTACGCATGACCGAGCCCGCCGGCGCCCGTCGCGCGCGCTCGATGAGCGCCCCGAGCGAATCGCGTAACGGCGGCGGAAGCGCGGCGACCGTCACGGTGTCCGTTCTCGCCCGCGAGAACTCGGCACCGTCGCCATGGGCGATCAACGCGCCTCGCGAGAGATCGATGATCATCTCGGCGTTGCCGTTGCTGTGCGGGCGCCACGCCGAATGATTCACGAGACGACCGATGACGAAGTCGAGTCCCGCAACGCCTAACAACTTTCCGTCTCGCTGCACCGGGGCGACGACCATGCCAAACCAGATCGGCGGAGTCGGCGACGGTTCGCTCGCGACCCACTTTGCGCCGCCCGATGGGTTGTTCTTCGGAAGAACTGGATCGATCCAGCGAGACGGCGAGTAGTCTGGAGGTGTGTCGCGCTTTCCGTAGTCGGGGTCCGTTGGCACATACACCGTCTCCGCCCCATCCGTGGTCATGAACCAGACATCGTCGGACGTCTCACCGATGGTACCAGAACCGAGCTGGCTTACGATTTCTCTGCTGCGTGTAATTAGGGCTTTCTGGTGCGCATCGAGGGAGAGGCCCGATGGTACCCAGATCGTCGCCTCGTACACGCCTTTGGGATCAACGTGGCTTCGCCTGGTGCCGTCGGGGAATCGTTGCAGCTCGCCGTCAAAGCGCTCCGCGTAGTGTGCGTCGAGCGACCCATCGGCGTCTCCAATGAGTTGCGCCAGTCGCTTCACGCGTCCCTCGGCGAGTGCGATCTTCTCGCGCGCCGCACTCATCTCACGCGCAAGCGCCGCCTGCATATCGCGCAGCCGCGCGTCGACTAAGCGCTCGGCCGCACGCCGTTCGAGCGCGAGGCCGAGTGGAATGAGGACGGCGAACGAAATCGCGATGAGGAGTGCGATGCGGACCGGAAGGTCACGCAGCGCGGACCAGAGTCGAGTCATCTGGGCGCGACGAGGGAACAGCGAGAGAGGTGCAAGTTATCGTTCCGCTCGCTCGGCACAATTGCCCTGAAAGCTCTACTGGCGAGTGCCAGTGATCACACCCGGTGATACTTGCAGGTGCAGACAAAGGCGGTGACGTCTTAATGACGAAGCGACTCAAACAAGCAGTTGCGCCGGCATCAGTACGTCAACCACGATGCGGCCGGTGACGCTGAAGCGGAGGGCGACAGCGTCGCCGGCGAGGCGCCGCGTGTCACGCCAATGACGTCCGCGCCGATGCCGTTGAGCGGCACGCGGCCGTTTGCCGGGTTTGCGCGTGCGCGGGCCAGTGACGCCAGGGGCGTTAGGCGTGCCAGCGAGGAAGGAGAGCCGTCATGCCGCGGCGCCGACGCTGCACGCCTAACGAGTTACGTCAGGCACAATCGTTAGGCGGAGGGCATTTGTGCACTGGGCGTCGAGAGCGAGATCGACGTCTCCTCTTCCGTCATCGCCTCTGGAATTCCTTCGAAGAGCGGCGTGGTGAGATAGCGCTCGCCGGTATCGGGAAGCATGCAGAGAATTACGGAGCCCTTGGGCGCCGACTCGGCAATCTGGTGCGCGATGCCAAAGGTCGAGCCACCGGAGATACCGGTGAAAATCCCTTCCTGCTGCGCGAGTTTGCGCGCCCACTCAATGCCTACCGGGCCGGCAATCGAAATGAGCTGATCGTAGTACTTCTTGTCGAGGGCTTCCTGCAGCACGTAGGGAATGAAGTCGGGAGTCCACCCCTGGATCGGGTGCGGGGTCCACGAGGGATGACTTGCAGCTGGCGAGTTGCCGTCAACACGCTCCTGGGGCGTTCCGCTGGCCACCAGCGCCGCATTCGCGGGTTCGCTCAGGATGATCTTCGTATCGGGACGCTGCTTGCGAAGGACTCGTGCAACGCCGGTCACCGTTCCACCAGTGCCGTATCCAGAGACGAAGTAATCGAGTCGCTTCCCTTCGAAGTCGGACAGGATTTCGCGCGCGGTTGTGTTCTCGTGAATCAGCGCGTTGTCGGCGGTCTCGAACTGGCGCGCAAGAAACCATCCGTTCTTGTCGGCGAGTTCCTTTGCCTTCTGATACATGGCGATTCCCTTCTGCGCGCGGGGCGTCAGGACAACCTTTGCGCCGAGGAAGCGCATCAACTTGCGACGCTCAATCGAGAATGAGTCGGCCATCGTCACCACGAGGGGATAGCCCTTGGCCGCGCAGACCATGGCGAGGCCGATTCCCGTGTTGCCGCTCGTCGCTTCGACAACCGTTTGCCCCGGCTTGAGCTCGCCGCGACGCTCCGCTTCTTCGATGATGCTGATGGCCAGGCGATCCTTGACCGAAGCCGCGGGGTTGAAGAATTCCGCCTTTACATAGATGGTGACGCCTTCCGGGGCCAACCGATTAATCCGAATGGCTGGCGTGTCGCCAATGGTGTCGACAATGGAGTCGTACAGTCGGCCTCGTCCACTGGTGGTGCGTGAGTCGTTCGCGGGCATGTGTTGCATCTCCTTGGTGCGGCTGAATCGATTCGACGGATTGGTTGACCGTCGTTAGGGGGGATCGATAAATCGAACCTTTTTCGCGGACATGCATCCTGCGTCTAGTACGCGTGTTTCGGCAAGGGTGCAGCAGCAACTCCTTGCATCTCGATCGCGTGGCGACTCGCTGCTAGCCGTCGCCCTCCGGCGACGATGCCACCCATAATCGTCAGGTGCAACACCGGCTTGAGTGTGACGGCGGCAGGGAGAGCCGACCCCAGCCGTACCGCGAGTGAGGCGGCCGATGGAGGGGCATGATTGCGACCGCCGACGATGCCAGTACGAACCTGAGTTGCGCCGCCGCTGGCAGTGGCGCTGGCGCGTCGGCGGCGAGAAACAGAATGAAGTGCCCCGCCCCTGCGATCGCCAACAGCGAGAGCGTGAGGACGCGAGCCGTGCGCCAGTACGAGTCAACCATGAGATGCCTAACGCTTCACGGCGAGACCTTCAATGCACTGACGACCGGCGCACTCGGTAGTTTGCCGAGATCGACGATCTTGCCGTCTTTGATGACAGCGCTGATGCGGCGGTAGTTGTGCGCTGATTCGAGCGGATTGGCGTCGAGGATGACGGCATCGGCGATCTTTCCTGCTTCGAGCGTGCCGATGTCTTTGTCCATGCGATACGCCTTGGCGATGTTGCTCGTCGCCGACTTGAGAATTTCCATCGGCGCCATGCCGGCTTCCTCGAACGCGACGAGCGCGTTGAAGTGTCCTTCACCAAGCTTGACGCGCGCGTCGACGGTATCAGCGGCGAGCGTTGGCGACTCGGCGCGCGACACGGGATTCTCCACACCGGCGTCGGTGGAGACGAGAAGCTTGACGCCGCCCTTCACGAGATTGCGTACGTTCTGCGTCGAGACCTTGTAGTACGGAGTGAGAGCGCCGTTAGGCGCCCATTTCTGAATCGCGGCGAATGAGCGCGACGTAATGGCAAGCGACGAGACGTAAGTTCCGCGCTCGGCAATCTTGCGAATTGTCTCTTGCGGAATCGTGAAGACCGGCCCCGAGATGTCGCCGTGTGTGAGAATGTCGACGCCCGCTTCGACCGCCATATCGATGCTCTCGGGCGAGGTGACATGCGCTTGCACGACTTTGCCCGCCTTGTGTCCTTCCTCGACAATCACCTTCTGCTGTCGCTCGGAGAAGGACAGGAACGACATCTCGACGTGTCCGCTGCCGGCGAACTTCAGGAAGTCCGTGCCTAACGCGATGTACTTCTGTATCGCCATGCGCAGTGTGTCGGGGGGCATCCAGAGGAGCTCGCGTCCTGTTCCTTGCTCCCACGTTTCGTTTGTGCGTTTGACGAAGTTCTTGGTAACCATGCCGGCGGCGGCGCCGAAGAAATCCGGGCCTAACGGGCCGGTGAGACCAATGATGTTTCCGGCCAGATAGATACGGCTCCCCGCGACTTGTCCCGAATTGATTCGTTGCCGCGCTTCAACGATCGCCGCCCTCGGCCCCCACGTATCAAAGACAGTGGTCTGCCCGGTTTTCAGCGCGATCTGTGCGCCTTCGACCACGATATCGGCAAAGCGGTTCTCGTAGCGAATGAGTGATTCGAGATCGGCGTTCAGATACAAATGGAGATTCGCGTCCATCAATCCGGGAATCACGTACTTCCCCTTCGCGTCAATGCGCGTTGCTGCATTGGGCACCTTGACGTCGCGCGCACTCCCTAACTGTGCAATGCGCCCATCGCGAAGGATCAGGACCGCGTCGGCGATCGGCTCGCGGCCGGTGCCATCGATGATGGTGGCACCGGTGATCGCGAGCGTTTGCGCGCGCGCGGCGGCGGGCGTGCCGATGAGAAAAGCCGTCGTCGCACTGATGACCAATCGACGGGTGAAACCATTCAATGAGGGCGACATTTTGCAGCTCTTTGGACGGGAGTCGAACGCCGAGCGTGAATTGGCGTGACAATGCTGGACCCGCCATGCGCGCGGCACAAGGCACGTCGATTGGGAGTCGTGGCGTGGCACGCCGATTAACTTCGAAGCATTGGATTCTGGCATACCGCGCCAACGAATGAGACTCGTATGACCCTCACGACGCTCGATGAAAAAACGGCGCTCGTCCTTATCGATCTGCAACAGGGGATCGTCGCGATGCCGACGGCTCACGCGTCTGCTGGCATCGTGCATAATGCGCGACGGCTCGCCGACGCCTTCCGTGCGCGAAAGCTCCCCGTCGTCCTCGTGAACGTCACGCGAGGCGCACCGGGACGCGTGGAGCAGAGCTTTCGCACCGATCAACTTCCCGCCACATGGAGCGAGCTCGTGCCGGAGCTCGATCCCCAGCCGGACGACCTGCGCATCACGAAGGCCAACTGGGGAGCGCTCATCAACACCGACCTTACTGTGCAACTGAAAGCACTCGGGGTGACGCAGCTTGTGATCGGAGGCATTTCCACCAGCATCGGCGTGGAATCGACGGCGCGACAAGCGTACGAACTGGGGTTCAACGTCACGCTCGCGACCGACGCGATGACGGATCGTAATGCCGACGCACACGCCAACAGTGTAACCCGGATCTTTCCACGCTTAGGTGAATGCGGAACGACTGCCGACGTCCTCGACCTTCTCGCGCGTACGCATCCATGAAGAATGAGGGCAGTAGCACTTCCCCATGATGCAGGGGACCTTTCGATCGCTCCGACGCTACAACTACCGCGTGTGGGCCGCGGGAGCGATCGTGTCCAACATCGGCACGTGGATGCAACGCATCGCGCAGGACTGGATCGTCCTGACCGAACTCTCCAACCATAACGCGACAGCGGTCGGCGTCGTGATGGCGCTGCAATTCGGGCCACACTTTCCCCTGCTCCCGCTGACCGGATGGGCCGCTGACCACGTCGACCGCCGCAAGCTCCTCTTCTTCACGCAGGGCGCGAGCGGGGTGCTTGCGCTCGGTCTTGGCGTGCTCACGCTGACCGGACTCGTTAGGCTCTGGCACGTGTACGTCTTCGCATTCCTGCTCGGCTGCGTCAGTGCATTCGACGCGCCCGCGCGACAGACCTTCGTGGCCGAGATGGTGGGAGAAGAAGATCTCTCCAATGCAGTGGCGCTCAACTCGACCTCGTTCAATGCCGCTCGGCTCATCGGACCAGCGGTGGCGGGGCTTCTCATCGCCGCCATCGGGTCGGGGTGGGTATTCGTCCTCAATTCGGCGTCGTTTGTCGCCGTGCTCGTATCGTTAGGCATGCTACGCGTGCACGAACTCCATCGCGAGGTGCGCAAGCACAGCGAGCGCGCTCGCCTGCTCGATGGCTTTCGCTACGTGTGGACGCGCTCCGACCTCAAGGCGATTCTCCTGATGCTGTTCCTCATCGGGACCTTCGGACTCAATTTCCCGATCTTCATTTCGACGATGTCGGTGACGGTCTTCCATATCGGCGCCGGTCACTTCGGTGTGCTCTCATCGACCATGGCAGTTGGCTCGGTCACGGGCGCCCTCATGTCCGCTCGACGACAGAGGCCATACCTCGCCCTCCTGATTGTCGCCGCAGCCACGTTCGGTGCGGGATGCGCGCTCGCCGCGCTCATGCCTAACTACTGGCTCTTCGGCGCCATGCTCATGGCCATTGGCGCAAGCGCGCAGACCTTCATGACATCGTCCAATAGCCTGGTGCAGCTCGCGACCGAGCCGGCGATGCGCGGCCGCGTGGTCGCCATCCTCATGGCGCTCGCGTTAGGCGGTACGCCGTTGGGGGCGCCGATCGTCGGCTGGGTAGCAGACACGTTCGGACCACGCTGGTCATTGGCGGTCGGCGCCTTCGCCGGAATTTCCGCCGCCATCGTCGGCCTCGCACACCTCAAGAGCGAACGCCATCGCGCAGCCGCGACCACCCATCACGAGGTGGCGTGAGCGCTATTGGTCTCACAGCTCCTGCCGCTTGAAAATCGCGACCGCCGCTGCCGCAAAGGCCACCGACGCACCTAACGCGGTCGACACTTGCCAGACCACGTCCGAGGCATTCGCGAGACCTCCACGTAGCGCCAACGCCATCGTCTTCGACAAACCAACGAAGGTATAACGCTCCGCAGCCGGCCAGATGCTCAGGATCAGCAGCAACAGCACGAAGCCAAGTCCTCCCCCTGCCGCTGCACCGCGTGAACGAAAGGTTGCCGAGAAGAACGTCACCGCGCTCACGACGAGCGTCGCCTGCACCAGCCAGATCGCGACGGCGTCGACGAGTGGCGACGCTGAAATCGGCGGAAAAAGAAGACGTGTGACGAGGAACGTCACGCCGGTCGCCACAAACGTTGAGACGACAAGCAACCCGAGCTCTGATGCCAGCTTCGAAATGATGAACGCAACGCGCGAAATCGGCTTGGTGAGCACGATGATCGCCGTTCCGGATGATCGCTCGCCCGACACGAGCCCTGCACCGCCGATGATGAGGGCGATCAGAACGAGTTGAGAGAGCCCTTTTACGAACTGCGCGTATGCATCGAGCGCGGTGGGGTCGGGAATCTTGATCACGACGCCAGGTTGCTGTGTGGCGATCGATGCAAGGAGTCGCGGCGTGAGCTGCGCCATGATCGGCCCGCTGACGGCGAAAAAGGCGAGCATTCCCGGCACGACCCAGAGTCGCCACGTACGACGAATCTCCAGCACTTCTTTCGCGAAGAGCGCGCCGAATCCGCTCATGGAAAAGCCGTCCGCAATGCGGCGCTCATGGAGGCGCTCACGAAGGCGCGCACGGCGGCGCTCATGGAGGCGCTCATGCGGCGCTCCCTTGCACGAGCTGGACGAAAGCGTCTTCGAGACTCACTTCCTCGTGCACCAGGCGCACGAGTCCGAGGCTACTGTCCACGACCGCGCGGGGAATTTCGCGCGATGCCAACACGGGATCAGACACCGTCAGGCGCAACGACGTGGCGTCCACTTCGATCGCCGTAATCCATGACTGATCTTCCAGCCTACTCGCGAGTGCACGCGCGTCGCCATCGACCGAGATGCTCACACGATGCACGCCGGCGCGCTCCTTGAGTGCGGCGACGCTGGAGTTCGCCACAAGTCGCCCGCGGTCGAGGATCGCCACCGTATCGCAGACACGTTCGACATCAGCAAGGATGTGCGTCGAGAAGAAAACGGTTGCACGCCCGTGGAGCGAGGCGACGGTCTGCAGCACCTCGCGCCTCCCCACAGGGTCGAGCGCGCTGGTCGGCTCGTCGAGTATCAGCAGGCGAGGCGCATTGATCAGCGCCTGCGCGATACCCAATCGCTGTTTCATTCCTCGTGAAAATCCACCGATTCGCGCGGTCGCACTCGTTAGGCCGGCAAGGTCGAGAAGTTCGTCGACCCGCGATCGCAGTTGCACTCCAGCGAGACCAAAAAGTTTCCCCGCGAAGGAGAGAAACTCCGGTGCGGTCATCCAGTCGTAAAAGCCAGGTACGTCGGGGAGGAATCCGAGGTGTCGCGTAAAGGACGTTGCCCCCAGCGACACTTCTTCGCCAAATACGCGAACGCTGCCGGAGGTTGCGCGCGCCAGCCCCGTAACGATGCGAAGTGTCGTGGTCTTGCCGGCGCCGTTGGGGCCGAGGAAGCCGAAGATGGCGCCGTGCGGAACGGCCAGGGAAATACCATCCAGGGCTCGCACGGACCCAAACGACTTGTGAAGATCGCGAATGTCCAATGCCGCCGGTGCGAGAGCCTCGTTAGGCATCGTCGTCACGACTTGCGGTCGCCGTCGCCGTAGAGCCTGTCGATTGCACGTTCACGGGCAGCGGCGCGGCCCTCGCCCACCGGCGCGTCGGCCGCGCTGTCAGGCACCATCCGCCGTCCGATGGCCAGGTACGCGAGCGCACCGACAAAACCACCAACAACAATTACCAATCCCCACAGCCAGCTCGCTCCGCTCGAGGGCATCGGGCGGCGTATGAGGTCGAGCACACTCCACACTTGCAACGACAGTTGCACCACCGCGAGCAGACCGATCGCAACAAGGACGCTCGTCGGAAGGCTCAGGAGTTTTTCCATTATTGGATGCTCGTCGCTTTGAGACCGCCGCTCTTGAGATAGTCGACGGCCAGGTTTGACAGCGACCGCACACCCGCGGGAAGCGCTCCTTCGTCGGCGAAGAAGAGCGGCGAGTGATTGGCGGGTTGCGTCTTCGGGTCGCTCCCCTTTGGCGAGACGCCTAACAAGTAGAAGAGCCCTGGCACCTCCTGCGTGTAGACGGGAAAGTCTTCTGACCCGGTAATCGGATTGATCGTCTTGAACCCGCCTTCGCCCGCCGTCCGCTGCAGCGTTGGCGTCATCTTCGCGAGGAGCGCGGCGTCGTTATCGGTAATCAGGCCGCCAGTCTGAATCTCGACCCTTGCCGTTGCACCTGCCGAATGCGCAATGTCTTCCGCCGTGCGCTTCACGCGGGTGTGAATTTCCGCTCGCATGGCGGGATCGAAGGTGCGAATGGTGCCCACCATGTAGACACTGTCGGGAATGATGTTCCCTCGATTGCCGCCTTGGATCATGCCGATCGTGATGACCGCCGGCGCCGTGGTTACATCGATTTGGCGTGACGCGACTGTTTGCAGGCCGAGCACGATTTGCGACGCGACGACGATGGGGTCGACGCCGGACCATGGCGCAGAGCCGTGCGTTTGACGTCCCTTTACGACCATCGAGATCCCATCAGCGGCCGCCATCATTCCGCCGGGACGAGTGCCGATCGAGCCTAACGCACCGGGGAATACGTGCAGTCCAAAGATCGCTGACGGCTTCGGATCTTTGAGCGCACCATCGGCGACCATGGCCGCGGCGCCCCCCAATCCTTCTTCAGCCGGTTGAAAGAGGAAGACCACCGTGCCGGGGATCCTGGCCTTCATTCCCGACAGTACTTCCGCCACCCCCATGAGGATTGCCACGTGGTTGTCGTGACCGCAGGCATGCATGACACCGACCTCCATGCCGTTGTATTGCGCGCGCACTTTCGACTTGAATGGGAGGTCGACTTGCTCGGTGACAGGTAGCGCGTCCATGTCGGCGCGCAACGCTACGACGGGGCCCGGCTTTCCGCCTTTGAGCACGCCGACGACGCCGGTCTTTCCGACCGGTGACCGAACCTCGATGCCTAACGAGCGAAGATGCTTCTCGACGAGGGCGGCGGTGCGTACCTCCTGGAACGAGAGCTCAGGGTGCTCGTGAATATCGCGGCGCCAGGCAACGACTTTCGGCATGACGTCCTGCATGCGCGCATCGATTTCCTTTGCCAGCGGGTCGAGCGAGGCTTGCGCCGATGCGAGGTACGGGAGCGCGAGAAAGGCGCTGGCGAGCGCGAAGCGCCGAACAACCACAGACGTTTTGCGAGTGAGCACGTGTTCTCCGGAATGGGCCACGTCAATTTGTGACTTCGAGATGCTGGGGGCGAGGTAGCTGGATCGAATGTCTTCACGCAATTTCGACGCAGCTTTCCTCGTCACGCGACCACGCTTCCTCCATGCCGACCACTCCGCACCTCATCCTGCTCGGCGGCTTCCTTGGTGCCGGAAAGACCACCGCGATGCGCATCCTCGGCGACTTCCTCGCCGATCAGGGGATTCGCGCGGCGTTGATCACCAACGATCAGGGGTCGGGCCTCGTCGACACGGAGCTGCTACGAAGCTGTGGGCACGCGACCGAAGAAGTCGCGGGGGGATGTTTCTGCTGCCGATTCGACGAGCTGCTGGGAGCAATGCGGCGCTTCCCCACTGGACTCGCGCCGGAAGCGTACGTGGCCGAGGCGGTGGGGAGTTGCACGGACTTGGCGGCGACGGTGTCGTATCCGATGCGGCGGCTATTCGGCGACGCCGTCACCATCGCACCGCTCAGCGTCATCCTCGACCCACATCGCGCACGAGAGGTGTTCGGCCTAACGACTGCCGGCGGCTTCTCCCAAAACGTGGCGTACATCTATCGTAAGCAGATTGAAGAGGCTGACCTCATTGTCGTCAACAAGTGTGACACGGTGTCGACCGAAGAGCTGGAGACGTTAGGCACGGCGATTTCGTCACTCGCTCCTGACGCCGAGCAATTTCGGCTTTCCTTCCGCACGAGCGAGGGAGTGTCGCCGTGGTTGCAGCGCGTAGTCTTTGGCCGAATGCGGCAGCGTCGGGCTATGAACGTGGATTATGCGCGCTACGCCGATGGCGAGGGGCGCCTCGCCTGGCTCAACGCGTCGCTGGCGCTGAAGTCACCGGCGCCGCTCGATGGCAATGCACTGCTCTCGGCCCTTGCCGAGACGATGCACGAGCGGCTGCGCGCCGTCCACGCGACCGTTGCGCACCTCAAGCTCACACTCGCTTCAACCGTGGGCGCAGCGCGGGTTGCCGCCCTCAACATCGTGCGCGACGACACGCTCCCGGAGTTTGGTGTGCATCTGACGGAACCGCTGTCCGACGCGCGGATGATCGTCAATGCACGCGCCGAAACGACGCCCGAGGAGTTGCTCGCAGCGCTCGAGCACGCGATCGGCGTCGTGAGGCAGAGAGTCGCGCCGGCCACGCTGGCCATGGAACACCAAGAGACGTTTGCGCCATCGCCCCCCGTCCCCACGCATCGCGACTCGCGTTAGGCGTTAGGCGGGCGCTCCTCCTCGCCCCGCCGCACGATAGCGCGTTTCGCGAACCTCGACCTTCCCCGATGCCACGTCGAAGAACGGCTTCCCGCCGCGCACGCCGACAGTGCCGAAGCCGGTCGCCGTAGAGAAAAACGCGCGAAAGTCACCGGAGATGCGCGGCTCGAGGTAGAGCACCTTGTCCACCGCATCGTAACGTGCCCCGCTCAACCCCTGCAACAGCGCATACGATGACATGGCGCGCGCATACCAGTGCCCGCACTCGTATTCGTCGAACGGATTCCGTACGCGACCATCGTATCGATCGCGGCAGGTGCGCACGACGTCCAGCCCTTCGCGCACGAGCCCCATCATCATCAGGTGCGATGCAACCTGATACTCGATACCCGTCCAGACTTCGTCAGAATAGACGAAGGGAAGAGATAACGCGCCGCCACGGGGCCACGTGCACAACAGCAGCCCTCCGTCGTTCCCGTTAGCGTACGACGGTCGCTGTGGATTGGGATACGTCGAAAGATCGTGCTTCAGGTTGTAGCGATGAATCGATCGGAGATGTGACGTGACCTTCGCCCGGTCGAGCACCTCGCCAACACCGCAGACCATCGCCATCCACGCGCCCAGAACACCGTCGGAGAGACAACCAGTTCCGTATTGATACTTCGGGCCTTCCTTTTCCAGCAGGGCGCGTGCTTCGGGCGAATAGTTCTTCAATCCGAAGAGATTCTCCTTGTCTTCAGCCTTGGACGCGCGAAGCTGCTCGAACTCGACTTTCTGGATGAAGTACTCACCGTTAAAGAGCTCGCGCTCGACACGCGCCGCACCTTTGGCGAGAACGTCTGCATAACGAGTGACATCGTCGCCTAACGACTTGCCCATCGCCACCGCGGCGGCGAGCGCGCCGAGGTAGAACGATGTGCACATCGGCTCCGGTCCCCAGAACTCGATGTCGTACGTGTTGTGATGCGGTTCCTCCAACCAGCCTTTGCGCTCGGGATCCCACGTCTCCATGCAGTAGTCGAGCGATGCGCGCACCTTGGGCCACAGCGCGCGCAGCCACTCGTTGTCTCCGCTGACGCGCCAGTCGCGATGCACCTTCATGATGCCGCCGAGTTGGCCGTCCGACGCCGCATGGAAATCGTGCACTTGCAGGCGAATCGGCAGCGCCGTGCGGAATGCCTGGTGCCCCCGTTCATCTTGCGAAGGACCAAACTCCGTTTCGCGCAACGTTCGCTCTAACGACGGAAAGAGATGGGGAATCGCCTGCGCGTAATTCCAGACGTGCGTGCAGGTCCCGGAGCAGCATCCGTTTTCGTCGGAACACCCTTCCCACGCCCAGAGCCGCCCGTCGCGCTGCCGCATAACGGTCGGCGACTTGAGAATCGTCAGGTTGGCCGCGACGGCATCGATGACTTCCGGGGGGAGCGTGGAATCGTAGAATGCCTTCGCGAACTGCTCCGACCGTTGACGTAGCTCTGCATAACGAGTCCGCCATTCGCTGGCGACGGCGGCCGGCGAATCGTGGCGCCCGGCATACCAGGGCACGTGCGTCTCGCGCTGAGCGTCGTCTGGCGCTTTGGGGCCTGGGTCCGTCCCGGTTCGCAAGCTCGTGCGAGGCACATACCACGAGAGCCTAACGACGATGGTGCGTGTTGCACCTGCGGCGATCGCGAACGGAACAAAGATCGTGGCGCCGGGCGACGGATCGCCGTCCGTCACCGCCGCGCGCGCGAAGGCCGCCGCTCCCGCCACATCTCGCCACGCCATCGTCAGCGGATCCCACCACCCTCCGCGAAACCAGGCGAGATTCACCAACGCATTCGGATCGTCTACCTCCGCCGTGAACGACGCCTCCTTCCACGGCTCGTTGCCCGAGCTGGCGGACCACAACGTGAAGCCACGCTCGGCGGGGCGCACCGCGCGACGATCCTTATCGTCGACCGGAAGAAAGTTCTTCGCGTTGAATGAGAAGACGCCCTCGAGCGCCTGGGCCGACTCGTTATGCAGTCGGTATTCGAGCGCGGCAACGGGGAGCGACGAAGAGTCGGCATCGCCTGGCGTGAACGGGCTCCATCCAACGATCTGCGCGGACATCGGGAGGCGCGCGTCGCGAAGCGACACCGTGCCGAACGGGAAGCGCGTCTTGAAGCTCGCGCGCTCAAAGCGCGGGAGGCCGTACGACGCGCCCTCATCTCCGTTTGCGGCGTTACGCGCGCCGAAAATCTTCCAACCAGGCACCGGCCCCTCGAGCACGCGCGAGGCGGGCGACTTCCCGCGAATCGCCACGGCGGCAAAGATGCACGGTGCGTTGAAGACGTCGGGCTGGTTTCGGATGGACACGTGCGACAGCGCCCCGGTCCCTTCCAGACAAACCATCCCCGCGCCGATTCCCCCCATCGGAAAGGCGACGCGGTTGAGGCGCGCACCTTCGTACACACCGTCATACGCTCGGCGCGTTGCAGCTGCCGGGGCCTGCTCAGACGTGGACGCGTCCTCCGCGCCCGTAACTTCCTCTCCTATTGCAGGAAGCCCGAGCCCCGCAACGCCGAGACCACTCAGGGCGGTGGCTGATCGCTTGACGAAGGCTCGGCGCGCTAGTTCTGAATTGTCCATGTGCGTCCGCAGGCAGGAGAGTGTGGGCGCGTCGAAATTGCTCCCAATTGGGCAACGCGGCAATCGGGAAAGCTCATACAACTGGTTTCCATCGCGCGCTGTTCACGCTCGAGACTTCATCGTACGTTTTCGCCCCGCTTCTCCCGCAACGAGTCCTCGGCAAGTCCTCCTAGCCTCTCAAGCCTTTCCGATGGCGGTTCCCTCGCCCCCGACGAATGTCCGATTCGATTGACGACCGTCGGCTCGCGCCGATTGGCCTCGTGGCGTCGCTCCTCTACTTCGGCATTCCCGCCGCCATCTTCTCGGCCAGCATCCTCGGCTTGCTCCCGTGGATGATTCGGCTCGGGGCTAGCCAACTCTTCACGTTCTACGTGACGTTTGGCGGACCGCTGGCGCTATTGCTCGTTTGTTCGCTCGTCGCGTATCGATGGGAAGGACGCCCCTGGCACTGGGCTCCGTTTCGCGATCGCATGCGGCTGCAACGCATGACGTCGCGCGACTGGATCTTCACGGTCGCCCTTATTGCCGTCATCTATGGTGGGCAAATGCTCGTTGGTCCGTACATCGCCCCACTCTTCGATGGCGTGCGCTTCTTCAACGCGCCAAAAGAATTCGGCGAGGTCATGAGCGGGCTGCAGACTGGCGTCTTCGACAACATGCGCATGCACGGACGCTGGGATGTCTTCATCGGCATGACGCTCTCGCTCTTTGTGTTCAATATTCTCGGGGAAGAATTATGGTGGCGAGGAATTATTCTTCCGCGGCAAGAAGTTGCACTCGGCAAGTGGGCGTGGCTCGTGAACGGAGTTCTATGGGACGCGTTCCACTTCTTCTATCACACGACGCTCGCCAACTTCGTCGCCTATATCCCGCTCACGGTGCCGCTCGCCTACGTCGCATGGAAAACGCGGAGCACATGGCCCGGTATCATTTCTCATTTGGCGACAAACATTGCGGTGATCGTCGTCTTCTGGCAGTCGGTTACTCGTTAGGCGTCCTCGCGGCTCGGCAACTCGACTTCCGTCCGACATAACATTCGTGCGGCGTACCGTCCTTCTCTACGGCGCTCTCGCCGGTCTCCTCATCGCGATCCTTGAGGCGGTTCAGTATCGCTACCTGGTCTTGGAACACGCGTTCGAGATCTACGGGGCAATCGTCGCGCTGATCTTCGCCGCCCTCGGCATCTGGCTCGGCCTCCGTCTCACGCAACCCAAAGTCACGGTTGTCGTGAAGGAGGTCGAGGTCCCCGTCCACATCACTCCCTCCCTTCCCTTCGTTGCCGACCCCACGCGCCTCGACAAACTCGGGATTACTCCTCGCGAATTCGAGATCCTCCAACTCATTGCCGGCGGGTTGAGCAATCGCGAAATCGCCGAGCGGTTGAACGTCAGCGAGAATACGGTGAAGACTCACACGGGGCGCCTCCTCGACAAACTCGATGCAAAGCGGCGAACGCAGGCAGTGCAGCGCGCCAAAGAGGCTGGACTCATCCCCTGAAAGGATGATCTCTGGCGAAAAATCGAAAAATCATTCTTTTCGGTGACGCGCGATCGACGGTGGAGCGGCATCCTCGCGCCTCGTCACGTACGACTGTTCGCCACTTCAAATCGGAGCGCGCCCCAGTGAGAAAGATCATTCTGACCTTTGGACTCATCTCCGGCTTCATCATGTCGGTGATGTTGGTCGTCGCCATCCCGTTCCACGACACGCTCCTCGAGAATGGCGGCGGATTGATCGTCGGGTACGCGAGCATGGTCGCGGCTGCGCTACTCATCTACTTCGGCGTGCGGCGGTATCGCGACACCGTGGCGGGAGGAAGCGTGACCTTTGGACGCGCATTTGGCGTCGGTCTCGCCATCGCCTTGATCGCGGGACTCTGCTATACGGCGACCTGGGAAGTCATCTACTTCGGCTTCGATTCGGATTTCGCCGAGCAGTATTCAAAGACGCAATTGGAGAGTGCGCGCAAGGCGGGCGCCACACCGGCTGAGCTGGAGAAGAAGCGCCTCGACGGGGAAAAGTTCGCGCAGATGTACAAGAATCCCTTCTACAACTTCGCCATGACGTTCATGGAGCCGCTCCCGGTCGGATTGTTAGGCGCGCTCGTGTCGGCGGCGTTGCTGCGGCGTCGCTCGGGTGGGGGTACGCAGGCAGGGTTGGTGCGCACCGCGTAGCGCATTCGATACTTAGGGTACCGTCAACGCGATGAGCCGACGGTACCCGGCAGCAGTCGTTTTTCGCGAGGCGCCGCTGCCTAACGAATCTCTCGGCCGAACGACGGTCTCGGCACAACGACACTTCCTGCCTAACGACGCTCCTCGCCAAACGCGTGGAGTGCGCGGCGCAACGAGTCGTGCGTCCTGGCGTACTCCGCAACCGGCACACCATTCGCAATCGCATCCCACGCCTGGCGAATGCTCCGGGCCCCACCCTCCGGTCCCTCGGGGTGCGAGAAGATCCCGCGCCCGGGGACGAAGCCGAAATCGACGCTCCCAATGCGACGATACACACCTTCGAGTGTCCCCGCCCAATCGCTTCCGCCTGGAACGGGGAGCGCGGGACGAAGCGCCCCCATTGGCTCTGTGCAGGCGCGCACACATGCCAGGACCTCGTGCTCAGGAGTCATCATCCGCGCGCCGAACCCCGGCATGATGATCACATCGGCGCCGGCCATGCGTTGCAGCTTGGTGAAAACCTGCGCGTGCACGCCGTGAGCCGTTAGGCGGCTGAATGACGCGATGAATGGGAAATGCGTGACGATGGGGACGCGGGCGTGTCGCCGCAGTAGCCGGACTCCGCTCAACCCCACGGGGAGCGCATTCAGCATTACTGCGTTGGCTCCGTGCGCGACGGTCAGGTCGTGGAGCGCAACCAGACGGTCAACTTCATCCGTGATGTTGGCCAGGTACATCTTCGGAACGCCGCACTCATCCTCGGCGCGGCGGCGCGCATCGCCAACGAGTCTCGCGCGCTCGCCCAGCGGCGACCACTGAGCATCGGCGAGCATCTCGTCGTCCTTCGCGACGTCAAGCCCTCCGCGCCACGCCTCGTAGGCCAGAACCGCGAACGCAGCCGGCGGCAAACCGATATTAGGCTTCACCACGCCGAAGACGATCGGCCGTCCGTGCACCCCCAACACGTCGCGAAAGCCCTGGATGCCGAATTGCGGCCCGTCGAATTGCGATAGATACGACGAGGGGAAACGAATGTCTTCCAGCCTAACGAGGGGGATTTTCGGGGCAAAGAAAGCTCCCTCGCCCATTACCGCCGAGACCAGATTGGGAAATCGCGCCCCAAAGTTCGCGTGCGGATGCGCCAGCGTGACTCGGCAGCGATACACCGGTCCGCTGAGTTCCACCGGCACAGGAACGGAGAATCCATCGATCGGCTGCCACGAACACTCGATGACTTTGGCGGCGAAGCGCGGACGAAAGTCCTCGTCGACGCCAACGCGCTTCCACTGCGCCGTCGATTGTTCACTGGCAAGGTGCGCTGCTGCTTCTCGCGGATCTCCAGCGCACTCAAAGACGTAATCGAGCTCGAGATACGACTCGGCGTCAAGCTCCGCGCGCGACGCAAAAAATGCTTCGACATCGTCGCGTGTCACGCGCGCCTCGCGAGGGCACGTGGTAGGCGACTCGTCGTTAGGCGCCACATCGGGCGCCGGCTCCGGCGCCGCATCAGGCGCTGCATCAGGCGCTGCATCAGGCGCTGCATCAGGCGCCTTCCAGAAGGTGCACGACCACGTCTCGCTTGTCGCGCGGACCGTCGAGTTCCATGAAAAAGAGCGACTGCCACGCGCCGATGATTAATTCGCCGTCCACCAGCGGAATCGACTCCGACGCATTCACAAAAAGTCCGAGGAGATGCGCGTGTGCGTTGAAGCGATCGTCCACCGGTTGACGATTGTGAAGGTAGAGCGCGTCCGCTGGAGCCAACCCACTCAGGAAGCGCACCATGTCGCGCTGCAATTCATCCTCGCGCTCGTTGAGCGTGATGCGCCCCGTGGTGTGCGGCGAGAACACAGTCACCAATCCATTGCGAACACCGCTCTCGCGAACCCACGCGCGCACATCCTCGGTGATGTCGAGTATCTGGAGTGGATGCTGCGTGCTGAGCGTCAGACGATGGACGCGCGGAGGCATACGTCTAACGCTCTCCCGACGGCGCGTCGCCAGCCGCGACCGCAATCGGGCGTACGTCGTGCACGAGGTGTTCCAGCAGCTTCGCCGGCTCCTCGAACATCAGCATGTGCGCCGAATGGTCGAAGAAGACGAAGCCCTTTTTCGGTGCGTCAATCGTGTCGTACCACCGGCGCACGACCTCAGTGACCGTTTCGTAGTCGTATTTCCCGCCGAAGAAAAAGACCGGGCAGCCGAAGCGAGTCGTCGACTTGTAGTTCAACACGTTAGGTGGCCCGAGCAGTTGCTTGAGCGACGTGAGGTCGGTGCTCTCAATTGCTGCAATGTCCCTCGCGTCATAGTCGGGAGAGGCATTCACCGCGTTCACCTCATAGTCAAACGTCGGACGCCCCCATGTCAGGCCGCCGAACGCGATCACCCACTTGCGCTCGACGAGAATCTTGTCGATCGGCACGGTCCCATCGTCGTTAGGATATGGCGCGATCTTCTCCAACTCGGCGGCGGCTGTCGCGTTCTTCAACTCACGCGCACGCGCAAGTGCCCACTCATAACTCAGTTTCTCACTCTCCTTCCCATCGACGACTTGTCCAATGCCGATATACGCGTGCAGCCACTCGGGGTGCCGCTGCGCCACATTCACCCCAATCACCGTGCCCCACGAATGCCCCATGAGGAAGATCTTCTCCTTGTGGAATGCATTCCGTAGGTAGGCCACCAGCTCCGAGCCATCGTCCGACATGCGTTGGATGTTGATGGTCGGATTGACGGCGGCGACGTCGTTGGCCGCCGCGGTCTTTCCTGCTCCGCGCTGATCCCACTGGACAACGGTGAAGTACTCTTCCCATGGAGACTGAAAGAACCAACTTCCCGGCCATGTGGGCGAGGCGGGACCGCCGTGAACGAAGAGGAGGATCGGATTGCGGCGATCGCGCCCGCGAATGGAGATGAGTTGGGTGATGCCGCCGATCTGCACGCGGCGCGTCTCGTTGATGCCACGCGTCGTGTCGATCCACCGCAGATCGGCGATGAGTTTCTGCACCTCAGCGCGTGTGAAGGTGCGCTCTCCAGCGGGGGTAGGTGCGGGCGGAATCGCCGAATTGGGCGCCGCGTGCTGGCAGCCGGCAGTGGCGAAGAGCGCGACTGCCGCGAAGAAGCGGCGCGGCAGGCGTGATGAGCGAGAGACCTTCATGCACGATCCGGAGGTGAGGATGCCGAAAACCCAAACACGATAGCAGGTGCCTAACGAGGGCCAGAGCCGCCGCGCTCGGGCGGCGGCAACGATGGCGGGCGAGCGCAAGCTACGTGCGACGCCGTCGCCCGACTAGAAGGCATCTCATGAACGGTCGCCGGTGCGCCGGCGACCATTCATGAGATGGCCCTTAGAGCGTAACGCTTGCCCCCTCTCCGCCCCTTGCGCGATACTTGCCGAGCGGCGCGAGAATCCCGTTCGCGCACTCCCTGTACGCCCGTGGCAATGAGAGAATCGATATGACCGAGACCGCCGACGTTGTCATCGTTGGTGGTGGCATCATGGGCGCCAGTGTCGCCTTTCATCTCGCCCAACGCGGCGTTAGGCGCGTCGTGCTGCTGGAGCGGGAGGAAATGTTCGGATTGGGCTCCACCGGGCAGAACGCGGGAGGCTTTCGCGCGCAATTCGCCTCACGTGTGAACATCGAGTTGTCGCAGCTCAGCATCTCGATGATGGAGCGGTTCGCCGGCGAGATGGATCAGGAAATTGGGATCAAGCGCTGCGGCTACCTGTTCATGCTCGACACACCCCACGACGTCGCGCAGTTTCGCGCCAACGTTGCGCTTCAGAATTCGCTCGGGGTGCGCAGCACCATGGTGGATGCCGACGACATCGCGCGTTTGGCACCAGAGGTCGCGCTTGAGGGAATCATCGGCGGGAGTTGGTACGAGCGCGATGGCCTCGTCGACCCGCATGCGTTGTTGCAAGGGTTCGTGACCAATGCGCGCCGCCTGGGGGCCACGCTCGTCACGTCCACTCCGGTGCTCGCGCTGGACCTAACGAGTGCGCGGCGTTGGCGCGCGCGAACTCCTCGCGGTGAAGTGGAGACACCAGTTCTCGTGATTGCCGCCGGCGCATGGTCCGCGGCGTTAGGCGAGATGGCAGGAATCAGCATTCCGATTGTGCCCGTTAGGCGCCAGATTGCCGTGACCGCGCCAATACCCGGGCTCCGCAGCGATTTCCCTTTCGTGATCGACTTCAGCGCGGCGCTGTACTTCCATCGCGAGGGAAATGGAATCCTGACTGGGATGTCCAATCGCGATCAGCCAGCCGGCTTCGACATCACCGTCGACGAGGAGTGGCGTCTTCACCATCTGGAGCATGCGGTCCAGCGCCTCCCAATGCTCGGCGATGCCCAGATCGCAGCCGATTGGGGTGGACTATACGAGGTCACGCCCGATCATCAGCCGATCATCGGAGCAGTGGAGAGCGTGCCTGGATTGCACGTCTGCGCGGGCTTCAGCGGTCACGGCTTGATGCATGGCCCGGCAGCCGGGCTGCTGATGGCCGAAGAGATTCTCGACTCCCGCGCGACGACCATCGATATCGACTCGTTACGCTGGCAACGCTTTGAGCGGTCCGAGGTCACCGCCGAATACAACGTGGTGTAGCGCTACAGGCCGTGGCTGCTTTCAACAATTAGGGTGCCCTTGCCAGACATCAGCCAACCCGGAGCGTACTGACGGCAGAGGTCAAGGGCGCACGACCATGCACCGCGCGGTGTCTTCCGCATATACTGTCACACGACGCTCGACAGTACTGAATACGACTGCTAGGTTCGTCGCGCTCCGTGACCATCTCTATTACGAGACGGCCTGCACTGTCGAGAACGCACGCGCTCTTCCGCGTTCACTCCTTCACGGGTGGTTCGCATGTTCACATCACGCTCGCTCTCATTTGTTGCAGCGTCGCTTTTGCTTGCGTCGACCGTGCGCGCGCAAACGCCGAAAACCCCTTCCAAACCTGGAAAGCCGGGGACGTCGCTCGAGATAGACGCCACACTCTGGTCGCCTATCGCGGCCTCCGTCGCCAACGCCGACATCGTCGCCATGGGACGCACCTACCATCCGGGCGCAGTGCTCGTCTCGGACAAAGGGACGATGCCCATCGCGCGGGCACTCGACGGATGGGGAAAGGACATGATCGCCGCCAAGAAAACGGGACAAAAGGCGACCGTCGAATTCAAATTCTCAAAGCGTCAGGACGACGCGACGACGGCATTCGAGCAGGGGATGTTCAAGTACGTGACGACCGTCGACGGCAAATCGACGGCCTCATACCGCCACTTGGAAGCACTCCTCGTGAAAGTTGGCACCAAGTGGAAGACACTCATGGAGCGTCAGCTCGACGCGGGCACCGAAGCGGAGTGGAACGCGATCAAGTAACCGACGCGACGCACGGCGAACGATCGTCCTCACATCGCGTTAGGCGCCGCTCAACCGCCTAACGCGTGTCGCCACTCAGGCGGCATTCGTTTCGATCGGCAGCCGGACCTGAAACTCGGTGCGCCCGGGGACCGACTCCAGCGAGATCTCCCCACCGTGCTGCATGAGCAGCCGCCTCACGATATCGAGTCCGAGCCCCGTCCCCTTCCCGACGCCCTTGGTGGTGAAGAACGGATCGAAGATGCGCCCCGCAATTTCTGCTGGGATGCCCGCGCCGTTGTCGATGACGCGCACGACAATGCCTCCAAGTTCGGTTCTCGCCGAGATCTCGATCTTTCCGCCCGACGGCACCGCGTCGAGCGCGTTATCGATGAGATTCATCCAGACCTGATTGAGCTCGGCGCCCACCGCCATCGCCCTCGGCAGTTCATCGTCCATCGTTAGGCTCAGGGTGGCCGACTTGCTCCGAAACTTCGCCGCAAGCATCGTCGCGGTATCGGTGATCCCCTGCCGAATATCCACCGGTTCGGGAAGGCGTGCGTGGTCCATGTAGGTGAAGCTTTTCACGGCGCCGACGATCTCCAGCATCCGCGTCGCCGCCATTTCGATATCGTTCGCCAACGTCCGCACGGTGCAGCCGGCCGCCATCCACTTGATGGTGGCGTTGAGCACATCGCCGCTGACCGTCTCGGCGAGTTCCTCGACGGCTTCGATCGTGACGCCGGTCTCGGCGAGCGCCGACGCGCAGCGTTCGTCGGCGCCGTGATCGGCCAACCACTCAATGAATTCGTCCTCGCGGTCCGATCGCCCCAGCACCGATCGCGCGACGGTGGGAGCCTGCTTCAGGCACAGGCGCCGAATCTCGTCGATGATCGCGAACTGCTCGTCGCTGAGCCCCGCTTCGCCGATGCGCCGCGCCGCCGACTCGGAGGCATCGATGCTCTCCGTCAGCAGCTTGGCGCCGCGCACGACCGCCGATGCGGGGTTGTTCAGCTCATGCGCCAGTCCCGCGGCCAGCTTGCCTAACGAGATGAGTTTTTCATCGCGCACTTCGTTCGACGTGAATTGCCGCGCGCGGTCGATCATGGCGTGCACCAGCACGGCGGTGCAGTTGGGGCACGCTTTCGCCATTTCCGGGAGGTCGGCACGAGGAATCATCAGCATTTCCGACTCCTCTTCGGCGATCGCGTCGTTAGGCGGCGCGGCACCGCGCGAGTACGGCATGATGCCCCCACAGTCGCCCGTTCGCCACTCGAACACCTTATGGATCCCCGTCCCGCGATCCATGCGAATGACGACATGCCCCTTGAGCAGGAGATAGAGGTGTAATGCCTGCTCTCCCTTCTTTGTCACAACCTCGCCCAACGCCACATGCCGCAGCTCGCCGTGTTCCACCAGCCACCGATGCTCTTCTGGCGGCGCTCCACCCAAGGCGCGGTGTGCCTTGATCCGCTCCAGGATCTCGTCAGTGACTTCCATGCGCTCCCTTGTCAGACAGTCCGGAGATACCGATGGACCGAATACACGGCGGCCGACCCTTCTCCCACCGCCGCTGCCACACGACGGTTTGCCCCTGCGCGCACGTCGCCAGCTGCAAAGACCCCCGGGATGCTCGTCTCGAAGGCGAAGGGTTGGCGCGTCAACGGCCATCCGCGCGGACGCCCATGCTCCATTGGGAGATCAGTCCCCGTCAGGATAAACCCGAAATCGTCGCGCTCAATCGTCCCCTCAAATGCCTTCGTGTGCGGTTGCACCCCAATGAAGATAAACATCGCCGAGAGCGGGATGTGCTGCCGCTCACCGCTGGAGACGTGTTTGACCGTCACGCCTTCCAGTGCGGTCGTCCCATGCACCTCATCCACTTCGACGCCACCGATCACGTCGATATTGGGCGCTGCGCGAATGCGATCGACCAGATACTGCGACATCATCGGCAAGAGATCGGGGGCGCGCACCAGCATCGTCACCTTGCGCGCATAACGAGAGAAGAAGAGCGCCCCTTGCCCCGCAGAGTTGGCCCCACCCACGATGCAAATGTCGCGATCGCGATATCGCGCTGCTTCGGTCATCGCCGCGCCGTAGTAGACACCCACCCCCTGTAGCGCCTCGATCCCGTCCACGGTGAGCGTTCGCGCACTCATGCCCGTCGTGATGATCACCGTATACGTCGACAGCTCGGTGCCATCGGCCAGAAGGACCACACGGTAAGGGTCCTCCCGGCGAATTCCGACGACCGCTTGCCCCGTGAGGATTTCTGCTCCGAATCGTTTGGCCTGTGCACTCGCGCGGGCGGCGAGATCTGCGCCGGTGACACCAGCGGGAAAGCCCAGGTAGTTCTCGATCATCGAGCTCGTCCCGGCTTGTCCTCCCGTCGCTTGCGACTCGACGATTACCGTGCGCAACCCTTCGGACGCAGCGTAGACCGCGTTCGCCAGCCCCGCGGGACCGCCACCAACCACGACGACGTCGTACAGCTGCCGCGCCGCTCGCGTCTGCATTCCTGCTTTTGTCGCCAGTTCGATCTGCGACGGCGCCACCAGGTGCGACCCATCGGGAAACACGACAATGGGGAGATGCGCGACGCTCCCCGTCAGCGACTCCACCAGTGCGCGGGCGGTCGTGTCCTGATCAATGTCGACCCACTCGTAGGGCACGCGATTCTGCGACAGGAATTCCTTCGCCGCGAACGATTGCGGTGACCACTGCGAGCCTAACACGCGAATGCCTTCGAACGCGGGGATCACGCGCGCGCGCCACTCGGCGAGCAAGTCGTCCAAGACCGGATACAACCGGTCTTCCGGCGGATCCCACGGTTTCATCAGGTAGTGATCCAGCCCGATGTCGTTGATCCCGGCAATCGCGACGTCCGTGTCAGCGTAGGCGGTCAACAGCACCCGGCGCGCATTCGGGTGCAGCTTCATCGCGTTGCGCAGGAACTCGATGCCCGACATTCCCGGCATGCGCTGATCAACGAGGAACAGCGCCACCGGCGTGTTACGCGTCGCGAGCACCTGCGTCGCTTCGAGCGCCTCCGCACCCGACGATGCTTTGATCACGCGATAGTCGGAGCGGTACTTCTGGCGAAGGTCGCGTTCGACCGCCGCGAGTACTGCGAAATCGTCGTCGACTGTGAGAATCACTGGCTTGGCCAAGGCTTACTCCAACGGGTGCAAGATGAGTTACGGAATTTCTCGCGCTGGCCAGACATAGTTGATGCGCGACGCTGCTAAGATCGTGTTACGCGTTAGGCGGATGGCGCTAGCAGGTAGCAAATGTCCGTTCGGACACGTGCTGGATCCTCGCTCCAGTGCCCATACACTTCCCAGCTTGGCCCCACGAGCGCACGCTGGTTTGCCTTGCACCAGGCAATGACCTCCTGATGCGCAGCATGGAGACCCGTGTACGCACCCCAATGCGTCGTTCCGGCAACTTCGCCCGTCGGCACCTGCGTGTACCTCACGCTGCCGAGCGGCTCGAGTGGCGCGCGGGTGCGCGATCTGCAGCGATACTTCATGACTCATCGACGTCGACTCCTCGTTCCGGATTCGCCCACCAACGCCCAACATCTCAAGTTGCACGCGGACATTGCAGCTGGCGAGAAGGAGGGCCAAGCCGGCAACCGGCACATACGGCATTTTTCGGGAGCAGGATCGTAACGTCCCGGAGCGCACCTCACAACACGCCCGACGTCCGCCGACCGAGAAGATCGTTTCCCCGGATCTCCGAACGGCGCGAGCGGCTACGCTTCCCGCGGGCTCCCCACGGGCCCTGCCCTTCTTCCATCCCCACCTCCTCCCCGCTCCCCTTTCACCGGCCACCTTCCAACCGCCACGCCGGGCGCGCATTATCCCCCCGACTCTTCCTCTGAACATGCGCCTAACAAGACTCCTCACCGCCCTTCTCGTCGCCCTTCCCTGCAGCGCTGCCCGCGCGCAGGCACCTTCACGACTGGAGCAGGAAATCGCTCGTATCGAACCCCTCTCCGGCGGACAACTCGGTGTCGCCGCCATGCACCTCGAATCGGGGAGGACCTTCTTCTACAAGAGCGACGACCAGTACCCGATGGCCAGCACCTACAAAGTGCCCATGGCCGTCCAGGCGTTCACACTCGCGCAACAGGGAAAGCTCGATCTCGACCGGATGGTTGCGTGGGATACCACGGACCTACACATCGGCAGCGAAGCCTTTCTGCTGTTTCGAAAGCCTGGCTTCGCAATGTCCGTGCGAAATCTCATCGAGACGATGCTGATTCTGTCGGAGAACAACTCGACCGATCTAGTCCTCAAGCTCGATGGCGGAGGAGAAGCCGTGACCAAACGGGTACGCGAGGCGGGCATCACTGGCATGCGCGTCGATCGTCCCACGGCAGAGATTATTGCGCATCCGTACGGCATCACCGACATCTGGACCAACGGCAAGTTTGACCGGAGCAAATGGGAGCGCCAATACAACGCGCTCTCGCAGGCGCGCCGTGATTCGGTGGCGTATTACTATCCGCGCGACCCACGCGATCAGACGACACCGAAGGCGATGCTCACCTTGCTCACCAAACTCTGGAAGGGTGAACTCCTCAACAAGGAGAACACCGCGGCGATGCTCGACATCATGTATCGGTGCGAGACGGGCGCGCATCGCATCAAGGGGATCCTGCCTCCCGGCACCAAGGTGGCTCACAAAACGGGGACCTACCCTGGTACGGCGAACGATGTCGGAATCATCGACATGCCCGATGGGACGCACCTCGCGATCGCCGTCTACCTGAAGAATTCCTCCAAGATTGAAGGCGACGATTTGGATCACACCATCGCGCAGGCTGCGCGCTCGGTGTACGACGCGTTTCTCTACTCATCGCACTAGAAGGCCGCTGGCCCGTGGCCTGTGGTCGCTACGCCCGCTGTTGAACACCAAATGCCCGTCTCTGACCTCGGCAGAGACGGGCATTGTGTCGCGCCTAACGACGACGCCTACTGACGCCAGGCGAGTTGCGAGAGTGCGACCCGGGTCTCGCGCGCCTGGTTGTCCCACACCACGCGGTACGCGGACGGATAGTATCCAGCCGGCGAATACTTCTGCGCGAGCGTGATCGGTATGGTGGCGTTAGGCTTCGACCTGAGGTACGCCAGCGTGATCATCGGCTCCTGGAAAATCACTTTCCCGTCCCACGATCCCCAGATGTACGTCTTCGTAAAGACCTGATGATTGGGCGATCCCGGCGGCTGCAACTCCGGCGAGGCAAGCTCCATGAAGTGCACGCCCATCATCGGAATGGCGAGCGCCGGATTGGGCGGACCGGGGAGATGCTTCCATCCCGTTGGGATGAACTCCGCTGCCGGGAATTTGTCTGCCTTCGCCTGGAATCCGGGCAAGGAAGGGTCAATCAGATTGCGCTCGGCGAGTGAAATCGTGTTGAAGTGAAAATCGAAATGCGGAATGTCGTAGATGCCTGGCGGCTCGTGACCCGCAGGATTCCAATTGAGGGCGAGCAAACGGAACGGTGTTGGGTTGCGCTCGGGAAGCGGGAGAAGGAATTCGTTCTCCATGACGTGCCCCATGTTGTGATCACCCTTCATTGACGCCATGGTCGGGCCCGGGAGCCCATCGAGCGCCTTCTCATCCAGCGCCATTCCGATCTCGAGCGGGACGCCCCCGTTCTTCTGGTCGATGACGACGTACGCCCGTGCCTTACCATTGCCCAACTTGACGGGTTTGCCGTACTGCCGCGACACACCAGGCTGGTCAAAGCCATCGCGCGTGAGCGACGCGTCGGCGCCGGCACCCTTCTGCCCCGGCGCTGGAGGTTCGGAGGTGCTGCAAGCAGCCGCCGCCACCAGAGCGACGGCGAGCGCGGAAATGCGAATCGTTGACGACATGATAAAATCCTCAGCTTCTTCGAGTGATGGTATCGGTGGTTAGCGCGGCCGATTTCGATTGCTCGCATCGCCGCTCACCAACCCAAGCGAGAAGTCGCCTGGATTTTTTTCATCGATCGCCAGGATTTTTTTCCGCCCCGCGATCGGGGTAGCTCGCGTCGCGCGCGGACCGCATCTTCTGCCGCATGTCGCTCCGGGAACGAGCAACCGTCGCCCAGCTCTTTGCAGAATTGGTGGAGCTTGCTCCCGAGGAGCGTCTCGCACGCCTCGATGCGCTTGCGCGCGAGCAGCCGTCAGTCGCAACGGAAGTGCGCGAACTCCTTGCTGCCGACGACGCGGCGGGTGACTTCTTGGGAGTATTGAGCGGCACCAGCGAGTCACGACGTTCGGTTCGCGACGCAGGCAGTGCCCCTTCGCCTAACGATGACGTCTCACCAATGTGGAGACGGCGAGTTTCGTCTGACGCCGGCGCGGACTCTGGACGCCACGTCGGCCCGTACATTCTCGAGCGTCCCCTCGGGCGCGGCGGCATGGCCACAGTCTGGCTCGCACGCGACACGCGCCTCGACCGGCGTGTCGCGCTCAAGCTCTTCCCCTTGGCGTCGCACCCTGACGACCCGGAGACCATCGCTGATGGAGAACGCTTTCAAAAGGAAGCGCGCGTCGCCGCGCGCATCGACCATCCGCATGTAGCGGCCATCTACGATGTGGGTGAGACGCCGGACGGCGTGCGTTATCTCGCAATGGCGTACTGCGAAGGCGGCTCACTCGCCGACCGCCTAACGAGCGGCCCCCTCTCCATTCCCGAATCGCTGCGCGTTGCCCGCGAGCTGGCGAGCGCGCTCGCCGCCGCACATGCCCAGCACGTTGTGCACCGCGACGTCAAACCGGGCAACGTCCTCTTCGATGCAGCTGACGGTGTGCGACTGGCCGATTTCGGCATCGCCAAACTGAGCAATACGGATTCGACACGCTCCGGCGGACTGGTGGGGACCATCGCCTACCTCGCCCCCGAGCAGCTCCACGGCGCCGCACCGTCATTTCAGGTCGACCTGTGGGCGTTAGGCGTCACGCTCTATGAAATGCTGGCGGGCACTCGCCCGTTCACCGGCGCGTCGTACGCTTCGCTCATGCACGCCATCCTGACAACGAATCCGGAGCCACTCGTTCGTCGTCGTTCTGAAGTCCCGCCAGCGCTCGATGTCCTGATTTCGCGGCTCCTCGCAAAAGATCCCAGCGAGCGCATTCAGTCGGCCAACGATGTGCTGCGGATCCTCTCCGCTGTGGGGACGTCGCCACCACCGCCTAACGACGACGCGACTCCGCGTGACGAATCCGGCGGAGTGCGCTCCACCGGCGAATTTCTCGCCTCGCGCGCGAGCGCCATCCCCCTCGCGCTTACGACGCTCATCGGACGCGAGCGTGAGCTGACCGTCGGTGCGGCACTCCTCTCGCGTGCCAGACTGGTGACGCTCACCGGCTCCGGCGGAGTCGGCAAAACGCGACTCGCCATGGAGCTCGCGCGACTGACGGCGCCGCGCTACGAAGACGGCGTCTTTCTGGTCTCGCTCGCCAACATTCCAGCCGCCGACGGGGTCGCTGCCGGTGTCCTGCAAGCGGTCTCGCCCCGCACCGGTGGAAACGACGAGCCAGCCCGTCGGCTGCAAGAATTTTTTGCCCGCGCCCATGCGCTCCTCGTGCTCGACAACTTCGAGCACGTCCTCGACGCGGCGGCGTTAGTGGCGTCACTGCTCGCCGCGGCTCCTCAACTCACGATTCTCGTCACAAGCCGGGCAACGCTGCGCCTGCAAGGCGAGCACGAACTCCCCGTCCCGCCACTTGCCCTCCCTCGCGCGGACGAGGGCATTGCCGAGAACCTGGGCACGTGCGAGTCCGTGCGCCTTTTTGTGCAGCGCGCCAGCGCGGTGCGCCCCGACTTCGCACTCACCAGCGAAAACGCCGAGGCCATTGCCGCCATCTGTCGCCGGCTCGACGGCCTTCCCCTGGCCATCGAGCTCGCGGCGGCCCGCACGCGCCTCCTCTCGCCTCAGGCCATCCTCCAGCGCCTAACGCGACGGTTCGACCTCCTGCGTTCGGACGCCCGCGACGTCGTGCCGCGGCACCGTACGATGCGCGACGTCATCGAGTGGAGCATTGCGCTGCTGAGCGAGAGCGAGCGATCGCTCTTCGAGAAGCTCTCCATCTTTTCGGGCGGCTTCGCCATCGAAGCGGCGCAGCGCATCGGCGGTGACGACTCGGAAGGTGACATTCTCGATCGCGTCGCCTCGCTCCTCGAAAAGAGCCTGCTCGTTAGGCGCGACGGTGCGAACGGCGAGTCGCGCTTCGACATGCTCGAGTCGCTGCGCGAATTCGGCCAGGAGCGCCTCTTGGAACGTGGCGTCGATCGCCGCGTCCGCGCGGCGCACCGCGACTACTACCTCGCCCTCGCCGAGGAGGCAGCCACACACGCGCGCGGTCCCGAGCAGCAGCGGTGGACCGAAGTCTTCCTCACCGAAGCGGACAACTTCATCTCCGCCATCGAATTCTCGATTGCCCACGACGAGCTCGACGTAGCCGCTCGGCTATGCCTCGCCCTGCACCGTTACTGGCTCATCGCACGCTCCTTCCTGGGGAGCGGCCTCGCGCAGCTGCAACGCATCGAAGAGCGGGCGCAACGTCTTGGCGGTGACCACGCGTTCTCTCGTGATCGGTCGGCACAACTCCTCACCGTGCGCGGGCTCCTCCACGCGGTCTGGGACGACGTCCCCGGCTCGACGACGTTGTACCAACGCGCCCTGCCGATGTTTGCTGAAGCCGGCGACGAGGTGCACCTGGCGACCACGCTCAACCACCTCGGCTGGAACTCGTTCCTGTTAGGCGAGTTCTCCCAGAGTGAGGCGTACTCCCGAGAAGCACGCGCCATCCACGAGCGACGCGGTCACGAACTTGGTGTGGCCATCAGTTCCGTCAACCTCGGATGGATCGCGCACCATCGTGGACGGCTGGAGGAGAGCGACCGGTTGTTTCGCGAAGCGCTCTCCATTCATCAGCGCCGCGGCGATCCTCGTTCCATCTCGTTCACGCGCCTGCATCTGGCAGCACTCGATTTGCGCCGCGGGCGCTACGAACGCGCCGCCCAGGACCTCGGTGAAGTGATCGAGTGCGCGCGCGCCCTCGGTGACGGAATTCTGCTCTGTGGGGCGATGGCGCGTCTGGCAACCACACGGCACGAGGGGATGCTCGCCGGTGCATCGCCTAACGAGTGGGACACCGACATTATCCCTCCATTGCGCAAGATCGGAATGTCGTGGGCGCTCGGATTCGCGCTGTCGCGGCAAGGAATGATCGTCAGCGACGAAGGCAACTACGATCGCGCGCGCGAACTCCTGCAGGAATCTGTCAATTTTCGCACCCGCGCACGCGACCGCGCGGGATGGGGAGAATCCATCACCCTGCTGGCCGAGACCGAGCGGCGCCGCCGCAACCTCAAGGTCGCGGCCCAGCTTTTCACCGAGGCGCTCGACTCCCGCCTAACGATTGGTGAGCCGATCGGGGTCGTCGAATGTGTCGAAGGCATTGGCGCGATGGCGATCGATCACGGTGACTTTGACGTTGCCACCCGCCTGCTCGCCGGCGCGGCTGCGGAGCGCGAACGCGTTGGCGCACCGCTCCCGCTTCGCTATCGTGACGACAACGAGCAGCGAGATCGAACGCTCGAACGCGAACTCGGGAGCTATGCCTGGTTTGCAACCGTGCAGGAGGGGAGAGCATCGGCCGCCCCCGTCCTGGCAGCGTTGGCGCGGGAGTACACAGCTTTCCACGCCAAGCTCTAACTGTTGCCAGAGGGTGGGCGATGGGTAGGTCATGGTTCGGTCTTTCTCGGCTCCTGCGTGAACTTCGTTGGACGACTTCTCCTCCTCCCTCTCGCAAGCGAGAAAACCAGCGACGATGTTTCATGTCGCCTCGGCTTTGTCTGACTTCTTCGGAACTCGTACTCCCTCCGCGCAGGCGATGACCCCCTCTCGCGATCCGAACGAATCGAGCTCGCCGCCGCGCGTTTCACCCGACGCACGCGACATTACGCGCGACTTGCGACAGTGGCGCGCAGGCGATGGAGCCGCGTTCGACCGACTATTTCCGCGGGTCTATGACGAAATGCGCGCCATGGCGCACAACCGTCTACGAGGAGAGCAGAGCGGACATACGTTCGATACGACGGCGCTCGTGCATGAGGCCTATCTCAAACTCGCTCAGGGAAGCGCCGCCGATTGGCAGGATCGCGCACATTTCTTTGCCGTCGCGTCGCGCGCGATGCGTCGCATTTTGATTGATCACGCGAAGGAGCGGCGTGCGCAAAAACGCGGAGGCGCCTTAGAGCACGTGGAGCTCGACGTCGAGCGCATCGCCTCGCTCGTGGCGGCGACAGACGCGGAACCTGACCTTCTGATTGCACTGGACGAGGCGTTGCAACGCCTCGAGGGGGAGAGCCCGCGACAGGCCAAGGCCATTGAGCTCCGCTACTTCGGCGGCCTCACGCTCGAGGAAGTCGGCGAAGCGTTAGGCATCTCCCCTCCCACCGCCATGCGCGATCTGCGCTTCGCGCAAGCGTGGTTGGCGCGCGCCCTGCGCGCCTGACTCGTTAGGGCTGCACACGACGCTCGTCGCGAAACTTCTCGATCATTTTGATCAGCTCGGCGTTCGTGAACGGCTGCCACCCATGCGGTTTCTTGGGCCGACCGTACTCGAAGGTGAAGTTCGCGCGTGGCCCCTGCAGCTTGGCGGTCTCTTCTTCCATGAGATAGACGGCAAGCTGCAGGTAGTGATTATCCATGTCGCCAACGTACGTGTGAATCTTTCCCGTGAGCTGTGGGCCGATACGCACCCAGTTGTTTTTCAGATGTAGGGTGAGATCGAAGTGCTCGCGCCAATAGGCCGCGACCTCCTGATCGATGTGACCCGTGCGCCGGTCCCAGAGGCGACGCGGATAGCCGTCGGTGCCAACCGGGCCGTATGATGCGTCAAAGGCGTCAAACTGCTGCCCACTCCGCGCCTTGCTCCCAAGCACCGCCTCCAGTTGCGACATCTGCCGATTCGTCACCAGCGGCTGCCCCTCCTCCGTCTGCATCATATACCGTTCCGGAAAGGGCGCCACGTCACCGTTAGGCACGAACGCGTTGGTATCAGCGTAGTTGTTGACGAGCTGGTTGCGGCGGAAGTCGACGGGATCGGGATAGAGGCACCAGGCACCGCCAAAGAAGTCCGGACGCTGAATCTGCAGCGCGAGACACTCCCACCCGCCGGTTGAGCCACCAGTCAGGAATCGCGCGTTCGGTTCGGGCGTGAGGCGAAATCGCTTCTCGAGTTCCGGCACCAGTTCGTTGAGGAGCGCGTCCTGATACGGCCCGGAGTTGGCCGAGTTTACCGCGTAGGAGTCGTCGTACCACGGCGTCGGGTGTTGCCAGGAGATGGCCACGACGCGCGGCATGTCGTCCTGCATCCAACTCTTGGCAAATTGCCACCCCGGCTCGCGCGCGCTTCTCGTTAGGCGCGCGGCGCGCTGCTCGGGTGTTTCGCTCCCTTCGTCCTCGGTAAAACCGAACGGTGCCCCTTCGCCAAAGTGTCCCTGCTGGTAGACGGCCGGATAACGGCGCGTGGTCTCTTCATCAAAGCCCTTCGGCAGCAAGACGGTCGCACCGATATAGGTGTCATGCCCCCACCACTTCGACAACGACGGGGACTTGATCTTGATTCGCTTGACCCACCTGGTGTCGGGAATCGGCGGAATCGGCGGAATGATTTTCGTCAGCGTTAGGCGAACGGGCGCCTTGCTCCTTGGATCCCAATGAATCGTCTGCGGCTCACTGATGTAGTTTCCGGGTGAGCGATTCCACCGCTGCCCTTCCCACTGGTCCCAGTGCACCCAGATGGTGTGGCCGTCCGCTCGCGTGACCTTGGTATACACGTTGAGCACGGCCTGTACCGAGTACTCCCCGGCCGGGAGATCGCGCAGCGACGCATACGGATAGCCTAACGAATCAGGCGTAATGACCGCGGCGTCGCCACTCTTCCAGTTGCTCACATCGCCAGCGAACAGCGGTGCGGTTCCTCCGTAACTCCCCGCCAGCAGCCGCGGCTCGCGCGTCGCACTGCGCGCAAACACCACGAATAGGCGACCCGTACGCGGCCCCTCCAACGACGAGGAGTATTTCACCTCCACCCGTTGCCCCTGCGCCGGCGACGACGCCCACACGATGCCTAACGATAGCAGAATGACTCGCGCGATCATTGTCTCATATCCCCGCATACCAGGTGTATCCGCCCTCTGCAGACGCCGACTCGAGCCCCTGCCCCGCGTCGGTGGCATCGAAGATTACGTCCGCGCCTCCATCTTGCCAAAGATCCAGATCAGGAGCATCGCGCCCAACGCCGACGCTATGAGCCCTGCGCCCTCCCCCGGTGCGTACCACCCGACGGCGCGTCCGAGCACGCCGGCGATGAAGCCGCCACCCAGTCCCAGAAGCATCGTTTTGAACAGCGACATGTCCTGCCGCCCAGGATAAAACACGCGGGCGAGCGCTCCGACGATGAGACCAAAACAGGCTGCGATGATGAGGCCCATGGGGTGCTCCCGAAATGGAGAGGGTGAGATCGTGGCGGCACCGCGCCGCGCCCGACCATACGGAATCCGAGCCTCCATGGATTCACGAGAGCGTGAAACCGAACGACGCGCCTACGCGGCTCCGGTCGCGCCACCACTATCCCGCGTTCGCCGCTCGGCTGGAGTTCACGATGTCCGCATACACCAACCATTCGCCCCCCTCCTTCCGCCACACCACGACGTACTTCCCCTCGTCCTCGACCACGGCGTCGCCCGGACGCATTCGGAGCGAGTAGCTCCCGATCTCACACGCCATGTCGCCGCTGTGCGAGAGCTGGATGGAGTGCGGTTCCCATCGCAGCGAGAATTCGGGAGCAGACAAGAGCGCGCTCCACACTCCGCGCACGGCATCCCGGCCCTGCGCCAACGGCACGTTAGGCACGAGAAACGAACCGTCGTCGGCATAGTAGCGAGCGATTGAATCCACATCCCCTCGCGCGACGTCGGCGAGCCATTGCGTGCTGCGATCTCTTACGCGATCGGTGTCAGCAACGCTCGTCGTTGTTGTGGTATTCATAGGACCCCTCCTACCAGTTCTCTCCTGTCAGCCCGCGACGTCACGATCGTCAACTCGCTGGTCTGCGGAACGCCACGCAACGCGTCGAGCACCATGTTGTTCGAGAGCACGCGCTCGTGCATGCGTTCGAGCGCCTCCCATCGTGCCGTCGACGTCAACGTCACGCGGAAGTGCAAGGCGCGATAGCAATGGCGTACATCGTTAGGCGCGTCGAAGCCGCCTAACGCGTTAAACTCGTGCCGCGGGTCAAAGTCTCCTTCCACGACAAACTCGACGCGCTCCAGCGGCACGTGCCAATGCGCAGCCAGCATCGGATAATCGGAACCAGCGCACGCCGCGGCGGCGAGAAATACCTGCTCCCACGGATACACCACGTCCAGCGGATTCTCGCGGAGCGCCTCGGGCCGCTCCAACCGCGGCGGCGCGTATGGATTCTCCATCCCTGCATCGAATCGATAGTGCGCGCGATAGGTCCCTCGCACGCGGTCACCATGCTCCTGAAACGCGCGCGCGATCTCCTCGACGCTCGACACCCAGACTCCAAATACGAATGGCATTGTCGCTCTCCTGTTGGTCAGTCGTTGCGCGCCACATCGAGTGAACGCGCATTTCAAGGAGAGCGCGGGCGCCGAAAAAGTTCGCTACTCGTCCAACGGGCGCGGCGCGCGCGGAGAGAGATGCAGCCTAACGCGGGAGACGCGTTCGTCCGACTCGAAGAGCACGAGCGCGATGCCGGGTGGACAATGCTCGGGTGATGCCGTTGGATTGACGAAGCGTCCTTCGAGCACCGCGACTCCGTCGTTGACCAGGACGCGCTCAAGGTCAATGCGAACCCCTGCTGCCAGGTCACCTTCGATCTCCGTCGCCAGATGGTCGCGCCCTTGTGCCGCGATCCCGTGCGACCAGCGAATTGCAACCGACCGCGGCATGCGCGAAACAAACGGCGTGCTGCTTCCTCGCTTGAAGATGTCGCAGAAGGCGTCACTCCAGAAATCGGCCCGCGCCTGCAGACGCCGGCGCCGCTCATCATGCGCGAGCCCCGCACTTTCCAGCAACGCATTGGCGAGTTTGGTCTTCGCGGTCGCCAACCGACTGCGAACGGTGCCAATCGGAACGCCGAGTATCGCCGCGATCTCTTCGTACGAGTCATAGCTTCCGAAGTAGCGAAGCGTGGCGCTGACACGAATCGCCTCCGGCAGGCGCTCGAGTGCGTTCCAGATCCAGTCACGCAGCGCGAGGCGTTCGAGGCGCGCATCGAGATCTTCGCGCTCATCCACCACGTCGGGCAGAGGGCCAACGAGCGGAGCTTCGCGTTCGCGCCGCCGCAGCTGCAGGCAGGCGCGACGCAAGACAGCGTGCAACCACGCGCCCACGGCATCCGGATCACGCACGTCACCGATATAGCGCATTGCCTGAAGAAACGTCTCCTGGACTGCGTCTTCGGCATCGGCCGTGTGCCCGACCAGGCGCATGGCGCTCGCGAGCAGGTGCGCGCGATGCCTCTGGAGGAGCGTGCCTAACGCAATCGCATCTCCATGCTGGGCAGCGATGACGAGATCGCCGTCGGTAACACTTCCAACGGCAGTCGGAAGAAAATGTCCCATGCCCCTATGATGCACGGTGCCGGGGAAAAGTTCGATCGGAGCCTTACCTTCTCGCGCCAGCCACTGCTGCCAAAGCCGCCCGTCGCTGCCCGCCACGCAACACGATCCATCCCACGATGTTCGCGATGACGATCACCGCGCAAATCTTGAGGGCGAACGTCACCTCGTTCTCGACCTTGATGATCGGGATAATCGACAACACGACGTACAGGACGGTCATGCCCAGCCCAGACCACGCCGCCAGCTGCAGCCACTTCGAGGGACGGGGCGAGACGCCGCGGAGACCGAAGAGCGGAATGGCAAACATCACCACGTAGGTCAACGCATAAAAGATCCCGCTCGCATTGAACAACAGTTGGAACGACTCCGCTTGCCCGACACCGATCAGAGAGAGCGCCGAGATCACGAAGGAGCACGCGGCGGCCAGGACGATCGAGTTCATCGGCGTCCGGTACTTCGAGTGCAATTTCGAGAACCACCCCGGAAGGAGCGAGTCCCACCCTGCAACCATGGGGAGTCGCGTCACCGCAGTGAAGCTCACACTCGCCTGCGCGACCCGCATCGCCAGCGTCATGAGAATCGCGAGGGTCACCAATTGCGTGGCGATGCCAAACGGAGTGAACCCGATGCGCAGCACCTGCGGGAGCGGACCAATCAGGTCGATCTGATCGTTAGGCACGTAGGCAACCACCGTACTCGTGCCGAGCACGAACATCATGGCAATGACGGGAGCGGCAATCCACACCGACTTGGCGACTGAACGCGCCGGCGACTTCGTCTCGCCCGCAAGAATCGCCATGTACTCGAAGCCGCCTAACGCGCCGAATCCAAGCTTGCCAAGGATGTTGAGATTGAAGAGCGACAGCTCCGGCATCGACGTCCGAAGGGGGTGATACTCCTTCAGGTTCCCCGTAAGGAGGCCGGCAATCGGGAGGAGGAGCAGCGCGCCAAAGATGATGATCATCATCACGCCCCCCGCGTTATGCAGCCACTTGCCCACCGACAACCCGATAATCGACATCACCACCATTCCGCCCAGGATGGCGGCCGTCGCCAATGCCACGAAGGCCGGACTCTTCGTCATCCATGCGGCCCCGGGACCTAACGCGTACGACAGGTAGGTCGATACCTGCAGCCCGATCTCCGAGGTAAACACGATCACATACAGCCAGAGATTCCACGCCAGCATGAAGCCAACGGTCCCGTTGAAGCCGAGCTTCGCCCACTGATACAGCCCTCCCTCCAATGGCATCAATCGGTTCAGATAGAGCACAACCGCCGTCATCGGGAGATAAAACAGGACGATCGCAAGGAGCCACAGAATCACATGCGGCGGTCCCAATTTTCCCGCGACTCCGATCCACGAAAGCCCAACGATGAAAAGGATCTGCGTCAGCGCGAGGTCTCGAACACCGAGCACTTTGTGCAGAGAGGCGCTGTGCGCTTCGACCTGCTGCTCGGCCGATGCGAGCGAGCGCTCGCCCCCGTCGTTCGTCACGCTGGTCATGCCGTCTCCTCGCCCAGGATGGCCCACAAGTGCGCCCACGCGTCGGCGCCTTCGCGGAGTCGCGAAATGCGGAAGAACTCGTTAGGTGCGTGATAGTCTTCGTCGGCCACGGAAAACGAGAAGAACACCGTGTCGAGCGCCATGTGTCGCTGAAATAATTCACCGATTGGCACCGTGCCGCCCATGCGGACAACGAGCGGATCGACCCCATACACCTCGTGCAACGCCTTTGAGGCGGCAGCAAGCGCGAAGTGATCAGTGCGAATATGCGAGGCGCGGGCACCGTGATCGCTGCGCTCGATCGACAGCGACGTCCCGGTGGGGACGTGCTGTTCCAGGTGCCGCGCCACGCAGTCGACGATCTCCGCAGGCTCCTGATTCGGAACCAGGCGACACGTGATCTTCGCGTGCGCCTCGCTGGGAATGACCGTCTTCTGCCCCGGTCCCTGATAACCACCCCACATCCCATTCACTTCGAGCGTTGGCCGTGTCCACTGCCGCTCGAGTGTGGTGTACCCCTGTTCGCCGAACGCCGCGGGCGCTCCGACCTGCGCCAGGTACTTCGCCTCATCGAACGGCAGTGCGGCAATCGCCGCTCGCTCGTTAGGCGGCAACTCGGCGACTCGATCATAGAAGCCCGACACCGCCACGCGCCCATCGGGCGAGTGCAGTGACGCAATCACCTGTGCCAGCGCGTGCAGCGGATTGGCCACACTTCCCCCGTGTCGCCCGGAGTGCAAATCCTTCGCGGCTCCCGTCAGCGTCAACTCGAGCCCCACCAGTCCGCGGCTCGAGACCGTGAGTGATGGCTCGTCGATGCGCCACATGGCACCGTCTGCCGACAACACCACATCCGCTGCCAGCATGTCCCGATGCTCGGCGATGAATCCATCCAGCGATGGGCTCCCGACTTCTTCCTCTCCTTCGAACATGAACTTCACGTTGATCGGGAGCGCGCCTAACGTGGCGAAGTACGATTCGGCGACGGCGATCGGGATGAGCATTGGCCCCTTGTCGTCGGACACCCCGCGCGCGTACAGCCGCCCATTTCGCACCGTGGGTTCGTATGGGAGCGAGACCCACTTCGCGATCGGATCGGGGGGCTGCACGTCGTAGTGTCCGTAGACAAGGGCGGTTCGCTGCCCCGGCGCGCCGCACCACTCTCCATACACGATGGGGTTGCCCGGAGTCTCGATGACGCGCACGGATACCGGCCCGGCAGCTGCAAGGCGGTCGGCCACCCACTCCGCCGCGCGCCGCATGTCGTGGGCGTGCGCCGGGTCCGTGCTCACGCTCGGGATCGACGCAAAGTCGATCAGGTGGCCAAGTATTGCATCATGGCGGCTGGCCAGATGCTGCAACACACGCCCGTCGGCGGTCACTTGCCACCGTCAATCGAAAGGACTTGCCCCGTAATCCACCCGGCATAGTCCGACGCGAAGAACAACACCCCGTGAGCGATGTCGTTAGGCGCGCCCAGTCGTTTGAGCGCGATGGATTCGACAAGCTTGCGCTGCCCCTCCTCGCCGTACGAAAGCCATTGGCGCTCGGTGTTGGCGTTGGAGCGCACAAAGCCGGGGGCGATGTTGTTCACGGTAATCCCGAACGGGCCCAGCTCGTGCGCCAGCTGTCTCGTTAGGCCGATCTGCGCCGCTTTCGCCGACGCATATGCCTGGATCCCGGTAAGGCTGATCCCCAACCCCGCCCCGCTGGAGATGTTGATGATGCGCCCCCACTCCGCGCGTTTCATTCCCGGGGCCACGCCCTGCGCCATATAGAACGCCCCGGAGACGTTGACGTCGAAGATGGCCTGCCAGTCAGCGGGAGAAATTTGCTCCAGTGGGCGCCCCACCTGCCCGAGCACTCCCCCGGCATTGTTGACGAGGATGTCGACGCGCCCGCTCTCGCGCGATGCTTCCGCGATGAAATCATCGACCGAACGTTTGTCGCGTACGTCGACCGAGCGCGTCGTGCAACTCCCGCCCACCGCCGCGCAGAGCTGTTGCGTTTCGGACAGTTCGTCAGGGATGACATCGCATCCCCACACCGTCGCGCCGCGCGCCGCGAACGCCACGGCGATGGCGCGCCCGAATCCGTGGGCCGCTCCGGTAACCAGCGCCGTCTTCCCTCGAAAATCGATGTTCATGTCGTTGCGTCGCGTGCTACGAGGATGGCGAGTTCGTCGAGCGTCGTTAGGTCTTGTGGGCGTCGCCCTGACTCGATGTCATGGATGAGGGCGACGAGTCGCGAGGTCAGCGGCGTCGTCAGTCCGGCCTGCGCGCCTAACGTCACGACGATGCCAAGTTGCGCATCGACCTCGGTCGCGCGCTTGCGCACCGCGAGGTCGCGCCAGATTCCGCTGTGGGTCTTTGCCGATTTGCGATTGTGCGTCACCAGGGCATCGAGCGATCGCTCCGCCGAACCCGCCGGCGCACTGGGGAGATACGCCTTGGGATCAAAGCCATCGAATGCCTCCGGCGTGACGCCACGCGCTGCGGCGACGGCGAGAATCTCGCGGGCAAGCGCGATGTACAGCGGGCGAAAACGCGGCAGCGCCAGCGCATCGGCAATCGACTCATTGGTCAGCGCCGTGGCAAAAAGCATCGCGCCATACGCCTCCTTCCCCCACAGATACCCCCAGATGTTGGGTGTCGCGATGGCCCGTGCATCGAGCGCCGCCCACGCATCCCGAATGTCATGCACGCGCTTCGTTAGGCGGCCGTCGATTTCTCCCACCACGACGGCGCCGCGCCCGCCAAAGTGAATCACACCAGGCTCGAGATAGTCCGCACCGAAGTTGACGAACGATCCCACAGTGCGTGCTTCGCCCACTACCTCGGAGATTGCCAGTTCGTTGAGTCCGTTCTGCGCTGAAATGACGCATCCGTCAGGAGCGAGATGGGGCGCGAGCGCGCGCGTCGCACCTTCCGTGTGGTGTGCCTTGGTCGCCAACACGATGCGTTCCCACGTCCCACCTAACGACTCCGGCGTATACGCCGCCCCCCGGACGACGAAGTCATCGATCGGCCCCGTGATGCGAAGCCCATCGCGCGCGATCGCCGCCACGTGCTCGTCGACGTTGTCCACGAACGTGACGTCGTGTCCGGCGCGCGCCAGGTATGCCCCGAGGGTGCCGCCGATGGCCCCCGCTCCCCAGATCAGCCATTGCATGTGTCGTGATCCTCGTTAGGCCGCTTCGCCCCAACCGCGCTCGAGCAACTCTCGCGTCTCCTCGACCGCGACCGCCCACAGCGCGAGCAGCTCCTCATCCGGACGTTGATAGAAGCCGCCGTAGTTTCCGTCGCCCAGGTACTGGCGGAGCGCCACCGGATCGAGCGTGCGCACGCGCGCCAAGTCGACCATCGTCCGCTGCGTCGAAGGCATTGCCACGCTCGTTAGGCGCGTCCAGGGAAAGTTCTCCATCCACGACCCGTGCGACGCCACCGGATCGATCGCCTGCACCTTGGCCCACGTCCGCGGTGCATTCCACCAATTGTGAAAGACCACTCGGCAGTTAGGGTGCGCGGCCCCCCACTCCTGCGCGAACTGCCCCACCGCGTTGTTTCCCCCATGTCCATTCACGATGAGGATCCGCCGAAATCCGCTGTGTGCCATCCCGTCCAGAATGTCACTTACCACGCGCAGATGGGTCTCCACCTTGAGCGAAATCGAACCGGGAAACTCGCGGAAGTACGGCGTGACTCCATAGGGCACGACCGGGAAGACCGGGATGCCGAGCGGCTCTGCAGCCTCCGCCGCAACGCGCTCGGGAAGAATGCAGTCGACGGTCAGTCGGAGATAGGCGTGCTGCTCGGTGCTCCCCAACGGGAGAACCGCACGGTCGTCGCGGCGCAGGTACTCTTCGACCTGCATCCAATTCATGTCGCTGATGCGCACGTGAGAATTCGCTCTGGTGGTGAGGCAGGCGCGAACTTACGTGTGGGGGTGGGAGAAGGAAATGCGCAAACGCTATGTGTGGGGGGGTTCTCATGCGCCGTCGATTCGCGCACCCCCCCGGACCGCCGTTGTCGCGCGTTAGGCTCCCATCACGTGTCGTGGAAGCGCCTGTCGCCTATCATCGCCAGCTCGGCGATGCGTAGCCCGACAGATACGGCAACGGCAGCACCGCACCTGTGGCGACTCGGACGAGCGTCAGTCCACGAGTCGACCACGCAAGAATCCATTCCGCATCGGGTGACCATGTGAACGGAGTTGGCTGCCACCCACTTGCATTGGATGCCAGCACACGAGCGTTGGCGCCATTCGTCTGCACGAGGGAGAGACCGCCCGTCACGTCGAAGTAGGCGATGACGCCACCCAGTGGAGACCATTGCGGGTAGTAGCCGGCAATAGCCCAATTGCTGAATGTGCGACTTGCGACATCCATGGCTTTGAAGACCTGCGCTCCATTTTGCGACGTCACGAAAACCACCTGTGCCCCATCAGGCGAAGGAGTCGGACGATACGTGACGACGTTGAACGGATACGAATACCCTAGGAGTTCAATACCCGTCCCATCCGGTCGCGCGCGCTCCAAGCAGTAGTCCTGCAGCCCGCAGCGGCCGTCCCAAGCGGAGAAATACACCCACGATCCCGTGCGGACGGGCGCGGCGTCAGCCGTATGCGTGATCGTTGGTGGCGCGCCCACGAGAAAAGGGAGCGACGTTTTCGTGGCGTCGACAACACGAAGCGTCTGAACACCATCTTGGTACGTGCTGTAGATGATCCTGTCGCTGCCAGGCATCCAGCGCGGACCCGGGCCGATACCACCGTCTTCAAACTTCGTTCGCGCTTGTCGACTCGTACCATCGAGGTTGATGCTCACGATCTCGTTCGATCTCACGTCGACCGCGGCGATTTCAGCCTTGGGGACGACGGTGATGCCGACTGAGTCCGTTACGCTCCCGACAGCTGCAACGGCGTACACGCGGCCAACGTCGGATGGCGAAACGAGTCCGGACGACGTGATACCTGCAGCCACGCCGCGCACGCTCCACGTGATTGGGTCCGCGCGAACATTGCCGTAGGCGTCTGTGACGCGCGCGGAGAGGGACAACGTGTTGCCCATCGCGACCGCGGTATCGCGGGTGGAGAAATCAAGCCGAGCCGCCTTGCCCGGCGTGACCGTGTAGCGAATCGTGTCGCGCAAGAATAGTGTTGGAACCTCGACCACTACACGAGCAGGGCCGGACAGGTATCCCATCGCGATGTACACGCCTGTCCGGCCACTCGCGTCGGTTGTGCCCACTACGGTTCCCTGCGACCCCGCAGCGGAGAACGAGCGTAGCTGTAATTCGGGACCTTCCCGGTGTTGCGGTGTCGAGAAGCGAACTACAGCTGCAAGTGGCGCAAGTGCTCCCGTACTATCATGCACCTCGACAATGAGCGGCTTCGCGAGCTCCGCAAGCGCGGTGTCGGTGACGTTCGCACCACTGATGACGACTATCCCTCGTTTCCGTGTCGACGACGTGGAATCGTTAGGATTCTTCGTAACTCCATCGCCGCCACACGACACGAGAAGCCCCAGCGAGATGCAGAGCGTCGCGCACAAGAGCACTCCCCGCGACCACAAACCATGAATTGCAGCAGCATGCACCCGGTGCGTGCGCCCCGCCATCGCAGACCAAATTGTCGGGCGCAACCGACCCGCTCTCGCTCGCATGCTCGTGTATTCCGGTCGCATTACTTCCAGCTTGGCGCGTAGTATCGAGTGAGGTAAGGAAGCACGATCTTCTCGCCCGTCGAAGCGCGAACCAGGCCCATTCCACCATCGACGCGAAGAAGTAGCCATTCACTATCCGGCGACCACGTGAACGGACCCTGCCATGGCCCGGCCGCCTCGGGTACCAGGACGCGCGATCCAGTGCCATCGGTCTTCACAACGCTCAGAGCGCCGTTCTGATCGATGTACGCGATCGTGTTCCCGTTAGGCGACCACTGCGGTGATGCACCGCGAATAGACCAGGTACTGAACGTGCGCGTTGCGGGATGCATCAGCCTGAATGTCGAATATCCCGTCTCAGTTGTCACAAATGCCACATCGCTTCCATCTGGCGAAGGCGACGGTCGGATGCTTGCCGTCACGAGCGAGTAGGCATCACCCAATAACTCTACGTTTGTCCCATCCATCCGAGAGCGTGCAAGGCAGTAATCCTGCGGGACACATCTCGAATCCCAAACTGTAAAATACATCCACGCGCCGAACATGGCGGGCGCGGCATCCGCGCTGAGTTCAACGCTTGGTGGCGGAGCCCTCAGAAATGCCGTCTCCACGCGCAAGGAGTCGACAACGCGAAGGGAGAGCGTGCTTCCAATGAGCGTGCTATAAATGATGTTGTCGCTACCCGGCATCCAGCGCGGGCGCGCGCCGATGCCCCCGGAGTTCTCTCGGGCGCGAACCACGCGATGCGTTCCATCCAAATTGACTGAGACGATTTCGTCATTCTCGGCGTCGATCGCAGCGATGGTGGCAGCGGGCACCGCCGCGATCCCCGATGAATCTGTATGGCCATTCGCCGTCGCGAGCACAGTGGCGCGCCCAATCTCCGACATCGTGAGCACACCTTCAGGAGTAATGCTCGACCCACGACCGTGCACACTCCAACTCACAGCGTCACTCCGCGCGTTGCCGTATGCGTCGAGAACCTTCGCCTGATACGCAACCGGATTTCCGACCAGGACGCCGGTGTCACCCGGAACAAAAGTGATTCGCTGAGCATTTCCTGGAAGCACGGTGTAGCGAACGGTGTCACGTAGTGCGAGCGTCGGCACATCCACGACGATTCGCGCGACACCTGCTACTGATCCGAAGTGGATGTAGGCCCCAGTTCGGCCACTGCCATCCGTTTTTCCAGAGACCGACAGGCGTACGTCGGTCCCCTCGATCGCCGTCAGATAAGCGTCTGGACTCGACCTATCGTACATCGCAGCAAAGCGCACCAAGGTGGCGATCGGCGCCACCGCTCCAACGCTGTCATGAATCTCGACGATGAGCGGCAGCGCGAGCTGTGTCCCCACGCTGTCCGTTGCAGTTCCGCCACTCACGACGACGATGCCCCGCTTGAGCGACACCTGCGGCGGAGCCGTCGACTCGCCACCGCACGAGACCAGGACGCTAAATGCCGTGAACATCACAAGTCGACCTACATGCATCGGCGAATCCCGGAGGTGAAATCAAGACCAACTCCTCCGTCATCCTACGCGCAGTACGTACACACAACAAGGGCGCCGACTCTCGCCGGCGCCCTAAAGGTCTGCAATTCCTAGCTAGTCGGTACTACTTTACCCGCACCCGCAGTGTCAGCGACACCACCGGCATCCACTTGATCAACTGTTGCTTCGCGATGTCGTCGTCCAGCTTCACGCGTTCGGCTTCCAGCCCAGCACGAAACGCTTGACCTGCGCTCCCAGGATCGCTCGCCAGCGGTCCAGTCGCGCTTAACGTCGTCGTCGGCACCTTCTGATGCAGCGCGCCAATGTCGAATGCAATCCCGAAGCGGCTACGGCCGAACAGGTTGGGTTCGAATCCAAGGCCGGCATACTGCGCCTGTTTAGGCAGCGTCACCTTGCCGACAACATCGCCAGCCATTGACGTCGGATAGTCGACATCATTGACGGTGATCGTTCCGGCTTTCGGCGTGCCGATCAGGTTGAGCGCCGCTGTGTGCGAAACGAGTCCGCCCGTTAGGCGGAAATGCCCCCCAAAGGGATGCAAATCGATGAACGCATCGAACCCTTTGAAGTTGGGATTCGCCGAGTAGTTGGCGCTTGCCGAGCTGAAGTCGCGGGTGAAGTTGAGCGCGTGGTACGAGGACCGAACGCCAATCCAGCGCGTGATACCCACGGTGAGCTCGGGTCCGAGTCCTAACGTGCTTCCGCGGGCCCCCAGCTGCAACGTTGGCACCTGCGCGTGTGCATCGGTTGCAGCGGCGCTCATCGCCACCAAAGCAATGGCGACAAGAGGAAGGATGTAGCGCTTGACTGAGGCTGAACCGTACGGCATGGGCGGAGGGATAGAGGCGAAATGCCGGTGCAAGAATCCTCGAACTAGATATCGGCCGATTCGCGCACCATCCCTAGGACGACCAACCCCGCGGTTCGTACCGCCACTGGATATTGGTGATCGGCGCCACGTTTTCGCGGCGCCGTGAGGCTCACCGGAGACGTCGCATGATGTAGTTAGTCCGCGCCCTCAGAACCTTGCCGTTCGTATCCAAGTCAAACGTCATTCGTTCGCCGAGTTCTCCGTCCTTTCGGATCTCTCGAAACTCATTGTCTCCGACACGCCGAAGCTTGGTGATCGCCTTGACAGGGTTGTCGCTCGGCACCGGCATTGTTGCCAGCGCCCCTTCCCAGCGAATGACCTCCATTTCTCCCCCGAACCCCCAGTACGTGCCGACAAAGCGATCGAGCGACGGGTCGGCAGCTGCAATCTTCTTCGCCGAGTCCGCACGCGCGTCCCGAACTGCCGGACCGAGGAATTCGTATGCCTGCTGCGCCAGCGCGTCCGCGTCTGCATCACCAGCGTTGGTCATGGCGATCGTCCCGATCTTTTCATCCAGCTGCATCGTGAGCGCCGTGCGGTACCCGGGGCAACTTCCGCCATGCCCGGCAAACGTCTTGTCGCCGTGACGCCAGATCGCAAATCCCAGCCCCCACGTTGGCTCCCACGATGGATCGACGAAGTGGACGCGTTGCATCTCGCGGAGCGTGTTCGCCGAGAGCACCTCGCTTCCACCCTGCGTCAAGAGCCGAAACTGCCACGAGGCAAACTTCGCCAGGTCCTCGACGTTGGATGCGTAGCCTGCCGCGGACGCCATCGCCTTCGTCTGATACGGCGGCATCGCATGACGATTGCCATCGCGATCGACCCCACTGTACCCGATCGCCAACCGCTTCCCTCGCTCGGCCGCAGGATATTCCGTGACCGTACTCGTTAGGTTGAGCGGTTGATTGATGTGCGACGTGACGTACGACGACCATGACTCGCCCGATGCAGCGGCAACGACTGCTCCGAGCAGCGAGAAGCCCAGGTTCGAGTACTGCCAGTAACGCTCAGGGCGATAGGCGACTTCACGCGAGGCCACGCTCTTCTTGAGCTCGTCGAATGTGGGAAACGCCATATTCGGCTCGAGCCAGAGTGTATCGGCGAGTTCCGGTTGCAATCCCGACGCATGCGTCAACAACCCTTCGATCGTGATGGCACCATCGTTAGGGTAATTGGTCTTGGGCGTGAACCACGGGAGATGCTTCACGACCGGATCGTCCAAACGAAGCTTCCCTGCATCACGCAGTTGGAGCGTGGCGACGCTCGTAAAGAGCTTCGAAATCGAACAAATCGAATACAGCGTGGACGGCGTTGCGGGAGATTTGTCATCAAGATTCGCGAAGCCGCTTCCTCCCTTCCAAATCACTTCCTGGTCCACGACGAGCGCGGACGACGCGCCAGGAATGTGTTTGAAAGCGCGCTCACCGTCGAACCACTTCTGGTACGCGGCGATTGCCTCCTGCACGCGCGGATGGTTCGCCAGCGACTGTGCGACTGCAACGCGCCCGGCGACACCGAGCGTAACGACGGCAAGGAGTGAACGCCTAACGATTGTGCGAAGCATGGTGGCTGGCATTGGAGGCTGGTTTGCCGATGCGATGATCGCGCCGGCGGCCGAACGTTTGGCCATGGTGACAAACAGCCCCGCTACACGAATGCATAGCGGGGCTGTGGTCCTGCACTTTCAAGTGCCTCTCCTGCTCACCCAATGCTCGGGTTGTTGAACCGCTCGACATCAGGAAGCGGGAGGCAACGCGTGTTGCCGTAGGTTCCACCCTTGATCGGATACGCCGTGCCGACTGCCGGGCTGAACGGAACGTTGAAGCGTTGCATGTCGTAATTTCTGAACCCTTCGAGGAACAGGACGCGACGGCGTTCGTCGATGATCAGGCTCTGAATCGACGCGGCGTCCGTCGCACCAGTGTACGGCTTGAGCCCCACGGCGGAACGCATGGCGTTGATAATCGTGACAGCGTTCGCACCACCCTGTGCTTCAGCGAGAATGAGCTGCGCTTCGACGTAGCTCGCCACACGCGTGGGAGCCGTATAGCCCGCCTGATACTTGTTAGGCACGAAGATCACCGACCGTGCATCGGCCGGACGCGTGCTGGTCTGCGTCGACGCCGAGCGAGGATCAAGCTCGCCGTTCTCCGTCCGCAGGTCGCGCGACGATCCCTCGACGGTGTAGAAGCCTGCCTGCGAGGTAATCGCGAAGATACGGTTGAACAGGCGGCTGTCTGTGCCGTCGTTCGCCGCGTTCAACGCGAAGCCCGCCGGTACCAACGCGGCATCAGCCGCTGCGCCAGTCTTGTTGTTCAGGAAAAGCCTAACGCGAGCGCGTCCGACATACGCGGCATTGAGGATCGCGGTCTGCCCAGAGCCCTGCGCCGCAGCGATCGCCGCGGTGAACTTCGCCTCGGCGAGCGGGAAGATTGCCGCCTGCTGCACTTCGGGGCCGAGATCAAAGGCCGCCGAGCACATCGCCATTCCGATGAAGCTGTACGAGAAGCCGGAGTACAAGTTCGCCTTCGCCAGCAGCGCCTGACGATTGGAGACCTGTGCATCGGTCCACGACGTCAGATTCTTCACTGCGTGGTCGGCATCCCACCGTGCCGTCGACAGCGGGTTGTAGATCCCCGGTGTCTGCTGGTTGCTGCAAGAGTTCGTGCCGTACGCGCCATTGGTCTGCGTGTTGGCGTCGCGCCGGTCGTACGGCCACGCCGCTGCGCCTAACTGCGCATCGGCCAACTCGTCGCTGATGATTCCTTGCACGGCAATCGTCGAGCCTAACGCGCACTCGAAGTCAGCGACCGCGCTGTTGACCATCAACGTGGCGTTGGCCGGCTGATCGAGGATGCCGACCGGAACGTTGGCCGGCGTCTCGACGTCGAGCAGATCGCTCGAATTGCAGGCGACCGCGACAGTCGCCGCGACCGTCAAACCCAGTATCGTACGCGAGCCCCGGCGCAACGTCGCGCCAAGCGATGCAACGCGTTGTTTGTGTGCCTGTATGGATGTCATGGAAGATTTTCGTCCGTTGTTAGGCAGTGGTCGGCTCATCTCAGTAGCTCAAGCGCAGCGTCAGCACGACTGCGGCGAGTTGTGGGAGGTGAGCCTGGTCGACGTTCACCGGCGATCCCGCGACGAACTGGCTTTCCGGATCGAGTCCGGTGTAGTTCGTCCACGTGTGCAGGTTTCGCGCTGAAAGCGTGAAGCCACCGCTCTTGGCACCGGCCCTCGCGACCAACCGCGCGGGCGCGTCGTACGACAGCGAAATCTCACGCAACTTCATGTACCTCGAGTCGTTGATGACGAAGTCGCGAAGCGTTCCGTTCGACTGCATCTGCGCGAGACGACGCGGATCGGCCTTGTCCGGCTGCAGATACTCGAGGCAGGTGTAGAAGATCTGGCAGCGAATACGGAGGTTGTTGTCCAGGCGCTTGTAGCCAGTCGCGTAGTCCACCATTCCGTACAAGCTGAAGTTCTTCAGGAAGCGGAACGTCGTTGTGAATGATCCTTCGGCCGTTGGAATTGCATGGCCAAGGTAGACCTTCGGCGCTTGAATCGCGCCGTTGGCGTTGAAGCACGGCATCGGCGCTCCCTTGCCGTTGTCGCACATCGGGTTGATCGCCTTGCGCGTCGCCGGATCATACGTCGCGCTCAGCACATGGTACGAGAACCAGTCAAACGGTGCGTAGCCGATGCGGTGAGAATACGAACCGTTGTCGATCGTCGTGTCGCGTCCGTTCAACCGATCGATCTTCGAAGTGTGCGTGCCGATCGTGAAGTTGAAGTCCCACGAGTAGTCGCGCTCTGCGATGATCTGGCTCTTGATACCGAGTTCGACTCCCTGCTTGGTGATCTGACCAGCGTTGAAGAACTGGTTGTTCGATCCGAAGCCTGAGCTCGGAGCGACACCACGCGAGAGAATCGCGTCCTTCGAACGGTCGTGGTAGTACGTGAAGTCGACGCCCAGACGATCGTTGAACATTCCCGTCTCAAAGCCTAGCTCGAGTCCTTCGACGCGCTCCGGCTTGAGGTTCAGGTTGCCTAACGAGTTTGGCGTCAACACGCCCTGTCCATTCGGGCCGGCCACCGGTGAGAGCGTCCGCAACGCGGTATTGAGCGCCGGCTGCTGCCCTGAGGCACCGAAGGCGCCGCGCAAACGCAGCGAGTTGATCGCCTCCGGGAGATGCTTCTTGATCGCCGGATCTTCGCTCAGGACGTACGAGACGGAAGCCTTGGGATAGACGACCCAGCTCACGTCCTTACCGAACGACGAGTTGTTGTCGACGCGCGCCGCACCGGTGAGATAGAGGCGATCCTTCCACCCGAACTGCTGCTGCGCGTAGTAGCCTAACGTGTTGTTGCCAGACCAGCCGTCCTGCAGACCAATCTTCTGGCCCGCCGACGAGATGGTGCTCAATCCAGGCGCCGGGAAGAAATCGCCCTCACCCTGAATGAACTGGTCCTTCTTCTGGTAGTACTGAACACCGCCAGTCGTCTTCGACGACAGCGACGGGAAGAGCTGGAAGTTCAGACTTCCGGAGTAGTCGTACGTGTTGAACGTCGCCTGGTGCTGGTTGTGATAGCGATACCCTTTCGCGCTCGCGCCCCAGAAGTAGGCGATCGTGTCGTTCGTGATGTAGCCGAGGTCTTCCGGATTGTCCTCGAACGAGAGATCGGTTCCGATTGCGAAGCGATGCGACATCCACGTGAAGGGGCGATACTGGATCGTGGCGCTCGCCGTTAGGCGGTTGAGCCCCTGTGCGATGGAGTAGGGATCGTACGCTTCGGGCGGCGTGCTCTGGAAGCCGCGCACGTAGGTGCATCCAACGTCACCCGGGGCGCAGAAACGTGGAAGGTTGACGGGGTTCGAGTACATCGACTCCCACATGATGCCACCGCATCCCGCTTCGCAGCTCAGATTGGTGCGGGAGTTGATGTACCCCATGCTCGTGGAGATGTCGACCTTCGAGTTTGGGGTGATGCTCAGATTCGTGCGCACGCTCGTCTGGCGGCGCGCATTGAACTTCTCCGCGCCCTCCGTCGATCCGATCTCGCCAGCCGCAAAGAAGCGGAAGAGCGTCGACCCGCCGCTGACGTTGGCGGCATAGTTACGAATCTGTCCATTGCGGAATAGCGGCTTGCCGCGATCCTCTTCCTGCTTCGCGACGTTGAGTCCGAGGAGCGTGCCGGGCTGCGAATTCGAGTTGACGCAGGTGTTGGCGTCGAGGAGCACGCAGTAGTTGGTCGGAATGCGGCCAACCGAATTCATGAACCAGTTGCTTCCGCCCTGGACCTGGAAGGAGTACTTCGTACCACCGGCCGCGCCTTTCTTCGTGATGATATTGATCACGCCGCGCGCGGCCTCGGTGCCGTAAAGCGTTGCAGCTGCAGGGCCCTTCAGCACTTCGATCGACTCGATTTCGCTTGGGTCGAAGTCGTTGAGGCGAGAAATGACGCCGGAGCCGAATGCCTGCGCAGAAATGCCGCTTCCGGTCGCGTTGTTCACGCGGATGCCATCGACGTAGACGAGCGGCTGGCTGGAGAGCGAGAAGGTGCCGATGCCGCGGATGCGGATGTTGGCGCCGGCGCCGACCTGCCCGGTGCCCGGAAGGACGACGACGCCGGGTGTGCGTCCGTTGAGCAAGGCGTCCATCGAGGGGACGGCGGTTTGCGCCGCGACGTCGGCGACGTTGACCGTGGCGACGGACGTACCGAGCGAGCGGAGTTGCTCGCCACCGGCCGTTCCGGTGACGACGACCTGATTGAGCTCGATGGCGCGCTCGGAGAGTACGATGCGGAGGTTGGTGGCGCCGACGTTCGCGACCTGCATCGCGGGACGGAAGCCTAAAGCGCGAACGCTGATGGTCACGCTGGTGCCGGAGATTCCGGTGATGCGGAAGCGCCCCGAAGCGTCGGTGATCGCCTCTTTGCCTTCTTGTCCGACGACGACGACTTGTGCGCCGGCGAGCGCGCGTTGAGCACCCTCGACCTGGACGGTGCCGCTGACGGTTCCGCCCTGGGCATGGGCGTCGGGCGCGCCGAGGGAGAGGAAGCTGGCAAATGCGAGTGCCGCGATTGCGAAGCGACGTCTCCAGGATGGAGGGTGGGAAAGGTGCCCGTGCCTAAAGACACGATGCGTGGCGGGCGGGGGAGGGAGAGGGGGGACGTGCGGATTCGACTGGCTCTGTATCATCGGTTTCCTCCGACGAAAACCGGGGGGTGGGTCGTCGGCGGACGTTGGCCAAAGATGTGCACGAATTCGTATACAGTTTGGCACGCCGTACGTCCGCCACAGCCATGCACGTCACGACTTCACCCGTCGCGCGCATCATGACCTCGCAACAGTGCAGCGCTGTGCACGCGATACGCAAGAAGATTTTGTTGCGTTGATTCGTGCACGATGCGAGTTGCATCTAAACGATGCACAACGTCGTCGCATCCTCCCCAGCGCCTTCCTGTTAGGCATCGCGCTTCCCATCACCCGAAACGCACACCACGTCACTCCTGGCGCGCTTTCCGTCTTACGGAATCGGCATGACGCCGCTCTTTCCACCCGCCGGAAGGTGCTCCGTCAAATACCGCTCGAGCAACGAGTACAAATGCACCGTCGTCCCGGGCCCCTCGAAAATCCCATGCGTGCGGTTGGGATAAACCATCACATCGAACGGCTTCCCCAACGCAACGAGCCGATTCATCAACCGTTCAGTCCCCTGATAGTGCACGTTGTCGTCACCACTCCCGTGCACGATCAAGAGCTTCCCCTTCAGCCCCTCGGCGTGATTGATCGCCGAGCCTTGCCTGTAGCCATCCACATTCTCCTGTGGCAGCCCCATGTACCGCTCCTGGTAGATCGTGTCATATAGACGTTGATCGGGAACGGGGGCTACCGACATCCCGACCTTGAATACGTTGGGCTCGCGGAACATCGCATTGAGCGTATTGGTCCCACCGCCGCTCCACCCCCAGATCGCGACACGCGTCGTATCGATATACGAATGCGTCGCGGCGAAAGCTCGAATCGCAGCCGCCTGCTCCGCGGCAGTGGTCGCTCCAACCGCGCCGTAGATGCTCTTACGCCACGCGCGCCCCTTCGGTGCCGGCGTCCCACGCGTGTCGAAGCTCATGACGAGATACCCTTCGTCAGCAATCATGCGATGGAAGAGCATCCCCTCGCCGCCCCACCGATCGACAACCGTTTGTCCCGCCGGCTCGCCATAGATCTGAACGAGCACGGGATAGCGCTTAGTCCCGTCGAAGTCTCTCGGGCGCATTACCCAACCATCTATGGAAAGCCCTTCGGCGGTGCGTACGGTGAAAAACTCAGTTGGCGGTGCGACAATGGACGCGACACGTTGGGTGAGCGCCGAGTTGTCTTCGAGGACGCGCACGACTTCATGCGACGGAAGGCGAATGAGCTCCGTGCGAGGCGGCGTATCGAACGTGGAGAAGACATGGACCGCCCATCGTCCATCGGGGGAGATGTCGTAGCGATGCGTTCCCACTTGCGACGCAGGCGTGACGCGGACGGCTTTCCCTCCGCCTAACGGGACGCGCCACAGATAGTTGCGCACCGCGTCGCCGGGCGACGCCATGAAGTACAGCAACTTTCCTTTCTCATCGACGCCGGTGAGGGTGGCATCGTACTCACCGTCGGTGAGTTTCTTGAGGCCACTCCCGTCGCGCTGCATCGCAAATACGTGACGCCACCCATCGCGTTCGCTCGTGATCAGCGCACGCCTGCCCCCGTCGATCCATCGCAAGTCCTGAACGTTGACCCATGCGCTGTCGCTGTCGGTGAAGATGATGCGTCCTTTTCCCGTGCTCGCGTCGCCTAACCAGAAATCGTTCTGATTCTGCCTGCGATTCAAGTGCTGCACGAGAACGGTCGCCGAATCCATCCACGCCACGTCGCCGATGTAACTCGTCGCCGTATCACCAACGACGTCCATCCATGTCACTTCACCGCCCGACGGTGACACGATGCCTAACGTGACGCGCGAGTTCGTCGTCCCCGCCTTCGGATACGGAATGGGCGTCGTCGCGGGATAGAGCGAGTCGGTATCGTTGATCAGGAGAAAATCGCGCACCGGCGACGCATCAAAGTGCCAGAAGAGAATTCGTCGCGAATCCGGGCTCCACGCAAAGGCCTGCCGTATTCCCAACTCCTCCTCGTACACCCAGTCGGACGTGCCATTGATGCTCGTGCGCGAGCCATTACTCGTTAGGCGCGTGATGCGCCCGCTGGCCAGTTCCTGGTTGTATAAATCGTTGTCGCGCACGTACGCCACATTGCGCCCGTCGGGCGAGAAGGTGGCGAACATCAGCGTCGACGGCGCCGCATCGCCTCCGAGCTTCGTCAGGCGGCCAGCCGTGCGATCCAGCACCCAGTAGTCGCCGCGCGTGTTGAGCCGCCAGACCTTTTTGGTGTTGGTGAACAGCAGGAGCTTCGAGTTGTCCTCGGACCAGGCGAAACTTTGAAAGGCGAGCGGACTAATGGCGCCTTGTGGCGTCAGTTGTGACGCGCTCACCAACACTGTGCGAGCATCGGTCGCCGTTTCGTGCCTAACGATTTCGCGCCCCTTCCCGTCCTTTGCCGGTTCCACGGTGAGGAACGCGCTTCCTCCCTCCACCCATCGCAGTTGCCCGATGCCTCGCGCGCTGAACTCGCCCGAGAAAATGCGTCCGACGGTGAGGCGTCGGGCGCTGTCACCACGCGCCGCCTGCGCGTGAAGCGCGATCGAGTGGCTAGCGAGTAACGACAGTGCGACAACAAGAGTGCGGCGCATGAGAATAGTGAACGCAGTAAGTGGAGAGGCGCGCCAACGAAGTGGCGCGTCGCCTAACGTCTATCAGATAGCCGTGGGACGCGGGAATCGCGAGCGACGGTCAGCGAATGCGCGGGAGCATCGTCGACACTATAAAACGCCCGAGCGCGCGTCCCTGCTGCACTCCAACATCGGCCGAGTGCCGGAAGTTGTAGCCGAGATACACCTGCGCGTCGGTGCATTCCTGTTCGGCAGCAGCGATCGACGGAAAGGACCGATCCAGATCAGGAACCACTCCGCTGTGGAGCGAAATGGCGGTCGTCCCACTTACGAGCGATTGGATGATGCTCGACGCGGCTCCGGCGGTGATCGTGCTGACCGACGAGAATTCAGGTGATGGCGGCGTTGCCACATCGTAAAGCGAGGTCGTGACGTCCCAGCTGGCGTCGCCATCCGTGGCCGGATTCCCGTCCGCGTCACCGGCGCGTATCGCGCTCACCGGACGCCAGAACGGAAAGGTGTACTTCGTGTCGTACGCAACGACGTTGGCGTCGGCAACACCTATCGAGACGAGTGCGAGAAGACGCGCCGTATCCCACGCATCGAGGTCGTGCGCGATCGCCGCCGCTCGCGCAATCCGGAGCCAGATCTCGGGCGGACTCTCATACCAGAAGAGTGCGATCAACGTCTGCTCGTTTGTCCGTTCCGAGTGCGCGCCACCTAGCCGCTTTATTTCATTGAAGTCGTTGGCGTACGCGGGTGTTCGCACCGCTTCGGCGCGCGTCGATGCGCCGTACGGTGGCGGAGCGCGAAACTGGTGGCTCGACGTCATCGCAAATCGCCCCGCACTCCCCCAGTTGGTCCACGCCGCGACACCATTGACGCCAGGCGTGGACGAGAGGCGAGGCTCCGTCGGACGATAGTCGCCGGGTACGCCCGTTCCCGCATACGAGGTGAGTCCCGCGGCCGTCGTCCAAACAAAGGGATGCATCGCCAGCATCGTCGCACCCACATCCCTGCCTAACGAGATACCCGCTTGTTTGGCCGACGACGTCGGAATGCGATCCATTTCTCCTTTGTACGACCGGCGCAGCCACTCAAGGGGATACGGATTCGCAATGCTTCCATCGTTGGCAAGTCGCATCCCGATCGATTCAAGCACCGTGAACGCCGCCGTCGCTACGGTCGCTTGCGTCGAGAAATCGTCTACGGTGCGCGCAACGTAGCCGAAGGTGTACGCGACATTCTTGTAGCGTGGAATGATGGCGTTCACAGCGTCGTGAATGGCGCCGTTCACCATCGCGTACATCATCGCTTCATATGTAGTGGCCACCGGCTCTGTGTCGCCCATCAAGTAGGCGAAGTACATCGCTCTCGCGTTCCACTCGTAGATGACGTCGCGATTGAAGGTGATGTTCTGGGTGACGGTAGACGAATCGACCGTCGGCGGCGCGATGGGGAGCTCGTCGGTCTTACCACATGCTGCGGTCGCCGCTACGTACGCCACGACGACGCTCAAGCCCAGGCGTCGCGACGAAGAGTGGCGCACAGCGCGTCGGAGCATGTGTGCGAGTTCAAGGTTCGGGGGGAATGCAGCACGTGGCGTCGAAGCCGCGTTGCATCTCCCACTTTCGAAGAGCGAATGCGGCGCCGGCGACACCACGAAAGTCGCAGGATTAGAGAAATCCTGCCAGAGGCACGCACCGTTTGGCGCCGGACCCCTCGCTAGCCGCTGGTGCGATTCGCTGCACTTCGTCTTTGGCGCTGCCGCAGCACCTCGTACACGGCGACGCCCACGCTTGTGGAGAGATTGAGCGAGCGCACCAGCGGCGAGTGCATCGGCATGGTCACAAAGTGCGACGCGAAGCGTTCGTGCAGATCGGCTGGAAGCCCACCCGTCTCGCGCCCGAAAATCAGGACGACGTCACCCGCGTCGCCGAGCGGGGCGTCCCAATAGATGCGCGTCGCCTTGGTCGAGAAGAAGTAGGGCGTGCCTAACGTCGGAAGCTCTCGTTCGAACGCGCCCCAATCGGGCCAGAGGCGCAAGTCGACGTGTTCCCAATAGTCGAGTCCCGCTCGCTTCACCTCGCGCTCGTCCAGGGAAAAACCGAGCGGGTGAATGAGGTGCAACGCGGCCCCCGTCGCCAGACAGGTACGCCCGGCATTCCCGGTATTCCAGTGAATTTCCGGGTGCACAAGGACCACGTGGATTGACACAGGAAATCTCGACGACGACAGCGCGCCCGCAGCCTAACGACTGAGAACGCTAGAAGCTCCCGAACTCGGCCAGTCCGTTGAGATTCCCCGCCGGGTCAGTAAAGAGCGCAAATGTGACGACGTTAGGCACCACCATCCGCGGCACAATGACCTTCCCTCCCGCTGCCTTGATCTTGTCCAGCGTGGTATTGATGTCCTCCACGCCGAGGTAGATCACCTTGTCGGCAGGGTCCTGGCGAATCCCCCCGGCGATGCCCCCAGTCTGCGATCCAGCAATCTGGTTGTTCGCGCCAATCTCCCAACCGAAAATCCCGTTGTAAAAGTCGCGGAGTGCGGCGGCGTCAGGACCAGCAAATTCGAAGTAGACGATTGGAGCAGGCACGAGAATCTCCGAGCGTGATAGTGCAGCGGTCGCGAGACCGCGAGGTGAAAGGAAGGCGCAAGGCAAACTTAGCCTTACGGGGCGCGCGCGCAACGAATTGGGCGATCGAGATGGTGGCTCATCTCGCGGCGACGGGAGACTCCTTTTCACTCGCACGCACAGCGCACGACATGCCTACCATCACCCTCGTTGCCGTTCTCTTCATTGATAGCGGCTCCCCCATTCGGGTGAAGTTGAACCTTGGCGGGAGCACCAATCGTATTATTCGGCAAGACCTCAGAGTGGGCTCATGTTCGCGACGTGCATCTTCTGCAACAAGCCACTGGGACATAACGAGTCGATTCAATCGTTCCCGGTTGGCGAGCGTCTCGCCTTCGATCCGGCGCGCGGACGGCTGTGGGTCGTCTGCCGCTCGTGCGAACGCTGGAACTTGTCGCCCCTCGAAGAGCGATGGGAGGCGATTGAGGAAGCGGAGCGTTTGTATCGCGATACGCGACGTCGAGTCTCGACCGAGAACATCGGGCTCGCGAAGCTTCCCTCTGGAACAACTCTTGTACGAATCGGCGAACCGCAGCGCCCTGAGTTTGCCGCGTGGCGGTACGGTGATCAATTCGGCCGCCGTCGCAAACGTGCATTGCTTGTCGCGGGCGGGGGCGTCGCGGCGGTCGGCGCGCTTGTAGCTGGCGGCGCGGTGGCCGGGGTGAGCGTTGGTGCGTTCGGCTGGATGTTCGCGCAGCTCGGGAAGAACCTGATCTATGGAAGTCCCGAGACAGTTGTCGCGCGAATTCGAACGACGAGCGACGGCATCGTTGACGTTAGGCGACGGCACCTCGCAGAATCAACCATCGGCGCGACAGACGACGGCGCGCTGTCGCTTTATCTGCGATTCAAGAACGGGTCAGCCGAGTTCACCGGCGCGGAAGCAGAGCGCATTGCGTCGATCGTGTTGCCAAAGGTCAATCGCTTCGGAGGCAAACGGGCCGACATCGACACCGCTGTCCAGGAGATCGAGCGCTTCGGAAATTCCGAGCGATATCTTCGTACCGCAGCCTCGGTGTCGCCGCGATTGATCAAGTCCATATCAGCTGGCGTATCAGCGGGGCGCGTCCGGCGCCGGCACAGCGACTTCCAGAAATTTGGTCTTTTCAGTCTTCCGGCACCGCAGCGTTTGGCCTTGGAGATGGCGCTGCACGAAGAGGCGGAGCGGAGAGCGTTGGAGGGTGAGCTCGAAGAGCTGGAGCGCGCGTGGGCTGAGGCGGAGGAAGTCGCGGCGATCGCCGACAACCTGTTCATCCCGGAGAGCGTGGATGAGCAGTTCAAGAAGTTGAAGGAGCGAGGCTGAGTCGCCTTACCCCACTCGGGGTTACCACATTATGGTTCTCGCGAATCGCGCGACTTTGACACTCGCCGAGCTCCTCCCTTCTGCCGCTTGTAGCTGTGTCAGTACCCACCACTGTTTCCTCGTCGAACACGCAAAACGCGGCGAGATCGTCGACGCTCGTCGCTGACCTCCGTCGCCGCTCTAGCGACATCGCGGACGACGCAACGCGCCGCCTTCTCGAAGAAGCATCGAGTGCGCTCGAACGCGCGCTTGATGGGCAACGCACGGCCGAACGACGCGTGGCCGAGCGCGAGAAGCATATGGATCTCATCGAGCAGATCGCCGGGCTCGGGAGTTGGGAGATCGATATCCCGAACGACCTGATCCTCTGGTCGCGAGAGCAGCGGCGAATTCATGGCGTCCCAATCGAAGGCGAGCAACAGCCGGCGACGCACACAGGCTTCATGCAGATGGTGCATCCCGACGACATCGCCATCGTGAATGAAGGGATGGCGGAGTTGGCGAAGCTCGAGCCCGTGCAGGTCGAGTTCCGCATCGTGCGTCCAGATGGCGAAGCGAGACTGCTGCAGGCGCGCGGACAACTCATCCCCGACGCGAGCGGCGCTTATACGCGCGTGATTGGGACGTCGCTCGACATCACGGAACGCCGGGCGACGGAACTCGCTCTGCGCGCCTCTGAAGAGAGCTATCGCGCCATCTTCCAAGGTGCGTCGGACGCGATGTGGCTACACGACGTGGAGAGCGGCGTCATTCTCGAATGCAACGAAGCGGCGTGTGACATGATGGGTTACACCGCCGAAGAACAGAAGGCGATCGGGCTCGAAGGCTTCACCGACGCGGAGAGTGGTTACACCATGGATCGCGCGTGGGACTATGCGAGACGCGCGATTGCCGGCGAGCCGCAGCGCTTCGAGTGGCTGTCGCGGCACAAAGATGGGAGTCCGGTCTGGTCGGAGATGACGCTGCGCCACATCAAAGTACGCGGCGTCGATCGCGTGCACGCCATGGCGCGCGGAATCAACGCGCGAAAGGCGGCGGAAGCCGCACTGCGTGAGGCAAACGAAGAACTCGAGCAGCGCGTTGCCGCACGCACGGCAGAGTTAGCGGCAATCAACACCGCGCTTGCGCAGGAGATGGCTGAGCGCGGTGCGGCCGAACGCACGCTGCGCGAACGCGAAGCGCATTTCCGCCGCATCATCGAGAGCGCGAGCGATTGGGTGATGATTTGCGATCGGACTGGCGCGCTGACGTATGTCGGGCCGTCGGCTGAGCGCATGCTTGGCGTAAAGCCCGAGGACGTGTTAGGCGCACGGCCCACGGACATGCTGCACCCGGATGATGCGCCCAACGCGCAGCGTTCGCTGGAGTGGTTGATGGACCATCCTGGCGAATCACTCACGACGATACTTCGCGTTAGGCACAAGGATGGCAACTATCGAACGTTTGAGTATATCGGTCGTACGCTGGCACCCGATTCCGGCGATCTTGGGGTCATCGCCTTTGCGCGAGACGTGACCGAACGGACTCGCGCCGAGGAGGCGTTGGCGCGCGCGAAAGAAGAGGCAGAGCGCGCCAATCGCGCGAAGAGCGAGTTCCTGTCACGCATGTCGCACGAGTTGCGCACGCCGATGAACTCGATCCTGGGATTCGGGCAGCTCCTGGCGCGCGCGGAACTCGCCCCGCAACAGACTAAATCTGTACAGCATATTCTGAAGGCTGGGCGCCATCTGCTGACGCTCATCAACGAGGTGTTGGAGATTTCACGCATCGAGGCGGGGCGCGAGAATTTCTCGCTCGAACCCGTCGCGTTAGGCCCGGCGCTCCACGAAGCCGTTGCGCTGGTACGCCCGCTCGCGCAGCAATACGCGGTGGAACTTCGCGAAGGGATCGTCCCGAGTGGCGCATTTGTGCAGGCCGATCGCCAACGCTTCGTGCAGGTCGTGCTCAACCTCCTGAGCAATGCGATGAAGTACAATCGCCCCGGAGGGTTCGTTAGGCTCGCCGTGAGCGGTGACGACGCGAGGTGGACCATTCGCGTCGAGGATACGGGACGCGGCGTTTCACCCGATCGCGTACAAGAGCTCTTCACGCCCTTTGCGCGACTCGGCGCTGAGCAGTCGGATGTCGAGGGCACTGGTCTTGGACTCGCTCTCTCACAGCGACTGTGTGAAGCGATGGGTGGCGCACTCACGCTCGAGTCCACGTCTCCCGAAGGGAGCACCTTTCGCGTCGATCTTCCGATCGCCGGCGATCCGGTGCGTGCGGTGGAGGAGTCGGGAAATTGCGATGTGACGCAAGCACCACATCGCGCTGCAACACTCCTTTATGTCGAAGACAATCTCGCGAACCTCAGCCTCGTCGAAACAATACTCTTGTCGCGACCGGGGTGGCGAACGGTGCCCGCACTGCAGGGGCAGCTCGGCGTCGAATTGGCACGCGAGTATCTCCCGGATGTCGTCCTGCTCGATTTGCACCTGCCGGACATGCCTGGTGACGAAGTCCTGCGCCGACTGCGATCCGACGCGGCCACGTCGAAGATTCCGGTGATCGTGGTGAGCGCCGACGCCACCGGCGCGTCGCTCGAACGGTTGCGCACGGCCGGGGCCGACGCGTACCTGACGAAGCCACTCGACGTTGATGAATTCCTGCGCGTGGTCGAGCGGTTCTTGCCAGAGTGATGGAGATTCGAAGGCGCGATCGACACCTCCGGTGAAGGGGCATCGCCTCCCCTCCCTGTTACGTCGGCGCTCTCTTCGCGCTAGTGTTGAGCCACCCCGCGCCGGAGCTCCCCATGCGCCGCACCTTCGTTCTGCACTGCCTAACGCTCGCCCTCGCGCTGTCGAGCGCCCTTCCCAGCGCGCACGCGCAACTGGCGCCGCCGCGGCGACCGTTCCTCTTCAAAGACGACCGCGGCGACATTGCATCGGCGCGCGCGAAGGGGGAACGCGAACTGACAGTCCTCATCGCGTCGATGACCGGCAAGAACGGAGACGTGGCGCGCCTGATCACGGCGATGGGCGGAACGATTCGTTTCCGCAACGACAACGTCGATTATCTGCGGGCGCGCGTCCCCACTGACAGCGTCGACGGCCTCGCGCGAAACCCGCTCGTGCATTCGCTGAACGTCAACGTGAAAGCAGGTCGCGCATTCGCCAGCGAGCCGTCAGATGCAACGGCGCCTGATGAGCAGCGTCCGTTGGGGCCCGCGACACGCGCTCGGGTTGCACCCGACACCACACACCGCGCCAAACCGGCGTGGCCTCCGACGCAGTCCGACCATCCACTCACGAATCGCTACGACCCGTTAGGCGACATGGGGGCGGCGGCGTGGCGCAAGGCGCATCCGACATGGGACGGTCGAGGGGTGACGTTGGCGATGATCGACATGAACCCCGATCCATTCGAGCCAGAGCTGCAGACCGCGCGCACGCTCGACGGAAAGGTGACACCGAAGATCGCGCTCTACGAAACGGTCATCGACAAGGACGATGAAGACGAAGGGCGCTGGCTCTCGATGAAGAATGAAGTCGCGGCATCGGGTGGAAGCTTCAGCTGGGAAGGTAAGAGCTACAAGGCACCGCACGACGGCGCGTTCCGCATCGCCACGCTCGATGAGGCGGCCTTTGATTCACTCTCGGCGTCGGGACTGGAGAAGGACCTCAACCGAGATGGCAATCCGACTGGCTCGTCGCGCCTGTTTGCGGTGCTGTGGGATCGAAAGTCCAACGACGTGTGGGTCGACACCAATCAAAACGGGAGCTTCGCGGACGAACGCGCGATGACTAACTATCGCCAGCGGCAGGGTTTCGGGACGTTTGGCACCGACAACCCGAAAACTCCGGTCCGCGAGAGTGTTGGGTTTGGGGTCCAGATCGACTCGGCCAAGGAGATGGTGTCGATCAACGCCGGCGTCCCGTTCCACGCGTCGCTGGTGGTGGGTGCCGCGTTAGGCAGCCGCGGAACGCGCGGACGCTACGATGGCGTCGCGCCAGGCGCGCGGTTGGCCAGTGTCGCCGAAGGGTGCCAGGCGTACGGGCAGACCGAAGCCGTCATCGTTGCCATGGAGCATCCGCAGGTGGACGGCGCGTGGCTCGAGCAGTGCTCCGGAATCACGCGTCCCTACCTGCTGCGCGATGGCCGCCTGGTCCCGACGGTGATCTACTCGAGACTCATCGAGAAGTACAAGAAGCCGCTGATGATCCCGACGCACAACTATCCGGTGCTCGGCGCATCCGACGACTTCGTGCTCGCCGACTGCGGAATCGGCGTCGGAGGTCACGAGGGAAAAGACAACTTCCTGCATAACTACGGCTTCCGCACCAAGTACGACGACAATCTGTTGATCACCGGCGGTTATGGACCGATGGGAAACGGCGCCTTTGGCCCGACCATCATTTCGCCATCGAACATCATGGCGGGATATCGCGGGTGGGAGCATCCCAACTCGGCGTACATGGCGTCGGTGTACCTAACGCCGCCGGGATATCTCATCGCTGGCGGAACATCGACGGCGACGCCGACGGCGTCAGGCGCCGTCGCGCTGTTGATCAGCGCCGCGCGGCAGAGTGGAGTCAAGTTCGACGCCTGCACGCTCAAGGAAGCGATTGCGTCCAGCGCTCGTTATGTGCCCAATCTGCCTGCCTACAAGCAGGGGAACGGCGTGATCAATGTTGCGGCGGCGTGGGATCTCCTCAAGGCACTCGACACATCCAGGACTCGCGTGACGATCACCAGCCAGGCGCCTGTCAAACATTCGTACAGCGCCTACCTGGCAACGCCTAACGAAGGTGTGTCGCTTTTCGAGCGCGAAGGGTGGAGCGTCGGCGATCGCGCACAACGCACGATCACGTTCACGCGTACCACGGGTCCATCGGAGCCGATGACCTTTGCGATTTCATTCATGGGCGACTCGGGAACGTACTCCGCGCCGGCGACTGTCACGCTCCCGTTAGGCACGCCGGTGCCAGTGTCCATCGACATCGCCCCCAAACACGCAGGCGTCAACTCTGCGCTCCTGACGCTCGACAATGCAAAGGTCCCTGGACACGCGTATCGCCTCCTCACCACGGTGGTCGCCGCTGAAGCGCTGGACGCGTCGAACAAGTTCACCATCACCACGAAGGGCGAAGTACCGCGCCCAGAAATGCGGTCGTGGTTCTATCGCGTTCCAGAGGGCGCCAACGCGCTACAGGTTGTGCTGGACGCCCCTAAGCGCGCCGTGCAACTCGCGATGATTGCACCCGACACTCGCTCCGCACCTGTGACCCAGGTGGTGTCGACACGCGGGCGTGGCGAAGGGGGCGGCGGCGGTGGCCCCGACGCGAATCGCCCACCCGAGACATACGTGACGCGAAATCCGATGCCGGGCGTGTGGGAGATCCGGCTCACCGATATCGCCGACACGCGTGACTTCGATTGGCGCGCATCGATGAAAGGGGGGCCGGTGCCGCCAACTGCGGTGACGTTCACCGTCTCCGCGCTCGCCGTCGGCGGGGAAGTCGCCACGGTCGGTGGCGCCGCCGGTTCGAGCGGAGGAAGCGCAGTCGCCGAATCGCGCGCGGTGCCGGGCCTCACGCTGTCGAGCAAGATGGCCGCCTTCTCGGGGCGCGCCGTGTCATTCCCGTTAGGCGCTGCGCGTCGTCAGCATCTCACGATGCAGGATCGTGAGCAGCAAATGTTCGACGTCGACGTTCCAGCAGGCAGCGAAGCGTTGATGGCGCGCATCGCGAGCACGGATGGAAACGCAGATTTCGATGTCTTCGTCTATGACTGCTCGGGCAAGGAGTGCCGCAATGCAGGATCGAGCGCAGACCCGGGACCTAACGAGACCGTGCTCGTGCAGAAGCCGTCGGCTGGCAAGTGGCGCGTAGTCGTAGACGCGAGCCGCTTGCCCTCGGGTTCCGCAATGGTCGATCTCACCGACGTTGTCTTCAATCAATCATTCGGGATGACGGCCGTTACCGACGCGCCAGCAAAACGCGACGCGACCGCTCCGTGGAGTGCGACGACCAACACGTGGGTGGGCACGCTTCCATCGGGGCGCGATGCCTTTGCCGTCGTGCAGATCGAGAGCGATGTCACCAAGACGCAGAGCATCGCCCTCGCATTGTTAGAGGTCATCGGCTCAGGCGCGCGCTAGATCGTACGCATCGAGGGACGGGGCGCGAGTTACTCTGTCGACTTGCGCCTCGTTCGTTGTCTCTCGTCAAGACGAAGGTCGCAGCCGCAAACGCTTTTCGTCGAGAAATCGCCGTTCTGCGTTGTTCTCCGTGCGCTCCATCGCCTGATTATACGACTGAACCGCCTCGCTCACGCGTCCGAGTCGCTCGAGCAGGTCACCACGAATCGCGTGCCACAGGTAGTACTCGTACATGCCTAACGCGTCGACTTCACGCAGCGCCTCGTCTGCGCCGCGCGCTTCGGCCAGCGCCACCGCACGATTGAGCGCCACGACGGGCGACGGCGCGATTATCATCAGTTGATCGTACAGCGCGAGAATCTGTTGCCAGTCGGTATCGACAGCCCTTGCCGCATCGCAGTGCACCGCCTGAATGGCCGCCTGGATCTGATAGCTCCCCGGATGGTTCTGTTTCAGGCATTTGCGAACAAGCTCGAGTCCTTCGGCGATGCCCGCGGCGTGCCACTCGCGACGATCCTGCTCGCCAATCGGTACCAGTGAACCGTCGCGCCGCGTCCGTGCTGCTGATCGCGCGTCGACCAGAATCATCAGCGCCAACAGTCCCGTCACCTCCATCTCGTTAGGCAGCAACGAGTGAAGCATCCGCCCAAGGCGGATTGCTTCGAGCACCAGCGGAACACGCAAGAGGTCTTCCCCAGCCGAAGCCGCGTATCCTTCATTGAAGATGAGATAAATCACGGCGAGCACCGCGCCGAGGCGACTCGGAAGTTCGTCCGCGGCAGGAATGCGATACGGGATGTGGGCGTCGCGAATCTTGCGCTTGGCGCGAACGAGCCGCTGGGCCATCGTCGCCTCGGGCACGAGGAAGGCGCGAGCGATTTCCGGTGTCTCCAGCCCTCCCAGCAAGCGCAGGGCAAGCGCCACCTGCGCGTTAGGCGCGAGCGCGGGATGACAGCAGGTAAAGATCAGTCGCAGCTGCTCGTCGCCGATCACGTCATCGTCGTCGGCACGGGTCGGCCTTTCGAGCGAGGTGGCAAAGGCGTCGTGACGTTCGCCACGCCCCGCCTCACGCCGTAATCGATCGATGGCGCGGTTGCGTGCAGTCGTGATGATCCACCCCGACGGGCTGGGCGGGACCCCGAGTTCGGGCCACCGCTCCAGCGCCATTGCGTATGCATCTCCAACCGATTCCTCCGCCAGGTCGATATCTCCAAACGCGCGGACGATGACGGCGATGGCACGTGCATACTCCTCGCGGAAAATGCTGCCAATCGTTTGTCTCGTCGCGTCGGCGCCCGTCATTCGGCGTAGGCGAGCGCTCGGACTTCGATGGCGAGTGTCGTTGCGCGCGCCAACTTCTCTCCCCACTTGAGCGCCGCATCCAAATCATCGGCCTTCACGATAATAAACCCGCCAATGTGCTCCTTCCCCTCGGCAAACGGCCCGTCCGTCAGCAGCAACGCGTTGTCCTTGATTCGCACAACGGTTGCTGAGGACGGCGGCGTGAGGCCGCCATTGAAGACCCAGGCCCCTGACGACTTCACCTCGGCCATAAACGCCCCGACCTTCTGCATGATCGGACCAAGGGATTCCGGTGGGGGCGGCGGACCATCTGGCTGCACGATGTTGAGCAGATACTGCGGCATCTGGATGTCTCCGGGAAAGCGAATGTGGTTGAACCGCGCATATCGGTCGCGCGACGCGCGCCCCGCATTTGGTCGTTGCGCACCCTGTATACGAATGGCACCAGCAGAAATCGACAGCGATCCCAGAATCCATCGCAAGAACTGGACACGCCCCTGCTGATCAGCGCGCAATAACGTAGAACGGACTAGCGGCCAGCGCGCTTCGGTGCGCTGGCCGTTCCTCTGGTCGCTTTCTTCTTCGGCGTGTTAGGCAGGGCGTCGACCCTTGCGAGCTTCCAGAACTGCGCCTCGCCGATGACGCGGATGGGATGCCCGCGCTCTTGCAGCCGGCGGATCTCCATCAGTTTTCTCCCGGCGTCTTTTCCCGCGACCTGCAATGCGTTGGGGCGCCCACGTACGAGGACGTCGGTGTTCTGTCCCGGCGCGGACTGTACAATTGCCCCCGCGCGACGCGCGGCGTCAGCGGCCTCGACGCGGGGACGGCGCAAGAAGCCGGTAAACGACAGCCGACATCCCTTGAGCGACTTCAGCCTTCCCTTGGCCGATTCCTTGGGGCGGTGCCGGAGCGCCGCGATCAGCTCGCCGGCGGCTTCATATCGTTTGTCTCGTGATGCGATGCAGCGATAAATGACTTCCTTCAGATGATCGCTGCACGGAAGGAGTCGCACATCTTTCGACCGCATGGGTTTGTCGATATCCCCGTGCAGGAGCATGGCGGCGAGCTGCCCGACCTGATAGATGTCGTCGCGCTGCTGCCACCGCCTCACCCGCCCCCACGCAATTTCGGTTGGGGCATTGAACGGGTTGAAGGCGTCGGCCGTCACTCCGTGCCGCGAGCGCTGGTGCGTCGCGATGCCAAAGTCGCCCAGCTTGAGTTGCTCTCCCTCGCAGACAAACACGTTGAATGGCGTGAGATCACGATGCAGTGCCTGCCCGCGATGCAGCGCATCGAGCGCCCCAAGGATCGACGCGATCTCGCGCCTAACGACGCGCTCCGGTTGTCCGCCGACCTTCTTGAGCCACGCGCCCAAGTCGCCATGCTCGGCGTACTCCATCGCCAGACAGTAACGCATGTCCGATCCTTCAACTTCGACAAACTTGTCGTAGACCTTGAGCGCGCGTTCCTCGCGAGACAGCAGCTCAGCGAAGTACGCCTCGCGCAGCCAGCCGGTGAGGTTGTTGCTGATCTTGATGCACACCCTGGCCGGAAGGCTCACTTGCGGCGACGGCGTCGCGAGGTAGACCTGACCGAATCCACCTTCGCCAATGAGCTTGTCGAGTCGGTAGTGGCGTCCCGACTCGCGGCTGTGAACCGTCATCGCGCCGGCGAGCGCCTCCTTGGCCGGCTCGTGGCGGAAGTGAGCTGTCTGCCTTGCCGCTGCTACCGTCTGCGGCGCTCGCTTGGTCTGCATGAAGCACGTCGGTGTGAGACCCGTGCTATTGAGCGCGCTCACAAGGGGAAGTCAAGGGATGCTGAGCCGTCGTCGCCAGCGGCGGGTCAGCGCTCGCTCTGCGCGCGATACAACGTCTTGAGGCGTAAAACCGCGATCAGCAAGGCCGAGCCTAACGAGAGAGCGGCAAGGAGCGAGCCGAGGCTTGCGGTCGAGCGACCCAGACTCTCCGCTTGCTTGATCCGTCCCCATTGCTCGAGCAACATTCCCCAATCGTGCTCACCGCCGCCGACAAGGTCGAGCTCCTGCACGCGCGCATCGGCAACGTAAATCGCGACGTCCCAGAACCCTACAGCGAGCCACCAACCGCAGATCGCGGCAGCGAAGCGATCGCCTCGTCGCCAAAACGCGATTGCGAAGACGATCGGAATGACGAGCTGGAAGAGCGAACCGCCGAGGATGTGCATCGTTTCTCCGAATGCCATGAAGAGCAGATGCCCCGTTTCATGGATTCCGAGCTCGACGCCATGAAGGATCCACTGTCCGTCCTGCGGACCGAGCGTGGGGTCCTTCATCCACGTGTTCGAGTGGAGCGCGAGGAGCAGCACGAGTGCAACGCGTCCCCATGCCACCATGCGCGCCGTGCTGGCGTCGCCGGGCATGCCGGCGTTGTCGGGCCAGGAGTCGCCTAACGATTTGTAGTAAGCAGGAGTGCTCTTGGGCGGCATCGTCGCAGAATGTTCGGTCTCCCTATTGGACGCATAACAGGGTCAGAAATCACGCGTCCTGCCGGCGCCGGCGATCGCCTTCGGAGCACTTAGGGATCGGCTGAGAACGCGCCGAGTCTTCTATTCCACCCGTCCGAGATACTTATCGAGCCACTCGAGGACCGAGGCAACCATCTCGCCTCTCTTCGCCCTCACGTCGTGCGGCGTCTCCAACACGACGTGACGCTTGTTCTCCGCCGCGACGCCTAACATGCGGAAGAGCGGGAGTTGCGCTCGCTCGTACGGAAACGAGAAATCGTATCGGCCATTGACCATCAGCACGGGCTTCTTGAGACGCGGCGCGTAGTCCGCTTGATCGGTTCCCTCATCGGGCGGATTGAGAAAATATCCTCCATCGAGAAATACGATCGCCTTCAGCCGTTCTTGCTCCAATGTGGTATAGAGCACTCCTTCTGCCGCTCCCATACTCACGCCGAGATAGCCGAGTCGTTCGTGGTCGATGTCGCTGCGCGTCTGTAGGTAGTCCAGTGCTCGCGTCACATCTTTCGCGCGGTCAATGAGGACGTCACGCTCACCGCCTGGCAGCGAATGGCTGTTCCGTCGTTCGTAGGTATCCTGATACACCGGATACATCACCGCTCGGCCGCTCTTCACAACGTAGTCAAAGAAATCTTCGTCGCCGAGCGTTGCGCTGCTTCTGATGTCGAGTACGCGTGCGCTCGGGAAAAAGAGGACGGTCTGGTAAGGCGGCCGAACGTGCTTGGGCAGGTACAGATACGCAGCTACTCGCTCGCTTCCGTAACCTGCGGCGTAGGTGACCTTCTCCTTGCGCCAGAATTCTCCTTCCTCGACCGTCCCATCCGACTTTGCATCGAATGGCATCTGCTCCAATGCAAACTGCAATCGGAACGCGCGAAAGACATCGTCCGAGACACCCTTGGACTTCGAGAAGTCTCGGCGAAGCGACGTCATGGGTGCCACAGCGTTAGGCGGAAGTTGGCCTAAGTTTCTGATGCATCTGAAGCCGTTGATCGGTGACCGATCGAAGGGACTGAGCGCCTCCGGGCTGGCGTACAAGTAACTCAGCGACGACCAACCGCCGCCAAGAATGAATCGCGAGTCACCATCGACCTGGTTCGTCGTCCACTCGCGAACGTTGCCGGCCATGTCGAATGTGCCGTACTTCCCAAGCCCGCCGAAGCGGCCGACCGGCGCAGGACCGTTCGCGCCTACGTTGCTCGCTTGCACGGTGTAGCGCGTCACGCCCTCGTCACCTGGACCCGCCGAAAACCACTGCGCGAAGGTAGGAAGTGCGGCGCCGACATATGCCGCGTAGGCCGACGCTTCAAACCAGCTCACGCCGCTCACGGGATAGTCGCCTTGGCCCACGGGAAAGTGGCCTCCCTCCCACGTCGCGGGTCCTGCACGTCCCGTTTTGTCACGGAATCGCGCGATTGCTTCCGACCACGCGATGGTATGTCCGCCCTCGACAAACGGCTCTTTCCAATAGCGCTGGTCACGATAGCCGCCGTCATCGATGAATTTCTGATATTGGCTATTCGTCACCTCGTATTTATCGAGATACGATGGTGGAAGATGATACGGGCCAATCCATCCAACGAATCCGACGAAGTACGCCGTCGTTGATGCGCTGACGTACACGGTCCCGTTAGGCGCGGCATCAATCGAATCGAGCGCGAAGTGTACCGTGTCGGATGAAGGGGGCGCGGTCACAACATCTGCTTTCCCTGCGCGCCGAATTCGCCACCGGAAATATCCGCGCGGAACCTCCACGTCATGCAAGGGAGTCTTCCCCAACTGGTACCAGCCTGAGTCGGGCGTGACGTAATCGGCGATCTCCACCTGCTCGCCGGAGGGCGTTGAGGTGACGGTGACTTTGTGCGTGGGAGGCACTCCCAGCGGGGCCCCGGTCGAATCACGCGGCAAGTACTCGCTCGCCTCCCGATAGAGCTGCCACGCAGCAATGCGACGGTCTGCTGCGAATAGTGTGTTCACCGTTGGCAGTGCAACGTCGCGCGCCCAACTGCGGCGCTCCGCGCGCCGATACCCCCATCCACCAGCCACCAGCACGATCAACGCCAGCGCAGCAGCGGCGGCAAGCCGTGGCCGGGCCGTGCGCGGTGCACCATTCGCGTTAGGCAGCAGCGGCGCCGACAGCGTCGCGAGCACGGCCCCGGCATCCCGCGACACATCCGCCGCCATCTGATATCGCCGTGCCACGTCGCGCTCCATTGCGCGTGAAACGATCTCTTCCAGCGGTCTCGGAACTTCCCGGCGAATCTCCGACAGAGGTTGGGGCGTGTCCTGACTAATTGCGCGAAGCAGCGCCCACGGATTCTCCCCAACAAATGGGGGGCGTCCGGTCAGAGACTCGTACATCACCACACCTAGACTCCAGACGTCGGTACGCGAGTCCACTCGTTCGCCGATGGCCTGTTCCGGCGACATGTAGAGCGGCGTGCCGAGCACAGTCCCCATCTCGGAGATGGACTGCGACGATCCGGGGCCGCCGGCCACAAACATCTTCGCGAGCCCAAAATCCAGGACTTTCGCGTGCCCCTTGTCCGTGATGATGATGTTTGCTGGCTTTAGGTCGCGATGGACGATCCCATGCTCGTGAGCCTCGGCCAGTGCGTCGGCCACCTCGTGCGCGAGCGAGCACACCTGCGTGAGCGCAAGAGGGCCCTTCGCAATCTGATCGGCCAGCGATACTCCCGACACGAGTTCCATCACGAGATAGTCGATGCCGTCTTGCTCTCCAACGTCGAACACCGTTGCGATGTTCGGGTGGCTCAACTTCGCGAGCGCAAGCGCTTCAACGCGGAAACGCTTTCGAGCCACGTCGTCGGTGATCAGTCCGGACGCGAGCACCTTGATGGCGACGTCGCGCTGCAGACGTGTGTCGCGGGCGCGAAACACTTCGCCCATCCCTCCACCACCGATTGGAGAGATGATTTCGTAAGGCCCAAGTCGAGAGCCGGGCGCGAGCAGCATGGGGGGGATCTTCTCGGCGTCGGTCAGGTGACGTCCGCAATTCCAGAAACGCGCTGCGAACTAATCCTGAACTCGTTCGCTCTCCCTCGCAAGCATCGCGACGCTGGCGCGAGTCGTGACACGCTCCGATAGTTCGCGTCATGTCCACCACACGAATCGTCATCGTCGGCGGCGGCGTCATCGGTCTCTGCTCGGCCTACTACGCGCTCAAGCGTGGGTACGCCGTGACCGTCCTCGAACGCGAGCCACCCGGCGGCGACTGCTGTTCGCTTGGCAATGCGGGAATGGTTTGTCCATCGCATTTCATTCCGCTCGCCGCCCCCGGCATCGTCGCCAAGGGACTCCGCATCATGCTCGATGTCGAGAGCCCGTTCTTCATTCGCCCACGTCTCGATCTCGGCCTCCTCCAGTGGGGATGGCGCTTCTTTCGCAGTGCGAATGCGCGACACGTGGCGGCGACGCGCGAACTCCTGCGTGACCTGCACTTCGAAAGCCGACGGCTGTTCCGCGAGCTTGCAGCTGGCGACGACTTTGGTCTTGCAGAACGGGGGATGTTGACCTTGTGCAATTCCCAGCACGGTCTCGATGAGGAGAGTGACATCGCGGCACAGGCCCAGGAGATCGGCATTACCACGATGGCGTTGAGCGCGTCGGACGCGGCGGCGCGCGAGCCGGGCCTAACGATGAATATCGCCGGCGCGATCTACTATCCCGACGATTCCCACCTGAGTCCGATGCGTTTCGTCGAGGTAATGCATGCCCGCGTACTGGCGCTGGGAGGCACCATCGAACACGGAGTCGCGGTCGACGCGATCCACACCAGCGGCGGGAAAGTGACCGCCGTCAGCAGCAATGGCCGGCGCGTCGAGGGCGACCGATTTGTCATTGCCGCCGGATCGTGGAGCGCGCGGTTGCTCACCTCCGTTGGCGTACGCCTCCTTCTTCAGGGAGGAAAAGGGTATTCGCTTACGCTGCCGAATCCTCCCGAACTGCCGCACCACTGCGCAATTCTTTCCGAGGGGAGCATTGCAGTAACCCCGATCGGCACGTCGCTCCGCTTTGCGGGGACGATGGAAGTTGTCGGTCTTGATCGCAGCATCACGGCCGCCCGCGTGCGCGGGATCCGGAATGGAGTGAAGGCATTTCTGCCGAAGTTCTCGGACGGCGACCTGGAGAGTGTCGCGCCGTGGGCCGGATTGCGTCCCGTGTCGGCGGACGGTGTGCCCTACATCGGGAATGTATCAGCGCTCCCCAACCTCACGGTGGCGACGGGGCACGCGATGATCGGCGTGAGTCTCGCACCGGTCACCGGGCGGTTAGTTGCCGATCTCGTCTCCGGTGATACACCGTTTCGGCCGATTGAGGCGATGGCGCCGGGGCGGTTCTAGCGTTTTCGCCGCCGGCGAAACTCAGGACGCGGCCGTCGCTTTCCATCGGTTGCGCTTGCGAGCGATGACGGTATGATTGTCCTGATCGCAAGCCTCCTTTAGGGTGATGGTGGGGGCCGTTACTTCCTATCGTCGCATGACGCGCGCACGTTCCAGCGGACTCGCGCATCAAATATAGCGCTACGTCGGCACAGCTCTCCCGCTGTGTGTGCTGCTATCGGCTTGCGAGGACGCCGTCACCCCGCGCGGCGCGAACGATGACCGTGAACATTCAATTGCTGCGCCTGACGGGGCGCACCATGCGCGCGAGTTTTCGTCAGCGACACATTCGTCAGCGCGATTCTCACTGGACGCGCAGCGGCAGCATTGTCGTAGTAGCGATGCCATGCGGCATTGCATTGCGGCACCGAGCTGTCGCCAGGAGCAATATCTCCCGCGCCTGGCGCGTCCGGCGATTTCCGAGCTCGCTCACATTTCGGGCAATGAAGTTTCATATCCAGTCTACACCTCAAATCCGCCGTTCCCTATCGCCGCCGCGAGTGAGTGGCGTCGTTAGGCAGCGAGCCGTGCCAACACGATCACCAGCGTTCCCCCTGCCGCCAGCGTGACCAATCCCGTTAGGCGCACCTTTTTCAGGTAGAACAGGAGCGACAATCCGGTGAGCGAGAGCACGATCAGGAATCCGCCCGCGATGTCGATCAGCCACACCCACGTACTCCCGCTGTCGCGCCCGCGATGCAAGTCATTCAACACCCCTATCGCTCCCTGATACGACGTCGCCAGCCGATACGTTCCATCGCTCACGTTGATGAACGCATTGGCGGAATAGCCCGGCGCACGGTACGCGAGCGCTGCCTCGCGATCGTCTTCTGTACGATCGACGACGCTTCCATGCACACCGTACTTCGATCGCAGAAACTCCGAAACCACGAGCCAATCGATGCCCTTCGCCGTCTTCCACTGCGGCGGCAACGCGCCCTTCACTTCCTCTGTCCGCTCATCTGCCAGCCAATCGGGGTGATTGAGCGTCACTCCCGTCGCAGCGAAGAAGAGCACGACGAGGAGGCTGACTAACGATGAATAGATGTGTAGCCAACGCAGCAGCGAGTGCAGCCGCAGGCGCAGTGGTCGCGCTCGCCTAACGGGTATCGCGTCCTGCACAACGGGCGCGATGGTCACGCTATTTCTTAATGCGGTACTCGACACGAGCCCTCCCGATCTCCGTATTTCCCTCCAGGCTCGCCGAGACCGGCTTTGAGCTCAGCATGAGATCCTGCTGCATGAGCTGATATGTCCCATGCTCGCGCGCGGCCTCGATCAACACGCGATACGTCCCCTGCGGCACGACATTGCCGCGATCATCGCGACCGTTCCACGTCACCGTGTACGCGCCGGGCAACCGTGTCGCTCCTGACATTGTCGCGACAAGGTCAGGCCCACCCGCATCTCTTTCGTCGTTCGCCGCGCTGAACCACCGCCGGAGTTCGCGGATGTAGCGCGGCCCCCGCCCGGACGTGTTGACCCACGCACTCAGCGTCCGCACCGGATGCCCACTCTCATCCTCGATCCAGACCGCCACATACGGACGGTGGTATCGCCCGCTGTCGGGTTGCGCGATCTCAAAGTCGACGGCGAGCTCAAAGCGGTCGTCCCACTTGGGGGCAACGGACGCCGGCGACGCCGAAAAGCGCCGGAACGCCGAGAGCGTCGTGAACGACACCGCAATGCCCGAAAGCCTAACGAGTGCTGCGCGGCGGCCGATCGGCGCGCGCGATCTCTTATTCGTCATGTCGTGTTATCGATTGAATTACTCGTACGGCACGGCCGGCACCGTCGCCTTCTGCCAACGACTGCTGGCCCATATGGTTCCATCGCGCTCGATGAGGTAACACCCAACGTCTGGCAACGAGTCCGCCAGCTGCACGCTCTCGCTTGGTGTCATGACGCTGAATGCGGTCGAGAGCGCATCGGCGGTGGCGCAGTCGGGTGCAATGACCGACGCGCTTGCAATGCGACTCACCGCCTCGCCGGAGCGTGGATCAACCAGGTGCGACAGGCGCTTCCCCGAGACGGTGAAGCTGCGCCGATACCCTCCGCTCGTCGCAATTGCCGCGTTCTCGAGCATGATCGCGGTGGCGGGAGCGGCGTTTTCCTCAGGCGCAAAAGGCGATGCCACTCCCACCTTCACGCCGGTTGCGCCGAGATGCTGAATGTCACCGCCGATGTTGAGTAGCATCGACTCCACCCCAGCAATGCGCTTTGCGCTCGCCGCTGCCCGCGCGACGATGTACCCCTTGGCGATCGCGTCCAGCGAGATGCGGAGATTCGTTAGGCGTCGCGCGGTCCCGCGCGCTGCATCGAGGCGCCATCGCGCGCCCCGCATGTGCCCGCGAAGGGAGCGCATCGAGTCGCTGTCGTTAGGCTCCCCGTCACAGAGCAGCGCAATCACGCTCCCGGCGAGCGGATCGAACGCCCCGCCCGTGCGTTCGCGCCATTCCTCGCTCATCCGCAACAACTCGGCGAGCTCCTCCGAAATGGGCACGTCCTCGTTGTACGACGATCCCCATCGTGAGAGTTCGCTCGTGCCTGACCACCCGTTGAAGATCGGCGTTAGGCGATCAACCTCCGCGAGCACTCCCTCTTCCGCGCGCCGCGCACTCCTGGCCGAAGCACTCCACACCTGTAGCTCGAATGAGGTGCCGAGGATGTGTTCATAGCGATACACATGGCGCGACACTCCCGCAGCGCGCTCTCTGCGCAGCCAACTCCAAGGCGACGACCCCTGAGGTGCGACCTGACTGGATAACATCCGTGGTGTCTGCGTATGAATGATCGTGGGCGATTTGGGAAGCGCGAACGCCTGGGCAGCGTCGCCTTCTCCTGACTTACACCCGATCAGACGGACAGTCGTTCCCTTTGGTTAAGGGCGGATGAACCAACGTCACCTGGACGATTTGAATTGCACGCCCGGCGATATGAATGGCGTGAAACGCTACTTCTTCGGCCCCTCGAGAACAGCACCGGGGCGCGCCGTCGTAAGCTGGCCAAAGACGTACCCCCACCGCTGCCCCATGAGCGACCCAACCGGCTGCTTGAGCGATGTAATAGCGCTCGGGTCGCGCCGCGGATCCACGAGGACCGATGCATTGGCGACTACCGCCAGCTGCAACCGCGCCAGGTCAGTCGTCGGAATGTCGGACGGAACGGTGAGCCACCGCGCCTGGCCAGGATCGAGACGCCCTATCCGCCACGCTCTCGTCTCGCCGACGAGATACACGTCAACGCGATCGCGCCCTTGGTTGTCAAAGCGAATACCTTGGCGGATGTCGCTCACTGGCGTGATCTCTTCGTGGCCACTCCTCGAGGGGGAGCACGCGCCAAGCCCTGTTGCCGAGCAGAGTAGAAGCAAAGCCCGAGTCCGAACCACGAACGAATACCGCATGGAGTCCTCCGATACGTCGACCATTTCGCGAGGCGCCAATGGGGCGCCTGAAGTATGGCGCGGGAAATCCGCCCTAACTCACTCACGAGATTTGCGCCGATTTCCCGACATCGAATCGTGGGGCGTTTTCGCCACTCGGCGACGACTCGTTGTCCGGTCTCATAGTTTGTAAAAAAAGAAGCGAGGGTCGTTGCCGACCCTCGCCCCAACATCGCCGAGCCCTATACCGATGAACTCAGAATGTCGCGACCGCCTAACGATGACCGATGCGAGCGATGCTCCAACACTGGGTCCCCGTCGCTGCCGTCGGCTGCATGATCACTGATCCGCCAACATTCGCCATCGACTTGCTGGTGCCGAAATTCGCGTTCTGGAGGACAAAACAACCAGCCTGGAATCCGCTGCCGGTAAACTTCCAAGCCTGCCCGCTGAAAATGGTCGGCGCGGTATTCTGGAGCACCACCGGGACGACACCGTCCGCACCCTCGAGATACCACAGGTCTCCCTTGAACGAATTGCGCATCAGGTAGTATCCGCTGCCGCCGATCGGTGTCATGTACCAGTACTGACCGGAGTATCCGCCTGTCGTTCCCATGAACCCTTGAAGAGTGTTCGAATACGTATCGAGCGACTGTGCCTGCGATGCGTTGTTGAAGAAGCGGTAGTAATAGTTGGCGTCGAACAAGATGACGGAGTAACTGATCACCGTCGACGGCGCGGCAGTCTGATTTCCGACGACGCTCTTCAGGGCATTCGTCACCGTCACTGAGACGGTCGTATTCTCGCTAAGCCGTGACGTTGGCGTGATCGTCACCACTTTTCCGCTTGTGGTGCGCGACGCAGCAACGGGACTGCCAAAACTCGTTAACGCCACTGTGGTGGAGTTCACAGTCGTTGGATCGATGTTCTCTGAGAAGGTCACCTGGAAAACCGTCTCGATCGAGATCTGCGTCGATCCCACAGCGGGCGATACTTGCACGATGTTCAACGTTGGCGTGCCAACGACTGTCAGCACGACGGTGCCGCTGACCCCCTCCGCCGTTGCCGTAATCGTCGATGTCCCCGCTGACACGGCAGTGATCAGTCCCGTGGGGCTGATCGTGGCGACGCCCGTATTGGAACTCCGCCACGTAATGGCGCGCGTGACGACTTGCCCGTTGTCGTCCTTGATCGTCGCCGTCGCTTGCAGCTGACTGGCGACTCCGATGGTGCTGCTGGGCAACGCGGGGACGACGCTCGCCACCGGTGCCACGGCAGCCGTCACCTCTGACGTTCCCGTCACCCCTTCTGCCGTCGCCGAAATGATCGTCACTCCCACGCTCACCGCGGACACCAAGCCGCTACTGGAGACGTTCGCAACGGTGGGATTCGAACTACTCCACGTGATGGTTCTCCCAGTTAGGGTTGCGCCCGCCGCATCCTTCAGCGTGGCCGTCAGCTGCATCGCACCACCGATCGTCACCGTTCCCGCAGCGGGACTCACGGTCACGCTGGCAACGGGGACGAGAGCGGCGTTCACCGTCAACGACGCGCTTGCGGTAATCACTCCCGAGGTGGCCGAGATGTTGACCGTTCCCGGCGCGATCGCGGTAACGAGTCCATTCGATGTGACGCTCGCGACCGCCGGATTCGACGTTCCAAAGGTGATCGCCACACCAGTCAGTGTCGTTCCACCCGCATCCTTCGGCGTAGCGGTGGCCTGCGTCTGGTTTCCGACAGTTAGTGTTCCCTGCGCCAGCGAGATCACGATGGACGACACATTCGGCGTGACAGTGATCGCCGCCGTCGCAAACTGCCCTTCCGAAGAGGCGGTGATCGCCGTCGCGCCCACGGCATTCGCCGTGATGACGCCGGTCGACGATACACTGGCTACGCCGGGGTTCGACGAGGTCCACGCAATGGTACGACCGTTCAACGTATTGCCATTTGCATCTCGCGTGCTCGCCGACGCATTCTGCACATCGCCCACTCGCATGGTGGCCGATCCGATGCTCAGCGTGACAGCGGCCACCGGAATCTGAGTCACTGTCAACGCCGCGCTCCCACTCTTCCCCTCGGAGCTGGCGCTGATGGTCGTGTTGCCCGGCGCGATCGCGCTGACGACGCCAAAGCCGTCGACCGTGGCCGCCGCCGGATTTGAACTCGACCACGCGATCGCGCGCCCTTCAAGCTTTCCGCCCTGCGCATCGCTCACCGTCGCAATCGCCTGCGTGAATTGTCCGGGCGTCAACGACGTCGAGTTGAGCGTCACGGCGACCGTTGCAACTGGCGGAGGTGAGACGGTGACGCTCGCCGTTGCGCTTTTTCCCTCCGCGGACGCCGAAATCGACGCGTTCCCTTGGGCCACGGCGGTCACGACACCGCCTTGCGTTACGCTGGCGATGGAAGGAGCGGACGAAGTCCACGCGATGGTTCGCCCAGAAAGCGCTCCCCCCGATGCATCCTTGGCGACTGCCACGAGCGTCGCGCTTTGACCGGGAATCAGTGTCGCATTGGCTGGTGTGATCTCGATGCTCGCAACGGGTGGTGGTGTGACGGTGACGGATGCGGTCGCGGTGGCCGTCAGTGCGGTCGCTGTGATGGTGGCACTTCCCGCAGTTACACCCGTCACTAATCCGTTCGGCGAGACCGTTGCGACGTTCGGTGCGCTACTCGTCCACGTTGGCGTTGGCAATGGAGAGCAGTTCGACGCGTTGAGTGACGCCGAGAGCTGCGAAGTCCCCCCGGGCGCGAGACTGACCGTGGAAGGCACCACCGTTATGGTGCTGACGGCGCACACGGGCTTTGGGGGATCGCCGCCGCCGCCCCCGCACGCGGCAATTAGGCCGAGCGTCGCGATAAGTCCACTGACCTCACATAGCCCAATCGAACGTGACGACCACACCGACGCAGAGACGCGCCGCGAGCGTTTCTTCTTCACCAGCGTGAACATGTGACGACTCCAAGAGAGGGGAGAGCAAACCGGGGAATCGACGGCGATGCGACAACTGTCCCCCGCGAGAGGCATCTGGCGGGGGGAAAGGCGTGATCGAGGGCGAGAGGGATCTCGCGATCTGAAGGAGGAGCAACCTGCCGGAAGCGGATATCCGCTGGGGCTGCTGCCGGCAGTTGCAACATCCTTGCTGACTTCGGGGGCGAGCGCAAGAGGCACCTCCAAACGTGGGAATGCAGGCGCCAACACCTGACGTCAGTTCGCCGTCTGAGTAGACGCCGACGCCGTCAGCTGCACTTCGCGAGGGCTATTGACGCGAAGACGTGCGCGACCGCTTCCCCGCGTGCACCTTCTCTTGGCCTGGATCGCTGCCTCCCCGACCCTCGAGATGCACCACGCGCGACACACATCCGCGCAATGCTCGCCGCCGCCGAGTCGTTCGAGCGCGACCACTATTGGAGCTTCCCCTCCCGAGCGCTGAGCCTGAGGGCGCCACATTGTTCTCTGCGCGTCCCATGGGACGGAGAACGAACATCTCGGGACGCTGGCGACAACTGCATGCTCGCCTACGACAGCAGTTCATCCGTATTATGAGCCGACATGCCCCTCGTTCCGCGCAGGTTCCTCTGGCTCCCGTTCGTACTCGCCGCGCATGGACGCCTCGCGGCCCCGCAGGTCGTGAACGGCTATCGCGTCGATTCGTACACATCCGATGAGGGGCTACCGAGTCAGGCGGTATCTGACGTCGTGCAAACGACTGATGGATTCGTCTGGATCGCGTCGGGCGGCATGCTGGCGCGCTTCGACGGTACGCAGTTCCGCGTCTTCTCTCAGGCGAATAACGCCGCACTCGCGCGCCGCATCACGAGACTCGCGGTGGGGCGCGCCGACACGCTCTGGATGCTCGATGAGGGGAACGCGGTTCTCGCGCTCGCGTCCGGACGCATCACCGAGGTGGTCGCGCCGTCGAAGCTGATCTTTGGCGATCTATCGGTGGACGGAGCGGGAAATCTCTTCGGCTTCGCGTATGGCGTCGCGTGGCGACTTGAGCGCGGTGGAACGGAGCACGTGGCGTCAGACCCGCCTACGGCACGTCTTCCGTGGCATTCGTTCCGACCGACGCGTGATCGCGATGGCCGCCTGTGGATCCTTGACCGGGCGATGATACCGCGCGTACTCGGCGACACCGCAGCGCGGTTCGATCGTCGCGGACCCGTCGTGGCGATCGTCAGCTCACGCGCCAATGGCGAGATTCTCGTCGTCCGAGAACGTGGAATCTGGCGCGACCTCGTGCGCGCGAACGGCGATGTGGTCCTCACGTATCGCAGCGTACCTAACGAGTTGCCCGCGTTCGTGGATGGCGACGAGCGGCTCTGGGTATGGACGCCCGGGACGTATGACGTGTTCACGCGGGGGAGCACCGAACCCTCGGCGCGAATTCCGAAGCATTCCAACGGCGTCGGCACGCTGCTCTTCGAGGGCGAAGCAGGGTGTGCGTGGTCATTCGAGTTGGAGGTGCGACGAATGTGTCGCGTCGCCTTCGGCACTGTTCCGCTCAACCTCGCCGAGCCGCAGTATGTCGAACGGGGGACGTTTGGTGCGGCGCTGAGTTGGGACTCGTTTGGCCGTGTCGCACCGCTCACACCGAACGGTATCGGCCCAGCTCTTCAGCCCGCACGTGCAGACTTTCACCACGCGAGAGTATACGTCGACAAACGAGGGATTGCCTGGTGGTCTCCTGCTGCGATCTACGCGACTCTGGGCGCTTCATCGGTGCGTGACTCACTCCACTACCTTCCGCATCGCGATGCGTCGGCGTTTGCTGCGGATACAGGAACAGCGACAGCGGTGTGGTACGGGGTTGCGAATCGACTGTATCATGCGACGCTGCCTTCTCGCGGAAGCGCGCACGTCATCGATTCAGTGGCCGTTCCCGGTATCGCCCGCGCGATCGCCGTTGCGCCTGACGGAACCGTGTGGGCGGTGATGCTGCGCCCTGACTTGTCGTCGGCGCTGATTCGAGTGCGCCGTGGCGCTGCCACCATGTACACCACGCGCGATGGTCTCCCACGGGCCGCCCTTCGTGCGGTGCTGCCGGACTCGGATGGCACGGTGTGGTTAGGCACCTACGGTGGCGGTCTCGTTCGCTTTCAGAACGGCCGATTCACTGCGGTCACACGATCGGAAGGCCTTGGCGACGACGTCGTCACGAGTCTCCTCGACGATTCGGCTGGGAACATCTGGATGGGCGGGAATCAAAGCGTGCATCGTGTGTCGCGCAGCTCGCTCTTCGCCTTTTTCGAAGGACGCGAGCGCAAGGTTCGCGCGGTCACGTACGGACGCACCGATGGGCTCACGGAACCGGAAACCACGGGACAACCTGGTGTGCGCGACGACAGCGGCCGATTCTGGTTTCCGACCATTGCCGGTGCGTCGTTCGTCTCACCGTCCTTCGCGATCGCGCTTGATTCGGTCCGACCGCGCATTCACGTGCTTGGCGTCGAGGCAAGCGGCGTCGCGGTGCCGATGGACAGTAGCGTCATTCGCATTCCGCCCGGCGCCCGGCGCCTAACGATTGCGTACAGCGCCATCGCGTCGCGTAGCGCCAATCCAACGCGATACGAATATCGTATCGATGGAGTCGATGCCGACTGGATCGATGCGGGAGTATCGCGCACCGCGACGTATAACGCGGTCGGTCCGGGCACGCACACCTTTCGCGTACGAGCGACCAATGGCGGCGGTTTCACAAGCGCGCGAGACGCGACGCTCACGTTCGTCGTGCCGCGCGCGTTCTACGAGACACTTCCCTTCGCATTGCTCGTGACGTTCTCGCTGGCGTTGTTAGGTTGGTCGGGTCAGAAATATCGCGAGCGTGGTCTCAAGCGACGTGAGCGCGAGCTGGTACATGCTGTCAACGAGCGAACACACAAACTCGAGGCAGCGCTACACACGGTTGCGTCGCAGGCCGACCAATTGCGAACGCTCGATGACGCGAAATCGCGTTTCTTCGCGAACGTCAGTCACGAATTTCGGACGCCGCTCTCGCTGATCATCGGCCCTGTCGAAGATCTCCGCGATGGACGCTCGGGAGAACTCCCCGCGATCGTGCGCCGGCTCGAGTCGGGCAAATTGCACCTGACGGCCGAGGTTCACGATCTCGTCCCGTTGCTGCAACGCATGGCGGACTCGTTCGCATCGCTGGCTGATCGTCGCGGCATCTCGTTTCGTCTCTCGCGACCCGTTGGCTCGCTACGCGTGCGCTACGATCCCGACCAGATGGAGAAGGTCATCAGCAACCTCGTTGGAAATGCACTCAAGTTCACGCCGAGGGGCGGCTCGGTGGAGTTGCGTGCGTCAGCAGCTGCGGAGGGCGAAGCGTGGGCGATGATCGAAGTGGCCGACTCAGGGCCAGGCATCGCACCAGAGTATCACGAACGCATCTTCGAGCGCTTCTTCCAAGTGGATGATTCGGCGCGCCGAGTGTACGAAGGCGCGGGAATCGGGCTCGCGCTCGTGCGAGAGCTCGTCGAGTTGCACGGCGGCACGGTCGCTGTTCAGAGCACCGAAGGGAGTGGGAGCACCTTCATCGTGCGCCTTCCACTTGCCACTGGACCAGCGCGCACAGCGCTCGAGCCGAGAGTGACCGAGCACTCGGCGCTGCGCGCCACTGGTATCTCGGAGGAGCACGCCATTGCGCCAGTGCCAGGACCATCGGTCGACGCCGTGACCGTGTTGGTCGTCGAGGACAACGCCGCGCTGCTCGAGTATCTGCGCGGTCATCTCGCTGGCCGTTATCGCGTGCTGACGGCGCCGAGCGGTCTGCGCGGACTCGAAATGGCTCGCGCGCATTTCCCCGACTTGATCGTCAGCGACGTCATGATGCCAGAGATGGACGGACAGGCGTTGTGCGCTGCCGTGAAGGGAGACGCGGAGATCGATTTCAT
>JBGAKW010000019.1:0-88144 GCA_044224185.1 Gemmatimonadaceae bacterium | reverse complement strand
CCGCCCCCGTCCCCCACCGCCCTGCCCATCGGACGATTACCGCACCTCCCCGCGCCGCAGCAGTTCCGTCATCTCTTGAGCGCCAGGAGTGTGCAGCACATTGCGCTCGATGAACTCCTCGCGCGCCGGGTAGAGCGTCGCGCGCATCGACGCGGCGGCGGCGTGTGCGTCGTAGCTCGTTAGGCGAAATTCAATGCCCTGGCCGATCAGGAGCCAATGTGCTCCCGGAGTTCCGAACGGCATTCCGACGCTGCCCGCGTTGACCACGCGAGTCGTGCCGATGGAGCGATCGAACGCCATGTGCGTGTGGCCACAGACCACCAGAGGGGCGCGCGCATCGTCGAAGAGCGGGCGGAGTGGCGCTTCCGGCGTTTGGGCAACGAAGATGTCGAGGTCATTGCGCGGCGTCGCGTGACAGAAGACGACGTCTCCGATAGGCGCAATCGTTAGGCGCACCGTTGTTGGCCACGTGGCGACGAATGCCGCCTCCTCATCCGAGAGTTGTGCGCCGCACCAGCGGAGTTGCTCGCGCACACCTGCAGGTAGCGACGCCGACCCTTCACCGGCGCGGTGGGCCACGCTTTCGCGATCGCCATTCCCGCGAACCCAGTACGTGGCGATGCGGAGCGCGCGCAGTCGCGCGAGGCACTCGGCGGGCATGGGCCCGGGCATGACGTCGCCGCCGACGACTATCGCCGAGACGTCGAGGCGAGCGAGGTCGGCGAGGACGGCGTCGAGTGCGGGGAGATTCCCGTGAATGTCGTAGAGTGCGGCGACGGCCATGAGGACACCGGTCGGGCAAGGCAGGGGGGCACATCGCGGAAATCTTCCACGGAGTGCGACCGCGCACGAGGGGAGCGCTGCGCGCCGCTATTATCGCGGGGTGCCTAACGCGCAGCGCTCACACTCTCCTAGAACGCAATCCACGAATACAAATACAACGTGTTGTTGTCCGACGCCCGACGCCCGCTCCCGTCGTAATTGCGCGACGCGCCATTGAACTTGGTAAACATCTGGAATTGCGCCCCAAGCCGGACGTTCTGCCATGCATTAAACACGTACTCGCCTGTGAACGACGTGGTGTTGGGCGTACCCATGCGGCTCCCGGCTACCGGCTCCGCGGCATACACGAGAGAATCGGCCGTTCCGCTCGTCGTGTTCACGCCAACGGTGAAGCCGTGCCTCAGACTTGGCAGCAACGACGCATTCGCGCGGACGATGTTCAGGTTGCGGTTGATAAGCTGCGCTTCGCCAGCGACGAAGGCGTTAGTCTTGCGCTGCTTCTCGTGGGTGAAGCTCCCTCGCACAACGACCACTGGCGTCTTTGTCACGCTCGTTTCGAATTGCGCATCGACGGCGAGGTCGGAATAGCGATCGGTGGCACCTTCGACACCTTGCGACCACAGGTTGGCGTCGAAGCCGTACGTGCCGATCATCACGTGTCCGGATCCGACATCTCTGGTGAGAGCGACGCGCCAGTACGGCGTGACTTTGCGCAGGACGTTCGAAGCCGATGAGTCATACGGCGCGTGCTGTCCCTGCAACGACGTACGATACGCAGTGAACTCGACGTAGAGGGTATTGTTGAAAAGCGCGTAGCCGCCGAGCCCCAGTACCGATTGAGACAACCCACCGTCGATCATCGCGGACGGTGCTCCCGGCGTGACCTCGGAGGAGATGAACGGCCATCCCCACGCGGGGCCGGTGTTAAAGGCATCTTGCACCGTTGGGTTGTTGTGGAGCGTTAGGCCATAGAGGAGATCGCGGCCGCCAACATCGGCATGATTCGCGAAGCGGATATCCACGTTATCGATGCCGATGCTCCCCTCGGCCGTCGAATAGGTGAACTGCGAGAAGATCCCGACGCGTGGGGCGATGCCGGCACCGAAAAAGAGCGATGCCTCCTGCGGGAGCGTGGCGGTGTTGTTTTGTGTGCCGGGGATCGGCTTGGAGAGATGCGACATCGACGTCACGACCATCACCGAGGCCGGCGAAATAGGACTGAGCGACAGCGTTTTGGCCGAGTCGCCTAACGAGGTGATGTTCTTGAGCCCTGTCATCGTGAAGCCGTTGAGCTTGAAGAGGCGACCGAACGGCGTCAGGTGCGGAAACTGGAAGTGACAAACGCTGCAGGCGAGACCGGTTTGGCGAGCGTAGCTGGGAATGAGCTTCACGGTGTGACGTGCGAGGTTCAGTCCCGCGAACGGTGTGGCGTGCGGGAAGGTCAGCATACCACGCGCCGAGCTGCTGTCGTGAGTTAGGGGTGCGGCGTGACTCGTGGCTGGCAAGGCGAGGAAGACGATAGCACACGCCAGCGCGCGAACTGGCGCGACGTGAACGGTGAGCTGGCGTTTCAGTGACATAAGACCCTCACGGCTTGGTTTTTCCGTGATTGACAGCCCAGATATACGAGGCGACTTCGACGACGCGGGCTTGGTCGATGCCGTTCGGGCGTGAGACCATCAGCGTTCCGGGCACTCCGTTCGAAATCACGCGAACGATGTCCGGTAAATCGCCGCCCCCGGCATTCTTCCAAGTCGCCTTCTTGAGCGGGAGACCGACGCCTCCTTCGAGTTGCAGTCCGTGACAGACGTAGCATCCCCCATTCTTGCGAAAGACGTCGCGACCTTTGGCGATGAGCGCCGGTGTGATGGCGGCGGTATCAGGAATGGATTGAGCGACTTGCTTCGAGTCCTGGGCCGCGAGGTGCAACGGAACGGCAAGGAAGAGAGTGACGACGCCGAACGCGAATCGCCGAACGGTGACGAACTGGATTTGCTGCCTGGAAGAGCTGCGAAGCATTGGTGCCTCCGTAAGGGGAGGGATGGTTGCCTCCCGTATATGAAAGCTCCGGATTCCTAGCAGAATTGGTGTAGGGCATCTGCCCAAACGGCGGGGCGAAATACACGTAGCGGGTAGGTCGGTAGGTGCTGAAGGGCCGCCGGGTCATCCCAGCAAGTCGTCGCGCGTCTGGTGCCTAGCGAAGCTCTGCACAGGGTCGTTTGGGGCGTCGGTTTGTCGGTATCGGTGCGTCGTACGCGCGACGTGCGTCGGAACACCGTCGGCACGCGGTGGGGCGGCGACCGTCCTGGGATCGATCGCCCCGCGCGGCGGCCGTCGGGCGCGCGCCGTGCCGTCGCGGGCTCAGGTCAGGCCGAGCGCGGCCCGACGGGGCGCGAGGAGGTGCCGCACCCGATAGAGATTGGCGAGGGCGAACCGCGTGCACGCGCGGGGCGCATGCTTGGCCAATCCGCGGTAGCGCACCTTCACGAAGTCCCGCAAGTGCTTGATCACGTGAAACGGATGTTCGCCCCGCGCGCGATGGCGCGACCGCGCGCGGTTCACCGCCTGCTGCTGCCGGGTGAGCGGATGCGTCGGTGTCCCGCGGCGATTCACGCGATACGCGCCGCCGGCCAGCGTCCACTGCGTATCGGTGCCGACATGGAGCTTCATGCCGAAGTGCCACGCCTTCCCCTGCTTCGTCTGTTTCATCTCCGGTTCATCGCCGGATCGCGCGCCGCCGCCTGGTTCTTCGTCGCGCTGGGCGCGGCGATGATCGTCGCGTCGACCATCGTCCCGGCCTTGAGGAGCAGTCGCTGCTCTTCCAGCAGCCCCCGGACCTCGGCGAAGATGGCTTCCGTCAGGTGGTGCTGCTCGAGGAGATGGCGAAACCGGAGAATCGTCGTCTCGTCGGGAATGAGATCCTCGCCCAGCTCCACCCCGGCGAACCGGCGCATCGACTCGCTATCGTAGATCGCGTCCTCGGCCGCCGGATCCGACAGGTTGAACCACTGCTGCAGGAAGTAGATGCGCAGCATCCGCTCCACGCCGATGGGCTGGCGGCCGTTCCCGGCCTTGGGATAGTGCGGCGTAATGAGGGCGAGCAGGCGAGCCCACGGCACCACCGCGTCCATCGACGCCAGAAAGCGTTCGCGCCGCGTCACCTTACCCTTCGTGTGCCACGCGATCGCGGCCAACGTCCGCTGCTCGCCCATCCGAAACTCCTCGTCAAAGACACGGCGCGCCTAACGAGTTACAATCTACATCATCCGAGTGGCTTGTGCAGAGTTTCCCTAGCTGTCGGCAACCGCACCTATCGGCTGTAATCAAACGTTTGTCACAAATGACGGTGTGCGCGGAAGTTTGGGACCGCAAGGTGGTGAACGCTCAGGTGGCGGCGCTTCACATTCCGGTGATCGCGTCCGAGGCGATGCTCGAGGTCGTCACGCCGCAACGCCGAGGCGCCGCACAGGTTGAGCCGGCGTCGGGGCGGCGCTAATGGAGAATGCGCGCATTTCGCAAGCACGACGCAGTGTCGGCTATTATCGCAGTCGCCAAGCAGCCTTGAGGAAATCAGGGCTGACTTCCGTCTGAACGGTCGGAGTAGACTACCCGAGCTAAATGCCGCCCACGCTCCTCACGGCTCCGGAACGAAACCGCTCTCGGCTAGAACGCGCTCGAACGCAGCAACGCGTCCCGTGAGCAGATCGTTCAGCTCGGTTGCGAGGTCAGTAAGGTCCTCATCGTTCATCGTTTCAGCGATTTTTGCGATCCGCGACGAAAGATATTGAAGATGATGTAACGAGTCGCCTTGCACCACAACTCCCGGGTACTTGCGACCTGGTGTCTGCACGATCCAGTTATTAACCGCCTCTGACAGCACGGCGACCTCGACAGTTCTCATGTATCTCTCGTTGGTGCGGCTCACGGCCGCGGTTTTGGTGTGAACGTAATATCTCCGGCCGTTGGCTTTCGCTCATCGGGACGGAAAACGTCGATCCCCGTCTGCCGCCCACTGGCATTGGTTTCACCACCAGCAACTCCGCGAGGCAGCTCACGTCGCGCTGCCTTGAGAACCTTTGAGTTGCCGCTGATGATGTAGTCGAAGTCCGAGAGTGGTCCCGCGGTTCCGCGCGCTCGGCTGCCGGTCAGCGTCACTTCAACTCCATACTTGTCAGAAAAACGCTGGATCGCCTTCTCTTCCCATTTTGCAAGTCCACCAGAGCCACCACCCTCAAACGTCAAGAGCAGGCCCCCTGCTTGGATCGCAGCTTCCCCTAGTTTGCCATCTCGAAGTGCCACACCTAAGTTCGCGGCTTGGTTGACGCCATTGTAGTCGTTGAAGCGATCTAGAGTCCTCGCGGCCCAAGCTTTCAGCCCACGCCCCGCGGCGACGGGGGCGAGTGAGCACTGCGGCCACGGCGTACAGTCAGGCCACTTACCGAACTGATCGACGAAATTACCGGGATTGTTTCTCACGTAGGCGTACGGCCCCCACTGCGGTACGCTATCCGCCGCCTCCGCCGGATCGACCGACGTCCACCGCCCAATGGCCGAGGCATACGACCGCGCGCCGAAGTAATCGAGCTGGCTCTCCGCGTCGCGCTCCTTGGTCGTGAACTGCTCCTTGGTCCCGCTGCCTAACGAGCGCGCGAGCATGCGCACGCCCCACGGATCGTAGTCGTAGCTCTCGGTCACCGTCGCGCCCTGAACGACGGCGCGCGTGCTCCCCAGCAGGTCGGTGTGGTAGTAGCTCCGGCTCCCCGCGCTGGGCTGCCGACCCACCACGCGCGTATCGGCGAGCAGGTTGAAATACGAACTGACCACCGCCCCGGCGCCGCTCACCGTGAAGACGCCCAAGGGGGTGCGATCCTCGAGCAGGTAGACCTCCGTGTTCCCGGCGCCTACCTGCTTGGCGATCCGCTGCCCGAGCTCGTTGTAGCGATACGTTGTAGCGATACGTCGTCGTGGTGCCGCCACTCGTGAGGGAGAGCGGCAGGTTCTGCGGATCGTAGGTGGTCGTGGTGATGCTGTAGGGAGCCGGCGCCGTGAGCTGGTTGCCGTTCGCGTCGTACGTGAAGCTTCCAGCTTCGGCATCCCACGTCTCGGCCGTTACGCCCACCGCATCGGCGAGCGTGGTCAGCCGGTTACTTGTCCCGGCAATGGTATAGGTGAGGTTGTCGATCAGCGTGGCAGTCTCGCGGTAGCGCTGCAGCGTGAGGAGGTTGCCGCTGTTGTCGTACGTGATGCCCGCGAGGTTGTAGGCCAGCGTGCTCGTGAACGAGGTCCCGTTCCAGCTCGCATAGGTCGCCGCCTTGAGGCGATTGAGGGCGTCGTACGTCGGGAAGTCGTACTTGTAGCGCTTGTTGGCCGCCGGACTCCCGGCCGAGTAGAAGTCGCCCGAGCTGATCGTGCCGTTGGCGTTGTAGCTGTAGCCCGCCGAGAATGGATAGGTCGTCGTCGCCGGATCGCCGATCTTGGCCAGCTGCTCACGGATCGTGTAGGCGTAGGGCACCGTCGGCCCCCCGGCGAACGCGCGGCTGGCGAGCACGCCGCTCGGTCGATACGTGTAGGTCACATCCGACGATCCCAGATTCCCGCTTGTAGTCGCAGTAGGCACATCCCGGGAAAGCGCGCGCACCGTAGTCGAACAAACTGCGGGTAGCAGATGCGAATCTATGTCTTCTCCAACTTCCACTCGTCGGACTGCGCACGATGATGAAGTAGAAGGCTGACTTCCGAGTCATCAAGACGATCAAATTCTCTCGCGAAGTCTTCAAGAAACGGCGATACTTTGACGTCAAATCTCCAAAGGGCATTTGCGATAATCATCTGCAACAAATTTAGCGTAGCGAGCACGTCACTCGATTGCTCGTATTCGAGTCCATGGAGTGCTTGCATGGCACGCACTAGGAGTGCAGCAACCTTCTTTTGACAATCGCCGCTGAAAAGCTGTTGGTAGTAGGACTGCTGATTGCGACGATCATCTGCGGACAACGGGCCTCGTGTGACGTCGTATCCTATCCACTGCTCTAAGAGTACTGTAGATCGCCCGGAACTTTCCCGAATCGCCTGATAGATCGGCGAGATGAGATGCAAGCAAGCATCGAGCGTGTTCATTTTCGGAGCGGCTGAAGGTGCCAGACAACCTGCGTGGTGGGGTTATAGATCATCTCGTAGTACTAAGTCGCGTATCGGAAAAACCCGATCTTCCCTCGTGGATCAGGCGTTACGGTTGTAGCTCTTTGCAACACCTCACGCGCAATTGAGAACGGCGCAGCGCGACCAGTTGAATACAGCCTTTCGTAGTATGCCTCAGAGATCTTGAAAGGGTACCCCGCGGCCTCATAGTAGCCGTTAACTAGTCGGATGCTATTCGACGACGAAGCTACAACCTCGTCCTCTAACTTCTCTGCTGCCCCGGCAGCCGCCGAGATGGGCACGAGTCGTGAGCCGACCCTGAGCGCCATTCCCCTAGCAATCGAATGCTCTAGAACGGCGACACCTGCCTCGACAAGTCCAGCGCCAAGAAGGCCCACGCCGGCGCTCACTGCCAAGCCCTTCTTGGTGGCGGGCATTCTCGCCGCAAGTGCGGTAAACACGGCCTGCGCCTCTCGACCGGTGAACTCCTGGCAGTCCGGATTCTTTTCCTTCGGGCATAACCCAAGAGCGTCCACTAACCTGGCGGGATCGTTATTCAGATAGACGTACCCACCCCACTCTGGCGACAAGTCGGCCGCCACCGCCGGATCCACACTCGTCCACCGCCCGAGCGCCGACGCGTACAACCGCGCTCCGAAGTAGTCGAGCTGACTCTCCGCGTCGCGCTCCTTCGTCGTGAACTGCTCCTTGGTCCCGCTGCCCAACGCCCGCCCGGGCATCAGCACGCCCCACGGATCGTAGTCGTAGCTTTCCGTCACCGTGGCGCCCTGCACGACGCTGCGCGTGCTGCCTAACAAGTCCGTGTGGTAGTAGCTTCGCGTCCCGCCGCTCGGCAGCCGCCCGATCACGCGCGTGTCGGCCAGGAGGTTGAAGAACGAACTGACTACAGTCCCCGCGCCGTTTAGCGTGTAGACTCCAAGCGGCGTGCGGTCCTCGAGCAGGTAGACCTCGGTGTTCCCTGCCCCCACCTGCTTGGCGATCCGCTGGCCGACCTCGTTGTAGCGATACGTGCTCGTCGTTCCGCTCCGCGTGAGTGAGAGCGGCAGGTTCTGGTAGTCGTACGTCGCTGCACTCAGGCTGTAGGGCGCCGACGCCGCGACCGTGTTGCCGTTGGCATCGTAGGTGAAATTCCCCGCCTCGGCGTCCCACGTCTCGGCCGTGACACCCGCGGCTTCGATCAGACTCGTGAGGCGATTGCTGGTGCCCGCGATAGTGTACGTCAGACTATCGATTAACGCGCCGGCGTCGTTCCGGCGACGCAACGTCGTGAGGTTGCCGCTGGCGTCGTAAGCCATGCCCGAGAGGTCGTACGCCAGCGTCGCCGTCCACGCGGTACCGCTCCAGCTCGAGTAGTCGGCGCTCTTCAGCCGATTGAGCGCGTCATATGTCGGGAAGTCATACTTGTAGCGTTTGTTCGAGGCGGGACTGCCGGCCGCATAGAAGTCGCTGGTCGAGATGGTACTATTGGCGTTGTAGCTGTAGCCGGCCGAGAACGGGTACGTCGTCGTCGCCGGATCGCCGATCTTGGCCAGCTGCTCACGGATCGTGTAGGCGTAGGGCACCGTCGGCCCCCCGGCGAACGCGCGGCTGGCGAGCACGCCGCTCGGTCGATACGTGTAGGTCACGTCGGGAGCGCCCGGCTTCACGTTCGTAGTCGCCGCCGACACCTTCCACAAGAGCCCGCGGGCGTCGTAGTCGTACCACTGGTACCAGTTACTCGCCCCCGTGGTCACCTGCCGGAGCGTCACGGAGTCGCGCAGGTCGCGCGTGTAGGTGACCGTCGTGTTCAGGTTGGTCAGGACCGAGGCGCCACCGTTCGCTTCCGTGAAGAGATAGCGGGTCGCGATGCGGCCATCGGTGTCGTAGCTGAACACCGTGAGCTGCCACGCCCCGTTCGACTTGTTCGCAACGGCCGCGACACGCCCGGTAACGTTGCTGAGTGTGAGGGCGCTCAACTGCGTCGCAAAGCGACTCCACGGGAACGAGCCCGTCGCCGGCTTGGCGTCATACGCGCGGACGGTCAGCCAGTTGGTGTTCGTCGTCTCGAGGGCCGTGGGCACGGCATCCGGATCGAGGGTGGCAAAGGTCGCGGTGCCCACGCCGGACGTGAGCGGCCGATTGGCGAAGTCATAGCTCGTGAAGGCGACGGTGCCGGCGGCGACCTGGTTGGCATCCTGTGAGAAGCGCGCATTGCGGCCCTTGTCGTACTTGGTACTCACCGTGCCGGCATCGGGGCTGGTCCGACTGGCGAGGAGGCCGCGGGTGGTGCGCCCGTACGTAATCAGCAGGCTGCGCGGGTCGGTCACCTTCTGCCGCTGGCCCAGGACGTCGGGCGTGAACGATGTGGTGGTCGCTTCCGCGGCGCCGTAGCCGAGGATCGAGGTGACCGGGTTGCCGAAGAGATCCGTCTGGGCGCGGGTCTTCTTCCCGCTTTCGTCGGTCGTTTCGCGGAGGTAGCGCTTGTTCACGGCATCCACGCCGTAGCCCTGCAGGACGCTCACCGTGGGCGAGGCGCCGACGTATTCCGGATACGTGGTCGTGATGCGCTCGAGCGGATCGGGGCGATAGAGCGTCTCGACATACGGCTTGGCGAGGGATTGCCCGAGGTAGGTGTTGTAGAAGCTCGTCGCGTTGGTCGCGAAGCTCGCGTCGTATCCGGCGGTCGCGCGGGTGTACGGCTTCCACGTACGCCATGCCCGACCGGCGGCGTCGTACTGCTGGGCGGTGACGTGATAGTTGGTGCCGTCCTGCACGATCCGCTGGATCTCGCGCCCCAGACCGTCCAGCACCTGCGTGGTAACCACGTTCGTGCCCACCTGCAGCACGGTGGTGTCCGTGACGGTGTTGGGGCTCGCGCTGTTGAAGGTCCACGACGGACTCGTGCGCGAGTAGGCGTAGCCGAAGGCCTTGATCAGGGTCGCGCCATGATTGCGGACGCGGCTGAGGCGCCCGAACGGATCCCACGTGAAGAATCGGTTGGTGCGTCCCTCGTCGGTAATGGAGGAGATGTTGCCATCGGTGCCATAGCCGATATCCGTCACCAGGTTGACGGGTCCGCTCGCGTCATGCACGCGGGTGATCTGCGTGAGAAATGCGTTGTTCGCGTTCCCGCCGTACGCGTAGGTCGTGCTCTGGCCGCGCGCATCGGTGACCCCCGTGACCCGTCCAAAGCCGTCGACGGTGGTGGCCGTCTCCTCCGCGAGGTAGCGACTGTCTTTCGTGAAGCTGCCGCCCGTCACCGCGCTCACGGTAAAGCTGCCCGCGGCGAGCGGACCGGGATTGTTGAAGGAGAACCGCTGCGACGGGAGGTACTGCAGGGTGCCCGCGCCGAAGCGCTTGTACGACGTCAGATCGCCTTGCACCACCGAGTCGACGCCGCTCACGCGCGTGAGCACCCAGCGCTCGATGAGCGCGGCGTGCATGTTGACGGTGTCCTGCATCGCCGTGAGCGCGACCGCCTCGGGGTTGCCCGCGCCGGTCGCATAGTCGGCCGGATAGCGCGCGTTCGTGATGCGTTGCGTGCCGTCGGAGTTGGTCTCGACGGTTTGCGTGCGCTGCAGATGCTTGGCGTTGGCGTGCGTGTACGTGGCGACGCGCGTGACGGGATTCGCGCCGAGCGTGTCATAGACGGTCGTCGAGTCCGCCGTGGTGTACGTCCACGCGCTGATGGTCTCGAACGGGTTGTAGACCGACGTGCTGCTGTAGGCGCCGCTCGAGAAGTAGTGCTCCGACAGGCCACGGTAGTGCTTGGTCGTGACCGTGTCCTCGGTCGGCTCATCCCGGAACGCGGAGGCGTGCGCCACGCGCTGCTGCCCCACCGCGGTCGACGAGTAGGTGACCGCACTCTTCTCCTGGCCGCGCTTCCACTCGCGACTGGTGCGCTTGTAGTACGGCCATTTGGTGAGCGCCGACGGCACGGGATCATCGGTGAGCTCGGCGACGCTCCGGAAATAGTGCACCGTCTGCCCGTACTGGGCGGTATTGCCTTCCCACACGCGCACCTCACGATAGCCCACGAGCGGGCCGCCGCCGAGCGGCGTCGCGGACTGCGTCGAGCGGGAGAAGTACTGGCAGCTCCCGCCATTGAACTGGAACGAATAGCGGGGCTCCGTGATGACGATGCCGCTCGACTTCGTGGGATCGCTCTGCAGAGTGTATTTGAATTCGCGATATCGCGTCGTTCCCATGGCGTCCGTCGTCCGCAACTCCGCGAGGCGGAGTCCGCCGCCGAGCTTGCGCTTGACCGCCGCGCTGTCGGTCCAGTCGACGCGGATGAAGGCGTTATTGCCGGGACCTCCAAACTCGTCCGAGGCCTGCGCGGTATAGGAGCCGGGCGGGAGCGACACGGAAAACGTTCCACTCGTGGTCCAGGTCCCCTTGCCCAGAATCGACGCGTACCGGCAGCCCACGCCGCCGCAGGAGGTCGGGCGGAGCAAGACCGTCACGGTGGCAAGAACGGTCGACGTGCCGGTCACCGTGAACGGCGTGTTGACGGGGCCGGTGGACCCCGTGGGCGAGTCCGCGGTGATCGAGTGCGCCGAGCCGCCGAGGATCGCACTCGTGGAATCACCAGCAGCGCCGTAGTCGTTGGCCTCGTAGACAAACTCCGAGGTGCCGCCCGTCGGATACGTGAGGCGGGTGAGCATCCCGGCCTTGACGGCGACCGAGTCGGGACTGCGGTCCCCACCGGGGAGCGCCGAGCCGGATGGCGTGATGGCGGGCGGAATCAGCGTCGTGTTGCCGGTGCGTGCGTTGTAAAATCCCCAGTGATCCTGGGCCAGCGAGGAATAGGCAGGGAGCGTCGTCGCGTTGTAGTCGAAGGAGTAGGGTGGCAGTGAGGTCGTGTTACTGCTATCACGCTCGAAGATGCTGCGCAGCGTCAGGCGGCCGGTCGAGTAGTCGTGCGCGAACTGGAAGCGCCGAATGACGGCCGCGGCGGGCGTCGCCACGCGGATGGTGTCAAGCCGTGGCTCCTGCGCGACGCCGGTCGGTGACAGGGCATCGGTGCGGAGCGTGGCGCCGGGGACAAAGGTGACCGTGTGCTGCGCGGACGTAATCGTCGTGAGGCGCTGCGTGACGACCTGCCACGCGCGGTCTTGGCGGTACTCGTTCGGGACGCAGGCGGAGCCCGGTGGACTCGTGACGATCTGGTCGAACTTCTCCTGGTAGCCGCCGATCTTGAAGGTCGACGTATACGGCGTATAGCCAAGCGTGATCACGTCCCCGCCTGGAGAGGCGATCTGTGTGAGCTGCCACGCCGAGCTGTGCGTTTCGTTGACATGATCCGGGATCGAACCGCCACCCGTGATGGTACTGACGTCGGTATTGGTCTCCACGGCCCCGAAGGTGTAGCGCGTTCCATCCTCGGTCTGAATGGAAAAGGCCGTGATGTTGCCGGAGACGATGGTCGGGACAATGCGCAGCTTCTGGTGCGGGACCGTCCGCATGTCCTTGATCGTCGTCGACGTCGAGGTTGGTCCCATGACGAACTGGCCTGACCGACCCGCGAACGAAAAGAAGAACTGGTCCGGCTCCCCGTCGATCTGCTCACTGCGCAGCGAGTCCAGGAGACTCACGGGGGGCGTGGGCCACCAGGCGCGCTGGAAGACGTGGCCACTCGAGTAGTAGCCGTTTGAGCCTTCATCCACGAGGCCGCGCACGGTCCGGGTGATGGTGCCGCCGGCGTCGAGCGCCCACCCGATCCCGAGCCACCCCCCGACGTCCTCGACCCGGATGCCGCTGGGGTGGTAGCGGGCGACGATGGGGAGTTGGAGCGTCCGACCCTTGACGGTGAAGATCGGGACGCTGATGTCCGCCACGCCGGTGGCGAGGTTGACCGGGACGTCCCCGAACCTGCCGAGCGACGCCGCCGTGGGCGACGTCATGGTGGCGCGGATCGATCCCGTCTGCGCACGCAGTGGCGACGCACTGATCGGCGAGAGGGCGAGTAAGGCGAGCGCAGCCGACCAGACGGAGCGTAGGCGCGGGGGCGCCCCGAGGGGCGCACGAGAAGGCGTCGGATCGTGGAGCATGGCGCGCATTGCGGCGGCGGGTGACAGGAGAGCGAGTGCAGGACCTGATCCCCGGATGATATCGCTCGTTAGTCGCCCGAGACACTAGGGCAACTACTAGCGAAGATGCGCGTGCCCGCCAGCGACGCCGATGACGCGTCCGAGATTTGCCACCACCCCAGCGTACAGCGCGCGCGGTTGCGCCCCCGCGGCGGGAATGATGGCGCCGACATCGAGGGCGAGTTCCTGCCTAACGACAAGCGTTGGCCCGGTGAGTATGGCCACGATTGGGGCGCTCCCGCTGGGTCCGGAGGTGCCGGGATAGCCGTACACTTCGAGCGCCCACCCCAACGATCCGCGCACCGGGATGCCTAGCGCGGCGGCCCACATGGTGGCGGTGCGAGGTGCCGACGACGCGTCGCCGCTGCGTACGGTAAGGCCGGCGTTTAAGTCAAGTCCCAGGGGGCCGAGCGTACGGCTGTTGATCAGGATCAGCGAAGCGTCTGTCGTCCCGGAGCCACGACTGCCGCCGGTTGTGAACTTGACCTGCGGAAGAATCGCGACGTCCTGCAGGAGCGGGCGATCTTCACTTACGCGCATCTTGATGCCAACCGTCACGTCGCCGAGGCCGACTGCGCTCCCATTGCCGCCGTTCATCGGGAGCTGAATCGACATCTGCGTCCGGCGCGACACGCCAAGCTTGAGCACCGTCGGGACCACGTACGTTGGGGCTGCATGCGCGAGTTTGTCGCGCTCGACGCCGGTCTCGATTTCGAGATACCCGGGCGTGACGGTGCCGGCGTGCGTGGCGACGCTGGGGCGCTCGGGCTGGACCGCGCGGGGATGGTAGACGCCACCGGCCCCGGCGGAGCTTCCATCACCTACCGAAATCGATGAAGCCTGCGTTGAGTGCACGCGTTCGACGAGCGAGCGATCAGTGGTGTGATGCTCGCCACTGTAGCCGAGGAGAACGAGCTGTCTCCGCGGCGAGCCGACGACCTCTAATGTGTCCAGACGATAGTACACACACGACCATGCATCGCGCCCTGGCCGCCTAACGAGACAGAGCTTGTCACCCTCGTCGCCATGCACCACATGCCATCGCCCAAAGTGATGCCGGCTCTGTTGCCATCCAGCGCCACTTCGCGTCAAGCGCAGGGTCTGGTCATCACCTCCGTCGCCCAGCACCCAGATGGACGAATCGTTAGGCGTCGTTTGGGCGACATCGACCCATTCACCGCCGATATCGTGCGCGGCGCTATCGTCGGCGACGCCCGGTAGCGTGATCACCGCTGGATGTGCACACGCAGCAGCGAGCCATGGCACGACAATGGTGAACAGGTGCGCAGACAGTCGACGCATATGCGCACGATGTTGGACCATTCGTTTGCACATTGTCCAGCACTGTTACGCACACTTTCTTTGACGCATGACCGCTACTCGCGACGACAACACCACTCCCGACGCATTCAACACGCGCGGACAATCCTATTTCCCAGGCCTACTCGGCGTCGTCGTGCACGAGGTCGAGCGCGGACGAACACGCTTATCGCTCGAGGTCGAGCAGCGGCACATGGCTCCTAACGGCTACCTGCATGCCGGTGCCGTGGTCACACTCGCCGACACATCGGCGGGCTACGGATGTCTCGCAACTCTCCCCGACGGCGCGACCGGGTTCACTACAATCGAGCTGAAATCGAATCACCTGGGAACGGCGCGCAGTGGGACGATCGAGAGCGTGGCGACGGCGGTACATCTGGGAAAAACGACGCAGGTGTGGGACGCCGTGGTGACGCACAAGGAGAGTGGAAAGACGATCGCCCACTTTCGGTGCACACAAATGATCCTGTATCCGAAGGCTGGCGCCTAACGAACAGATGCTCACGGCGTCGGCATCGTCACCGCAAATGACGTGGGCGGTTGCTGGCCTAACAAGTGCTCGACGAAGTAGTCCCACGTGCGACGAATGACGTACGGATGCGACGTCAGATCGTGGTTCGCGTCGGGGAGAATGAGCATGTCGAACGGACGATTCGCCTTGATCAGCGCGTCGACCAGCGCGATGGTGTGCGCGGGATGAACGTTGTCATCGAGGTCGCCATGAATGAGCAGGAGCTTTCCCTTCAAATTGCTGGCAATGGTCTTGTTGGCCGCCGGTGCGAAGTTGTCGGTGCCGCGTAGCGTATCCTTTACGAGAAGCCCCTGGAAGCGCTCGCCCCAGCCGTGATAGTAGGTGCGATTGTCGTGGTTCCCCGACGTGGAGACGGCGACGGAATAGAAATCGGGATAACGGAGCATGGCATCGGTCGACGAGAAGCCGCCACCGGAGTGTCCGAAGATCCCGACGCGCGTCAGATCCATCCAGCGGAAACGCGCACCAAGCTGCTTGATGGCGGCGACGTGGTCGGGGATGCCGTTGTCACCCATGTTGCCGTACCACGATTGGTACAGCGCCCGCGAACGTGGTTCGTTGCCTAACGCGTCGATCTCCACGACGATGAAGCCCAGCTCCGCGAGCGCCTGCACCTGCCCCGTCTTGGAGTACGTGAACGGCGCCCTGCTCGGAAAGTATTCCTTCGAGACGGGAGAGATGAGCGGGCCGGGATAGATGTGGTCGATGACGGGGTAGTGCTTGGTGGAATCGAAGTTGGACGGCTTGTAGATAGCGCCCGAGATGTTGGTGACGCCGTCACGCGCCTTCGCATAAAAGACCTCGCCGGGACGCCACCCTGTCGCGCGAAGTTCTGCATCGTCGGCACGTTCCAACTCCTTCACCACGCGTCCGTCAGCTGCACGAACGACGCTGACCGGTGGCGTGTCGAGCTTGGAGTATGTGTCGACGAAGTATTTCCCCGACGGCACGGCGGTGATGTGGTGCGTCGCATTCTCCGGCGTGAGAAGCGTGATGCCGGAGCCATCAAGCGCCGCGCTGTAGAGGAAATCGTACTCCGGATGTTTGCCGGCCTCGCGCCCGCGAGCGATGAAGTAGACGCGGCCGAGTGTTTCGTCGACGGAGAGGAGTTGGGTGACGACCCAGTCGCCGGCGGTGATCTGGTGCCTGATGTTCCCGTCGGCACCAACGTGGTAAAGATGACCAAACCCATCGCGCTCGGAAAACCAGATGGCATCACCATTCTTGAGGGGGCGCCAATTGGCTGCTCCAGAAAAAACATCAAGCCCGCCAATCACGTAGCTCGTGCTGCTATCGGCGATTAGCGTGCGCGTTGTACCACGGCTCGCATCGGCGACCAGCAGGCGAACATGCTTCGGGCCACGATCGCTGTTCGTGAAGTAGAACCGGTCCGAGGACGCAGCCCAGCGAAGGGGCGCAGCGGAAAACGTATAAAACGACATGTTAGGCGCCGGGGGCACATCGACCGGCTTCACCCCTTTGCTCGCTACGTCTATGACGTACCACGCGATGGTCGGAACGATCGAATCGCCCGGCAGCGCGTAGGGATATTCGTAGTGTGTCGGTCGCGTCGTCGTCGATGAGTACACGTGGAACATCTGGACGTCGCGTTCATCGATGCGCGCGACAACGAGACGCTTCGAATCGGGGGACCAGAAAACTTCAGGCGGAACGCTCACGTGCATCCGAATTATCGTTGGCGACGGCGAACCCACACCGTATGCAAACTTCGACGCGCCATCCGTCGTGAGCTGAACGGAATCGCCGCCGGCAACCGGCCGAATCCACAGATTGTTTCCTGATGCAAACGCGTCCCACTTCTCGTCAGGCGACCGGACAAAGCGACTGCGATTGGGGAGTGTGTCGCTCTTGATGCACGTATACGCGACGATGTCGCAGACGAAGTCGCGCTTGCCGACGCGCGTCCGGATGTGTTTCTCGTCGCGCCCTTCATCGCCAAATTTGAATTGGGCGAACGGAAGTTTTCCCGGCGCGAACGCGGAGTCGGCCGCTAGCGATAAGGCCGAGGCGAGACGCGCGTTGTCGAACAGCAGGGCGCGCGTGCCTAACGCGGGATTGACCGTGATGAACTCCTGGCCGCGCGGAGTATTGGTGGCATACCAGAAACGCGTGCTATCGCGATACCACGTCGGCGCCACGTAATCGTTGTAGACGTGACGGAGCGCATTCCAGGTCAGCATCTGGTCGGCGCGCTGATAGTCTGGCGTCTGCGCCTCAACAGCGGCACACGCAAAAAGCAGCACGCCGGTAGCGAGTGCCGCGCGAGTACTCTTGCGCTTCATGAATAAGTTCCTCGTTAGGTCCTACTTGATGCCGTAGAGTTGCGCAGCATTGTCACGCATGACCATACGCGCAATCTCCTGCGCGCGTTCACGCGTGATCTCGCCGTCGTGCATCATCCCGGTGAGCGCGAGTGCGAGTCCCTTGCGCCCCGCCGTCGCCGCGAGCCACCCCCACTCCTCCCACCCCACGGTCTCGCTGTCCTTGTAAGCGTCCGTACCGAAGAGAATTCGCTCCGGATAGGCGCTCAGCCACTCGCGCAACACATTCGCAAGTGTGTTGGCCGAGAGCATGTTGGACATGAAGGAGAAGTCGGCGTAGACGTTGGGACGCGTGAACAGCGACATCGTGCTGCGAGTGTGCGGCCAACCACCATGCACGATGACGAAGTTGGTGTTGCGCAGCGCGGGATCGCTCATCGCCGACTCCAGCAGAATCGGATCGGCGCCCGATGCCTCGAAATATCCGCCGGCGCCATCGGCGGAGTGGATGTGCACTGCCATCTTGAGCTTACCCGACTCGATGGCGAGGTAGCGAAAGAGATAGTCCTCGAGCGGTTTGTAGCTGGCGGGCGTCGGCGCAGCACCGCTGGCGCGATAGCGCGCATAGGTCGCATTCGCCTGTGCGAATGTCGCTGGCGCGAAGTCCAGACGCCGGAGATATGCCGCCTCGTACTTCACCGCCACTGCACCGTTCGCCGCCATGTGTTCCAGCGTTGGCTTCACGACTCGGTCGAGATACCCCTGCAGCGTCGGCGGGAGCGCCGTGACTTTGAGGTCGTTGAGATACCGCTGCAGATTGCGTTTAGTCTTGGGAAAAAGGTCGGCGCGATCGGGGGTCGTCTCGAGGAGTTTGGTGTCGAACGGGAAGAGCAACGGATCGACGAACGAGACCCAGCGGAATCGCGGTGGCGCAAGCCCGGGGCCTAACGACATGCGATTGGCGAGTTGCACGTCGATGCCGAGCTGGTCGAGCACCCAAGCGGGATAACTCGCCCCGCGTGACTCGGCGGCGCGCTTCTTCAACGGCATCACCGTCGCCGTATGCGCCTCGCTCACGTCGTCGAAGGTGTAGCCGAACATCTCCTTCCACGCTTGGGCGAGCTCCGGATTTCCTCCGCGCAGGCGAATGGGAAGTGCAAACGGGGGAAAGCCGTCGATGGGAAGCGCATCGAAGTCGCGATCAGCGGGATCGATCGACATCGGGTGCGCGTGATTGTCGATGGCCTTGAGGCCGCGAATGTAGGAGAGGAGCGCGGAATCGACTGGCGCCTGCGCGCCACTCCACGACGCGACGCACGAGAGCGCGATCGTGGCCAGTACGAGGCGAGAAGCAACGCGAAGGTCGGGCATGAGGGCGTCGTGATTGGGGGGATCCGGCAACAGTCAGGGAGGAGGGGGGGCGCTACTTCATCTTGGGGCCAGCCGCGCCTAACCGGAAGCAGCGTCGTCGCACAACGTCGAGCGGTATCACACGCATCCACCGTCGATTTGATGCTAAATTCTGCTCGAATCGGCGCGTGGACCAAGGACTCTCGATCGGAACGCGTCTTTCGTCACCTTGAAATCAGCGAACATTTTCGAGCGCTGCACGTGAAGCACGACGACGCACTGGCTGAAGGAACCCACGGAGGCGATGAAGGCACACCGCCGCCCAAGCGAACGCGCGCACGGAGCGCGACGACGGGGTCGCCTGCCAAACGCGCACGCCGCAAAGGGGCATCCGACGGCGACGCGTTAGGCAGCGAGAGTACGCTCGCACGAGCGCGCAAGGCATTTGCGGAGCACCGATGGGGCGACGCGTACGCGGCGTTCGACGCAAGTGATCGCCAGGCGCGGTTGGAGTTGCACGATCTGACGAACCTCGCGATTGCGGCGCGACTTATAAACCGCGAGGACGAGAGCTCCGAGCTCTGGATACGCGTGCACCACGTCGCGCTCGATGCCAAAGATGCGCGTCACGCGATTCGCGCGGCGTCGTGGCTTGCGCTGTCGCTGCAGGCGCGCGGCGAAACGGCGAGCGCTGCCGGATGGTTGGCACGGTCGCGCCGTCTCCTCGCCCAGGAAACGGAAGAGAGCGTGGAACGCGGCTATCACCTGATGGCGGTCGCGATGCAGAGCGTTCGCGCGCGCGACATTCCTGGGGCTGCGGAAGCATTCGAGCACGCCGCGCGCATCGGCGAGCGATTCGGCGATCGCGACCTTCTCACGCGCGCCAATCAGGGGCTGGCACGCACGATGATCGTCATGGGCGACGTTGCGGCTGGCGGAGAACTTCTCGACGAAGTGCTGGTCGCCGTCACCGCGTCCGAAGTCTCGTCGCTCGCTATCGGCGACGTGTACTGCAGCGCCATCGAAGCGTGCTACGAGATGTTCGACATGCGGCGCGCACGCGAGTGGACGGCCGCGCTCACCCACTGGTGTGAATCTGAGCCATCACTCGTGCTCTATCGTGGCACGTGCCAGGTGCGGCGCGCCGAGGTGTTGCAGCTGACGGGTGCATGGCCGCAGGCGCTGGACCAGGCGGCACTCGCGCGCGACTCGATGGCCACCCCTCCCCCCGACCGCTCGATTGGCGGGGCGTATTATCGCATCGCCGAGCTTCGGCGCCTGCGCGGCGACTTCAAGGGCGCGGCGGAGGCGTATCGCGAGGCGAGCGACGCCGGGCATGCGGCGCTGCCAGGACTTGCTCTCCTTCGTTTGTCCGAAGGCGCCGACAACGTCGCGCGTGCCGCGCTCATGCGAGCGCTGGACGAGACCAGGGACAAACGAGTTCGCGCTCGACTGCTCGCCGCGTTTGTCGAGGTCCTGCTCCGATCCGCGGAGGTGGAGTCGGCAGACGAAGCGGCGCGTGAACTGCAGATCATCGCCACCGGGTTCGAGTCCACCTTCCTACGCGCCACGTCGAATTACGCCACCGCGTCGGTGATGATCGCCCGGGGCATCGAGCGCCAGGCCCTTCCGTTGCTGCGCCAGAGCTTCGACGACTGGCGCGAGCTCGAGGCGCCGTACGAAGAAGCGAGAACGCGCGTGCTCATCGCGCAGGCCTGCCTCGCGTTAGGCGACACGGAAAGCGCCCAGCTCGAGCTGGATGCCGCGTGGAGAATCTTCCATCGGCTTGGCGCCGCGACTGACCTCGCGAACGCGGAACGGTTAGGCGCCAAGGGGAACGACGAGGTCGTCGAGACGCGCGACGATCACCTGACGGAGCGAGAGCAGGAAGTGCTCGCGCTGCTGGCCACGGGGATGACCAATCGCGCGCTTGCCGCCGAGCTCCGTATCGCCGAAAAGACCGTCGCGCGGCACGTGAGCAACATCTTCACCAAGCTTGGGCTCACGACGCGCGCGGCGGCGACCGCGTACGCACTGCGCCGTCGCAATTAGCGCGTACATAGAATTACCCATTCCCTCGTTCGTATAGACGTGGGCAATTCGCCCGAAGCGGGATCGGATTGGGCATCGTACACTCTCCTCGCACACCATTTCGCATCGCGCGGAGGCTGCACACATGTCGTCAGTTGAGACCCCCACTTTCGTCGCCGACCGTCGCGTTCCGTCGGAGCACGTTGAGACGCTGGTGATTGGGGGCGGACAAGCCGGGTTGTCGTTAGGCTACCATCTCAAGCGCCGCGGGCTCCCGTTTCTGATTCTCGAGTCGCACGCGCGCATTGGCGAGCCGTGGCGGCGCCGGTGGGATTCGCTGCGTCTCTTTACGCCGGCGCGCTTCGATGCGCTTCCCGGCCTCCCCTTCCCTGCGCCGCCCGACTCCTTTCCGACGAAGGATGAAATGGCCGAGTATCTGGAGCGATACGCGGCGCATTTCGAGCTTCCGGTGCGGACCGCAAGCACCGTCACCGAGCTCACGCGCCGCGATGGCGTGTTCGTCGCGCGAACGAACGACCGTGAATACTCGGCCGACCAGGTGGTGGTCGCGATGTCGAGCTACCAGCGGCGCCGAGTGCCGGTATTCGCGAGCCAGTTGTCGCCTAACGTGGTGCAGCTCCACTCGAGCGAGTATCTCAACCCTCAGCAACTTGCCCCGGGTGGAGTATTGTTGGTTGGAGCGGGGAATTCCGGCGCGGAGATCGCCGTGGAGACGCGACGCAACGGACATCAGACGTGGCTCTCTGGTCGCGACACCGGTCACGTTCCATTTCGCGTCGAGGGCCGGGTGGGGCGCCTCCTTCTCACCCGATTCGTATTGCGCGTCGTACTGCATCGCATCCTTAGTACGAGCACACCTGTCGGGCGAAAAGCGCGGCCAAAGATGCTCGCGCAGGGTGGGATCCTCATTCGCGTGAGGCCATCGGAAATCGCGGCGGCCGGTATCGAACGCGTCGCGCGCACCGTTGGTGTGCGCGATGGGAAGCCGCTGCTCGACGACGGACGCACGCTCGACGTGGCGAACGTCATTTGGTGCACGGGCTTTGACTCAGCGCTGTCGTGGATCAAGCTCCCGGTGTTCGACGAGGATGGGCACACGATGCAAACGCGCGGCGTCGTGGCGAGCGAGCCGGGGCTGTACTTCGTCGGACAGCACTTTCAGTATGCGGTGTCGTCGACGATGATCCACGGTGTGGAGCGCGACGCCGAGTATGTGACGCGCCAGATTGTGGCGCGCCGAGCGTTGCATGTGGGGGGAAGTGCCGCTCGGAGAGAGTTGGTGGGCGCTTGAGCGCGGCGCCGTTGGAAGGCTCGCCTCGTTACGGTATGGTCATGGCGCGTTAGGCGCGCCGTTGGCGCGGGCGCCTAACGCTTTGCCGCCGCCAGGCGCGCGTTCTCGGCGACGCGCGCCTTGACCAACTTTTTCACGAGCGAAGCGGGGAGCGGCGCGTCCGGTGTGAAGCGGATCGTCCCCTTGCTCGTGTCGTAACCCGCGAGTTCCTTCGCGTGTTCTTCAACGGTTGACCCGCTCATCAGATAGAACGCGCAATGGTTGGCCGTTGCTCCCATCGCGACGAGCATCCCGTTCAGCTTCCAGGCCGCCAGCCCGTACGAAATGCACTCCTCGGCTTTGGGTGCGGCGCTGTGTATGGTCTTGCGCAGCTTTTCGAGCGTGCCGCGTTTGTCCTCGTCAACGCGGGCGATGTATTCGTCGATGTTTTGCGGTTTGCCGGTGTGCGGCTTCTTCTTCGGCGTCTTGCTCGGCATGGCGTGCGTGGTGAATGGGCGGCGGAAAAATGTGCGACGCTTCGCCGCGGCGCAAAATCTCTTTCGTGTTCGGCCAGGGGGAGCGGAACGTCGACGATTGCGAGGGGCATGCGGTCGCGATGTTGCGTTGACACGTTAGCGCGGTAGCGGCAGCTTCACGCCGCTTGCGCTTCGCGCGACATCTGGCAGCCGATCAACCCCTGCATGTGCGAACACACCTCAGCGTGAAAATCCTGAGAGGGAGAAGCTCGAAATGACGTGGACTCTTCGCTCGGGGAGCGCGGAGCGTAGTCGCGCACTCGTTAGGTCATTCGCCCGCGTCGGTGCGCTGGGCTGTGCGCTCGTCGCGCCCACTTCGGCCCCCCTCCACGCACAGTCGCGACTTCCAACTCCCATTCGACAGGCGACGCTCGCTACGCCTGTAGCGAATCCAGTTCCCGTCTCCCTCGAGGATGCCTCGCACGACGACCGGTGGCTCGGTCTCGCTCCACGCGACGTGCGCTGGTCGCCCGACGGTGCGTACATCTATTTCCGGTGGAACCGGCGTCCATTGACGAGCGACCTCCCGCAGGGTGATCCCTGGTTTCGCGCGGATGCAACTGGGAGTTGGGCCGAGCAACTCTCGACGACCGACGCCGAGATGGTGCCGGGCGACGACATCGTCTGGAATCGGGCCGGCACGACCGCGGCGTGGAGCTCCGGGAACTCGCTCTACCTGTTCTCGCTTGCCTCGATGCCATCCACGCGGCGAGTCGCGACCTTTGAGCGCGCACCGCAGCGCGTGCGCTTCGCCGAGAAGGATCTGGCGCTTCACTTCATGATTGGGGAGTCGCTGTATCGCTATCGCCTAACGACGCAGTCTCTCGATGTTATTGCGACGCGTGCAACCGTCGACGTCGTTAGGCGTACGGCAGCGGCGGAGCGACTGGCCGCACAACAGCGCGAGCTGTCGTCGCACGTACGCGAGAATGACCGCCGGCGTGCAGCAGGTGGGGTGCTCGACCGCGAGGCGCCGCTTCATCCACAGGGGATTCCAGTGCCTACGGGGTCGCGGCTCGAGGAGGTGCAGCTCGCTCCTGACGGCCGCACGCTCACCTTCCGGGTGCGCACGCCCCCACCAAACAGACCGCCGACCAAGTACATCGACTTCGCCGATGCGTCGGGGTATTCCAAGGTCCTCGACGCACGATCGAAAGTGGGTGAGCCACGCGACGTCGTTAGGCTCGGCGTCTTGGCCATCAATCCAGCGACTCCCCCCGAAAGCCTGACCGTGACCTGGATCTCGCTCCCCGAAGCCGGAAAGGAGGGAACGGTTCCGTATGGTCCGTGGTGGAGTCCCGATGGAAGCCGAGCGATGGTGCAGTTCGCCGGCGAGCATGCCAAGGATTTATGGACTGCCTCAGTCGACATCGCGAGCGGACGCACCACGCTCGTGACCCGCGACCATGATGACGGCTGGCTCGGCGGCCCGCCGATTCAGTCGAACTACGTGCAGCCGACGTTTTTTCGCTGGCTCGGCGACGGATCGTTCGTGTTCGCGAGCGAGCGAAGTGGCTTCAGTCATTTACACCGTGTGAAGCCTGACGGGACGATCGAGGCGCTCACTTCGGGTGCGTGGGAAGTGCGCGATGCCCAGCTCTCGCGCGATGGCGCGCACTGGCTCCTTCAGACCGGGCGCGACAGCGCGACCACCGATCACCTCTATTGGATGAACGCGACCGGTGGTGCACTGACGCGCCTAACGACTGCTGGTGGGCGCAACGAGGGAGTGTTATCGCCCGACGGATCGCGCGTGGCCATCATTCGCAGCGATGCAACGTCACTCGCCGACTTATACGTACGAACCGTTGCAGCTGCCGGCTCGGAACGACGGGTCACCGTGAGCGGGACCGACGAGTTCATGCGGCGCCGCCTTGTCGCACCGCAGATTGTCGCCATTCAGCACCCCGACGGGAAGCCCGTGTACGGCGCCCTGTATCGCCCCGCGAAGCCTAACGCGGAGCGTGCCGCGCTCATTCACGTGCACGGTGGCGGCTACCGGCAGTTCGCGCACCTCGGCTGGAATGTGTATGGGTGGAGCGGGCACGTCGGGTTTCTGAACTATCTCCTGGAGCAGGGCTACGTCGTCCTCGACTTCGACTATCGCGGCGGCGCCGGATTTGGACGCGACTATCGCGCTGATGTCGCAGGGGCGATGGGGATGAAAGACGTGGACGGCGCCGTGGCGGCGGCGAAGTGGCTCGCGCATAACGCTGGCGTCGACTCGGCGCGCATCGGGATGTACGGCGTGTCGTACGGCGGTTTCATGACGTTGATGTCGCAGTTCCGCTATCCCGGAATATTTGCAGCTGGCGTGTCACGCGCGCCGGTGACCGATTGGGCTCACTACTCCGATGAGTGGACCTCGCGCATACTCGGCGATCCGCAGACCGACACTGCTGCCTATCGTCGCTCGAGCCCCATCTACTACGCCGAGGGGTTGCGCGATCATTTACTGATCGCGCACGGCATTGTGGATGACAACGTCCATTTCCAGGATACCGCGCGGTTGGTACAGCGGTTGATCGAGCTCGGTAAGGATTTTGATGTGATGTACTATCCGACCGAGCCGCACGTGGTGGCGACGGAAGCGAGCCGGCTTGACCAGTCGAAGCGCGCGGCGAAGTACTTCGATCGGTATTTGCGGGGGGTTAAGTAGTTAGGCGCGTCAACAACGCCAGTGTTGATTTTCGACACCGATCGTTGACCTAACGAAGATCTGCGCACTTTCGCCGCACGTAGGCACACACGACGTCGCGAAGCAGGAGGCATTAAGCTCAGAATCGAAACAGCAAGGTCACCCCTGTGAGGGAAGACATCGAGTACGCCGCTCGCCCCAGTCCGCCATGCGCTAGCTGCAGAGCGGGCGCTCGTGTGGAGCGGCTGAGTGGAACCTCCAGACCAGCGCGCCAGAGCGGGCGAACGACAGACGGTTCATCCACAGGTTGAACTGTCCGTTCGTTCACTCGCGGACTTCTCGCGTACACAGCGCCAACTCCTGCCAGCACTTTGAGCGGCACACGCCGGAACGGGGTCGCGTAGGCGTCCACTCCGAAGGTATAAAACCACGTGGGAAAGACTGCATCCGCGAGGCACCCGCCATCTACCGGGTGGCAGAGCGCGATATCATCCTTCGTAAAGAAGGCCCGCTGGGAACCCACCACGGCGCGCGCGCCAACGACGCTCCCGAATCGCTTGTCCAGGCCTAGCACGATACCCGTGCTTCCCGTTCCTCCTTCGGGGTGGCTCGTCCCGAGAGCGCTTAGTGCAACGCCCACGACCGCCGACAGAGTATGCGCGGATTCCTGAGCCGACGACAAGGACGGGCCGCACAGGGTGCAGGAAAATATCACCGAACAAAATCTCCGGAACGTCATGTCACCTCTCAAATATCAACAGCGAAAACTCTGAACGACGGGTTACGTGCTGGGCGCCTGCGCCGTGGAGATGGTCCGACGAGTGCTGTGGTAAAACGACTTGACGCGGATCGTGGCCCTCGGCTTTCCGTACAAGCCCACGACAGTGACAGTCGTCTCGGACTCGGCGACGTGCCAAGCCGTCATCGCCAGCTACAATGCGCAGTGGACGGGAGCGGACACTGTGTGGAGGGTGCAGAGTGGTTACGTCGCCAGCGCAGGAGCGGCATATGCGCTCTTTGTGGCCGGGAAGCCGCAAACGCGTTCTCCAGACGAAGTGTCTCTCTTCACTCAGTCCTACCGGTTCCTCTTCACACAAGCGGCCTTACGGTAATCTTGGCAGCGACAGAACTCGCGCGGAGTGTGGATATGCGACCACTATCGACGCAGCATCAATCAACGTGCCTAACGCGCCAAAACCGGCGTGGAGTCCTCGCCTTGCACTCGTCCCACGCGGCGCCGTGCGTCCGCTCCAAGAATGGCTCATTGCCGAGTACGACGCGAAGGTGAAATGCGATGGCGAGGATGGCGGCGTAGATGCCAATGGCGCGCGAACGAAAGCCTAACGACCAGCCGATGACGAGAGCATGATGCCCGTGAACGTCAAATGAATCCAGCTCAAGAATTCTCTCTCGTCGTCGGCTTGGGACTACTATTCGTGACCTCGTGCGGCGACCCCACGCCCGTAGGGATTCCCATTCCACCGGCCGCCATCGTCGTTCGAGGAACGGTGGTTGGTCAGGGAGGGGAGGTATTACCGCTGGCGCAAGTAGAATCGTGGGCAATTATATCACGACCCGGTGGATCAAACTCCGATCAGTTCGCCCAGTGCAAAGGACAACGCGAGTCTGATATCAGCCGTGCTACGAGCGACTCCTTGGGACAGTTCGTGGCGACTGTCCCAGTAGCCAATGACGTGTTGTACTTTTGTCTTGTCGTACGCGTGCAACCGCCCTCAGGGTCAACATTCGTTCCCACCGGTATCGCGTTGGATTCGCAACGCGTTCGCGTTCCCGGACTTCCGCCGCGTGACACTCTGCGAGTTCAAGTCGTACTGTCAACTAGTGCGCAATAGCGCGCGGATTGTGAATCATTAGCTTCGCTCCGCCATGTGGTCATTGGCTCAGAAGGGCCAGTGTTCTGTCCCCTTTGCTCACTCTCCTCCGACGAAAGTGAAGGCCGCTTAGCGTGGCCAGCACCACGCGAAGCAACACGGCAGCGCGATTCAAGCGCATGCCGTCCCAGGCCCACGCGCACCCCTACGGCGTCGCGCGCTTCGGCGTGCTGATGTGGATAATCGACGACAAACGCGACCACGCCAGGAAGCGCTAAGTATGCGAAGAGCGCTTCGAGGAACGATCGCGGGCTCGGCATCGGAGCAGCCCCTACTTGCCTCCTTCAGCGTCCATCACTGCGTCGAGCATCTTCAAGAACGCGGCCCTCGTTGCATTGCGCTGCGGCGACGTCGCTTCTGGCCACGCACTATTGATCGCAATCACCATCTTCCGTGCCCGATCAATCAACAGAAACTGGCCATGGATACCGATGGCGGCGAATGTCCCGTCGTCGAAGGTCCACCACTGGTAGCCGTACCCGCGTTCTGCATACGTTGTCGCGAACTGGCGCTTCGTGGCGTTCTCGAACCAGCCATCGGGGACAATGGAGCGGCCGTCGATCACTCCATTGTCCAAGACAAACTGTCCGAAGCGTGCGTAGTCGCGCAGCGATGCTGAGAAGCAGCATCCGCCGAGTTCATCCTGCGTACGATCGGTTCCCCACACGGCCAGCTGCTCCATTCCATACGGCGCCCAGATCTTGGCGGAGAGATAGTCGGAGAGCGTCTGTTTGGTGGCCGACGAGACGAGGACGCCTAACAAGTGCGTCTCACCAGTCTTGTACAGCCACTTCTGTCCAGGCGGAGCTTCTCGTGGCAGACGGCGCATGTAACTGACTGTTGCGCTCATCCCGAGCGTCACCGGCGCGATGTAGAACCTGGAGATATCGGTCGACGCGTCGGTGTAGTTCTCCGTCCACTTCACGCCGGACGTCATGGTGAGAAGCTGCCTAACGTTTACGCTGTCGTATGCGCTCCCACGCAGTCCGTCGATGTACTTCGTCACGGGGTCATCGAGACTGGTGATGAAACCGTCTTTCATCGCAGCGCCGACGAGGGTGCTGGTGATCGACTTCGCGACCGACTGAGAAACCCACCGCCCTGCAGCGCCGTGGCCGAGTGCGTAGCGTTCCAATCGTATCGCACCGTTCTGCAGGATGAGAAGTCCAGCCACCTTCTCGTTCGCGATGTACTTCTCTAAGGCCTCGGCGCCGGGCGTCCCCGCCGCGAATGCGGCGAGTGGTCGCCCTAACGCGAGTTTGTGTACGCGCTCTCCACGCGGGACGACACGCCCGGAAAAGACGGCGTCCCAGTGGGCGAAGCCGTACTCCAACTCTGGTTGTGTCCAGGAGAACGACATACGCCGCAGCGTCGCCGGATCGAGCGCGTTGGCTGGTATCTGCGCCGTGGTTCTCGAGGCGAGCACTGCGTTCAGAAGTACGGCGGCGACTGCAACACGTAGCGACATGGCGATTCAATTCGCAGAGACGGTTCCCATCAACTGTTTCACAAACGCTCACAACGCAAAATCGTTAGGCAGCAGCCCAACAAGGCGCTCCTGCGAGCCTAACGACTCCGCGGCACCCTGTCCGCCAGCGCCGGCATCGCCGGAAACTCCGTAGACGGTTGATCTTGGTACCAATACGCGCACGAATAGAAGTTGTCGCCGCGGTCGTTCGCGTGTCCGTGCTCGATGGTGTACTTGAGGTATCGCGTAAACGTCACGGGGTTATCGCCATGAAAGCGATACAGGCAATACCGCCCGCCGACACGCTCAGGGCTCTGAATAAGCGGCGCACCATACTGGTGATGCGAGAATTGCTTCGCATTCATCCGGCCGCCGAAGTTCCAGCTCCCGAGGAAATAGTCTTCGGACCCCGTCCCGATGATCGTCGGCTTGGAGGGGTCGTCGATAAAGATCATGTCGTCGCCTTCACCCATCCACCCTTCGGTGAGCTGGATGACGCCTAACGACACTCCCATGAGGTTACCGCGTCCGTGGGACTCACAGAGCACGTAGTTTGTCGCGCCGTCGGGATTTTTCCGATCAGGGAGTTGCTGCGCCTGGTTAGGGACGGCTTGGCGATACTGCGCGTGAAAATAGAGTGCGTCGGCTGGAATCGAGTCGGCCTCGAAGTAGTCGATATTCGAGTAGAACGCCCCGACGTCGCGCGTTCCTTCGTTGGAAATCGTTAGGCGCGCCCCTTTGCGATACGGCATCGCGAAATAGGCGTTGAGCGACTGCCCCGGGGAACAGGCGAGATACTGGCTCTCATAGATGACGTAGTCGCCCAGGTTGAGCCCAAAGAAGTCGCCGACCGGTGCCTCGATGCTCGGCTTCGCTGAACCGTCCCAATACGCGCGGAGCACGAGCTCCTTCAGGTGCAACGACGATTCCGCAGCAATCGTGAACCAGATGTGCGTGATGCATCCCGCCCCCGTCGCATTGAAAATCTCCTTGCTCTCTCCCCCCTTGATATTCCAGTAATCCTGATTGCCTCCGGTCACGTCGTGGCTCGATTGCTTGCGCGAGCGATATCGCTGCGCGCGCGCATACGCCGGAATGAAATCAGTGGAAGCAGCCGAGGGTTGGGGATTAGGTGCAGGCTGCGCGCCGCCTAACGCGCTGAAGCCGGCCAGACCGGCGGTCGTGCCGGCAATCTGTTGAACGAAGCGGCGACGGGACATTTAACGCCTCCTGAATGGTTCATCGCAAGAAGGGGACGGCGAGCGGCGATGAATCGACGTGCCTCAGGAGCATTTCGGAAGTAGCGCCGTGAAATCCAGCATCAACAACTCAGAGATAACTGAGCCACCACTCGCTGCGACGTCGCTTGACTCCCGCAAACCACCGGCACACGGGCCACAGAATGAGCACCACCACCCACCACAGGAGATAGATGTACGGCAACGCGAGCGGCCACCCGGGCGGCTGGTGAAACGGGAAGAACTCGAGCGACGGGGATTCGAAGACCCAGTGCACTTCACCATATCGCGCAAGGCAAACGATGAACGCCAAGACGTGAATGAGCGTGATGTGCAGAACGAAGTAGAACAGCGGAACGCGCCCCAGCACCGCCACGGGTTGCAGAAGCCGCGGCACAAACCCGTCGATGCGCCGCAGGAAGAGAAAGAGCGGCCCCAACGTCATCAGGAGAAACAACAGCGACGGTGGATACTTCGTCGTGTTCAAGAACGACAATACGGTGAACGTCGTGGAGCTTTGCATGCTCCAGCGAGATGGATCGCCGTAGATGTTTATCCCACGCAACACGAAGAACGCCGCAATCATCGCGATGCCAGCGCGGAGAAAGAGCGTTCGCCTGCGCCCTGCGCTTTCAAGGAAGATCGGAGCAAGCCCATAGCCTAACGCGGTAACTCCGACCCACGGTATCAGCGAATACGCCGCTAGAACGAAGTGATCAGGGCCAGCGACGAGCAGTCCGGGGGAATGCAGGATCGTCCAAATCGGTGCTAGCGCGCCGAGTGCTTTTGCCTGCACGCCATCAAAGGCATTATGGGCGACGATCAAGACAATGCCGAACACGAGGGAGACGCGCGTCGAAAAGTTCGCCAGCGCACCGAGCACGATCATCGACCATCCCAGCGCCCAGAGAATGAAGAGGAGCGTGACGCGATAGTCGAAGTTCCACTGATACGACAACGAGCGCATGATCACCACTTCGAGAATGATGAGCCATACGCCGCGCTTGACGAGAAAGCCTGACAACGATCGATCGGTGCGTCGCTGCGACGAGAGATAGGCGCTCGCCCCAGTCAACAGGAAAAACGTTGGCGCGCAGAAGTGGGTGATCCACCGCGTGAAAAAGAGCGCGGCTGTCGTCGTCGCCAGGTTCGTCGGACTCGCGGCGGCATCACCGAAGTAGTCGCGCACATGGTCGAGTGTCATCAGAACCATCGCTAGGCCACGGGCGACGTCGATCGATGACACGCGTGCGATGCTCGCCGCCTTGACCGATCCTCCCGCGCTTGCCGTCTGCTCGTTAGGCACTCGCCGCTCTCCCACGTCGATGGACTCTCGTCAGCGTTCTTTGCTCTGCGCGAGTCTACACGCCGAGCCTAACGGCGTCAGCGATTTTGACGTGTCTCGGACACTGCTCAGGCTTCGCGCTGGCACACGCGGCGGCGTGGGACGAACTGCTGCGGACTACAGGCCATCTCATAAATGGGCGCCGGCTTCTGGCCGACGCTGCGCGCCGGCGCGCCGCCGACCATTTATGAGATGGCTTCTACTTCGTGATTTCCTGCGTGGCCAGCGTGATGTGATGCGGGACGCTCTCGCCCTTGAGGATCTTCGCAGCCGTCTCCACCGCTTCCTTGCCGCCCGTGGGATACACAAAGGTCGCGGCAAGTTTGCCGTCGGTCACCGCCTGACGTCCACCGTCGAGACCGGGCAAGCCGTCGATGCCGATGAACTTGATGCTCGCCTCGCGCCCTTTCGCCTTCGCGGCGAGGTACGCACCGACCGCCATCGGATCGTTATGGGCATAGACAAGATCGATCTTCGGATGCGCGGCGAGTGCCGCTTCCATTTGTGTCATCGCTTCCTCGCGCAGCCAGTTGGCGACGGGGTCGTGCACGATGTGGATGCCGGGAAACTTTGCGATCGCTTCACGAAAGCCCGCGCTCCGATCGATAGCCGGCGTGGAACCAGGAAGCCCTTTGATCTCAATCACCTCGCCGTTGCCGCCCAGGAGCCTTGCCGAGTATTCGCCGGCGGCACGTCCGATTTCCTTGTTGTCGGCGCCGATGAAGGTCGTGTAGGTGTCGCCCTCGATATTTCGATCGAGCACGATCACCGGGATCTTCGATTCGAAAGCGCGCTTCACCACGGCGGTCAACGGCTTCGCCTCGTTAGGCGAGATGATCAGGAGATCGATCTTCTGCCGCATGAAGTTCTCGACATCGGCGACCTGCTTGGCGTTGTCCTGTTGCGCGTCGGCGTAGACGAATTCGAGTTCGGGGTGCGCCTTGGCCGCTTCAGCGATGTCGGCGTTCATCGCCACGCGCCAAGGTTCGCCAAGGTTGGCTTGGGAGAATCCGATGCGCTTTTTCCCGCCCTGCTCTTTGCCACAGGCGGCGGCAAGCGCGAGGAGCAACAACGCGCGCGCCCCGCGGCGCAGCGCGTGCGTCACGTTAGGCATTGCGGCGCCGCTGCAGCCAGACGGCGAGGAGGATGATGACGCCCTTGAGGATAAGCTGAAGATTCGCATCGACGTTATTGAGCCCCATGATGTTGTTGATGACGCCAATCGTGAGAATCCCCACCAGCGTCCCCAGCACGCCTCCTGAGCCCCCGGTGAGTGCCGTCCCCCCGATGACCACTGCGGCAATCGCGTCCAGCTCGTACGACACACCGTCGTTAGGGTTGCCTTGCTCCAACTGCGCAGAGTGCACGAGCCCAGCAAGCGCCGCCAGAAAACCCGACACGACATAAACCGTCGCCTTGTGCCACCCAACACGCACACCTGACAGTCGTGCGGCCGACTCGTTGTCGCCAATGGCGTACAGGTAGCGTCCGCCGCGCGTTCGCGCGAGAAAGAAATACATCGCGACCACCGACAGCGCGAAGATCAACGCCGGCGCAGGCACGAACGGAACGATCGGCCCCGCGAGAGCGCGTACCGACTCCGGCGCGCCCCCCTCACCAAATCCCAGTGGAATGGCGCTCCCCCCACTTAAATAGCGCGCGGCGCCACGCGCGGCGCTCATGGTTGCAAGCGTGGCGATGAACGCCGGAAGTCGCCAGCGTGCAACAACAGCGCCGTTCAGCGCGCCCCAAAGCGCGCCACTCGTTAGGACAATCGCCGTCGTCGGCAACAATCCCATGCCCTGCTTCATCAGGAGCCACGCCGAGAGTGTCGCGCCGAAGGCGAGTATCGAGCCGACGGAGAGGTCGATGCCACCAGCGACAACGACCGCCGTCATTCCGACCGCGAGGATCCCCTTCTCTGCGACCTGCCGCAGAATGTCCGTGAGGTTGCCAAGGTCGAGAAAGACCGGGCGCCCGCCGCGCGTCGGTGAAGCGACAACCGCAAGAATCAAGACCGCGAGCAGACCAAAGGCGCCTCGCCAACGTGCGACCTTCTGAGTCCAGGATTTGCGCCCGTTAGGCGGCGGTGCGCCACCGGGCATCGAACCACGCTCAGGCTCGTTCGGGGCCAATGGCTGTTCGTTAGGCGAGGCGGCGCCGCTGGCCGCCGCCAGAATCTTCTCCTCCGTCGCTTCGAAGTGATCGAACTCCGCGACAATCGCTCCCTGCCGGAAGACCAGCACACGGTGACACTGCGTGAGGATCTCGGTCATGTCCGACGACGCCAACACCACGCCGAACCCCTCACGCGCCAACTCATGCAGCTCGCCATACACCTCGGCACGAGCAGCGAGGTCGATTCCCCGTGTCGGCTCGTCGAGCAGTAACACTTTGGGCGAAGAAAAGAGACAGCGCGCAAGAAGTGCCTTCTGCTGGTTTCCGCCACTCAGCGTTTGGATCGGAGCGCGAGGTGAGGCGGCGCGCACGCGCGTTCGCACCATCAGGGTCCGCGCAGCATCACGTTCTTTCGCTGCATCGATCCACCCCCAACGACTGACCCGCTCAAGCGCCGACATCGTCGTGTTCTCGTCGACACCTAACTGCGGAAAGATGCCGTCGCGCTTTCGCTCTTCCGGGAGAATCACGAGTCCCGACTCGCGTGCATCTGACGGCGTCTTCGGCGTGTACTCGCGACCGTCCAGCCAGACGCGCCCACGAACATCTCCACCATGCGCACCGACGAGGCTCAGGAGGAAATCCGTACGCCCCGCGCCGACCAACCCGGCCAGTCCAACAACCTCTCCCGCTCGCACCGAAAGCGAGACATCTCGCAGAGTTGCCCCCTCGCCCGATTCTTCGTTGCGGCGTTCGACAGAGAGATGTTCGACACGCAGCAGTTCACGCGCATTCGCGGTAACCGGGGTTACGCTGCTCGGCGGAATGTCTCGCCCCACCATCAGCCTAACGAGCTCGTTTGCGGTAAGGTCGGCAGCGGGGCGCGTGACGACCTTCTTGCCATCGCGCATCACCGTCACCCGATTCGCCAGCCGCAAGACTTCGTCGAGTTTGTGCGAGACGTACACGACGCCGGTGCCACTTGCAACGAGTGATCGGATCACTCGCTCGAGGCGCGCTTCCTCCGCCACGCCTAACGCCGCTGTCGGCTCGTCCATGATGAGGCATCGCGCGTGCGCGGCGAGCGCCTTGGCAATCGCGACGAGCTGACGGTCACCGGGCGTGAGCGACTCGACGAGGGCGTCAGGCTCCACGTGCGCCGCACCCACTCCGGCCAACTCGCGACGGGCCATTGCCCGTGCAGCATCTCGATTGATCAAGCCGTTAGGCAGCCGCACCTCTCGCCCCAGCGCCACGTTCTCCGCCACCGTGAGCGAGGCGACCAGCTGCAGTTCCTGCGGAATAATCGCGATCCCGGCTTCCATCGCCTCGCGCGGAGAGTCGAACCTGCGCTCTACTCCGTTCACGGCGAGCGATCCCTCGTCGCCTAACAACGCTCCACTCAGCAGTCGCCCGAGTGTCGACTTCCCCGCACCGTTTTCCCCAACTAGAGCGTGGACTTCGCCCGAGTACAGATCGAAGTCGACTGACGAGACGGCGCGCACACCGGGAAATCCAATCCCGATGCCGTGCGCCTCGATCAGTGGCGCGTCGCTGCGCTCAGGCGTGTGAGTCAGCGGTGATACTCCGCCGGCTGGTGATCTTCGAGCGATTGGTGCGGATCGCCGCAGATATTCACGGAGATCCCCATGGCTTGCGCCATGTGCGCTTTGCGTACCATCGCCCGCAGCGCCAGTTCAGCACTCGGCGCATACACCACCTGAATGTGATTGGCCTGGTGCTTGGCCATCAACTGATCGCGTCCCACACCATACAGCACAGCGTGCATGATGGGCCATTGCGAAGTCGTCGCCTTCCAGCGCCGGTCGGTCTCTTCTGCAGTGAGCCTAACGACTCCGCCACGTCCGATGTCCATGTGGAGCGCGTCACCCTGGACGTAGATGCGACTCCAGACGATTTCTCCCGGGCGCGAGACCCCCTTGAGCGTCGAGCCCCCTTTCGGGAAGTACATCGGCGGCTGGCGTTCGCCAGACGCGCCAGCATACCCGTCGATGAAGTGCGACGCTGGGGCGGCACCGGAAATCTCGAAGACCCATACAAATTCGTCGACGCCTAACGCTTGCACGGGCGCTCCCCAGCGCACGTCGTGCAGCGTGTTGGAAGTGTCCAGACCCAACTCGCGCCAGATGATTTCCGTGATGACACCATCCACACCGGCGCACTCGTCGACTTCGTTGAAATGCGTGACGGCGCGGCCCGCGAATAACTCCGTGCCGTTATCACGGTACACCGGAGGGCGATCGCTGTTGTTGAGTAACCCTTCCGTCAGGTCAGACGCGACGCAGGTGTCCTTGAGCCCCTGTTGATATTGGATGCCGATTGCCGCACAGCCGAACGAATGTGCGAGCTGCACGGCGGCATCGTACATACGCAGTCCCTCGAGTACCTGACGCTCAGTCAATTCACTGGCTTCGTCGTGGCCTAACGCGAAACGCATTCCGCGAGCACGCAGCCAGTCGTAATGGCGTCGGGCAACACTCTCGGGAACGTTCTGCATCGCGGCAAACAGGGCGCTCTGACTCAAGCGTTCCTTGAACAAGCCCGTCGCGTGCAGGAGGTGATCGGGGATGATGGCGTTGTACATCCCCATGCACCCTTCGTCGAAGACGCCGAGTATCGCTTGTTGATCCTTGAGGCGCATTCCCGCTTCGCGCCCCGCATCACGATCATCGTCGAAGGCATGTGTGAATGAGTCATCGCGGAGCGCGTGTGCGTGCGACGTGTCGTGCGTCACGTGACCACTCTTGAGCCATTCGCGTAGCGTGTTGCGGGCGAAGTCGTCGGTAAAGTCGACGCTCCAGATGGTCGAATACGGAATGCCCGCCTTGGTCAGCGAGCCATTGAGGTTCAACAGACCAACGAGGCCCGGCCACTCTCCGCTCCAATTTCCCAGCGTGAGAATCGGCCCTTTGTGCCTCGTTAGGCCAGCGAGAACGTGACCGGTGTATTGCCAGACAGCTTCGGCGACAACCAGTGGCGCATGCGGATCGATGGAACGAAAGACTTCCATCCCACGCGCCTGCCCGTCGATGAAGCCATGCCCCTTGTCGGCATCAACCGCATGACCGCGCACCACCTTGCGTCCCAACTCGGCGAACGTCCGCACCACGGTCGCTTCAAGCTCCGCTTGCGCTGGCCAGCAGACTCGATTCGCACTGAGCCGAGAGTCGCCGCTTGCCACCAGCACGATGTCACGATCGATCATTGGTACGAGACTCCGCTTCCGATCGGGTACATGTCGCTCACCTTGACCGGCAGTTTGCCTTTAGGGTTCAGCTCACCCATCAGGGCGCGAATGAATGACGAGAAATAGATCTCCTGATTGCCGAACCATCCGCGTTCGCCGTAGCCGACGAGATAGGCGGCAACATCCGGAATCTTTCGGATGTGGTGCGGGTTGCCATACGTCATGGCGATCACTGCGTGCGGCTTTGCCGCAATCACCTTCTGCATGAACGCCAGGTCCGACGGTCGAGTGGGCGTTGCATCTCCCAAGCGGTCGCGCGCCACAAAGAGCGAGAAGATCACCACGTCGGCGTCGTTCGCAGCGCGCCACGCGTCGGTGTAGGTGGCCGAGTCAACGCGGGGGGCCAAGGCAAATGAGCGTGTGCCCGGATACGCCGCCGCCAGCCGGGCAGCGAGATTCGCCGGCGCTGGGTCGACATCGAGTTTCTGCACGCTGATGTTCACGACCTTTGGAGCCGCACCACGTTTCAACGGCAGCACTCCGTCGTTCTTGAGCATCGTCAGCGAGCGATCGGCGACCTCCTGCGCAACGGCCCAATGCTCCGCGGTCCCCACGCGCTCGGCCACTTTCGACTCGTCCACAAATCTCGCGTCGTTCAATCCGAGTCGAGCCTTGAGCGTCAGCAAACGCCTAACGGTGGAATCGATGCGCGACTCGCGTATGCGTCCGCTCCGCACCGCCGCGCTCAGTGCCGCGATCGTTGCAACTGGATCCTTCGGCTTGAGAATCAGATCGTGCCCCGCCTCGAACGCTTTCACCGCGACATCTTCCTGCCCGAAGCGCGCGACCACGTGATCGTACCACAAGTCGTCCGTCGTCAGCATCCCTTTGAAGTGCAGCGAGTCGCGCAGCCAGCCGCTCGCGATCTTCGGCTCTACGCTCGCCGGTAAATCCGAACCGCCCGCGATCGATGGCACGGCGACGTGCTCGGTCATCACATAATCGACGCCCGCGTCAATCGCGTGACGGAATGCGACAAACTCCGCATTGCGCACCTCATTTGCCGACTTCGTATTCCACGTGAAGTCTGGGCGCGACGGCATACGTTCAACGTCACCACGCCCAGGAAAATGCTTCGCACCACTCAGCATGCCGTTGTCGTGATACCCTCGTACGTATGCGCGCACGAGTCGGCCGAGTAGATCGAGATCTCCGCCGAAAGAACGAACGCCTTCTGCGGGATTTTCTGGGCGCCACGCGATGTCGACCGCGGGCGAGTAGGTGAGATGGATGCCCATCGCCCTCCCTTCGCGCGCCGCGGCCGACGTGGCGCGATAGACGAGCGAGTCGGAGCCCGCGGCAGCGAACGCCATGTTTGCCGGAAACTCCGTTGCACCTGTGACCTGTTGCCCCGGCCCTCCTTCAAAATCGGCGGCGATCAGCAGCGGGATTTTCGCCGCACGCTGCAGGCGGTTGAGCAGCGCCGCGACATCCCGAGGAGTCCCCCCGTAGAAGACAAATGATCCGATTCCGTTGTCACGCGCGAGCGAAATCCATCGCTCGAGTCGAGGGTCAGTGGCGCTGGCGTAACCGCCGGCCAACTCGCCCACCACGAGCTGCGCGACCTTCTGCTCCAACGTCAGCGAGCGAAGCGTTCGTTCAACCCAGGCCGCCCCCTGCGCCGTCGGCGCCGCGCGAAGCGCCTGTGATGCGAGCGGCGCCGCCGGTACGACAAAGAGAACCGCTGTAAGCGCCAGTCGACGCGCGGCCGTGCGTGGTGACATGAGTGAGCGGGAGGGGCGTGAAACGGCCGCGCGAATGTACCGGAGCTTCTGGCACGTCGCAATGCGCGCCCCCTAGCAACACGCGGCCGTTGGAAGGAACTTGTTGCCGCTCACTTCCGTGGCCTAACGATTCTCATCCGGAGCCGGTGCTCATGCCGCGTTTCGCTCGTCTGTCCAACGCGCTTCTGGTCGGCGCGCGTGCCTTCGCGATTTCTCTTGGCGCGTTCGTGCTCGTGCCCATCGCATTGTCGGCGCAGGTCTCATCCGCGCTCGACCCCCTGCGCCTCACCCAGTTGCGCGACTTCGAAGCTTTTCGCTCGTCGAGCAACAACGCGGACCTCAACAGCAACGACGACAGCAAACGTCCGCTCCCAGGTGAAACGGCGGTCCTTGCTGACCTCACGGGTCCCGGTGTGATCACGCACATGTGGGTCACGGTCGCCGCGAGTGAATACGCGTGGCCGCGCCTCCTGCGCCTTCGCATCTACTTCGATGGCAGCACTGTGCCGAGTGTTGATGTCCCGTTAGGCGACTTCTTCGGCGTGGGCCATGGCATGGAGCGTCCCATGACCTCGGCGATCGTGCGCAACTCGTCTGCTGGGCGTTCGCGCAACGAGTATTGGCCCATGCCGTTCCATAAATCGGCGAAGGTGACCATCACCAACGAAGGGCGTCGGCGCGTCACCAATTTGTATTACCAGGTCGATTGGTCGAAGTACAAGTCACTCCCTGCGAACACGCCGTACTTTCACGCCCGTTATCGACAGGCGCTTCCCACAAAACTCGGCGCGCCGTACGAGATCCTGCACACCGCGGGACGCGGGCACTACGTCGGTACGGTGCTCAGCGTCATTCAAAATCAGCCCGGATGGTTTGGCGAAGGTGATGATTTCTTCTACATCGACGGAAAGAAGAAGGCCAATATCGAAGGAACGGGAACCGAAGACTACTTCAATGATGCATGGTCGCTGCGCATCGCTGATGGCCCGTACTTCGGTGTCACCGTCGCCGACGGAACAGACCTCGGCTCGCGCATGACCGCGTATCGATGGCACATCACCGATCCGATTCCGTTCACGAAAGAGCTCAAGTTCGATATCGAGCACGCTGGCTGGACGTACAACAACGACGGCAGCGTGCGCAGCGCGTTCGAAGAGCGTGAAGACCTTTTTAGCACCGTTGCCTACTGGTACCAACTCGGGATTGCAGCTCGGCAACCGGAACCGCCGTATGGAGCGGCGCGATTACCACACGGTAACGCGAGGCAGATCGAAGTCGAACAACGCGCCAACGAAGCCGTCGCCACAAAGGGAAAGGTCTCGGTTCAGAAAGAAGTCTTTTGGGGGAAGGACATTCTCTTCTTCGAGGGTGAGGGCGTCGGCGCGCGCATCGATGTTCCGTTCGATGTGCCTGAAGACGGGCGCTACGAGTTGATTGCGCAGGTCGCCGAAGCGCAGGACTACGGGACGTGGTCGGTGCTTGTTGATGGCAAGACGCCCGGGACCGGGACCGAGCTGGAGCACGAGCCGGGCGCGAACATGGGGGCCGGGCTCTCGATCGATGCGTACTACACAGAACTGTTTGTCGGTGAAGACCGCGTCCTGGGCTGGCCGCGCCTAACGAAGGGGAAGCACGTCGTCTCGTTCACCTGCACGGGAAAGAACGCCGCGTCAATTGGCTTTAACCTCGGGCTCGACGGATTGGTGTTGCAGCGCGTGGCCAACGAGCGTCGTGGCGTCGCGACCGATAGCGTGATCGCTTCGAATCCCGCCGACAAGTTGCGCGCGATCGGCTCGTTAGGCACGCGCGGCGTCGCTCAGCTCGCGGCCTTGCGCGCCGGATTGTCGGCGGCATCAGTCGACGAACGTATCGCCGCCGCGTGGGCCTTTACACAGCTCAAGAGGGGATCACAACCTGCCGTCGCCGATTTGACGAAGGCGTTAGGCGATGAGGACCATGTCGTACGCGGCTTGAGCGCGTTGGCGTTACGGGATGCTGGCGGCGTGAATGATGCCGCCATCGACGCACTGGCACAGCGACTCACGGACGCTGACGACGGCGTACGAATGGCAAGCGCGTGGGCGATCGCTGCGCAGGGGCCGCGTGCGATGCGTGTCTTTGCCGCGCTCATGACTGCCGGGAAGGCGCAACCGCAGCACCCGCATGTGCAACGCGCGATCGCCGATGCCTTCGGAGCGATTGGCCCGCAGGCGCGCGATGCTCTCCCCGTACTCGAGGAGTTGGCGAAAGGCGTGCGCGTGCGGTGGAACGCCGTTGCCGCCATCAAGAAGGTGAAGGGAGAAACGGGCCCGCGCTGATGTCGCCCAAGCGCGCCGCTTCTCCAGCGCCCCCGATGTCGGCGAGTGAAGTGAAAGCGAAGGTGAAGTACGCGCTTGCGTGGCTCGAGAAGCGCGGAACGCAGCGCAATCGAGAAGGGATGGCGCGTTTCGGCATCGTCACCGACAAGGTGTTCGGCGTATCGATGGCGACGATGCAGTCGCTCGCCAAGTCGTTAGGCAGGAACCACGACTTGGGCGTAGCGCTGTGGGACACGGGCTGGTATGAAGCGCGCATTCTCTGCTCGTTCGTCGCCGAGCCGGCGAAGTTGACGCCAGCGCAGATGAACAGGTGGGCGCGCGATTTCGACAATTGGGCCATCTGCGACACCACGTGCTTTCACCTGTTTGACAAGACGCCGCACGCGTGGGCGATGATTGAGAAGTGGGGAAAGCGTGAAGACGAATTCGTCAAGCGCGCGGCCTTTGCCCTGATCGCCAGTGTTGGGGTTCACGACAAGAAGCTCGACGACGCGCCGTTCTTGGGCGTGCTTCCGCTCATTGAACGGTGCGCGACCGACGATCGCAACTACGTGAAGAAAGGCGTGAGCTGGGCGCTGCGCGTCATCGGGCACCGCAATCCGAGACTGATGGATGCGGCCGTGGCATTGGCCACCAAGCTCGCCGCCTCGCCTAACGCGGCGTCGCGTTGGATCGGGCGTGATGCGCTGCGCGACTTGGCGAAAGCTCGAGCGCGATGGGAAGCGAAGTCAGCCAAACCCCTCGCCTCCACGCGCAAGGCTCGTTAGGCGCGCCGATACCGCACGATCACGGCGCGCACGCCATCGGGTGAAGCGCCGCCGCATGGTAACGGTCGATCTTCCATCCCTCGCCGGCACGCACAAAGACGATCGTCTCGAGAAAGTCAGCGGTGCACTTCTTGTTGCCCGGTGCCTCGATGTCCTCATGGTTCCGCAGCGTTGTCCACGCCACGTCGCCCTCGATTCGCGTCTTGAAGTCGGAGAAGTTGGCCTTCCACTTGGCGCCGCCGTTGTCGCTCTTTAGGCGCGCCACGAGTTCGACGCCACTGAGTGGAAGCGTGTCTTCGAGCAGGAGAAACTCGCGCGTCAACGGCGCGACGATGCGCGCCGAGTCGTTCGCGTACATCGCCTCGTACCAATCGTCGAGTGTCTTGCGGACGGCGCGTTCGTCGGCGGCCCGATCGCGCGATGCCGCCGGCGGTGCACCTTTGGCGCACGCCACCAGCAGCGATAGCAGCAGCAGCGAGCGCCCGCTCATTTCACCACCGGCAGCACAATCCGCGACATCTTCCCAGCGCCGTGATGCACGGCGTTGTTAGCCACGCGCCACTTGGTCTCGTCATAGTTATGCCCGCCCGTATTCAGATTGCGATCGTAGCGCGGAAAGTTCGACGATGACACCTCGACGCGCAGTTTGTGGCCCGCCGGGAGATACCAGGACGTCGCGTGGAGATCGACCGGAACTTCATAGACTTTGCCAGGCGACATCATGGTCGGTTTGCCGAAACTTTCGCGGTAACGAGCGCGCGTAATCCCCTCCTGCATGTTCATCGCCCGGCCATCAGGAAATACATCGAGGAGCTTCACCGTCACGTCGGTGTCGGGCGCATCAGACGAAATGTGAACGAACGCCGAGATCGAACCAGTGAGCTCGAGTCCCTGCTGCAGTACATCGCTGGTGTAAACGAGAACGTCTGGGCGCTGCTCGATGTCCGCGTTGTCGAATGATCCGGGAACGTCCTTCGGATTCCCCGTGCAGCAAATCGAACCGCCGCGCGCCGGAACGGGATTCGCCGGGTCATACGTGAATCGATCGACCGACGCCTTCTTTGGAGGCGTTAGGCTCAACCGGCCATTGCCACCTAACGAGTTCGCCTTGCCGTCGCTGTCGAGGTAATACGAAGTCTGCTCCATCCCTTTCACCGGCCACACGTCCGAAGACTTCCACGCGTTCCGGCCAATGACGTAATACTGGAAGTGCGGAAGCGAATCGAGGGCACTCGCATTTCCGTTGAGCCAACGATCGAACCACTTGAGATATGTCTCCCAGTAGTGCAAGCGCGCATCCCCAACCATCAAGTCTCCCACCTTCGTTTCGCTCGACGCAGCCTCCGAAGCGCAGTGCACCGTAGGCGAGATGATCGCGTACTGGTTGTCGCGCGCACGATCGTTGATCGCATTCCTCTTGAATATCTCCGCAGTTTCTAACGCTTCGCCGGCGAGATCGAACCATGACGACACGTGAAGCGCCGCTACTCCGACGCTGTCCTTATCCGTGAGATACCCCTGCGAATCCCACCATAGATCGTCAGGCGAACGCTCTAGGAAATTGTGCCAATCCCACGACGGACTCCCCGCGCGATCGGTCATGTCGTTCACCGGCAGCGTCTTGAAAAACGACGCGAGGTCGACGTTAGGCATCGGGCGCGCCCCCTTGTCCGTCGAGGCGAAAACGGGCATCCATCCAAAGTTGATCGAGATCGAAAACGCGCCGCCTTCCACCGAACCCCAGAACTGACGGCGACGCCCGACCCGGCCGAGATTCCCGCCCGCCGCCTGCGCAATCGCGGCGATGTGCATCGGATGCCGCTGCTGCGCCGCGATAATCTGCCCCTCACCTAAATACGAACACCCGTACGTGCCGATCTTCCCCGTCGACCACGACTGCTTGCCGATCCAGTCGAACGTGTCAGACCAATCAGTCATGTCACCTTCGTACACACGAAACGTCCCCTCCGAGGCAAATTTTCCGCGCACATCCTGCACGACCACGGCGTAGCCGTGCGACGCGAAAAAGTCTGCCGGAACCGTCGCGCCGCGATACGCAGCCTTGTTGTACGGAAGTCGAATGAGAATGGTCGGGAGCGCGCCGCTCGCATCTTTCGGGCGATACAAATCCGTCGCGAGCTTCACGCCATCGCGCATCGGAATCATGATCGACTTCTCGATGGCAACCTCGTGCGAGCCCGCAGGACGCGCATACGGAGCACCCGTCGCCGCTGCCTGCTGCGCCGACATCGTCGATAGCGGCGCTCCACATACCATCAAAGCGGTGAGCGCTCGGCAAAGCGAGACGGCCATTATCGTCGGACGCGCACCGGCACGATCAGTCGTCATGATTTCTCATCAGTCGAAGGTGGGGAGATGATCTCTCGCCGCGCGCGCGACGGCAACCGCTAGCGAGCGCGTTCCCGCCATCACGTCTGGCATCCCTCGACGCTTCGTCACACATTCGCTCCATTCTCACCACCCACGTTCGAGGACCACACGCGTGAAACCTCACAACGAATCGTTGCACGACTCGCTGCCGTCGAGCGAAGTCAATCGACGCGAATTTCTACACGGCGCGATGGCCGGCGCCGCCGCTCTCGCCATTGGCGACGTCCGCAACTTCCCCTTCCTCGGCAACGACCTCGCGGTGCAGCAAGAGGCGGTGTATGCCCAAATCACCGCGCAACACGCAGCGACCGTCAAGATGCTGCAGGACTGGATCGCCCTTCCGTCGATTGCCGCCGAGAATCGCGGGTATCCGCAGGGGGCGGAGTACATGGTGACGTTGGCGAAGAACGCTGGCTTCGCGAACGCGCAGCTCGTCCCTACAAGTGGAAAGCCGGGAGTATTCGCCACGCTCGATGCCGGCGCTCCAACTTGGCTCGCCGTCTACTTCATGTACGACGTCAAGCAGTTCGACCCATCGGAGTGGTCGTCGCCGCCACTCGAGGCGCGCATCGTCGATCGCCCCGGCGTCGGCAAGGTGATGATCGGCCGCGGCGCCACGAACACTAAAGGGCCGCAGACGGCATTCCTCGCCGCAATGCAGGCCTTCAAGGCGGCCAACAAGAAGCTCCCGGTCAATATCGTCCTCGTCTGCGAAGGCGAGGAAGAGATCGGCTCTCCGAATTTCCGGCAGGTCGTCTTCAAGCCCGAGGTCGAAGCCGCCCTTCGCAAGTGCGTCGGCATCATCATCCCGTTAGGCTCGCAATCACTCGACGGCTCCGTCGAAATCAACCTCGGATCGAAAGGCATTTGCGAGTTAGAGTTGGTTTCGACCGGGGAGAAGTGGGGACGGGGTCCCAAGCTCGATGTGCATTCGAGCTACGAGGCACAGATCGACTCGCCCACGTGGCACCTCGTGCAGGCACTGAACACGCTGGTGAAGGCCGACGGGCACACCCCCGCCGTAGCAGGATTCTTCGACAAGGTCCGTCCCCTCACTGCGCGCCAGAAAGAGATCTTCGAAGCCGCTGTTCCGCGCCGCAATGAAGCCGGTACCAAGAAAGCGTTAGGCGTCGACCATTGGTTTGCTGATGAGTCGTGGCACGACTCGCTGCTGCGACTCGTTACCCAGCCCACGATCAATATCGAGGGGCTCGTCGCCGGCTACACCGGAACGGGTGGGAAGACGATTCTCCCGCATCGCGCTGTCGCCAAGATCGACATGCGCCTCGTTCCCGACATGACCGCGAAGGGAACGATCGAGTTGCTCAAGGCACACCTAACGAAGCACGGTTTCGGCGACATTGAGGTGAATTTCACCGGCGGCTACGACCCGACGGAGACGTCTCCCGATTCGAAGATCGTGGCCGCGCAGATCGCGACGTACAAGAAGGCCGGCATCGACCCGCTGTTATGGCCGCGGCTCGCCGGGTCGTGGCCAGGTGTGACGTTCACGGGCGAACCGCTGAAGCTTGCCGCTGGGCAGTTTGGACTTGGGCACGGTTCGGGGGCGCATGCACCTGACGAGTACTGGCTTATCGAATCGGCCAATCCGAAGGTCGCGGGAATGGACGGCGCGGTGAAGTCGTATGTCGACTTCTTTTACGCATTAGCTGGGTGAGGAATCCAATCGCGTAGCGACGCGCCACTCGGAGGGTTGCTTCCGTCGGCCGCCCTCTCGTCACGCTCGATGGTGCGCGGTAGTTTTTCTCTTCGACGCCGAATGACCAGTCGGCGATGTAGGTGATGCGCCGCGTCTGATCCCTGCGCGTCTCGCTAGTTAGCTGCACGCACGGCGACCAAACGCGGCGCCTCCCGACACTTTCGTAGTACTACCACGGGAGGTTTGTTGGGCGTAACCGAATTATCCGAGCTCACCCCGCCGCCTAACGCGATACGCACGAGGTCGTGCGCCCTCTGGTTCGATCGTTTCGTCTACGCCCGCTTTCACGACGGCGCCGAAGTGACCGGGACAGATGCACACGAGAATTTGCTCGTCACCGCGCAATTGACCGGGGGGCGACGCGTTCCGGTGCTCGTGGACCTGCGTCCCGTTCGCTCGCAGTCCGCTGAATCACGCGCGAAGTTCGCCGGCGCCGATGCAACACGCGTCTCGCTCGCCGTCGCCCTGGTGGTAGGCTCTCCGCTTAGCCGCATGATCGGGAACTTCTACCTCGGATTCAACCGTCCGGCATCGCCGACCCGTCTGTTCAATTCGATACTGGATGCCGAAGAATGGCTGGCGAATTCGCTCAAAGGCGCGGATGAGCAATGAGAGCCTAACGAACCTCGATGACGATCCGCGCCTGACGGAGATCATCGAGGTCGTTGTTGCCATTGCGCGCAACGAGTTCGACAAGCGCGCGCGAGTGGGTGATGGCACGCACCTCGTCGACGGCTTGGCCGCTGGCTTGAACATGCTGGCCGAGGAGGTGTCGCAACGTGACACGCGCGAGAAAGCGTATCAGCAGCATCTCTTGCAGAATGAGAGACTCATCGCCGTGGGACAGCTCGCGGCCGGCGTTGCGCACGAGCTGAACAACCCGGCGGCGTTCGTCCTGACAAACCTCACCGCGCTCACGCAGTTGATCGATCAGGTCGACCAGTTGATTGCGGCTGACGGAAAGCCTTCGTCGAAAACGGAGTCGCGCAAACTTCTCGACACGGCGCGAAAGCTTACGCGCGACAACGTCGCGGGGGTCGAACGGATCGTGGCGATTGTTCGGGAGCTTCGCTCCTTCTCTCGCCGCGAGCGCGGTGTCCTCGAACTCCTTTCACTCAGCGAAGTAATCGACAATGCCTGTACCCTCGTGCGAGCGGAGATCAGCTACAACGCAGTGCTCCGCGTAACGGTCGACCCCTCGCTCCGCGTGCGCGGTGACAAGACGAAGTTGGAGCAGGTCGTGACGAATCTTCTCCTCAATGCAGCGCAAGCAATTCCCGAAGGCGTGACCGTCGCCAACGAGATAACAGTGCGCACATTTGAGCGCGACGAGTGGGCGGTGATTGAGGTGCGCGACACAGGAGTGGGCTTGAGCGAGGAAGCGCAGAAGCGGATGTTCGAGCCCTTCTTCACGACGAAGCCGCGCGGCCGCGGAACGGGGCTGGGCCTCGCGATCTCCGCCGACATCGTTAGGCATCACGGCGGTGCGCTGCAAATGATTGAGACGTCGCCAGCCGGAACCGCATTCGAGGTCCTCCTGCCACGCGTGGGAGGAATGATGCACGGCGGTGAACTCGTGTCGCGCCCCCCTGCCGAAGACGACGGTCATCCCCCTGTCGCGACGAGTCAACGACGGCGTTCACGCGTGCTCCTCATCGACGACGAGCAGATGCTTCTCGACGCCTACTCGAGATTCTTCGACGATGTCTACGAGATCGAGACGGCGCTCGGCGGGCGTCGTGCAATTGAGCATCTGTCGGTGGACAGTGCCTGGGACGCGATATTGTGCGACGTGATGATGCCCGTCGTCGACGGTGTGGCCGTGTACGAGTGGGTGACGGCCAATCGTCCAGCGTTGGCCGAGCGAATGCTCTTCTGCACTGGCGGCGCATTCACGCCGCGGAGCATGGCGTTCACCGAGCGGCATGCGTGGCGCGTGCTGGAGAAGCCGATCGCGTTAGGCGAGCTCCGGACGGCGCTTGATGCAATTGCGGCGGGCGAGCTGCTGTAGCGTGGCTTAGGGGGAGCGCCTAACGCTTGTGGAGATGGGGAAAGCGTCGACGACGCGTCATGACGTTCCTCGCGCCAAGCCCGCCGCCTTCATCAACAAATAGTTCCGCTCCGGCGTCGATGTCGTTCGCTCCGCCGCCGCCCGAAAGTGCGCGATCGCCCTCGCCGTGTCGCCCAATCGTTCATACAAATGCCCGCGCACGGCATCAAGCCGATAGTGCGTTGCAATCCTCGCATCTCCATCTAGCGTCGCCACCACCTCGAGGCCGCGCGAGGCACCGTGTACCATCGCGACCGCGATCGCCCTGTTCAGCGTCACCATCGGATTGTCCGTCATCCGTTCGAGCACACCGTACAACGCGAGAATCTGCGCCCAATCCGTTTCCTCCGTACTCGGCGCCTCATCATGCAGCGCGGCGATCGCCGCCTGCAGTTGATACGAGCCTAACGCGCCGCGTGTAAACGCGCGCTCCACCAACGCGCTCCCCTCGCTCACCTGCGACCGATCCCACAACGTGCGATCCTGCTCGTCGAGTGGGATCAACTCACGGGCGCTCCCACTACGCGCCGCACGCCGCGCGTCGGTAAGGAGCATAAGCGCCAATAACCCCATCACCTCCGCCTCGTTAGGCGCGAGCGCATGCAGCATCCTTGTCAGACGAATCGCCTCATTCGACAAATCCGCACGCTGAAGCGATTCGCCGCTCGTACTCGTGTACCCCTCATTGAATACCAGATACAAGACATGTAGTACGGACGCTAGACGCTCGGCACGCTCCTTTTCACTCGGCAACTCGAACGCGACATTCGATTGACGGATGCTCTGCTTGGCGCGACTGATGCGCTGCGCCATTGTCGCTTCGGGAACAAGGAACGCGCTCGCAATCTCGCCGGTCGTCAACCCGCCGACCGCGCGCAACGTCAGCGCAATCGCCGACGTCGTCGAAAGCGACGGATGACAACACATGAAAAGCAGCACCAGCGTGTCATCGCGATCAAGGCCGATCTCTGCATCCGGTGGCGCCACGAACGGCTCGTGGCCGCCAAATTCCTCCTCGACCAGCGATTCTTCGCGTCGACGACGCGCTCCCTCGCTGCGCCGCATATCGACCATGCGCCGGCGGGCGACCTGGTACAACCACCCGCGCGGATTGTCCGGAACGCCCGCCACGGGCCACTGCTCCGACGCGGCGATGAGCGCCTCCTGCACCGCATCCTCGGCCGCTGCGAAGTCGCCTTCTCGGCGCGCAACAGCGCCGAGCACCTGCGGCGCAAGTTCGCGCAGCAGGTGCAGGGCGTGCGTCACGGCATCGGGAGTCGCTCCCACGCCCGCGTTAGGCGTTCGGCAGCGTCCGGGGAGGCGCGTCCATCACCTGTCGCACTTCGACCGCCATGTACAGCGGCTCACCGTTCCGGCCCGGCGCAGCGGAAATGCGCCCCGCCAGATCATACGCTCGCTGTGCATTATCAACCGAAACGATCCAATACCCAGCGAGGAACTCCTTCGATTCGGCGAACGGTCCGTCGGTGATCGGCGCTCCTCCGTTCCTTGATGCACGCACCAACTTCGCTTCTGCAGGCGAAGCCAACCCTTCGCCCGACACCCACTCGCCCGACTTATGTAGCTCCATGTTGAGATCCTGCATGAAGCTCATGTGCCGCTTGAAGTCCTCGGGCGACCAGTTGTTGATCTGCCAGTCTCCTGCGCCCTCGCCGCGCGGGGCGTGCATCATGATCATGAATCGCATTGTCATTCTCCCAATTCTCGTCGGCGCCTTGATTGACGCTCTCGTATAGAAGTCGGAGCCGGCGCACTCCGCTCGACATCAGGTCCGAAAAAACATTTCGCAATTGCAGCAGCGACTGCTACAAGGTCACGGCACCGTCCGCTCGGACACGACGTGCACGACGATCTTTGATGGCTGCGAGGCAGTTCTATAGATGCGCTGCGTCGCCTTCTGAAAGTCCGAATCCTTGGCGTGATAGATATCGACGAACTTGTTTGGATTGCGATCGACCAACGGGAACCAGGAGCCCTGCACTTCGACCACCATGCGATGCCCGCGGCGGAACGTATGAAAGATATCGGGCATGGTGAAATCAAGCTGCGTCACCTGCCCCGGCTTCATCGGTTCGGGTTTGCTGAAGCTCTTCCGGAACTTCCCACGCACGACGTCGCCTCGCACCAACTCTTCGAAGCCGTCGGGGTGCACATCGATGAGCTTCACGACCCAGTCGCCGTCGGTGCCACTCGTGGTCACGAAGATTGACGGACTCACCGGGCCGGCAATCGTTAGGTCTTCGCTCAGCACCTCGCCCTTGTAGCTGACGACGTCAGCACGGTTGTCGGCGAAACGCTGGTCCTGCGCCATGTAGTCGGGGTCCATGTCGGTGCTCCTCGCGCCAACAAATGGAACAGGCTTCGAGGGGTCGCTGACCCACTCCTCAAAACCCTTGTCGCCGCTCTTGCGTGGCGGGTCCGACGACAAGCTGTTCCCTGCCCCGAGGTAAATGGAGCGAGATGAACTCTCGTTAGGTGGCCAGTGGTCGAGTCGGCGCCACTGATTGGCCCCCGTCTCGAATACGTACGCTTTGGGATGTTTGCCGACACCGTTCCCCTTGAGATATCCCTCGAAGAATGGCACGAGGATCTCGCGCTGGTACACATCGGCGGTGCGGGAACCAAACGACAACTTGCCGGCAGTCACGCCTGAATCGCGCGCCCACTGCCCGTGCGTCCACGGCCCGATGACGATCGCGTTGTCCGTCTCCGGACTCTGCTTCTCGATCGTCTCGAACACGTGCAGCGCACCGTAGAAGTTGTTGGCGTCGTACCACCCGCCAACCGTGAGCACCGCGGGGCGAATCTTCTTCACATGAGGCAGAATGTTTCGTGCCTTCCAGAAGTCGTCGTACGTCCCGTGATTCATCATGTCGCTCCATCCGGGCGACCTACCCTTGAAAAACTTCTTCTCGGCGTTGGCGAGCGAACCGAGCTTCAGGAAAAAGTCGTAGCCATCGTCTGATCCAAAATCGAAGCCCTTGGCGCACGACATCGACGTTCCAGTTCCACGCATGCCGCACGCCGACATGAAGTTGAACGTGGAAGTGAGAAAGAATGCGCCGTTGTGATGGGTGTCGTCGCCAGCGAACCAGTCCGCTTGTGGCGCCTGCGGCGAGACGGCCTTGAGCGCCGGGTGTGCATCGATCATCCCCGCCGTCGCAAAGAAGCCTGGGTACGAAATCCCCCAAAGCCCCACACGCCCATTGTTGTTAGGCACGTTCTTGATGAGCCAATCAATGGTGTCGTACGTGTCGGTGCTCTCGTCCACATCCTTCGCCCCCTTCTTCACCTCCTTGTGCGGAGTCATGTGCTCAAAGCGCCCCTCCGAGCGATAACGCCCGCGCACATCCTGCGTCACGAAGATGTACCCTAACTCAGCGAAGCGGGCACCTGGCCCCATGAAGCGCGTGTAGAGATTCGGGCCGTACGGTGCAGCGCTGTACGGCGTGCGCGACATGAGAAACGGGTACGTCTGTTTCGTATCCTTGGGCGTATAGATCGAAGTGAACAGCTTCACTCCGTCACGCATCGGAATCATCACTTCGCGCTTGTCGTAGTGCGCGCGATAGTACGCCGTATCGGGAAAGGCGCCTTGCGCCGTCAACGACGTTGGAGCGAGCACGCTCGTACTCAACGCCGCAGTCACCAGCCACCCGGTGTGCCCAGAAACGAAAGCGACGCGCCGAGCGCGCCGCCAAAGGGAATGCCACCCCATACCGACCTCTCGCGAAGGTTTCCGAGAACGCCTAACGACTAGTGCTTGGCCGGGAGAAACTTCCCCGCCGCCTCACCGGTCATCTTTTCATTCTTCAACACCGCCACACCACCAACAAACACGTCTTTCACCCCAGTCGCCATCAGCGAGGGGGCATCCCATGTCGAACGATCAGCGATCGTCTTCGCGTCGAAGACGGTGATATCGGCCGCCATCCCTTCAGCGATGCGGCCGCGATCGCGCAGACCGACGAAGTCCGCGGGGAACGACGTCATTTTTCGCACAGCGTCCTGGAGCGTGAGGGCGCGCTGCTCGCGCACATAGCGCCCAAGTACGCGCGGAAAGGTGCCCGCCGAGCGCGGATGTCCGCGCGTCCCCTCCGACGAATCGACGTAGGCACCGTCGCTCGCCACCATGTTCCACGGCTGCTGAAGGAGCCGGCGCACGTCGATCTCCTTCACAGCGCCTAACGTGATTCCGATCGGCCTCTTGGCACCGACAATCAGGTCGGAGATGAGATCGAACGGATCGATTTTCCGCGCCTTCGCCAGTTCCGACAGATACTGTCCGATGAGCGCCGGATTGTCCGGGCTCGACGTAATTCGCATCTGCGAATAGCCGGTCGCCTTGAGCCAGGCGAATCCCCCATCAATTCCGTGTTCGCTTGGGACCTTTAGGCTTGCGCGTATTGCCTTGTCGCGAAGCGCAGCCTTCAAATCAAAGCCAGGGCGCTTGGCCATCGAATCCGGAACGACGACAATGTCCTCGAGGTGTGACGTCGCCGCACCATCATACGGATACTGATCGGTGACGGCGTTGACGCCTCGCGCACGCGCGCCATTGACCAACGCAATCACGCGATCGAGCAATCCGAAGTTCTCCAGCCCAACAACTTTTTCATGTGCGATCTTCGGTGCGATCCCCGCGCGTTCGCCAATCAGGATCGTTTCACTGTCCGATTCGATGAGGTGGTGCCCGGGGTCGCGCACGTGCGAGTCATAGATACCATGATAAGGCGCGACTTCCTTCGCGAGCTCGATGACTTCGTCCGTCTTGCTGAACATTCCGGGTTCGTACATCAGCCCCGAACTGAAGCCGACGGCGCCTAACTCCATGCCTTCACGCACCAGCGCCTTCATCTTCGTCATCTCGTCAGGCGTTGGCGCGCGTTGCGCCATCCCCATCACCGCCTCGCGCACCCCGTTGTGCCCGATATACATCGCAACGTTAGTCCCAGCGCCATGATGCTTGAGCGAGTCCATGATCATGCGCATGTGAAACGGCGCAAAAAAGCCATCGGGGCCACCCACCACCGTGGTAACGCCCATGCGCACGACACCTTCATTCAGCCGCTTCGGCGCCTTGAACGCCTCTTCGATACTGTGCGAGTGCACGTCGATAAACCCCGGCGCAACAATCAGTCCCGTCGCATCGACCCGTGCGAGTGCCGATGCGCTTCGAAGTGCACCGCCAGCCGCAACCTTCACAATCACGCCTCCGCGAACGCCGACATCCCCGAGCACGGGTGCCTTCCCCGTTCCATCGACGATGCGCCCTCCCGTAATCACGAGGTCGAACCGCTCCGTAGCCGGCGACGCCTGTTGCGCCCCCGATCTCGCCGCGAGGCCCGACGAAAGGACGGCGGCGACAAGGGCGATTTTGACGACGCGCATATCGAGAGTTCGGGAGTGAAAGATCATTTGGGGGATGAAAGGCGGCGTTACGGTATGCGTTAGGCGCGCGCGACCGATGCGTGCGTCCCCGCCCACACCTTGTTGCGAATGAGCCAATACGCGCACCAGACCGTGACCGCGGTGAGAACCCCCGATTCACCGGTCCAGATGGCGGCGTTGGTGCCATGCGTGAACGGATCGAAGACGCCTTGGATCACTACGTTCCACGCGCCGTGCGCGATGACGCACGGCCAGACACTTCCACTCGCCATGCGCCAACGGAAGTACAGGAGTGCAACAGGCATGATGCTCGCCACGAAGAGCGCGGCCGAGAGGAGCGGATACGCGCTGACCGCATAGCCACCCCAGAGAATCAAGGGCACATGCCAGAAGCACCAGACGAAGCCGCTGATGACGTCAGCACGTGGTATTTCCGCCTGCACCAGTCGCGGGACCATGTACCCCCGCCACCCCAGCTCCTCCCCAAACGCGGAAATGCAGCTCATCACCGTCCCGATGGTGAGCGCAAATCCCAGCATCGCGACGAAGCGCAGCGATGGGTTGGCAATGTTTGTCAGACGTCCCGCTTCGGGGGCGCCAAACGTGGTGAGTCCCGTGAGCCACGAAAGACCGTAGGCCACGAGGCCGATGGCCACCGGGAAGAAGAGCGCAGTGAGCGTTGCTCGTGTCCCGGTGATTCCGCCCCACCTGAACGAGACGTCTCCAAATCCCTCGTGCCTAACGAGCCTGGCCGTTAGGCATCCCAGCGTAGGAGTGTACATGAGCGGGAGGACGAGCCAGCCGAACTTTCCCCCCAACCCGCCGTGCGTAATGATCCACCCTTCGATCAAGGCCGACACGACGATTACCACGCCGAAGTAGATCTTCAGCCCTTGTCTCGCCTCTGCACGAGTGTCGCGCACCGCGATCGGCGGGCGTCCGGCGAGGTCCGCGGCGACGCCGCTCATCGGTCGAAGCGAATCCGCTGCATGCGGCTCGCGCTCACATTGAAGCCATCGATTTTTCCGCTCGCGTTACGCGTGAACGCGATAAAGCCACTTCGCGCCTGAAAGCCGTCTTTCACAATTGCCTCCAGTTCAGAGTCACCAACTGCACGTCCTGCGACGAAGGCCTTCGCACCATCCACACGAATCGTCCACGTCGTTCCCAACTCTGGCGAGTGATAACTACCGGCAATTTCGGCCAGGTCGCTCGCCGTCGGGGTGATCTTGTCGACGCGTCGATAGTCCGTCCCTGGGCCGCCTCGAATCACCATCTTCACCGTAGCGTGCCCTTTGGCAAAATCGAGCTGCACCATTCCTCCCATCGCCGTTAGGCGGTCGTCGCCAGCCGACTCGAGTGGAATCTTGCCGCCAAAGAGCGACAGAATCGCCTTTCCGTCGGCGTTGGCGATCGACAACACGCTCTGCACATCTTCGGCGAAATACGTTCCGGCAAATGCGGCGGCATCGACGGCGGCTGCCGGTCGTTTGTCTGCGCCGGAGTCACTCGCTTTGGGCGCCCCCTTGGCAACGGCGGGCTCCTTGAACGCCCCAGCCAGCACGACGTCGGCAACACGCTCCGAGCGCCCCTGCGTATCGGCATCTCCTCGATTGCACGTGAGCCCAATGCCCAAGCCCTGCTCGGGGAATCGCATCAACATGGCGCGATATCCCGCCCACGCCCCGCCATGGTGCACTCGGCGCAGCCCGCGGTATTTGTCGACAAACAGCCCGCGTGCATACTCCAGCGAATCGCGGTTATTGAGGGTTCCAAGCTGCTGCAGCTTCTCAATCAGCGCTTTGCCGCCGACTTTCGGGTCGTAGAAATTCGCGTCCCACTTCGCGAGTTCGAGGACGGTGGTATTCACCGCACCGTCGCCCGCCTGGTCCCAATCCGACATGTCGATGCTGAAGCCACCCTTCCCCGCCGGCTCGTACGCGGTCGCGCGCTTGGGGAGGAGCGCCGTGTGATCAACGCGGAAGTTCGTCACCGGCATGCCTAACGGCGTGAAGATTCGCTCCTTGGCAAATTCGGCGAGCGTCTTCCCGGTGACGCGCTTCACGATCACCGAGAGCAGGAAGAAACCGGTGTTGCTGTAGTCCCACTTGGAGCCCGGCGCAAAGTTCAGATTGCGCTGGGCGACGATGACCTTGAGCGCGTCGTCATCGTCGGTGAAGTCCTCGAAGTTGTGACCGCCCAAATACAGAAGGCCGTTGTAGTCACGCAGCCCGCTCGTATGGCGCAGCATGTGGTCGATCGTGATCGTCGAGCCGTATGTCGGGAGTTCGGGGATGTATTTCCGAACGTCGTCCGAGAGCTGCAGCTTTCCTTCGTTAGCGAGCAGGATGATCGACGCGGCCGCGAATTGTTTCGATGTCGAGCCGATGTCGAAGACCGTGCTGGCGGTGATCGGAATGCCCCACGTGAGGTCGGCCATCCCGTATCCTTTGGAGTAGATCACCTTGCCGCGGTCGTAGAGGCCTAACGCGCATCCTGGCGTGGTGGGGCCGAAGTCCTTGAAGACCGCGTCGATCTTGGCAGGTGTGAGCCGGAACGTCGTTGCTTGGGCGGTGAGTGTCGGCGGCGTTGCGGCCAGGGCGACGGCGAGGAGTCCGGCATGGAGCGGCGAACGCGAGAGTGAATTCAGCATTGGATACAAACTAGAGAGAGTGAGCCCTTCGCTTGAGCTCCACCTTGTCCACCTTCCCGATCGGAAGCAATGGGAGCTCCGCACACAGAACGAAATCCTTTGGAATCTTGTAGTTCGCAAGTCGTACGCGGCAATACGTCTCCAAGGTTTCTACGTCGAGCGATGGATGCGCGACCACGTATGCCACTCCCACTTCCTGCCAAAGCGCGTCCGAACGGCTCACCACCGCAGCCATGACCACGTCGGGGTGCGACTGAATTACCTCTTCGACCTCGCGCGGGAAGACGTTGTATCCCCCCGATTTGTACATCTCCTTGATTCGGCCGACGAGCTGATAGCGGCCATCTTGGCGTTGCACCCCCACGTCTCCCGTGCGGAAGAATCCATCGGCGGTGAACGCCGCGGCTGTCTCCTCTGGTCGACGCCAGTAGTACAGCAAGTTGTACATCGAGCGCGTTTGCACCTCGCCCGGTGAGCCTAACGGCACCTCGGTGCCATCTTCCCCAGCGAGCCGAATTTCGACGCCGGGAAATGGCTCTCCAACGGTGTTGGCGAGAATGTCCATGTCATCGGTGGGATAGACAATGGTGATCGCGCTGGTGGTTTCCGTCATTCCATAGTTGGTCGCCAGACGGGGAACGATGGTGCGCAGCCGTGCGATCGTTTCGGCCGGCATCGAGGCGCCTTCCCAGAGAATGAGCTCAACGGCGGACAGATCGTACCACCCGAACTCGGGGAGGGCGAGTTGCAGCTGGAACACAGTGGGCACCGAGCCCCATGCGGTGATGCGCTCGCGCTGCATGAGCAACAGACCACCGGCGGGGTCGAACTGCTCCATGAAGACGATGCATCCGCCAGCTGCAAGCGTCGGCGTGGAGATATCGATGACACACCCGACATGGTTGATCGGGAAGTAGTTGAGAAAGCGCTGGCGTCCCAGCGGCCACGCGCGATTCTGCGCGAGCGAAAAGGCGATGATCCCCTCGTGATGCAGCATCGCTCCTTTGGGACGCCCGGTCGAACCTGACGTATAGACAAGAAGACAGGCTTCGCGCCCACCGCACACATCTCGCGCCGCATTCAGGACCTCGTCGTCAACGCTTGCGCCACGAGCGACGAACGCCGAAAACGACTCTGCCTCGGCGAGCGTGTCATCGTCGAGAAGGACCAGGTGTCGAATGGAAGGAGCCGCACTTCGCATCGCCGCGATTTCACTCTCGTAGCGGCGATCTCCGACGCGCGTCCGCGCAAATAGCACACTGGGCTCCGCGTCTCCCACCACAAACGACAGTTCTTCGGAGCGATAGCGCGGATTGAGTCCGAGCCAGATCGCACCAATCGAGGTTGCCGCGAGGAAGGTGATCCAGAAGTCTGGAGATGGCGTCGCCAGCGTCGCAACGCGGTCACCCTTGCGCACCCCCGCAGCCAGGAGCGCACGCGCCACCTTGCGGACCTCGTCCGCGAGCTCGGCGTACGTGATGCGCCGATCGTCCAGTACCGCCGCTTCGGCGTTAGGCAGTCGCGACGCGTACCAGTCCACAAAATCGCTGACGCGCCGAATGCTTGAAATGTCGGGTACGCCGACGCCGTCTTCGTTAGGCTTCGCCGTCATGAGAGCGCCTCCTGCGTTACCGCTGGTGCCTGCGCACGCATGAGGATGAAAAACGTGCTCGCCGCCATCAGGACCGCCGGGACGATGGAGAGGAGCAGTTGCATTCCACGAATCGTCTCTATGCTCTGCTGCGCCGCGCCAGATACGTAGCCAACGACCGCCAAGCCACCTCCAGCGATGGCGGGGCCGATGGCGAGTGCGAGCTTCTCTCCGGCGGTCCAGATTCCCGTGTAGAGCCCTTCGTGGCGCTCACCCTTGGCCGCCGCCGCGTGCGCGATGTGCGCGAGGAGCGTAAAGGGGAGGAGTTGGAGTCCGGCAAACGGAATGCCTAACGCAAAGAAACCCGCGACGATTGCGGCGAATGAAAAGGTGGCCGGAACGAGGGCGAAGAGCGCTGCAAGTGCCGCGTACCCTGCGATCGACGCCACCAGCGGACGCCACGCCCCCCATCGCTTGAGCGCCTTCGACCACAACGGGATCGAGATGATGGTGCCGCTCAGGAGGGCGAAGAGCGCGGTCCCAGTGTCCGACTCGGCGCGATGTACCACATGCGTCACGTAGTACGGCACCATGGCCGTGAAGAGGCCCGTCCCGCTCATGGCCACGAGATACGCGAGCCAGAGCCGAACGTAGTCGCCATTTCGTGCCACCAGCCGAACGCCTGCGACGAGCGGCGTCCGTGATCGTTCGGCGCCGGCGTCGCGCGTGTGATAGCGCCTAACGGTGAAGTACGTTTGTAGCATGGCCAATCCGCACGTGACGGCAATCGTCAATGCCATCACGCGATATCCGGCTCGCCCTCCTCCGCCTAACGACACGAGGTAGGGCGCAATCCCGGCTCCGAGCAGCACACCGACCATTGCCGTCCCCATGCGCCACGCCATCAAGCGCTCGCGTTCGCTGGCCACTTCGGTGATCTCCGCTGGAACGGCGACGTACGGCACAGCGAAGAGCGAGTAGGCGCACGCCATGATGAAGTACACCAGCATGACGTACGCACCGGTCATGACCGGCGTCGTTGCGGGCGCATTGAATAGGAGCGCGAACGTCAGCGCGACCCCGAAGGTGCCGGCAAGGATGAACGGCGCGCGCCGCCCCCCCGGCGAGCGACTCCGATCGGACCACGCCCCGACAAACGGATCCCATACGATGGCCCACGCCTTGGGTGCGAAAACGATTGCTGCCGCAAACCCCGGGGGAATGCGAAGGATTTCGGTGCAGTAGAACAGGAGGAGAACTGTCGGGACGGTCGAATAGACGCCCGAGCCTAACGAGCCAAGTGCGAAGCCAAGGACCGCGCTTTGCGGCAGCCGCGCCCGCGCGTCGTTCACTCGGCGCGCTCGGGCGGAACCCAGACGCTCAGCCACTCGGCGCTTAGTGCGGGGCGCTCGCTCCCTTCGATCTCCACCGTCGCGCCGAACTTGAGGATGCTCCGGCTCTTCGCGTCTGGTCGTATCTCGAGCACGCGGAAATGCCCGCGAATGCGCGACCCCACGCGCACTGGCGTAATGAGGCGCATCCGATCGAAGCCGTAGTTGAGATAGTAGCCTAACGACGGATCGTGGCGTTTCGGATCCGTTCCCATCGCACTGTGCATGAAGTGCGTGAGCAGCGACATCGTGAGGAAGCCAAAGGCGATCGTCCCGTTGAATGGACCGCGGCTCGCCCAGGCAGGATCGACATGCATCGGGTCGTGGTCGCGCGTCGCATCACCGAAGGCGCTGATCATCTCCTGGGTGACGATGAGCCATTCGGAGTGACCGAGGTCATGCCCGGGTACGATCTTGGGGGAGAGTCCTTCGGGGTGCGGTGCGGTCATACGCGGGGTGAGAGCATTGGGGGAACGCGTGTGATGGGCTGGGCAAACCTGACGTTGGCGTCAGATTTGCGCAACCACCGTTTGCCCCGCTGGCCGGCGTGGGATAAGATCTCCGCATGCCCTCCTCGAAATCTCGCACGACGTCCGCCACCAAACGCGCGCGGAGCGGCGCGCGCACAGGCAATGCGCACACACTGGCCTACGCGCACGTCCTGGAACACGAACAATCCGCCGAGCCAAACAAGCGAAAGGGAGAGCGCACACGCGACCGCCTTCTCCTGTCGGCCGTACGGGCACTCGAGGAGCGGGGGTATCACGCCCTGCGCGTGCGCGATATCTGCGACGGGGCAAAGGTGTCGCCAGCGGCGTTCTATCAGTACTTCCAGAACGTTCGCGAGATAACGGTTGAAGCCCTCACAAGCTTTCTCCGCAGCACCTTCAAGACGTCGCGTACCACCGGCGGCCCGCGAGCGCCGTTCGAAGCGATTTATGCCGCGAACCTTGCGTGGGTCACCTCAGCACGCGCCAACGCGGGACTCGTGCGCTGTCTCCTTCAACTCGGCGACGAAGTGCCGGAGTTCAAGGCATTGCACGAACGACTGAATCACGAGTGGTTCGTGCATGTGGCGCACGGACTGCAGCGGCGCTTTCCCTCCGCGCGACGCGATGAACCGTCGCTCCTGCTCGCGGTTCACGCACTCGGTGCGATGATGGACGAAATCGCCCGAAAGGTGCTCGTCGCGCGCGATCCACATCTGCAACCCGTCATCGAGGCCATCGCGCCCACCGATGAAGCGCTCGCCGAGTTTCTTTCCGTAGTTTGGTATCGGGCGTTGTTTGGTTCGGAGCCAAGAGGTGTCCGTCTGCGCGCAGGACGTGATCTCCTGCGCCTTGGGCGGGGTGCGCCGCGCTTGCGCCTCCCTCGTTCCAAGTGACCGACACCTGACCATGTACTGTTCCGCTCACTCGTTAGGGAGAATTGCTGCATGATGCGTTTGAGCTTTGCCGGTGTCGCCACGCTCGTCAGCGTGCTGGCTCACCCGGTCGCGGCACAGGCCAGCGCCACATCACCGGGGCGCGCCGTAACGCGAGCCACCGCTTCGGCGCCTAACGTCACGCATCCCCTCGACCCACTGCGCGGCGCAGAGATCTCACAGGCGGTCGCGCTGATTCGAGGGCACGCGGATTTTCCCACGGGCGCACTGTTCCCCATCGTTGTATTGAAAGAGCCGCCTAAAGAGGAAGTGATTGCGTGGCATGTTGGTGCGCCCTTTCGGCGTGAAGCGTTCGCCGTTGTGTATGACCGATCGACCAATCGAACGTTCGAGGCGGTCGCCGATCTACGCGCGCGTAACATCGCGTCGTGGACGGAAGTGAAAGGCGTGCAGCCTGGTTTCCTGGTCGAAGAACTCTCGAGCGTCTCCGAGATCGTGAAAAGTGATGCGCGTTGGCAGGCGTCGATGCGTGCGCGCGGCTACACCGACTTTGCGCGTCTCCACGTCGATGGATGGGCTCCGGGGACGCAAGGCATCACCACCGCCGAGGGGCCGCGACTGATTCGCGCGCTCACCTTCGACAAGACAGGGGCGACGTCGAACGTCTATTCTCGTCCGGTCGAAGGACTCGAGATCGTGATCGACATGAATCAACGGCGCGTGGTCGACTTCATCGATCATGGTGCCGTGCCAGTGGGGCGAGAAGCCTCGCAGTTGGAGCCGCGAAATGCTGGAACGTTGCGTCGTCCACTCAAGCCGCTGCGCATTACACAACCGGAAGGTCCCGATTTCACGATACGCGGCAACGAAGTGCGATGGCAGAAGTGGCGGTTTCGTTATGCGCTTCATCCGCGCGAAGGACTCGTCCTGTACCAGGTCGGCTATGAAGACGGGGGAAGAGTTCGCCCGATCCTGTATCGCGCATCGCTCTCGGAGATGGTTGTCCCCTACGGCGACCCCGATAGCGCGTGGGCGTGGCGCAACGCGTTCGATGTCGGTGAATACGGCATCGGGCGCCTCGCGAGCTATCTCATTCCGGGGAAGGACGCGCCGCCTAACGCGACATATCTCGACGCCGACTTCGTCGACGATTTTGGCAAGGCGTATTCGGCGAAGCACGTCGTCACGATGTACGAGCGAGACGGTGGACTGTTGTGGAAGCACTTCGACATCAATGTCGACCACACGGAGAGTCGCCGCGGACGCGAACTGGTGATTGCCTATCTCGCCGGCGTGGGGAACTACGATTACGGCATCAACTGGATCTTCAGGCAAGATGGCTCGATGCAGCTGCAAGCCGACTTGACGGGGATCATGCTGACCAAGGGGGTGCGTGCCACCAGCGCGACGGGCGCGCCTAACGGGATGTCGCAGGAGCATCTCGTCGCGCCGAATATCTCCGCCCCTCATCACCAGCACTTCTTCAACTTCCGGCTCGACTTCGATGTGGATGGTGCACAGAACTCGGTGGTCGAGCTCAACAGTGGTCCGATCACCGACCGTGCGCAGAACAACGCCGGCAACGCGTTCCACCTCGATGAATCGGTCCTTCGCGACGAGTCGGGAGCGCAGCGCGATCTTGATCTCGCGCGGGCGCGCAGGTGGCTCGTGGTGAATCCCACGACGAAGAATTCGTTAGGCTCACCGACCGGGTACCTTCTCGTTCCCGGTGACAACTCGGTTCCGTATGCCCTCCCGGATTCGCGCGTCCGCAAGCGCGCGGGCTTCATGGACCACCATCTCTGGGTAACGCGCTATCACGCCGACGAGATGAACGCCGCCGGTTACTACCCCAACCAGAGCCGAGGCGGTGATGGTCTTCCGCAGTGGATCAGCAACAACGAGTCGCTGGAAAGCCAGGATCTGGTCGCGTGGTACACGGCAGGTGTGACGCACATCCCGCGTCCGGAAGATTGGCCCGTGATGCCAGTCGTACACGTTGGATTCCAGCTGCTCCCCGTTGGGTTTTTCTCGCGCAATCCGGCAATGGACGTTCGCTGAACCAGTTTGTAGTATCCGCGCGCCGCGACATGCGGCGCCGGGCGCAGCGCGTTGCACACTGAACGTGAATTGTCCCGCGCATTGTCGGCTTTAACCGCGAGTGCATGAACGAGGAGCGATTCACCGTCGGGCACGTCAATCGGATTTACATCACGCTAGCTCTCGCGCTCGCAGTCCTGGGCGTTCACACGTTGCTGGTGTGGGGGTACACCGGGCAGTTTTGGGGCGATATCGGTCGCTGGTCGCACGAAGTCGAGCGCTTTGCCCACGGTGAGCTGCCGTATCGCGACTTCCAGTGGCACTACCCCCCGTTAGGCATCTGGGTCGAGGGGCTGGCCGCCCGTCTGATCGGCACCGACCGGACGCCGCTCTCGATCATCGCGACGTCGCTGTCGGTCGTCATCGTTGTCGGCTACGTGTATTACGCGCGACGCGTACTTCGCGCAAACGATGCCGTCATCGCGATGAGCAGCGTGCTCCTCGCGCTCGCGTTTGTGCAATCCAACGGTGCGCCCCTCCCGTTAGGCATGTATTCCCCTGCGGCAATCGTCGGCGCGGCGCCCCTCGCCTGGGCGCTCGTGCTGTTCACCCGGCAACTGGATGAGCCTAACGAATCGACTCGGCAGTCATACCTGATGGCCGCGCTGCTTGCCTGCGCCGTGCTGTCCAAGCAGGACTTCTGGGCGCCGGCGGCGTACGTCATGGTGGTGCACCTCTTGCGCACGCGGCGCCTCGGCCCGTCGTTGCTGGCAGCAGTCGTATTCGCCGCCGGGCTTTCGGTGGTGGTGGCGACCACCGGCATGCAGACATTGACCGCGATGTTTGGCGGCTTTGGGCATGTGCGAATGGCGGGAGGGCAAGGCTTCCCCTCATGGGAACGAATCACCATTGATGTGCTGGCGCTGTCGCTCGTTTGTGCCATCGCGCTTCTGCTGGCGGCCGTTGCGCGACGACGCCTTGCGGTCGCGCCGCTCATGGCGGCGCTCCTCGTCGCTGCCATTGCGTCGACAGTGCACATCGTCGCCACGCTTCACATCACGCCAGCTCTGCCTAACGAGCTTCCCACGGATACGCAACGGCTCGTCGCCGAAGGGGCGCGAATCGGGGCCGCGCCGTTGCACTCGGCGCTCAAGTGGCTCCTCGAACGGGTGGGGCAAACGCCGCTCCCGGTTGCTCTCGCCCCGTTCCTCCTCGTGGTCATCGCCGTGCGCTGGCGAGGACTCCCCGCACCGCGCCGCGAGGTCGTCGCGGTGCTCCTCGGACTCTGTATCGCCCTGCGCCTTCGACGCGCCTTTGAAGCGACCGAGTGGTTCGAGTTTCTTTTTTCGCTTCCGATTTATTTGGCGGCGGCCGAGTTGCTCCTGGCGTTGGATGCGAAGTCGCTGCAGCGATTTAGGGTCGGCGTTGGACTCACGCTGGCTGCATTCGCGCTCGTGGCGAATGCCGAATATGGGCGCGGCTACGGCACGCGTCGCGTGTACGCGGAGTCGTTTGCATCACCGCGCGGTATCGTGCATTGGGCGCCTGGACAGGCTGCCGAGCTTGGACGCATTCGCGCCGCCATCGACTCCATCGATCCTTCGGGACAACGGCCACTTTTTGCCTTCGGATTTTCGGGCGGATGGAACTACTTCCTCGGTCGCCGCAATCCCTTTCCGTTCACGCAAGACTTCTTCTTCTCTGCGTTCAACGCCGATTCGGTCCTGCAACACCGGCCCGCGAAGCTCTTCCTGATCGATGACACCTCTTTGAGAGGCTCATATGGCGCCGCGCGCTTCGACTGGCGGCGATGGGATCAACCACGTGTCGAGGCGCCGTATGCTCCGTACGATCACCCGCGCTTCAATCGCCTTCGCGAGGGATGCACGGAAGTCCCCAAGGTGCGTACGCGTTTCCACCTCTATGCGTGCCCCTGAGCGCGACGGTAGACGAGCCCCGGATAGAAATGCGAGCCGTTGTGCAATGGCGCCTCGTAGAGGGGAAGTAAACGACGAGAGCCGTTAGGCTTCTCACGCTCTAACATTTCAAGACATCGCGCGGCCACCACCGCTGGCGCGAGTTGTTTCATGCACTGATTGTCGCCATCACACGGCGACGGCTCCCAATGGTGCACGCAGGGAGAGCAGTAGATAGGCACCTGCACCGCGGTGGCGAGCGATTCTTCCGGCAGTAAGTACGTGTCCGCGCGCGTAGGACCAAACAGTCCGACGACCGGGGTGCGCGTCGCTACTGCAAAGTGCAACGGAGCCGTGTCACCGGTGACGACCAACCGCGCCGACGCAATTGCGCGAATGGTCTCCGGCAGCGAGAGCATACCGCACACATCTTGCACCTGGCGGATAGACGTCAGCGGCTTCAGGTATTCCTGCTCGCGTGCGCCATGCCCGATCAACACGAAGTGCGCGGTGGGATACCTGGTCGCCAGCGCATCGATAAGCGTGGCGAATTGCTCCCGCGGCCAGCGCCGCTCGAGAGCGAGTTCGCCGGCGTGCACATTCAGCAATACGTAGTTCGCCGGCAGCGATGGCACCGGTTCGAGAGCAAACCGCCACTTCCCGAAATCAGCAAGCTCGACGCTCGCCCCGTCGGGAAGGAGTTGTCCGAAGATGCGCGCGTATGCTTCGCCGAGGTATCGATACCGGTTGAAGAAGACCAGGTGCGTGTGCACACGCCGCGCACGCAGTTGTTCGAGCGCAAAACCTGTCCGATTGCGCGCGCCACTCAGCGTCACCAGGACTGACGAGAATCTCGAGTAGGCCTCAAGGTCAAACGCCCAATCGATCGGCATCCGCCACAAGCGCATGAGTGTCGAAACGACCGACCAAACTCCCGACAGCATGCCGCGGTCATCGACCTCGATGATCTCGTCAAACTCGGGCATCTCGCGCGCCAGTAGCGAGGTGCTCCGAGTCCCCCAGAAGATGATGCGCGCATCGGGATACTGTTGGCGAATCGCGCGAATCGCAGGCTTGGCGATGACCAGCGATCCCATTCCCTGAAATTTCGCAATCAGGATGCGGCGCACGGGAAACGTGCCATGGTCGCGTCGCACGACGCTTCCCAATGTCCACGACACCGCCTGCAGAAAGGTCAGCAGGGGTCGCCCGAGATAGAAATCGAGCGCGCGCTTCCTTCGAAGTTCCAAGTTCTGTTTCCTCGATCGCAAACCTTCGACTTCACTCCCGCCTAAACGTCGCCTGCGCCCAGCAAAGGACAAGCTTCTCCGCACGCTAGAACTTCGCGCGACGCCCGAGAATCAGCTTGAAGATGTTGCGGTCGCCCTCGCCCGAAACGTTCACGCCATACCCCGCATTGAACTCCCAATCGGGAGAGAGAAAGAGGTCGATGCTTGGGTAGACCATGTGCGACTGCGCCGCTGAAGGTGCGAAATGCGTCAGGGAGCCTGTCGTTCCGTAGTATTCTCCGCCTAACGCGATCTTGGGCGACACTGACCACTGCAACTTCAGGTTCGGATTGAACGCCATACCACTGGCCCCCTTCCCCGAGTCCGGACCCTTGAGTGCCCACTCGATATTCGGATTGAAGGACCAGTACAAACGCCCAACCGTCTGATCGACGATCGGGCGCAACTCGATCCCGAACGAGTTTTCATCGAACTTCGTGCGGGTTGGTCCAAACTCCGTTGACAAACTGAGACCAACCGGAAGCCCCAAGCTCTCTGGCAATCGAATGCGGGGGCGCAGATGCACCCCAACGAACTCGAATCCGTTGCCCGGGTTCTCGCTGGCGAAGACGTAGAATCCGAGTTCAAAGATGTCAGTGATGCCGTGCGTGATCTCCAACGTCTCGTGCAGCGCATGCTGTGTGGCGAGCACGCCGTTGGACTCCACGCGATTCCCACTTCCGGTGAAGTTGCTGTGGAGCTCGAACAGGGTCGTCTTCTTGTCTGCCGTCTTTGACGGATAGACCTGGATCTCGTAGTTCTCCTGCGCCGCTAGCAGCCTTGGGCCGCAGAGCGTCGCTGCGAAGAAAGCAGTGGAGAGTCCGAAGGAGGCCAGAATTCGCATTTTCACATGGTAGCGTACGCCTCCGCCCGGCGGAACGCTGAGACCGCGAATAGTGCGCCGGTGCGCTCATCGCATTATGGTCCGCGCAGCACGCTGCACGTCCCCAAATGCCTAATCGCCCCATGCCTCCACTGGCCCTCCGCGATCGGATCGCGCGCTTCGCCGTCCTCACCCTGGTCGTCACGGGGTTGCTCTCAACTCCGACATCCTCCGCACGACCACAAGCGCAACGCGCCGACCTCATTATCTCCAACGCCTCCGTCATCGATGTCGTGAGCGGCGCCGTTTGGCAACATCAGTCACTCGTTATGCTCGGCGACACCATCGTCGCGATGGGGAGTGAAGCGATGGCGAGGCGCTACCGAGGGGCAAAGCGCGTTGACGCACAGGGGAAGTTCGCCATCCCCGGTTTGTGGGACATGCACATGCACTTCGGGGGCGGACCTGCACTCATCGCCGAAAATCGCGCGCTCTTGCCGTTGTACGTCGCACACGGAATCGTCGCGGTGCGCGACGCGGCCGGCGATCTCTCGGAGAGTGTATTCGCATGGCGCGACTCGGTCTCGCGTGGACTCATGGATGGTCCCACGATCTTCACGTCGGGGCCGAAGATCGAGGGGCTCAACTCCATCTGGCCCGGCGACCTGGAAATCGCCACCAAGGCTGGGGTCGACAGCGCGCTCGACTACCTGCAGTCAAAGCATGTCGACTTCGTGAAGCTCACCGACAATACACTCAAGCCCGACCTCTTTCGGTATGCGTTAGGCGAGATCAATAAACGTGGCCTCAAAAGCTCTGCCCACATTCCAGCGGCGGTGCCCGTCAAAGAGGCCGTCTCGTTAGGCCTCGGCTCCATCGAGCATCTTGCCTACGCGGTGCGCGCCGGCGCGGAGCGAGATGGTGCTGCGCCTCCAACCGACGTCATCGCCGCGTTCGATAGCGCTCGCGCAATGTCCATCTACAAGCTCATGGCCGCGCGTGGTACAGCGATCACGCCCACGCTCAACATCAGTAAGACACTCGCGTGGCTCGATCGCGATTCGCACGCCAACGATCCATACCTCCGCTATATCGGCCCGGGGCTCCGCGCTACGTACCAGGGGCGCGTCGATCGCGCGGCGCAAGCCGATGCCGCGGCAATCGAGCGCCGCCACCATATGTACGACTTCACCGCGGCGCGCCTTCCCATGCTACAGAGCGCCGGTGTTCTCATTCTCGCCGGTACCGATGCTGGCTTCCTGAATTCGTTCGACTACCCCGGTATCGGCTTGCACGATGAGTTGCAGCTGATGGTCGAAGCAGGACTCACGCCGCTCCAAGCGCTCCGCGGTGCGACCATCAACGGCGCACGCTTCCTCGGAAAAGCGACGCGGCACGGCACGCTGGCGCGCGGCAAAGCGGCCGATGTTGTCCTCCTTGATGAAAATCCTCTGGAGGATATCAAAGCCACGCGCGCAATTCACGGAGTCGTGCTGCGGGGGCGTTACTACGATAGAGCCGCGCTCGATTCCATGTTGAGCAGCACGGCAGAGTTAGTCTCACGCATGTTGCCACCGAAATGACCGCACTCTCTTTTGCCCGCCGTGCATTTCTCTTCGACCTCGATGGGGTGCTCGTCGACTCTGAGGCGGTCGTCACGCGCACATGGCTCAAGTGGGCCGAGCGAGCCGGAATCGTCATTCCGGATCTCCTGTCGCGAGTACAAGGACGCCGCTCCATCGACTCCCTTCGCGAGCTCGTGCCGCAGGTGGACGCCGTCGCGGAAAGTCACTGGCTTGCGAACGCCGAGGCGACGGATGCTGAGGGGCTCCGACTGATGCCCGGAGCGCTCGCGCTCTTTACATCGCTACGTGACAGCGAGCGAGCCATCGTCACGTCGTGTGACCGCAGGCTTGCGACCTTTAGGCTCCAGAACGTCGGAATCCCGATACCGGCGCACCTGGTGACTGCTGATGATGTGCGCGACGGGAAACCGTCGCCGGAAGGATATCGCGAAGGGGCACGCCGTCTCGGCGTCGATCCGAGTGCATGCGTGGTCGTCGAAGACGCGCCAGCCGGCGTACGCGCCGGACGTGCCGCCGGTGCCATCGTCATCGCCGTCACCACCACCTTTTCGCTCGAGGCGCTCGGCGAAGCAAACATCGTCGTCGCCTCACTCGAGCGAGTGCGTGCCCTCGCAGAGCCGGACGGCTCGCTCAGCATCTACATCGACGACTCCCTCGGCGGCGCCGGCCTCGCATAGTCCACTGCCAGACTCGGGGTAATGTTTGCCGTAATAGTCGACGCACGACAGCTTTCCGTCTCTCTGGCCCCAACACTCGAAACGGAACGTCCATGTCGGAAGCTGCGATCCCCGCGCGTGCGCGCGTTGTCGTTATTGGCGGTGGTGTTATTGGATGTTCCATCGCGTATCACCTTGCACACATGGGGTGCAAGGACGTTGTGCTCCTCGAACGCGACCGCCTAACGTCGGGCACGACGTGGCATTCAGCGGGGTTGATGGTGACGTTCGGCTCGACCAGCGAAACGTCTACCGAGTTCCGCAAATACACGCGTGACTTGTACGCACGCCTGGAAGCAGAGACCGGACAGGCCACGGGCTTCAAGCCCGTGGGATTCATCGAGCTCGCGTGCGACGCCGATCGCCTTGAGGAATATCGGCGCGTGTCTGCATTCAATCGTTTGTGCGGCGTGGATGTACACGAGATCTCAGCGCGCGAAGTTGGTGATCTTTTTCCGCTGGCGCGTACCGACGACATCCTCGCCGGTTTCTACGTGAAGGAGGATGGCCGCGTCGATCCGGTCGACGTCACCATGGCCCTATCGAAGGGAGCAAAGCTCCAGGGCGCCACCATCCTCGAACACGTTCCGGTCACCGGTATCACTCAGCGGCGCGGCGCGGTGACTGGTGTCGTGACGCCGTTAGGCACCATCGAGGCCGAGTTTGTGGTGAACTGCACCGGTGCGTGGGGACGCGAGGTCGGTGCACTCGCCGGCGTGAGCGTCCCGTTGCAGGCTGCCGAGCACTATTACCTGCTGACGGAGGAGATCGCGGGCGTTTCGAAGCAATGGCCGGTGTTGGAGGATCCGGGTTCGTACGGCTACTTCCGCGAGGAGGGGGGAGGCTTGATGATCGGCCTCTTCGAGCCAGTGTGTGCCCCGTGGATGGTGAACGGGATGCCTAACGATTTCTCGTTTGGTGAGATCGCTCCCGACTGGGATCGTATGGGCGGGTACATCGAAACGGCGATGAATCGTGTTCCCATCTCGCACACGACCGGTGTGAAGAAGCTTTTTTGCGGCCCCGAATCGTTTACTCCTGATCTGCGCCCGTGTCTTGGGGAGTCTCCGGAACTCAAGAACTTCTTCGTCGCGGCCGGGCTCAATTCCATCGGGATTCTGACGGGGGGCGGCGTAGGACGTGCGATGGCGCATTGGATTCTGAGCGGCCGGGCAGATGTCGATGTGACCGGCTTTCACATCGATCGCCTGCAGCCCTATCAGGCGACGCCGGACTATCGGCGTATTCGTACGGTCGAATCGTTAGGCATGGTGTACAAGACGCACTACCCCTTTCATTCCATGCAGACCGCGCGTGGCGCAAAGCTCTCCCCGTTGCACACGCGGCTGGTCGCGAAGGGGGCGTATTTCCGCGATGTCAGCGGCTGGGAAGGAGCGGACTGGTATACCGTGGATGGTTCGGCACCTGATCCGGGCCCCGAGTCTTTTGGCCGTCCGCAGTGGTTTCCCGAATGGAAGGCCGAGCACGACGCAGCGCGTTCGGGCGTGATCCTCATGGACATGTCGTTCATGTCGAAGTTCCTCGTCCAAGGACGCGATGCCGGACAAACTCTCAACAACATCTCGGCAAACAATGTTGATGGCGAGTGCGAGCGCGTCACGTACACACAGTGGCTCAACGAAGGCGGGACGTTAGAAGCCGATCTCACCGTGACCAAGCTGGATGGCGAGCGCTACTTCGTCGTTGCGTCGGACACCGCGCATCGCCACGTACTCACTTGGCTTCGGCGAAACACGCCTCACGATGCACACTGCATCACAACCGACGTGACGTCGGGGTTCGCGCAGATCAACATTCAAGGTCCGAAGTCGCGCGCGCTGCTTCAATCGGTCACCAGGGCGGACTTGTCGAACGAGGCCTTTCCGTTCCGTACGGCGCGTGAGATCGACATCGGCTTCGCCCGCGTGCTTTGCCTTCGTATCACCTACTTGGGAGAGTTAGGCTTCGAACTCTATATCCCCACGGAGCAGGCGCTCCCCGTCTACGACCGATTGGTGGAGGCGGGAGAAGCGTTCGGACTCAGGCACGCTGGACTCAAGGCGCTCGCCTCTTTGCGCATGGAGAAGGGGTATCGCGACTACGGCCACGACATCGACAACACCGATTCGGTGCTCGAGGCGGGGTTAGGGTTCGCCGTCGACATGAAGAAGCCAGCTGGATTCATCGGCAAGGAAGCGGTGGCGGCGAAGAGAGCCAAGGGGGCGCTCGCGCGGCGGCTCCTGCAGGTCCGGTTGACCGACCCCGAACCGCTGCTGTTCCACGCGGAGCCTATCTGGCGTGATGGGGTGGCTGTCGGTTACGTGCGCGCCGCGTCGTATGGGCACACGTTAGGCGGCGCCGTCGGTCTGGCGATGATCGACGCTGGAGGTGTGCCGCTGAATCAAGCGTGGATCGAGGCGGGAGCCTGGGAAGTGGAAGTCGGCAACCGGCGTGTCGCGGCGGTCGCGTCGCTGGCGCCGATGTACGATCCAAAGAACGAGAAGATCAAGGCTTGACCATCCCACGAGCAAGCAAAACCCCAACCGGCTGAGCCTCGCATGCGATTGTTACGCACCTGCCTAACGCTTGTCGCTTTCGCCGTTCTATCGGCATCGAATGTCCTGGCGCAGGCCACGCCAGAGCAGATACGGCGCGCCGATTCGATCTTCGCGCGATTCACCGGAGATACACCGGGCGCGTCGTTCGCCGTCGTGAAAGATGGCAAGGTGCTCTTCACGAAAGGATACGGTCTCGCCGATCTTGAACATCGAATCCCGATAACGCCGTCAACGGTCTTCGATGTCGCATCGGTTTCCAAACAGTTCGCCGGGCTCACCGTCGCGATGCTCATCGGCGAGGGAAAGATCGGTCTCAAGGATGACATCAGGAAATACATCCCTGAGTTACAGCCGATGAAGAGACCGATCACGGTCGAAAACCTTCTGCACCATATGAGCGGCATGCGCGACTGGCCCGGCACGCTCGGCGTCGCCGGATGGGACTTCGATGACGTCATCTCATTCCAACAGATCCTCACCTTTGCATACCATCAGAAGACGCTGAACTTTGTTCCCGGCTCCGAGTACACGTACTCCAACACCGGTTTCAATCTTCTGGCGGAGATGGTGCAGCGCGTGACCGGACAGCCGTTTCGCGTGGTCACCAACGAGCGGATTTTCAAGCCGTTAGGCATGTCGAGCTCGATCTTCCGCGACGATCACACCCTCGTCGTCGCCGACCGGGCGTTCGGGTACTCACGCCGTCCCGCCCCCGACAGCACCTGGCACGTCGTCACCAACAACCTCACCGCGTTAGGCTCATCGTCATTGATGAGTTCCGCGAACGACATGGCGCGCTGGTTGATGAATTTCGATGACAAACGCGTTGGTGGAGAAGCCGCACACACCCTGATGCGGACACGGGGCGTTCTCAACAACGGGAGCACGATTCCGTACGCCTTCGGAATCGTGAATGCCGAGTATCGTGGTGCGCCGACGCTCAATCACAGCGGTTCGTGGGCCGGATTCGTCTCGTATCTCGTGCACTTTCCACAGCAGCACGCGGGCGTCGTCGTCCTGGCCAACACTCCACGCGTCAACACGGCACAAGCGGCGTACGGCCTGGCCGACATCTTCTTCGGCGAGTCGTTAGGCGCTGTCCCTCCTCCCGCGCCTACCCCGGCAACGGTGAGCTTGTCCAGCGCAAGCATGGCACCCAATGTCGGCGTGTATCGCCTTGGGCCCGCGTGGTATGTACGGATCTCGCAGGAGGCCAATGGACTCGTAGCGCAGGTCCCCGGAGAAGACGCCGCTCCGATGTCTCCGCGCTCGTCGACCGAGTTCTGGGTCGCATCGTACAATCAGAGCATGACGTTCGCCCAGCCGTCAGGCGCAAAGCACGAGGCACCGTATCTCACGTATCGCGGGAAACGCGCCGACCGCGTCGATGCTGCGCGCCTGGAACCACCGAAGTCGCTCGCACCATACGTGGGGCGTTATGAGAGCGAGGAGTTAGGCATCACCTACGACATCGACATCGTGCAGGGTGTGCTGGCGATTCGCTCGCGCCAGTTCGGCGACATCCGACTGACGCATCGTTGGGGCGATGACTTTCAGGGTGGTGGTCTCTTTCGTTCGATCGCCTTTACGCGCAATGGCGGCGGAAGCATCGACGGACTGCTCATCAACGTCGATGAGCGCAGCCGGGATATTCGATTCGTGCGGCGTTAGGCACGTCTGGGTGGGAGGAAATCGCGCGGGCGCCTAACGCAATCGTACGCGCGCCCGCATCGCGACACTCTGATACCGATACACCACGCCGCGATCGCCGACGATCGCCGCGCTCCCCCCCCCCGTGACGTTGCCGCGTGCGTACTCAACACCGATCTCATTGGCGTTGAGCCAGCGGAACGCGAGGCCGACGCCGGCGCGCTGCGTTGCCTGGGAATTATCGTTGGCGCCGAAGCGCACCGACTGCATCCCGACACCACCCTCGACGAAGCCGACCCACCCCGATTCGCGCTGCGGCTCATAACGACCGGACAACTCTCCCAGCCGATACGACTTGGGAGCGAAGTAGCCGTCGTGCGTCTGGTGATCATACCCCATCGAGCGCGCGATCAGCGCGAATCGCAGAGCGCGCCGGGCGTTCCATCGCAGAGCACTCGAGAATCCAGTTCGTTCGTTAGGCGTCGTGCCCCCCGCAAAGCTCGCACGATCGAACCCTGCACCCAACGTCACACGTCCTCCCACGTCGAGTGACCCTTCGATGTTGGCCGTGGTGACGTCGAGCGATGAGGCGACACCGCTCGCGGTTTCATCAAAGACATCGCGACCAAGAGAACCTCCAACAACCAATCGCGACGTCAGCTTTGCTGTCGCCTGCCCACTCCCGACCAGGCGCGTCCGGTCCATCGCCAACGCCGACCCGTCGGCTGCGGCCTGCACGACACCAATCGTCCCCGCCAGCGACAAGTGCCGGCCAGCGAGCCATTGCATTGTCAGGCGCGTCGCCGACGACGTGGCGGAGAGGGCGCCCAGCTCCGAGCTCCGATGCGACGCGCTCAGCACCGCCGAAACGAATCGCATCGGCGGCAACGCAGCACGCAATTGGCCACTTCGCGATCGATTGCCGTCGCTATCCCACGTCCAATTCATCGTCGGCAGCATCGCCAGCGCCAGCGCGCCATCCACGTATCGGCGTTCGGCCCGGGCGTCCGCGTCGTTAGGCGCAAGCGCGAGCGCGCGAGCGAGGGCACTCCGCGATTCCTGCGTGCGCCCGCCCCACCGCAGCGCCTGCGCGAGCCCAACCCAGACCTGCACATCATTCGGGTATTCGTGCGAGAGTCGGGTCCATTGCGCTTCGGAGGCAAAGAGGTCGCCCTTCCACGCGGCAATCCTCGCCTCTCCCTTTCGTCCCTCCAGTGGCGCTCCGTCAGCCGCAAGCTGACGGTACGCTTTCTCCGCGTCGCCAAGCCGCCCCGCCCACGCGAGCGTCTGAGCGCGCCCTAACGCTGCCTCGTGGTCATGCGGTGCGCGCGCGAGCCAGCGGTCATAGCGCTCAATCGCCTCTCGGTATCTGCCGGCCCATGCCAACGCCTGCGCGGCGCCGAGTGCCGCGTCACGGTACGTCACGTCGCGCGCAAGGACCGAGTCGTACGCGGCCACCGCACTCGCCGTCGCCCCCTGCCAGGAATAGACGCGCGCCAATGCCACGCGCCCCTCGTCGTCTCGCGGCTCAAGACGCACATAACGAGTGAAGAGGGCAATCGCACCAGGAAGATCACCATCCCACGACCGCAGAAGCGCCAGGCGGAAGACCGCGCGCGACGACGCCAGAGAGTCGATATCGAGCGCGTGCTGATACGAAACCTTGGCCGCTGCGAATCGTTGGCCCGCCCACGCGCTATCGGCGATACGAATTACGTCGCGAAACGTCTCTTGAGCAGCGCCCGCGCTCGAATGCAGGAATACTCCCGCAGCGAACAGTGCAGACAGCATCAGCCGCCGCGGCCGAGTATGGCGCGCCGAGAGCGTTGAGAGAGCACGAGGCGAAGAAATCTTGATCAGAGACATTGCAATACGCCTGACGAGTGATCGATAGCATTCGCAATTGGGAAAAAATCTCCTACCTCGCCCTCAGCGCCTCGCTGGCGCTCACGATGAGTGCGGGAGCTCAGGTGCAACGAGGCGCCCATGAAGGTGGGAAGTGCGCTCCTCTGGCACCCAACATGGCCAGGGAAGTCGATCGTGCGTGGAAGGCAATGCGCGACGGACAGCTCGACTCTGCAACGGTTGGCTTTGCACGAGTACGCTCGGCTTGTCCGCAGAATCCAGCCGCACTGAGCGGGCTCGGATACCTGGCGCTACGTCGCGATGATCTGGCGACGGCACGCGCCACATTCGATACGCTTCTCGCCGCTCGCCCGCGCGAAGTCGACGCGCTGATTGGGAGCGCACTCGCGGCGTATCGATTGGGTGACACGACGGTTGCGCGACTCCGCTTTCAACGCGCCGCGGCCCGCGCTCCCCGCGATACGATTGTGCGCGAGTACCTCGACCGCCTCACCGATCCGGCGACTACGGCCACGCTCCCAAAGCGCAGTCGACCACAAGTACTGCGTGTCGATGCTCGAACGGCCCGTCGTCACTTCGAGGTGCCGTCTGCTCGTGGCGCCTGGGAACCGTTTTACATCAAGGGAGTGAACATCGGCGCCGCGTTGCCGGGCAAACATCCAGCAGAGTTTCCGCCTAACGATTCAACGTACGAGAAGTGGTTGGCGCTCGTCTCCCAGATGGGAGCGAATACCATCCGCGTCTACACGATTCATCCGCCGCATTTCTACCGAGCGCTTGCTCGCTGGAATCGGGCGCATCCATCACAGCCGCTCTGGCTCATTCACGGCGTCTGGACCGAGCTCCCTCCGGGGAAGGAGGAAGAGAAATACGACGATCCCACATGGCGTAATGGATTTCGTGCCGAGGCGCGACGCGTCGTCGATCTTCTTCACGGGAACGCCGCCATTCCGCGCCGCACAGGTCATGCCTCCGGCGTCTACACGGACGACGTCTCACGATGGGTTCTTGCGTACATCACCGGGCGAGAGTGGGAGCCGTATTCGGTTCTTGCCTACTCCAAGGCGAATGCGAACAAGACTTCGTATCACGGTCGATACATCGATGTGCCCAATGGAAATGCCGCCGAAGTCTGGTTAGGCGAGGAAAACGACGCGCTCCTGTCCTACGAGGTCGAGCGATATCACACGATTCGTCCGTTGGCGTACACGAACTGGCCGACGCTCGATCCGCTGCATCACCCCACGGAGAGTACGCGTCAGGAAGAGGACAGTCTGCGGCGATGGCCGTTGGCCGAAAGCACGCGCGAATTCGACAACGACGCGATTGGACTCGACGCGACGCATATGCGTGGAACGGCAGCGAATCCCGCGGGGACGTTCGCGTCATACCACGCGTATCCGTACTATCCCGACTTCATGCTGCTCGACCCAAACTACGCGCAGGCGAGGTCACCTGAGGGTGCCAGCGCGTATTTCGGATATTTGCGAGAACTCGTTGAACATCACGGCGATATGCCGGTGGTTATCGCGGAATATGGCGTGCCGTCGTCGCGAAGCATGGCGCATGTGACGCCGGGAGGGTGGAACCACGGCGGGCATTCGGAGCAGGCACAAGGAGCGATCGACGCACGCCTAACGAGAGAGATTCATGCTTCGGGCGCGGCCGGGGGCATCGTCTTTGCGCTCATCGACGAATGGTTCAAGAAGAATTGGCTCACCGTGGATTTTGAGCAACCGCTCGAGCGCAACCGGCTCTGGCTCAACGTGCTCGACGCCGAGCAGAATTACGGGATTCTCGCCATGCGCGCCGGGCGTGCGGACTCAGCGCTCACCATCGACGGTCAGGCGAAGGATTGGGGCGACCGCGGCAACACGTGGCCGACGTTCCCGCCAGCCGCAACGGCGGGTGATCCGCGAGCGATTCGCGACTTCCGCGTCTGGTCAGACGAAGCGTACGTCTATGTGCGGTTGGATGTCGGTGCGATCGACTGGACGCGTGGGCGTTATCTCGTCGCGATCGACACCCATCGCGCCGACCTGGGCGGGCGCAGACTCGCGCATACCGGTGCACAGTGTTCAACCGGTTTTGACTTTGCCATCGATCTCACCGGGCCTAACGATTCACAGCTCCTGGTCGATCGGCCGTATGCGTTGTATCGGACTGCGCCGCTCCCCGGGAGCAACCCGCCGCAGGCGATGCAGATCTACAATCGGCCGTGGGAGAGCGTGGCGCATAACGACGATCAGTGGGAGACGTTGGTCGTTGAGCCCAATCGCGCGCGTGTGGGGCGAGATGGGACGGAATTCCCTCGCAAGACGTACGAGCGAAATCGCTTGCTCTTTGCGCGACAAGACTCGACCTCACTCGCCGATTGGTACGCCGACGCGCGCACGGGCGTCATCGAAGTGCGACTGGGATGGGGGATGTTGCAGGTGTTGGATCCATCTTCGCGTTTCGTCCTGCGTGGCACGCAGAGCGATGGTCGTTCGCCCGCTGGTGTCGAGACCGATGGATTTCGCTTCGCCGTTGCTTCGTACGATCCAGCCTCACCTGAGGAGGGTGGTACGACGCTCGGCTGCGGTGAGGGGCGCGATGCTCCGTTCCTCTATGCGTGGCCGACGTGGGAGGTGCCGCGGTGGCACCAGGAGGTGAAGCCTGTGTTTGGTGCGCTGCAGCAAACCTTCGCGAAGATTCGCGGGCCGTTGTCGGCGGCATCCCACGAGAGCAAACGTCGTTAGGAAAGCTACACACGACGCACATTAGGCGTGCCAGGTGGCGCGAGGAGTCGTTAGGTGTCGCATGACTCCCCGAGAGTCGTCAGGCGAGTTCGTTGGCAACTGCGACGTGGATCATCGGTGTCCACAGGGCATTGGAGGCGTTGATGGGGCGAGTTCACGTCAGCGCCAGCGCCACCCGATGATTGTGCCCCCGAGGGTGCCGAGGAGTGTTAGCGGGAGGCGGTAGTCGATAGGGTTCTGATCGCACGTGAGATCCAGCGTGCCGACGGGGGGCGTCGCTGGCTTGCATGTCACTGCATTCCCGATGAGGAAGCCGCCGACGTTACCCACAATCGCGCCGCCGATCACACGAGCTTTGCTCGCACCTTTTCGCTCCTATGCGTCTTGCGAAAACCCATCTCCTCTTGGGAATGCGCTGCGCGCCATTGTCCAATGGCCGTTGGTATCGCGCACCGCCTGCCGCCGACTCTCGGCATTTCTCGCGCGCGCGAATGCGCCAGGTGCAAAGGTACTCTGGAGCCGCGTGGGAGCCTGTGCCCCGGCAATGTTCGGCACCAAGCAGAGGAAAGCGAGAAGGATTCGCACACGTAGAAAGACCCCGGCGCTTAGGCCTGAGTCACTGATTGCGATCTCGCGACTTCGATTCTCACCATCACCGCCGCCTCAAATCGTCAAAACCGAAGCCCCACGGTGAGCGGAAATATTCTGTATATGGAATACGGGTCATCGCGATGCTGACGCCACAGAAGCTGATGAAAGCGAGATTCCACGAACAGCTCGCGCGAGGCGATACGCCACGTCTGGCCAACGCCGAGATTGGCTCCGAAATCCGAATCGGTGAACTGACTCGAGATGAGCGACGCGTCGCAGACACCGACATCCATTTCACAGTTAGGTATGCGTAGCGCTCGGCGCGCTGAGAAGTAGCCTCCCACACCGCCCACGACATAGAATGTGCTCGTGCGCGTCGCGGTCGCGGGCATCAGCACGTGTTGGACCGCAAGACCCGCGCTGACAATTGCACGTTGCGACGTGGAGAAGCAGAGCGAGCCCTCGCGAAGCATGCACGGATACAGCGGTTGCTGGCCATAGATGTGTGCACCGAGTTCTGCGCGCATCCACGAGCGGTCGCTGAACAGGCGTCGCAAGAGTGCGGACTCAACCTGCAAGCCCACCGTATTGCCTTCTGCGCCGTAGAAGAAGGAGGGCCCAACGGCGAGCACTGTTCGCCACGGAGTTGCGGCGGGCGGGAGCGTGCGCTGCGAGCTTGTTGCCTCTTGCGCCGGAAGTGACATGGGCGCAATGAACAGAATTGCCGGAAGCAATGCAGTGAAGCGCATGTTGCGATGTACCTACATTTAGCGATTTGCGTTGCCCGTCTCGCGTGTACATCGCACACGAGGAGCTCGAAGATCTACGAACGGTGAACGTCACAACCAACAATACTTTGTCAGACAAACGTACGACTGCGCCGACCTCGGCGCCATGTGCCCACCCTCAGCCCAAACACTCCCATGCCCAGACTCGTCGTTTTTGAGAACGTCACCCTCGACGGCTACTTCACCGATGATAAGGGCGACATGAGTTGGGCACATCGCGGCTCCGACGATCCTGAGTTTGCGCGCTTTGTCGCCGGCAATGCGAGCGGCGGAGGAAGGCTCATCTTCGGGCGAAAGACGTACGAGATGATGGTCGCGTTTTGGCCCACGCAAATGGCTGCGCAGATGATGCCCGAGGTCGCGCGCGGAATGAATGCGATGCCGAAGCTGGTCTTCTCGCGCACGCTTCGCGAATCGCCGTGGAACAACACCACCATTCGCAGGGACGATCTAGTCGCAACCGTTCGCCAGCTCAAAGAGAGCGCGGGGCCCGATATGGCGATTCTCGGGAGTGGCTCGCTCGTCGCGCAACTCGCCCACGAGAATCTGATCGACGAACTTCAGCTTGTCTTCAATCCCCTTGCGTTAGGCGGCGGGCGTACGCTGTTCGAAGGGATGAAGGGCCAACTCCCGATGCGCCTCAACTCGTCGCGCGTCTTCTCCAATGGGAAGATCTTCGCGACGTATATCGCCGATGCCTAACGCACACTGATGAGCCTGTGCGCTGCAGCGCGACCGTCGCCGTCACGCCGCGGCCAGCCGCACGTCGAGGTGCTGGGGTCACTCCTCCACCCGCCAGCGACTCAACGAATCAGAAAGTCGTCAAAGGTCGACTGCAAGAGCGCGGTCCCGCTCCGCACTTGGGATTCACCTCCCTTCCCACCGTGATCGACCGTCCGTCCCGAGGCGACATCGTAAACCACCCACCCGCCGCGATCGACGTAGCCAAATCCATCGTGATAGGCAAAGTAAGCAAAACCGGGCTCTCCAACGCGAAGGAGATCCTTTCCCCAACGGCAACCGGCGCAGGCAATCCCGAGTTGGGCCAGAATCGTCGGCATCATGTCTACCTGTGCCCCAATCGTATGAACGACGGTGTCGCGCACGGCCAAGGCTCCGCCTAACCAGAGCATCGGGATGTGATACCGATCGGGAACGCGATCGGGTGAGCCGTCGTGCCGCACGGGGAGAACATGCCCATGGTCCGCAATGACGATGACCAGTGTGCTGTCCCACCATGCTTCCTGGCGCAGGCGTTTTACGTAGTCGCCGAGGCTCTTGTCGGCGTAGTGGTGGGCATTGAGGAATTGTGTTTCTTCGTCCGTCCCCTGAAAGTGCGGTGCCTCCGGAACCTCGAACGGCTCGTGACTGCTCAACGTCACGATGGTCGAGAAGAAGGGGCGCGGCTCGCTCTCCATGTCGTGCAGCTGGCGAGCATATACGACGTGATCGTGCGCCCCCCACTTCGAGTTGCGATCGCGCTTGGCAAATGCCTCTTCACCAACGACGCGGTGGAATCGCGAGGCGATGATATACGCCTTCAGGTTGGCGAATTCAAGCTCGCCGCCGTAGTAGTACGAGGTGTGATACCCCGCCCCATCCGCGCCTAACGAGCGGGCGAGGAACGGAAGCGTATCGATCTTGTGCGAATTGTTGACGACTTGGAGGTGCGGAAGCGCGGGGTACGCGCTCTCAAGCGCGACCAGCCCCTGTGCGCTGCGGTCGGCCGACGCAAAAACCGAGTCGAAAAGAATCCCCTCGTGCGCGAGCGAGTCAAAGCTTGGGGTGACGCCGGCGCGCCCTCCCAATCGCGAGAAGATTTTTGCCGTCGCACTCTCCCATACCACCAGAATGATATTCGGCCGCTTGACGCGCAATACGCTGTGTGTCGGTCCGCGTGAAGCAAAAAGCGAATCGACGATGCCCCGCGCATCGTTAGGCGCCAAGCGCCTGTACGGATTCGACTTCGGTACCTGCACGGCCGCCACCACCGCATCGGCAAAAGTCCACGCGGGGTTGAGCGCGACCTGATTGGCAAAGTCGTTGTCGGAGAAAAAGACTGTGCTCTGATTGATCGGCGTCCATTGCAAACCGCCGCGAACGCAGACAAGCAGCGGAATGCCAGCAGCCAACAACGCCACGCTCCCGGCCATCCGCGCCGGTTGCAGCGCGCGCGCCGGCACCATGAGCCAACGACGCAGGAGCCAGAGCGTGCCAACGGTCAAAACAATGATCAACAAAATCAATCGCACGTAGGGCGACGATGCCGACGATGCCGCCATCTCGCGCGGCGTGCGCATGAACTGCAGCACCGTCGCGTCGAGTCGCATCCGCCATCCGGCATAGACGGCGAGATCGACGGTCGTCAGCACCGCAACGACCGCCGTCATCGGAACGAGGTATATCCACAAGAGGCGCGACGCCCACCGCCCGCTCGCACGGAGCGTCAGCAGGAGCAATAGCCAGGGAATTGTCGTTAGGTATGCGGCGGCGGCGATATCCATCCGCGCGCCATTCCAGAATGCCCCCGCCACCAGCGGCGCGCTCAGTGACCGCGGAATGGGCCACTGATATGCCAGAAAGATCACTCGGCCGATCGCAAACCAGATCACCCAGAAAAGCATCGAGCGCAGCAACAGCCCTGTACGCCCATCGAACAGCTTCGACATCAGCGACACCTAACGACAACCTCCTTCATCGCCCCACGAGGCGCATGCCGCGTGCGTACATCGCCTCGTACGCCTTGGCCGCATGTCCCCAGGAGTTGTCCTCGCGCATTCCGCGCGCACGCAAAAGCCTCCAACCCTTCTGATCCCTAAATGTCTGCAGCGCCCGCGCAATCGCTTCGCGGAAATAGCGCGCATCGAAGGGGTGAAACCGAAAGCCATTCCCTTCAAATCCCTCGTGTACCGTGTCGTTGAGTCCTCCCGTTGCGCGCACGATCGGGACACTCCCGTACCGCAACGCGATCATCTGCCCCAACCCGCAGGGCTCAAACCGCGACGGCATGAGGAAGGCGTCACTCCCCGCGTATATCCGCTGTGCAAGCGCGACATCGAATCCGATTCTCGCCGCCACGCGCGACGGATGCGAGCGCGCATGCCGCCGGAAATCCTCCTCGAGATGCGTGTGCCCCGTGCCCAACACCACGAGCTGCGCATCGGTGTCGGTCAGCAGCCACGGCACCACACGGTCGAGCAGATCAACACCCTTCTGATCGACAAGGCGCGATACGATGCCTAACAACGGCCGCATCTCATCGACGGGGAATCCCAGTTCCTCCTGCAACTTCGCTTTGCACACCGCCTTCCCGGCCATGTCGTCCACGCTGAAACGCGCGGGCAAATGCGTATCGGTCGAAGGATCGTACACGACGGTGTCGATTCCGTTGAGGATCCCCACGACCCGATCACGCTTCGCGCGCATCAACCCGTCGAGACGCTCGCCGTATTCGCCAGTCATGATCTCCTCGGCGTACGTCGGACTGACGGTACTCACCAGGTCGGAGTACGCGATGCCGCGCGCCATGAAGTTGAATGTGCCGGCGATTCCTTGTCCCATCGAATTCTCGACGAGTCCCCCTTCAGTCAATCCGGCGAGAGCGAGCGTGAATGGAGAGAACTGCCCCTGATAGGCGAGGTTGTGAATCGTGAAGACCGTCGCGATGTGACCGAACGTGTAGGCAAGCGACGCCTTGATGTAGTTAGGCACCAACGCGGCATGCCAATCGTGGCTGTGCACGACGTCCGGCTGCCATCCTTCGACTTCGCGCAGATGCTGAATGAGCGCGACGACGCCACGGGCAAAAAGTATGAAGCGGCGGTCATCGTCTGCCTCGCCGTAAATGCCCGTTCGCTCAAAGGCAGCGGGCGCATCGAGCAGGTACGTCGGAACGGCACCTTCGCTTTCGTCGAGCTGCCAGACGCGAAGTTCTTCGGCGCGTTCGCCAACATGCAAAAAGGTCGCGGCAAGCGGTCCGCGCATCGCCAGGCCGCGCTCGCGCAACGCGCGGTAACGCGGCATCGCGACGCGCACGTCGTGGCCAGCTGCGCGTAACGCTCCCGGTAGCGCCCCCGCCACATCGGCGAGCCCACCGGTCTTGATGTAGGGAGCCACTTCGGCGGCGACGAAGAGAACGCGCATGTCGATCCGTGTGAGCGGGCGGTAAACGTCGAGGCGTGGCTGCGAGGGCGAGCGCGGCGGACCGGGGATGCGCCGCCAATGTACCGCGATTCCCACCCTTTCGCCGCGTGCGGCCAGCCAACACTATCCCCAAACGAAGCGCGCCGCCGCAAGACTCACACTCCACGCACACGTGTCAACCCGTCCGCCCTCGCTCTCATGACTTCTCTGCGCCGATCCGGAAATCTCGCCCGCAATTCCATGGCTTACGTCCTCGCGGGTGGGCGCGGCTCTCGACTGTACGAACTCACCGACCGGCGCGCAAAACCAGCGGTCTTCTTTGGCGGCAAGGCACGCATCATCGACTTCGCCCTCTCCAACGCACTCAACTCAGGCATTCGCCGCATCGGCGTCGCCACGCAGTACAAGGCGCACTCACTGATCCGTCACCTGCAACGCGGCTGGAACTTCCTTCGCCCCGAACGCAACGAGAGCTTCGACATTCTCCCTGCATCGCAGCGTGTGTCGGAGACGCAGTGGTATGACGGCACTGCCGACGCCGTCTTTCAAAACATCGATATCATCGAGTCGTATCTCCCGGAGTTCATGGTCATCCTCGCGGGTGATCACATCTACAAGATGGACTACGAGTTGATGCTCGAGCAGCACGAGGATCAACACGCCGATGTCACCGTTGGATGTCTCGTCGTTCCCAGGCTCGAGGCAAAAGGGTTTGGCGTCATGCACGTCGACGCCGATGACCGCATCGTCACCTTCCTGGAGAAGCCGGCCGATCCTCCTGGCATTCCCGGCAACGAGTCGATGGCCCTCGCATCGATGGGGATCTATGTCTTCAAGACATCGTTCCTCTTCGACCTCCTCCGGCGCGACGCTGCCGACCCCAACTCTTCACGCGATTTTGGAAAGGACATCATTCCGTATGTAGTCCAAAATGGGAAAGCGGTCGCTCACCGTTTCGACCGTTCCTGCGTCAAGGCCGATACGGAAGCCGAAGCGTATTGGCGCGATGCGGGGACGGTGGACGCGTACTGGGAAGCCAACATCGACCTAACGAGTGTGACGCCATCACTCGACCTGTACGATCAGAAGTGGCCAATCTGGACGTATTCGGAGATCACCCCTCCCGCCAAGTTCGTGCATAACGAGGACGGGCGTCGGGGCGTGGGGCTGAGCTCACTCGTGTCTGGCGGATGTATTGTGTCTGGCGCCCATGTTCAGCGGTCGCTCCTTTTCACCGGTGTAACGGTGCACTCATGGGCCCTCCTCGACGGTGCGGTCGTGCAACCGTATGTCGACGTCGGCCGCAACGCCCGCCTGCGCAACGTCGTCATCGATCGCGGTGTACGTATTCCACCCGGCCTCGTGGTGGGTGAAGATGCGGCAGAAGATGCGCGTCGCTTCCGTCGCACCGAGAAGGGGACGGTCCTGATCACACAAACGATGCTCGACCGCCTAGGCGGCTGAGCCACTCGCCGTCCGCCGCCCGCTCGTTAGGCTGAGCGGGCGGCCACGGAGGAAGTCCTTATGTCACGAGCATTTCTGCGAGACGATGCCGAAGGCGAGATGCCGCGGCGGCATTACGACCTGCCCGCGCGCGACGACCCGGGCTATGACCGCGCCGCTGCCCGCGCACTTCTCGAAGCCGCACGCGTGAACGAGACGCAGCTCGCCGAGCGTGCGACCGGCTATTACTGGGGTGAACCGGCGCTCAAGCCGTACGTTGCGGAGATCCTCGCTGAGGCCGAACGCGACAAGGACGAGCGGTTGGAACAGGTGGCGCGGCGGTTTTTGCGTTAGGCGTGCGCAAAGGTTCGTTGTGCGCGCCTAACGCGGACCGCTACCTAACGATTCACCGCATCGCAAAGAAGTACGACGTCACCGCTCGCATTCCGCTCGCATCCGCCGCCGAAAGCCGCGTCGTCACCTTCCCCTTCCCCTTCACGCGGAAGTCCAGCACCGAAGGCCCCGGCGGACCCACAAATGGATTCTTGTGATACGCCTGCACCGAGCCGTTCACCGTGAACGCCGTCGTCTCATGGAGAATGGACGCACTCGCCGCCGGCACCGTGAATGGCTTGGCGACAAACTCGAACGAGCCCGCATACCAGAGTTGGGGATACACAACGCCGCGATAGTCGACCACTCCCTGATTGAGCGTCTGATCGCCAGCGAGTGTCCCCGATGGCGTCACGATATCGCCTGGTGAAACGAGATAGTTCTGGATATTGAAGCTCCCCGTATCGGCGAGCAGAAAGCCGAGGGCGAAGTCTTTCGACTCGAGGGCAAACGGGCGAGACGGAGCGGTCGTGATCATAAGCGAGCCGCCGATAATGAGCCGAAGTGCTGATGGCATGCCACCTCCAGGATTGAATGCCACGGGCGAACCGCGCTGTTCGCGAGCAGGCACGGCCTCGCCTGTGCGCCAGAGTATGCGCGCAACGGTGCGAGGCGTCGAGGGGAAGTGGATGGATGAGCACGCTGGCAAGGCAACGACTGCGGTTGCGCCTGCCTGACACCCCCAATGACTCGTTAGGCCTGAAGCCTAACGACTCGCTCGTTCACTCGGCGTACACACGTGCCGCGATCGCGGCGACAAACGCAGCAACGATCGGTGGAACCTCTCCGGCCAACGCCCGCCGCTCCGGCTGAAACAGCGTCGCGACGAAAAACGGATGCCCGGCGAGTTCGAGGGCCCGAACATCGCCGTTCGCATCCTCCGCCACAACACGCAGCGCCCCGTTCGTCAACTCACGACGAAACGATTCGCTGAGCCCGTAGCTGCAACGATACCCTTCCTCGATCGTGTCGCACCCATACGCACCGCGCAACACAGAACCTTCGCGCAAATGCACCAGGTCTTTAGTCTCGACCAGCCCACACGCCAACGGCGTCACCACCATTCGCCCACCGCCATCGGTACACTCGGCGTGGCCAGCATCGTTCCACCCCAGCACCGAGCGCGCGTATTCCACCACCGCGTGCTGAAAGCCGCCACACGTTCCCAGGAAGGGAAGCGGGCGCTCCCGCGCAAATCGAATCGCGCGCAGCGCCCCGTCCATGTCGCGGTACGGACTCGCCGGCACGCACCACACGGCGTCGAACGGCTCCAGCACATCGTCCGCCGTGATGCGCTCCGTGCCTAACCACTCGCCCTGGACCGGTACTCCAGCGTGCAACGAAGCGAGCTGCAGCGCCCTCGGGATCGCGCGGTGGGCCGTGACGCTCTCGTCGAAATCACCAACGAGTGCGATGCGCAACGCCGGCCGCCCTTTCCCGTTAGGCGCCGTGCTCATCTCTCACTTCGAACAGTTGAACATCCACGACACACCGTATTGGTCGTGCGCGATTCCGAACAATGCTCCCCATGGGGCATCAATGAGCGGCTGCACCGCCTTCCCGTTTGCCGTGAGACCTTCGTATGCCTTCCGGCACTGCGCCACGTCGTTCATGTCGAGTGCGACGCTCACTCGCCCCGCCGGTCCTTGTCCTTCCCCCGGCCCACCGTCGCTCAACATCAACGTCGCATCACCGAATTTGAGCACTGCGTGCATCACCCGGTTCTTCATTGCATCGGGCGTAGATGGGTCCATGTCTCCAAAGCGCTGCAGCGACTCCAGCGTTGCGCCTAACGCGTTCTGATAGGTCGCGATCGCATTGTCCGCCTGGCCGTCGAGCATGAGGTAGGGTGTTGCGGCTTTGATGGTCATCGTTGTTCCTGGATTGGGAGTGAGGCGCACGTCGATGGGCGGCGCCAATGCAGTGCCGCGCGCGACCGAAGAATCTGGACAGGAGGATGCGGATTTCGCACTCCCTCTTGACGTCCGAGTTGCGGACCGTGACGCCGCTGGTGCCAACTGCGACGGTTCGTCACCCGATGGCGAACTCGAGCTGTCCGCGCGATCGCGTCAGGGGAACCGGCGCAGCGGAGAATGGTCGCCCACGAACCAGAGATGTCCGAACGGATCGCGAAAAGTCCCCTGGCGATGTGTCCCCCACAGCGATTGGTGATCGCGAATTTCGTCAAGCGACCCCGTCGCTCCTCCTTCGATGGCACGCGCAATCACTGCGTCCGGGTCGTCGCAGAAAACCTCGACGCGCGTGGACGTGGTTCCAAGCACCGACGGACTCTCCCAGCCATTCTTTTCCGGCTCGCCGACGAAAAATGGCGCACCCGCGAGTGACAGTCCCGCTACCGACCCAAGACTCCAAAGCTCCGTTGCGCCCAACACCCGCACGTACCACTCGATGGCCTCGGGCGCATTCGAGACAGCGAGCATGACGGAGATGTGCAGAGGGCGACCTGACGAGGTCATTTCTTCCTTTTCTTTCGGGGATCGGCTGCGGTTGTCGTTAGGCGCTTCGGCGCCGTCTTCTCATACGCGTCACCTAACAACTCGGCCACTGCCTTCCAGTCGACGCGCGGTTCATCGAGCCAATACCCAATCCAACCGCGGTGCCCCGCGTACTTCGAAATGTGCAGGTGCACCGGATCCGTCGCGACTTGCGCGGCGTTGGTGAGTAGGTCTCCTTTGCACTCGATGACCACTCGCCCATCGCCGTGATGATCGTCCATGTACCAGCCAAAGCACTTGCCGCGAACTTCGAGGCTCGCATGCGTGAGCACCGGCCGAAACGCCGCATCGGGAAGCGCTTCAACAATCGACTGCACCCGCGCGCGAACTTTCGCCGTTGCGGCCGGCGCTAACCTTCGCGCGGCCGACTGCTTGACGTTCATCGTGGACGTATGGAAGTCATGGAAGAATCGCTGCAACCTTGGCGCGCAACGACGATTGCGTCAAGCGCATCGCTGGATTCGAACGCCTTCTGTACTGTCACTCCGCACGGAGCACTCGATGCATCATCTTCGACAGCACGACCTTTCCCTCGTCGAAAGCTCCCATCCATTCATCGGTGCCAACAACGGCGATGCGAACATCTCGCTCTTCCTTCTCAACGCACTCCCGGGCAAAGGCTTCGGCCCCATCGTCATCCCTTCTCGATGCATTCGCCTAACGAGGCTGATTGCTGCTGCCGTGGCAATCGGGGCGTGCCATCACACGGCCTCGTTGGGGCGTACGGCCGATCGGCATACTCTATTCACGCACCCTGAGAACGCCGAGTGGACGCGTCCTGCGCCACCGGTATCTCACCTGCGCTTCGAAACCTCGAAAGGAGTCTTCGTTCTCGAACTCGTGCGCGCGTGGGGACCGATCGGTGCCGACCGCCTCTACAACCTCGCGCGTCTGGGTTACTACGACGACACTCGCTTTCACCGCGTGCGCGCCAACTACATCGCGCAATGGGGACTACACGGCGACTCAGCCGTCAATGCAGCGTGGAAGGGGCGGTACCTCACCGATGATCCTCCACGCTCGCACAACAGGAGAGGTACCTTCGCATTCAGTTACGAAGGGCCCGGACACCTAAACACGCGTAACACCCAGATCTATGTCAACCTCGCCGACAACGCGCGCAACGACGCCGAGCCGTTCACCGTTCTCGGTACCGTGGTCGAGGGCATGTCCGTCCTCGACTCGCTCTACGCAGGCTACGGCGAAGAATCAGGAAGCGGCGTGCGACAAGGGAGACAGGGACCGCTCGAACGAGGGGGCAACGCGTACATGGACCGCGTCTTCCCCCTGCTCGACCGCACCATCCGCGTCACGGTTTCGACTGTTGAAGTTCGTTAGGCATCGCGTCGCAGAGCTACGTGT
>JBGAKW010000018.1:0-88300 GCA_044224185.1 Gemmatimonadaceae bacterium | reverse complement strand
TGGTCGCCGTCTTCGGGCGTAAGCGCAGTCATCCCGCTCCCGTCGACGTTCACCTTGTAGAGGTGCGAGTAGTATAGGAATCCGGGGTCCTTCCCCCACGCGCTGAAGTACACCGCCTGTGGCGTTAGGCGCGTCGCGGAGTCGACGCGGAACAAGCGATCGACGACGTACGTCCCCGATTCGATCTGATTCTTCACGGTGCCATCGGGGCCCACTCTATAGAGGTGTCCCCAGCCATCGCGTTGCGACCACCAGATCATGTCGTCGCCACCCTTCGGCACATCCCAGTTTTCGCGACCAAACGAGTGCGAAAGCTCGACCCACGTTGCAGCTGAATCGCGCGTCAGGGCTTTCGCTTCACCCGTCTTCGCGTCGACAAGGAACGCCGTGATGCGACTCGGGCCGCGATTTGCGTTCAGCATGTAGTACTTGTCGCCCGCCTTGTTCCAGAACGTCTGCGTACTGACCGTCGACTGCGGCGCTGCTGCGACCTTCGCCATCACGCTCTGCTTATCGCCGATATCAATCGCATACATCACATGCGACGGTACGATGGAATCACTCGGCACCGCATAGTGATAACTCTTGTCGATGGGTTGGTCGCCCGTCGACGAATACATCGGATAGATGTGAGTCCCGCGATAGTCTTCGCGCGCGACGGTGAAGCGCTTCGAGTCTGGCGTCCAGTTGATCGGGACGCGCGCGGGGCGCGGCTTCGCGGTGTCGGCGGCGGTATTGCGATCGGTGTTGCCGTAGGCGAAGAGGCGCTCGCCGTCACTCGTTAGGGCGATCGAGCCGCGTGGCAATGGCAGCGAGTCGTTGCGAGCCGCACCACGTCCGCGACCTCCGCGGTTATTCCGTGTTGTCGTGGTGTCGCTCTTCGCCTTACGAGCTGAGTCCGCGCTGAAGTACGCATCGGAATCAGAGAGCGCCGCTGGCCGCACGTACATGTTGTAGCGCCACTGAAAGACGTCCCACTTCTTGTCGGGCGAACGCGACGCCCACGTAGGCCCATTCTTCAGCGTGCGCGCGAGCGCCCAATCGACGCTGTCCTTCCCCACACACGCGTACGTCGAGGGATCGCAGCGGAAGTATTTCTTGTGGACGAGAAGCTCGATCGCTTTGCCACTGTCGATCGGAGTGAACGTGGGGAATCGCGCCGGATCGATGATAGTGTCGCCGTTGACGGAGAGGATCGCCGACATCTTCGCCTGGTCGAAGTAGACGCGACGCGATGCGGTGCGTGGGTCGACGAGGTAGATGGTGCCGCGATCGGTCTTTCCCGTGGAGGTGTACACGAACCGAACGCTGTCATCGAGCCACTGTGGCGTAACGGTGGCGCCGAGGACGTAGGCGCCGGCGGTGCGAATGACGTCGGCGCGTGAGTAGTCGACTTCTTGTGCGGGGAGCGCGAAGGACGCCGCCGCGAGGAGGGCGGAGAGAGCAAGCCATTTGCGCATGTGGGGAGCTGCGGAGTGGGGTGAGAGAGTGCGCAGGGTATGCAGCTCGTACGCACGCGGGGAGTGGTGCGTTCACTGAAGTGGAACAACGCGAGGTTGGCCTCACTCGCCCACACTCTCTCCATCGCGCGACGATGGTCTTGGCGCCGATGGTGCCTGCTAGTTCCAGCTTCCGAGTACCGATAGGAGGCCAACGAGCGCCACTAGAGCTGCAACAGCGTAGACCACGCCGATTATGCCAATAGTCTTTCCGGCCGAAATTCCGCGATCCTCCAACATCGCGATACTGCTGAGGGGGATCGATACGAGTTGCGCCGATTCTCCAATCTTGCCACTCAAGCTGTCGCCTTCGACGTAGGCACTTTCGAATTCGATTCTCGTACCGTCCTTCTTCGTCACGCGCAGGGATTTGCCTACGAGTTGGCGCGTCGGAGACGTCGCGGGAATGGGGCGCGCGTTGTATGAGACGCAGCCGACGATGCTTGCGAATGCCAGCGCACTGACGGCGAGACTGAAACGTCGAAGTAGGTATTGCACAGAAGTGCTCCTGGAGGGTGTTGTGTGGAGTCACACAATTCAGCTGCCCCCGGTAGCAGCTGCAATACCTACATCGGGATTGCCTTGAGATCTTGCGACGCACTTGCTCTTTTGGCAAGGGCATTCACCCTACATCTGGCGTGCAGGAACCATTGGATGTACTGTCGTCGTTGAGCCGGTCAACTCGGTTGCGACATCTCCGACGCTTCGCCACCCAACAAAGGCGAAGTCCTGCTGGGTGTTGCGATGTGTGTGGGCCTCGATTCACACCGAATGCACTCGAACTGGAGGGAGCGATGCGCAGTTCGCCGCTTGGGTGAATTTGTGTAGTTCTCTCAGTGCTCATTGCAGCTGCAACACCGCAGCAAGTCCTCGCGCAGCGACGATCCTCGGGCACCTTCGTACGAGTTGGAGGCGCGACGACGATTGGATTCTCTTCATCCACACGTGCAGCCGCGCAGTCGCGTCTCCAGGCAGACACTGTTACAAGCGATTCCGCTCAGCGCGCCCGGCGCGAGAGAATCACGCGCGGAGCGATCAAAGGTGCCATTGGAGGTGCAGCGTTGGGTCTCCTTGTCGGCGGACTCGCGAGCGCGTCACCCGCTCCGGGTGAAAGCCGAGGTGGCTCGAATGCTGGACGCCTTATTCCCTTGGCGCTCGTGTTCGGAGTGCTTGGCGGCTTCCTGGGAGCGTCGCTGAGGGCGGGGAAGCCGTAGGTGTCATGAATGTGAACGAGCCGCAGCATTTGGTGCTCGCGGATGCGACGCGTGGGTTCGACCAGATGCCGATAGCACCAACCATCCAATTGCGACAGCTGCAATCAATATCAGGCTGGCTGCAATACGCCGCGTTGACGTAAGAACTACTGGCTTGAGCGCGGGGGTGGAGTTTTCGGCGATGCCTGGCGCGAAAGCGTTATCCACCACGCTTTCGTCTGATGCACGATGCGGTTCGACGATCGTATTCGCAGGCGGTTCTAGCTGCGATGAAGCGTCGTCATGGTCTAGACGCCTATCGGCACTCTCACTCATCGGCATTGATCGCGTCGCACGCCGAATCGTTCGCAAGAGCGCCGCCGTGGCTTCGTCCATTTCGATAGAGAGTTCAATACGAAGGATGCGCTCGTATTTTCGAGCCTCTTCGATCGCAAGTGCTCGCTCGCCCGCATCGGCGAGAGTCTGCATCAACGCTCGCACTGCACGCCCACACATCGGCTCGAGGGCCACGCGCAGACGCCACCACTTCTCAGCCTCCAGAAGATCGGAGCGCGATGCAGCCGCTCGCGCCATTCCCTCTAGCGCCCCGCCGTACGAACGCTCGTGTCGCTCGCGTTCTCTCTCACTCCAACGCTCGAACTCCGGCGCACTGCCGAGGGCGAAGCCGTCGAGGAAGTGACCGTGATAGAGGTCGACAGCTTGTCGCCACGACTTCGATTGACAGTGCGTTTCGAAATCGACGGCGTCGAGCGAGACGAGTGCCGGTTCAAGATGCACATCGCCGGCGGGGCCCACTCGCACCAAGTCGGGTGACAGGTGCCTAAAAGCGGAAAGCGACTGATTCAGAAGATTGCGTGCTGACTCGTCGTTTCGCTCGGGCCAGAAGAGCGCGAGTAAGCGCTCGCGCGTGACGCCGACATTTCCCGACGCCGCGAGGTAGAGCAGCACTGCCATGCGACGACGCTGGGCAACGACGGGGGAAAGCTCACCGCCAGATGTACGAACGGTGAACACGCCGAATGTCGTAATGTCGATAACGTTCGCCATCGCGGTCTCGCTCGCGACGATTACGCGACGACGATATTCTGCATTCGATCGTTAGACAAGACTCTTCGGCTCGGCTATCTGCTCACCTTCTCGCGTAGTTCGACGACGATGACCCCTCCGGTATGCCCCGAGCCGAAGCGCGTCATGGCGGCGGAGGGGCGGATGTACTGAATGGAGGACACGGCACTCGATGGCACATTCCGCAACGCATCGACTCCGCCGAGTCGCGCCATGTTGAGGTAAACGACGAGAGGAACTGTCGTTGGAAGTTCCGGGGATTGCCCGCGCGCATGGATTTGCGCGTCAACGAAGAAGAACGGGCGGAGGCGTTCGACCGTCTCGTATGCCGATGGCCCGCTGTCAGCAATTAGTTCGGGGCCGGTGATGACGTCTCGCTTCCACGGAGTACCGGAGAATCCCACGGTTCCGGAAGACGCGCAGCCAGTCGATATCAGAACGATCAGTGCGTCCGCCACGAATGGCCGGTATCGCAATCCCCACCCCATAAGCCATCACCCCGTTGCGCGTTCTGAGTTTCCGCCCGATGGGTGCCAGCATAAGCGACGAGAGTGTTCACGTTCTTTGTGGTGCCTTTATTTGCAGCTTTTTTCCCTGCGATTGCTTCAGCTTCGTCTGTTTAGGCTAATATTGACGCGCGTTTGACGCCGACCGCGTTGAGGCGCTCGTCAGGGCGCGACGCAATGCATATGTAGTCAGCGATTGCAGGTGGCGGCGCAGCTACCCACGTGCGCGCGAAAAGTCAGCGTCGCGGCTGCGGCTTTAACTGTGTGAGCGCGTCGAAGCGCGTTTGGGGATGGGCCCGGGCTCCGTCTCTGGGCTCTGACCCCGGGCTCTGACCCCGGGCTCTGACCCCGGGCTCTGACCCCGGGCTCTGACCCCGGGCTCTGACCCCCAGCTCTGACCCCCAGCTCTGACCCCCAGCTCTGACCCCCAGCTCTGACCCCCAGCTCTGACCCCCAGCTCTGACCCCCAGCTCTGAGCCCAACGAATCACCGCACCACCCACGGATTCGACAACCTCGGATTCTTGATAAACCCGGAATCCGTCAGCGCCTTCAAGAACTCGATCACATCGGCCTTCTCCGCCGCCGAGATCGTGAACCCAGCCACGCGCCGATCCTTGAACGGATTCGTGCTCCCGTCACCCGCGTTGGCACCAATCGTTAGCGTGCGCCCGCCAGCGGCGTAGTGATCGATTACATCCGACAACGTCCCCACAGTTCCATCGTGCATGTAGGGGAAGGTCAGCGCGATGTTGCGCAACGATGGAACCTTGAACTTTCCCATGTCGCTCGCGACGCCGGTCACGGCCTGCAAGCCGGTGTTAGGTGCGGGGTACGCGCCGTTCGCACCGACGTTGTACAATCCCGTATTAAAGAATTCGGGATCGGCGGGCGACGTCACGCCGACCCAACGGGCGGCATTCGTGAAGAATCGACCGCTGTGGCACTGGGAGCACTTCAGTCGATCGCCCATGAACAGCTCCTCGCCGTGTTTGGCCGAGGGCGAGATGGCGCTGGCGTCGCCGCGGATGTAGCGGTCGTATGGAGAGTCGCCGCTCAGGAACGTTCGTTCGAACGACGAGATGGCCTTGGTGACGTTGCCTAACGAGAATGGCGCGGGCTCGTTGGGATAGGACGCCCGGAACAGATCCTGGTACAGCTGCACCGCCTTGAGTCGATCGAGGAGTTGTTGCTCCTGTCCGGCGAGGCCGAGCTCCACTGGGTGTTCGCCGAGCATCGGGATGAGCGCCTGGGTCTCCAACGCGCGCGTGCGGGGGTCGGCCCAACCGAAGACCACCTGATAGGCGACGTTCGGCAGCTGCATCGAATTGCGCGGATGCGGCTGACCGGTGCTGCCGAAGGGTAAGTTGCGCGCATCGGCGAAGGCATTTTCCTGTTTATGACACGAGCTGCAAGAAAATGCACCGTTCCCGCTCAGGCGCGTGTCGTAAAAGAGCCGGCGTCCGAGCTCGACTTTGGCGTCGGACATCGGGTTGTCTGCGGGGACCAACGGGAGCGGAAAGCCCGCAGGTAAGATCCACGTAAACGCCGAAGGATCACCGCTTGGAAGTGTTGGCGCGGTCGGGTGTTCGGCCGCGCATGCAATTGCCAGCAGCGGAGTTGCAAGAACTGCGAGCCGTTTCGCTAAATGCTTGCAACTGCTTGCAGGAAAGCCTCGGCGATCCCCTGCAACGGGGATTGGGCCGGGGTCGAGCGACGGATCTTGGGCGGCGTTTTTCATCCTTAGTAATCATGATGGCGACGCAAGAGGTGGCGCCACCCCGAGTAACAAAGCGAATAAGTAGAAATCCCTATGCAGCTCACTCTTGCGAAGTTTGCGTAAACACTTCAACGTCACGCGCCCCCATAAGCGCGCTGTATACAATCGTGGGTACGGACGACGTCTGATCGGCGAAGGACCTGCAATCGATTACTAGAGACCCCTGAGCTCCTGAGCCCCCGATCCTCTCGTCCCCCCGCCTTGTCCGCGGCGCGCCCCACTCACCTGCTCCATCTGCTGTTTCCACCTCCGTCCCCGCGGAGGGTGGTCCGGTAGTCCCTGTTACACCCGGTTGCACACCTTTTCGGAGGGAGACATGAGCAATTCTCGTCCACCAGGAGGTTTGAGTACCCTCTCCAAGCTCGCGAGCTTGGGCGCGGTATTCCTCCTCGCCGCCAATACCGCGGCCGCCCAAAACGGCGCAGTTGCCGGTTCGATCACTGAGGCCAGCACGGGGCGTCCCCTCGCCTCGGTCCGTGTTCAAATCGTCGGCAACGAGCGCGCTGCAACGGCCACCGACGCGAGCGGTCGTTTCATCATCCGCGACATCCCGGCTGGCCAAGTCACGCTGCGCGCTGTGCGAATTGGCTATCGCCCGGAGTCCCGCCCAGTCACCATCGCCGGCGGCGATACAGTGCGCGTCGACATTCGCCTCTCGGAGAGCGCCGTCGAACTGCAGCAGGTCGTCGTGACGGGAACCGGCGGTGCGGTCGAGAAACGGCAGGTCGGCGCCTCGATCGGTGAAGTCGACGTCGCGAAACTCGCCGACCAGGTGGCGATCCCCGACGTGGGACGCATGCTCTCGTCCAAGGTTACCGGTCTCCGCGCCACGACAGTCGGCGGCGGCGTCGGCACGGGACAGGACATCCGCATCCGCGGAACGGCTTCGCTCTCCCTCTCGCAGCGTCCCGCCATCTATGTAGATGGCGTGCGTGTCGACGGACGCGCAACGGAATGGTTCGGCGCTGGCGCGTGCTGCTCCTTCGGCGGCGGCGCCTCGACCGATCGCTTGGGTGACCTCAACCCGAACGACATCGAGCGCGTCGAAGTTCTCAAGGGCGCCGCAGCTGCAACGCTCTATGGATCCGAAGCGACCAACGGCGTCATCCAGATCTTCACCAAGCGCGGTCGCACGAGCGACCAGAAGACGCAGTGGAACATGGGTCTCGCGACTGGTTTCGAGGAGCTGCGCCACAACCTTCCGACCACGCAGTTCCCGCGCTTCAAGGGTACGGACGGCACAGTTGCCCTCGACGCGAACGAGACGATGATCCAGAAGGGACCCTACTACGGTGTGGACCTCTCAGCCCAAGGCGGCACGCAGCGTTCGACGTACTTCACGTCGACGCAGGTCTCGAAAGAAACGGGTTCGATCCAGCCTAACGATCAGCTCAAGGGAACGCTCCGCCTCAACCTCAGCTTCTCGCCGACCGACCACTGGACGGTTGAGACGCGTTCGGCGTATGTGCGCGACCGCATCAACGAAATTCAAGCAGGCAACAACTGGACCGCGTTGTTAGGCAACGCGCTCAACGGCGATCCACGCACGGCGAGCAAGACTCGCCCATACGGTGAAGCTTGGGTGCCGGTGGCCGACATCCAGAAGATGAAGACGCAGTCGGACGTCGATCGCTGGACCGGTGGTCTAACGGTCAGCAACATCATTCGTCCGAACCTGACGCATCGCTTCACGGTCGGTGTCGATGCCGTGAACGACCACAAGTCGCGCTTCTTCCCATATGCTGGCGCCTACGGCCCTGCTGGCGTGACGAACGGTCAGGCGAACCTAGGTATCCGCAACTACAAGACGTACACGGTTGACTACCTCGCGCAATGGCAGCAGAAGCTTCCGTTCGGGATCGAGTCGAACCTTTCCGCTGGTGGTCAGGGCTTCTGGGACATCGAGTCGCTCCTTACGGCCGTCGGCAACACGTTCGCCGGCCCGGGCGTCTCCTCGATCTCGTCAGCTGCAACGACGCAGTCAGGTGAAGCCTACACCAAGACGGTCAACTTAGGCTTTCTCGCCCAGGACCGTTTCTCCATCAAGGACCAGCTCTTCATCACCGCCGGTATCCGCATCGACGGCAACTCAGCGTTCGGCAAGAACTACGGATACAAGAAGTACCCGAAGATCGACATGTCGTACGACCTGTCGAAGTCGGGCGTCCTGCCGTCGTTCATCAGTGCTGCGCGCGTTCGCGCGGCGTACGGACAGGCGGGCAAGATGCCAGGACCGTTCGACTCGTTCACGTCATACGCTGCGACGCCGGTCTTTACGTCAGGCATCGGCATCGTCCCGCTCAACCCGGGGAACGCCGACCTCCGTCCAGAGAAATCGACCGAGAAAGAGTTCGGGCTTGAGGTGGGGTTGCTGAACGATCGCCTCGGCTTCGAGGGTTCGTATTACATGCAGGAAACGAACGACGCGATCGTGTCGAAGCTCAACCCGCCGTCGGCCGGCTTCACGACGGCCAGATCGGTGAACATCGGCGCCATCGAGAACAAAGGATGGGAAGCGTCGGTGAACTATCAGCTCTACGCCTCGGCCAAAGTTGACTGGACCGTCGGCGTGAAGGCTGATGGCAACACAAACAAGATCACCGACCTCGGTGGCATCAACCTCGGCAACAACAATTTCCGCCTGAACTACCCGATCGGCGGCGTTTGGGATCGTAAGCCGACTGGCTTCTCGGTGCAGCGCACCGGAACCGATCCGACGTTAGGCGATTGCACCAAGTTGTCGTACGGCTGCCCGGTGACGACGCGTTCAGACACGGTGGTGTACTTTGGCGCTGGTCTTCCGACGAAGAACTTCTCCTTCACGAACTCGATCCGCTGGGGACAATTCACGTTCTACGGACTCCTCTCCGTCGAGCGTGGCGCGATGTTCAGCAATGGCGACCGTGCCTATCGCATCCGCCAGGGTGGATCGGACGAATACCTTTCCGCGTTAGGTCCCAACGGCGAGCGGACGTTCAAGGCCGACTCGATCAAGCAGTTCGCGTCGATCCTGAACTACGTCGACAAGCGCGATAATGTGCGCCTGCGCGAACTCTCCGTGGCGTGGAACATCCCGGATCGCCTCTCGAGCATGTTCGGCGTCGGCCGTTCGTCGCTCACGTTCTCTGGTCAGAACGTTTGGTGGTGGGACGATTGCAACTGCGTCGATCCGAACATGAACTGGGCGGGCGCAAGCTCGTTCACGTTCAACAGCGGATTCCTGATGCAGCCGGCACCGCGCGTGTTCCGCATGCAGGTCAGAACGCGCTTCTAAGCCCCCCTCCCACACTACTCATACGAGATCAAACATGAGCTTTCATAGCACAGCTGGAGTTGCCATTCGCACCGCGAAGTTTGCGGGAGCAGTGGCGCTCCTCGTGTCGGGAGTGGCATGCAAGGGCGCTCTCGACGTGCCGAACCCGCAGGCGTTCGGCAACGACGCATTGAACAACACGATCATCCTGAAGAACGTCACCGACGGCGCCGAGGGTGTGTTGCAGCTGGCGTACGATGATTACATCCAGGTGACGGAGCTGTTGAGCGACGAGATGGAATCCACGTCGACGTGGATCGACTGGGAAGACATTTCGGAGGGTCGCGTTAGGCACGATTGGGCGACGGCCGGTTCTTTTAGCGATCCACAGAACCAACTATTGCGCGCGCGTTTCGCGGCGCAGAGCGCGAACGATCGCGTGAAAACCGTGTTAGGCGCGGCGGCAGCAACGAGCCCGCTCAACGCGCAGACGTTGCTCACGGACGCACTCGCCGACCTCCTTCTAGCGAACGGCTACTGCGAGTCGCCTCTGGCAGCGAACGCGGCTCGCTCGCCCGACACGGACGTGTACAAGCAAGCAGTCACGAAGTTCACCGCTGGTTTGACGGCAGCGCAGGCGATCGCGAGCGATGCCACGGCGAAGGACAAGTGGACGAACGTGGCGTACGCCGGACGTGCGCGCGCCAACTTGATGGCGGGGAACTACGCCGCTGCCAAGTCCGACGCGCAGGCGGTGGCCGCGGGATTCCAGTACAATGCCATCTATTCAGAAGGCGCCGCGAGCACGCAGAGCACCGTCGGCAATCAGTTCCACCAGAATCGCAACCGCTCGGGTGGATTGCGTCGCATGTACCACGCACGCGTGCACTCCATCGACTCCGTTGGTACGGGCGAAGCGTATCTCCGCGACTGGTTTGACCCAACGAAGGACGACAAGCGCATGGCTGTGACGCGTAAAGCGGGACAGCTCGGCGTGAACAACCGCTTCGCGTACTTCGGCATCACGAAGTACTCGGACCGCGGCGCTCCGATTCGCATGCTCTCCAAGATCGAGTCGCAGCTGATCGAAGCTGAAGTGGCGTATCGCAACAATGACTTCGCGACGGAGGCGAGCATCCTCAATGCGCTGCGTGCGCGCTCGGGTGTTGCACTTCCAGCGATCACCACGCCGGCTACAGCGACCGCGGCCCGTGATGCGTTACTCAACGAGCGCATGGCGGAGTTGTTTGTTGAAGGAAGCCGTATGCAGGATCTGAATCGCTTCGGTCTCGTGGGTTCGGTCATCGGACCGGCGCGCGCGACGAAGCTTCCTCTCTCGCTCACGGAAATCCTGAACAACAGCGCGATGAAGGTTGGTGGCGGTTCTTGCCCCAGCATTTCATAAGCGTTCGCGATCAGTACGGGACAAATGATGTAAAGCGGGGGCGGGCCGGTCTCCGGTCCGCCCCCGCTTCCCTTTTCCCTCTTGGCTTAGTCGAATAACGAACCTCTCATGTCGATTGAAGATCGGCGGCTTCGCTTTCTGCAGGCGATGACACGCCGCGACTTTCTCGCCGCGTTAGGCGCGACGAGTGCTGGAGTAGCAATCGTTGGCGTCAGTGCCTGCGGTGGTGGTGGAGACGGTGGGGGCGGCGTCACCCAGCCCCCGCCGGCGACCGGAAACATCTCCGGGCTCGTCTCCACGCTCGCCGGCGTCGCGCAACCTGGACTCGGGACGTTGATCCTGATGACGGGGCGCGGACGTCAGACGGGGGCGCGTGCCACGCCCGATGCGACAGGACACTTCGTGTTCAACAACGTCACCGCCGGAGACTATCAGATTCGCTTCAACGCCCCGGGGCTCGCCGTCGTACCAGAACCGTTTCCCCATCCGATTCGATTTGCGGTCGAAGCGGGAAAAACGACAGATGTCCCGGTACGCGTACAACTCGGGAACTACAACCAGAATCTCGTCGAGATCTACATCGGCGATGGCTTCTTCCAACTGCAGCCCGATGGGACGGAAAACGGCGACGCCACAGTGAAAGTCGGGACGAACGTCTGCTGGTACAACGTCGACAACACGGTGCACACCGTAACTGGGGGACCGTGGGGCGATTCGGGAGATCTGCAACGTTCACAGGCGTATCTCTGGCCCGCCACGCAAGCCGGGGTCATTGCGTATCACTGCAAGTACCACGAGTCATCGGAAAAAGCGCTTTTGCGGATTGTTCCATGATAGGACTTCGATGGGTCCTCCCGGTTCCGAAAGTTCGTTAGGCACTACTCGTTAGGTAGTCGTTAGGTCTTCGCTCCTCCACGTCGCACGTCGATGCAGCTCCCTCATCTCGGAGACGAGACATGAACACCAGCTCCACCCCCACCCCCTTTATCACAGGTTTCGCGATCGCGTTGGTAGCGATCGCGGCGCCACTCGGTGCGCAGCAAGTGAACTACGCCCGCGCCGAGCAACTCCTCAACTGGAACACCGACCGTTTGGTGTCGGGAGACCAGGTCAGTCCACAGTGGCTCAAGGACGGCAACCGCTTCTGGTATCGCAACAAGACTGCGCAAGGCGCGGAGTTCGTCTTGGTCGATCCGGTGACGGCCTCCAAGACGCTGTTGTTCGATCACGTGAAGCTGGCGCAGGCGATGACGTCCGCGTCGGACACGGCGTTCGACGGAAACAAACTCCCGTTCGCGACCTTCAAATTCGGCAAGGATGGCGACAACGAAGGGGAAATCGAGTTCAACGCCGTCAAGAAGCGCTTCAGCTGCGACATCAAGTCGTACAAGTGCATCGTGTCCGACACGTTGCCGAGCGATGTGCCGTTTGTGAAATCGCCGGACAAGAAGCTCGAGGCGTTCATCTCGAAGAACAACGTCTGGATTCGCAACGCAGATACGAAGAAGGATTCCGTGCAGCTGACGACGGACGGCGTGCAATACTTCTCGTACGGTGTGACGATGCCGCGCCCCAGCCAGCTGCAACGCCCGGCGCCACAGCGTCCGCAGCTGCGCTGGTCGCCCGACTCGAAGAAGATCGCGGTGATGCGCGCCGACGAACGCAACGTCGAGCACATGCACTACATCTCGTACACGCCACAGCGTCCGAAGCATTACTCGCAGCCATACGCGCTCCCGGGCGACACGGCGGTGCCGTATCCGTACATCCACATCATTGACATCGCGTCGAAGGGGAATGTGGTGGCGAAGATCTCGCCGCGTCCCAACCAGCTGTCGTTAGGCGGCTCGGTGCGTGACTCGTTGTGGAACACGGGGTCGAACCAGCTCAAGGTTTCGTACTACACGCGCGGTTCGAAGAGCGCGTACTACGCCAACGTCGACGCGGCGACGGGCGAAGCGCGCATCGTCGCGCGCGACACTGGGAAGACGTACGTCGAGATCAGCAACCCGCAGGATCCGGGATCGTTCTACACGACCAAGGATGGCAAGGACTCTTTCTGGTGGAGCGAACGCGATGGGTGGGGACATCTCTATCGCTTTGACGGCTCGGGCGTAACGTCGATCGTCTCGAGCGATGGTGACGGTGGAATGAACGCCGCGCCGGCACCGAAGGGACAGGTGACGACGGGTGCGTGGCAGATTGGTCAGATCTCCTACGTCGACGAAGTCGGAAAGCAGCTCTACTTCACGGGGCGCGGTCGCGATGGCTTCTTGTACTACGCGAAGCTGTACAAGTCGAACTACGACGGCACAGGCCTAACGCTGGTGACGCCGGAAGATGGCAACCACGTCATCTCCTTTAGCCCGAGCGGGAAGTACTTCGTCGACACGTATTCGCGCATCGAATCGCCGCCAGTCACCGTGCTGCGGTCAGCTGCAACGGGCGCGGTCGTCAAGAAGCTCGAAGAGGCCGACATCTCGCGCTTGAAGGCAAGCGGCTGGCGTCCGGCGCAGATCTTCACGACCAAAGCACGCGACGGCGTCACGGATCTCTATGGTGTGATGTATCTCCCGCCAACGATCGACTCGACGAAGAAGTATCCGATCATCACGCACATCTACCCGGGGCCGCAGGTCGGCTCGGTGGGTTCCTGGTCGTTCAAGAATGGCGGCGAAGACTATTCGCTCGCAGAGCTGGGCTTTGTCGTGATCCAGTTCGATCACCTCGGCACGCCGCTTCGTTCAAAAGTCTTCCATGACAACTACTATGGGAACTTCGGCGACAACGGATTGCTCGATCACATCACCGCCATCAAACAGTTAGGGGCGCGCTACAAGTTCATCGACACCGACAAAGTCGGCATCTATGGACACTCGGGTGGTGGTTTCGCTTCGACCGACGCGATGCTGCGTTATCCGGAGTTCTTCAAGGTGGCGGTGAGCGGCGCGGGCAATCACGACAACCGTTCGTACAACATCTATTGGGCGGAGAAGTATCAGGGGTTGATGAAGAAGGATACGCTTCGCAAGACCGACAACTTCGAGACATCGGCGAACAAGACGATGGCGAAGAATCTTCAGGGGCACCTCCTCCTGATGCACGGCGACATGGACGACAACGTGCATCCGGGGAATACGATTCAGGTGATTGACGAACTGGAGAAGGCGAACAAGTCGTTTGATTTGGTGTGGGCGCCTAACCGCAACCACGGGTTGAACGAGCCGTACTTCATTCGCCGTCGCTGGGATTATTTCGTGACGTACTTGTTAGGCGCGACGCCGCCGGACAACTATCTCATCGTGCAACCGATCAATCCGGTGGGCGCGGGGGGTTTCGGTGGTCCGGATGATGACGACGATCCGTTGTCGGACGGATGGCCGTACTGGAAGCCGGCGCGCGTTCCGCAGTAGCGAATAGACTGACCCCGCGTGCCGTCTGGTGCGCGGGGTCTTTCGCGTGTACGCGTTAGGGCGCGGTCATATCTGCAGAGTCGTTAGGCGGCTTCGTTCATCAGATACCATTTCACACTTGGGCAGGAGAATCTCGTGAAGAACGTACGACCCATGCGGCACGCATTTTCTCTCGGGCGGAGAATCGTGACCGCGGCGTTCGCCGCCGCTCTTGCGGCGCCAATGGGGGCGTGGGCGCAGGGGGGGACGGGGGTAAAGGTGACCGCGACCGATTATGCGCGTGCGGAGGCGCTTGTGGGGTGGAATGCGCGGGAGCTCGTGATCGATGACGCAGTGACGCCGCGATGGATGGCCGGGGACAAGTTCTGGTATCGCAATCGGGGGACCAAGGGATACGAGTATCTCGTCGTGGACGCGCCGACAGGTGCAAAGCGCCCGCTCTTTGATGCGGGGCGGTTGGCGTCGGAATTGTCACAGCGCGCCGACACGGCATACGACGCGTCGAAGCTCCCCTTCCGCGACATCGTCCTCTCGGCTGACCAGAAGTCGATTCAGTTCGACGTGGGAAAGAAGCGGTGGTGGACGTGTGATATCGTGAACTACAAGTGCACCGGTCCCGATTCGACGCCGCCGAGTCATGTGAATGAGGTGAAGAGCCCAGATGGGAAGTGGGCGGTGTTCGAGCGCGGCGGGAATCTCTTCATGCGTGCGACGAGTGGCGGCGCAGAGTCGGCGCTCACTACCGACGGGATGCCGGACTATGGGTACGGGCTCGCGAGCCTTGGTTGTTGCCTGCAGGTCACCAACGCGCGCAACAAGACGGAGCTGCGTCCCTATGTCCTCTGGTCAGCGGACTCGAAGCGCTTCATCACGCACAAATGGGATCAGCGCAACGTTAGGCAGATGTATTTGCTGGAAACGAAGAATCCGGGACCGATCCTCCATCCTTATCGTTATGCGCTCCCGGGTGATTCCGTCATTCCGAAGTTTGAGTACTTCGCGTACGACGTTGCGGCCAGAAAGGCGACGCGCGTGGATGCGGGGCCTATCGATGCAGTGAACACGACCTGCTGTTGGATGTCGACGGATACTGTGTGGAAGGATGTGCGCTGGTCGAATGGGAGCGATGAGTTCGTGTTCACGCTGGGAAAACGCGGAAATCATGAGCTGACATTGACAGCCGCGGATGCTCGTACCGGGGCAACGCGCACGATTCTCAAGGAGACGGGGAAGACATACGTCGAGACGAATCAGAACTCAGGTGGTATCCCCAACTGGCGCCCGGTGAGCGGCGGGAAACAGGTGGTGTGGTGGTCGGAGCGCGATGGGTGGGGGCATCTCTATCTCGTGGATGCGGCAACGGGCGCGATCAAGAACCGCATAACGAGTGGCGACTGGATGGTGAGCGACTTGTTGTGGATCGACGAGACGCTGCGATATGCGTACTTCACGGGGCGTGGTCGAGAAGCGGGGAAGGATCCGTACTTCCGCTTCTTGTATCGTGCGAAGCTGGACGGCGGGCCGGTGGAGTTGCTGACACCTGAGAATGCGGATCACAACATCTCGTTCTCGCCGGACGGGAAGTATCTGGTGGATGCCTATTCGCGGCCAGACACGATTCCCGTGTCGGTCGTGCGCCTTCCGTCAGGTGCAATCGTCAAGGAACTGCAGCGCGCCGACATTTCACGCTTGGTCGCCGCGAGCTGGACGCCGCCCGTTCCGTTCACGGTGAAGGCGCGCGACGGCGTGACGGATCTGTATGGATTGCTGTTCCGTCCGGGCAAGATCGTTCCGGGGCGGAAGTACCCGGTCATCGACTACATCTATCCCGGACCGCAGGTTGGCTCGGTGGGTGGGCGCCAATTCAACGTGAATCCCGCCGGGAGCGCGCGCTCGTTAGCGGAACTGGGTTTCTACGTCGTGCAGGTCGACGCGATGGGGACCCCCGGACGCTCCAAGGCATTCCACGACGCGTTTTACGGCAACATGACGGACAACGGGATTCCAGATCAGGTGGCGACGATCAAGCAGCTGGCGGCTCGCTATCCGGAGATGGACCTCGACCGCGTCGGCATCTTCGGGCACTCGGGCGGCGGCTTCTCGTCGACCGATGCGATTCTCACGTATCCGGAGTTCTTCAAGGTCGCCGTGTCCAGCGCCGGCAATCACGACAACCGATCGTATGACTTCACGTGGGGTGAGAAGTATCAGGGCCTGCTCAAGAAATTGAGTGACACGACGGACTCGTTCGATTCGCAGTCCAACTGGCGAAAGGCCAGGAATCTGCGCGGACGTCTGATGCTCGCGTATGGCACGCTCGACGACAACGTGCACCCGGTGGCCACGCAGCTGGTGATCGACGAGTTGATCAAGGCCAATAAGGACTTCGACTTACTCGTTATGCCTAACCGCAACCATGGATTCGCCGGCGAGGCGTACTTCATTCGGCGGACGTGGGATTATTTCGTGCGCAACCTGATGGGGACGGAACCGCCGGAGGGGTATCTGTTGAAGCCTGCGACACCGTAGGTCCGTCATTGGGTCGTCCTTCGCTCATTTGCAAGTCGTGCGACATTATTCGTAGCGGAGAAATGGCAGCAACGTCGCGTCACCAGGCTTGCTTGTTTTCGAACGGCATCACCGTTCCGCAGAGGGGAGTATGAGAATCGCGCCAGTAATCGTCTCAGTCGCCCTAGCCTCGTTAGGGTGTGCGTCGACGCAAAGCGGTACCGCAGCCAAATCAGTCTCGAATACAGCGAGATCGCGCAGCGAGTGGCCACTCGGCAACAATGTGCGACTGCGAGGCTCCGCTGGAGTGTATTTGGGAGCGTCGGCGCATCTGCGATTCATTTCCAGTCAGCCGCTCTACGTCGCCTTCCTCGAGTTGCGCCCGGCGCTCGATTCGCTCGAGGTGCGCATGCCACTCGGCATCGAAGGAGATGATGCGTTACAAGGATCCACCGAACTCCTCGCGCCGTTCGAAACAGTCGACAAGATGGCGCGCATGACGGCCAGTGCCCCAGCGATGAATTGCAGCACGATAAAGATGGGTGCAGGTGATCCGACGGGAACCCAGTTCTGTCCGGTATCACGGAACGACTTTGGGCCTAACGGGAGGGCGTGGACGTTCCGCAATCGCACCTTCCTCCTCGTTTCGGATCGCCCATTCCCCGCACCACTCCCGTCGGCAATTCGCTGGTCGGCGCGCGCCACGATTGCGCCGGTTGTCGAGGGAGCAAGATGGACCGTGATTGAGCTGTAAACAGCTGGCCAATCACACCTGACGTTATTCGTTAGGCGTTTGGCATAGCGGCGCGCGACGGCGTCGTTCCGTCGCGCGCTGCTTCATTTGGAACGGTGCGCGGCGCCAGCTCTCGTCCAGATCACCACCGTTCCACACGCAGCCGACGGGCCGCTGAACTGCGTCGGTGTCTCCGACGCGCCGCGGTAGAACTCCATCGCCATCACTTCGCTCGTCTTGAGCTGCGAAATGTCGAAGGCTTCGGTCCCCGCAGACGTCACGCGCATTCCGTCGACAAAGACCTGCGCAAAACACGGTGGAGCGGGACGAAGACCACCGCCAATCGTGCGAAAGCGTTTCGCGGCAATGCCGGTCCCGGCGGCGAGAGTCCCGCGGTAGATGGGGATGAACTCGAAGCCCTGCACGCGCGAGGCGACAATCGACGTCATCGAGAGATCACCGGCGCGCTCAAGATCTTCGGGTGTAAGAAACTTTCCGAAGCCGGCGCGTTCGCGGTCGCGAAACTCGCGCAGTCCAACGGAGATAGGGTCCGCTTCACCGCTCACTCGCACTTCGCTCAACACTGGCGCCGCGGGTTGCATGCGCAGGGTGAACTCCGGCACCGGTCGCCCGTCGATGGGGATTTCGCGAGCGACTGGGGAGTAGCCGAGTGCTCGGACAGCGACCAGGTGAGTGCCGTTAGGCAGGTTGGCGAATGCGAAACGTCCATCGGCATCAGTAACCGTCGACATCGCGAGCGCGGCGATATGCACCTCGGCGCCTTCGACCGGGCGTGCGAGCGAATCATCACGCACGACGATAGCACTGATCGATGCCACGTTAGGCATCGTGTCGCGAGCGCTGCCTTGCGACGAGGCCACTGCCACGACGTGGTCACCTCCATCCACTCGAACAATGGAACCAGATGAGTCGACGACAACATCGAGAATGCTGACGACATCTCCCAATCGCGTCGGAGCGCTCCATCCGTTTGCGCGCGATCGTCCGTCGTGCATGCTGACATCAGCCTTCGTCGGCACTCGGCACGTGCTGAAGGCGCCCTGTTTATCAGTCGTTAGGCTTTGGCTTTCGCCGCGCATGCTGATCGCCTTGGTCTTCGAGTCGATGATGAATCGAGACCACCGAAGTTCGAGCGGAACTCCTGCGAGTGATTCTCCCGTTCCGGCGTCGCGCACAACGCCGGCCACGGCGACGGTTGGCACTTCACGCTGTCCGGCGCGGCTACAGAGGGCACGCGCCAGTTCGTTCACGCTGAGCGCGGGAATTTCGAACTTGACTCGCTCCCCCTCGCGCACGTCGACCACGCGCGCGTGCCAGAGTGGACGCGTGTCGATCGAACCGGGGCGCGTTAGGCGGAGCGCGTAGCGCCCTGGGAGTAGATTTGTGAAACGAAAGGCGCCGCTGCTGTCGATGTCGGTGAAGCGCGCGAGTGCCGGCAATTCTACGAATGTGCCGCCGGCGAGCGCCTGCGATGAATCACCGACGAGGCGACCATCGATGCTCGCGAGGTGCGTCGCGTCGGTCATGACTATTCCCCCTTCTTCGGAGATGGCAGCGACGCTGTCGTTAGGCTCCTGTTCGACGCGTCGTCCGGGAAGCGCGGCCCAACGGCGCGTGCGTTGGATGATTGGCGCGCGAATCCGCCAGCGCGAGACATACCAAGCGCCGTCATTCTCACGAGCGAAAGCGACCGTTCCTCCCAGTTGGAGTGAATCGGGGCCCAGTCGCTCGAGGGCGGGATAGATGAAGTTGATCACCTGCAATTCGCGTGTTGTCGCGTCGAGCCAGAACACGCCGTCAATTCCTCGACGCGCGGCGGAGCGTTGTGGCCAGAACGCAATGCCAAGCCGAGGACGTGCTGACGAGTCATCGCGCGTGACGGCGAAGCAATGCATGGCGATGAAGTCGGTCGAGAGCAACGTGCGCGCGTCAGGGGCAAAGACGTCGAGATTTCCTGCGTCGTCCTCGCGAATAAATCCCTCGCGGCCGATATCTCGTGCCGCGGCGGCGACAAACTGCGAGGTGCCGCGAGAACGTTCCTCGCGACGTTCACCCATCACGATGCCAGTCGCGCGGTCGAGCTCGCGCCGATATCGAAATGCCGGGTGACGAAGCGAGGATTGCTCGCCGGCGAGTGTTGTCGCGGAGAGCGCCGACCAGACATCGTCCCAAAGTGCGGTGCCGATGTCGTTGACGTGATCGGGATGGCGACAGCTCCTCCTTCCTTCGACGCGAACTGATGACAGCGCGATGTCGGCCCGTGTCAGACGTACGTCGAGTGAAGTGGTGCGTCCGGCCGCCAGATGCACGCTTTGCCGCAGGCGTCGAAAGCCGATGGCGCGTACTTCGAGAACGAAATCGCCGGCGCTGCTTGCGGTGATAGCGAAATCGCCCGCGGCGTCGGTGAGTGTGCGGCGGTTAGTTGGAACGCTGTCGGCGGTTAGGAGCGAGACGACGGCGATGCGAATCGGCGCGCCGCTCACCGTCTCCACGACTCGCCCGCGCACGACTTGAGCGTCGAGCGGTGCGTTCGCGTAGAGGAAGGTGGCCAGGAGCGCTGGCACGACGAATCGGCGCACTGGGGATCGCCTCTCGGGGAGAACGGGAAGCTTGTCATGCATTACGCGGGGCGCAACTCGTTTGGTCCCTGTCGTGTGAATGCGCACGGTATCAAACTCCCCCGTTGTCGAACGCTCATCCATTCATCTATCTGAATGTAACATGAACGCACGCCTAACGATTAGCGCAGCGCGATCGCTCGCGACTGGCGCAATGTCACTCGCTTTGTGCGCAAGCGCCGCCGTTGCGCAGGTAGTGCCCACGAAGGTCACCCGCCCAGCACGCGCAGGAGCGAGCGGGACGCCGGCCGCCGGCGCCAAGGCTGACTCCGCGCCCAAGTCTCCCTTTGCCGACGCCTTCGGCGGCCTAAAGCCGCGCAGCATCGGGCCAGCGATGACCAGTGGTCGCGTCATGTCGATCGCCGTGCATCCCACAAATCCGGGAATCATCTACATCGGGACTGCATCCAGCGGATTGTGGAAGTCGACGTCCGGGGGCGCGCAGTGGACGCCGGTGATGGATCGCGAAGGGTCTTACTCCATTGGATGGGTGACCATCGACCCCGTGCATCCCAACGTCGTGTGGGTAGGCACCGGTGAGCGCAACGCGCAGCGTTCCGTGGCGTACGGCGACGGCGTTTACAAGAGCGAAGATGCTGGGCGCACGTGGAAAAACGTCGGGCTCAAGAACTCAGAGCACATCGGACGTATCGTCGTTAACCCTAAAGATCCGAACATTGTCTACGTCGCCGCACAGGGGCCGGTCTGGTCGGCCGGCGGCGATCGTGGACTCTACAAAACCACGGACGGCGGGAAGACGTGGGAGCAGATACTCAAGATCTCCGAGAACACCGGCGTGAGCGATGTGGTCATGGACCCGCGCAACCCCGACGTTCTCGTTGCGAGTGCGTGGCAACGCCGTCGTCACTTCTTCACGCTCATCGACGGCGGCCCTGAATCGGCGATCTATCGTTCGACGGACGCGGGAAAGTCGTGGACGAAGGTGAATACCGGGCTGCCTAACGAGGAGCTCGGGCGCATCGGTCTCGCCATCTCGCCGCAAAACCCGGATGTCTTGTACGCCAACGTCGAAGCGGCCAACCGCAAGGGCGGAACGTATCGCTCCACCGACAACGGCGTGACATGGGAGAAGCGCAGCGACTACCAGCAGGGATCGATGTACTACGGCGACATCTTCACCGATCCGGTGCAGTTCGATCGCGTCTACATCCCCGATGTGCTGACCCAAGTCTCCGACGACGGCGGCCGCACGTGGCGCCCCGTCGGCCAACGCTCGGCGCACGTCGACAACCACATCCTGTGGATCGATCCGGCCAATACCAATCATTACTTGTTAGGCAACGACGGGGGTTTGTATCGCTCGTATGATCGTGGGGCGACGTGGACATTCTTCGAGAATCTCCCGCTGGCACAGTACTACGACGTGGACACCGACAACGCCGAACCGTTTTACAACATCTACGGCGGACTGCAGGACAACAACTCGTTAGGCATGCCGTCGCGCACGCGTTCGGAGCACGGGATTCTCAATCAGGATGTTTTTGTCACGCAGGGAGGCGACGGCTTCACCTCGCGTATCGACCCTAAAGATCCAAACACCATTTACGCCGAGTTGCAGCACGGCGTCATTGTGCGCACTGACAAGCGCACGGGCGAACGAACCGGGATTCAGCCGCAGGAGGAAAAGGGTGGCGCTCCGTTGCGCTGGAACTGGGATACGCCATTCATCATCTCGCCCTTCTCGAACACGCGCCTCTACATGGCGGCGCAGTTCGTCTACCGCAGCGACGACAAGGGGAACACGTGGAAGAAGATTTCGCCCGACCTAACGAGGCAAATCGATCGCAACAAGCTCGCGGTGATGGGAAAGATCTGGGGGCCGGACGCGGTCGCGAAGAACACCTCGACGGCGCTCTACTCGAACATTTCGGCGGTCGCGGAGTCGCCCAGGAAAGAGGGGATGCTCTTCGTGGGAACCGACGACGGGCTCATTCAGATCAGCGACGACGGCGGTGCGACGTGGCGAAAGACCGAGAAGCCGGCGGGCGTACCCGGCGACGCCTACGTGACGCGAATTCGGGCGTCGCAGCACGATGCCAATGTCGCCTACGCGTCGTTCTCGAATCATCAGAACGGTGATTTCAAACCGTACATCGTGAAGACGGCTGACGGCGGGCGCACGTGGACTTCGATCGTTAGCGATTTGCCGGCGCGCGGCGGTGTGTTCGCCATCAACGAAGATCACGTCGACGCGAACTTGCTGTTCATCGGCACTGAGTTCGGCGCCTATTTCTCCAAGAACGGCGGGACTAACTGGGTAAAGATTGCAGGGCTCCCGACCATCAAAGTCGCCGACATCGCCATCCAGCGTCGTGAAAATGATCTCGTCATCGCAACCTTCGGTCGCGGCATTTACATCGTCGACGATTATTCACCGCTGCGCATCACTAGTGCGTCGACCCTAACGAGTGGCGCAACGTTGTATCAGCCGAAGGATGCGTATCTCTACGTGCAGACGCAGCAGTACGGCGTATCCGGGAAGGCGTTCCAGGGTGAGATGTTGTACGGCGGCGAGAATCCTCCGTTCGGCGCCGTCTTCACGTATTACCTGAAGGATGGTCTCAAGACGCTCAAGGAGCAGCGCGTGGCCGCGGAGAAAGCTGCCGAGAAGGCCGGCACGGCGTTGATGTATCCGACCGCTGACCAACTGCGCGCAGAAGGAGAGGAAGAGTCTCCGGCAATCCTTCTGACAATCAGCGATTCGACTGGCAAGTCAATCCGCACGATCACTGGGCCGGCGAATAAGGGAATGAATCGCGTGGCGTGGGATCTTCGCCACGTTGTGCATCTCCTGCCGTCGGCGCGCCCGGCATCTCCGGAGGACGAGATTTTTGGCGGCGGACCGACTGGGCCGTATGTCGTTCCCGGACGTTACTCGGTGGCACTTGCGCAGCGCGTCGGGGGGAAGGTGACATCGTTAGGCGGGCCGATGTCGTTCACCGTGCGCATGGATCCCGACGGGATTCACACACTCGCCGATCATCAGGCGCGCGGCGAATTCCAGTCTAAGCTGCAGGAGTTCCGTCGCGAGCTGCAAGGTGCGGTTGAACTCTCGTCGGCGACGGCGCAGCGGCTCGAGGCCATGCGCCGGGCGCTCGACCTGACGCCGGCGGCGCCGCCGGCGCTGGCCGAACGCGTCCGCGAGCAGATTCGCCGCCTAACGGCGTTCCAGCGCAAACTGACCGGCGACCGCGTCCTGGGATCGCGCTCCGATCCGCAGCCGGCGTCGATCGCCGAGCGTGCGAATGGGATCTCGGGTGAATTGGGGCGCTCGTTAGGCCGGCCGACGTCGACGCATGTGGAGCAGCTGCAAATTGCGTCGGAGCTGTTCGCGGCGGAGATCGCGAAGCTCCGCACGATGGTGTCGACCGACATTCCGGCGATCGAGGCGGAGATGGAGCGGGCGGGGGCGCCGTACACGCCGGGTCGGATTCCGCGTTAGGCAGGACGGGGTGGTCGAGCGCGGGGCGGAGCCGAGTGCTTCGCCCCGCGCTGTTTCTCGGCTGGGGTCGGGCCCTTCCCTCCGTCCCTTGCCTCTGACCCCGGGCTCTGACCCCGGGCTCTGACCCCCAGCTCTGACCCCCAGCTCTGACCCCCAGCTCTGACCCCCAGCTCTGACCCCGGGCTCTGACCCCCAGCTCTGACCCCGTATTGCGATACCTCAAGGATGCTTGTGAAAGCTCCAACTCACTCGCACCTGCCCAGTTACTGAATTCACAGGATCAGTCTCGGGCGCTGGATAGACGCTCGAGCCTACGAGAATTGGTTGCCCCTGCCCGACGTTTGCGGGTTGCTGATACGTCTCCATGGAATTGTCGTCCAGGTCTGCCGGACGCACTGGAGAGCCCATTCCGGCCACCGACGGACATGCGCCGATGATGCGATATGTCATCGCGTTCATGCTGTCTAACTGGAACTGTATTCCGAGGAGCCCATTGCCCGTGATGGATCCCGTGGTTGTTCTTCCGTTGTCGATCTCTCGCACGCCACCGTTGCACCCCACCTGCCCGGTTGGACTGAGTGAGACCGTGACGTTCTCATAGTGCTCGGACTTGGGCGCGATGATCGAATGACTCCAGCCAAATGTTCCGGAGTAAAACTTCGCCCAGTTGCATTGGACGGTCTGGTTCACACATTGCGCGAATGTCACCGAATCGACGAGATCTCCTGGAACTCGAACCGTCGTCGAGAACGTGATGGATCGCGGCGCGTTCGATCTACCTAACGAGGCATGGTCGCCTGAAAGGCTCAGTCCCGCCGCCGCCGCGAGAACCGTGAGCGTGGTCATGATTCTCATTGCTTCACCACCTCCACCCGCCGGTTCTGCGCCTTCCCTTCAGCCGTCGCGTTAGGCGCCACCGGCTTCGTGTCACCAAACCCCTTCGTCGTGATGCGCGACGCATCGATGGCGAAGTCGGACACCAGCGCCCCCTTCACGGCCGCTGCCCTGGCCTCGCTCAACGCGAGGTTCGCGGCGCTGGCGCCGACATTGTCCGTGTGCCCTTCGACCAGAATCCTGAGATCAGCGTGTGCTTTCAACGTCTCAGCAATCTCCTTGAGCACGGGACGCGACTCGGGACGCAACTCGGCTTTCCCCGTGGCGAAGAGAATCCCCTGCGTCGACCACCGCCCCTTGTTCGCCAATGCATCGTACAGCACATCCGTCTCCGACTCGGCCACGCGGATCGACGCGACGTACACCTCCGTCCCGGGCTCTTCGGCACCGCCTAACGAGACGCGGATCGTCGTGTCGCGCTTGAAGAGCAGCTCCGGGATGTTGTACAGCCGGCGTTCGTTCACGTACATCTTGAAATAGGCGCCGTCCATCAGCACGCGCAGGTGCGCCAGCTTGCCGTTTACGGCGTTCATCGTCGCCTCGGGCAACTGCACTCCCGTTTTGTTCATGTCCCCGGCAGCTCCCTTCATGAACGCGCCCGCCGGGTTCCACGTGACTTCGGTGGACTGATCACCGCGATCTACCTCTGGCCCCCCTTCGAACTGCACCGATTCACGAAGAACGCCGTTGAACGGTGCGATGACATCAAGTTCGAGTGTAAACCGCTCGGGAAGCTTGCGCCCGACGGGAACGCGAAAGGTCATTGGTCCCGACGCGCGCAGCATCTTCACCCCATCCCGCTCGACAATCTCGGCGGGTCCCGAGACGTATTTCAGCCGTCGCGCGAAATTGCCGGTCTTGTCGTCTGAGAAGTCGGTGAAGAAGAGAATCTTGTTGCCAGGGATGAAATCATACTTCTCCCAGACGACGGGACTCGCGGGCGGCGCCGGCGCGGCGGTACTTGAAGTCGCGCGCGACCCTGGACTCGCGTCGGCCGCAGGCGCCGTTTCTTTCTTCGCGTCCGCACCAGTCGCGTTGTCCTTTGCCGCTTTGATGCTGTCGGCCTTTGCTTTTTCCGCGTCCTTTTTCGCCTGCAGTTCACGCTCGGCGGCTTCCTTCGCCTGCTTGAGCTTCTTCAGCTTATCGAACTGAGGAGACGCGGAGTGTAGCGGAAGTGCGAGGAGAATGAGCGCGAGTGTGGTCGGCGCGACGAGTCGCATACATGTGCGGGTGAGGGTGTCGCCACGGTAGTGAAAGCCGTTCACACAGTGGTCAACCACCATCAAACGCCTATCAATTTTCCCTCGCGTATGCGACGGCTCGGCTTCGCGCACGTTCGTATCGTGTGCGCAACGCACGATCGGCGTGTCTCCACGCGAGTTCTACCGCGCTCCAATGCGCACCCGCGCTATCGCCTAGTGCGGAGTAGTCAGGCGAGTCGCCTGCGATCGGGTTTGCGACGGGTACTTCTCTCGCGCGTCCGACCGAGAGCGTGCGCGCTTCGCTGGCGGCGGCATCGAACGCAAGCGCCAACGCCTCGTGCAATTCCGTATGCGTGACGTAGCTATTCCCGCCATCGACGCCCCCTCGCAATGCCGGCTGCAACACGGCAATCGCCTCCCTGGCGCGACCGAGGCGAAGGAGACTCTGCGCCAACGCGAGGTTGATCCTCGTGTAGCCCTCCGTCATCGAAAAGAGCGACGCGCGAAAGGCGGTCACGGCTTGAGCGTGTTGCCCGCGCTGCTGAAGGAGTAGGCCATGAATGAAGTGGTGCAGCCGCGGGTCACGACCGAACGAGCTTCGTCGAGAGATGGTCTGCAAGGAATCGGCGAGGAGTCGCGCGCGCACAGTGTCGCCAGCAGCAACAAGCACTGTTGCCGCGAGCGCGATGTGCCAGCTGCGCAGGCGTGCTCCGAGGCCGGTCGTGTCGTGCGCTGAACGATCGGCGTCGACCATCGCCAGAAATAGCTGTGACGATGTTCGCGCGTCACCTGCCTCGAGTGACGCAATTGCGTGAGTGACATCGTCGTGATGACCCGCGAGTACTCCGATATTGTTGGGGAGTATTCCTGACTCGGCGAGTCGAATCGCCTCGGCGAATCGACCCTGGTTGCGCAGCGCGAAGGAGAGGAGCCATGGACGTTCGCCGCGACGCTCGGGTGGCGAGGACTGCAAGTTCACCAACATGCGCGCTTCGAGTTCCGGCGAGCGACCGGCGCGGACGAGATCGCGATCGAGAAGTCCATCCGCACGTTCGGTCGACGCGCCGTGCGCCAACGAACGTACAACCGCGGATTCAGCCTCGACGCGGCGTCCTTGCCGGAGCAGTGGGTCGATCAGCGCTTCCCATCCCGTTCCCTCGTTAGGCCTCAGCGCGACGAGGCGGCGTGCCACGCGTTCAGCGGCGGCAGTCGAGTCCCACCAGAGATACGAGTGCGACATCTCGTGAAGTGCGCTGCACACACGACAGTACGGGGCGCGTGTGATGCCAGCGGCAGAATCGAGTTTGACGACGCTGTCGAGCGCCGCGATCGAACCTTGCCAGTCGCCCGCTCGCGCGAGGGCGAAACCAAGTTGGAGCTGCGCATCTGCATCATGCGGGTATCGCGTCGCGAACATGCGAGCCGCCGCGAGCAATTCCGAGAGTGGCGCGAACTCGCTCGTCAGTGCGGCGTCGATGAAAAGCCGGTCACGCTCGGGAGCAGCGCCGGCGAGTCGTCGGACGAGTGGCAGGAGGGTATCGGCTTCAACCTCATGCCCGCCGATGCGGTTCGAGAGCCAGGCGTAATACGCGGCGCGGGCAAGAGTCGAATCGCGCTCGAGGGCGGCCGACATCAGTCGGGCTGCGGCCAACGCGTTGTTGGCGAACAACGCGCGCATACCCTCGGCGTAGAGCGCAGCGGCAGCGGCGTTAGGCTTTGCACCACCCACGGCGGTCGCCATCGACGGTGATGACTTCGTCCGCGCGCGGAAGAAGGGCGTGGGGCGCGGGACGAACACGAGCAAAGCGGCGAGGGCGATCGTTACGCCGACGGCGGCGACGAGCCACGTATTTGCCCGCCGACGTGACAACGTTGGAGCGACCGTCTCCGCCGGCACCGCGGCGGGCGGCGCCGGCACATGCGAGGGTGTTGGTCCGCCTAACGAAGGAGCGTGGGCGGGCGTCGGCTCGCGGGGCTGCTCGACATGCGGCGTGGCGGCAGGGGCACGAGGAGCTTCCCCAAATATCCGGAGCGACTCAATCACTTCACGCACGCCGGGATCGATGTCGGCATCGAGGTCGCGACGGATGCGATCCTCGTATTCACGCGCAACTCGCAGGGCGGCCGAGCGATCGCCCGAGGCAATCAGGGCGCGCAAGCGCCCGCTCGTGAAGGCGACGCTGTAGGGGTCGAGTTCGGCCAATCGCTCCCAGACGTCCGCTTCACTTGTGTAGGCCCCCGCATCGTGCGCGCGCCGAGCGAGCGTTTCCAACGCCTTGCGCAGCTCGGTTTGTAGCTGATCGCGTGTTCGCTCCGCCCACCGCTCGAACTCAGGCGCTCGTGGGAGATAGAAGCCGTCGAGAAAGGGGCCTGGGAAAAGTGCGACAGCGCCTTCCAGATCGCCCGCGTCTAGTGCGGCGCGAAAGCGAGTGAGGTCGCAATCGACGGAATCATGGAGACGTAGATTCGCCGATCCTGACACCCATTCGCGCCGAGTGTCACGGCGTAGCGCGTAGAGTGTCTGGGAGAGGGTGTGCCGTGCTTGTTCCTCTTCACATTCCGGCCACAACAATCCCACCAGGCGTTCGCGCGTCACGCCTCGCGATCCCGCAGCTGCAATTATTGCCAGCAGGGCGAGGCGGCGGCCAACGACGAGAGTCGGCGCAGGATCTTCGGGCGGGCCCTCGACGACGAGGGTGCCGAAGGTGCGGAGGAGCACGGTGTCCCCCGAGAGGGTAGGTGCTGTCGATCTTGTCCGCTTTTGAGACTTTGGGCAAGAGGGGAGCGAGCCGGACGCGCTCCGGCGCGTCCCATTCGTCGGGTCTTTCCCTACCTACTTGCAGTCGGCAGAGCAGTTTCTGAGGGCCTCGACTTCGCGGACCATCGCCGATACCTGCGCTTCGACGAGGATCTTTCCTTTCGCACGCGAGGCGAGCGTGGCGTCGCCGAAAATGCCGGTGCGTGACCAGACTTTGTCGTTGCGCGCAGCTGCAACCGAGTCGCGCGTGAGCCCGCCCTTCCCGGGATGATAGTCTTTTCTTGCGCGCGACATTTTCACCACTTCCGGATGCATGTAAAGCATCATGGACGTTTCGATCTCGTCGGCGTGAGTCCCTCCTTCCTGCTGCCTAACGCGGTCTTCCGCCTCTTTGCCTACGTTCAGGATATCGGTGTAACGCATGGTGATGCCGCTGGCGGTGAGTGAGTCACGCGCGGGACCGAGCGCTCGGAGCGTAGACACCCCGGTGTTGAGCACGTAAAACTTCCGCGGACCATGACGCGCGATGGTACGGATGATGTCGACTACCATGTCGCGCGCCGTTGGAAGGCTCAGCGTAGTCGATCCGGGATATTCGACAAACGCGGGATAGAAGGAGTAGTTGATGGTGGGATATACCACGACCGGGGTGCGTGCAGAGACTTTGGCGGCGAAGTACTCGGCCAGGAGCCAATCGTTGTTGAGGGGAAGTTGGGGGCCGTGTTCCTTGGCTTCGGCGCCTAACGGGATCATCACGATCGTTGTGCTGTCGAGAAGCTTTTCCGCGTCGGTCCACGACATGGTGGCGATGCGCACGCTCTTCGACTGCGCGATGCCGAATCGCGAGCATGAAGCGAGGAGACACAGGACAAACAGAAGGCGGCGATTATTCATGGTCCTTGCCTAACGAGTTGGTCGCAGCCGTGGGGAGGCTCAACGAGATCTTTTCTATTTCGCGCCGTACGTGATGCGCCACACGCGTCCTTTGACGTCGTCGGTCACGTAGAGCGCGCCGTCACCGCCCACCGCGACTCCAGCGGGACGATACGTGGCACGATCGGGTTGTGTGTTGGCGCCAGCGAAGCCGTGCGCAAAGACTTCGTAGTCGCCCGAAGCACTTTCACCCGACATCGGTTGGAAGACGACGTTGTAGCCCCCCTGCGGTCCGGGCGCGCGATTCCAGCTCCCGTGAAACGCGATGAAAACGCCACCCTGATACTTGGCGGGAAAAAGCGATCCCTTGTAAAACACCGCCCCGTTAGGCGCCCAGTGCGCAGGGAAGGCCGCTGCTGGCCCCTTCTTGTCCGCACAGCGTCCGACGGCTTTGCCGCCGTCGCCGCCGTATTCGGGAGCCAAGACCAGCTTCTTCTGCGTTGCGTCGTAGTAGCAATAGGGCCAGCCAAAGTCATCGCCTTGATTCACGCGCATGAATTCTTCGGCTGGGAGATTTTGCCCCTGCTCTGGTGTGTAGAGCTTTGGCCAATTCTCAGCGAGCTGGTCACGCCCGTGCTGCGTGGTCCACAGCGCGCCATCTGGGCCAATGGTCATTCCAACGGCATTCCGGATTCCGGTGGCGTAGCGCTCCTTCGCCGAGAAGGGCTGCATTTTGGAGTTAGCGCTGTAGCGCCACATGCCACCGCGCGTGTCGGTCTCCTTGCACGGATCCTTTCCCTTCGACTCCAGTGTGCGCTCCTTGACCTGGCAAGCATTGGACGCCGAGCCCGACTCCATGAAGAGGTTGCCCGTGGAGTCGATGGCGATGGCATGCTGGAAGTGATCGCCATCCATCGGTAGTCCGACGACGATGGTGTCCGGTGCAGCTGACGGTGCGAGCCCTGCGGCGTCTAGCTTGAAGCTCAGGATACGCCCCGTCTCCTCGGCGTAAATCGCGCCGTTATAGAGAGCGACGCCGACGCCGCCCGATCCTTTGTTGGCTGGTGTGTCGCCGAAGCGCTGGATCACGTCAGCGCGTCCGTCGCGATTCGTATCGCGCATGGCCACGAGGAATCCACCCGCTGGTGGCGGCGAATTCGGGTAGTACGCGCCGCTCCACGTATTGACGTACACATCGCCGTTAGGCGCAACGACGATGTGGCGCGCGTGGCCGATCGTGTCGGCGAAGACGGTCGCGCAGAAGCCAGTGGGGACGGCGATGCCGGTGGCAGCGCTATCGCTGGCACATGAAGCGGCCGTCACCGCACCAGTCGCGCCTTTCGTGCTGTCGCTGGAGGCGCCTTTGTCGCCACCGCAGGCAGCGAACGCAGGCAGCACGAGCAACAAGAGAGCGCTTCGCACCCGCATGACGGAGTTCAACCGGACGAACGCAAGAGCGTGATGTGTCATGAGGGGCAATCGAGAGGGGGAGAGGGAGGACGATCACCTCAGGTGCAAATATAGGGCGAGCGTGAGAGCTTTATGGGGGGTGCGCTGGACGGCGCGCATTCACCGTGCGTTTCTCGATTCATCGCGCCACTGTTCAAGTGCGCGGACACGCTGCTCGAGGGAGGCTATCGAGTCAGCGTTAGGCAGAACGGCGCTTGGTCCTGCCTTGGCATCGAGTCGTGGTGTTGCGTGCTGAGCGGATGCAGCCGGCGTCGGTTGCGGAGGTGCTGCGGCGCTTGAGGGGGCCGGCGAAGGAAGAGAACGCGGCAGAGTGATGGCCGCGCGGGCGGTCGCTGCCACTGGGGACCCGCCAGTACGGGACAACGTCGACGTCGAGCCGCGAGCCTTTCGCTCCGCCAGCTGCAAAAGCGCGAGACCGACCGGTCCCAGCCAGATGCGGCGGAACACGCGCTCGGTCGGCGGCGCGCGAAGCGGCGACTTGAACAACAGTACGAGCCCGATCCCGAGCATGATGAAGCCGGAGATGAGCATCACGAAGCCGTGCGGCGGGACGCCGTAGACTCCCGGACCAGTCGGAACGCGCGTCGCTCGGCCGAAATACAGCAGCGCGATGCTCCCGGCCACCATGGTCACGGACGTGCGTATCGTGTTGGATCGGCGGCGGCGCGTCTCCGGGTCGGCGCGAAGTTGCGCGCGCATGTCGGTGCGTTCACCCAGGATGCGGCGCAACCCCTCGATGACTTCGGGCGGCTTGAAGCCCATCACTGCGAGCCGTCGCGCTTCGGCGAGCGTCTGCAAATAGCGACCGAAGACGATTGAACCCATGAGGACAACCGGGAGGAGCGAATCCAGATTGTCCCACCCCCGCGCCAGCGCTCGGGTGCCTAACATCCAGATGAGGATGAAGGCAAAGAACGTCATGATCGAGACCGTATCGAGCTCGTTGGAAAAGAGGCGAATGGGGAGTGGGACGTCGGGGGTGGCGAGTTGCGCGGCATCAATGGTATCGACGAGCGACTCCGCCGTGGCGAAGCGGTCGTTCGGATCTTTCGCGGTGCAGCGGTCGATGGCGCCAGCCAGCGCCGGAGGCACGTCGGGGCGGCGCGTGGCGATTGGCGGAACGGCCTCCGTCAACTGCCTAACGAGAATCTTCTGCGTCGTCTCGCCGGTGATCGCGGTTTCGCCGGTGGCGGCGAACCACGCCACCAGTCCTAACGAGTAGAGATCGCTGCGTCCGTCCACGACGTCGCCAGACGATTGCTCAGGACTCATGTACTCGGGTGTGCCGACCACTTCGCCCACGCGCGTGAGTCCCACGGCCGCAACCGCCGCCGTGATCGAGCGCGAGATCCCGAAATCCATCAAGAGCGCACGTCCGGTCGCACGCTCGATCATGATGTTGTCGGGCTTGATGTCGCGATGCACCACACTTCGACCGTGCGCGTAGGCCAGCGCATAGCCCACATCCTGCAGCAGCCTAACGAGTTCTCGAGTACTCAACACGCCGGCGTTGGCCACGCGTTGCGCAAGGCTCTCCCCCTCGACAAAACCCATGGCGTAGGCGAGCACCCCTTCGCGCTCTTCGACGCTGTGGACCGGGACGATGTTCGGATGTGAAAACGAAGCCGCCGTTCGTGTTTCGCGAAGGAATCGCTCGCGAAGTGCGAGGTCCATCGCGTACTCCGGCGGGAGGACCTTGAGTGCGATGGGACGATCGAGGGAGATATCGCGCGCGAGGTACACGGCTCCCATCCCACCACGTCCGAGCTCTTGCTCGATGGTGAATCGATCTTTGAATAGACGGCGGATGTCGTCGATGGTCGACGCCGCGGCGACGCCCTGCTGGGTAGCGGTCATTCCCTGAATCTGCGCCTTCCGCGCATCTTGTCGAGAGAGTGTCGAGGTCCATGACCACCCCGAGGTCGCGAGGCAGCGTCACGCCGGGAGTGCGCTCATGAACCGCTGGCGTCCCGCCGCCTAACGATTCTCCACCGGAGAATGCGAGAGCTGAATCACGTCCCAGTACGATTGCACGTGCCCCGTCTGCACGGCGTTGATCAGCGGCTGCACAGGTGAAAGCATCGTCACCGAACGAGGACCGCGCGCCGCGCCAGGGTCGCGCCAACCGCCATAGTTGAATACGGCGCGAACAAACGTGCTCTTCTCGTCGAGGGGGAGTGTCGACACGTTTTCGTAGTAACGCCGCCAGGCATCCTCCGCTTGAAAGAGGTACTGCTCGACGTTCGACGTATAGACCGCGCCGACAGTGGCGCTGTGCGCCTTTAGGTAGGTACCGACGGAGCGCAGCGCCTTGTCGCCCGCGAAGTCACCGACGATCGGGACGACGAGATTCTTCCCCTCGAGCTCGCGCAGCACTCCAAAGTTGGCCTCGCTGGCGAGATAGCCGCGCGTCACGCTGTCGGCGTCAGTCTGCACCATCAGCTCCGCGTACGTTGGCATACCGCGCCACGCACCGTAGTAACCGCGCGTTCCCGATCCGAAGGAATACGTGAGTTGCGGCCCCGATTCGAAAAACGCGCGAAAGACGTAATCGATCCCGTCGAGGTCAGGCTGAGCGAGTGGAAAACGGTGCCCCTGCGTGAGCACTTTCTTCACAGCTGCAAAAGTCTGTTTGTAGAGCGCGCTATCGGCGCGAACGCTGTCGTAAATCGCCAGGAGCGAATCAACGCGAGTGTCTCTTTGCGCTGACGGCGGGCGTGGACGCGAAAACAAGAGGGACAAGAAATCGGCGCGCGTAGGCGAGAGCTCGATCAGCGCCTTGTAGAGCAGATGCTGCTGCAGGTTGCCGCGGCGAATGTCGACGATGAACGCGAGCCGCGGCCGCAGCGCGACGAGATAGGTGAAGTTCTGGTCGGGTCCTACGCCCAGGTAAATCCCACCACTCCCCTGCTGCTGCACGAGGGCGGGAATGACGTGCTGAAAGGTGAGCTCGTTCGAGACGAGGTTGTCGGAGCGGAAATAACCATTAGGCTCGGAGAAATCCGTCACCATCTTCCAGAAGTCGCTGTCTGAAAGGCGCGACGGAATATCGAGCGCCACCTCGCCATGGGACTCTCGGAGCGAGAGCGCTGGTCGAGGAGCGACGGACAGTGCGCTCGCGCCGAGCACGACGAAGAGGGCGAGCGCAGATGGGCGCGCCAGGGAGCCAGAGAACGGGCGAAGCTTCCGCATACGAGACTCCCGTCGTGGCCGCGCGCCCCAGAGGCCGCTCGTAAGGCGACACTGCGCTCGGCGTTCGATAACGTGGACAGCACGCGTATTCCACGTGTACACCACGATGAAAAAGTCGCGCCATTGGATGCGAGCGTGCCATACCTCAACGGAGAGGTATCGGACGCTGGTGTCTTGCGCTGCCTAGCGGTGTCGCCAGAATTGTATACAGAAACGTAGAGTCTGCCGCAGGGAGCCGGCGATCGTCGGCTCCTTCGCCGTCCAAGCCTCAGTCGTTGTCGCCACGCACCCCAGGTTCGTCACCGATCCAGGTCATTCGTCCCCGACCACCAGTTGCCACGTGATCCCGTCGATGCGCCGCCTCGCTATTTCGTTTGTTCCGTTCTCCTACCTCGTCGTTAGCGCGCTCTCCCCCATCACAGCCGCAGCGCAGTCATCGGCGCCTCCCGACACGTCCTGGGACGTTACCAAGCCGCGCGGCAAGACGCGGGACATCGACTTCACGGTCTCTGAAGGGACGTGGACTTCGGTCGACATTTCGAGCGACGGCAAGTGGATCGTCTTCGACCTGCTGAGCCAGATCTACCGAATGCCGGCGAGCGGGGGCACAGCCGAGTGCCTCACCCAGGACAGCGGCATCGCTTCGAACTTCCATCCGCGCATTTCGCCCGACGGCAAGTCGATCGCATTCATCTCCGACCGCAAAGGGCAGTACAACCTCTGGGTGATGGACATCGACGGGAAAAACGTTCGCCCCGTCGTCGTTGACCCGATGGCTCGCTTTGAGTTTCCGCAGTGGAGCGGCGACTCGCAGTACATCATCGCCGTGAAGATGGTGGGCTTCGGCTCGCGCAATCTTGTCATGTACCATCGTGATGGCGGGACTGGCGTGACGCTGGTGAAGGGCGAAGAGGGTAAGTCGCCATTCCGTACGGCGATGAGTGCCGACGGTCGGTTCCTCTACTACGACGTATACACCGCGCGTCAGACCGGCTTCTGGGGGCAGGACGACGTCCTCAAGGGGACCGTGCAGATCCATCGCTACGACATGACAACAGGGCAGACTCGCCCCATCACGTTTGGCGAGGCGGCGCAGCAGGATCGTTCGACGAGTGGCGGCGCGTACGCCGCCGAGCCGTCGCCCGATGGGCGGTGGCTCGCCTTCATGCGGAAGGTGCCTAACGGGACACTGGAGTACAAAGGACAGAAGTTCGGACCGCGGAGTGCGCTCTGGTTGCGCGACCTCAAACTCGGCGGCGAGAAACTGCTGATGGACCCGGTGGAAATGGACCTGGCCGAAGAGAGCATTCCGCTGAACGGCTCGTATCCGATGTACCGGTGGGCCTCGGACGGCCGGAGCATCGTGATCCACCAGGGAGGGAAGATCCGGCGGCTGGACGTGGCGAGTGCGGCGGTGTCGACGATTCCCTTCACCGCGCGCGTGCACCGTGTGATTTCGGAGCTGGCGAACACGAAGATGCACGTCAGCGACAAGCCGTTCGACACCAGGTTCATTCGCTGGGCTTCGACGTCGCCGAACGGGAAAACGCTGGTGTTTCAGGCCATCGGGCGCATGTGGGTGCAATCGCTTCCCAATGGAACGTCGCGCCGCCTAACGCCAGCGACGTTCGAGCCGTTCGAATTTCAGCCGGCGTGGTCGCCCGACGGCAACAGCATCGCGTTCACGACCGTCGATGCGACGAATCGCGGTGCGTTATGGCGCGTTGCAGCCGGCGGCGGCGATCCGCAGCGCCTAACGAAAGATCCGGGCGAGTACCTCAATCCAGCCTGGACGACGGATGGTCGTGAGATTGTCGTCGTGCGCGGGAGCGGCGCGACGGCGCGGGCATCGACCCTCGTGCGCAACGGATGGTTTGACATCGTGCGGGTCCCGGCGGCTGGCGGCGACGAGACCGATATCGTGCAGGTGACGCCGGGTCCGGGCGGATTCCCGGAGCTACGCCCGACCGTATCGCCTAACGGGCGCGTCTACTGGGCGACCTCCAAGATCTTTGGACCGGGGGATGGCCTCCGTCCGAACGGCGGCGTGGAAGTCGCCTCGGTGCGACTCGACGGAACGGACAAGAAGGTGCACGCCAACGTGAAGGACTCGGACGATGCCACCGTGTCGCCGGACGGGAAATTCGTCGCGTTCACGCAGGGAGCGAACGTCTATCTCGCGCCGCTCCCGCCGAGTGGGACGGGTGAGCAGACGCCACTCATCGCGAAGAATGGTGGCGCGTTCAACGCCACACCGCTCAGCACCGAAGGGGGTTTGTATCCGCGCTGGCGTAGCGCAACGGTTGTCGATTTCGGCTCGAGCAACAAGGCGTATAGCTACGACGTTTCGGCCAAGCGCGCCGACACCACCGTGGTAACGCTGACGACGCCGCGGGCGATCCCGACGGGATCCATCGCCCTCACTGGCGCGCGCATCGTCACCCTCGACAAGAAACGCGTCATCAACGGCGGCACCATCGTCGTGAAATCGGGGCGCATTTCGTGTGTAGGGTCGTGCAGCACCAGTGGCGTCGACAAGGTGGTCAACGTCTCGGGGAAGACAATCATTCCCGGATGGGTCGACGTGCACGCGCACCATCATCGCGAGCACATGGCGATGATGCCGAAGAACGACTTCGAGTCGGCGATTTACCTGGCGTATGGCGTGACGACGACGAGTGATCCTTCGACATCGTCGGTGGCCGCGTTCCCGACGGCGGAGCTCATCGAAGCGGGAGAAACGGTCGGCCCACGTGTGTTCAGCGTGGCCGAGGCGTTGTACGCGGGTGACAACGCGGGGACAAACGATGTCGCGAGTCGCGACATCGCCCTAAAAGAAGTAAAGCGGCGCATGTCGTGGGGGGCGTTTCTTCTCAAGCAGTACCTGCAGCCTACACGTCAACAGCGACAGTGGGCCGTGGATGCCGCACGCGAACTCGGGATGCGCGTCACGGCCGAAGGGAGCGACGACCTCAATCACAAGCTCGGCATGATGATGGACGGGCATACCGGCGGCGAACATCTCACGGTGCAGTCACCGCTTTACGCCGACTTCACGACCTTCATCGGCAAGGCCAACTACTTCTACTCGCACACGCCGTTGGTCAGCGGCTACGGCGCGTGGAACGAAGAGTATTTCTGGCAGGAGAGCCCGGTGTGGCAGGAGCCGAAAGCGGCGAAATGGATTCCGTGGCGCCAGCTCATTCCACACACACGTCGCTTCATCATGCGCCCGGAGACTGACTACTCGAAGGACATTGTCTCACAGCAGATTGCCGACATCATCGCAGCGGGCGGGCACTCGGCTATCGGTTCACACGGACAGCAGCCCGGCATTGGCTCTCACTGGGATGTGTGGATGGCAGCCAAGGCCAACGGCAACATGACCGCGCTCGAAATTGCGTCGATGCACGGTGCGATGTTCCTCGGCATGGAAGACGATCTTGGCTCAATCACCGTAGGGAAGCTCGCGGATTTGATGGTGCTCAACGCGAACCCACTCGAGAACATTCGAAACACGGCGAATATCCGCTATGTGATGAAGGGGGGGACGTTGTACGACGCGAATTCGCTCGATGAGATCTGGCCGAAGGCGCGTGCGTATGGCGACAACTACTGGTACGTCCCACAGATGTACGAGAAGAGCACGAAGTCGGTGCAGAGTTACGACAAGTGAGTGAACCTAAACAAGAGATAAATCTGCAAAGAAAAGGCGATGAGAATTTGCTGAGGTGCGCGACGAGCGAGGGACACGCGCGTGATTGGTGTCGCTCCTTGACCCGCATGAACGCCGAATTGCATTACGAGTCGTAGTTGTTCGGTAGCGAACGCGTCTCGAATCTGCCACATTCCCCGGGCGGAAAATGTCTATCACCCGATCGCACGTGAGTTCGTCCGCGAAAGGCGACACGTGTGAGGCTGGTCCAACCTTCGTCTCATTGAACGCGCTGTTGGTTCGCATCACTCCATTCGCAGTAGGGCCGCGACACCGGAGGACGGGGGGCGTGAGTACGTGACCTCCGCCCGCGGGATTCCCCCCCACCGCGGCCTTGAGGTTCGACGGTTCATTCGCGCCAATGCGTCGGCGGTGACCGCTACCGCGTTGGACTGGTTCATTGTGACGGCGCTCGTCGCCCTGGGTGTTCACTATCTGATCGCCGCAGCGTCGGGGGCACTGGCAGGTGCCGTGGCCGACTTCTGGATCAAGCGGCACTGGGCGTTTATGCGTGGGGCGAAGGGCGCCGTGCACCAGGAGGCGAGCCGCTATGTGTTTGCATCGGCCATCTCGTTAGGCTTGAACCTCGTGGCGAGCTATACGTTCGTGGATTTGCTGCATTTCGCCTCGGTGCCTGGTGTCATCATCGCATCGATCATTGTCGGCATCGCGTGGAACTACCCGGTGCATCGTTTCTTCGTCTTTCCGGAGCAGCGGAGCGCGCAATGACGGCTACGGACGTCATCGAGCCAGCGCCGGCGCGGGGCGGTGAGTCGTGGGCGGTCGTGTGCGACTTCGATGGCACTGCGATCCTCGACGACATCGCGGATGCGCTCTCGCAGCGCTATTTGGGCGATGACGGGTGGCGTGACATCAACCGTCGGTATGAGCACGGCGAGCTGTCGTTTCGGGAGCTCCTTCACGAGCTCTTCGAGCCCATCGCCGGCACACGCGAGGAGATTCGCGCGTTCGCGCAGCAGCGGGCGCACTTTCGTCCGGGATTTCTGGCGCTGCTCGAAGCGGCGCGCCGAGGCGGGCATCGCTTCGTGCTCGTATCGGGAGGGCTCGACATCTACATCGAGCCCGTGCTGGAGCTCCTGCCGCCTAACGTGGCACGCGATGTCACCGTTTACGCCAACCACGCCGAGCCTAACGACGGTCGCCTGGCGATCTCGTTTCCGTATGGCGATACCCCCGACTCGTGCGGGACGTGCGGGTCATGCAAGGGCGCCATCGTGAAGGAGCTGCAACGCAGTGGGCATCGCGTCATTGCCATCGGCGACGGAAATGCCGATCGATGCATGGCGCGTGTCGCTGACGCCGTTTTTGCGCGCGGGCGTCTCCGCGCGTGGTGCGACCGGCACGCGGTCGCGTATACACCTTTCGAGACCCTCGACGTCGTCGTGGATTTTCTCGAGGCGTCCCCCCCCGCACGAGGAGTCATGCGTGGCCACGCATCCCCGTCGATCGCCTGAGTGCCTACGCGGAGCCCTCATCGGCTTCGGCTTCATCATGGAGAAAGGGCACGCGACCGCCTACCGCCGCCGCCGGGACTCGCGCGGCGATGTGCACATCGTGGCCATCGCTGACCTCTGCGCCGAACGTCGCCGCGCCGCGCGCGAAGCGTTCCCCAAAGCGCGCATCTACGTATCGGCCGACGCCTTGCTCAGAGCCGAAGCCGATCGACTCGACTTTGTCGATATCGCGACACCCCCCGCCGCGCACGCCGCGATCGCGATGGCAGCGCTCGAAGCGGGGGTGCATGTGCTATGCGAGAAGCCGCTCTGCACGAGCATGAGTGACGCGGAGGCGCTGCTCGACAAGGCCATGCAGTCTCGCCGTGTTCTCTTTCCGTGTCACAACTATCGGCACGCGCCGGTCATCAAGGCGGTGCGCGAAGTACTCGACTCGGGATGCATTGGGCGCGTGCACACCGTCACGCTCCAAACCTTCCGCAACACGCACGCGCGTGGCGTCAAGGAATGGCAGCCCGATTGGCGCCGCGATCGCACGCACGCCGGCGGTGGTATCGCGATGGATCATGGGTCGCACGCCTTCTACCTGATCTTCGACTGGATGGAAGGGCTTCCGACATCGGTAAGTGCTCGTGCGCGCAGCGGCGCCGTTCACGACACGGAAGAAGACTTCAATTGCACGTTAGGCTTTGCGAACGGTTATGCGACCGTCCATCTCACGTGGACGGCTGGCGTGCGGAAGGTGCTCTACACGCTGCACGGTGAGCGCGGAGCCATTCGAGTCGAAGACGACATGATGGAAATCGCGCAGATGCGTCCCGATCCCACAAAGTCGTATCAGGGAAACTGGGAATTCGAGCGCCGCGACATCGCGTCGGAGTGGATGGATTCGTCGCACTCGGCGTGGTTCGACTCGTTGTTCGACGAGTTTCGCACCGCGATTGACGGCGAGAACTATGTGAGCGAAGAAGCCTTGACGGCGTGTGAATGCATTCGGTTGATCGAAGCGGCGTATGTCTCTGCCGCTGATCGGTCGCGCGAAGTCTGCATCGAACGCCTCGATGCCATCCCGATGGTAGGAGACGCACTTCGTGATGCGCCGGTTTCGTTAGGCGACGTGGCCAAGGTCAACGATGCCGGTGAGGTGGCAGCGGTGGAATGGACCTGATCTTCGGAATTACGCCCTGGGCGATCGTCCTGGGGATGTTGGCGATCTACACGGTTCGCGTCGTGCTCAAGGGACGTGCGCAGAGCGCGCGCGCTGACCGTGAGGGTGGGAGCATCATCCTCTCGAAGTTTCTTGTGGAGTTTGGGCTCTGGATGCTGACGCCGGTGGCGCGCGTCCTTGCGCGTGCTGGCGTCACGCCCGACGGGGTCACGTGGTTTTCGCTGGTGCCGGGAATTGGCGCAGGCGTCGCGCTCGCCTACGGTTGGTTTGGGGTCGCTACGCTGCTGGGGACCATCGCGGCATTCAGCGATTCTGTCGATGGCTACGTCGCGCGCCTAACGGGACTTGGCTCCGAAGCCGGCGAGACGCTCGATGCGATCGTTGATCGCTACGTGGAGTCGGCCTTCTTCGCCGGGTTGCTGGTGCACTACCGCGGTTCGATGCTGTTGTCGGCGCTCACGGCGACCGCGCTGATTGGCGCCTTCATGGTGAGCTACACGAGTGCCAAGGCCGAAGCGCAGCAGGTCTCGCCGCCGCGTGGACTCATGCGGCGCAGCGAGCGCGCCACTTACCTGTTGCTCGGTTCGGGGTTCGTCCCATTCGTCTCGCTGGTGGTTCCGGCGTCGGCGCCGTGGCTCCGCGAAGGATCGATGATCGCCGTGCTGATTGCCATTGCGGTCATCGCGAACTACTCGTCGCTCGTACGCATGGCAAGCATTCGTGCCTCGCTGCGCGCGCTCGAGGTCTCTCCAGCGAGCGTCATGTCGCCGCCTAACGCTTCTGTCCTGCCTAACGCTATTTCACAGCCTAGCGCGGCGAGCGTGGCGAGTGTGGCGAGCGTGGCGAGCGTGGCGAGCGTGGCGAGTATGGCCACGGTGAGCGCGAGCGCGCGGCGCGAGCCGCTGTCCGCAGGAACGCTCGCCACATCGGAGGGAGCGCCATGACGATTGTCGCGGGGTCCAATCCGTCGGTCGACGGCGGCGACGAACGCGTCAATCCGTCGCAACCCAAGAATCAGCGGGCGGAACTCGTCACGCCCGTTCCCGGGCCGAAGAGCCGAGCGTTGCGCGTGCTCGAGGACCAGACGCTGGCGCCGGGGGCGCAAGGGTATGCGCTGCGTGCCGGCGTCGTCGTTGACCATGCGCGCGGGAGCGCCGTCACCGACATCGATGGCAATACGTTCCTCGATTTCATTGGTGGAATCGCCGTCAACGCGCTGGGGCACTCGCACCCGGCATTCGTCCAAGCGGTGCAGGCGCAAGTAGCCCGCGCCTCGGCGGGCACGTTCACCAGCCCGGCGCGCGTGGACCTGCTGCAACGCGTTAGGCGTTTCGCCCCCACATCGGCAATCACGAAGGCGCAGTTGTACTCCGGCGGCGCAGAGGCCGTGGAGAGCGCGCTCCGTCTCGCGAAGAGCCACACCGGCAAGTACGAGTTTGTCTCGTTCTGGGGTGGCTTTCACGGAAAGACCATGGGCGCGCTCTCACTCATGGGCTCGACCTTCAAGCACCAGCTCGGACCGATGGTTCCGGGTTCGCACATGGTGCCGTACGCCGATTGTTACCGCTGCCCGTTATCGCTGCAGCATCCCGGGTGCGGAATTGCGTGCGCCGACGTGGCGCGCAAACACGTAAAGTTGGCGACGGCGGGCGAAGTCGCGGCGTTCATCATCGAGCCGATGCAGGGAACGGCGGGGAACATCATCCCGCCTAACGAGTTCGTGTCGGCGATTGCGTCGATCGCGAAAGACGCCAGCGCGCTCCTCATCGCCGACGAGATGATCACCGGCTTCGGGCGCACCGGGACGCTGTGGGGGATCGATCACTCGGGGATCGACCCTGATATCGTCACTATCGGCAAGGCATTCGGCGGGGGCTTTCCGCTCTCCGGCGTGCTGACGACGAGCGAGATCGCGCAGGCCAAGCCATGGAGTAACGAAAGCGGATCGTCGTCGAGCTACGGTGGAAATGCGCTCGCTGCCGCCGCCGGCGCAGCGTCGCTTCGTATCATCGAAGAGGAACTCCTCGTCGAAAACTCGCGCGCGGTTGGTGCGTACCTTCTGCGCGAGTTGCGTGAGTTTGTCGAGCGTTATCCCTTTGTCGGTTTGGTCAGCGGCTCGGGAATGTTTCTGCGTATGGAACTTGTGACCGACAAGAAGTCGCGCGAGCCGCTCCCGCGGACCGTCACGCATCGTTTGTTTGATGCGCTGGTTCAGAAAGGGCTGATGACGATGGCGTACAGTCCGCATTTCCGCATTCAGCCGAGCCTAACGATGGATGAGGCGACGGCGGGGAATGGGGTGGAGATTTTGCGGGACGTCTTTGATCAGATGGAGCGGGAGGGGTGGGCGAGGGCGTGAGCGGCGCGCGCGGGAGGGTCGCCGACTGAAAAGCATTGAACCACGGAGGACACGGAGGACGCGGAGGACGCGGAGGAGTTCCTCCGCGTCCTCCGCGGTTCATGTTTTGAAAACTCGCAGCGCGTGCTATTGCACCGAAGACGGCGACGTCACGCGCTTCACGAGCCGGTACGAAAACTCGACGCCATCGAAGAATCCCTTCTGCGGAATTCGCTCGTTCATTCCGTGCGCGCCCGTATCGCCGTAGAAAAACCCGGAAAGCCCGTACACAGGAATGCCGGCATTCCTCAGGTAGGCCCCATCCGTCGCACCGGTGCTCATGGTCGGAATCACGGGAATCCCCGGCCACATCTCCTTTGTCGTGCGCTCGATCTCGGCCATCAGATCACGCGTGAGTGGCGACGGTGGCGACGGTTTGGCAGGGGCCACTTGGGTCACGACTACTTTCGGGTCGCCGATGACACGCTCGAGCGTCTTCTGGATCACCTCGACCGTATCGTTAGGCAGGATGCGGCAATTGACGTTCGCGCGGGCGCGCTGCGGAAGTGCGTTACGCGCATGACCTCCCTCCAGCATGGTGGCCACGCAGCTCGTGCGCATCTGCGAGTTGTACGCCTTGTCGGTCGAGAGTGTCGCGATCGCACTCGCGTCCGACGGATTCTTGGCCAGCGCGCGCATCGCGTCACCCATCTTGCCTCCGGTGACTGCGGCCGAGCGCTCGAAATACAGCCGCGTAACGTCGTTGAGGTGCACGGGAAAATCGAAGGCACCGATCTTCACCAATGCGGCCGAGAGTTGGGTGATCGCGTTGTCCTTCACTGGCTGCGACGAGTGTCCGCCGGGATTCGTCGTCTCCAGTTGGTAGTCGACATAGACCTTTTCCGCGGCCTGGATATCGTGCGAGACGTATTTCCCGTCGCGAATGCGTCCTCCGCCACCTTCGTTGAAGGCGTACTCGACGTCGATGAGATTGCGATTGTGCTTGAGCAGGTAGTCGACGCCGTTGTCCGCACCACCTTCTTCGTCGGTCGTCATCGCGACAATGATGTCGCGATCGGGGACATAGTTCTCGGCCTTTAGGCGAAGAAGAATCGTTAGGTACATCGCGCCGTCGTCTTTGTCGTCAGCAACGCCGCGTCCGTAGAACGTCGAGTCCTTCTCGATGAAGGTGAATGGCGGCAGTGTCCAGTCCTCGGCCTTTGCCTCGACTACATCGAGGTGCGACAGGAGCATGATCGGCTTGCGCGCCGGATTCTTGCCGCGCAGTCGCGCAACGAGGTTTCCCTTCTTCGGCGTGTTCTGCACGACGACGACATCTGAGTCGGGAAATCCCGCGGCTTTGAGACGAGCGGCCATCGCCTGCGCAGCCTTGAGCGTGCTCCCTGACGATTCGGTCGTGTTGATCTCGATCAACTCCTTGAAGATGTCGCGGGCCGTCGAATCCCAACGTGTCTTGGCGATCGACTGCGCGTGCGCCGCAGGAGCGAGCAGAAGCGAGAATACGAGTGCGGTAGTTGCGAAAAGGGGCATGAAACGCATGAGCCTATGGGTCTGAAGGACAGAGAGCAGACGTCGTACAACGCAGCGGTGGGGGAGAACGCTCGCGAAGAACGTCTCTTGCAAACTTGGACCAGCACGCCGATGCAGTCCATACAGTCACGCTCGGCGGAGATGTGGCTCGGGTCCCTTTCCAGCGAGTCTACCGACCGCGCTTTAGGAGTATTCCCCATCCTGCGGTGTGTAGTCGCAAGCTGACCGCGAAGCTGTCCGCACGCACCTCCAATGCACGCGCACCTAACGAGCGACAGATACAGCTGGCACTCGGGCATTCGACGGTTTGTCTCGGCAAGTCCAGGGCGAGCGGGCGAATTTGTGTCCTGGCGCACGCTCCGTCACCTGCAATGACTGGGCGTGAGGCATTCGAGGACCGTTCGCTGTGGTTGATGGGTAAGACTGCGGGCGAAGGGGAACGATCGACGTCCTGATCGCGCGTTGGTAATTCCCGTCACAGTGTGCGGGGCAGTTCGTTGGCGGTGGTTGGCACATTTCACGCAACGAACTGAAGCTGTTGCCTCGCGTTTTGAGTCGGTGCGTCGTCAATTCCGGGTGTCACCGATACTGCGGCCCCTGCCTCCGTTCTTTCAACGCTCCCGCAGAGTGCGCGCGAGCTCCCGCCCGAGTTCTGCCGCCAAAGAATCGATTCTCACATAGATCACCATGCGCAATTCTTCTTTACTCGGAGCTGCTCTCCATGGCGCCCTCATCCTCGCGCTTCCCGCGTGTTGGGGGTGTGGCGCAGACGCGACGAGCGCCAGGGTTGTGGTGCCGAGTGGCAACGTCGTCCGTGTCGCCGTCACGCCGGCAAGTGCGAGCGTGGATGTCGGCACCACGACGCAGCTAACCGCCAAGGCGTTTGATGCTTCGGGCGCTGAAGTCTCTGGACAGTCGGTCTCGTGGAGCAGTTCGGCCAACGCAACCGCGTCCGTTTCTGCCAACGGCGTCGTGACTGGTGTTGCCGCGGGTGCTGCGACGATCACGGCGAATATCAGCGACAAGACTGCGACCTCATCGGTGACCGTCGTTCCGCGCGCGACGTCCAACGGGACGATCAACGTCGACGGATCGAAGCAGTTTCAGACGATGACCGGCTGGGAAGCGCTCATGGAGATTGGACAGGCGGAGTGTGATCCGCGCGCCTACCAGTCGTTCAAGAATGAGGTACTCGATCGAGCCGCGAACGAACTCGGGATCAATCGCATCCGCATTGGGCTGCGCATCGGCTACGAGAACCCGGTAGACCAGTGGGTGAACTTCCAGGCGGGGAGTTTGAACTTCAATCAGTGGAAGTCTTACTGGTTCCAGATGGTGAACGACAACGCGGACCCCTTCGTCATGAATCCAGCAGGATTCAACTGGGGGTACTTGGACTACGTCATTGAACAGGTGATCATCCCGCTCCGGCAGCGCCTGGCTGCACGGGGTGAGAATCTGTGGGTGAATGTTTCGTACACCGGGGGGAATAGCACCATCCATCGCGATAACCCCGATGAGTACTCCGAGTTTGTGCTCGCCGCGTTCCAGCACGTGAAGCAGAAGTACGGCTTCGTTCCGAACTCATTCGAGTTGATCAACGAGCCGGATATCGCCCAATGGACGGGAGCAATCGTTGGCCGACTGCTGGTGAATGTGAAGCAGCGGCTGAATTCGAACGGCTTCTTTCCTGATTTTGTCGGACCGAGTGCCAGCGAGCCGGCGCGTGCAGTGTCGTTCTTCGATCAGATGGCGACGGTCCCTGGCGCCATGGCGGCACTCGATGAATTCGCCTACCACCGGTATGGGTCGCAGCCGCCCGCATCGGTCATTCAGTCGATCGGTGCGCGTGGCGCCCAGTACGGCTTGCGCACCGCGCAGTTGGAGCATGGCGGAAGTGATTACAACGATCTGTACGAGGACCTGACGCTGGCGAACGTTTCGGCGTGGCAGCAGTTCGGTCTCGCGTTCTGCAGCGACCGCGACATCGGCGGCGTGTATTTCCCGATCTACGGCGGAGCGTTGGGCAGCAATTCGCCGGTGGTCAAGACTGGAGAGCGAACCAAGTACCTTCGCCAGTATTTCCGTTATGTCGGGTTGGGAGCGGTGCGAGTTGGCGCCACCTCGAGCGACACGAAGTTCGCCCCGGTGGCGTTCCGCAACACGAACGGGAAGTACACGGTTGTGGTGAAGGCGACTGGCGGTGGCAGCTTCACCGTCGGTGGCTTGCCGCCCGGCACCTACGGAATCGATTTCACCGTGCCTAACGACTACAAACACGCCCTTGCCGACGTGTCGATCAGTGGCTCGCAGGTGGTGACGACGGCGATCCCCGCCGCGGGCGTGCTGACGGTGTTCGCCAGGTAAACCACGCGGTTTCCGGGTGAGGGCCTAACGAGAAGGTTAGGCCCTTACTGCACCGCCCCGCGCCCGATCGCATCCCAGATCAGCGGCAGCGTCCCGTTAGTCTGACCACGATATTGCGGACGGAACCCGTAGAGAACGACTTTCCCTTTTCCGACCTTGGCCTCGACCATGGCAGCCTTGCCATTCAATTTCGAGCCGCCGTTGAGCCACCCCGCCAGCAGTGGGTCGCCACTCGCCTGATACGTGAGAACCGCGTTCGCGCGTGACGGGTCGGTGATTTCGAAGGCGGGAGAATCTTCGAACCAGATGGCTGTCAGCGGACTCGTTAGGCGCGCGGCGATGGGATTGGCGCGGTCCGCTTCGGCCGCCAGGATGGAGCCTGGAGCGTAGAACTCCGTGTTGCGCACGCCCTCGAGTACGTTCTTCACCGGGAGCTTGAGCGTTTCGATGGCGTAGTCGCTCGCTTCGTTGAACGCGAGGAGCGTTCCGCCGTTCTCGACGAACGACACGAGGGCCGCGGCACCTTCGGCGCCCACGCCCCCCCGCAAGGAGTCGGGATACATGCTCCCCAAACCGCGCGCGATCGCGTTTGCCGCCTGGTCGGGGAGAATGATGGCATCGAATCGATCGTTGAGTTTTCCCGCGCGAAGGTCGCGATCGAGCACCGTCGTGAACGGGATGCGATAGGTATCGAAGATCCAGCGGGTCCACCCTTCGTCCATCGACGCGTTGTAGCTGCGGTAGATCGCGACGCGACGCCCTTTCATGTCGCTCATCCCCGGCGCGGTGTATTTCGGTTCGGCGACCGCCGCAACCGGCGGGCCGACCTTAGGCTCGTCGCCAAATACGCTCCCCACCGCATGTCCAAAGAGGAGTGGGATGCTGTGCGCGGTGACGTCGTAGGGGCGTTTGGGTGGTCCGCCCGGGTATTCGCGAAGGTTGGGGTACTTCTGCCGCTCGAGAAGCGCCTTGGCATACGACCCAAACGGCTGCCTAACGAGAACGACGTAGCTCCCAGCCGGATAGTTCGCACCGTCGGCGGTAATGGCGTCCCGCGACTCGCGCACCTCGACCTGCCCGTGCTGCAACGTCCACAGGGTGCGCTGGATCGCTTCCGCGTTTCTTGCGTCCTTCGGGATCACGAACGCCGAAGGGACGAGGGTGTCGAGCGCCCACGGATGGTTCGCGGCCAGCGCGCGCTCGCCTAACGCGGCGTAACTCGCAAGCCACTGCCTGCGGTCGCGCGCCGCCTGCGCCAGGAGCGCCCACGACGCGCTGGACTGGTAGTCGACGATGTCTCCGATCCCCCACTTGCCACCCATCCAGAGCGCCGGGTAGTTCCAGCTTTGCACACGCGCATCGTATCCACGCCCGGTGCCTAACGACGCAAACGGAAGGGTTATCGGCGACGCCAGCCGCGCACTCGCCGTCTCCGTGAGAATGCGCGCACCACGATGATTGAGCGAATACTGCCGCGCGGGCGACCACTGGTCGTATGACGCATTGGTGGCAACGCCGGTCTTTCCTTCGGAGATGATTCTCCACGCCATCGCCGAGCCTAACGAGTTGGTGCTGGCGGTGAGGACGGGGTCGATGTTGGGCTCGAGCGGGTCCATGTACGGCGGAATGAAAATGCGACCAGCGTTCGCTCCCTGCTGGTGCACATCGTTCACGATCTGCGGGTCCCACGGCGTATACAACGAATCCACCGTGTATCGCGTCTCTGGCTGCGTGAACGCGTACCAGTCGCGATTGTTGTCGTGCCCCGTGTAGTGGTGATAGATCACCGGCGGCTGCACGCCTTCGGACGGCGTGCCTAACGTGGAGCGATACCAATCGCCAACAATGTCGACACCGTCAGGGTTCTGCGACGGGACGAGCATGATGATCGTGTTGGCGAGTATCGACTTCACCTCGGCGGAGTTTCCGCGTGCGAGCCGGTCGCCCAACACAAAGGGCGTCAGGAATCCGCCAACTTCGGTGGAGTGAATGCTCGACGTGATGAGGATGATGTTCTTCCCCTGGTCGAGAAGTGCATCGAGTTCCCCCGGCTTGCGCAGCCGCGGGTCCATCAGCTTGCGCTGAATCGCTTTGTACTTGTCGAGGTTCGCGAGCGTCGCCGGATCGGAGATGAAGGCGACGAGGAACGGTCGCCCCAACGTCGTCTTTCCGAGCGTGCGAACGGAGACGCGCGGCGACGCCTTGTCCAGCGCGTGCCAATAATCCGTCACCTGTTTCCACGTCGGAAGTTTGCGATCGGTGCCGGGCTCCCAACCGAGGATCGATGCCGGCGTCGGAATCGTCGCCGACTGTGCTTTCGCGGATTGCACAGGGAACGCGAGCGCTGCACTGATCGCACAGAGCGTCAGGAGATGTGTATTGAGTCGACGATGCACTTGAGTACGCCGGTGAAAGGTTCACGGCGAAGCTGTGGCCGCGCTGTACTTTTCGCTATCCCTCGTTGACCCGTAGATCCCACGAATGCGCCCCACTCGACTGCTCGTCGCACCACTCATTCTCGCCGCGTACTTCGCACCTGCGTCGCCGTCGTCGAAGCTTTTTGATATCGTGCGGCCGTTGTACTCCGGCGATCGCGCCAAAGTGACTGTCGCCTTCCTCGATCGCTATGTGCGATGGCCGGGGAATCGCGGATTCGATGCGTCCATCGCGCACATCGCCCAACAATTGGAAGCAGCGGGCTTCAAGAAGGAGTCGAGCGCCTCTGCAGCCGACCGACTGGTGTATCGCATCGAGCGCTATCCGATGTCGACGCCAGCATGGGAACCTCTCGATGCAAGCGTAGAAATTGCGGGCGACAGCGTTCCTCTTTTGCGATTTGCCACTAATCGCAACATGTTGGCCACGAACTCCTGGGCCACTCCGGCCGAAGGCGTCGACGCCGAAGTGGTAGATGGCGGCGATGCGTCGCCTAACGCGTTGGATGCAGCGGGGGTGAAGGGAAAGATTGTCGTCGTAAACGCCAATGTCGGGCGAGTCTTCAGCGAAGCCGTCAAACGAGGCGCACTCGGCGTCTTGTCCTACGCGAATCCTGCATATCTGCAGCCGGCAAAGAATCGCAACTCCATTCAGTTTGGCGGCATTCCGTACGACAGCGTCCACCACGCGTGGGCTATCTCGATGTCGTACGCGGCGAACGAACGACTGCGTGCCGCAATGGCGGCGGGCAAGGTGCGCGTGCACGTGCGTACCGACGTCGCGTGGACGCCTAACGCGATCGAGCAAACGGTCGTGGCCGAGTTGCGCGGTTCGAAGGTGCCACGCGAGCGGTTTGTCTACAGCGCGCACGTGCAGGAACCGGGCGCGAACGACAACGCATCAGGAGTTGGTGCTCAAGCGGAAATGGCGCGTGTTGCCGCCGAGTTGCTGCGGACCAAGCGCATCGATCCCGCACGTACCATCACGTTTCTGTGGGGGCTCGAGATTCGATCGACCGATCGATACATCACGCAGGACGCCGAGCGCGCGAAAGGGATTTTGTGGGGGCTTTCGCTCGACATGGTAGGTGAAGACACGAAGAAGACGGGCGGCACTTTTCTCATTGAGAAGATGCCCGATCCCTCGGCGATCTGGACGCGCGGCGACGATCATCACACGGAATGGGGTGGTCACGCGCTCACCAAGAGCGACATGACGCCTCACTTCTACAACGATTTTGTGCTCCAGCGTTGTTTGGAGCAGGCGGCGACCAACGGGTGGGTCGTGAAGACAAATCCGTTCGAAGGCGGGAGCGATCACACGCCATTCCTCAAGGCGAAGAAGCCAGGATTGTTGCTCTGGCACTTCACCGACCAGTTCTACCACGCCGATGGCGACCGGCTTGAGATGGTCTCGGCCGACGAATTGAAGAACGTCGGCGTGTCGGCGCTGGTATCTGGACTCATGCTGGCGAGCGCCAATGGTGAGACGGCGCGCTCCATTGTCGGCGAGGTGGAACGAGCGGCCGAGTCGCGCCTAACGACTGAGCTCAAACTGAGCAAGCGCGCAATTGCAACTGGCGGACAGGCTGGCGTCGAGCGTGACATTATCACGACGTGGGGCAATTGGTACGACGGTGCATTGGAGTCCACGCGCAGTATCGAGGTTGGCGGTACGAGCGCCGACACCGAGCGCAGCATTGAGCGCGCGCGCCAGAAGTTGCGTGCTGTCGTGAAGGAAGACCTCGCACAACTTTCCTCGCACTAATGCGGAACGCCCGTGCTGCGCATCGCTGCCGCGCGATCGCCGTCGTTGTCTCCTCGCTGGCCGTCGCCGCGTGCCACCGTGGTCGTGTGAGTCTCGCCAGCAACGATCTCCCCAAACTCGACGCAGCAGCTCCCGATTCGTTCGTCGTCGAGTTTGAGACGTCGCGGGGCGCCTTCGATCTCAAGGTGCACCGCGACTGGTCGCCGCTTGGCGCCGATCGTTTGTATTGGCTCGTGCGCCATCGCTTTTACGACGGCGCGCGATTCTTTCGTGTCGTTCCCGGATTCGTCGTGCAGTTCGGCATCTCTCCCGACACTGCCGTCAGCCGCGCGTGGAGAGCGCGGCGAATTTCCGATGACTCGGTAAAGCGCAGCAACGTGCGTGGTACGCTGAGCTTCGCGACCGGGGGACCCAACACGCGCACCGTGCAGCTCTTCATCAACATCGCCGACAACGCACGCCTCGACGCCCGTGGTTTCTCGCCGCTGGCGCAGGTCGTCAGCGGCATGCGTGTCGTCGATTCGCTCTACAGCGGTTACGGTGAAGGTGCGCCCCGAGGAAAGGGGCCCGAACAAGGACGCATGGAGAAAGAGGGGGACGCATATATCGTTCGCGACTTTCCGCTCCTCGACCGAATCGTTCGCACCCGCGTAACGCAGGAGTATCGCTGAGGCAGGTCGTTAGGCGGGCATCGCCTAACGACGACGCCCACCCGTCACTTCATCGGCCTTCGGCGCGCTTCCAGCATGCTGGTGCCAGACCGATTCGATTTTCTCCTGTACCTCACTCAAGACGTCTTCACGCGCCGGAAGGTGGTCTTCCTGCAGCAGTTTGACGACCGCGGCCGGCACGATGTTGTGCAGCGTCATGGTCGCCTTCGCGTAGTCCTGCAGGTGATTGTGCGCGAGGTTGGCGACTATCGTATCGCCTAACGACGTGGCCGTCGTGTACAACATCACATAACCAATCGTCGCCAGCGAGGCGGCGGTGTAGTCGTCGCGAATGTTCTTGGGGAGCTTTTCGTTTCGCACGAAGTCGACGGCGGCCGCGCCGACGCCGAGCATGGCCGAGCCCGCGCGCTTCACGACCTCGGCGACTCCGGTTCCCGCTTTGCGCTCCTCGGCCATGATCTTGAGTGAGCTGATGTGATTCTCGACGGTCGCGTGAATCGGCTCGAGCTCGCGCACGAATTCGGGATAATCATCTTTCAGGTCGGCGACCTGTCCGCGCAGTGCCTTCTCGATGTGGTCTTCGAGCGAGAGCATGTCGGTGATGTAGCTATTGATCGTCTCGTTCGTGTCTCTGGCCATCTCGATTCCTCGTCGTGGAGTCTGAATGCCGTTGCATCACTGCCTAACGCGTGATGCGCGCGGCTTCACAGAGTATGGCGACTCCGCAGCAGCAACAATTCGCCGCGAGGATTGCCTGCGAGATATGCTGGAGTGATAGGACCGGACAGAAGCACGCGCGCCGCCCCTTGGAACGGGGCGGCGCGCGCGGTGTGCAGCAAACGCCTGCGGTATACGGTCTGAGCTACGCGGCGGGTGCTTCGATTGCCGGGGCCTCGACACTCGGCGCTTCAGGGGCGGGCGCGGCGGCCGGAGCTGGCGCCGGTGCGGCGGCAGGCTTCTTGGCAGCGGGCTTCTTGGCAGCGGGCTTCCTGGCAGCGGGCTTCCTGGCAGCGGGCTTCTTGGCTGAGGGCTTCTTGGCCGGAGCCTTCTTGGCTGGGGCCTTCTTCGCCGCCTTGGCAGGAGCCTTCTTCGCCGCCTTCGCCGGCTTCTTCGCGGCCGCTTTCTTCACGGTCTTCTTCGTCGCTTTCTTGGCGGCCTTCTTCGCGACTTTCTTCGTCGCCTTCTTGGCTGTTTTCTTCGCCGCCTTCTTCTTCGTTGTCTTCTTCTTCGCCATTGCCATCGCCGCCCCCAAGGGTGCAGGTGTGAGTACCGCGTGAATCCGTTCGACTCGGTCCCTCATCGCGCGCCGTTGCATGCCGCGTGGCAACGATACCACCTCAGCGCTGCTCGTTCACGCTGACCTGTTGCATTGCACGTGCATCGGGAGCCGTCGTCTTCCACGATACTGCGTGCTGTCCGTTGCAGCCAGAGTAGAGTTCTTACATTCCCGCGTTAGGTGCCCGATACACCACGCGTCCGCCAAAGAGCGTGAGTTCGCAGCGCATCTCCTTGAGGTCCGCCGTCCGGACGCTGTACGGGTCACGATCCCACACCGCGAGGTCGGCGTACTTTCCCACCTCAATCGAGCCGACCTTCTTCTCAAGGAAGAGTTGGTGTGCGGCCCAGATGGTGACGGCGCGTAACGCCGTGTGCACGTCCACTGCCTCGGCGCGACCGAATGGATCGCCGTTGGCACCGAGCAATGTTTCGCGCGCAACCGCCGACCAGATCCCGTAACGCGCGGCGAACGGCGTGACACCGTAATCGGAGCCATTCGCCCAGCGAATCCCCATCTTCACGTAGGTGGCGAACGGATTGAGGCGCAGCGAACGCTTGGGGCCGAAGTTCGACGAATAGGTATCGCCAAGCCACCAGGTGAATGTCGCAGAGGGTTCGGGATATCCCGAATCCCAATCGCGCTGCATCGACGACATCAGGGCGAGCGCGTGATCGCTTGGGATGTTCGAGTGAATCACGCCGTGACGCATCCCCTTCTTCGGATTCGCTTTCAGCGCTTCGGCGTAGCTATCCATCGTCCAGTCGATTGCTCGATCGCCGATGGAGTGTGTGCTCACGTGAAAGCCGGCGTCGTGGTACATGCGAATGAGCAGTCGGACGGTATCGGGATTGGACGCCGGATAGCCGCGGTTGCCGCTGTCCGTCTTGGTGAATTCGCGATTCCAATCGTCGTACATCCACGCCGTGCGCGCCCCGCCACTCCCGTCGATGTACATCTTGATCCCGCCAGAGATGACATGGTCATCGCCGGTCGATTCGTAAGGACGCGATGTCGACGCACGCTTGGCGATGAGCTGCTTCGCACGATCGACCGATCGTCCGCCAAGCCAGAGGGCAAAGACGCGCACCGGGAGCTTTCCCTCGCTCGCGACCTTCTGATAGGACTCCCACGTCGCGTCACTGATGCCGGGATCTTTGAGTGCCGTCATTCCCTCGGCGTTAAACGCCTTTGCCAAGTCGCGCATCGCCTCCTCGCGCTCGCCATTGGTCCGCGGCGGAATCAATCGAGTAACGATGGACATCGCGTTCTCTTTCAGTACGCCCGTCGGAGTGCCGTCGGGGTACCGATCGACGGTCCCGTTAGGCGGATCGCGCATTGCCTTCGTGATGCCGCCAAGCTTGAGCGCCACACTGTTGGCAACGCCGTAGTGCCCGGTGGTTTGGGATAGCCACACGGGATTGTCGGGTGATACGGCGTCGAGATCTTTCGCCGTGAGTTGGCGCTTCTCCGCGAACTTGCCTTCGTCCCAACCGCTCCCTTCGACCCATTTTCCTTTCCCGACTTTCTTCGTTTGTTCGCGTACTTTCGCGAGTACGTCGGGAATGTTCTTGACGATGGGGTAACTCAAGTCGGTGACATAGAGGCGATCGGCCCCCGCCTCGGCGAAGTGCGCGTGTGCATCGATAAGCCCAGGCGTGACGGCGCGTCCCTTGAGGTCGATGCGCTGCGTTCGTGCACCCGCCCAACGTGTGATCTCCGCGTCGCTTCCGACTGCGACGATTTTTGAGCCGCGGATGGCGACGGCTTGCGCCACGCGATCGGCGGAATCGACGGTAATGATTTTGCCGTGAAGGAGGACGATGTCGGCGGTTGCTGATGGCGCCCCACGCTGTGCATGGGCGCGACCAGGCGAGGTCAGAGAAAGGCCCGCGATGCTGAATGCCAACAACGGCCGCGCCGTCGTGCGCAACAGTGTGCAGGAAGACATGAGGTCGAGGCGCATGTCGATTGGATGAGTGGTAGAGGCGTGCAACCTTACCGTCTCGTTGGAGTGCTGTATAGGTTGCGCGGAGGGGATGCAGTTCGGAGATGAGGGGATGGCGCGCATGCTGTTGAAGCGAAGGGGAGTACTGTGGTTCGTCGCACTTTTCCTGTGCGTCGACCGCGTGAGCTGGCTGCGGGCGACGGCGCTCCCTAAAACGCTCTTTCCACGAGATCTCTTTCAGTGAACGAAGAACGCCTCGCGCGGCGGTACGATGCGGTGGTTTTCGACTTGCTTACGGCGCTCCTCGATTCGTGGTCGCTGTGGAACGCGATTGCCGGATCGAGCGACCTCGGCATGAAGTGGCGCAGGGAATACTTGCGCCTGACGTACGGTGAGGGGCGTTACCGCGACTATCTCGCGGTGGTTGCCGATTCCGCGCGCAACTCCGGACTGAGCGCCGACCTCGGGAACGAGCTCGTTAGGCGCTGGGGCGAACTCTCGCCGTGGCCCGAAGCAACGAGCGTCCTGCAGGCATTGGGTTCACGGGTCCCACTCGGCGTCGTCACCAATTGCTCCGAGTCGTTAGGAGTGCAGGCGGCGAGCCGCGTGGGAATCGACTTTGCGGTGACCATCACGGCCGAGCGCGCGGGCTTCTACAAGCCGTCACCGCGACCGTATGAACTGGCGCTCGAGTCGTTAGGCGTCGCGCCCGAACGGACGCTCTTCGTCGCCGGATCTCCGAACGACATTCCGGGCGCCAGCGGTGTTGGAATGGATGTCTTCTGGCACAACCGCTTGTCGCTCCCCCTCTCGCCCGGCGGTGAAGGCGTGCCCGGGAAATATGTGGGGAGCGCACAGACGCTCGACCCACTGCTGACGCTCGTCACCTAACGCGAAACCGCCGCCCGCGCCGATACTTGTTAGGCGCGGGCGGCGATGATGGCGCGACGGCAAGGCGTTATTTCGGAAAGCGAACGATGTCGTTCTCGAACGGCATCACGCGCCGCGACGTGCTCGGCTTCGTCCATTCGCATTTGTCCCCAAAGCCCGCGCACTTCCCGTCGAACTCGAGCGTCTCGTGCACGTACGGAATTCCCTCCGAGCCTAACGGCGAGTTCGCGTCGCCGAGGTGAAAGTGCAGGTGTGGCTCGGTGGAGTTGCCGGTGTTCCCGAGCTTGGCGATGACGTCGCCACGTTTGACGCGATCCCCGACTTTCACGCGCGGTGATCCCGGAAGAACGTGGGCGTAGAAAGCGTATCGTCCGTGGCCGATGTCGATGATGATGTGATTGCCGCCCACGGTCTCGAGCGTGATCGGAACCGCGCGCGAATTAACGCCGGGGACATTTTCGGGAAGACCATCCTTCACCGCGACGACGGTTCCTGCGTCGACGGCGAGAACGTCGACGCCGTGTGCGTAGTAGCGCGAGTTGTCCGTCGAATCACCGGTATGTGTCCTGAATTGCGAATCGACGAGGACGTAGTCGATCGCGAATCGCTGCGCGATGCCCGGGGCGCCATTGAGGGTGATGACGGTGCGCCGATGTCCCGATGTGTTGCCGGGTCCATTGGCGGCGAGCCACGGCCCGCCACGCAGCGGCGGACCGATCACTGCGACCTCGCCGCTGACTGGCGTTGCTCCGGTGTTGAGTGTCCGCGTTCCGGCGGAATCGGAGAAGGTGAGTCGATGGCGCACCGCGGCCGGTACAGCGCCTTTGGTCACGGGCACCGAGAGGTACAGCACACCTCGCATGCCGGCGGCGATAGTGGATCGTGCGGCAATTGCGAGTGCTCCTGCGCCCGGGCGTGCGAGGGCGCGTGCGAGCGCGGAGTCGCGCACGGTCGACAACGTCGCACCCGAATTTGCATCCAAAATTTCGACGGAAAGCCACGTCAAGGGCTTTGCTTCGAGGTTGGTCGCGTGAATCTCGTAGATGAGAAAATCGCCGCTACGAGAACTCGCGACCGCTGGAGCTTTCGGCACTCGAGCCTCAACAAAGACCGGGCGATCGGCGAGCTGCGCAGGTGCAACGCACGGCGCCAATGACAGCAACGAGAGCGCAACAACCCGTACAGTCTGCGATGACAGTGAATTCATAAGGAGAGTGAGAAAGAGGGCGATGCCAACGACGCAGATGTCACTACGTCAGTCACCGCGTAAAGCTTCAACCGGATTCACGCGCGAGGCGCGATGCGCGGGTATCCAGCTCGCGAAAAGGGAGACCGCGACAACCACCAACGCGACGACCGCGAGGGTCGCGGGGTCGCGCGGCGCGATCCCATGTAACAACTCCTTCAGCATCGGCATTGTCGAAATCGACACCAGCAGTCCGAACACGGCGCCCACTCCCGCCAGCCAGAGTGCATCGCGCAGCACCAAGACGCGCAACGCCGCGCGTGACGCGCCTAACGCGCCGCGGATTCCCAGTTCTCGGGTGCGTATCCCCACTGTATACGCAAGCACGCCGTATACCCCTAACAGCGCGAGGAAGAGTCCCACTGCCGCGAACGCCATCACCTGTGTCGCGTTGGTTCGCACGCCGGCCAACTGATCACTTACCTGTTCGGCCAACAAATTCGCCGACAGTGGACGATCGGGGACTTCGCGCACCATCAGTTCGCGCGACTGGCGAAGCAATGCCGAGGGTGCTCCCTTGGCGCGCGCCAGGAAGACCGGGAAGGGAGAATGCGCCTGCAACCAGGGGCGATACAGTTCTGCCCCATCGTCCGCGAGCAAGACACTCGGCTGCGCCGCCTTGTTGTCGCGCACCACGCCAACGATCGAAAGCGTCGCGCCTAACGATGGCGCCGTATCGACCCGAATCGTGCGGCCGATCGGGTCGCGTCCCTGGAACCACCGCTTTGCCGCCCACTCGTTGATGATCGCCACGGGAATTCCACCGTCGCGGTCGGCGTCGGTGAACGAGCGGCCACGCACGACGCGCACGCCCATCACATCGAAGTAGGTGGGCGAGATTGCAAAGGCCACGGCTGGCGCGTCACCCGGTGCGAGCGGTGACGCCATCCCTTCGAGCGTGAGCGACGGCGCGTCTCCGCGCGCGCCTAACGGGATGGCTGCACGCAACGTCGCGCCCTCCACGCCCGGGAGCCTCGTCATCTCGTTGAGTATGCGCTCAGTGACCGGGAGATACTTCTCTGGAACGCGCCACGGATGCGGATAACTCGGCGATGCCTGAACCACACGCTGGGCGTCGAAGCCCAAGTCGAGTTTCGACAGGTGCATGACGCTGCGTGCCATCAACGCGCCGCCGGTGAGGAGCACCACCGCGCTCGCCACCTGCGCAACGACAAAGAGCTGTTGCGCGCGCCGTCCCCATCGTCCACTCCCGGCTCCTGCTCCACCTTCGCGCAAGAGCTTTTGCGCATCAAGGCGCGCGACCAGTCGCGCAGGGAGCACGCTCAACAAGAGTGCGGCAGCCGCCGCGAGCAGCGTCACGAAGGTGATGACCCGCATGTCGAGACGGTACTCCATTCCCGGCGGGCGCAGCGAATCCAGCGCCGACGCTGATTGCAGCACGCCTAACGACGATTGCGCCAGCGCGATGCCGAGGAGCGCGCCGGCCACTACCAGTAACGCATTCTGCAGAAACAGGTGGCGGGCGATGCGTCTCGCTCCACCGCCTAACGCGGCGCGAATCGCCAGTTCGCGCTGCTGCTGCAGCGTCCGCACGAGAATCAGGTTCGCGAGGTTGGCACACGCGATCAGCAGCACGCACGCAACGACGGACGCAAAGAGCACGTCGTGTGACTGCGTCGAGTTTACGTAGCGTTCCCGCAGCGACGATGCCGCGAGATGCATGTGTGGCAGCGCGCGCCCGGCCGGACGCCCCTGTGGTACCGCCGGCTGCAACGCAGCCAATTCCCCCTGCAGCTGCGCCGCCGTCCGTCCCGGCGCGAGACGGCCGATGGCCGTCACCGTGCGAATGGAGGGACGCGTACTCGGGTCGAGCACGGGAACGATCGGAAGCCAGAACTGCGATTTGACCTCGAACTCGAAGCCTGGCGGCATCACACCGATCACGGTGTAGTGCGTGTCGCTGAGCTTCACGACTTGTCCGACGATGTTCGGATCGGCGCCGAGTTGTGAGGTCCAGAGCGCGTACGAGAGGATCGTGACCGGCGCCGCGCCCAGTCGATTGTCGTCGAGCGTAAAGGCGCGCCCGTGCATCGGGTGCACATCGAGAAGCGAAAACACGTTCGGCGAAACAACGCCGCCCATCACAAGGATAGGCTCACCCTTCGTGCCTAACGCTTTGCCACCCGACGTGAACGCGGCGACTGCATCGAGCGACTTGAACGGATAGGGCTTGAGAACCTGATCGAACGTTTCGTACGAGACGTCGCACGCCGCGCGACAATCGCGTCCGCCGGCGCTCTTATCGGGGCTGCGTCCCTCGTCGTCGGGGATCTCGCTTATGAGAACGAGGCGATCGGCGTTGGGGAATGGCAGCGTGCGAAAACGGACTGCATCGATGACGCTGAAGGCTGCCGCGCTCGCGCCGATGGCAAGTGCGAGTGAGAGGACCGCCGTCGTGGTGAAGCCTGGTGTGCGGCGAAGCGACCGCGCGGCGAGCCGCACGTCGCGCGCAAACGAGCCAGACGATGCTGCCATGCTGACGCTCCTTGACTGATCGCCTCTCGCGTTGGTGGCGTGTTTCCGCGGCGTGCCTAACGATTCTGCCCGTCGATGTCCTAACGAATCACTGGACGCCGGACCGGGCGCCCGGGCAAGGCATCGCGCACGAGTTCACCATTTCGAATAATCGGCGTCCCGTTCACGACCACATACTTCATGCCCGCCGAAACCGCGTTAGGCGCCGTGAAGGTGGCGCGATCGGAAACCGTGGCAAAATCGAAGGCGATGATGTCGGCATCACTCCCCACCTGCAGGCGCCCTTTTGTCTTCATCTGTGGGACATGCTGCTCGAGAATCTGCGCCGGAATGAGCGTCATCTTTCTGAGGCCCTCGCGCAAGTCGACCGTCTTGCGCTCGCGCACGTAGTCGCGCAGGAATCGCGTGAACGTCCCCGCACTGCGCGGGTGCGCAAAGGCGTCGGCCGGAAGCGGCCACACATTTTCGGTGATCGTCTTTCCGCCACTCGTCCACGGCATCGCGTCCGACGCAATCGCGCCTCCGGGAAAGAGCACCGCCTGGTCGAGGTACGCCTGATCCGCCGGACTCGTATCGGGACGCATGAAGTGCACGACGATCCACGTTCCCGGCGCATTCGCCTGCACGTCGGCGAGCGTCGAGTCGTTGTACGGCTTCCCATTCACTTCGATGTCGCTCGACTTCGCCCCTCCCATGCGCTCCCGCCAGTTCCCGCGAAAGAGCTCTGCGCCGACGACGGTCGAACCAGCAGCGTATGGATACGCCTCCGTCGTCACCGGCACACCACGCGACTGCGCCCCCTTGATCATTTCGGCGATGATCGGAATGTCGCGGGTGCTGTTGCTGTTTAGGTGGGAGATGTGCATGTGCGCCCCCGTCGTCGCGGCGAGCGAGACGAGCTCCTGAAACGCCTCGAACGACGACTGCGGCTCGATGACGCTCAGGTAGCGCACGTGGGTAAACGTCGGGACGTTGTATTTCTTCGCGAGCTGCGCGAGTGCGTAGTACTCCTTGTGCCCGTAGCCTGGGGCGTATCCCGCGAGCACGCCGATGCCTAACGCGCCGTCTTTCAGTCCCTGCTCGACGCGCCCCATGATGCGCTGCGTCTCTTCAGGACTGGCGATCGTGAACTGCCACCCCTTCTTGCTCTGCGCCCGCTGGAAAAACGAAATGGATCCGTCGGGCTCCATTCCCTCCTTCTCGGCGATGCGACCGAAGAGCCACGCCGCAGAGAAGCCGTAGTTGATTGGACGCCCTTCCTTCGCCACCTGGTCGTACGCCATGGCGACGGGCAGCGTCCCCGCTTCCAGCTCCAACGCAGTCGTGACTCCATCAAAGGCCTGCATGCGCGCGGCGGCCATCTGCTGGCCATGCGCGTGGAGGTCGATAAAGCCGGGTGAGACGACGAGTCCCTTCGCGTCGAGTGTCTCTTTCCCAGTGATCGGCGTCTTGGAAATCGCCGAGACTTTTCCGTTGCGGACGCCGATCCAGCGAATGCCGTCGAGCCCAGTTTCTGGATCAATGGCGCGACCGCCGGCAACCACGAGGTCGTAGCGCGCGCCTTGCGCGTGTATGGGTACCGCCGCACCGACGCAGAATGTGGTAAGCGCGAGTAGTGGAATGCGTGCTGGCGTGCACATGGCGTCGATTTGGTGAGGAGTTGAGCGAGCAAGCGCGCCATCATGCGCCGTGCAATGCTCCTACGCCAGTGGCGCGTTAGGCACGATCTCTTTTCACGTCTTTGGATGTCTGCTATGCGCGCGCCACTCGACTACCGCAACCGGATTCGGAGCGATGTGGGACGCCTGATAAATGCACGACGCCCCAGCGACTCCGTGATGGAGTGCTGGGGCGCGAGATGAGCAATGATTTAGGACTTACAGCAAAGAAATGATGGGGAGGTATCGAGCACGTCCCGCTAGACTCACTCTTCGGTCAACTCGATGTCGGCGTCGAGATCGTCGGCCGGTACTGGCGCCTTGTTGGCGGGCGGACGTCCCGGACGACCACGCTGGGCCCAGTGGGCGCGCGGTTCGGCTGGCTGGGAACGACGGAAGACCAAGTCGTTGTAATACTGCACGATACGTGATTGCACCGAAGCGACGGTGTCGCCAGGGGCGGCCTGGAAAGGTGCGTAGCGGTGCACATCCTTCGACACCGTAAACCACCACCAGCGCTCGATCTCCGCGGCACGACGCTCCTCGACGATTACCGAGAATGTGCGGCCGTCGTCCTCGAACTCAAAAGCCTCCTTCATTCCCTAACTCCATCCGGGTTCCCCTCAATCTAACCCTTTAAGGAACGGAGTTGTCCCCCCTATCGCTTTTTTGTGAGGATCGTACCGCGACAGGTAATCGCACCGCAGGTGCAGGGGTAGCGCCGTTTGGCGGCCGGGGTATGCCGTTCAGCGAGAACGTAGGCGTAGTCGTAGGCGAGTTCTTCGCCAGGTTCAATGTCGTGAATCGTCTCGATCCAGATTCGACCGTCGTCGATGACGGCGTCGCAATTTGGAGCGCAGGAGTGGTTGATGAATCGTGCTTCGTTGCCGTTGATGGCGGCGTCGATCACCACCTCATCGTCGATGGCAAAGAGGTACGTATGGTGGCGCACGCCCTCAACATCGGGGTACCGCAGCTCGGCCTGCGCCGGCGTTAAGCGCTCGCCAGCGTATTCGATCAACCGCACTCCGGCCGGGATGTGCTTGGTGGCGAAGGCACCGAGCCCTTGAATTCCCGAGCGTCGAATCTCGAAAGGGAGCGAGGACGAATAGGATGGTGCAGTTTGTTCGGCGGCCATGCTCGCAAATTAGGGTGTGAGCAAGGCCCTTGGTTGCTGGTCAGGAGATCGCTAGTCTCTGCAGTGCTATTCACACCGGTGACGAGGTTCGAGGTATGAACGACAAGCAGTTGATGGCGCTCGTGAAGAAGAACGCCGCAAAAGCCGCGAAGGCCGCAGATGCGGAGAAGAAGGGGCGCCCCACGTACGATCCCACCTTGGAAGCGACGCGCTCGCCTAGTGCGGACGACACGGGTGAGTCGCAGCGCATCTTCAAGGAGATGAAGAAGCGCGAGTTCTGACGAGCGCTGGCGGCAGAGGGGGTGAGCGATCGAGTAGTTTACGCCCTCCTCCCACGCTATCGCCGATGTTCGCCACTCGACTTCGCATCACCGGCGCCGCGCTTCTGCTCGCGGCCGCATGCTCGCGTCCCGACGCCAAGCGCGACGGGGAAACGACGAACGCGGGGTTTCGCGGCGTCGTGGTCACTCCCCCGCGCGCAAAACCGAACTTTGCCCTTCCTGACCAGAACGGTCGGCTCTACGACTTCCGGAAAGAGACCGACGGGAAAGTCGCACTCCTCTTCTTTGGCTACACGCACTGCCCCGACGTGTGTCCGCTGCACGTGGCTAACGTCGCCGCCGTCCTCAAGCGGATGCCGTTCGAGGAGCGCGAACAGGTGCGTTTCGTATTTGTCACGACGGACGCCAAGCGCGATACGCCGGCGCGCCTGAAGGAATGGCTCGGCAACTTCGATCCGTCGTTTGTTGGGCTCACCGCGAAGCCCGAAGAAGTGAATCGGCTGTTGGCTGAGTTGCAGATGCCGCCGATCGAGAACGATCCGAAGCCGACCGATTCGGTGACGTATCTGGTGGGCCATGCCGCTCAAGTGCTGGCGTTCAGCAAGGACGGCCAGGGGCGCCTGGAATATCCATTTGGCGTTAGGCAGGAAGATTGGCGTAACGATCTTTCGCTGTTGGCGCGGGGGATCGAGCCTGAGGAGACGGGCGCAGCGCAACGTAGAACCGGCGCTGGCAACATCGCCCTGCAGGCGATTTCGGAGAGTGCGGCCGCGCGTGCGACGGCAGGGCGTGCGATTCACGTGTTAGCCGCCCTCATGCCCCAGCCGGCGACGACGAGTGAGGGAGCGCTCTATCTCGTGCTGCAGAACGATGCGCCGACCGACGACACCCTCACGGGTGTGTGGAGCGAACTCGCGCGCAGCGCGCAGGTGCACGAGACGATGAAGGCAAACGGTCAGGCGATGTCGCACATGTCGGCTGTTCCGGCTGTTGCGATTGGGGCTCGTTCGACCGTTCGATTCGTTCCCGGCGGGCGGCACGTGATGTTGATGCAGCTGACGAAGCGGCCGGTTGCGGGGGAGAGCGTTCCCGTGCGGTTGCGCTTTGCGCATGCGGGCGAGTTGGCGCTCGCGGCGGAGGTCGTGCCGTATGCGGAGTTGGAGAAGCGGCTGGCGGCGGCGCGGTAGGGGGTCGGCGGCGCGGTAGGGGGTCGGCGGCGCGGCGGGGTGGGCGGGGGAGTTCCGGGGGGGCCCCCCCACCGGGGAACCTAAGCAGGCGCTCCACAAACGCCGCATCCCAAAGCAACCGCTGTACCGTTCAATCTCGCCAAATAGATCAACCGAGAAATCCTACCGTTTTGTCATAGATGCAATTCTGGTGTAGTGCGCGAGATACCGCGTGGAGCTGGCGATGGCAGGCGATTTACGGCGTCTGGATCTTCATCGCACTACTTGCCGTCCTGATTCGCACCTGGAACCGCGCGGGAGCGCAGCGCGCTGGTCACACGCCGCCCACATTTCATCCGCTGTCCATCGTTGGACTTCTCGTCCTGTGGGTGGCGCTCGACTGGCCCATCGGCGCGTTAGGCGCGGGTTACCTCGCCAGCGTGCACATGCTGCAATTTCTCCTCATCGCCCTCGTCGCGCCCCCGCTGTTGCACCAGGGCATCTCGCACGACGCGCTGACCCTCGTCCTCAACGAGAAATCGCGCTTCGCCGCGTTCCTGCGAAAGGTCACCGCTCCGTTCGCAGCACTCGTGATCTTCAACATCGCGGTACTCGTCACACACCTCCCGGTCGTCGTCGATGGCGTCATGTCGCCCGCTTCCGGTCCAGTACGCGCGCAACTCGGCGCCATGCTCATCGATCTCACCTGGTTGGCGGCCGGTATCCTCTTTTGGTGGCCCATCGTCCACCGAGTTCCGGAGCGCAAGCGATTCCCTCCTCCGCTTCGCATGCTCTATCTCATGGTGGGATTGATGTTCTCTCCCGTCATGTTTGGACTCGTCGGCTTCCTGGTGTATTCGGAGACACCGCTCTACGGCATCTACGAGCTCGCCCCTCCAATTCCAGGAATCACGTCGCGCGACGATCACCAACTCGCCGGGACGGCGATGTCGATCGGCGGCGCCCTCATCGCCTTCATCGCGATCTCCATCATCTTTTTCAACTGGAGCAAGCAAGAAGCGTAAGGTCGTTTCGTTGCGCCTCACGAGGGTGCTGCCATTCAGCGGCGCGGCGCGACAAGGTTCGCGCGGTCACGGCGCAGCCAACACAACTGCGCGTTGACGATGCACTCGGGCTCAGAGCTGGAGCTCTGAGCTGGGGCTCTGAGCTGCGGCTCTGAGCTGGGGGATTGAATCAAGCGGGCACAGCGTCAACTTCCGCGTGCAGCGCGTCTCTCCACCAGGCACAGATGCTCATTCGCGGCTTTATCACTTCGCTTCTTTTCGCGTTAGTTGCCGTTACCGCCAGCGCAAGCGCGCAACAGCCGGTGTTCAACGGACGTCAGCCCGGTGGAACGAAGGCGACGATCGTGCGCGCCAACGACACCATCGTCGTCGACGGCTCGCTCGATGAAGACATTTGGAAACGTGCGACGATCCTTACGGGATTTTCGTCGTATCTCCCAATCGATCATCGCCCGGCCGACGATTCGACCGAGATCTACCTCTGGTACTCGTCGACACACGTGTACGTGGGCGTGCGCGCGTGGGAGCCACACAGTCCGGTGCACGCCACGCTCGCCGCGCGCGACAAGATTGACGCGGACGACTACATCCAGCTCCTCCTCGATCCCTTCAACGACCGACGACGCGCCTTTGTGTTTGGTGTCAACCCGTTAGGCGCGCAGGCCGACGGAGTGCGCACGGAAGGATTCAGCGCGCCGCAGCCGCGGGGACAAACGTTCGGCAGCAACCCACCAGCCTTCATTGACCTCTCCCCCGATTTTGTCTTTCAATCGAGGGGGCGCGTGACCGATTTCGGCTACGAAATCGAGCTGGCGATTCCGCTCAAGAGCATTCGCTTTCAGGGGACAAATCAGCAGACGTGGGGAGTGCAGGTAATCCGGTACGTGCAGCACACCGGCTACCAGCAAACGTGGACCCCAGCGCGGCGTGGCGCCGCGTCGTTCCTCGTGCAATCGGGGACGTTGAGTGGCTTCAGCGATCTCCGGCGCGACCAGGTGGTCGAGATCAATCCCGAGCTCACCGAGTCGATGTCCGGCGACACGTCGTCGAGCGGGTGGCGCTACACCTCATCACCCACGTTAGGCGGGAATCTGCGGTGGCGCGTCGTCCCCAATCTCACCGTCAACGCAACGATCAATCCCGACTTCTCGCAGGTGGAAGCCGACGCGGCGCAGGTTCCGGGTGATACGCGCTTTTCGCTCTTTTTCCCGGAGCGGCGCCCGTTTTTTCTCGACGGGAGCGAACTGTTCGATGCGCCTAACAACTTGATCTACACACGACGCATCGTTCGTCCTGACGGCGCGGTCAAACTCACGGGCCGTGTGGGACGCACCTCCATCGCCTACCTCGGCGCCGTGGATGACCCGTCGACATCGGCGAGTGGGAAGGATCGTCCGGTGTTCAATCTGTTGCGGCTGCGGCGCGACCTGGGCGCCGCGTCGACCATGGGACTGACCTGGACCGATCGCATCGAGGGCGACGCATTTTCACGTGTCGGGATGGGCGATACCCGCGTCGTCTTTGGAGGCGCCTACTCGATCAATGCCTCGTTAGGCGGGAGCCTCTCGCGTCCCATCGATAGCACGGGCACGCGCCGTTCGCCGTTCTGGGACCTGGGGCTCAATCGCACCGGGCTCCGCCACGGATTCCGCTACACCTTCACGGGAATTTCACCCCAGTTCGAAGCGGCGAGTGGTTTCGTGCCACGCAGTGACTACGTGAACGCCACGGCGTACGAGCGTTTCTCGTGGTTCTGGAAGCCTGGCTCATTCGTCGAATCCTATCTCATTCGCGCCGGCACCGAGGGGTTGTGGCTCTACGACAACTTCTGGAGGGGAGACGGCGTTCAGGAGACGAAGATTCAGGCGGAGAACGTCTTCAACCTGCGGGGCGGATGGGTGGTGAGCCTAACGCCGGTGCGCGAGTCGTGGCTCTTTGATACGCGCAAGTACGACGACTATCGCGTGGTGACGAAGGGCGCGGGCGGGGGGCGGACAATCACCGACACGTCGGCTTTCGCGACATCACCGCGCACATCGACGCTAGTTGCACTGCTGCGCGTGAACACGCCACAGTATCGACTGTTCAGCGGTCGGTTCACGGGATTCATCGGGCGCGACGTCGACTTCTTCGAAACGGCTGCGGCACACCGCACCGATCTGACCGCCGACGTCGATGTGCGTCCATCGGCGCAGCTTCGCTTCACCGCGTCGTACCTCTACTCGCACTACACGCGGTGGCGCGACAACAGCACGTTGTCGCGCGCGAATGTGCCACGCCTCAAGGTGGAGTATCAACTGACGCGCGCCCTCTTTCTGCGATTTGTCGGACAGTACGACAATCGCGTGCGCGACGCGTTGCGTGACCCGCGCACGGAGCGTCCGATCGCATTCGATAGTTCGGGCGTGCTCACCCTCGCTGACAAATCAACCACGCGCGACCTGCGCGTCGACTGGCTTTTCTCGTTTGTGCCGAGTCCCGGGACCGTGTTGTTTGCGGGATATGGCTCGTCGTTGACGGAGCCGGAGGCGTTTCGGTTTCGCCAGCTTTCGCGCGTGCGCGACGGCTTCTTCGTGAAGCTGAGTTATCTCTTGCGCCGGTAGCGTTCGGCGCCCGCCTAACGCTTTGAGAATATCGGGCGGCAGCTTTCGCGGCGATTCCCGCCGTCAACGGAGAGCGCGCGCGCCACCTCGGCGCGGGCCGCCTGCTGCAGGTCGAGGAGGATGGTGCGATTCGGATCAGTCAACCACCGCGAGCGCGCGTGATGACCTCTTCTGCGTAGTCGATGCCGCGCGGCGTGCGCGACCCATGCCACGAGAGGAGTTCACCGTCCACCAACTGAAAGCGCTCGGCGTCGAATCCGGTCTGCGCCGCGAGTTCGAGCGCGTGTATTTCGGCAAATGGGAACGGTTCGCTTGAGAGCAGCACCACATCGGGAGCGGCATCGCGCAATTGGTCGAGACGTACCACCGGGTACCGCTCGGCGGCATTCGCGAAGACGTTCACGCCGCCGGCGAGCGTCAACATCGCATCGACGAACGTGTCGCCGTTGAGCGACATCCAGGGGTCGCGCCAGATGAGATAGGCGAAGCGTACGGGGCGCAGTCCGCGCGCCTGTGTGGCAACGCGGTTGGCTCGCTGCTCGATGTCTCGCGCGATCACCTCGCCTTGCAGCTGGCGGCCGATGGCGTTGGCGATAGACCGCACCATCTGTGCCGTCTCCATCGCAGTACGGGGGAGCGAACTATGAACGGCGATACCGGCGGCGCGGAGCGCATCCGCATCCTCGCGACGGTTCTCCTCCTCATTCATCAGGACAAGATCGGGGGCGAGCTCGATGATCCGCGCGATCTTTGGATTTTTCGTCCCGCCGACCCGCTCGACGTGCTCGACCTGTGCGGCCGGGTGAATGCAGAAGCGTGTGCGACCGATGAGGGAGTCGCCGGCGCCCAAGTCGAAGACGAGTTCGGTCAGCGAAGGACAGAGCGAGACGAGACGCATGACGATTCGGCGGCGAGAGGCACATGCAATCTATTCGGCACGATGCACGATTGCCTAACGCACACGACGGCGCGCCTCGCAGGTGGAGGCGCGCCGTCGTTACGCGACTGGCGCGCGACGCGCGCGCCAGTCGGAAGGCGTGAGAGGTTAAAGGTTGGGGTTCGTTTGCAGCTCCGAGAGTGGTGTCGAGAAGCAGAGGTCGCGTCCGGTCATGTCGTCCGACGTTCCGGGACGTGAGAGTGCGGCCCAACGGCGGAAGTCGCCCAAGCGACGGCTTTCGAGCCAGAGCTCGATGCCGCGCTCGCGCTTGAGCGCCGTCCACGCTTCCGTGGCGGTGGTTGCGGTCCACGGCGTAAGCGTCAATGCAGCGCGATGTTTGTTGACCAGCGCCATGGCGCCGGGAATATCACCGGCGATGAGTTTCACTTCCGCCTCGATCAGGCGCATTTCCCAGCCCGTCGCGAGGTTGATGGGCGAGGTTTGCGCCGGATACTTCGTTTGGAAGTACCAACGCACGCGTCCCAGGTTGCCGACGGCCGCATCACCAACGAGTACCGTGAGCGACGAGTCAAACGGGACGCGTGGATCGCGCGTCGTCTTGCGGTAGGTGTCGTAGAACGTGTTCCAGACCGTGTGTGCACGATACGGCTGGTTGGCGCTCGCCCAGTAGACGCGATTGTACTGATCGAGATCCGTCACGAAGTACGGCATGCGATACGTGTACGCATCGGCGATGGCGGCAGCGTCGGTGGCGGCGCCGGCCGTGTTGTTACGCAGGAGTCGCACCGAGGCGCGTCCCGCGGTCGCCGCGTTGGCCAAGTTGGCATTGTTGGCCGCTGTGGCAACGGTAATCGCTTCGGTGAAGGCGGCTTCTGCGCGCTCCAGATAGACGGTGTACGCTTGCTTCGCTCCTCCGTCGATGATGCCGTCGCAGAAGTTTTCACCCAGGTGGCGATTGGCAAAGCCGGTCCAAACGAGTGCTTGCGCCAACGTCGCGGACTTGGCGTAGTCAGCGGCCGGCAGCACGCGCTTGATGCGTTCGACGGATTTCTCCGCCGTCCACCGGGCGCGCTGTGAGAGATTCCACCAGTCGTCGCCGTCGTCAGGTGCAATCGTACCGGCCTGTTGGCGCGGCGTGACCCCAAACGATCCAGTGGATCCACCGGGGAACAACTCCTTGGCGACCACGGCGCCGGTGTAGGCGGTCCAATTGAGCGCTTCGGCCAAGTCGCGTCCTGCGCCATTCACCACACCAGACAGCGCATTCTTGTCTTCCAGAAACGCGGCCTGAATGGGGCCGGGATTTGTTGCGTCGAGTTGGCAGGCAGCGAGAGTCGCGGTGAGGGCAATCGCCGCGATGCGGAAGGCGCTCACGCGTAAGGTCTGAGAATTGGTCATTGTCGTTGTCCTCAGAACGAGATGCGGAGTGACGTCAGGAACACCGCCGGCGCGGGAATGTGCTCGGAGATGTAGCGCACAGTGGCATTGAAGCCGTCGTTGCCGGACATTTCCGGATCGAACATCGGCATTCCGTAGTTGCGGCGCATGATGTTCTGCGCCGAAAAGACGAGCGAGGAGCTGTTCGTGCGGGGAATGGCCCTGCCTAACGGGACAGTCAGGGAAATATCGCGCACTTTGAAGAAGTCGGCCGGGAAGATGAACATCTCCTGTCGCACGTTTGCCGGAATGCAGGTGAGCGTCTCGCGTACGGTGAGGCTGCTCTGCTGGCTGGCGGCAATCTTCTTGTAGGCGTTGAAGCAGGTGGGCCACAACACGGAGCGCGTGAGCGCCTGGAACGACGCGTCTTCGTCGATGAAGGCGCCGGCCTGGTATTCGCCGCGCGCACTGAGGGTGATGTTCTTCCACGTGCGAATGCTGAAGCTGCCACCGATGATCTTGGTCGGATTGCTGGGTCCAAAGTTGTAGTTGGACACGGTATCGGGCGCGACGCCGACGGCATCGGGGTTCTTGATGACCTTGCCGCGAAGTACGGGCGCAGGTTGCCCGACGATGATCCAACCGTAATTGCCGACGCTGAACTGATTGGCGCCGCCCAGGCTCAACACCTTGCTCTTGTTGGTGCTGATGTTGAGTCCAGCATTCAGCGTGAACATCGGACGATCGACGATGGTGGCGTTGACGGCCGCTTCGATCCCTGCCTTCTCCATCTCACCGACGTTCTTGAGGGTGGAGTTGAGGAATCCTTTGGAAGGAACCGAGCGGACGTTGAACAGCGCGTCAGTCGTCTTCGCCTTGAAGTAGGTGAAGTCGATATTGAGTCGCCCATTCAAGACGCTTTCATCGAAGCCCACTTCGAGCTCGGTCGTACGCTCAGGCCCTAAAGCGGAATTGCCGAGGTTGAGGGGGCGGACGGCGGGTTGCCCTCCCCATCCGACTGGGCTCCAGGTCTGCACCGCGGCGAACGCCCCAGGGGCGCGACCGGCCGCACCGTAGGCGCTGCGGAGTTTTAGCGTACCTAACGACGGCTTCCACCACTTCTCCTCGGAAATGACCCACGATCCCGAAATCTTGGGATAGGTCTGGAAGCCGAAATCCTTACCGAAGGCGCTGTTGCCATCGATGCGCCCGCCGATGGTGACGAAGTAGCGGTCCTTCACGCCGATCAACGCCTGGCCAAACGCGCCGCCAGTGATCACCGTCTGGCGATTCTCGTCGGCGTTCTTGATGGCGCCGCTCGCGACTGTTGGTTCGGTCGGCGATGGGAAGTTCTCGCTCAATCCGACCACATCGCCCACCAGCGAGTTCACGTACTGCGTACCACCGGAAAGGGTAACGCGCAGTGCGTTATTGACCGACCAATCGAAGTTGTTGACCCAGTCGGTACTGAGCGTCGTGTTGGACCAGCGCTGGTTCTGGATGACGCCTAACGGGGCATTGGGGAAGCCGTATGGACGCACGTTGCGGTTCTCGACAGCGGCACGATCGTACCCGATGGTGAACCGCGACGAAAAATTGTTGAGCGGCGTCCACGTCGCCGTCGTTCCCATGATCAGGCGGTCGATGTCGGCGTGAAGCTTCTGTTTCAACACCTGCCGAATCGTGTCTGGGTTGGACGACGCGAAGTAGTTACGGTTCTGGCGGAAGGCGTTGAGCGTGATTCCCTGCGCGTTGTTGCCTGCCGGTGTCTGCAGCACGATGTCGTTTGTGTATGCGCTGCTCCAGTTCACCGCGATCTTCTTGAAGGGCAGGAAGTCGAGGTTGGCGCGCACGTTGTACTTCTTGTCCTTGTCGTTAGGCAGCACGCCGTCGGTGTTGTCGCCGGCAAGCGAAATGAGATACTTGAGCCCGTCGCCGGCACCGCCAGACACCTGCGCGGCACCACCGTAGCGCCCAGCGTAGTTGTCCGGGAGCAACGAACGCTTCTTGCTGTTGCGGAGGAAGGGATCCATGAACAGCAGCGGGACGGAATCAGTCCCGAACTTCTGCAACGAGCTGACGCCGGTGTTGTACTGCACGTTCCACTTCGCCGCGCCGTTCTGTCCGCGCTTGGTGAAGATCTGGATGACGCCCGCCGCCGCATCGGTGCCATACAGCGTTGCGGCTGCTGCGCCCTTCACCACTTCGATGCGGTCAATGTCGTCGGGATTGATGTCGTTGAGCGGTGACGGATTGGCATTTGCGCCGCGCTGCGTGGTACCGGTGAAGATTCCGTTGCGCGGATATTCATCGCTGCGCAGACGCACTCCGTCGATGTAGATGAGCGGCTGGTTGGTGAGCGCGACGCTGGTGCTCCCACGCAAACGAATCGCAGCGCCCGCACCAGCATTGCCGGTTCCTCCGCCCACCTGCACGCCCGTCATGCGACCGCTCAGGAGGTTCGAAAGGTTCGTCGGCACCTCCGGCGTATCGGACAGCTTGATCTGACCGATCGAGTTTCCGACTTCGCGCTTTCGCGCCGAGCCTCCGGTGCCGGTGACGACGACTTCGTCGAGCGAAATCGCACTCTGGGAGAGCGCAAAATCGACGGTCGCCACATCTCCGCCGGTGATCGTCACCGGCTTTTCGGTCGGGGCAAAGCCGAGCATGCGAACGCGCACGACCTGCGCACCAGCTGCAACGTTGTTGATCTGGTACGTGCCGTCGCTCAACGTGCTCGTTCCGAGCGTCGTTCCGGCCACAAAAACCTGTGCGTTTCCAATGGGAGCGCCCGATGCCGAATTGGTCACTTTGCCGCGTATTCGCCCAGTCGCACCCTGGGCTCCGGCGTCAAACGGACCAAAGGCAAGAAGAGACACCAGCACGAACGCCAGCCCGCCCGCTTTTGCACGACTACAGTGCATGCCGACCTCCCGCATGACATGGGTGAGAACACGTCGACGGCGGCGCCGGCGACGCAACATCGGGGTCACCTCGGGACAGCGTGCGTGCCAATGCCGCCGAAGCACACTGCCGGGGGGGCGAGGTGGCGCATACCATCGGTCTCTCTGGTATCGGTGTCAACCGCATACTTGCTTGTTTTCACGTTGTCACCGCTCGAACGGGCAGGTATTCCCCCAAAGCGCGATAGCGGCCACCACTTCGGGGTGTACCGTTTTCACTCGGCGTTCAGCAACTCCGACGGGGGATGGGTCGTCCATCTATAGTGGGACGCTCCATACCGTCGTCCTTTCCTACCGTTACTCGCCCACCGCACTTCTGCGTTTCATCGTTCGCTCATTTTTTGCTCATGTTGTCCGATTCGTCGCGCGCTGTGAGATCCACTCCTACGTTAGAAGCCCTGATCGATCAAGGGCGATTGGCGGAGGGGCGTGGCGAGTACGTTGCCGCGCGCGAATCGTATGAACGTGCCATGCACGCGCTCCCCGAGGGCGCGCCGTCAGCGCTCGTCGCCGCACTCTTTGTCGACATCGCGCGCGTGCAGATCGGGAATAACAACACCGGCGCAGCATCCGATGCGCTCGACGCGGTCTTCGCCCTTCCTCGGCACACGGGAATGGAGGGGCCACTTGCCGCCGCCGTGGAGTTGCGGGGACGGTTGCATTGGTACGAGGGACGTCTCGAGGCAGCGGCCGTGGACTTCAACGACGCCCGCGAACGCGCACAGAGAGCCGGGAACGCGTTGTTAGGCGCCCGGGCGACAGCGGGAGCCGCAGCCATTGCCGCGCTGCGCGGCGAGATCGATCGCGCGGTCGAGTTGTATGAGGCGGCGGCCGGCGAGAGTCGCGCGCATCACGACGCGGAAACGCTCGCCGACGTCATGTTGCAGCTGGCGATGTTGTACTCAGGGCAGCGCCGCTGGAATGCCGCGGAGCAAGCGTTTGCCGAATCGGTCCAACTGGCGCAGGGCCGCAACGATGAGCGTGCCCTCGCCACGCTCGAAGTCGGGCGCGGTGAGATGGCGCTCGCTCGCGCCAACGTCGAACGGGCGCGTTCATGCGCCGAGCGTGCCGTCGATTTCGCGCGCCGCGCGGACGACCCCGAAGTCCTGACACGCGCCATCACGCTGAGTGGTGTGGTATGGCGCGAGTTAGGGGAGTTCGCTCGCGCGGAACCCCTGCTCGAACAAGCGGAGCGCCAGGCGCAGTCGCGCACCGACTTGCTGGCGATTGCCGAAGTCGCGCGCGAACGCGCGGATCTTCACGCGCGCCAGGACCGCCACGCGCAGACGCTTGCATCGCTCAATCGTGCGTATCGCGCACTCGCTCAGCTCCGCGCGCGCGGCACGGACGTGGCGAGTGCGCGCCGCATGGCGCGCGTCGAGGAAGGATTTCTGGATGTTGTCGCTCGCTGGGCTCAGCGCATCGAAGGAAAGGATCACGCCACCGAGGGGCACTGCAATCGCGTGGCCGATCTCACGTGCGAGATTGCGCGCCGCATGGGAGTCGATCGCGCCGCGCTCTTCTGGTATCGCGTCGGTGCACTGCTTCACGACATCGGCAAACTCGAAGTGCCCGCGTCGATCCTCAACAAGGCGGGGCGCCTAACGGCAGAAGAGTGGACGGTGGTCAAGCGCCATCCGACGCAAGGCGCAGAACTCCTCGCGAAAGTCGACTTCCCGTGGGAAGTGCGCCCAATCGTGGAGTCACATCACGAGTGCTGGGACGGTTCGGGATACCCACACGGCCTGGCCGGTGAAGAGATTCCGCTGGCCGCGCGCATCTTCCACGTCGCCGACGTCTACGACGCACTCATCACGCGACGGTCGTTCAAGCAGGCGCTATCGCACCACGACGCGGTCGATGTCATGCGCCACGATGTGGGGCGTCAGTTCGATCCGGCGGTCTTCAAGGTTTTCGAGGAAATCGTACGCGACGGAATGGCCATTCCCGGCGTGACGTCGTCGGAAGGTCTTCCGGCCAAAGCGGAACCGCGTGATCCTCCGCTTGTCGACGACCCGCTCACCAACGTTGCCGATCGTGCGTCGTGGACGCAGCGTGCCACGCGACTGCTCGCCACCGGTGGAGTGCGATCGGTCGCGCTTCTCTTGTTCGATGTCGATCACTTCGAGCGCGTCAACACGACCTACGGTCGCCTGCAGGGCGACGACATACTGTGGGCCGTGGCGAAAGTCCTGCAGCGCGGCTTGCGCAGCAACGACTTGATTGGACGTCGTGGAAGCGACGAGTTCCTCGTCCTTCTTGTCGACGCCGATCCGGACACGGCGCGTGAAGTCGCCGAGCGTCTTCGCGCGGCGGTATCGCGCCTTCGGTGCGGGCGTCGTGATGCGGTGGAAGAGGAGATCGCCGTCTCCGTGTCCGTCGCGGTCGCGCTTCCGCCAGCCGCAACGGACAGCGCCGCACCGCTCTCGATTGAAGCGCTCCTCGCGGCGGCTGACCGCGCCCTGTACCGCGCCAAGCGCGACGGACGCGATCGCGTGGCGGTGGCCAATGATGAAGATGAAGTCGCGCCCCGTGCGCGGCTCGACTTCGACGCGTTCGTCGGTCGCGAGGAGTCGTTGCGCACTGTGGTGGCTCAACTCGACGTCGCCGGTCGCGGCGACGCGCGACTCGTCTCCATTGTCGGCGAGGAAGGAATCGGCAAGACTGCGCTCGTTAGGCATCTCGAACCCGAGATTCGCCTGCGGGCAGGCGAAGTCATCCACGCGCAGTGCCTCGACGGCGACGCCGAAACACCCTACGCACCATGGACCGACGTCATCGCGCGCCTGAACTCGTTAGGGCTGGTGGCCGAGCATGGATGGCGCGCATTACCACAGCTCGTCCCGGAGATGGCGCGCACCGTCGACGGCGACGAGTGGGCACTCACCCCGTCGCTCCTCAACGAGGAGATCGTCCGCGCTGTACGGCGCGCCGCGCGCGAGAGGCTCATCGTCCTCGTCTTCGAAGACATGCAGTGGAGCGACGCGGCGTCGTGGGGTGTGCTGGAAGCGCTGGTCAATGCGGCGGACGACGAACGTCTCTTCGTGATCGTGACGATGCGGCTCGACGACGGCGCGCTCACGCCCCACTGGCGCGAACGCATGGCCGCCCTTGCGCGTGCCTCCGAAGTGGCGCTGCATCGCTTTAGTGTTGACGAACTGCGTCGATGGATGCAGGTCGTGTTTCACGACGCTGATCCGGGTGACGACTTCCCGAAGTTCCTCCATCGCTACACCGAGGGCGTGCCTCGGCACGCAGTACAGGTTGTCCGCGCGCTCGCCGACGACGGCGGTATCTGGTACGGAGGCACGCGCTGGGAGTGGCTCCCGGTTCGCGAGCTCACCCTTCCAGCGAGTGCGGGCTCTGTCCTTGAGCATCGCCTCGCCAAGCTCTCCTCGCGCGCGCGCGATGTCCTGGCGAGTGCCGCAGTGCTGGGCGAGTCCTTTACTTCGGAATTGCTCACGGCGACCACCGGTCTCCCGGAGGATGCCGTCGAGCATGCGCTGGACGAAGGCATCGCCGCGACCGTACTCGAAGCGAGCGGTGAAGGAAACGCACGGCGCCTAACGTTCTGGCATCCGCTGCTCGCCGACGCGTGCACGCGCGCGGTGCCCGAGCGGCAGCGGCAACGCATTCACGAGATCGCGGCTCGCCTGTTGGAGCTGCGCGCGCCGTCGTCGATCGCGGCCATCGCGGCCCACTACCACGCCGCGGGCAACGACAGCGAGGCGTATCGCTATGCACTCGCCGCCGCCGACCGCGCGGTCGCGATGTCAGCGCACGACCTGGCCATCGATGCCCTTCACGTCGCGCAGCGGCATGCGCCGTCGTCGCGCGACCTCGCGCACTTGCGCGTACGCATGGCGGAGACGCTGGCGCTTGCCGGCCGCTACGACGACGCCGAGACGTTGTGCGACCTTGCGCTCGAGTGGCTGCACGACGAGGTCGATTCACCGGCGCGACTGCGCGCGCGGCGGATTCGCGAGGAAGTGCGCGTTAGGCACGGTGCATCCGCGCGTCGCGCGCTGGAGCGCCTGCAGGGCGCCCTCGCCGAAAGCGAGCGAGCGGCCGGATCGACGCCCGAACGGGCCGAGATGTTGCTCGCAGTTAGTGGATTGAGTGTGCTGTTGGCCGATTGGGAGACCGGCGTGACGAGTGCGCGCCGCGCGCTCGAGCTGACCGGCGAGCGCGGGGAACCGACGGTGGTCGCCGAAGCGATGCGCCTCCTCGGGGCGGCGCGCTATCCTTCGTCACCGCCCGAGGGCTTCGCCTTTCTGCGCGATGCGGTCACCCGCGCGCTGCGCGGGGGTGATCGGCTCACCGAAGCCCGCGCGCGTCTCTCGTTAGGCGAGGCGTTCTTTCACGCCGGCGAGCTGACGCAGGCGAGCGACGCGCTCGCCGGAGCGTTGGAGCAGGCGCGCGAAGCGCACAGCGCGCCGGTGGCGGCGGCCGCGTCCCGCTCGTTAGGTGAGCTTCGCGCGCGCCAGGGTGAGTTGCACGAAGCCATCCAGTGGCTGGGTGATGCGGATCGCTTGTTCACGGCGCTGCGCGATGAGCCACAACGCCTGCGCACACAGCTCGCGCGCGCGCACGTGGCGCGCAACGAGGGCGACCGGGCGACCGCCCATGCACTGTATGATGCCGCCAGCGAACGCGCGCGCGAACTCGACGTGGCCTGGATCGAATTGACGGCGCTCGCCGGTGCCGCACTCAACAACGGTGGTCCCACGGCCGATTCGACTCGCGGACGCTGGCGCCGGGCGAATGAGATTCTCGCCAGCGCGCGCCCCGATTGGTGGTATCCGGGTCGAGAGATGCTCGATGCACTCGCCGTGCGGATCGCGTTAGGCGCGGGACACGAAAGTGTGGCCATCGATCTCTTCACCAACGCCGAACGCACGCTCGATTCTGTCGATCCGTTTGCCAGTGCCTGGCTTTTCTCCGAGTGCGGTGAGTCACTCCGCGAAGTCGGCCTTCCTTCGCGGGCGATGACGCGGCGGCTCCCGGCCGACCGCAGTGCTGCCGCCGGGACCTTGACACCGCACGCTGCGAGTCCCGAGGTATCTCGTTAGGCGAGCGGGTGCGCGGGAACGACGGCGTCACGCGTCGGTCGACACCCGAGTGGTGCGACGCAGAGTCCGCGAATTTCACGCAACACTTCTCGCGCGTCTCAGGGCCCACCCCCTCGAGGCACGCGTCCGTTTTTGTCATGGTCGCGGCTCCGCGTTGAGGGAGCATGACGGAGTATCGCGGGTACCCCGTTGCATTCGCCCGGCGCACGGCGCAATGTCCCGATAGCATCGAGTTGCCATGCGAAATGCTCTACCGGTGCCCCCCTCCCCCCCACAACGCGTGGCGTCTCTCTCGGCAGCTCTTCGAATCCCCTCACGTTAGTTCCGCTTTTCGTGCGACTTATCGCTCACGTCGGCGTTTTTCCTTGCTGGTCGGCAATCGTTACTGCAGCGGAGCGCGGCAGCAGGAGACACGCAGCACGCGTGCTGCTGCCGGTGATTTGTCTGTGTTCGGGCGGTTGGTTTGCCTCGGCGGCGGCGCAACGCCCCGCAAAGTCGCCGACGAAAGCGGCGCCGGCGGCGCAGGAGGCAGTGCGACCGATTCGCCCCAACGACGCCGCGCCCAAACGGGCCGTGCCCGCGATTCCGGCGGGTGCATCAGCGCAGTCCCCCGAACGCGGCGCGGAATTGGTCGTCGTGGCGACCGACTTTCACTTCGACGCGCCGGAGCAGGTCGACGCGGGGCTCGTGAACATCCGCCTCGTCAATCGCGGGCGAGAGCCTCATCACATACTGGTGATGAAGATCAATCGGCTCGTACGACTCTCGGAAATCAGCGACGCACTTAAGGCAAACGATTGGAGTCCGCCGTGGCTTCAAGCACTCGGCGGGCCGGAAAGCGTGCTCCCTGGCGCGACGTCGAGTGCTTCATTGATGCTGGAGCCCGGGCGTTATGTCATTGCGTGCGTCGTCGGCTCTCCCTTGTCGCATCGCCATCGCTTCATGGAGGGGATGATTCAAGAGCTGGCGGTGGTGAGCCCGGGGCGCAGCTGGTATCGCACCGCACTCCCCCCTGCGGAAATCACGGTCAAGCTCAACGAGTGGAACTACGAAGTCAGCGCTCCCATTCACGCCGGACGCCGCACCATTCGCGTCGCCAACTTCGGCAAGCGCGAACACCAACTCGCGTTTGTGCGACTCCTCCCCGGGCGAACGGCTGCCGAAGCGATGAAGTGGGTCGATGCGCCCTCGGGCCCCGCACCGTTCGAAGTCGCTGGAGGGACGACGGGATTGTCACCGAGTGAGGCGGTGAACGTCGATGTGGACTTCGTCCCCGGAGAATATCTCCTGCTCTGCATGCTGTACGATCCCCTTGGACGGAAGTCGCATATCGAGTTGGGGATGGTGAAGCGCGTGATCGTCGAGGGGTGATTGGGAGCTTTGCATAGTTAGAGCATGGACGACGGATGCTACCTCGCCAGCGACGGCGTACGGGCTGCGCTGCACGTTGAACGACCCGCGAGCACGCGCACCGCAGATCGCCTCCTTTTTTCGCTACGAATTCGAAAAACAACAGCGTCTCGAGCGGAGTACGCGTTGATCTAGCGTTCGTCGCCGCGCCAGACGTCGATCGTCTCGCCGTTCTTTGTGCAGTTTGAGCGGCGTACGAATGCGTCAGTCGTTCGTGGTTCTTTCATGCTTCGTTCACATTTGTCACGTGCGGTGTGCGTCTGCACAGATTAGTGCCGCTCATTCCGCATCGTCCCTCGTTCCCCCAGCAACCCACATGCGTCCGATCGTTCTTCGTCGCACGGCATGGCTCGCGGCGCTCGCGCCGTGGTTCGCTATTGCCGGCGCACAAGCGCAGTCCAGCGCCCAACCGTTCGAGCTAGATTCGACGTCGCTTTCCGCCTTTAGGTGGCGACTTGTCGGCCCCACCAACACGATGGGGCGAATCGCCGACATCGCCGGAATTCCGTCGCCATCAAAGACCTTCTTCGTCGCTGCCGCTGCTGGCGGCATTTGGAAGACGACGAACAATGGAACCACATTCCGCCCCGTCTTCGACAACCAGCGCGTCATCTCCATGGGATCGCTGGCCATCGCCCCTAGCGACACAATGCAGGTGTGGGCGGGGTCGGGCGAACAGAACTCGCGCAATTCGCTCTCGCCCGGTGGAGGGCTCTACAAGTCCACGGATGGCGGCATCACCTGGAAACTCATGGGGCTCGAAAAGACGCAGACCATCGGTCGCATCGTCGTGCACCCCACCAATCCCAACATCGTCTACGTCGCCGCGTTAGGCGCCATTTGGAACGCCAACAAGGAGCGCGGCCTCTACAAGACGACCGACGGCGGCACGACGTGGGAGCTCATCAAGTTCATCTCCGACAAGGCGGGCTTTATTGATGTCGCGCTCGATCCCTCGAACCCGGAAGTCGTCTGGGCGTCGAGCTACGAGCGCGTACGCGGACCGTATTTCCTCAAGTCCGGCGGCCCAGGCTCGGCACTTTGGAAGAGCACCGACGCCGGCAAAACATGGACAGAGGTCAAAGGAGGTGGCTTCCCCGAGACGATGAAGGGGCGCATCAACATCGCCATCTCGCAGTCCAACCCGAAGGTGATGTACACGATGGTGGAGGCGGACTCGCTTCCGGCCGTCGTACCCAAGGGGCAAAAGGTGGCGCGCACCAGCCCAAGTGGTTTGTACCGTTCCGCGGACGGCGGTGCGACGTGGACGCGGACAAACAGCGAAGACACGCGTCCCTTCTATTACTCGCAAGTTCGCGTACATCCGAAGAATCCCGACCGCGTCTACTGGTCATCGACGCCGGTGAAGGTATCGGACGACGGCGGCAAGACGGCGAAGAACGCAACGGTCGGAATTCACGTCGACCACCACGCCATGTGGATCGACCCTGTGGATCCGGATCGCATGATCGTCGGCAACGACGGCGGTATCGCGATCACCTTTGACCAAGGCGGCTCTTACGTCGTACCGAGCGTGCTGCCCGTGTCGCAGGTCTACAACGTATCGTTCGACATGCAGGTCCCGTATCGCGTTTGCGGGGGGCTGCAGGACAACGGCTCTTGGTGCGGGCCATCGCGGCGGCGCCAAGGTCCGATCACCAACGCGATGTGGGCGACAGTCGCTGGTGGCGACGGTTTCGTCACACAGCAGGATCCCAGCGATCCAGACATCATCTACGCCGAGTCGCAGGGCGGAAATATTTCGCGCTTCAACTACTCGACGAGCGAGCGTGTCTCGCTGGTGAAGCCGACGTGGCGCCCGCGGTACACGCAGTGGGAAGATTCGATTCTCACCGAGCGCCCCGACACCACCGCGCCGCTGACTAAAGAGCAAAAGAAGCGCATCGACGATTGGCGCGGACGGCAACGGGCCGACTCGCTCGCGTACGACCTGCGCTGGAACTGGAACACACCGTTCATCATCTCGGCGCACAATCCGCAGGTGCTGTACTTCGGCGCCAATCGCGTTCTCAAGAGCACGAAGCGCGGCGATGCGATGTTCTTCATCTCCCCCGATCTCTCGTACGCCGACACGATGAAGATTCGAGTGTCGACGCGTACGACAGGGGGCATCACCGCCGACGCCACTGGCGCCGAGACGTATGGAACGATCGTTTCGTTGGCCGAGTCGGCAATTCGTCCGGGAATCCTACTGGCGGGGACTGATGACGGGCGCGTGTGGACGACGAAGAATGACGGCGGCACGTGGGAGGAGATTTCGAAGAATTTCCCGGGACTCCCGCCTAACGCGTACGTGAGCGAGATCGAAGCGTCGCCGCACGATTCCAACACCGTCTTCGTCACGTTCGACAACCACCGCGTAGGCGATTTTATGCCGTACGTGTATATGTCGACCGATTTCGGAAAGTCGTTCAAGTCGATCGCCGCGAACCTTCCGACCGGCGCTCCCGACTTCGTGCACGTGATCCGCCAGGATCCGACGAACCCGAATTTGCTCTTCGTTGGAACGGACGTTGGCGCATACGTCTCGACCAACAAAGGACAGACGTGGCAGCGCTTCATGACGAACCTGCCGACGGTGCCGGTGAACGATCTCAAGATTCATCCACGCGATCACGAGCTCATCGCCGCGACGCACGGTCGCTCGATCTGGATCGTCGACATCGCGCCGCTGCAGCAGATGAACGCGACTGTCGCCGCCGATGAGTCGTATCTCTTTCAGCCGAAGACAGCGTTCCAATACGGCGACGTCGCGTTCGAGGGGCAATCGGTCGGGCACCAGTACTTCCAGGCTCCCTCCCCCACCTACGGCGCCGAAATCTGGTACCGCCTAACGACGCGCGGTGCGGGACAGACGAAGGTCGTCATCCAGGATGTCACGGGCGATACCATCCGCACACTGAACGGCCCAACGGGGATCGGGCTGCATCGTGTGACATGGGACTTCCGCGGCAAGGCGCCCGCTGCCACGCCGCTGTCGCCCGCCGGAAAGCGCGATTCGATCATTGCCGCGCGCCGCATGGAATTCGTCTTCGATTCGTTAGGCAAGTCGGGAATGGACACGGTGGCGCTGGGGCGCTTCAAGCGAATGCTGCAGAGCGGCGATCAATCCGGGTTGATGGCGGCATTCGGAGGTGGCGGTGGTGGAGGCGGTGGATTCGGAGCGGGACAGGTCTGGAATCCACGTCCGGGCGAGCAGGGCGCGACGGGGCGCGGCGGTGGTGGCGGTGGCGGTGGCGCTGCGGCGGGAATGGCGGCGGCCGCAGGGATCACCGACCCGACGCAGGCCTTTCAGATCATCCAACTCTTGAATCCCCGCGGGGGTGGCGGAGGTGGAGGGGGCGGATTTGGCTTCCTCGGCGGCGGACGGAATCAGGCGCCCATTGTGTCGCCGGGCGACTACCTCGTCTCCATCACGGTGAACGGCAAGACGCAAAAGCAGCGTCTCCGGGTCGAGCGCGCCAGCGGCACAGGAGTCGTCTCCTCGTTCTTTGAGGAAGAGCACTAGTCCGCTCAGCACCGGCACTTGGATCGACATGGCAGGGTGGTTCATTCGGTTTACGACAAACCGGATCGGGCCGCCCTGCCTTTTTTCGCGTCAGCGCGCACCATTCGAGGTGAAAATCGCTCTGGTCGGGGTATATGCTTCTTCTCTCCCGGCAGGGTGCGCCCGCACATTCGGAGCGTTCACTCTTCGAGTCACTCTCGCCAGCACTCGGCCTCGAATTCTCCAAGTTCCTTCGACTGATGCGTGTAGTTTCATTCGCCTCTCGTTTAGTTCGCCCGATCGCCGTAGTAGCGATCGTCGCTGGGTTCGCGTTTTCCGCGACCAGCGGGGCGGCGCAGCAGCCACCTCCTCGTCGCCCGCCACCAGCGCCCGCACCGGTGAAGCGCCCGGCGACCCCCGCCAAAAAGAGCGATTCCACGGCGACGAAAGACACCGTCGGAAAGAAGGCGGCGGCCTCTCCGGCACCGGCGCCCAAGCCGATGGCCTCCATCACGGGCACAGTCTTCGACAGTGTGCACTCGGCACCGTTAGGCAATGCGACGGTACTTGTCGAAGGGGCGAATCGCGCGGCGATGACGACCAAGCTCGGCATCTTCCTGATCGATAGCATTCCGGCCGGAAGTGGGTATCGCGTTCACGTGCAGCACCCCTTTCTCGACTCCATCGGAATCCTGATGCGCACCGACACCTTCTCGCTCGGCGAAGGTGAAGGAAGTGCGATCAAGCTCGGCATTCCGTCGCCGGCAACCTTGGTAAGTGTATCGTGCCCGGCCGCGCGTCGTGCGCTCGGTCCCTCGGCTGTTATCGGCAAGCTTCTCGATGCGGACTCCGACGCCCCTGTCGAAGGCGCGCGCGTTTCGGTGGCGTGGCTCGAGATGTCGCTGAATGCGGGACTGCGGAAAGTGCCGCGGTTGCGCGAGGCATTGAGCGGTGCCGACGGCGTCTTTCGAATCTGTGGACTTCCAGCGGAGTTCGAAGGAACGCTGCAGGCGCAGCTCAAAGGGATCCAGACGTCTGAAGTGCGCCTCAAGTTCGAAGGGCAAGCGCTGATCGTGCAGGGGCTGCGCATCGGCAACGCGCAGTCGGTGGTTGCCGCGAACGACAGCGCCGCACTGCGCCGTCAGAAGGAAGCAGCGGCCGGGCCGCAGTTTTCGGCGGCCACCCTAAATAGAGGAAACGCCTCGCTCACCGGGCGCGTGGTAAACGCCAACGGAACGCCTATTGTCGGTGCGCGCGTCGATGTGTTAGGTACGCCGGGCGCGACCCTCACGCGAGAGGGAGGCGAATTCACGATCACCGGTCTCCCGTCGGGGACGCAATCGGTAGTCGTTAGGCAGATCGGATATGCGCCCGAAGAGCGCGCGATCGATCTGTCGACACGCGCGGCGGCGCGACTCGAAGTGAAGATGGAACGTCCAGCGACGGTGCTGAATACCGTCGTCATCAAAGCGGACCGCGACGTTGGCTTGGAGAAAGTCGGCTTTGCGCAGCGAAAGAAAATGGGCGGCGGGTACTACATGACGTCGGACGACATTGAAAAACGCGCGCCGAATCTGTTGACCGATGTGTTCCGCGCGGTCCCCGGCCTGCGCGTTGTTCCCTCGGGGAACGGTATGGACTACACCGTCGAGAGTTCGCGCAACGTCACCGGTGGATGCATCCGTTACTGGGTAGATGGCGCGATGTTCGAGGCCGTGTTCCCTGGAGACGTCGATCGTATCATGCCGATCACCGAGATCTCAGCGATCGAGGTGTACAACGGCATCTCGGTGCCGGCGCAATTCCAGGCCGCTGGAAATTCGTCGTGTGCCGCCGTCGTCATCTGGACCAAGACGCGCACGGATCGGCCGAACAAGAAGTAGCTGCTGATCGTCAGGGGGCCGGCCGAAATCGGATAGCTGTGCCCCCGCCGGTTGCGTCCAGGTTTCATCCACCGAAACCGCTTAGGCTCAGCGGCGCCCATTGAACGGTTCCATATGAATCAGGGCGCCATGAACTCGCGGCACCGACGCGCGGATGGCGCTCTTCACCTTGCCGCTGATGATGTGCGCGGCGTCGAGCGTAATCTGCGGATCAGCCTGCACATGAATGTCGACGTAGAAGTTGATACCGGCGCGCCGGACCTTGAGCTTCTCGACCGCCTTCACATCTGGAACGCCGAGCGCGGCCAAACGAATCCGATCGAGTAGTTCAGCATCCGGCGCGCGATCCATGAGGTCGTTGATCGCGGGGCGTATGAGGATGACGGCGTTGGTCGCGATGACGAGGGCAGCTACGAGTGCGGCCCAGTCGTCTGCGGATTCCCACCCTTTCCCTTTCCACAACGCGATGGAAATGCCGACGAATGCTGCAACTGACGTGATGGCGTCGCTACGATGGTGCCATGCGTCCGCTTTGACTGCGGTGGAATCTTCCTCACTTCCCACTTCAAAGACGCGGCGAAACAGCGTCTCCTTGATGCCGACCACGAGCACGAGAACGGCGAGCGTGAAGGGAGCCGGCGCGTGATGTGGCGTCCGAATCTCTCGTATCGCCTCGATCGTGATCCCCACCGACGCGCCGAGCAGCATGAGAGCGACGATGGCGCCGGCGAGCGATTCCGCCTTTCCGTAGCCGAAAGGGAATTCCTCGTCAGCCTGTCGCTCGGCGATTCGGAGCCCACCCCAGACGATCGCCGAGGAAAGGATGTCGGCGGTGGATTCGACCGCGTCGGCGATGAGCGCGTAGGAGTTGCCGAGTACACCAGCCACGAACTTCACGACAGCCAGCGCGGTGTTGACCAGTAGACCGACTTGTGCCGTGCGGATTCCGCGTCGCTGCGTTGCGCTCACAGTGGAGGTGCGCGTGTTTGATGCGTCGTTGCCGTGGACGACCAAGATATTCACCCACGCAACTCTCAGGTCGTGCGCGCCGTACTTCGAGTCAGAACATGTCGTTCGTGTACGCGAGCGCGTGGCATTTCTCCAATTCTTCCTAAGAATCTCGATGAGATCGCGACTTCTCCTGGGTGCGGCGTTCGCGCTCGCTGTGGCAGCTCCGGCCGCCTTCGCTCAACAAGCGACCGGCTTTCCTCCTGACAGTACGATCCGCGGATGGGAATCTGCGCGCGTCGACAACGCGTTCGCGGCGTCCATCGTCATCGGGCTGCTCGAGAACGGCAAGGAGCGCTACGTCTCGTATGGGCGATCGAACTTCGACAACACTCCTTTAGTCGATCCCGACGCCGTGTATGAGATCGGATCGATCACGAAGGTCTTCACGAATATTCTGCTCGCCGACATGGTGCTCAAAGGCGAGGTCTCGCTTGACGATCCAGTCTCGAAATATTTGCCGAGTACCGTCAAAGTCCCCTCGCGGAACGGAAAGGTGATTACGCTCCTCGACCTGGCGACGGCGAGTTCCGGGTTGCCGCGTATGCCGCTCAACTTCCACCCGAAGGATCCGTCGAATCCGTTCGCTGATTACACGGTCGCACAGATGTACGAGTTTCTTTCGTCGTACACTCTTCCGCGCGATATCGGTGCGCAGTACGAGTATTCCAATCTCGGCATGGGACTTTTAGGGCATGCGTTAGCGTTACGCGCGGGAAAGTCGTATGAGCAGATCCTGATCGAGCGCGTGTTGAACCCGTTAGGCATGAACGACACTCGCATCACGCTCACACCGTCGATGGCAAAGCGATTTGTCGTCGGACACAACGACGACGTCGACGCTGTCCCGGCGTGGGATCTCCCGACGTTAGCCGGTGCCGGTGCACTGCGTTCGACGGCGCGCGACATGATGAAGTTTGGTCGCGCGGTGACTGGGGCGTTGCGTGGCGAGGGGAAGCTGGCGAAGGCGATCGCGATGTCGATGGAGCCGCGCCGTCCGACGACGATTCCGAACATGCGCATTGGTCTCGCCTGGCATATCCGCGACGCCAACGGAAAACGCATCGTCTGGCACAACGGCGGCACGGGCGGATTCCGGACGTTTTTCGGAGTGGACACAGCGACAAAGAACGCCGTGGTGGTGCTCACGAGCGGTGGCTCGACGAGCGACGAGCTGGGCTTCCATCTCCTCGATCCGTCGTTCCCGATTCGTCCGATCGTGGCGCAGGCTGCGGTGACGGTGCCTAACGAGATTCTGCAGAAATACGTCGGCAAGTACCCGCTCGCGCCGACGTTCGTAATCGATGTGACGCTGGAAGGCGACAAGCTGTATGCACACGCGACGAACCAGCCGCGATTCCGCCTATGGCCCACCAGCGATCACGAGTTCTACCTGAAGCCCGTGCCGGCCAAGGTGGTCTTCGAAACGGATTCGACCGGTGCCATGACGCTGGTGCTCGACCAAAACGGCGCGAAGCAACGCGGGCGAAAACAGTAGTTCTATACGCGACGAAAAGCGGGGCGAGACTTTGTGTCTCGCCCCTCTTCGTTTTCCATCTATCGTTAGGCGGTCGGTGCGAGCTATTCGACCACGACTTTCTTCACCAGCGTCCCGGCGGGAATCGTTGCGCCCGGATCAACGCCATTAATCACTGCCAGCTGCGCCAATGGAATCACCGAAGGATTCTGCTGGTTGAATGCGGTGAGGGTCATCGCGCTGCGCAACTGCACGAGGCGAACACGATTCGGCCTCACGTTCATCAAGCGCGTGTCAGTGAGGCGCTGGAACGAGCCGATCGTGTTGCGGAACGTGCCGTCGTAGTTCTGGATCAACTGCTGCGGTGTGATGGCAAGGAGCTGATACGTGGTGCCATCGAGTTGAATGAAGGCGACGTATCCGGCGAGCGCCGTTCCATCGGAGTTCTTCGCCGAGAATTGACCCACTGCGGCGGGTAAGCCGTTGATGGGTGTCGTGCTCGTCCCGCCGGGCTGCACGCCCTGTTGTCCGAGGAATTGTGTCAGCGCGGTTTGCGGTGCGGTGTTGCTGGCCAAGCCTAACGTGATCTGCGCATCGCCTTGCGCGCTCACTCCAATCACCTGGTCCGCACCGTTCTGGAACTTCCATCCGCCAGGAAATTCGAAACGGAACTTGAGCGTCGGATGAATGAAGGCGCTCTGCTGGAAGTAGCCGTTGCGCGGATCGTCACCGAAGACGATGCCGTCGATGTGACGGAGAAATTCGTCTCGACCGATCTTCGCTCCCTGGAACGATTTCCCCGAGCTCTGGATGCGCTGGTTCGTCGCTTGGACGCGGTTGCCCGGGTCTGGGTGCGTCGACAGCCATTCGGGGGTGCCTTTGCTTCCTTCGCTCGACGTCACGCGCTCCAACGTCTTGAACATTTCGCCCATCTCGTGTGGGTCGTAGTTCTCGGCCGTCATGTAGCGAAAGCCTAACGCGTCGGCCTGGGATTCATCGTCGCGCGAATACTTGAGGAAGAGCAACTGCAGTCCCTGCATCGCGGCTCCGCCAAATTGCTGCAACTCAGGGCGCACAACCATCGCGCCCACGAGGCCAATCTGCAGCAATTGCTGTTTAGACATTTGCGAGACGGAGTGCTTCGCGGTCACGTGGCCAGTTTCGTGTCCCAACACCGAGACGAGCTGCGCTTCGGAGTTCATGTAGGCGAGAATGCCTCGCGATACGAAGACCGGTCCGCCGGGAAGCGCAAAGGCGTTTACGACTGGGTCGTCGACAACGATGTACGACCACGGGAGATTGGGGCGCTCGGATTGCTTGGCGATCGCCATGCCTAACGAGGAGACATACCGCTGCACCGCGGAGTCGGGATAAACGCCCATCTGCGCCTCGGCGGCCTTCATCCCTTCCTGCCCCATCTGGATCTCTTGCCCTTCGCTGATGAGCGAGAGTTCGCGCTTTCCGGTCGCGGGGTTCGTGGCGCAAGCGGCCAATGCCGTGAGCGTCGCGGTCGCGGCAGCGATCTTCAATCGATTCAAGCGTCGGTGGTGCTTGAAATAGCTGCCTGCGACATCCGCTTTCGCCTGCGCGAAGGGCGGCACTGACGACAGGGTGTGGGGGGT
>JBGAKW010000002.1:0-414020 GCA_044224185.1 Gemmatimonadaceae bacterium | reverse complement strand
AAGGCGTTCGCGGTCCATCTTTGCTGAAGTGCTTCTCCGTATGGAATACGCACTTCACACGCATGCATGCTTTCGATCGTTGGCGACAAACGATCGAGAAACGACATGCCTCGCGGGTCGCGAGTGGCTCGTTCGCTGCCTGTGCCGGGCTTGTTCGCTGCCGGTGCGCTGCCGGTGCGCCACGCGACTTGCGCGAGCTGGCGCCAAGACGAGCCCGGCAAGGCGTAACTAGACCAGCGTGTCGAGCCCTTCGAGCCCAATCACCGGCTTCCACGGAAGGAGCTCGTACTGTGCGATCCCCAGCTTCCAGAACGGATCGTTGTCGCGGACGGCATCGAGTGCGGCGACTGGGTCGTCGTCGCTGATGCGAAGGAGTAGCGCTCCGCCGTTGCGTGGGTCGAACGGCCCCGACGCCAATAAGATCCCTTTCCCTTTTAGCTCGCGCAGATAGGCACGGTGCGAGTCGGTGTTGGCGACGACGTCTTCGAGCGGTTTGCGGTATCGGATGATGGCGAGGGCGTACACGAGAATGGATGCGAAGTAAGTGAGTGCGGTGTCACGACTTTGGACGCGCGTCGAGCGTCGGAGCAGCACGTGGTTGGTCGCGCGAAGGATGATAACGCGCGATACTCTTTGCCACGTATCGCACTCTCTGTCCGGACACTAGGGGTACTCCCAGTATCCTGAGCGCTTTCGGGGACGTAGAATCCCGCCGGTAGAGAGTGGATGGAGAAGGATGTCCGCGCCCGTCGGCGCGGACTTCGCGCATACCGGGACATGCAGAGGCTCACCATGCCAGGGAAGAAGAAGCCAGTCGCGAAGAAGGGAGCGGCGAGAAAGACGGTGAGGAAATCGTCGGCGAAGGGCGCTGCGAAGAAGAGTGCGAAAAAGTCCGCGAAGCGTTCGGTCAAGCGCGCTGCGACGACCACGAGTGCGGCTCCGCCCGGACGTCCAGAGGCGCGCGATCATCGTGTCACGCGCGACCACGCTGTGAAAATGCATCAGCGTCATATCGGCGCTCGGCGTGCGCGCGGTGCGAAGGCGAATGGGAGCGTTGGCGGGCTCTTCTCGAGAGATGCGGTGATGACTCTTCTGCAGCAGCCGGGCGCGGAGTACATGCGCTTCTACTATGGGATGCATGAAGACGGGACGCCTGGGATTGTGCTGGCGGCGTCGGACGCAAACCTCGCCTTGGTTGGAGGAGATGATGCGTTGTTGCTCGACCAACATTATCTCTGCCCACCCTTTTGCCCTCCGGCGGACGGCGGGCTGACCTAACGAGCGTTCGCTCCTGGTCGGCGCTTTGGTGCCTAACGAATAACGTGTGCAATTCCATTTGACGGACGGAGAACTGACATGACGGCGAGAAAAGGAACCCAGGGCGGGAAAGGCGGCAAACGATATCGCGGGCTTCCCCCTAAAGAGCCGCAGAAAATCTCGCTGGAGCGTGCGGTCGACCTGACGCAGCGCTATCGCAAATCGGCGCCCGCGTCGGAGCACGGCGGCTTTTTCTGGGCGGACGGCGTGCGCGAGCTTCTCGCACAGCCTAACGTAGTTGGCCTGCGCTACTACCACGGGCTCGATGCCGATGGGCACTACGAAATCGTACTTGTCGGAGTCGATGCGCAGGGACGCGATGTCGTCAGCGCTTCACGTCCAAAGCCTCGCGCAACAAAGGGCGCCGCGATGGTGATGGCGGCCGGCGCTGGAGGTGCGGTCATTCTCGATATGCACTACATCTGCCCTCCGTTCTGCGACACGACCTCGCCGCTCCTGTGACGCAATCGTCAGCGACTGACATTCGAAAGCAGGCAGACGCGTGAAGTCGTTCGCACTCGTCGTGACGTGGGCGGCGATCTTCGCACAGCTCCTCCCGGTCCTTCCTGTGGCGCCGGCGTGGAACCGAGTGCCAGTCGTTAGGCGATGGGTCGCGCTCTGGAGCGTGGCGTATTTCCTCTCCGACATCGCGCAGTACGTGGCCGTGAGGCTCCAGGGAAATAATCTCTGGTTGCTGACGTACGTGAATCCCATCGAAGACGCCGTCGTGCTGTGGGCGCTTTCGTACTGGCAAGTCAAACCGGTTTCGCGAATCACCTTCCGCGTCGGCATTCCGATCTTCGTACTGGCGTACCTCGGACTAGTTATCGCCGTTGGTGAACTCACGACGTTCCAGACAATTGCCGGCACTTTTCGCTCGGCGGTACTTCTCGTTGCCGCCTTGTTCACCTTTCTCTCGAACCTCGCGAAAGATACCGAAGGCGCATTCAATCAGGATTGGTCGTGGGCCTCGTTAGGCCTCGCCATGTACTTCGGCGTTCTCGTCTCGACGAGCCCGGTGGCGAGTCTTGTCGGCGCTGACAATATCGCCGTCTTACGAGCAGTGTTCACCGTGAAGGCGATGCTCGATATCGTCGCGTTCGCGCTCATCTGGCAAGGGATGCGGTGTCCTCTCCCCAACAGCTTTTCTGGATCTACCTCGCGGTAGCGCTGGCTGTTGGGGTGATCCTCGCGGCGATGTTCGCGGCGATGTTCATCTATCAACGGCAGTACCTGCGCCTGCATCGCGACTACTCAAAAAAGCTCCTCAACGCGCAAGAAGAGGAGCGCGCCTGGGTCGCGCGTGAAGTGCACGACGATGCGCTCCAACGCGTCGCGATGCTCCAGCACGAACTCCGTGAGTGGTCCAACACCGGCGAGCACGCAGCTGCAACATCGTCCGACAAGGAGAACCAGCGCGTCGCCGCGTTAGGCCACGAGCTCGAAGATCTGGGCGTGATGCTCAGGCGCGTCGCTCATCGCCTGCACCCGGCCATCATCGACCAGGCCGGGTTACTCCCCGCGCTCCAACAACTCGCACTCGATGTCGGACGCTCCGCAGGAATGGAGGTCGAGACTCACTTCGTGGATGAGGGACACGCCTCACAGCTTTCGCGCGAACGGTCGCTCATACTCTTTCGCATCGCGCAAGAAGCGTTGCGCAATGCGTCCAAGCATTCCGGCGCGAAGCGCGCCCGCATATCCGTGAAGTCGAACGCGATCGAAATTGAAGTTGCCATCCAGGACTTCGGTCGCGGTTTCGACACCAATCAGCAGAACAAGTCGGCCGGGCTCGGACTCATCTCCATGGCTGAGCGAGCTCGGCTCGTCGATGGACGCTTCGAGCTCTGGTCCAAGATCGGCGAAGGCACTACCGTGCGAGTCACCGTTCCGCTCAAGGGATAGCTGCCATGAAGGACAATCCTGTTCGTCGCACCGGGGTGCTCATCTGCGATGACCACCCGCTCATGAGCCAGGGGCTGCGCGCACTCCTCAAGCCGAGCCTCGTTCCGGTTGGCGTTGTCAATGACGGGCGCGAAGTGATGAACGAGATCGAGCGCACCAAGCCAGACATTCTGCTCCTCGATCTCTCGATGCCGCATCGCAACGGATTGGAGCTCATCCCCGAGATCGCGAAGAGCTTCCCCGCGCTCCGCATCCTTGTCGTGACCATGCACGTCGATCGCGCGCTCGCCGATCTCGCCATTCAAGGCGGCGCGCACGGCTTCATCCCGAAGGAAGCGTCCGCGGAGGAGTTGAACGGCGCGATCGACACCGTGTTGTCGGGAAAGACGTTCATCTCGCCGAGAGTCCCCAAACGGTCGTTCCGCGACAACAGCGTGGTGCAACACCCCGGTCTCGACCGCCTAACGCCGCGCCACCTGCAGATCCTCAAGCTCATCGGTGACGGCAAATCGAGCGCCGAGATCGGTGACTTGTTAGGCGTCTCCCCCCGAACCGTCGAATTCCATCGCGCCAGCATCCGCAAGTCGTTAGGCATAACGACGGAGTGGGGATTGATGCGATTCGCGATCATGATGCGGGTCGGCGATGTGGAGGAGGGTGAGGGACGAGCTGCCGATGCCGACGCCCCGCCGCGGACGTCGATGCTCGGCGAATCAGGTGGCGGTCACGTCACGGAAGCGTCGCCGTAGAGGAGAGTCGCGCCGCGGGTTGCCCCCCGAGTCGAGATATGCGCGTTCGGTGCGAGGAATTGGGGTCAGAGCCCGGGGTCAGAGCCCGGGGTCAGAGCTGGGGGTCAGAGCCCGGGGTCAGAGCTGGGGGTCAGAGCCCGGGGTCAGAGCTGGGACCTCCTCGCCAACAAGTGTCACGCTGAGCCTTACTCGCCGGACTTAAGTCGCTTCGCTGCCGCAGCTTGCACGACGGGGCCAGCGTGGTACACGTCCCCGCACGCGACACGAGGTGCGCGATTATTGGTAAGCTCCCGAACTTTCTCACGCTGAAACGCAACGTTTCGCGACGCGTGAGTCTGTCCCGCAACACGCCCTCAAACCAATCCCCCGCCTCCGGCGCCCACATGGGCCACTCACCCGAATGACCCCTCGTTTCTCTCATCACCATAACATCGCCCAACAGAAGTCGCGATTTCGATACAAAAAACAATCGCGCGAACTGGTGGTAGCCCGAGTGTACAGGCTTCTCCGGCGGTCCTATCGTGGTTCCCATGAGATCCGCCGCATTGATCATCCTCGAGCCACCCTACGCCAACGCGAGGAGGCTCCACGACATCCCGCCTGAGCTGGGAGCCATCGCTCTCCTCGACGCGGTGCCGAATCGGTATTCGACCAACGAAGTGAAGGCGCAGATGGAGCTCACCCCCTGGTGCCCGCTCTGCATCATCGCCGAGGAAGAATCAGGAATGCGTTCGACCCGCCGTCTCCCGCGCACCTGCCTGGTGTTCGGCGTGTCGACCGAGGACGAAGGAACCGCCATCCTCAAAGCGGTCGCCGCGCGCCCGCGCCCGACGCCGAGTGACATGGTGGAGTGGATCGCCCGCCGTACGCGTTTGCCGGCGATCGGTCGCATGCTCTCCGACTTGTTCACGCGTCCCACGCTGCGCCGGAATGAAGCGTCGCTCCTGCCGTACGCGACGCGCGAGCAGCTGCGGCTCCTCGGCGATTGGAATGCGGCCGAGTGGCAGAAGGCGGCGATGCTCGCCGACCTCGCCGCCGATCGTACGCTGCTCAATCGCGTAATTGCAGCTGACGACGCTGGCGCCATCGAACAGCGTCGCGCGATTCAGGAACTGTTGGGCATGACCGAGCGCGATTTCCACGCGCGATATGGGTGGGAGTGGGTGCTGGAAGCGTCGCTTCGGCGGTCTGGGTTCTTTGCACGTCGTTCGAACAGCGTGCGTCCGTTGCATGCCGCACGCGCCGTCGTTCCGCCCATGGTGGCAGCCGGGGCGGAGAGTGTGCGGGGAAGGGAACGCTACGATCCTCGGCGGGCGACGGCATAAGCGTCACTGCCTAACGAGCAAAGTTTTTCGTTAGGCAGTGCCGGGTGGTGGAGGGGAGGGGAGTTTCAAGCCTCGAGATTGAGGTGGAGGGTTGGGACGGGATGTGAGGGGATGTGAGGGGTTGGGAGCCAACGCTGGAGCAGGAAGAGCAGGAAGAAGTGTGGACGAAAAGGTGTGCGGCAGGGACGGGAGTAAGAGCAGGTGCAACGGCATGTGCAAGAGCAGGTGCAAGAGCGATCGTTGCAAGTGATTGACTCGCGCGACGGGGATCGCGCGAGCGCAGCGCAGCAAAGGCACGACGTGGCGCGCAGTCGTTAGGCGCGACACCAGGGTGGAAGTGGGAATGGGAAGCAGAACAGCCGTCCCGGCGTCTCTGAATGTTTGGATCGAGGGATTCAGCAGGGGCCAGAGTCGCCGGGCGGTTGTCTGCGGGCTTTTCCTTACCACGTTGGATTATCGTTAGGCACAGGCGTTCGCGCCCGAACATGACATAACGGACAGGCCTCGCTGCAATTGCGGCGGGGCCTGATTCGTTTTCATGGCTTCGCTCGGGCGCGGCCAGGTGACACTGGCGGGCAATTGCGCCTCGTGGCACCTGCGGGACATCTGTACTTCTTCGCGCCACGCGTGATACCGAGCGTGGTGTCCGGCGCCCTGTGAGACGCTTGGCTCGCGCTTCGCTCTGGTACGCCTAAGTCTGGCCCAGAATCCTGGGCCCGAAACTCGCCCCGAACCTGGCCCCAACTCGTGAACTCGACCACAACCCGTCCCGCCATCGGTCCCACCCCCGTCCCGCCTCCCGACCCCGCACGATGAGTGATTCGGCCACAACCGCGACAACGTCGCCAGACACCCACCAGGCTGAGCGCTGGGTCACAGCACGCCTCACCCAGGCGGGCTTTCATACGGTACTTGAGGCTCGGCAGCACTCATTTGCCGCCGACGAGCCCACGCCGGCTGGTGGGACCGACCAGGCGCCGACTCCGTATGAACTCCTCCTCGCGTCGTTAGGCGCCTGCACCGCGATGACACTCCGCATGTACGCCGCGCGCAAGGGATGGGCGCTTGACCAGATCATCGTGAGGTTGCGCCCCACACGCGACCATGCGGCCGATTGTGTGAACTGCGAATCGCGCCCGGTCGGCGAAACGGTGATCGAGCGCGATCTCGAACTCATCGGCACGCTGACCCCGGAGCAACGGCGTCGCCTTGAGGCCATCGCCGATCGCTGCCCCGTCAAACAGAGCCTTGAGCGCGGGATCCGAATAGTTGCAGCTGGCGGAGCGCTCGGGGCGCTCGCGGTGGAGACTGCCGCGGCGGACGCGGCGGCGGCACCCAATCCCGAAGCTCGGCCCCCTATCGTTGTCACTCCGTTGGAGGATGCACCATGAACGACGAAACAGGTCACGATGATCACCGCGGAAACGATGGAAGTGCACCGCCGAACAGTGGTGCGCGGACGGACGCACCGGCCAAGCCGCTCCCCCCCGGAACCACCGCACCAGGCTTCTCACTCGCCGCAACGCCCGACCAGCGCCTAACGCTTGCCGAACTTCGGGGCCGCCCGGTGATTCTCGCGTTCTATCCGGCCGACTGGAGCCCGGTCTGCGGCGATCAACTCGCGCTCTACAACCAGGTGCTCCCGGAGTTTCGGAAGTTCGGTGCGGAACTGATCGGAATCTCCGTCGATGGCGTCTGGTGTCATCGTGCATTTGCCGAGGACAGGCATCTTCACTTTCCGCTCCTCTCCGACTTCGAGCCTAAAGGCGCAGTGGCGACCGCATACGGCGTCTATCGCGCCCGTGAGGGCACAACGGAGCGGGCGCTCTACGTCATTGATGGCGATGGCAAAGTGCACTGGAGCTACGTGTCGCCGGTTGGCGTGAACCCAGGCGCCGACGGGATATTGGACGCGTTGGAATCGCTCGCGACGAAGGGGCGCCCGGCGGACATTCCACCGGCGCAGTTCACGGGGCGCCGCAGTCAGGACACCTCGGAGTCACGCGACACGCGCGGAGGCGCTGCATGACATCCGCACGCGAGTCGGGTGCGTCGCTACGCGTCGCTGTGAGCGGCGATGATCATGTGCGTGGCACTGCCGACGCCCCGGTCACGCTGGTGGAATACGGCGATTTTCAGTGTCCGCACTGCGCAATGGCCCACCCCATCGTCCGGCAGCTGCAACAACGGCTGGGCGACAAGCTGCGGTTTGTCTTCCGAAACTTCCCGATCAGCGAGTCACACCCACAGGCAATGCACGCCGCGGCAGCCGCCGAGTGTGTCGGCGCGTTAGGCGGCGCCGATGCCTATTGGCGTATGCATGGTCTCATCTACGAGCATGCTCAGGAGTCACGTGCCGCGCTCTCCGATCGGCATCTGGTGGAATGGGCCGAGCAGTGCGGCGTGGACGGCGCGGAGGTTCAGCGAGCGCTGGAGGAGGGGACGTACGAGGAGCGTGTGCAATCCGACTTCATGGGTGGTGTGCGCTCGGGCGTGAACGGGACGCCGACGTTCTTTGTGAACGGGGAACGCTACGATGGGAATTGGACGGATGTCGAGGCGTTCGAGGCGGCGTTGCGTGAGGTGGCGGGAAGGGCGAGTCGTTAGGCGATGCACCGGTCGCGCGATCGCTAGCCCGCGTCGTCGACGTTTACGACGCCATTCTCCACGCGCACCACAAACGCCCGCACAGCATCCTCTGCCGGCCCGCGCCTGCATGCGCCGGTGGCGACATCAAAACGTGCGCCGTGCCAGGGACACTCGATGGTCCCGTCGGCGCACAACTCTCCCGCGGAGAGGGGCATCGATTGATGTGTGCACTGGTCTTCGAGCGCAGAGACGGCATCGCCGCGACGAATGAGCACCACCTGCCGCCCCGATGCGAGCCTGACGGACAACAGCCCGGGATCCGGAATGTCCGAGAGGCGTACGGTCGTCACGGGATGGTGCGGGCGTGCCTAACGATACCTAACGAGCATCGCCGCCTGCGGCGGGAGAATCCGGCGGCTGCGGCACGGCCATCGCCTCGGCCATCGCGTGCCACGCAAGGCTCGCGCACTTGACGCGCGTGGGGAAGCGCGCGACACCCGAGAACACCTTGAGCTTGCCTAACGTGGGATCCTTCGCCGGGTCGTCGTGATGACCAGTCACCATCGCGTGGAAGTGCTCGAAGACCTCTTTCGCCTCGCCCGTCGTCTTCCCCTTCACCGCAGCAGTCATCATCGACGCCGACGCCTTGGAAATCGCGCACCCCGTGCCAACGAACGACACGTCGGCAATGCGATCGTTCTCGACCTTGAGCCAGACGGTCACTTGATCACCACACATCGGGTTTCGCCCCGCGGCACTCCCCGACGCATCCGCCATCTCGCCGAAATTCCGTGGGTTGCGATTGTGCTCGAGGATGACGTCCTGGTAGAGCGCCCCCAGCTCCATTGGCGGGCCACCGTGCTCGTTAGGCGATGGGCTCATGATCGTTAGGTGAAGACGGCGCGGACTTCGTGCACTCCACGCACCAGCGCGTCGACCTCGCTCCGCGTGTTGTACAAATAGAACGACGCGCGCGCCGTCGATGGCACCGCAAAACGCCGCATCAGCGGCTGCGCGCAGTGGTGACCAGCGCGAATGGCGATCCCGTGTTGGTCGAGGATCGTCCCGATGTCGTGCGGATGCGCGCAATCCATGACGAATCCTAACACCCCTACCTTGTGCTCCGCCGTTCCCACAAGGCGCACTCCGGGAATCTCACGCAGCTGCGACGCTCCGTATTCGAGCAAGTCGTGCTCGTGCGCGGCAATCGCCTCCAGCCCCACGCTGTCCAGGTAGTCGAATGCGTGACGGTAGGCGATGATGTCGGCGATGTTCGGCGTCCCCGCTTCGAACTTCGAAGGGAGCGGGGCATACGTCGTCCGCTCGAACGTCACGAGGTCGATCATGTCGCCACCGCCAATCACCGGCGGCATGCGATCGAGGAGCGACTCCTTCCCGTAGAGGATCCCGACTCCCGTCGGCCCCAACATCTTGTGTGAGGAGCAGACGAAGAAGTCACAGTCGAGCGCCTGCACGTCAACGCGCGCATGCGGCGCCGACTGCGCGCCGTCGAGCAGCACCACCGCCCCAACTTCGTGCGCCAGCTTCACGATCTCCTGGGCGGGATTGATCGTGCCTAACGCATTGGAGATGTGGGCGATGGCGACGAGGCGCGTCTTCGGGGAGAGGAGCGTTGCGTACGCCTGCATATCGAGCTCGCCGGCATCATTCACCGGAATGACCTTGATCACGGCGCCGGTGCGCTCCGCCAACAGTTGCCAAGGGACGATGTTCGAGTGGTGCTCCATCGTGGAGAGAATGATCTCGTCCCCCGCCTGCACGAACGCGCCGCCGTACGACGCGGCGACGAGATTGATCCCGTCGGTCGTCCCTTTCGTGAAGATGATCTCGTGTGCGCGTTTGGCGTTGAAGAAGCGACGCGCCCGCTCTCTCGTTAGGTCGTAGAGGTCGGTCGCCTTTTCCGAGAGATAATGCACGCCGCGATGGATGTTGCCGTTTTGCGACGTGTAGTACTCCGTGAGCGCATCGATGACGACGGTTGGCTTCTGCGACGTAGCGGCGTTGTCCAGATAGACCAGCGGCTTCCCTCGCACGGTCATCCCGAGGATCGGGAAGTCCGTGCGAATGCGCTCGACATCGAGAGCAGGAACCGATGCTGGAACCGCGAGGGGCGCCGTCACAGGAATCGCGCGAGCGTCATCTCTTCGAGCGCGAGCTTCACCGGCTCGACCTCAATCGTCTCCAGAACGTCAGCGGCGAAGGCATACGTCAACAATCGGCGCGTCGTGTCGGCGGCGACGCCGCGTGACTTCATGTAGAAGGTCGCCATCTCGTCGAGTCGCCCGACGGTCGCGCCGTGTGTGCACTTCACGTCGTCGGCAAAAATCTCCAACTGCGGCTTGGTGTCGATGCGCGCACGCTCCGACAGGAGCAACGTCTTGTTAGTCTGCTTGCCGTCCGTCTTCTGCGCCTCGGGGTGCACGTACACCTTGCCATTGAAGACGCCGTGCGACGTCCCGTCGAGAATCCCCTTGTACACCTCGCGCGAGAAGCAATTCGGGGCGACGTGCTCGATGCGCGTCTGGTGATCACACGTCTGATCACCATCGAGCATGTACAACCCGTTCAGCGTCGATCCACACCCTTCGCCATTGAGCGCGGTGTAGATGTTCTGCCGCGAGAGCGCCGCCCCGGTGACAAATGAGAATGAGATGTAGTGCGAATCGCGTCCCTGTAGTGCTTCGACATGACCAACGTGGTACGACTCGCGCGATTCTCTCTGCACGCGATAGTGCTCGAGCGTCGCGCCGTCTCCGACCACACACTCCACCACCGAATTCGTCAAGTATTTCCCACCGCCTAACGACGCATACTGCTCGATGATCGGCAGTCGCGAGTGTGCTTCGAGCACGAAGAGATTGCGCGGGTACGAGACTCCGCCATTCGCGCGCTCGTCCGACACGAACAGAATGTGGAGCGGCGTCTTCATGGTCACGTTAGGCGCCACGTGCAACACCGCGCCATCGCGCATGAGCGCCGTGTTGAGCGCGCTGAAGGCCATTGCCTGCGATTCAAACGCCGCCAGCTTCCCGAGATGCGCCTCGAGAAGCGTCGGCTCTTCGAGTAACGCGGACGCGAGCGACATCACGCGCACGCCCTCGGGGATCCCGGCGGTGCGCGAGAGCGACGGCGCATAACGGCCATTCACAAAGACCAACGCTGGCCACGACGCATCACCCACGAGAAGTGCATCGATTGCCCGCGGAGACGGGAGCGTCGCGGCACTCTGCATCGGAGAGAAATCGCTCTCGGCAATTGGAGCAGGCGACGTGAAATGCCAGTCTTCGTTTTTCGTCGTCGGAAAGCCGTGCGCCTGAAACGATGCCAGCGCACGCTGCCTCAGCATCGCCAACCACGACGGCCCCTCACTCGGCACAGTCTTGAGCTGTTGGTCGAACACAGATGTACTCACGTTAGGCAGCTCCGCCCGCACCCACCGATGCGGGTTCGTCGATAAGCCAATCATACCCCTTCTTCTCCAATTCCAGCGCCAGCTCCTTGCCGCCAGACCTAACGATTCGCCCGTTGGCCAGCACGTGCACGAAGTCGGGGACGATGTAGTCGAGGAGACGCTGATAGTGCGTGACGACGATCGTTGCGTTGTCGGGACGCTTGAGCGAGTTCACGCCGTGCGCCACGATGCGTAACGCGTCGATGTCCAGCCCAGAGTCCGTCTCGTCAAGAATCGCGAGCTTTGGCTCGAGCACCGCCATCTGCAAAATCTCGTTGCGCTTCTTCTCGCCGCCCGAGAAGCCGGAGTTCACCGAGCGCTGTAGCATCGCTTCGTCCATCTCGACGAGCTTGAGCTTCTCGGTCATGATGTCGAGGAAGTCCATCGGATCGACCTCCTCCTGTCCACGCGCTTTGCGCACTTCGTTGTACGCCGAGCGCATGAAGTAGGCGTTGGAGACGCCGGGGATTTCGATTGGGTATTGGAAGGCGAGAAAGACGCCGGCGTGGGCGCGTTCTTCTGGCTCTTTCTCCAGAAGATTCTCGCCTTCGTACTCGACGGAGCCACCGGTGACTTCGTAGCCGGGGTGGCCGGCGAGAACCTGGGCGAGCGTCGACTTCCCCGAGCCGTTAGGGCCCATGATGGCGTGCACTTCGCCGGCGTTCACCGTGAGTGAGATGCCCTTGAGGATTTCTTTGTCGCCGACGTTGGCGCGGAGGTCGCGTATTACGAGCATTTGTTCTTTAGTCATTGGTTGGTTGAACTGCTTTTGAACCGCGGAGGGCGCGGAGGGGCGCGGAGGACAGCATGCTCGGCACTCGTCTGCGCCTCGCGACAACAACCTCCGTGTCCTCCGCGTCCTCCGTGGTTAATGCTTTTGATCTTTACCCTATGGACCCCTCGAGCGAGATGCCAGCATGGGAGCTTCACCCCACGGACCCCTCAAGCGTGATGCCTAACAACTGCTGCGCCTCGAGCGCGAACTCCATCGGCAACTCCTTGAACACTTCTCGACAGAAGCCGCTGACGATCATCGAGACCGCCTGCTCCGCCGACATGCCACGCTGCTTTAGGTAGAAGATCTGATCTTCGCCGATCTTCGACGTGCTCGCTTCGTGCTCGATGATCGCGCTGTTGTTCTGCGCTTCGATGTATGGGAAGGTGTGCGCGCCACAGCGATTCCCGATGAGCATCGAGTCGCACTGCGTATAGTTGCGCGCCCCTTCGGCACGGGGAATGACCTTCACCTGGCCGCGATACGAGTTCTGTCCGCGCCCGGCGCTGATTCCCTTCGAGACGATGTTCGACTTTGTGTTGCGGCCGATGTGAATCATCTTCGTCCCGGTGTCGGCCTGCTGCATGTTGTTGACGACGGCCACGGAGTAGAACTCGCCCGTGCTGTTGTCGCCCTGCAGGATCACGCTTGGATACTTCCAGGTGATCGCCGAACCCGTCTCGACTTGCGTCCAGGAGATCTTCGAGTTCTTGAACGCCTTTCCGCGTTTAGTCACGAAGTTGTAGATCCCGCCGACGCCGTTCTCGTCGCCTGCATACCAGTTTTGGACTGTCGAGTACTTCACGGTCGCGTTGTCGAGTGCGACGATCTCCACGACGGCGGCGTGCAACTGGTTGGTCGAACGCTTCGGCGCCGTGCATCCTTCGAGATAGGAGACGTATGCCCCTTCGTCGGCGACGATAAGCGTGCGTTCGAACTGTCCCGTGTCGGCGGCGTTGATGCGGAAGTACGTCGACAACTCCATCGGGCAGCGCACGCCCTTCGGGATGTAGACGAAGCTTCCATCCGAGAAGACGGCCGAGTTGAGCGCGGCGAAGAAGTTGTCAGAGTACGGCACGACCGAGCCCAGATACTTCTCGACCAGGTCAGGGTGGTCTCGGACGGCCTCTCCAAAAGAACAGAAGATGATGCCGTGCTTCTTCAGCTCTTCCTTATATGTGGTGCCGACAGAGACCGAATCGAAGACGGCGTCGACGGCAACACCTGCGAGGAGCTTCTGCTCCTTAAGCGGGATGCCGAGTTTGTCGTACGTCTCCTTGATCTTCGGATCGAGTTCGTCGAGCGAGCCCAGCGGCTTTGCTGTTTTAGGGGCGGAGTAGTAGGAGACCGCCTGATAGTCGATCGGATCGAACTTCACGTTAGGCCAATGCGGCTCCGTCATCTGTTGCCACCGGCGGAACGCCTTGAGACGCCACTCGAGCATGAATGGCGGTTCGTTCTTCTTAGCTGAGATGATCCGCACGACTTCTTCGCTCAGACCCGGCGGGAGCGTATCGGTGTCGATGTCGGTGGTGAATCCGTACTGGTACTCTTTGGAGACCAGTTGGTCGATGGACGAGCTCATGCCGACTCCTTGGGGCGTGCGAGGGAGACGAGTGTCGCTGACGAGGCCACTGAGGCCGACGAGGCCGAAGTTGCGACGGACGCCGAAGTCTCTGCGGACGCGGATCCCTCGCTCCCGGTTTCATGAATACAGTATTCGCAGCAGTTGGCACCGCTGGCGATGTGTTGTTGCCGCGTGACCTGTGCGCCTAACACTTCGGCGAGGAAGCGTTCTTCGGCGATGCAGATTTCCGGAAACTTTTCGATGACCGCGCGAATGGCGCAGTTGTGTTCCTTTAGGGTGGTCTCGCCGCCAGCGCTCGATGCGACCCCACCCTCCGCCATGTAGCCGAGTGATGTGAGCAAGTCGGCGAGGCGGTGTGCGCGTTCGTTAAACGGGAGGCGATCGAGTTCTGGTTTTGCCTTTTCGGCAACTTCGCGCCAGCGCTGCGTGAAGAGTTCGACGACGCCTTCGCTCCCCAGTCGCGCCTTGACCAGCTCGAGCACTGCCGAGAGGGCGGAGTCGTACGCTTGCGGAAAGAGACGTTCGCCGATCTCGGTGAGCGAGTATGCGAAGACGGGTCCACCAACGCCGCGAATTTCTCGGCGATACCTAACGACGCCCTCGAGTTCGAGCTCTTTGAGGTGTCGTCTTAGGGCGTTAGGAGTAACGCCGTGGTGAATCCCAAGTTCTTTCGCGGTGAGGGGCTGCGACTTCTTGAGGGCGAGTAGGATGTCGCCGCGCAGTCCCTTGTAACCGGGGAGGGAAGCGTTGCTACCGGGCATTATTGGAAAGTGGCCGGATCGGGTGAATAAGTCAACCAAAGTGTGTGCGAATTCACTCGCTCTTTGGGCGTGTATTCCTCGGTTTGGTGTGGGGTCGCGAGGAGGGTCCCTTCGGGCGCTAAGGGATCGCTGCGCGATCCAAGCGCCCTGCGGGACCCTCCTCGCTCCCTCTGCGTGGTGCGGAATATCCGCGGGTCGAGGCTCGTTCGGTCGGGGGGGATTGGGGAAGGGGGGTGGGGGACGGAGGTAGGGGACGGAGGTAGGGGACGGAGGCAGGGGACGGAGGCAAGGGACGGAGGCAAGGGACGGAGGCAATCGCACAGGTTCCCTCGGTCGCATTGGGTATTGACCAGCTTCCCCTGCTAGCCGCGTTTTGTCTGCTGTCCTGTTAGCCTCAAGCTCCCGACGTGCTTGCCTTCTCCCAAATAGCGTCAGCAAAGTGCTCATTCCCGCTGTGGTAGCGGCGCAGATGCCGTTGACGCTGCTCGTTGCGGCCGCGCTGGGTCTCGGACCCGGCTATTTGCTGGCGCGCAGCATCGGACTCGGATCGACGTTCGGCGGCGCGGGGTTCTTGTCAGTCGCTTGGACGATCGGCATCGCTGGATACACCCTCGTCGCTGACCAGACCATCAAAGCGTTTGGGATATCGCTGTGGGGTGGATGGCTCGCGCCTGTCGCCATTCTTGTCGCGATCTGCTTGACCGTGCGCCAATGGGACTCCAAACGCGCCAACTCATCGACGACGCAGGTCGCGTCGCGTGCGATCGTCGATATTTCGAGGGCACAGACATTCGCAGCGATCACTTTCGCGCTCATTGTCGTCGCGCAAGTTGTGCCGGTCAGAACGGGCGCCGACATCTATTGGGGCGTGGCGGAATTGGATTGGCGATCTCGGTTGCCAACTCTTGTCGCCATCGCTCGAGATGGACTCCCCGCGCAGAATCCATTCTTCAATCCTGGAGGAAGCGCAAAACTCTTCTTCTACTACGGATTCTTCCTAGCGCCAGCCACGGTCGTCCGATTGCTCGACTTCGAGCCGGTGACGGTACTGCTCGTTTTCACGGGAGTCACCGCCTTCGTCACGGCAACATTCGCGCAGATGCTGGGGAATGTCTTCACTGGCAGGCGCGAGGGCGGATGGGTTGCGACGGCGCTTCTGTTCGTGACAGGAATTGACATCGTTCCTGCGCTCATCTTCTTCGTGCGCGGGACGCCGATCGAAACAATCGAGTGGTGGAATCCAGGACAGGTTACTGCGCTTGCGACGTTTCCGGCGTGGGTGCCGCACCACACGCTTGCAAGTCTCGAAGCGCTTGCCACCCTTTTCGTCTGGTGGCATGCCGATCGAAGTCGCGACTGGCGCTCTCTCACGGTCGTCTCGATCGCGCTGTTACTCGCGGGAGCAGCTCTTACGTCCACATACGTGGCTCTCGGTGCCTTTGCCACCTGCGGTGGAGTACTGCTGCGGAATCGATTCCGGGACGGCGTCGAGACGAAAGCGCTTATTCGCCCGGCCGCGGCCATCCTGCTCGGCGGCATCGCAGCGATTCCGTTCTACGTCGCCCTTTCGAAGCTCGATCAGTATGGCGGACCGTCGTTGAGATTGGCGCTGCGTCCGGTCCCGTTCGAGGATGTCGCGATGCAGGCATTCGCTGGCACGTTGAGCGACGGCGCGACTCGGTTCATTCTCCGCGCCGTCCTACTTCTACCAGTCTACTTCGTCGAGTTCGGCTTTTTCTGGTTAGTGATTCGGTCATGGCCCACTGCTGCGCTACGCCGTGGTGAAGCGGGCACGCTTGCTCGCGCGATTGAGGTGGCTGTTATCACAGCGTTCGTCATCGGATCGACTGTCGAATCGGTCAGGACATGGGTGTCCGATTTGAGCATTCGCATTTTCCACGCGTCGCAGATTGCGCTCGCGGGCGTCGGCGCGGCGTACGTTCTTGAGTTTCGCGCGGGGAAACCGTCGTGGGAAGCGCGACTCGCCTTGTCGATTTTCTTATTGCTCGGCGTCATCGGCACAGCTTACGAGCTGACAATTTCACGAGCCGCCGTCGTCTGGGCGCAGGACCCATCATCGCCCTGGTCAGCAGTTGGAATGCGCGGTGCACCGCGATTCGATTCGCGATCGCGACGTGTTGCCCGATGGATGTGGGAGAACATCGATCGCAACGCGAGGGTGCAATTCGATGTCGCGGGAGGCAACACGACGTGGATGCACTGGCTTCGGCAACCGGTGGCCATCTCAGATACGGACCTGAACGCCCTCGTGTATGGCGCGGACGTTGAAAAAGTCCATCTCGTCGGCGGCGAGATGAAGCTCGCGTTCCAACGTCGCACTCCTGCGGATGCCAGGCGCCGCATCTTCGGTCGGTATCGAATCAAATACGTGCTGATCGAGGAAGAGAGCGAGATCTTCTCGATTCCCGTGGAAGAAGCCTTTGGAACTGGCGCCCGCGAGGTTCAGCGTTGGCCGGACTGCGTCATCGTCGCCCTGAGACCGTTGGTATCTGACCCCTAGTACCCTTGTGTTCCATTCCTCCGCGGAATCTGTGGAGGTGATACAAAGATGGGGCGGGGTCCTTGGGGACGATTGGATGAATCGGGGTCAGAGCCCGGGGTCAGAGCCCGGGGTCAGAGCAGGAGCCCTGACACCACTAAACGTAACGCCCAGTTCGACTTACGTCGCGGCGCGCGCATCCATCGTCGTGATGTACCTGTCCCCACACTATCAAAAACTATTGTCATAGTTGCATTTTCCCGCATTGCGTTGAATTATCTCCTATGCGCTTAGTTATAAACGCCACCATCGTCGTGCTGATTGTCTCGACATCAGCTTGCGCGTCTCTGCAGCACGGCGCGAGGCGGCATCAAGTATCCTCGGCCGGAAGCGACTACTCGCCGCAACTCAGTGCTTTGGTCGAAACAACAGTCGCGCCCGACTCGCTGCACGTCCGCCTAACGAATGGCTCTCTCGTCGCGCCGGGTGACCTGGGAGGGAATGGTCGGGCGTTGATGCGCGGAGTGACGCTGGAGGCGCTGGTTGTCGCGGCGCCGCCGCCGGCGCCGGCGGGGAGCGTGGCGCCCGAGGCGCCGTGGGAGGCGGTGACGCAGAGTGCGCGCACGCTCGTCGCGGATTCGCTCTTGTTAGGCGTCTCGCATCCGCTAAGGGATTTCTCATTCGGCATTCCGCGACCGCCATCGCTCGATCTCGCGCGGACTTGGCTGGTCTTTCGCATTCGCGCGACGGGTATCGCGACTCCCGTTAGGCTGGAGGACGGGACGGTGCTCGAGGGGAAGGACGTCGAGGACGGCGTACGAGTCTTTGCATGCGCCGAGCGCAACCTCGACGGGCGCGTCGATCGCAAGCGGGCGAAGGAGCTCAAGCGGTCGTATATCGCGGCTTGTTGACCTCGTGGCCTAAAGCGCCACAGCGACGGGCCCTCGATCACTCTCGCACTCACTCGCACTCACTCGCACTCACTCACACTCTGACCGGCCATGATCGAACTCGGTGAACGCGAACTCGACGTGATGAAGGTGTTGTGGGACCGCGGGGCGGGGACGGTAGCGGAGGTCCGCGCGCAGCTCGACGCCGAGTTGGCGTACAACACGGTGCTGACGATTTTGCGCAACCTTGAGGCTAAAGGGGCTGTGCAGCGTGTGGAGGAGGGGCGCGCGCATCGATATTCGGCGTGCATCGAGCGGACTGCGGTGCGCGACAACGCGCTCTCTCGCGTCATCGATCGCCTCTTCGGTGGGCGACCGGAGAGTGCGATGGCGCATCTCGTTGAGTCGCGCGGGCTCGATGCGGCGCAGTTGCGTGCGCTGCACGCGCTCCTCGAACGCCGCCTTGCTCACTCTGAGGACGAGGGAGTCGGGCCATGAGCGTGCTCTCCTGGTTCGCGTACTCATCGCTCGTCTCGGCGCTTCTCGCATGCTCGGCCATGTGCGCTGAATCTGCGTCGAACGCGGTGCACCGTCCGCGGCGCTGGTGGTGGAGCGGGGCGATCGCGCTATCGCTCGTCTTGCCTGCGTTGGAGGCCTTCGGTTGGACGTGGCGCAACGCCATAATGGTAACGCCTAACGACTTGCCGCTCGCCACGTCGTACCTCCCGCGTCTGGTGATCGCTCGCGCGCCGTCATTGATCACCCCCCAATGGCGCTGGCTCGCGCCTGCGCTGCTCGTCGCGTGGGGCGCCTGGTCTCTCGTCATCGCCCTCAGGCTCTATCGCGCCCACATGTCGCTCCGACAGGCACGCCTAACGTGGCGTCCCGACACGTTGGACGACGTCGACGTGCTCGTGAGTCTCGATGTTGGTCCGGCGGCTGTTGGAGTTGCGCGACGCGCCATTGTCGTTCCGGAGTGGGCGATGTTGCTCCCCAAGGAGGCGCGGCGGGTGATCGTTAGGCACGAGCGCGCGCACGTCGAGTCGGGGGACACGATCCTTCTCCTGGCGGCGCAAGTCGCGGTCGTGCTCCAGCCGTGGAACATCGCGCTCCGCTACGCGGTGCATCGCTTGCGGCTGGCGGTGGAGCTCGACTGTGATGCACGCGTCATTGCGTACGGGGTCGATCGCGCGACGTACGGGCGTTCGTTGCTCGACATCGCCACGTACACCGGCGCGACGCCAACCCTACTTGCCACGTTGAGCGAACCGTTCGATCACCTTCATGCGAGGATAGTCGCCATGAGCGCTCGCCGTCGTTCACGCCCCGTCATTGCCGTCGGATTCGCCCTCGTTGCCATCGTGGCGTTCGTCGCCGCCTGCAATTCTGAGCGCGGGAGCTCGCCTCGCACGGGAGACCGCGCGCTGCCTAACGATTTGGAGACCGCGCCGGCTGTTGTGGCGCGGGGAGAAACACTCTCGGTGCTTCACCTGCCTAACGTTGCAACGACGGCAACCGCTCGCCGCGGTGATGCTCCGGTCGGAGGAGAAGGAGTGCGTGACTTTGTCGCCGATCATCCGGTTCGTGTCCTCGACAACGGAGTTGCCCCGGTCTACCCGGCGGTGATGCGCAAGCAGGGAATCGAGGGTGAGGTCTTCGTCATGTTCGTGGTCGACACATCGGGGCGCGCAGAGATGGGTTCACTCAAAGTCGTAAAGGCAACCGCACCAGAATTCCTCGATGCGATTCGAGCGGTGCTTCCGCGTATGGAGTTCGATCCGGCGCGACTCAAAGGGCACAAAGTTCGCCAGCTCACGCAGCTCCCATTCACCTTCGCGCTGGCGCCTCTCGAGCGTCGGCGCGATTAGCGCGGAATTCGCGGAGGCGTGGCGCGGCGGCGACGCGGCGACGCGGCGAGGCGCTGAACGAAGAATTCACGAAGAGCCGTCGGTTGGGGCCGCGCGTATGTTGCCGCTCACAGCTCGGGGCTTCGCATTGCTTGATTCGCGGACGTGCGTAGGTTGTTGGGACGAGTACTCATCTCGGTGAGGACTATCGCCTTTTTTGCGAGCCCACTTCCTCGCTATGCACGTCGGCGTTCATCTGGAGTTCAAAGGCGACCGGAAAGAGCCGCTCGGCGACATGCTTCGGCGCGTGATTGTCGCGTTCGAGCGCGCGGGAATCCAGCCGACGGTGACCGCGACATTTGCCGATGCACCTGGCGGGATTCGTAGTGTCTCCGCCGTCGACCGCGCGCTCAAGAAGAACGCGTCGCTGTCGCGACTTCAGCAGGAGCACCCCGGGATGCCGCAAGCGGGGCTTCCTCCGACGAGCTGCCTAACGAATGTCGGGAGTGCGGAGAGCTTTCCCGTCGAACTCTTGCTCCTCCTTGCCGACGGCGTGCCGCGCTCGCTCCCCTTCCACGCCATCTCGATCAATCTTACCCACAACGCGTTTGGCGTCTTGGAGCAAACGTCGCCGTTTGCGCCCAAGACCGGTGTGACGATCGGTGATAGTTGGTGGGTGAATGGGCGCACGCGCGTGATGCACACGCTGTACGTCGTGGAGGGTGAGGCCGCGGCGCGCAAACTTCCCGATCCGCCGACGAACGTTGCGTCTATTCTCCGCGACTTTGGCAAGCCCAAACGCAAGGGACAGTTAGTCCCAACGCTACCGGTCGCGACGCCGCGGGAGAGGATGAATGCGGGCGCCCATCGCGTGGCCGCGCGTGACATCGCCATGCGGTATCGCGCGACGATGCGCGATGTCGTCGAGCGCGCCAAACTTCCATTCGCGCTGCCGCCAGCGAGTGAGGCGCGGACAACGTCGTTAGGCGCGAGCGGAGCCCTCAAGCCGGCGTTGGTCGACGCCTTTCAGTCCCGCGGCTTCGACTGTCGCGGCGAATCGGGGACATTCACCCTTCGCCGGAGAACCGCGGCGAACCATGTCGTCTCGCTCGAGTTGGATGTGGGGACGTGGAGCCGTTCGCTCAGCGCGTCGCTGCGCGTGATTGGTCCCGATGGACACGCCTCGGTGCTGATTCCCGCCGACGGTCGCGATGCCCATGGCCAGTATCCCATTGGCGACACCGAAAACTGGACGCGCATCGTTGCCAACCTCACCGCGGTGGTAGACGAGTTGGAGCGTTCGTTTGTGATGGAGATCGAGAGCGCGTGGGGAGCGGCGCCGGAGTGGTTCTCGCCGTGAGTGGGGCGTTAGGCGGTGGCGGCGCCGAAGCAGAGCCTAACGAATCGCACTCGTAGTTGCCCGAGTGGACAGGCTGTCTCGGAGTAGGCAGACTATTCTCCCAACAACGCCTGGCCGCGGCCAGCGCCGGACGCGCTGGCCGGGCTTGGGGCGGGCGATACGAGGGAGCAAGTGAAGGAAGAAAGTCAGAAGGGGGCAATTGTAGGGAGTGGGTGGTGTGGAGGTGTGAAGAACGCGAGACGAACACTGCATGATGGACGGGAGTGACGGACGAGCGATCGTTCGCACTCCCGATCCATCGCCACCTCCACGAAGACCTAACGAGTAGGCGTGTGTATGGCTCCGACTGGCTGCGCGTGGTGCTCGCGATACTCGGCCCCCGGCGTCTTGCTCGATCGGTCGTGCGGGAAGATGGCCCGCGGGACTGGCGTTGGCTTGGTTAGACGCGAGCGGGGGCGACGCTCGTCGAGCGCCTAACGAGTGCGCGCGATGGGAAGTCGTTAGGCGCGAACGACTCAGCGGAGGCGCCCGGGGGGATCATCGAGTATCCGCCGAGTCAACCGATCGTCGAAGATGTTGTTGATGGAGAACGTGCACTTCCGATTGTGTGCCTAAAGGAGCAGAGTAACGATCACAGGAATGCGTAACAACCCGAGGAGAGAGTGACCGATGTGCAATTGTGGGAATCCCAGCGGCGAGGTTCGCCTCGCGCCAACGATATATGTCCCATCGTACGTCCCGGTGAGCGCGCGCTTGGCGCGCCGGGTAGTGACTGACCGCGAGGTGCCGGTGCGGAGTGCGCGCGAGGCTCGAGTGGCGGTGCGAGGTGGGGTGACGGGGCGCGTGTATCAGTTTAGTGGGGAGGGGTTTACGTGTGTGGCGGCGGAGGATGCGGAGGTGTTGGTGGCGAGTGGGAGGTATGTGAGGGGGTAAAGGTCTGGGGGGAGCCGCACGAGTGGGAGAATGCGCCAACGGAGCAGAGCGTTGGCGCATTGTGCGTTAGGCAACGGGCGCGCGTGCGCGCCGAGAATTGCCGAGTCTGTATGCGCTAAGGGCTTGGTGAGGCGAGGGTTGAACACATCTCCTTTGTGGTCGCCGTGATTTCGAAGCATGCCGCGGATATTTCGGCTACAGAGAGTTCTTGCTGCGGTGAGTTTGTTCGTACCTGAAGCTTGGTTGAACTGGCGCGCCGATCGGGATAGTGAGGTGCATCGTGCACTTATCGGCGCGATTTCGCGATCATCGAGATCCGAAGAGAGAACGGCAGGTTTCAGCGATTCTTCATCGAGTCCTCACGGATCGACGGACGCCAGGTCGCACGATGAAGCTCGAAGCGAAGGCCGCAGTCACTTCTTTATAGATGCGAAACTGCCCTCACGCGCGAGATCGGAGCGATGAGGGCTTTGAGCGATGTTGCCGCACGGGAGAAGCCGTGCGCTATGTGTCGAGAATCTTTGCACGTAACTCGCGCGCTGATGGTGCATGTGGCGCGACTGTGTGCTCGATGTGTGGTATTGCAGAACGGCTACTACAAGATTCGCCAAGCGCTTTGCACGTGGCGGACGATAATTCCGCAATGGCTTTCACAGCGCTGGTCACGGTACTTCACGAAAGATTATCGACCAGGTAGGTGCGGCATTTCGTCGCTAGGCGCATGTGCAGATACGGTTGGCACTTGCAAGCACATTTCTTCGAGCGTACGCAGCATCGCGAGAGTCAGCAGCGTCACTCCCCAGCGTCTCATACATCAAATAGATGTGAAGACGTCAATCTGACGCCGCACTGCCACGATTGGTATAGAACGTGACACGCGTCACTTTCGTCCCCGTTCACCGTCGATGCGCGATCAACGATGGCGCCGGCAGCGTGGATTGGATGACGTACTGCAGGTCCACCTCCGCGCGAGGATTTGGACCTCTCCCTCATTTTCATCGGAGAGTTGGCAATGAACGCCATTCGTAGATTCATCAAGAATGATCAAGCGATCGCCGTGACGGAGTACGGCTTGTTGATCGCCCTCGTCGCCATCGCGCTGATCGCCGTCGTAACTGTTTTTGGTTCGCAGATCAGCTCATGGTTCTCGGCTAAGACCGGTCAGATTACGACTGTCTAAGCGGCGTTTCTTCGGACTCGGGGCGCGTGCTGGGGCTTCTTAGTGCGCGCTTCGTGTTCAGAAGTAGCACACCGAGGACGGGGAGGTAGATCAGTGTCATTACCATTGGATACGCTGACCTCACGACTGAATCTCCGGGCTTCGCAAGAAGCCACCAGGCAAGCATTGAAGCCTGACTGCACGCAGTAAGAAAGATCGACTGCTGTCTGCTTTGGGCAACCAATAGCAACGGAAGTTGGTCGTAGAAAAATAGCGCTTGTGGAACCGCGCTCATCGCGAGTAGCAGACGGCCATCTTCGCGTTTGATCGCCAGCAGAGCTGCCAGAAGGAGAATACCTCCCGTCTGTAGCAATGGAATCTCGTGTACGTGTGCTGCGGTGGACTCCGATCGAAGGTTGTGAAGCCAATCAAACAGCCAGTGCGGAGCGATCGCGACGGACACTAGGCCAAACAATCCGCAACTAACCAACGCCGCGACGGTTGGGCGCTTTAGGAGCACCGCGATGCCGAGGTTCGGTTTCACAGCGCAGAGAGCGCCGGCCCAGGGCACCAGTGCAGCTACGGTGAGCAGCGGTGAGAATTGCGCGACAGCTGCGGCTACAACGAAGGGAGCAGAGGCGAAGATGTGAACGCGCCAAAGCGCGTCACGTGTGATGAAGAATGCTAGCGCGAAGCTAGAGATCGCGAAGAAGGCTCCTACGGAAATCGCGATGGGAAGCGCGGTGAACGGAGTGAGAGCGATAACCGTGGTAAGCGGATAGAAGAAAGGTTCGTCAAAGGGTGGTGCGGCGCCCTGCGTACCAGGCATTGCGGCGTACGGATTTTGTCCCGTGCGGAAGAAGCGAGCAGCCGTGAGAGGGTAGAGGAGGTCGGGAGTCGCGCCCGGACGAGACGCCATGAGCATCGCAAAGACGCCCGCAAGCAATCCGATGACTGTGGCGACGATGAGACGCGATCGAATTGACGGGCGTTCTTCCTTAGTGGTCACGAATTATACACTTGCGTGGTTTCGTTGCCTGCCGTCGTCAAAGAGTTGACGCGTAGTTCCCACAGTATCCTGCTATCGGACGACGTCCAGAGGGTTCAGACAGCAACAAGACTATGCATTTAGGCGGTGCACTGTGGGTTCATTGCAACGCGGTAACCGGCATTGTGCGAGTCATTGGTCACAAAGAGCGTGACGCAGTAACGGGTTAAGGGGTTTTTCATTCGATGTGGTAACTGTGCGAAGATGCATCATCTATCAGTCGCGCAAATGCGTCAAAGCGTCAGCGACCTCGCTGACGCTTGTGAGACGCCGCTATCTCTTTAGTGGTATGGAACGTGAGTAGAAACACCTTCAGCGAGCGAGACAGGGCACGTCACGTAGTCCATTCTGCGAGTCCGACCGATCGGAGTTTTCCATCGGGTTTGGATTAGTGAAGTCGGGACGACGGGATGGTCCATCGCTTGGCGATCGATGGCGTAAGGAGAGTGCCTGACGCCGTTAACACTTCATCCGGGGGTTTCAAGCAATGAAGAGCATTCGCAAGTTCCTGAAGAACGACGAAGCAATCGCGGTAACGGAATACGGGTTGTTGATTGCCCTCGTGGCGATCGCGCTCATCGCGGTGGTGTCGGTCTTTGGAACGCAGATCAGCCTCTGGTTCTCGCGAAAGACCGGCCAGATCACGACGGTGTAAGCGCGCGCGGAGCTGCCCGGATTGATCAGAGCGGCGACTGCCGCTCTGATCTTTCGGGGCCCCGTCGGCAAATCAATGTCAGATTATCCATCTCAATCACCGAGCGCCGCCAGCGCTATCCGTCGCTTCGTGTCGAGTGATGACGCGCTCGCGATAACCGAGTATGCGATGCTCGTGGCGTTCATTTGCATCATCATTGTTGGTGTCCTGAGCATTTTCGGAAGCCAGATCGGAAGTTGGTTTGCCGGCAAGACGGGAAACATCACGACGGTCTGATGACGAACTGGATTGGGATTGGAAGTGCCTAATAAATGATGGACCCCACCCGATCGACGTCGATCTTTGCAGGGCCGCTGACCGCGCAGATGTTCGGCGTGGTTTTCTTTTTATTGGTCGCGCTGGGCTGTGTTAGTGACATTCGCTCTCGGCGCATTCCTAACTCGATCGTGCTAACGATTGCGGCGAGCGGGTTGGGCTTCGCGCTCTGGCAGTTAGATATGCGTGAGGCGTTGATCTCATCATTCGGAGGAATGTCGCTAGGACTGGCGATCTGGATCGGCTTCTACGCGTTAGGAGTCTTGGGAGCGGGAGATGTGAAATTCTTCGCTGCGGCGGCAGCTTGGCTCGGACCAGCGGGAGCATGGCGCGCCGCATTGGTCGCGGCGGCGGCAGGTGGAATTCTCGCCGTGGCGTTTCTGGTGAAACAATCGAAGTTCGGTATGACGATTCATCGAATCGCCCTGATGCCTCTCGCGCGGTCATTCGAATTATCGTCCTTGCAGGACATGTCGACGGAAGAAGCTCGACGTCAACTTCCATATGGCGTTGCACTTGGAGTCGGCGTTGCGACCATGGCGTTGTTTCCGTCGTTTCTGAGGTGAGGAACTAAAGATGCGAAGACTGCGGCGTTTTCTAGGTGATAATCGGGGCTCTGTGATCGTCGAGTTCGCGCTCGTCGTTCCGCTCTTCTTCTTGATGTGTTCGGGCATCATCGCGTTCAGCCAGGCCTATGGTCGCTTGAACGCGTTGAACTCCTCGTTACGCGAGGGAGCCCGCACTGGCGCGGCGCTTGCCTCAGCTGTACAAACACGAAATGCGGTCACGACACGTGTGCGGCAATTCTCCTCAGCCTTTGGATTTCCGGTTGACACGAGTCGTGTCACCGTGACGTTCGGCGCGAACGACGTCGTCGTCGGGGTGACTAACTATCCGTTGTTTGTCGGCATTACGTCTTTGTGGGGACTCTCATCGGTCACTGTGACTCGTTCAGCAATTTTTCGTTGGGAGTTCGCCCCGTAATTCTGCCTAACACGAAGTGTCAATCCAAGCGCGCCCCAAAGCCGCGTGCATTCCTCGCCTCGTAGACCGCCCTTCCGTAGTCGCATCCTATGGCCAATAATCGCTACAGCCTCGTACTCTACGGCGCTCTCGTAGTCGCCGCTGCCGCTACCTATGGCGTTTATCGCTATGTGGAGACGGCTCGCGCCAGCAACCAAATTGTCACCTTGCCTGTGGTAGTCGCGGCGCGCGACATCGCAGAAGGTGAGAAGATCGACCGTCTCGCACTTGCCGTTGCGCAATGGCCAGCGCCCACTGTTCCGGCGGGGGTCTATTCCGGAGTCGATTCAGTCGCGGGACGTGTTGCGCGAATCACGGTGTTCAAAGGCGAGGCAATCGTTCCTGGGCGCCTTGCACCTGACGGAACAGGTCCTGGCCTTGAAGTCAAGATTCCGCCCGGGAAGCGCGCAATGTCGGTCCGCATCAATGACGTCTCTGGCGTCAGCGGGATGATTCAGCCGAACAGCCGTGTCGACATCCTCCTCACGTTGAATCCCGGCGACGGCAACACAGCGCGCACCGCAAAGCTATTCATGGAAAACATGAAGGTGCTCGCGATCGGAACGCAGGCGCAGCGCGGTGACGACGGACGTCCGATCAACGCACCCGTCGCGACACTCGAAGTCACGCCGGAAGAATCAGAGCGCTTGGCAGTCGCCACAAGTCAGGGGCAGATCCAACTCGTGCTGCGCGGCTATGCAGATCCCGATTCAGCAAAGACGAAAGGAGCGACAGCGCTCGATCTTATGCCAACGATCGCTCCGAAGCCACGTGCCCTCCCGCCCGAGCCGGAACGTCGCGTGACCGTTCGCATGCGTACGCCAGATCAAGTTGCACCTGCGCCAGCCGCCGTACCGGCCGCTCCGCCGCCGAAGCCGAAAGTCGCACCCGAGTCGCTGAGTGTGAAAGTGTTCCGCGGCTCCACTGCAACGGTACAAAAATTTCAAAAGGACTCTGCAGCCAAACGCGATTCGCTCTAGTTACCGAGTGCATCTGCAGACTCTGGTTGCTGTCACACATTGACTCGAGTTTCATCGGAGGTCGTGCTTGAATCGGCTTGAATCGTCAACGCTCGTTAGGTTCCTGCTCGCTCTCGCGACGGGAAGCATCCTGTCTGCGTCGCCGGTCGATGCGCAGTCAGATCCTCTGACACTCATCGATCTGCCAGTGGGGCGATCGGTCCCGGTTACGGCTCCCGTCCCCATCACCCGCGTCTCGATCGCGAGTCCTGACATCGCCGACGTCGTCGTGATTTCCGAGCGTGAGCTTGTGATCAACTCGCTCAAGCCAGGGGAGACGGACGCCATTGTGTGGTTTCAGAATGGCGATCGAACGCATTACCGCATCTCTGTGCACTCTCCCGCGGACCGAATGCAGATCGCGATCGCGGTGAAGTTCGCGGAAGTCCGTCGGGAGACGATTCGCCAAATCGGCCTTGCAGGCGTTTATCGCGAGAAGGGCACACGCGTCGGTAGCGGATTCTTAAACAACGACACGCCGTTTGATCCCAAGACCGGCGCAGTGACAATTCCCAATACCGCGAACTTCCTCACCATCCTCTCGGATTTAGGAACAGACAACGTTCTCGCTTTCCTACAAGCGGAAGAGAACAAGGGAAATGCGCGCCTCTTGGCGGAGCCGAACATTCTCGCAGGAAACAAGGATACAGCATCGTTCCTGGCGGGCGGTGAATTGCCGATTCCCGTCGTGCAGAGTTCGGCCGGTGGGGGTGGAGGTGGCGCATCACCAGTCACCGTTCAGTATCGCGAATTTGGCATACGACTCCGTTTCATGGGCGAGATCCTCAGTGATTCGCTGATCAAACTTTCGTTGACCCCCGAAGTCTCAAGCCTCGACTACGCGAATGCGATCACGCTTCAGGGTTTCCGCATTCCCGCGTTCCGGACGCGTCGCATCGCATCGACGATCGACGTTAGGCGCAACGAGAGTCTGATCATCTCGGGGCTCATGAGCGGGGAGGAAGAGAAGGTCAAGAATGGAATCCCCTTCCTCATGAACATCCCCATTCTTGGGCAGCTCTTCTCGAGTACTCGTTTTCAGCGTGATGAGACGGAGTTGTTGGTCATCGTGACTCCCATGATCGTCAATCCAATGCGTCCCCGCGCGCAAGACTTGATCAACCTGCAACCGGACAGTGGCACACGCGCGCTTGATGCTATCAGACCGCGCCTCAAGGATCAGCCGCCGGTCAAGAAGCCTTAAGCGTACGAAGGAGTGTAGGGAACGCATGGCACGTGTTGCATTAGCAGTTGGCTCGGCCGTTGGAAGCGACGAAAACATCGACGCAGCGTTGGCGCGCTTCGGCTATGACAAGCTGACGCGCGTCGACAGTGTGGCAGTCGCGCTCGATACGTTGGCGGCACAGCACGTCGACTTGGTTTTCGTGCCGCTCGAGGCGCTCGACGAGGCGATGGTGACGCAAATCGATCGAGCGGCACGGAAGGAGCGGCATACAGCGATTGTAGCGACGGCTCCTCAAGCCGACACGGAGTTGATGCTTCGCGCCATGCGCGCGGGGATTCAAGAATTTCTCGTGAGGCCGCTTGGTGCAAGCGATCTCGCAGCATCGCTGGAGCGCCTATCGCGTCGTAATACCGTTGCAACTGTCTCCGGTCAGGTGTTCGCCGTCTTTAGCGCAAAAGGTGGAGTTGGCAACAGTACGCTGGCGGTGAACCTCGCGGACGCGCTGGCGAGACTGCATCCGCAAGGGCGCGTCGCGCTTGCGGACTTAGTGATGTCAGGAGGCGAGGCGCGTTTGCTCCTGAACGTCAATCCCGACTATGACATCTCGTATGTGGCGGCGCGTTCGGAAGCGATCGACCGTGAGCTGCTCAATTCTGTGCTGGTTCCCGCGGCCGATGGCGTTTGGCTTCTCGCAGCGCCCGATCGCCCGGAAGGAGAGGACTCGGTAGACGCCACGGTGATCAATTCTGTGCTGCAGCAGCTGAAGCAGACCTACAACTTCACCGTCCTCGATTGCGAACGCGTTCTGAATGATCGTACACTGGCGGCCCTCGATTCGTCGGATCGCATTATTCTCACCACGCAGTTGAATGTTTCGTCGCTCCGAGGGACACAGCGTTCGCTGTCAATCTTTAGGCGACTCGGATATCCGAATGATAAACTTTGTGTTGTCGTCAATCGGTATCAGTCGGGAGAGGTTATTACGCCAGCCGATGCGGCGGACGTTCTGAAGTCGGAAATTTTTTTCAAGCTGCCTAACGACTACAAGGTCGCCTCGGATGCCGCCGCTCGCGGCATTCCTATCGCGTCGGCAGATCCGCAGTCGAAACTCACCTGGGGCTTCAATCAGCTCGCGCAGAAGCTGAGCGGTTCGACCGGTCACGAGGGGAACGGGTCAAAGAGCAACGGACAAGGATCGCGACTTCGCTCGCTTTTCAATAGGAAAAAGGGGTAGAGCATGTCTCTCATCGACCGCCTAGCTGGAAGAAAGCCTGCGACCTCGCGCCCGACTCGGACGCCGCAAAGCACAGATAGCATCCAAACGTCAAACGGAACTCCTACGGCGGTTGCCGCCGTTGAAGAGCCGGCCGTGACCCCGACGTTTGCGCGTGCCACTGCGCGAGTCGAGGAGCTAAGCGCAGTCGACCAACTGAAGGTCGACATTCACCATCGTCTCATCTCCCGTCTCGATCTCGAAGCACTCGAAGCCGTAAAAGATGAAGCCGAAGTCACGTCGCAGATTCGGCTCGCGGTCGCCGAATTCTTGCGCAACGAGTCGACGCCACTGTCGCAGGCGGAGCGCGATGAGATCGTCGAGCACATCGTTTGGGAAATCACTGGTCTCGGGCCAATCGAACCGCTCTTTCGTGACTCCACGATCACCGACATTCTCGTCAACAACGCGCGCGACATCTTCGTCGAGCGTCGCGGCCGCCTGTATCGAGTCGACACACAGTTTCGCAATGACGCCCACCTCATGGCGATTATCGATCGCATCGTGAGTCGGGTTGGCCGTCGGGTAGACGAATCATCGCCGATGGTGGACGCGCGCCTTCCGGACGGATCGCGCGTCAACGCGATCATTCCGCCGCTGTCGCTTGACGGACCCGTGCTCTCGATTCGTCGCTTCGGAAAGGAGATCACCGTCAAGCAACTTCTCGAGAACAACAGCATCACCGAGGAGATGCTTCAGCTGCTGTCCGGATGCGTCAAAGCACGCCTCAACATTCTGATCTCCGGCGGTACGGGTTCGGGTAAGACGACGTTGCTCAATACGCTTTCCTCCTTTATTCCGGTGGATGAGCGCCTCGTTACCATTGAAGACGCGGCGGAACTTCGGCTTCAGCAGGAGCATGTCGTTCGCCTCGAGACGCGGCCACCGAACTCTGAAGGACGCGGCGAAGTTGTGGCGCGCGATCTGGTCAAGAACGCACTGCGTATGCGTCCCGATCGTATCGTCATCGGCGAAGTCCGCGGAGCAGAAGCGCTCGACATGCTGCAGGCGATGAATACCGGTCACGAAGGGTCACTGAGCACAATTCACGCGAACACACCTCGTGATGCGCTCTCGCGTATGGAGACCATGATCCTGATGGCGGGAACGAACCTCCCTAACCGTGCAATGCGCGAACAGATCTCTTCAGCGCTTGATCTGATCGTGCAGGTGCAACGCCTGAGCGACGGCACCCGTCGCGTTATCAGCGTTACTGAAGTCACGGGAATGGAAGGTGAAATCGTGACAACGCAGGAAATTTTCCGCTATCAACGCAGAGGAATTACGCCTGAAGGCAAAATCGTTGGAAACTTCGAAGCGACGGGAATTCGGCCGTTGTTCGCGGAAAGGTTGCAGGTGGCGGGTATCGACCTTCCTCGCGGGCTGTTCGTGTAGGAGTCGTAGATGAGCACTCTGATAGTTCTCGCGCTCGTCTTCCTAGGAACCGTTGGCATCCTCGTTGGTGCCTACGTGTTCGCGAATCGCCAGGCGCTTACCGCCAGCGATGCGGCGCTCGAACGCCTGCGCGACACCGAAACGGGAACGATCACACTGCGCGGAATTCTTCGCGACGCGCGAGTGTCGGAGCTTCCCATTCTCGAGCGCTTCCTCGCCGGCAAGGGAATAACTACGTGGATTGCCGAGCAACTGATGATGGCCGGCGTCGAGATGACGCCTGGGAGCTTCCTGCTGCGATGCGGAGTCGGCGCGGTTATCGGACTTGCACTGGGTCAGCTGGTAGTACAGTCGGGCGTCATCGCGCTCCTTCTGTTGATCTTTGGCGCGATTGCACCGATTCTCTGGCTAAGGGCGAAACGCAGCAAGCGCACCTCGACGTTTCAAGCGCAGCTCCCGGATGCAATCGACATGTTGGTCAGCGCGATGAAGGCCGGATATTCGTTCCAAGCCGCCATGAAGTTCATTGGCGAGGAAATGCCGCTGCCGCTGGGTCCGGAGTTCGGTCGCTTCTACGAAGAGCAGCGCCTCGGAATGGAGGTCCGCACCGCATTGCTGGCGATGCAGACGCGCATCGATTCGCTCGACCTCAAGATGTTTGTTACCGCGTTGCTGATTCAGCGCGAGACCGGTGGTAATCTCGCCGAAGTGATGGAGAAGATTTCGGGACTGATGCGAGAGCGCGCGACGTTGAAGGGCGAGATCGAAACGCTGACAGCAGAGTCAAAGCTGTCTGCGCGTATTCTGGGCGCGCTTCCCTTCGTCGTTTTCGCGGCCGTCAATCTACTCAATCCCGGCTTCATGAAGCCCATGTTGGAGACGGAAGTCGGACCGTTCATCTTCTTGGGCGCCGCCCTGACAGTTGGCTTCGGGTATTGGGTCATGATGCGAATCGCCGACATCGATATCTGATTATGAACCAGATCTTCACTCCTACGCTCATAGCGCTCATCGCAATAGCCGCGATCTCGGCCGGCTTCGCGATGTTCGCAGGGGTCAGCATTCTTCGACGTCGCGCGATGATTCGGCGAGCCACGGTCGAGATGGACGTGCGTGGACTTTCGGTGCTTCGCCAGGAAGAAGAGAAATCGTCGTGGCTCGATGCGCTCGCCGAGCGATTCGGAGATTCCGCGAGCAACGATGACGCGCTTCAGGCGAAGTTGATCCAAGCGGGTTATGACACGCCCACCGCGCCCGCGTTGTACTTCCTGCTCCGCATCTCCTCGTTGGTGCTCTTTCCCCTAGCGGCGTTCCTCATCATTCCACGTGAAAGGTTCTTGATCTGGGCAATGGGAATGGGAGTGGCGGCGTTTTTTGGCTTGATCCTGCCGATGGCAATGCTCGACCGATTCGTTCGGCTGCGGCAAGAGCGCATTCGGCGGAGCGTTCCAGACGCGCTCGATCTGATGGTCGTTTGCGTAGAGGCAGGGGTCTCGCTGGATGCCGCAATCTTGCGAGTGTCGAAGGAAATACGGTTGGCGCACGAAGATCTGGCGCACGAACTCGCCGTTGTAAATCGGTTGAGCAATGCCGGGCTTCCGCGCGAACAAGCGCTGCGCACACTCTGGCAGCGAACCGGCGTCGAAGATCTACGGGCATTGGTGTCGAGCCTGATTCAGAGCGAGAAATGGGGAACGAGCGTGGCGACCGTGCTCCGAGTTGCAGCTGAAACATTGCGTCGCAAGCGTCGGCAGGCGGCGGAGAAGCAGGCGAAGATGGCACCTCTCAAAATGACATTTCCGCTCCTCTTCTTCATTCTTCCAGCGCTCTTCGTAGTAATTCTTGGCCCCGCGGTGGTTCAGGTTATCAGAGAATTCAGCAAGGTGTAAAGCTACAGCATCTGCGATGCATTTTTCGGTTAGGAATGGGTTGCGATTCGGGCATAGGGACCGGGAGAGGACTATGAGAGCATTCAGGTTCAAGAATCGTAAAGGGGCGTTCGCGATCATGACCGCGGTCGGATTTTTTGCGATGATGATCGTGGGAGCGGTCGCGGTGGATTTCAGTCGGCTCTGGACATTGAAGAACGAGTTGCAAACAGCGGCCGATGCCGGTGCACTCGCAGGTGCAATTCAGTTGTTCCCGACGCGCATCGCCGCGAACGCGCGCGATACTGCCATCGCATACGCGACACGGAATAAGTCCATGACGCGAACACCAGTCGTCGATTCAGCGATCGTCGGCTATTGGAACGATTCGCTCAAGGTGTTTACTGGCGGCGGATCGCCCTCGAATGCGATTCGCGTTGTCACGGCGTTTCAGATGTCTGGATTGATCATTTCCGCGTTCGGTGTGCCACTTCCACGGATGCGCGCGCGAGCGACGGGGTGGGCGGAGGCGCCTGTGGCGACTACCGGGTGCATCAAGCCGTGGGCGATTCCATATGAGTCATTGATATACACGCTCAACGTCTATCGAGGGATTTCGCCCGCCAACTCAAATGCAAACTTGAATCGCGCGTTCGATCAGGTGAATGACATCGCTGCGCTGAACGCGATGACCGCGGCGCAGCGCACGTTCACGCTGAAGATTGGCGGCGGAGGGGCGATTACGGCGCCCGCAGGTGGTTACAGCGGCAGTAGCATGCCGGGAAACTACCAAGCCGTTGAACTTCCCAAACTATGGGATGCAGCCACGAGGACGTATCCTTCGCCGGGACCGACGAGTGGAGCATCTGCATATCGCGGCAACATCGACGGGTCGACGTGCTATGGACTGTCCGTTGGCGACTCGCTCACGACAGAGCCGGGAAACATGGTGGGGCCAACGATCCAAGGTATCGAGCCTGCCGTCTGCTCGTCGATTGTGCAGAATGGTTCGGGAACCGGTAACTGCTTGGACTCCCTGGGCAACGTAGGCTCCCCGGCGGTGAAGGCCGCGTTCTTTGCCTGCGGCTCGAGCTGCAACGGAAAGTCCAACGTGGGAGTGAAGCTCCTTGGGTCGTTCATCATCATGCAGGCGTATCCCAAGAATTTCGGCACGCACGAGAAAGCAGAGATCACCGGCGTGTTTCAGCCGATTCAATCCTCGGGCCCCGTGGGTGGTGGCAGCACCACGTTGCAGAAGCCCATCTTGATTCAGTAAACACGCATCGTGGAGTTGACGCGTGTCTCGGCAGCATGCTCTTTGTTTTCGGATCTCGTTAGGCGTCGCCTTGCTGGCGGCGCCTAGCGTCGCTCGTGCGCAGTTCCAGCGCATCGTCCCGCCGCCGCCGTGCGTCATTCCAACGTCGCTACAGGTGCGTGGCGCAACCCGGTCACCCAACGACAAGCGCCCCTTTATCGTCGTCGAGACGATCGACGTTTCAAATACCGAACGACGCGCGGCTTCGATCCCCTGGGATCTGACGAAGAGAATTCGCAATCGCCTCGGTCGATTGAACAAACTGAATGTTGCGACGGAGGGAACGTTCGAACGCTCGCTGTACGAGGCGGGAGGATCCGCTGATTCCGCGGCATCACTACTCCGCGCAGATTGGATGTTGCGTGGAAGATCCAACACGGTGATGGGTGGTACGGCCGTCATCCTGACGCTGCTCCATCGTGGCGTGCCAGGGGCGGCGTGGAGTGGCACATTTCGTGTGCCCTCGCAGGCGCCGTCTGAGGTAGAGGAAACCGTCGCGAAAGCTGTGGTGGGTCGCGTACTTGGCGAGCAGGCCCTGCCTCCTCCAGCTGACGCCGGCGAGCCGAAGTCCGTCAGTTCGCAGCTGGCGATGGCGGCAACGGCGTTTGCGCTGCGCGAGAGCTCGTTAGGCGCAGCAGATTCTGCTCGAGTAATCCTAGAGCGCACGTTCGCAAGCGACACTTCCTCGCCAGCGCTCGCGGTAGCCCTCGCGAATGCGTATGTGGCCGTGATTACTCGCGGCGCAGGGAACTCTCCAATCGCCAGAGCCGCGGCCCTTCGCCGCATTGACGAGTTGCTGAAATTCGCACTGGCGAGAGACGCACGTCGCAGCGACGCATGGACAACGCGCGCCGTAGCTGCCCGCCTGCGAGACACGGTGTCGTTCAAGGGGGCACTCGAAGCCCACATGCGAGCGCTCTCGTTCAGTCCTCGCAGTGCCGATGCTTCGGAAGCGCTCGCGAACACCTACATCGCGTTGGGTGACGACGACAAGGCAGCGACGGAACTGCGCCGTGTCTTGACGTACGACGCGGAGAGAGGGACGGCACTCCGATCGCTCGGCGCGATCGAGTTACGCGCCCGCCGCTATGCGTCAGCATGTGCGTATAGCAATGCAGCAGTGGCGTCTGCGATGTTCGACGCGCAGGCGTATGCCGTTCGTGCACGCGCCAGACTTCACCTCGGCCAGGCACGCGATGCTTACGCAGATGCCGAAACAGCCGCGTTGCTCTCGGGCGAGCCGTGGACGGATGGCCTTCGGTTGATGACCGAGATTGGTGCGGGCAACACTGACGGAGCTTGGCAACTCGGGAAAACGCTCGCACAGCGATACCTGGGGCCGGGGAAAACCCTGGCCGTCAACGACGCAGTAATGCTCGCCGCTGGCTGGATTCAGTTAGGCGATACTGCGCGGGGTTTGGACGCACTCTCGCGTGCGCGCCCGCGAGGAAGGATGCTCACGAGCGCGTTGCGTGATCCAGTCTTTGACGTGATTCGGCAGGATCCTGCGTTCAAGGCACTGAATGCGCCGCCGACGCTCCGGAGCGATGTGAGGCAGGCGTCGCCGTAGTTTCGCTCGACGATTTCCTCTCGTTTCCTGGTTCTCTCGCGTTAGGCAGAAGTAGGAGAAGCAGTAGCGCCGGGAGATAAATCGTGAAAAGCATCAACGGAAACGCAATTTCGTTCTGCTGGGGCGACATTCGCTGAGGATACCACGCCAGGTATCCGATCCAGCTGCACGCCGTGAGCGCCATCGAGCGCCACTTCGTGGACGGAACGAGCCAGAGCGGAAGTTGCTCGTAGAAGACGGGAAGTTGCGGCGCGATGGAGAGCGCGAGAAAAAGCCTCCCTTCCGGTCGCCTCCATCGGAGCGCAGACAACAAGAGGAATGCGCCCATGAGGGTCAGCGCGGGCCCGCGATAGCGTGTGGTGCTCGGCATTGATGCGCGCCAATCGCTCAGCCAATTCGGTTGTATCGCGAACGCGATGGCCACGACGAGTAAACCGCCAATTACGCCTTTCCACGTTGGGCGATACGCCCACGCAGCGAAGCCGGTCGTCGGTTTTCCAGCGAGGATGAACTGTAGAGGAGGTGTGAGTGCGGCTGCTGTGATCAGCGGCGACCATTGTCCCAAGATGGCGGCCTGCACGAATGGAGCGCTCGCAAACATCCACAATCGATGTGGTGCGGCGCGGAGGCATCCCCATGCCAGAAGAGCTGACGAGAGTCCAACAAAGAGCGCGCCCGCGATTTCTGGGCGAAGACGCGCGAACGGAAGCGCCAGAACCGCCGCCGGAAGCGGATAGAAGAACTTGACGTTGAAGGGATAGGGACCCGTTGCTTGAATAACCTGATACGGGTTGTTCCCATCAAGCAGGATGCGTGCAGCTCGCCACGGATACGAGAAATCCTTCGCGAGATGCATCGGATGCGACTTCATCGTGAAGTACGCGATGAACGCGCCCCAGCCGCCGAGTGCGAGGGCGAAGATTGCGTAGTCGGCGGTCGTCAAGCGGCCCGGCGTATCGTTAGGCGTCGTCATGTGAGCGCAACGATCCAGAGCTGAATCCCCAACGAGACGGCACACAGGACAATCAGAACGCGCTCCACGATGCCAAATTCATGACGCCCGTCGTCCAAAGTCGATCCTTGAATGAGTGCTGCTTCGTTGCGCGACTTGAATTGTCGCCAGAGGATGAGCGCCAATGCCGGAAGTAGGACGAGAATCACTTCCCAATGCGCGACCGATAGAAAGGCTGCGTCGCGCGAAGTGTATGGTCCGAACGCGAGTACACTCCAGTGCAGTACGTGTGTTAGTGCAGCAAGAACTACGGTGTCACGCGTCGTAGTGGCCGTGAGGAACACGGGGAGGAGGTCGTAAAGACTCGGCGTATGCGGAATGACCGACATCGCGGCGAGGACGCGTCCTTCCGTAGTGCGCCAAGCGAGAAGTGTGAGGACGAGCAGGAATCCGAATGGTTGCAGAAGTGAGATCTCCTTGTTCGGCGCATGCCTAACGAGCTGTAACCACGTGCCCAACCAGTGAGGACGAACCACAAAAGATGCCACCACGAGCAGCGCCGACACACCAAGCGAAAGCACGAGTGCGCGCCTTCGCTGCACGGCAAGAGTGATCAATCCAACGTTCGGCTTTACTACGACGATCGCTCCAGCGATCGGAATCCACGCTGAAGCAAGCACATAGGGCGACCACTGATTTCGTGAGATTGCCGCAAAAAAGGCCATGCTGAGGAGGAGAGGCCAGCGTCTCGTCCATTGAGGCGCTATCGCGTAACCAACGACAAACCCGCCTAACGCCGAGAACAGAATTCTCGCAGCTGCCAGCGAGACGAGAGCGAGCGGCGAGGCTATCAGAAGTGCGGGAAGGGGATAAAAGAGCGGCCAGGTCCAATCAAACGTCTTCCCCGGACCAACTGCATCGTACGGATCGTTGCCTGCGAACATTGCGCGACACGCGTACCAGAACTGGTCGAGATCTGTCGACCAAGTCGGATGGAAGTAGGTACGAAGGAGCGTGAAGGCGCCAGTGAGTAATGCCACGGCCAGAGCGTACCTGACGCGAACCGTGGCGCGCATCGCGTTGGCGTCAGGCGCCGAAGCGGCGGTGAGAGGAGCAGTGGCTACACTCATCGCCGAGTGACGAGGGGAAGCCAAATTAGCAACGCCGCGGCAATGGAGAGACCGCCTACTAACGAGAGTTCCAGAGGTTTAGCGATTCTGGATGGTCCCCTCAGCCTCGCCGATGAGACCGAAACGGATTCATCTTGCGCGGACGAGTTAGGCCTCAACAGAAGGGCAGCAACGGCAGGGAGATACACGACGAAAATCGAGACGCGCCCTAAAGCGGCAGCATAGGTGTCGAACGTCGGACCTCCGCTGAACGAGATGAAGCCCCAAAAGAGCGCTTGAGTCAGCGCGGCTAGAGTGAGTGCCTCGAGTCGCGTGCGGCACAAGAAAAAGAGTGGTAGCAAATCGTAGAGACTTGGCGTGTGCGGAATGAGCGAGAGCGCGAGCAAGAGGCGCGCGTCCTCTCGTCGCCATCGCAGGAACGCGAGCAGAATCAGAAAGCCGCCCGGCATGAGAATCGGGGCGACGACGTGAGGAGAATCAGCGATTGCCGCTCGCCAGGAGCTGAACCAATCGGGGCGGAGGGCGAAAGAGATCAAGGTGATGAATGCAGCTGACGAGAGCGCGTAAAGAAGAGCGCGTCCCCGCAGTGCAGCAAGGAGAGCAAGACCGATGTTGGGTTTGGCGGAGACGACTGCGCCCGCCCACGGGAGCCATGCAACGGCCAGAATCGCAGGCGCCCACTGAGTACGCGACGTTGCGATCAGGAACGACGCGCTGAGTAGCATGGGCCACAAGTAGCGGAGTCGCGCGCCTAACGAGAATCCGAGCAGCGCGCCAGCGAATCCGCTAAAGAGAACGCGCGCGACTGCAACGGGGACAAGCGTCAGAGGTACGGAAAAGACTACTGCCGGCATCGGATAGTAGAGAGGCCAGAGCCACTCGAACCTTCTTCCCGGTCCCACCACCGTATACGGATCTGCTCCGTGTACGAACCCCCGTGCGGCATGCCAGAGTTGGTCGAAATCGGTAGGCCATGCCGGTTCGTGCCACGCACGTGCGCCCGCATACGCGAAGCTCACCAGGGCGACTATCATCGCCGAAATCAATCGCTCACGTGGCGACCCACTCGGCGCAGCACTCATGCCGTTGTTTTCGACACCTCGCCAACGCGCAATCGACGTTGGAGAAATTGAGGGAATGGGAACTCTCCTTCATTGGGCCGAAGAAGAAGGATTACAACCATCGGGAGGTAGCAACTCCAGACAGTAGCGTCTCCGACGAGTCGTCCCCACGCCAAGTAGTCTGGTTGTGGGGAGTGTGCTCCGACCCAGAAGAAGAGCGCGAAGGTTCCTGCCGAAAGGACTGCGCTCTCCCACCATCGAGAACAGACGGCTACGAGGAGAAGTTGGTCGTAGAAGGATGGCGCTTGGGGGATAATGCCGAGCGCGAGGAGCCAGCGCGCCTCGGGACGGCGCCAGCGAAACGCGGCGAGGAGAATCAAGAAGCCTCCACGTCGAGCCACCGGAGGAATGAAGTGCGGAGCCTCTCGCAGATTAGTTAGCCAATCACCGACCCACGATGGGCGGAGTGCGAAGGAGAGGGCAAGGAGTGCGATGGCTCCTCCCAGCATCCACACGAGCGTCAGGCGATCGCGTGCGCCGGCGAGGATAGGCAGGGCGAAATTCGGTTTCGCTGGTGAAACGAGGGCGAGCGCTGGAATGAAGAACGCGGCTGCGAGGTAGGTCGACCACTGAACCAGGTCAATGCTCACGTAGAACGTCACGCTGAGCAGGATCGGCCATCGGCTCCATCCATCACGCGATATCGCGAACGAAAAGACCCAGGCGCCGAGACCGGCAAAGATGGCGCGCGCACTAACGACACTGAGCAGCGAGAGCGGTGCGGTAAGTACGACGGCCGGTAGCGGGTAATAGAGCGGCCACCTCCAATGAAATGGCGCGTTAGGCCCTACTTCGGCGTATGGGTTTCTGCGTTGCACAAGCGCGCGGGCCGCGGCCCAGACTTGATCGAAATCGCTTGTGAAGTCTGGGGAGTTCAGTGCATGCTGGCGCGTCCACATGAACGCGAGCAGAGCAACGCATGTTGCGACAAGGGCGCGTTCGGTAGTCGTCGACTGGTGACGCGCCACAGCCATTACGCGGCCGCCATGGTTTGCGTGTCGGGTCGCTTGCTGCGTGCGCGTAGAACATCGAATAGTCGGATTGTGCCGTCACGCGCGAGAGTGGTCAGTATCCGAAGAACCGGATACGAGTAGCGCGGCGAGGACTGCACAAGAAAGTGCGGTAGAGCATAAGCAAACAATCCGCAGCAGAGCATCGCTGCGACTACCACGTCGTGTCTAAGCAGAAGCAGAAGGCCAAACAGCGCAAGGGGCGGGACGAGATAGTAGAACAGCGGGTGGAATCGCCGTCCGTTCACCGGTTCGAAAAACAAATACACGCGCTCCACCGTGAGCTTTGTGAAGCGCATCGGATTCTCGCGAATCCACGTTTTCGCAGTCCTTTCCTGTTCAGCGTAGTATGCGCGCTCGCCCATCGAAGCCATCTTCGAGGCTTCGGATTTGTTAAGGAAATGGTGTGCGCGCATCGTAACATGCATGTTGCGCTGCATGTTGCGCTGCATGTCCGCAGACGCCGAGTCGGACCTCGACATCTGCAGCTCGAGTCCGAAGTTATCGCGAATGAATGGGAAGCCGCCGATTACACGATGATTGCGAATCGTCCATGGCGTCACGATGCATGCGAGAGTGAGGGTTACACCCGCCGCGACCACAAATCCTATAGCTCCGCAGAAGAGGGTTGAGCGGGCGCGATCAAGCATCACGATTCATGGAAAGTGAGCTCACATTAGCAGTGCTTCGAGCCGTCGAACCGTGACACCTATGGCGCGAAGGTCTTTCTCGCACCATGGCGCGTCTTCAATCATCCCCTAGCTAACCACCAGCGGCGAGTCGTGGCATCGAATTCTGCTCGTCGTTATGCGGTGAGGGACCTCGCACTCAGGCGCAATTGACGTGCCTGCTGGCATCAACCTGATGGCGAGCTGATCAAGGGCACGATAGTTGCTAAGAGTGTTCTGAAGCTTCGAGGCTAAGACTTTGGAGCGTCGCCTACCGGTCGGTGCGCTGTTTCCCCTAACGCGTCCATCGTCGTCCGTGTCGCCCTGATTTGTGGTTGAACTCTCGGTTGTACTTCCAAGTTACAGGGCAGGCGCACTCGTAGAATCATCTGTGCGTCGACTCGCGCAAGCCCTAGACACCTCGCAAATATCTTGGGAGATCATTGTCGTCGACGACGGCGGGAATGACATCGCAAGCGAAGACTTCGCAGATCTCACTCGTGTCCAAATTCTTCGATTTCCCGAAAATCGGGGAAAGGGGGCTGCGGTTCGGGGGGGAATGCTCGCCGCAACTGGCGAAGTCCGTGTATTCACGGACGTCGATCTGCCTTACGATCTCGATTTGATCCCAACGATCGCGACGATCATTCGCGAGCGGGGATTTCACATGGTAATAGGCGATCGATCTCTGCCGACATCGCGCTACGCATCCGAATTGAATTTAGGACGAAGGCTAGCATCGAAAATTTTCACTGGTTTTGTAGGCACGCTCGTCACCGGTGGATTCTTCGACACGCAATGCGGACTAAAAGGTCTCAGAGGAGATGTGGCAAACGAGATATTTCGGCTCGCACAAATTGATCGATTCGCATTTGACGTGGAGTTGGTCTATCTCGCTCTTAAGCACAAACTCGACGTGCACCGAATTCCGGTTCAGCTGCGCAGCAACGAAACGTCATCGGTCAAATTGCTACGCGACGCCAGTCGCGGCGTTATCGATGTGTTAAGGATCAAGCTGAATCAGATTCGAGGTCTTTACGCTAGCCCATCTCTAGCGAATCTCATACAGCGCGAGTTCGACGACATTCGGAGTGAAACGCGTAGTCGTCAAAGGCGACACTCCGCAAATGCCGAGATTGCATGACCACCAAGAGCACCGTCGCGCCAACGACTGACCTATGGGCCTACTGGGAGATCGCTCGTCCCGATCACTGGTTCAAAAATGTCTTTGTCATCCCGGGAATCGTCGTCGCGTTAGGCACTGTCAGTGACATCGACTTGTCGCAACTTGGCATTCGCGTCGTCATCGCAACGATCGCAATTTGCCTCGTCGCCTCGAGCTACTACACACTCAACGAGATCCTCGACGCACCGTTCGATCGCCTTCACCCGACGAAATACACACGCCCTATCCCATCGGGACGTGTGAACATCGGAATCGCGTACGCGCAGTGGCTGATCCTTTTCGCCATCGCTCTGACGCTCTCCTGGCAGATCTCGAGCTACTTCACTGCGACCATGATCGTGCTGTGGCTGATGGCGTGCGCTTACAACGTTCCGCCAGTTCGCACAAAAGACAAGCCGATTCTCGATGTGGTAAGCGAAGCTGTGAATAATCCGCTCCGAATGACGGCGGGCTGGTTCATCGTCACCAAAGTCACTCTACCGCCCGCGTCACTGCTACTCAGCTATTGGATGATTGGTTGTTACTTCATGGCGTTGAAGCGATTCGCTGAGTTTCGAAACATCGATGATCCACAACGGGCGGCCGCGTACCGAAAGTCCTTCGCGTGGTACAACAGCGACCGGCTCATTGTATCCGTCATGTTCTATGCGGCGGCGGCGATGCTATTCTTCGGTGCCTTCTGCATGCGCTACCGCATGGAGCTGATTCTTGCGTTCCCTGGAGTCGCGCTAGTTATGTCGCTGTACTTGAGAGTCGCACTTCGCCCGAATAGTGCTGCGCAGCAGCCAGAGCATCTCTATCGGGAGCGCGGACTCATGACGGCCGTCGTGGTCACGACATTTGTGATGGCCGTGTTACTCCGAGTAGATCTTCCGGCGATGCACCTCTTCTTCACGCCTACTGCGCCTGCCCAATACGGCCAAGAGAGCTAGCGTGTGCCGGTTCCTTCACGGCAGGAAGATAATAGAGGCGAATTGAGTGTCCGATGAGCGCGCGCGGTACGTACGAATTGAGCTATCGGAGCTCGTTAGGCTTCGGATGCTAACCTAACGAGTCTAGTGTGAAGAATCCTCGTAGATAGAAGGTCTCGCTTATCGCGAACGAACCCGTGGGATGGGGTCGCCAGGCCGAACGCGACGAACGTTAGGCAGAATCTGTTCCGGACGATCTCCGAAACCGTAGTACGCGAATGCGAGGCTCTCGATCCTGTTCTCGCGCACTGTATTGGCGAGTCTGGGTAAATTCTGTCCGAGATCCAAGTCGCTATCGACGAGAACCGCCCCCGGATTCGCTGATGCCATTTCGCTGAAGTAACACAGAAAATCTGGGTACGCTCGTGCGGTTTGGAGGATGAGCCAAAGTCCCAACGCAAGCTAGATTGCTCTTGATCGCGCACCGAGCTTCCAAAGCCCGGCGGCACCAATTGCGACGAGAAGCGATACCGCCGGAAAGATGGGAAGGAGGTGTCCTAGTCCGAGGTTTATTCCGCTGCCGCCTCCCGAATGCGCGCTACGGGAGGGTGATCTACAGAGTACGTATAGCTTCTCCTTGTTAGTAGCTCGACGCCTGCGGTGATATGAATCGTTTCATCGTAAGTGCTGCGAAAAGTGCGATACGTTGACGCGATCCCGAATGCCGCAACGAGAGCAATCGCTCCCGCTACCCAAGTGTGCGCGCTCCCATGCAGCCGATTGCGCGTCACTACCCCGCGCGCTTCACCCACTGCACCACCTCGCCTAACGACGCCCGCTTACCGTACATCAAAATCCCCGTCCGATAAATTCTCGCAGCCACGTACACCGCGAGATAACACGCCGACAGCAGCGCGATAATCGACAGCGCGATATCCCACGGCGCGACATCCACGGCACTCATGCGCAACGGCATCATAATCGGCGCGGTGAAGGGAATCCACGCCAACATCTGCGCAAGGCGCCCGTCCGGTGCGTTCAGCACCGGCTGCAGAAACATGATGCCGGCGACCAGAAGAAGAATGATCGGAAGCTGCGCTTGCTGCGCCTCGACCTCGCTACTGGTCATCGACCCGACAGCTGCAAAGAGCGAGGAGTACAAGACGTAACCGAGCAAAAAATACAATAGCAGTACGAATGCCATTCCAAAGCCGATCGACGGGAGCTGCAACGGTGCGGCGGTCACGCCCAAGAGCGTCAAGACACTCACGCGATACTTACCCATCAAGAACGATGCAGAAAGCCAAATCACCATCTGCGTCAACCCAACTGCTCCGACGCCGAGGACCTTCCCTGCGAGGAGCGTCGACGGGCGAACCATGGCAACGATGACCTCGGCGACCCGTGAGGTCTTCTCCTCGATCACACTCCGCAAAACATTCTGGCCATACATCAGAATGGTCATGTACAGGAGCATCGCGACGGAGATCGCGAATAAGAGCGACACCCGCGCGGCGCCTCCCTTGCCGCTCGTTGTTATGCGATCGGACTTCAGCTGAAAACGTCCCTTGCTGATGCGCTCCGCGTCGGCTGGACTCACGCCCGCGGACTGAAGTCGCGCCGTCAGCACCTGCCGCTCGACTACGCCTCGCAGGAAGTCCATGTCCGCGATCGCCGTCGCATTCACTCCTGCATATCGCGCACTTCCGGTAGTTAAGACATTGGGCGGAAGGATCAGATAGCCCTTCAGTGACTTGGACTGCACGTCCACCGTCGCTTTCACCTCTTCAGCACCTAACGAGTCGGCGACGACTCGCCGAACTTGGGTGGTGTTGATGTCGCCAGTGATCCCGCCACTTATCTCATAGGCGACTAACTGCCCGAGATCCGTCCCCGTCGCATCGAGAATGCGAATGCGCTTCACATCCTCTGATGCCTTCGCGCCGCGCCCCAAATACGACGGAAGAAACATCAACGTCCCAAACAAGATCGGACCGAACAGGGTCGCGATCAGAAACCACCGCGTCCGCACCCTTTCTAGGTACTCGCGTTTCACCACTGCCCAAAGCACACGCATTGCAAGTCTCTCTCGGGACCTAAAGACAGAACAACCACTCCGGACAAGTTACCCGCCGAAACTCTCCCCCGCGAAACCTTTCCCCCACCCCTTCCGTCAGGCCCCCCGTCCGCCTCCCGATCTCCCCCCCATGAACGTCATCGAAACCGCGTCCCTCACCAAACGCTACGGCCCCCTCCTCGCCGTCGACGCCGTATCCTTCGCCGTCGAACAGGGACAAGTCTTCGGCTTCCTCGGACCCAACGGCAGCGGCAAAACCACCACCATCGGCATGCTCCTCGGCATCATCACGCCGACGTCCGGCGAGGTGCGGCTCCTCGGACTCACGGGACGCGACGGGCTGCACGAAGCGCGACAGCGCATCGGCGCCACACTCGAGACGCCCAACTTCTACCCGTACCTCAGTGGCTGGGACAACCTGCGCATCGTCGCGAATCTCAAGAACGTCTCGCTCAAACGCGTCGAAGAGACACTCGAACTGGTGGGGCTGACGACACGTCGGAAGGACAAATTCCAGGGCTACTCGCTCGGCATGAAACAGCGGCTCGCGATCGCAGCAACGCTCTTAGGCGATCCGCAGCTCATCATCCTCGACGAACCAGCCAACGGACTCGATCCGGATGGGATGCGCGAGATCCGGGAACTCATTGTCGATCTCGGGGCGCAGGGAAAGACGGTCTTCGTCTCGTCGCACCTCCTCAACGAAGTGGAACGCACGTGTACGCACGTCGCCATCCTCCGCAAAGGACGCATCGTTAGGCAGTCGAGCGTCCGCGACCTCGTGGCCCGCGAGACGCTGATGGCGCTCAAGAGCGATAACCTGACGTCACTCGCCGCCGCGCTCGGATCGTACTCGCATGCGACATCGGTGTCGCGGCGGGATGATCTGGTGCTCGTTAGGCTCGACGATGATGATCCGGGAGCGCTCAACCGGTATCTCGCGGGGCAGGGGATCTTCCTCTCCTACATCGCCCCGCAGCAGCAATCGCTCGAAGAAGCATTCATCGGCCTCACCCGCGACGAGAGGGCGGACGCCGTGGCCGGTGCCGCATGAGAAGCGTCGTCCTCCTACAAAACGAATACATCAAGGCGCGCCGTCGCCCGGCGGTCTGGGTATCGTTAGGCGTCTTCATGGGCCTCATGGGGCTCATCTTCGGCGGGATGTTCGTCGAAGGGATGCGTCACCCGAAACGTGCCTTCACGCTCCCGCAAGGATGGGGAGAGGTGTTAGGCGGGCCGGGCGTCCTTTCCTGTTTCTTCGCCTCCATCCTCCTCATTCTCCTGGTCAGCAACGAATTCACCTGGCGCACCGCTCGGCAGAACGTCATCGATGGGCTCTCGAAGGAAGAGTTCTTCGTCGCCAAGCTGATTCTCCTCCCGCTGCTGGTCGTCGTCTTCTTCGCGGCGCTCATCCTCGTCGCCGGCGGCTTTGGCATTGCGGGGACGGTTGCGGCTGGCGGCTTCGCAAGCGCGTCGCTCATCACCTCGCCCGTGGCGTCATTCATGGGCGGCGCACTCATCGGGCTCGCGGGGTGGGCAGCGCTCGCCTACCTCTTTGCGATCGTCGCACGCTCCTCAGGCGCGGCGATCGGCGTCTTCTTCCTCTATTTCATCGCCGAGCAAATCCTCTCGCAGCTCGCGGGCTACGTGAGCGACTCACTCGGCGCCGCAACCAAGTATTTCCCGGTCGCGGTCTTCAAGGCGCTCTGGCAGCCGCAGTTCTACGGTGTGGCGCCGCTCAAGCAAGGGCAAACGCTCCCGATGCCTTTGTCGGTGCTCCTCCTTATCGGTGCGGCGTACGTCGTTGCGTTTGTGCTTGCGGCGTTCGCCGTCTATCGGCGCCGCGATCTCTGACGCGAACGCTCGTTAGGCGCGCGCGGCGCCCTGCGCGCGCCTTTGGCGACGGCGAGATAGGGGCGCAGGACTTCTCCACGTCGCGCAGCAGCCACTCGGCCGCGCTTCCTTGGCGATGGGTCGCCCAGGATATCACCGAGCCGCCGAGTAAGAGATTCCAACACCCGCGCCAGGGCGGCGGAGTCCGCGTTAGGCAGGAGTTCGCCCTCGCTGACCGCTGCCTCGATGAGATCCTGCAGCGATGCGCGCGTCGCCGCACCCTGCGTGGCGAGATGGACGCGGAAGTCGTCGTCGGCGAGATCGAGCTGCAGATACGCCACACTCCGCGCCAGCGCCTCGGGCGTTTGCGCCATCCCCGCCATACACTCGGCGTACGCCCGCACTGTCGCTAACGGAGACACGCGCTCGAGCCGGAGCTGGCGCACAAAGTCATCGGTGCCGGCGGATGCCATTTGCGCGAGTGCGAGCATCCGTGTGCGCTTGCTCCCGAAGCGTTGCGTGAGTGCGCCCGCCGTCACCCCGGCTTCACTCGCGATGTCGGCCAACTTCAACTCGTTAGGCCCGAGGCGATTCATGGCGCGGTAGGTGGCGGCGAAGATGTCGTGACCTATGGAGCCGCCTGCTCCCTCGACGGGTTCATCACCGACGGCGACGGCAAGGTGGATTGGTTGCACTTCAGCAAGGACGCGCAGGAAGTGATGGCCGAGTATTGGGGTTCGATCGATACGCTGCTGATGGGGCGCCGGACGTGGGAGGTGGCGCAGTCGCACGGTGGAGGTGTGAAGCGGAAACCCAAACGTGCGAAAACATCCAAGCCGCGGAAGTCGACGTCGGGAATTACGACGTACGTTTTTTCGCGCACGCTGTCGCCTGACGATCTCGATGGCGCGGAGCTAGTCTCCGATAACGCCGGCGACTTTGTGCTCGAACTCAAGCGTCAGGCGGGGAAGGGGATCTGCGTGATGGGGGGCGGTATCCTCGCGTCGTCGCTCTTTGCGGCGGGGGTGATCGACGAGGTGGGGCTCAACATTCACCCTATCCTGCTTGGGCGCGGGGCGCCGATGTTCATCGATCCGGGGGCGCGCGTGGCGCTCGAACTCACGTCGGCGCGCTCGATCGACGGGGGGTGTGTGCTGGCAAATTATCGGGTGCGAAAAGCATGATGGGGATTGGCGTTAGGCGCAAAACGCGGACGCATGAGCCAAGCGGCGCGCGGGAGTGTGTCGCCTGCAGGGCGTTACCAGTATGCGCCCGCGCGCTATTCACGCGGACTCGTTAGGCGAGCAACGCCGCAATCCCTCTCCGTATCACCGCCGCCGCCATATCCACCTTATACTCATTCTTCGCCAGCGGCACCGCGTCATACATCGCCCGCTGCGCCAGCGTCTCGATATCATCCACGCTCAAGCCGCCAGATGCAACGTCCTCCTCGATGGAGTCGGTCACGCGCCACGGCACGGGGGCGACACCGCCCAGGACGAGCCGCACCTCACCATCCGTTCGCTTCACGGCGGCCAGTGACACGAGCGCGAAATCCCAAGCGGCGCGCGCAATAACCTTCTCGTAACGCTGTGCGCCACCGGCTGCGTGTGATGGCAGCGTCATCCGCGAGACAAACTCTCCGCTGCGCAATACCGTCTCCCCATCAAGTTTTTGCGAAGGCAAGACGAAGAAGTCGGCAATCGGAATCTCGCGCTCACCGTTAGGCGATGCGACGTGGACGATGGCGTCGAGTGCCGTAAGCGCGACGGCGGGGTCTGATGGGTGAACAGCAACGCACGGGCCGGCGCCGAAGATGGCGTGGTGCTCATTTTCTCCCGTCGCCGCGGGACAGGAATCACCACCGTTCTTGTGACAGGCAAAACCATGACGGTAGTACTCGCAGCGCGGACGCTGGCAGAGGTTTCCACCAATCGTCCCCATATGGCGCAACGCATTCGAGCCCGACGCGCTACACGCCTGGGCCAACGCGCTGTAGGACGCGCGCAGTCGCTCGTCGCGCGCGATGTCGATGAGACGCACGGCGCCACCGACGGTGCACGAGCTGTCCGGGTTCCAGATGATATCGCGCGCCCCCGGAATGCGCCGCAGATCGACCAACTGCTCTGCGCGCGCGAGCGATTCGCGGAGCTGCGGGAGAAGATCGGTGCCGCCGGAGAGGGGGAGAGCGCCTCGGCGTGACAGCGCCGACACGGCGTCGTCGATAGAAGTCGCGCGGTAATAGTCGAACGGAGATACGCTCACGACACTCTGAAGAGGAATGATATTTCAGGGGATGTGGCGACGCGCTAATTTCACCGCCACATGCTTCCACTCACTTCTTTTTCGCACCACACGCGCGCAACATCTTTGGCGCTCGCTGCCTCGCTCTTCGCGAGTTTGTCGCTGTTCATCGTTGGATGTTCAACCGAATCGAGCGACGCGAAACCAGCGACGAGTGATTCGAATGAAGCTCCCGCAGCTTCGACATCGGCAACGCCACGCGCCACGACTCCCGACGTCAAGCTCCCCGCTGCAGATACTGCCGCGCACGCACCAGTTGCGGCACCGGTCGCACTCGCACCAATCGCCGACACGATCGCTCAGCGACTGGTCTTCGATCCGGTGATGCAAAAGTGGTTTCTGGCGGCAGCGCGCGGCAAGAGACTCCTCATCGATCTCGGGCGCATCGACCTCGAGCTCAAGAAGGATTCGGCGCACGCACGCGCGTTTCGCGATGCGGCCGAGGCGCGTTCACCGATCGCGAAGGGGACACACTTTCAGTTGCGCGGCGATTGGGGGAGTGATGACGTCACGGTGAAGGGCTTCGGCGTGTGGAACGGTCGTATTGTCGCCGAGCTCGCGGTGCCGCCGCGCGTGGACTCGATGGCGCGCACGCGCGATCCGCTCGTCGCATCGGCCGAGCGCGTCACGGACAGTGTGAGCGCGAGCGATGCGACGTGCGACCGGTCGAGTGATTCTACGATCGTGCCGCGCCTCAAGGCGTTGGCGCAGACGACGCTCGACTCGTTGAAGGCGGGGGAGCAGCCGATTTACGCGCGGCTGCAGCAGTCAATGAAATCGCGCACGAGTGTGGTGGCGGGGTGTTTCGGCAGTGCGCGCGGCATCGCCATCGCGACGCTATACGCCGGCGATTACGAGTGGGTGCGCGAGCGCGCGTATCTCGTCAGCGACGCCGGAGCGCCCAAGCGCCTAACGATTCGCGATCTTCGCTTTCGCGCGCATGAAGTATTGCAGGCGATGGATGCAGACGGCGACGGCATCGATGACATCGCGGCGCGCGCATGGACGCCGCGCGGCGGAGGGACAGTACTCCTCACGCTGCGCGACGGCGCCAAGCTGGAACGTCTGGCCGCTGGCTTCTCCTGGGAGCGTTAGGCTTCGGCGCCTAACTCTACAGGCCATCTCATGAATGGTTGACGGCGCGCCGGCGCGCAGCGGCGGCCAGAAGCCGGCGGTCATTTATGAGATGGCTTCTAAATGCGCCTGAAGGCGATCAGCGTATACCCTTCCTCGTCGTCAAGCGCATTGCGCTCGTAGTCGAGGTAGACATCGGTCGGAAACCCATACTGCGTGTCGTAACTCGCCTCGACGCGATAGGCGCGGTCGTCGATGGCGTGCTGGATGCGCGAGAAGAGTCCGTCGATGGTCGGGAACTGATAGGCGTACGACAGCGAGATGGACTCGCCGGTGGCGTCTCTCGTTAGGCCGACGACGTAATCATTGCGCACCGTCACGCGCACGGCGACGCCCGAGAGGTTGCAGTAGCAGCTGCGTCGCACGACGTACTCATAGTCGCGAATGAGGATGTCGTTCCAATCGCGGCGCGCGCGATCGAGCTGGCGCTGCTCGTTACCGTACGACCCTAAGCCCGTAATGTCGGAGCACGCCGACGCGGTGAGGGCGAGGGCGAGGACGGCGAGCGTGGGAACAACGCGAGCAAAACGAGACTGACGCGTGAGGAACATGAGAGCGCTCTCAGATCAGAGGTCGATGGCGGTGACAACCAAGCCGCAGCTCAGGGGAGTGCGCAATCCGTGCCGAATAGGACGTCAGGGGTGTAGCTGGGGGAGATCGGGTTTCGCGTGTTTAACCGTCCTTGCCGCGAGACGCCAAGTTGCCCATCGTTGGAGACAGCGGGCACTGGACGGACGCGAGAATGACGCGCGTCGACGCGTCCGAGAGTGCCGAGAGAGCATAGCCTCCGCGCCTCCCCAGATACGGGCGCGAAGCGAGGATTTGTCCCGCAAAAGCGGGAGTCGTGGCCTCACCCCTTCCCCTCTGAGGTGCTCCATGTTGTATGACACGCCCACCAGCAGCTCACCACGTCGTTCATTTCTGCAACGCCTGGCAGGACTCTCCGCACTTGTTGCGGCTGGCGGAGCGCCATCGATCGCGCAGGCGCAGGGTGGAGGCGCGACCGACCCCTGGCTGGCGAAGGTGACGGGAAAGCACAAACAACTGTTCGATGCGCCTGACGTGAACTCGGGGTTCGCGACGATCTTCGCGAGCACCTATCTCCGTACGATGACGGACACCTACAAGCTCAAACCGGGGGATGCGAGTGTCGTCATCGTGTATCGTCACTTCGCGATGCCCATGCTGTTGAACGACGCGATGTGGGCGAAGTACAAAGTGGGATCGCTGATCAACGTCACCGATCCCGTGACCAAGGCGCCGTCACTTCGCAATATCTTCTACAAGTCGAAAGCAGGCGACATCATGCTCCCCGACGCGTCGATCGAGAAAATGCTGGCGCAGCCGGTGACGTTCCTCGCGTGCGGCGTGGCGCTGGAAGTTCTGAGCGGCAAGGCGGCGGGAGCCGTGGGGATTGACCCAGCGACGGCCAAAAAGGATTGGGCGGCGGGACTGATTCCGGGCGTCCATGTCGTACCTTCCGGTGTACTGGCAGTGGCGCGCGCTCAGGAGATTGGGTGCCATTACTGTTTCGCGGGGTGATCGATTGGCTGGTGACGATTGATTGAAGCAGTGGAGCAAGACCGGCGCCGCCTGACGAGTGCGGCGCCGGTCTCCCTTCGGCGGTGGGGCCTCTCCATCATGCTCTCGTTAGGCACGGTGGCGTGCGGTGCGGGGCTCACGCCACTCCCCGGGCCACGCGATCCGGCCCCCGACCCCATGGAGTTGCCGATCCCGGCAAATCCCGCGACGGCGGGGCGTCCCGACGCAGCGCTCGCCGACCTACTGCGGGCGAAGCAGTTGATGGTGCCGGTGAATGGAGTGGCGCCTGCGCGCGTCCCCGACACCTTTCGCGCCCGCCGCGGCGATCGCATTCACTCGGCCGTCGACATTATGGCTCCGCGTGGGACCCCGGTCCTCAGCGCCGACGCGGGCAAAGTCTTCAAGATCCGCTCGAACAACCTCGGCGGCCTAACAGTTTACGCGATCGATGACGACGAACGGTTCGTGTACTACTACGCCCACCTCGATCACTACGCCGACGGACTGAAGGAGGGGATGTCGCTGCAACCGGGAGACGTGATCGGCTACGTTGGTACGACGGGGAATGCCCCGCCCGACACGCCGCACCTGCACTTCCAACTGCTGACGTACCGCGGCAAAGGGCGTTGGTGGGATGGCGATCCCCTCGATCCCAGGCCATTTCTCGCTCGACCAGGACACGCTCGAGGCTTATGAAAGGGAAGGAACGCGCGGAACTCCGCGCCGAAGCGCATCACCTGCAGCCGATGGTGCACATCGGACACCTGGGACTCACCGACAGCGCGCGCCAGACGCTGGACGACGCGTTACGCACGCACGAGTTAGTCAAGATTGCCGTGTCGCGAACGCTCGAGGATGTGAAGCCCAAGCACATGGCTGGCGAGCTGGCGGAGTCGTTAGGTGCGGAGGTGATTCAGGCGATTGGCCGGAAGATCACGCTGTATCGGCACAATCCGGAGTTGTGGGAGAAGCCGAGGAAGTTGCCGCCGTGGAAGGGGTGATATCGGCGTTAGGGAAAGTGCGTCGCGCGAGTATCACCGCGACCGCGGACCAGTACATCGCGACGGTCACGTAGGGGACGCCGACGAGCGGGGCCGGCTCGGCGGCGCTTTTCAGACGCCACGCGTACAGCACTCCGCCAACGAAGCTCGCGAGCACGAGCGTGAGCAGCTCCTTCCGCGAGCGCGAGATCAGAAAGAGCGGGAGTTGATCGGCAAACATCGACGTCTGCGGAAGAACCGACATCACGAGGACAAATCGGGCGTCGGCGGAGCGCCAACGCCACAGCGCGAGTAGTATCGGGATGCCTAACGCGGTGCGAAGTGGCGATGGATAGGCGTGTCCCGAGCGTACCGAAGCGATCCACTCCAGCGGCCACGTCGGTCGCATGAGCAGCGTCAGTGCGGCGAAGACGGCACCGCCGATGATCATCCATCGCGATGGGCGCCACGCGATCGCCCCCACTCCCAGATTTGGCTTGAGCGCGACCATCCAGCCTAACGAGGGGACCAGCATGGCGGCGACGATGAACGGCGACCACTGCCCCAGATTCGCCGCCATGATGAACGGAAACGAAAGGAAGGCGAGCAGCATGTAGCGCTCGCGTCCGGCGAGCGCCCACGCCATGAGTGCGGAACCCACCGCGACGAAAAGCGCGTGGGAGAGGGCGAGCGGAAATGGGGCGAAGGGAATCGCGGCGACCACACTGGTGAGCGGATAGACCAGCGGATCACTGATGTTGTAAGGCGGCGCACTCGGCAGCGTCGCATACGGATTTCCGCCGGCGAGCAGGACGCGCGCGCCGTACCACCACGCGAGGTGATCGCCGATGAATCCTGGGCGCGACGCAAAGGCGTATGCGAGCAGCCCCCCTAACACTCCGCAGCCGACGGCGATGGCCAGCCGTTGGGCTGTGCTGATTGCGGCGGATGGGCGCTCAGCTGTTCCTGCGGAGGCGGGAGAAAGCAAATGGCGCAGGTTGCAGGGAGGGCGAGATGCCCAGGGGTGGGGTGGCGAAGCGCCTCAAAATAGACGCGTACGGTGTGAAGGTCGGTAGGGCGACGAGGTGGGGGTCGGGGTGGGCGTGGCGGGGGGGGGGGGGCGCTAAGGATGGGTCAACCGCACCATGTGCAACCGCAGGGCAAACGCGATTGTAATGTCGCAGTAGGATCAACGCCTTCGGTGTTCGAGCGCTGACGTGAATCGCGCTTGGGCGCCCTGGGCTCTACATACATTCGCCATGCGCCCGCTCGTTGCTGTCATCGATGCGACTGGTCTGTTGGGAGGTTCGGTCGCCCGCGCAATACTGAACGATCCGGGGCAGCGCTTCGAGTTGCGCGCCCTGGTTCGCGAGACGACATCGCCAGCTGCAATGGCGCTCGCGGCTCTCGGGGCAGAACTGGTAGTCACCGATTTTGACGACGCGACGAGCGTCTTGCGAGGCTTTCGCGGAGCGAACGCGGTTTTCGCGGTCACCAACTTCTGGGAACATGGCTCGCCGGAGCGCGAGCTGTCGCAGGCGCGATCGATGGCGACGGCGGCGCGACTGGCCGACGTGGAACACGTGGTCTGGTCGACGCAGCCCGACACTCGACGCTTCATCGACGAGGGGGATCGGCGCTTTCCGACGTTGATGCAGCGCTACAAGACCCCACCGTTCGACGCCAAGGGTGAGAGCGATCAGTTCTTCGCGGCGAGCGGTGTGAAGGTGACGTACGTGCAGACGGCGCTCCTGTGGGAGCGGCTGGTGGAGTTCGGGATGACGCCACGCCGCGGGCGCGACGGCTCGCTCCGCCTAACGATGCCGGTCGGTGAGGGGGCGCTGCCGTGGATTGCGGCGGCGGACGTGGGGCATGCGGTCTTGAAGCTGTTCTCGTTCGGAGCGCCTAACGAGGCGCGCGTGGTGCCGCTGGTGGGGGCGCTGCTCTCGGGGAGCGAGCTGGCCGCGGCGCTCGAGCGCGCGCTGGGTGAGCCGGTGAGTTACGACGATCTTCCGCTCGAACTGCTTGAGGCGCGTCCGTTGCCGGGGTCGGAGGAACTGGCGAGCGTCTTTCGGTTCTTGCGATTGGTCGGGAGCGCGTACTGCACGCGCGAGGCGCTGGACGACACGATGTCGCTCCATCCAGCGGTGCAGAGCGTGGATCGCTGGCTCGCCACGCATAGGTCGCAGATTCCGGCGGTTTGATTTTTTCTCGTTCTCGCGGGGGGGAGTTCTAGAAACAGGCGTGGGGTCGCGAAGAGGGCCCCTTCGGGCGCTAGCGGATACCTATCCGACGCGCCCTGCGGGGCCCTCTTCGCTCCGGCGGACTGGATTCGCTGTTCTTCGGGTTGGGGGGGTAGTCCGGAAGTCGTCTGTCAGGCGTGGTAGGCACCCTTTTCGACTTTCTTCTTAAGGGAATCCGCTTTGGGTTGCGCGGTCATTTCTTTAGCCTAACGAGTTCCAGTATTCGTCGTGGCGTCATCGGCAGGGCGTCGACCTCGACGCCTAACGCGTTGGCGACGGCGTTCGCGATGGCGGGGGCGGTCGGGATTATTGGGGGTTCCGCCAAGCCGCGCGCGCCGATGTGGTTCGCGGTCGTGTCGACACTCTCGACGCAGAAGGCGTCGATCTGCGGGACGTCGGCGATTGTCGGGATCTTGTAGTCGTGCAGCGAGGGGTTGATCGAACGCCCGGTGCGCCCGTCGATGCGGTCTTCCTCGAATAGTGCGAAGCCCAAGCCCTGGAGCATTCCGCCTTCGAGCTGCGATGACGCGAGCAGAGGGTTGATCACCCGGCCGACGTCGTGCGCTCCGGTCAGGCGCGTGACACGGACCACGCCCGTGTCGGCGTCGACTTCGACCTCCGCAAACTGCGCGGCAAACGACGCGATGCCGACATTCTGGGGATTGGGTCCGCGGCTCCCATTCCCCATGATCATCACATTTCCGAGCTTCCTCGTCACCTCGGCGAACGTCAGGCGACGTGCATTGTCACGCGTGGTGATGATGGAGTCGCGCGCCGTGAGATCATCGGGGTGACACTCCAGCAATTCGCTCGCCGCTTCCATCAGGCGCTTTTGCGCTTCGACGCCGGCGCTGCGGACCGCGGGGCCAACCGATGCCGTCGTCATCGAGCCCCACGAGGTGCCGGCGTACGGCGTGCGCTCGGTGTCGCCCAGGACGACGCGGACGTCGGAGAGTTTGGCGCCTAACGATTCGGCGGCGATTTGGGCGAGGATGGTGCGCGAGCCGGTGCCCAGGTCCTGCGTGCCGGAGAGGACGTCGATGGTGCCGTCGTTGTTGAGTCGGACGGTGGCGTAGGCGGGCGGTCCACCACCGGCGCCCCAGACGGCGGCGGCGACGCCGGTTCCGCGACGGATGTTGCGAGCGGTTAGGTGATCCGGGTGGGGTTGCGGTGGTGGGTATTGCGGGTTGGGGGGCCCCCCCACCGGGAAGTTGCCGGCGGCGTCGGCGTTTCGCCGCATCGATTCTCCGCCATCGGATCGTTCCGTCGCGTCCCTCGCGTCCCTCGCGTCCCTCGCGTCAGGCGCGCCTGCCGCGCGGAGTCTGGCATTTTGCTCCGTCCCCGGGCTCTGACCCCGGGCTCTGACCCCGGGCTCTGACCCCGGGCTCTGACCCCGGGCTCTGACCCCCAGCTCTGACCCCGGGCTCTGACCCCCACCCCCCCCACCCGAAACGCTCCGCAGCCTCACGAAAACAACGCTCCAATTCGTTTCCGCTGTACGGCCGATCCTTCTCCTGGTCGCGATCGGCCAGGTTGCGCAACCGGAACTCCAGCCGGTCGATGCCTAACGACTGTGCCATCACGTCCATGGCACGCTCGAGGGCGAAGGCACCTTCGACATGACCGGGGGCGCGGAACGCCTGCATCTCCTGCTGGTGCGTGAACGCGAGTGTCTCGAGCGTCCGGACGTTGGCGCAGCGGTAGAGCTCGCGGAAGATTGCCGCGGTGCTCATTGCCCAGCCGCCGATGCCTAACGCGACGTGCGCGTCCACGTCGATGGCGACGAGCGTGCCGTCATGCCTGGCGCCTAACGTCACGGCGACATGCGATGGCGGGCGGACGCCTGTCACCGTCTGTTCCTCATCGCGCGCGAGGACACAGCGCACGGCGCGCCCCTGACGTTTGGCAAAGAGAATGGCGGCGTAGGTGTGTGCGCCGGCGTGGCTCTTGGCGCCGAAGCCACCGCCCATGTAGTCCTTGACGACACGGACGCGCGAGCGCGCCAGTCCCAGCGTGTTTGCAACTTCGTCGCGTACGCGAAACACCCCCTGCGTCGATTCCCAGATCGTCAACGCATCTCCATCCCACTCGGCGACGGCGGCGTGTGGTTCCATGGCGGAATGCAGTTGCCCCGACGTGGTGTATTCGCGCCGGATGACAACGTCCGCGAGCTGCAAGGCGTGCTCGACGTTTCCACGTTCGACGAGCTGTGGGAAGCCGGGCATGACGTTGCCGCTCCCTCGTACGTTAGGCGCTCCATCGGCGACCGCGGCATCAAAGCTCACCGCCGCAGGTTCAGGCTCGAACTGCACGCTCACGGCAGCCGCCCCACGCTCGGCGCTCTCGCGTGATTCTGCGCAGACAGCGGCAATCGGTTGCCCGGCGAATTGGATGTGCGGGTCGAAGAGCTTCACGCCGCCGCATTTGATGGGGCGCGAGGGGAGATCGCTCGCCTGGAGAATGTCGACGACGCCGGCGACGTCCCAGGCGGCGCTCACGTCTACGTGCGTGACGTTGGCATGTGCGGCGGGAACGCGAACGAATGCGGCAAAGAGCATCCCGGGGCGCTGGATGTCGGCGGTGTAACGCGCGCGCCCGGTGACTTTTTCAAGTGCGTCGTGGCGTGTGACGGGCTGCCCGACGATCTGCAATGCTTCGTTAGTCTCCCATGGCGCTGGTTCGCTCTCGGGGAGTTCGACGACTTTTGATTCGACGCGTCCTTCGACTTCAACGGTCGTGGTGATGAAGCGCTTGCCCGCGTGTGTCTCGCCGCGGGGGATCTCCTGGTCGCTCATGCGCCTTCACCATCCCGTAACGCCTTGCTGGCGACTTCGCGAATGGCGGTGACAATCTTGGGGTAGGTGCCACAGCGACACAGGTTCCCACTCATCGCTTCAAAAATTGCAGCGTCGTCGGGATCTGAATTGCGCGCGAGTAGGGCAACGGCGGACATGACCTGTCCCGGAGTGCAGAAGCCGCACTGCACGGCATCGTGCGCGATGAACGCCTCCTGCACGGGGTGCAGTGCGTCGCCGCGGGCGAGTCCCTCGATGGTGGTGATGCTCATTCCCTCGCACGCGGCGGTCAGCGTGATGCACGAATAAACGGGATCGCCGCCCACGAGCACGGTGCAGGCGCCGCACTCACCGCGCTCGCAGGCGAGCTTTGTTCCGGTGAGAAAGAGGCGATCGCGCAGTGTATCGAGGAGTGATTCGTGCGGTGGCGCGGTGACGTCGCGTGTGCGTCCGTTGACAGTGAGTCGCATGCGCGGGAATTACTGGGAGCGCGCGTTTATGTCCAGCGCGCCGAGGGCCGTGTTAGCACCATGCATTTTTCTTGAGGGCCGAGTGGGCGTGGGAATGGTGGGAGGGCAATGGCGTGGTGGTGTGATGCGGGTGTTCGATGACTACTGCCGCGACGTTTGTCACCGTATCTTTTCGGTCCCCGATCCACGCTCTCCACTATTCCCGACCATGCCGTACGTTATCACCGAAGCCTGCATCGGCACCAAGGACAAGGCCTGCGTAGATGTCTGTCCCGTTGACTGCATTTACGAAGGGGAGAACCAGCTGTACATCCATCCCGACGAGTGCATCGACTGCGGTGCGTGTGAGCCGGAGTGTCCGGTGACGGCGATTTTCCCTGAGGAGGACGTTCCTGCGAATCTGCGGCAATACGTGCAGATCAACCGCGACGTCTTCAAGAGCGCGACGCCACCCGGGCGCCCGACGCGGTAGTGTGCGTCGCGACGTGCGACCGTGCTCTGGCGTGTGCCGAGCACGGATCGCGCTGATAGTGGCGACGTTTTGATGCGACGGTGTCTGCGCTCGACGTTGGTTCCTGAATAAATGCGAGAATTGCGAGCCATCACGCTCGACTACTGGGATACGATTTATGCCGGTGCATCGATTCCAGTGCGTGTGGAGCGCCGGCGCGCGGCCGTCGGGAAACTTCTCGCGTCGCTCGATTCACCGGTCACGACCGCAGAACTCGAGCGCTTGTACACAGAGTCGGCGATCGAAGCTGACCGGTGGTGGCGCGACGAACATCGTGGCTATACGACGGCCGATCGGTTGCGCTGGCTTTTGGCGCAGCTCTCGATCGAGCGACCTAACGATTGCGAGCATATCGCCGAGACTGTGCAAGTCGTCGACGACACGCTCATCGATTTTCCACCGCCTTTGCTCGATGGAGCGCGCGAGGCGCTCGAGGCGCTGCGGACTCGTTATGCGCTGGCGATCGTGTCTGACACGGGGTTTGCGAGTGGGCGAGCGCAGGATCGGTTGCTCGAGCGCGACGGGATCCGCGGTTTATTTGGTGCCACGATTTATTCGATGGACGTTGGGCACGCGAAGCCGAGGCCGCAGCCATTTTTGGCGGCGTTGCTCGCGTTAGGCGTGGCGCCTGGCGAGGCGCTGCATGTGGGAGACAACGAGCGCACCGATGTTGGTGGCGCGGTCAACATTGGGATGCGGGCGGTGCGCTTGGATCAGGTGCGGCAGAGTGCGCCGAGTACGGCGGGGGAGTATGTGGCGAAGTCGTTAGGCGAGTTGGCGGAGTATTTGATGGGGCGTTAGGCGCGTTTTGACGCGTGGGCGCTGATCGGCTAACGGGCTCAGAGCTGGGGCCCAGAGTCGGGGCTCTCTGATCTGGCGCCCTCGGCGGGTTTTTGATGTGGGGGCGTTGATCGGATAACGGGCTCTGACCCCGGGCTCTGACCCCGGGCTCTGACCCCGGGCTCTGACCCCGGGCTCTGACCCCGGGCTCTGACCCCGGGCATTGCGCTCAACTCAACGTCAACGCCGCGACATACTCGGACATCACATGATTCACTGCCGCGGGGCGCTCGAGGTTGCTTACGTGCCCGGCGCCGGCGATCTCCTCCAGCGTGCTACCACGAATCGCCTCGTGGAGCACGCGGGCCTCACGCGGGGGCGTGAGCACGTCCTCGTCGCCCACAATCACCAACGTCGGCACGTCGATCGTCGCGAGCGTCGGCAACGAATCGGTACGATCGCGCATTGCGCCGAGTGCTGCGATTATGCCGTTGAGGGGGGCGGAGGCGAGCATGCGGTGGACTGCGTCCACGATTTCCGGACATTTCTCGCGGGTACTCTTTCCGACCATCCCCGGTAGCATGGCATCCGCCACCGCACCGCTCCCGCGTTCCCTCGCGAGCAGGATCATTTCCTCGCGTTTTGCCTTCCCCTCCGCGCTGTCGCTTCCCGCACGCGTGTCCATGAGGACAAGTCCTCGCACACGCTCGCGATGACGGCGCCACATCGAAAAGGCGACGTATCCGCCCATCGAAAGCCCGCAAAAAACCGCTTTGGGAACGTGTAAGACGTCGAGGAGCGCCGCCACGTCATCGGCGTAGCGGTCCATCGACATTTCGAGGGGCTCAGCGCCATTCCCCTGACCCTTACTCTCGCCGAACCCACGCAAATCGGGGGTGATGCAGCGTGCCTGCGCCATCAGCGCGACGCGTTGCGGTGCCCAAAGATCGCGATTGTGTGGAAAGCCGTGGAGAAAAACGATTGGGATGCCGCTCCCCATATCGTCATAGCCGATCTCAGCGTCACCGCATATGGCGATCACGTGGTGCCTCGTGCCTAACGAAAAGGAATTGGGGAGGGGGAGGGGACCACGGGGACCACGAGGACCACGGGGACCACGAGGACCACGAGGACCACGAGGACCACGGGGACGCGGGGACCACGAGGACCGAGGGGCAAACACCGCATAAATCGTCGAACGGTGATACTCGAATGAGAGCTATGCGGCACTTTGCTCCAGTCAGCGGGGATAACATGGGGGGCAAATGCGAGCGCGTCGAGTGAAAATCGGATCAGGGTCGATGCGACTCCATCATTGGCGCCCTCGCACGAAACGAGCGGCGGCGCGCGATGCTACATTAACGACGACGCCGAGGTGATCGCGGGCGAGGTGGAACGGACGGGGCAGTCGCATGCTCCAGACGCCGAGCCCTTCGCTTCGGCGCTCCCGGACCGAATACAGATACCAGTGAATTCTTCGAAGAAGCCCGGCTCATCCAAACCGCTGTACCTCGATTCACCCGAGGCAGCGGATCACTTTCTGTCGTCCATCGCCAAGACCGAGGTTGTGGCGATCGACACCGAGGGGGCGAGCTTTCATCGATACGTCGACCGGATCTATCTCCTTCAGCTTTCCACGGACGCCCAGCACGCGATTCTCGATCCGCTCCGCGTCCCCTCTCCGACACAACTCGGCGCACTCCTCGAGTCGCGCGAAGTCGAAGTGGTTTTTCACGACGCCGATTACGACCTGCGTCTCCTGCATCAGGACTACGGGTGGCGTGTCACAAACATCTTCGACACCCGTATTGCGGCGCAGTTGTTAGGCATCAAAGCGTTCGGGTTGGCAGCGCTGCTCGATGCGTACTTCGGGCTCAAGCTCGACAAGAAACATCAACGCGCCGATTGGTCCATGCGTCCGCTCACCGCCGACATGCTCGACTACGCGGCGCAGGATACGATGCACTTGCTGGAGCTGCGCGATCGTCTACGCGAAAGTTTGCAGAAGAAGGAGCGCTGGCACTGGGCGCGCGAGGAATTTTCGCGGCTTGAAGGGACGCACTGGGATGAAGAGGACGCGGGCGCCGCATTCCTGCGCATGAAGGGAGCGCGCGATCTCAATCGGCGCGAATTGGCGTTGTTGCGCGAGCTCGTGGGGTGGCGCGACGGGGTGGCCAAGTCGCTCGATCGCTCGACGTTCCGCGTCATCACTAACGAAGTCTTGCTGGACCTCTCTCGCAAGGCACCGCGCACGATGGACGATCTGCGTTCGGTGAAGGGGATCGGGCGCGGGATTCTCGAGAATCGCGGGCATGAGATACTTGAGGCGGTCGCCCGAGGACTCGCGGTGTCCGAAGGGGAGTTGCCGCGTTTTCCCAAGTCGGCGCGCTGGGACCGTGATCCGCATTTTGACGATCGTGTCGCGCGCCTCAAGCGTGTGCGCGACGTCGTCGCTCAGGACCTGGACCTCGACCCTGGTGTGTTGTGTGCTCGCGACCGCATGGAAGCCGTGGCTCGCCGAAATCCGGGGGATCTTGAGTCGTTAGGCGCGATCCCGGAGCTCCGCCAGTGGCAGGTGGAAGTGCTCGGGAAGGAGTTCCTCAAGGCGTTACGGGATGGGAATGGCACGCCGGCGCCAAAGAGTGGCGTTTCGCCTAACGAGGCGCCCGCGAAGCGCGCGCCGGCGTCTGCGACACCTCCAGCGCCTGCGCCGGACAGGAACGAGCACGAGTCGCCGTATCGTGACGGCTGAGGGTAACCTCGCGAGGGTTGACGGTCGCACGATGAGGCTTCCTTTCCGTCTCGCACCCCGATGGCGCGCGACGATCGCTCTCGCGCTCTTGTGTGCGTGCGCCCCGGCGGTCCCGTTGCGGCTGGCGGTCGCACAAGCCGACGTCAAACCGCCGCCGACTCGCGGACTTCCCTATGCACCGTTAGGCGGCGACTCGCTCACCGACACGCTGCCACCGCCGGTGGCGCGTGAGTTCCGCGGGGTCTGGGTGGCGACGGTCGAGAACATCGATTGGCCTTCTCGACCGGGGCTTCCGCCCGACTCGCAGCGCACGGAGCTCCTCGCGATCCTCGACCGCGCCGCGCAGCTCCACCTGAATGCCATCGTGCTCCAGGTGCGTCCCGGCGCCGACGCGCTCTATCCATCGAAGATCGAGCCGTGGTCGTATTTCCTGACAGGGCAGATGGGGAAGGCGCCGGAGCCGTTCTATGATCCGCTCGCCTTCGCGATCGCCGAGTCGCACAAGCGTGGCATGGAGCTGCATGCGTGGTTCAACCCGTATCGCGCCAAGCATCCGGCCGACAAGACGCCGAGCCCGCCGAACTACATCGGGCGGCGCTCTCCGTCGTTAGTCAAGAAGTACGGTCCCTTCCAATGGATGGATCCGGGGGAGCCGGAGGTACGCCGCCTAACGACGCGCGTCATCACCGACGTGGTAGAGCGCTACGACGTCGACGGCATCCACATCGACGACTACTTCTACCCATATCCGGAGACGGGGCGCGTCGGGAAAGGGCGACGGACGCGCCGAGTGGAGCTGACGTTTCCCGACGACCGCTCGTGGCGTAAGTATCGCGCTGACGGCGGTGAGTTGTCGCGCGACGACTGGCGGCGCCAGAACGTCGACCTGCTGGTCGAGGAGTTGTACCGCGCCGTCAAGAAGACAAAACCGTGGGTGAAGTTCGGTGTCTCTCCCTTCGGGATCTGGCGCCCGGGCTTTCCCGCCGTCGTCCGCGGCTTTGATGCATACGATCGTTTGTACGCCGACTCCCGTCGTTGGCTCAACGAAGGGTGGGGCGACTACTTCACGCCGCAGCTCTACTGGAAGTCGACCGCGCCGCAGCAGCCGTACGCTGACATGCTGGCGTGGTGGCGCAGCGAGAACCCAAAAGGGCGCAACATCTGGCCGGGGAACTACACCTCGCGCGCGTCGGCGAGCACACGCAGAATGTGGCCGGTGTCGGAGTTGTTCGACCAGATCGCGATCACCCGCTCACAGCTCGGAAGTGCGAGTGGCAACGTGCACTTCTCGATGGAAGCGTTCATGGCGAACACCGACTCGATCGTCGAGCGATTGATCGCGGGACCGTATCACGAGCCGGCGATCGTTCCACCATCGCCCTGGTTGTCGGCAGGCCTGCCGGATGCGCCGGTGGTGCTGCGCGAACAGACGCCGGTGGCGATCGAGTTGACGATCCATCGCGGCGACGAGGAGCCGACGGTGGCCGGAGCGCCGCGGGTCGTGGCGGCGCCGGCCGACAAGACGGCGCTTCCCGCGACGATGAAAGCGAGGCGCGTGGCCGATCCGCACTGGTGGGTGGTGCGCGCTCGTTATGCGGACGGGTGGCACGCCGTGATCGAACCGGCGAGCACGCGGATGGTGCGTCTCCTGCCTAACGCAGATGGGAGCTGGCCGACATCGATCGTGGTCACGGCTATTGACCACTCAGGGATGGAGTCGGTGGGCGTTCGTTAGGCGGGGCGGCCGCCGCGCTGGTCGTGGCGCGTGTGGGTCGCGGAAGGAGCGCGTAGGCAATAGCGGCGTAGACCATGGCCAGCGTCCAGAGCGCGATGGACTGCTGCCGCACGTCGCCTAACGACGCGCCCATCTGCAACAATCGCAGTGCGCCAGCGATGCCATGCGTGCTCGGCAACGCCTGGGCAAAGGCGCGCACCCACGCCGGCATCGCTTCGGCGGGAAATGAGAAGCCGGAGACGAACAGGGCGGGGAGCGACGAGAAGAGGAGCGCTTGAATGGCGGACTCGCGTTCGAGGAAGAGGCGCGAAATGGCGAGCCCCAGGAATGCGACGGCGATGAGGAACGGGACGAGGAACCACATCGTCACGAGCATGCTCCCGCGTGCCGGGAGTTGGTACAGTCGGTAGACGACGCCGAAGAAGAGCGCCAGATGGACGAAGTAGATGGCGATGTAGGAGGTCGCCTTGCCGATGAGTGACGCGCCGCGTTCCAGCGCGCTGGTGCTCGCGCCCTCGTTAGGCGCGCCGCGAGTCTCGCGACGCGCGCCGGCGAGAGAGCCGATGCCGATAAGAAGCGTCTGCTGCAGGATGAGAATGAGGACGGCGGGGACGTTGGTGTTACCGTAGCCGCCACTCGGGTTGTAGAGCGGGCGCACGGTGAGCGGGAGCGGATCGCGCGCGATGCGCGCAGCAGCTGCGGTGAGGCCAGTGGCCTGCAGACGCCGAAGTTCGACGCCCGCGGAGAGCGTCCCGACAGCGAGCGAGACGCCAGTTGCAATCTGGTTGTAGACCATGAAGTACGAGGCGTCGCCGTAAATGCCGATGATGGCGCGGTCGCCGCGCTGCACGCTTCGCTCGAAGTCGCGCGGGATGAGCATCGCACCGCGCACCTCACCATTGCGGACCAGCTTCTCTCCCTCCTCCATCGTCGAGACGGTCCGCGCAATCGCCACCTGCTCGGCGGCGTCGGTCATGCGCGCGAGTTGGCGACTGAGCGCGCTCTGGTCTTCGTCGATGACGACGATGGGGATCTCGCGTGCGAGTTGGCGTCTGTAGGGGAGGGGGTAGACGAGCGAATACGCGAGAGCGCCGGCGACGATGATGATGAGCGCGCCCTTGTCACTGCGAATGGCGCGGAACTCGCCTAACAAGGCGCTGGCGAAGGCGCGCCAGATGGCGGCGGCGCGCTCCATCAGATGCGCCCCCAGTATTTCGGCTCACGGACCAGGCGCGGAAGGCGATGTAGAGCGACCCCCGCCAGGACGACGGTGAACGCGCCCAGCATGCCTAACGATGCGAGTGAATGGCGGGGATCGGCGCCGGCGATCACTTGGGCCGTCTGCAGCTGCAAGTAGTGGGTGAGCGGGAGTGCGGCCGACCACCACTGGGCGGCGACGGGCATCGCGAATCGAGGAAACGAGACCCCCGCGACGGCGAACGCCGGTCCGGCAAGAAATCCGGCGAGCGACGATGACAGTCGGAAGTTCGCCGTCGCGGCGATGAGAAAGAGCCCCAACGCCTGATACGAGAGCACAAGGAGTGCGACGCCCAAGTAGAGGAGCGCGCGACTCCCGGCCATCGGGAGGTCGAGCGATTGCATGGCCCACTCGAGGAGGGCGATGCCTAACGCGGTGAACCAGAGCGAATACGGGAGGAACTTCCCAGCGAGCGCGGTGGCGAGCGAGCCGTTGGCGCTGGCAAGCCACTCGGGCGCCGTCCCCCCTTTCAACTCACTCCCGACGCACTGCACCGAGAGCGACAGCACAAAGACGTGAACGAGCGTCGGGATCAGAGCCAAAAAGAGGAAAGCGGCGTAGTCGAGCGCCGGATTGTACAGCGGGTGCAACTCGCCGCGAATGGGTTCCGCCGTCACCCGCGCGCGCGCGACGCTTTCACCGCGCGCCACTCGGCTCCGCACATCGAGCTCGCCACTCAGCGTGCCAACGGCAACGCGCACATCGCGAGCGATGAGCGAGGCGGGGAGCATCCACTGGCCGTTGGTGAAGAGCAGAACGGGTGACCGATCGCCCCGAGCGATCGACCGCTGCACTCCTTCGTTGATGACAACGACGGCGTATGCGTTGCCGCGACGAAGAATCCGTTCGACGTCGTCGCCGTCATCGCGAGTGTTGACGACGCGCACTGCGGCGGTGGCGTCGATTGCGCGGACGATGCGTCCAGAGAGGAGTGTGCGGTCCTGGTCGATGACGACGACCGGGAGGTCGCGGGCGACGTGGGCGCCGAAAACGCTGCGGAGAATCGCCCACCCGACGAGCGGGAGGACGATGGCGAGAAGGGGATAGGTGCGACGGTGGGTGAAGCGCCACCACTCGCGACGGACGACGGCGAACCAGCCGGTCGCACGCAGCGGCTCGCCAGCCGCCACTGCGCCCGGAGCGAGTGTCGTCGCGTTAGGCACGCTCACGCCTCAACGCCTAACGCGCGGAGACGGAGGGGCGAGCGCGCTCGTCGGAAGGAGGACCGTCATCCCCGGGCGGAGTCCGGCGACGCGCTCCGAGGGGCGGGCGCGCACTTCGAAGGTGCGGAGGTCGAACCCTCCGGTCTCTCCGGTGGAACGCCACGTCGCGAAGTCACCCACGGGGGCGATGTACGAGACGCGGAGCGAGACGGCGCGCTCGCCTAACGCTGGGACGGTGACGTGCAGGACGCTGTCCATGCCGATGGTGGCGAGGCGGTCTTCGCGGACGTTGAAGGTGACCCACGCGTCGGCGAGGTCGGCGACGGTCACGATCGGGAGGCCGGCAGCGACGATTTCCCCCGGTTCGACGGTGCGCTGCGAGATTTCTCCACCGATGGGGGCAGTGATGCGCGTCTCGTTGACGTACGACTGCACCTCCGCCCGCCCCCCTCGCGCCTGCCTAACCATGGCCGACGCGGCGGATTTGTCTTCGGCGCGAGCGCCGGAGTTGGCCATGTCGTACATCGCCTTGGCCGCCTCCGTCGTTAGGCGCGCGGCGTTGAGTTGGGTCTGTGCTTCGTCGTGGCGCTGTGCCGAGATGACCCCCTCTTTGAAGAGATTCTGCACGCGGTCGTAGGTCGTCGATGCGAGCTTCTCCCCTTCGACGGCGCGTTCCCAGTTGGCGCGCGCTGCCTCGACTTCCTGCGCACGAGCGCCGTGCTGCGCCTTGGCTTCCTGCGCCATCGCCGCTTCCACCGAACCGGATGCCTGTTCGGCTTTGGCGGCGAGTTCGGGGCTCCGAATGACGGCGATGAGCGCGCCGGCCCGTACGCTATCGCCTTCTCGCACGAGGACGGAGTCGAGACGCCCAGGGATCTTGGCGGCGACGTTGACCTTCCGGACCTCGACCTGCCCTTGGAGCACGTCGGCGTCATGCGCGCTGTTGCACGCGGCAAAAGCGACCGCGCCTAACGACAAAGCGAGCGCCCTAACGAGCCGTTGGACACGAAAGTGGGGCTTCATCGCCCGCCCTCAGATGAGATGTAAGTCGGAAGAGTCTCACTCACGCCGGCCGCCTCGAGGAGGCCGGCGAGTGCGACGTCGGCGTCGTACTGTGCCTTGAGAAGACCGAGTTGAACGCGCGCGAGTGCCTGCTCGGCGTCCACGACATCAAGCGAAGTCGCGAGTCCGGCAGCGAATGCGACTTGTTGCGCGCGAACACTCTCCTGCGCGAGCGCGCGCGTTGCCTCCAGCGCGGCAAACTGGTCGCGCGCCTGTTCGACCTGTTCGTAGCGCAAGGCGGTCAACATCGCGATGTCGCGCTGAGCGCGCGCTCGTAGCAACTCCACTTGCCGCTCTTGCGCGCGTGCACTCTCGATGCGCGCGAGGCGCTGTCCACCCTGAAAAATGGGAAACGTCAGCGCGATTCCCGCGGCCCATGTAGGCTGCAGAAGCGTTAGGTCCTTCGTGTACAACTCTCTCTGCGCAAACACTCCAACACTCGGCAACATCTCTCCGAGTGCAGCCTTCACACCCTCGCGTGCGCGCGACTTTTCGGCAGCGATTCGCGCGAGGACCGGATTGCGCTTGCTGGCGAGTGACTGGAATGAATCGAGGGGCGCGAGTGTACCCAGCGTAAAGAGCTGCGTGGTGGGAACGACGGCGCTGTCGCTCGACAAGGTGTTGGAGAGCGCGAGCGAGGCGAGACGCTCATCGCGCGTTGCTTGCTGCAATTCGCGGTTTGACTCGGCGAGTGCGACCTCGGCGCGGAGACGCTCGGCGCGGGCGATCTGGCCGTTGCGCTCGAGAGTTTGTGCGCGCGTCACGTGCTGCAGCAGCGACTTGCGCATCGACTGCCGAGTGATGCGATTCTGGATGGCGAGCTGCAGTCCGAAATATCGTTGCGCGAGCTCGCTGGCGATTTCCCCGTTCGTGGAGCGTTGCTGCTGGCGGGCCGCTTCAATCGCGCCGTCGGCCGCTCGAACCCCCGCCATGATTCTCCCACCAGCAAAGAGGGGGAGCGTCGCGTTCAGCGTGAGGTTGTTGAAGCGTTCACCTTGCACCTGCGCGCGAAATGGTGGAATCGCCGCCGCGGGCACGGTGGGGTGGAGCTTGAGAATGACGGAGCGGATCGGGTCGAGGTCGATGACGATGTCGTCATCGATGCGCGTGGCGCGCCCTGAGACGCTGATGTCGGGGAGGCGTCGCCCACGCGCTGCGTCGCGCTCGGCCTTGGCGCGATCGACACCGACGGCGGCACCGAGTATGCGCTCGTTGCGCGAGCGTGCTCGTTCGAGCGCTTGCGCGAAGGAGAGCTGCTCACCCTGTGCGCCGGCGTTGGTTGCCGCGCAGGCGAACAACGTACATAGAGCGGCGAGTCGCAGCGTTGCGTAGCTAGGCAGAGAGGGCACGTGGGGGGCGTGCTGATAGAAGGCTCAAGGGTTCCTCTCGAGTCACGCGCACGATGACCTCGCCGCGGCTCATTGCAGCCAACGAATGCGGCGATAACCGAAGGGATGAGCCGAGGGGGAGGGATTCCTCGCGTATGGAGGTATGACCACTCTTCTCGAACGATTCGACGCTCCGGGCCCGAAGCGACTCCTCGCCCTGGATGGTGGTGGGATTCGTGGCGTCGTCACGCTGGGCTTTCTCGTGCGGATCGAAAAGCTCCTCCGCGAGCGGAGCGGCAATCCTTCGTTGATACTCGCCGACTACTTCGACTTGATTGGCGGGACAAGTACCGGAGCGATCATCGCCGCCGCGCTGGCGTACGGGCTGAGCACCGAAGAGCTGATGGAGCGCTATTTATCGTTAGGCGCGAAAGTCTTCGGGAAGCGACGCATTCTTCGCGTCAGCGCGCTTTTCGATGCTGCGCCACTGGATTCCGAGTTGAAGGCATTCTTCGGGACCCGCACGTTAGGCGACGCGTCGCTCAAGACGGGGCTCTGCGTCGTTGCAAAGCGAGCCGATACGGAGAGCACCTGGCCGCTCCTCAATCACCCGCGTGGCAAGTACTATCCGCTGAACAAGGACATGCCACTCTGGTCGGTGGTGCGCGCGAGTGCTGCGGCGCCGGGCTTCTTCATTCCGCAGGGCGTGGATGTGGGTGCGGGCGAGTTCGGGATGTTCATCGACGGTGGTGTATCGATGGCGTGCAATCCAGCGTTGCAGCTGTTCATGGTCGCGACGCTCCGTGGGTATCCATTCCGCTGGCCGTTAGGCGAGGAGAAGATGCTCATGGTGTCGGTCGGAACGGGGCATTGGCGCCAGCGCACCTCGCCCAAGGTGATGGCGGGATTCAAGCTCTGGGATTGGGCCTCGACCGTGCCGCGCATGCTCATCGACGATTCCTCGTCGTTAGGGCAGACGGTGCTGCAGTGTCTGTCGCGCTCCCCAACGGCGAGCGCCATCGACTCGGAGATGGGAGAGTTGAGCGACGATCTCTGGTCGGGTGAGGCGGCGCTCACCTACCTCCGTTACAACGTTGAGTTGGAAGAAGAGTCGATCAAGGAACTCGGCATCCCGATGAACGGTGTCGCTGTGGCCGACACGCGCCGACTCGACCGCGCCGAACATCGGCATCTGCTGCGCGCCATCGGAGACGCAGCAGCTGAGCGCTCCGTGTCGCCCGCGCACTTCCCCGCGGCGTTCGATCTCGCCTAACGATCCATCAAGATGGTCGCAGCGGCTACTGCTGCTGCGACTCGGCGGGGACCAATCGCACTTCCACTCGGTGGTTTCGGCGCGCGGCGGCGTTCCAGGCGGCGACGCGCACGGAGTCGGGGTAGGGGGTGAGCGCGTCACCCAATGGGAGCGAGGCGATCTTGACGTCGATGCCGTCTGTGCGAAGCGAGTCGGCGAGGGCGCCTAACGAACGTTCCACAGCTCGGAGTGTCGTGCTGTCGCTTCCCGCGGCGGGATACGTCTCGCAATCCAGCGACGCGCAACGGTCGCGCGCGGTGCGAAGGCGGAGAGACTGCGTGGCAGCATCCCGTACGACCAGGAAGCGACCGACGTGCGGCTGCAGATACAGCGTCCCACGAAACTGCGTTTCTCGGAGTTCGTTCAGGAGAAGAGAAAGCATCGACTTCTGATCGGGGCGCAGCGAATCACCGGGAAACTCGAGCTCTAACGCGTTGGGGAGAAAGATCTCCGATTGCTTGAGGAGCTGGTCTCGCTGGAGTTGTGCTTCGCGCAGCGAATGTTTGTTCGTCTGCCACTGCGAGTAACTGGACGCGAGGAAGACGAGCGTGGCGGCGATGGCGCCTGCTTGGATGACGTAGCGTATGAAGCGATTTCGCCGAGCGACGCGCCAGGAGGAGTCGACAAAACGAACGAGTGCGTCGTCGACGTCGTCGCGACGGCGCCTAACGATTTCGAGCGCGTCGTGCAGCGCGCGGCCGGCGCGCAAGAGGAAGAGGGGATTTTCCTCTTCCGTACGCCAGAGCGATGCGGCCGCCTCGACGCGTGCGCGGGTGGCGAGATACTCGCGGTCTTCCTTGAGCCACGCCTGCACGCGGGGCCAGTGGCGGATGAGTGCTTCGTGCGCCACGGTAACGGTCGCGACGCCCTGATCGCTGCGATCGGCGACGAAGAGGCGCGCTTCGATGAAGGCGCTCACGAGACGTCGTGCGTGTGTATGCGCGAATCCGTCTAGTGACGCTGGGCGACGCGAGGCGGTGTCGCCGCGCGTGGTGTCGATGACAACGAGCCGGCGCAGCACGTGCGGGAAAGTGGCGCGCGCCTCCTCGTCGATCCCCGAGAAGACTTCCTCGGCGCGCGTCGCGAGCGCACCTTCGACTCCGCCTAACGAGCGATACGCATCGAGGGAGAGGAGTCCGTCGGAGCGACGACGCTTGTACAGCTCTTCGAGGGTGAACTCGAGGAGCGGGAGCGAACCGGGGTTACCCGTGGTCGCGCCTAACAAGAGATCTTCGAGGCGTTCGCCGGTGTTCGCGTCTTCCTCCAGGCGCAATCCCGCCATCCGAACAGGATAACGGACGATTTGCGCCAACTCCGAGGAAGTAGGCGAGAGCAGGTGATACTGTCCTTCACGCTCCATGAGTCGCACGAGCGGTGGTAGCTCATCGCAGCGCGCGTAGAAGTCGCTGCGCATCGTCGCGACGATCCAGATGCGTCCGGAGCGCGCGAGTGATTCGATCACGCGGATGAAGGCGAGGCGCTGCTCACCGTTCACCGCTGGCATCGTGAAAATCTCTTCGAGCTGGTCGACGACGAGGGCGACGTGATCGTCGCCTTCTGTAAGCGCTGTGTGCTCGCCTAACGCAGCGAGCGAGCTCTCCGGGTGCTCCGTGAGCTTCGTCTCAAGCCGGGCGATCGTCTCCTCGTCCGCGCCATCGCGCGTGACGCTGCCTAACCACGCCGCAACCAGCGCACGGAGCGGTGTTCCGGTGGCGTCGGCGAGTGATGGTTGCATCACCACGCTTCTCCACCCCGTAACGCCCTCCATCACTCCCGGCTGTGTCAGAAGTGGGAGGACGCCAGCCCGCGCCAACGACGACTTCCCACTCCCACTCATCCCCAAAATCAGAACGAACGCAGTTCCCGGATCGAGCGCGCGAGCACGTAGTCCCGCGAGGACTTCGCCGGTCGCCTTGCTGCGTCCGAAGAAGATGGGGGCGTGCTGGACGTCAAAGAGGGACAAACCGCGAAAGGGTGCCTCGCTGCGCCACGTACCGCGAGCGCCTAACGAGGCGTCGTCGGCAAAGCGCCGCTCGATGAGTTTGCGGAGGTGTTGGTCGAGCAACTCCTCGAACTTCGCCGGCGCGTCGAACGAGTGAAAGGCGGCGGCGAGCGAACCATCTTCCTTGTTGTGAAACCAGCGCTGCAAGTACGACTGCAGCGAACGGCGCTGCCGGAGCATCTCCAAAACCGTCTCTTCGTCTTTCAAACTGACCGTCGGCTCGGCGGTCTTGCGATAGACGAGGAGGGCAGGAGTGCCGCGCACTTTGAATCCCTCGGCGGCGTCCTCGAACTCGAAGGCGGTTCCGGATTCGTACGCGCTTCCGTCTGCTCGGCGAAAGTTGGAGGGGAGGCGAGTGCCGAGTCGCGCCCAGAGAATGCAGACGGCAACGTCGGCTTCCGATGGGCGCAAGATCTGCGATTGGAAAGTGCTCGTAGCGGAGAGAGGTTCGTGTTCCCAGAAGATTCCTTCGATTCGCGCGACGCTCGCGTACTCGGCGGCGAGTCGGCGGACGGTGCGCTCGGCGATGACGCGCTCTTCGCTGACGTCGCCCGGTGACGAAACAAAAATGCGAAAGCCAGGAAGCGTCATCGACGATTCGCTCGCGGATGGTCGAACTGGTGGCGTGACGCGTTGCTCTCTATTCTTTGTCGCCGAGTGATGCTCGCGCCTGCGAGCTCCAAGACACGCGACGATGTCTCAGCTCTCACCGCACGAGATGCATTTTCAAGTTGGAGTAACGGGGCATCGCACCGAGCGAATCGTTGACGCCGATGCGTGGGCGATCTTTGCAGCTGCGTCTGAAGTCTTGCGGCGAGTGCAAGCGGCGGCGCTGCAGGAAGCGGGCACCGAGGGGTGCAGGCTACGTCTTCTCTCATCGCTGGCGGAAGGGAGCGACCGGATGGTTGCGCGCGCCGCGCTGGAGCTTGGGTATGAACTGGAGGCACCGCTCCCGCTCCCGCCGGACGATTTTGAACGCGACTTTGCGACGCAGGTGTCGCGGGACGATTTCCGCTCGTTGTTGGAGCGTGCCGCGACAGCTTTTGTCGTCGAACGAGATGGTTCATCGCGCGCTCCGGAGAGTGATGCGCGCGAGGCGGCGTACGAACGCGCGGGGAGATACGTGAATGCGCAGAGCGACCTGCTGATCGCCATTTGGGATGGCAAGGCGGCGCGCGGGCGTGGGGGAACCGGGCAAGTCGTCGACGAGGCAACGGATCGCGGGATTCCGGTAGCGTGGATTCCCCTCTCCGCGCCTAACGACTCGCACCTGCTCGATGCCGATGGGGCAACGCGCCCGCTCGATGCGATCGAAGACGTCGTGCGCGACACGCTCGTGAGGCGCCGAGCCTAACGTGGTGAGTGCCTGGGTCGAGCGAAGAGCTCCGCGCGTCGTGGCCATCAGTTGGTAATGAGCATGTACGCGCTCGGGCTTGTCGCCGCACTCGTTATGCGAACCTTGACGGTGCCGTTCGTCTCGGGGCGAAAATTGAGGACGCAATACGAAGTGCTGCGGTCTTCCCGCATCGTGCGCCCGCGCGCGTCGAGAATGGCGCAACTCAAGTTCGTCGCAGTCGACGCGCGGACGCGCACCACTGCTGGCTCGCCGGTGGCGAAGGTCAGCGTGAACTCGTGCGTCCCGCCGCCGTCGATGGTGTAGCTCCCGAGCCGCGGACCGCGCAGTACACCGCGCGTCGTTCCGCGCAGGCGCGCGCGAAGTCTCGCGGACATGGTCATGATGGTGGAATCGCCCGCAGCCATTCCCTCGGCGCGTGCGAGCAACTCCTCGACGTCGAAGGCGGGAAGTGTGTCTGCGCCGCGAGCACCGCGAATCAATTCGTTAGGGCGTGCGTTGAGCTGGCGCGCCTGGTAGTCCATGGCAATTTGCGCCGCCATCAAGAGCGCCTGCGGGCCTAACGAGCGGTACCCGAAATCAACGAGCCGGTGCGCGACCTCGACCAGGTCGAGCGCTTCGGTAGAGGATGAGGATTGCGCTCGGGTCTCCACTGGCGCAAGCACGGTGCAAACAAGAGTTGCAGTGACGACCAACGATTTCAAACGCCGCATCAGATTCTCACTGGCGCTGAAGGGAGATACGCGAAATGAGGCCGAACTTTCGGTCGACGACAATTGCCCAGGTGCCATGCGCGAAAGTGAGGCGATCACGAACGACTTCCGTCGGCTCGCCTAACCGTGCTCGTACCGCGGCGATTGAATCGCCAACCTTGAGCCCAAGGAAATCGCCGCCGTCGTTCGCTCGTGCATTCGCCGCGATACTCGTGACGCCGTCGCGCGGCGACATCACGATCGAGAGCGCGCGATCAGCGTAGCGCCAGACGTTGCTCATCCCTTGCTGGTTGGTGTTAGGCGGCTCTCCGAGCACCGCCACGACCTGCGCTGGAAGAGCGCCGAGGTGGATGCCAAAAGGGGCAGGGGCGGTAGTATCGCCAAGCGTGGGCGGAGCGCTCGTGCCTAACGATGACGCATCGATGCGTGCGCCCGGCTTGCCCATGAGCGTTCGTCCCAGCGTCGCCCACGCCGACGATGCGTCGCGAAGAAGATAGGCCGACATGACGCGCTCACTCTCCGTGTCGTGCAGGTCGAGCAGAACCCGCGCGTAGTTGAAGAGAACACGCGCGGGTAGTGAATCGCCGCCCGCGCGGACGGCGCGTTCGAACGCATCGCGCGCGCCGCGGCTATCTCCGGCGAGGTAACGCACCACGCCGAGGTTGTTCAGGACGTCTGCGTCGTTAGGCGACGCGCGTTCCGCGCGCTCGGCGTGCGCGCGCGCCTGGAGCGAGTCACCGCTCCATGCGTCCAGCACCGCAAGCGCGGAGAGCGTGTACGGGTGCACCTCGCTCTGCAGCGCCCGTTCGTAGTCCGTGCGCGCACCCGTCAGGAGCAACGCCGCCGCCTTGGAGTTGCCGCGCACGGAAAGGAGATACTCAGATGTGAATGTCGGTGTCGACGGCCGCATCTTGAGCGCCCCTACCGGGACCAACGCGATGTATTGCTGTTGGAGTGCTGCGGCGCGAGCATGACGCGCCGCCGCCAGCGAAGGGAAAGCGGTCAAGACGCTATCGAGCAGAGCGATCGCGAGCTGTGGGTCGGTATCGGCGTTGAGAAGAGTTAGCGCGTCGTCGAGATTGGTCTGACGCGCGCGCAGTTGCGCCCGATACCCTTCGAGCGCTGCCAATCGCGCTGCAGGGCGCGGGTGTCCGCGGAGCCACGTCACGTTGTCGAGCGAGCGAGTGGCACGGCCGCGTGTACGCTCCATTGCATCGAGGGCGCGCATGACGTCGAGCGCTCCCTCGATGGCGTAGCCAGCGCGTACGAGATAGAGCGCTCCCGTACGATCGGCTTCGTCTTCTTCGCGACGTGAGAGCCCCTGTTGCTGCAAGACATCGTTGGACGCGCCCGTTATCGCACGAGCAGGATCGCGCGGCTCTGTTACGGCACGCGTTCGCGCCGAGACGGCAGTTGAATCACCATGCCGGAGGGTGACGTGCGCCAGTTCGTGCGCAACGACCGACGCCAGCATCGAGGTCGCTCGACGCTGCATTGCCACACGATCGGACGGTTCCAACCTGGTCGCGACCGAGTCCACGAAGCGCAGCATCCCTCGAAAGATCAGGACGAAGCCACCGGGAATGGCGATCGCGTTAGGCGCTGCGTCGTTGGTCAGCGCCCACGTGAGTTCCAAATCGGGGACACCGGTGGCGGCCGAGAGGCGCACGAGCAAGGTGTCGATTCGCGCTTCCCACGACGAATCGCGGCTCCGCCCGCTCGCCGCGATCCACTCGCTAAACGTCGTTTCGCCACGCTTGCGAAGTTGGGCGCGATCTTCACCCAGGGCGACGTTATTGGCGCCCTGTGGGGCAACGCGCGCCGCCTCCGCGACGGGGGCGCGCTTCTGAGGCGCGGGCGGCTTCTGCGCGGTCGCCGCCCCGCCAATAAGCGGCGCGACCACACACGCGAGATGCAAAAGGTTCCCCTTTCGCGCACCCTGCCAAAAGAGTCGAGAGAATGAGCTTCGGCGATGAGTTCTCACGCTTGATCAAGCGTAAGGGATTCGACGAAAGGCTCACGCGATGCCGGTCCGCACCGGCAAAGCTTTTCCCAAGAGGACCATGAACCGACTCGCGCGCATTCTGTTGTGCGCCGTCTCGCTCAATCCGCTCTGCGTCGCGGCTCGCGCGCAGGCGACCAATGGCGCCATCCTCGAACTCGATCACGGCACTGGCGTCGTTCGACTCATCGAAACGAAAAACGCCGGCGGCGTGATGCGCGCCGATACCACGAACTATGGACTGTCGCGCGCGATCCAACTCCCGCGTCCACTGAATCTCCGGCTCCGTGTGGTCAACACCAACACGGGGCTCTACCAGATTGCGACAACGACGACAACGACCGCGAGTCCGGCCATCGCGCCGCTCGCGACGTTCCTCGGCCGACTGGGGCCCTACCTCCCAGAGTTAGGCGCGGCCATCAGTGGTTCGCCCAAACCGCTGGTGTCCAAATCGTTAGGCGGAAAGGGCTTCACCTCGACTGACGCGGCTCCCGCGCCGTCGGTGGAACTCACGCGCGCCTGGGAGCTCGCGCGGAAGGCGGAGCAGTCGCTGGTCAAGGTGCAACGCCAGTTGTACGGCGCTGGCGGACTGCAGGACACCTACACGCAGACGCTCGCGACGCTCGAGGCGATGCGCTTGGGCGCGTCACCGGAGAATGCGTCGTCGACGCTACGACAGGCGCTCTCCCTCCCTGCCGCCAGCTGCGCGAACACATCGCCGGCGCCGAGCGTGCAGGAGGTGATCGATGCATTGCACGACTTGCTGCGTGCGCGGCAGGAGCTCGATGCTGGACTGAACGAGTTGCCGTCGGACATTGGCGAGTTGTGGACGGCTGCGCGTGACAGCGTGACCACCGTGCGCTCGCGCGTGATGTCCGCGTTAGGCGATTTCGATCCGATCGTCGCCAACGCGTATCATGTCGAGAAGCTCGCTGCACTCGCGGCGAACGCCTGCGCGCAGCAGGACGCGGGGGAGCTCCCGATCTCGCGCTTGAGCGGTCGCACCGTCACGGTATCGATTGCGCCGCGCGACCTTCCGGAAATTCTCCGCGTCGCGAATCGTGCGCCGCAGCTCATCACCATCACGGTAGTAAAGAAGCCGTTCGTGCGGCCGTCGTTAGGCGTTTCGCTCATCAACGTCCCGTCGGCGCGTTTCAACGTGTACGGCGCACGTGCCGCATCGCCGAGTGGTTCGGAGATCTACGCGTCCGCCGTTCGCGACGCGCGCTTTACCTGGGGAGCATCGTTAGGGACGACGTGGAAGTGGCTGGACTTTCGCGAGTCGAACAACGTCGCCGTTTGGATCCCGGAGTTCACCGTGAGCGCGCAGTCGGACACGCGCGCGTTCGGAGTCGGCGGTGGATTCTCGGTTGGACCAGTGAAGATCGGCACAGGGATGATGTGGGTGAAACGTACCGCGCTCTCAGGGCTCACACTCGGCCAAGTCGTCCCCAACCCGCAGTACCTCCTCACCCGCGAGAGCTACGGTAAGCCTCTTGCCTATTGGTCGCTCTCGCTCTTCGGCTGGCCCGGCATCGGTGTCAAGTAAGATGCGGCGCTTCGTGATGCCTAACGCGGCCCGGTTGGTGGCGGTGGCCAGCGCCATGTCTCTCTCGCCGATGGCAATGGCGAGGGGACAGGAAGCGCGGCACCCGGTCTTGCAGTATGGCGACCCGCGCAACGGGAACGTCTACGCCGCCTTTCTCGACCTCGAGCTTCCGGGTGGCGCTGCTCCGCGAATCTATCGCGCGTACCAATCACTCTCTCCCTTCTGCGGATTGTTTGGCTGCGGATGGTCGAGCGACTACGAGACGTATCTCGCCGTTGAGGGCGACGGAAGCGTCGTTGCGCACGAATGGGGAGGTGGCACAGCGACGCCGTACCGCGCGAGCGCAACGTCGGCGCGAAGTGTAGACGATATGGTCTCGCAAATCGCGACGGCAGCACGCGCAGCGCACCTGGTCGGAGCCGACTCGCTCATTGCGTATCAGTCGCTCCTCAAAGAGAACGCGTCGTTCCGTGCCACGGAGTGGAAGCGCCTCGTTCGCCTTCGAAAGGTTGTGCCGCCGGCGGTGCCAGTAGGCACGCACCTCCGCGCGGTCACGCCATTTGGCGTTGATGAACTTGAGCGCACAACAGCTGGCTACCTCCGCACACTCGCGGATGGTACGCGGCAAAGCTTCGACAACGACGGCCGCCTAACGAAGGTCGAGCTGCACGGGGGACATTGGTTGGAGCTGTCGCGCGATGCAACACACCGTTTGGCGAGCATCCGCGATGACGCTGGCCGCTCGATAGCCCTCAAGCTCGATACGAACGGGCGCGTCCGACGTGCCACCAGCGGCGCACGCTACGCCGCGTATCGCTATGACACCCGCGGTGACCTCATCTACACTCGCGACATGGACGGCGTTGTCATCACGCATGCATACGATCACTGGCACTACCTCACCAAGATCGCCAACGCCGATGGGAGTGGAGTACACGTCGCGTACTACCCCATCTCCATGAACGCCCGCGTTAGGCGCGTGACGAACGAAAAGGGAATCAGCGCCGCCTATGCCTATCGCTGGACGCGCGCCGACTCCCTGGAGTACGTTGTCACGATCGCTTTGGTGCGCTCGGCTGTTGCGAGTGCCCCGGTGAGCGAGGCGCCAGTCGCTGTTGCGCGCGGTACTTCTGTGGGCGATACGCTCTCGCGCGAGGAGTACCGCTACGAAGAACGTCGCCGCTCCAACGGTGAGCGCTGGATGTACCGCATCTCCGAAACAACCGACGGTCGCGTCAAGTCCACGACGTACGACGAAGAGTGCGGGGTGCCCATCATTGAGGAGCGGGGGGGCGAGACCGTCACGCGTACTCTCGATGCGCGTTGCCGAGTGGCGTCGTTTGCTTCTCGGGGTGAGGGGCGCGAAGCGCTGGAAGCGAGCTACCAGTATGACACCGACGGACGCCTAACGATCGTGGCCGCGGCGGACGACGAAGTGCATCTCACCTTCGACGCCAAAGGACGTCTGCTCCGCGCTGAGGGGCGCGCGCAACTCACTGTCTCGCGCGACTCGGCCGGCCGCCCAGAGACCATCAAGCACTCCACCGCTGGATCCGTCACCATTGCGTATGGTAGCAATGGCACCTCTAGCGTCACCGCCGCTGCCGGCACCGATCGCGATGCATTGCGCGCGTATACCCGCCGACTCGCAGCTCTGCTCGCCCCCGCCGGTGTGGAGCTCGATTTCTGATGCGAAGGGTGCTGGCAATGGCGGCACTCGCGTTAGGCGCTCCCCTCCAGCTCGCACACGCGCAACTCGCATCGTGTGGAGACGCGGGTGCGCCGGCATGTGCCCCGCAAGCGCAGCGACGCGCACTGGTCATCGGTGTCTCGCACTATCCGCGCCTCGACCAGAGCAAACAACTTCGCTTCGCCGACGCAGATGCGCGCGCCTTCGCTTCGTTCCTCTCAGCTAACGACGGTGCGCATCTCCCGGCATCGAACGTTCGCCTCCTCGTCAACGACTCGGCAACCGTTCCGCTGATTCTGCGCGAGCTTCGCTCCCTACTTCGTGACTCGCGCGCGGGCGACGTCGCCATCGTCTATTTCGCCGGGCACGGAACCGAAGAAGACGGTGAAGCACCTCGTCGCGCCTTTCTCCTGGCGAGCGACGCTGCGCGCCAGAGTGAACTCGACATCGGTGGAATCGAGTTCTCGCAGCTGCAAAGCTGGCTGGAGAAGTTCGTGCAGAAAAACGTCCGCGTCATTCTCGTCACTGACGCGTGCCGCAGCGGCGGAATGGCGGTCAACGAAGGCTACACACGTGGTGCCGCGACGGCCTTGCAACGCCGCTTTAACGGCGTCACGCAACTCCTCTCCAGCGACGGCGACGAGCTCTCCATGGAAGGAGAGCAGTGGGGCAACACACGTTTAGGGAAGGGGCACGGCGTCTACACTTACTATCTGTTGGAAGGGTGGCGCGGGCTCGCGGCGGACACCACAACGGGAATCGTCACCCTGCGCGCCTTGCAGGACTTCGTGCGCGATCAGGTTCGCAAGGCGACAGGTGATAAACAGTCTCCCCAACACAGCGGATCTCTGCGCGACACGCTCCTCGCGATTCCATTGCCGACTCTCGCTGCGATGCGGCGGGAGGATTTGGGGAACAGCAACAGCGGCGTTACCAATGTGGTGGCGGCGAATAATCCCACGCGCACGCGTGACGCCGGCTCGCCCGCGAGTCGGACACTCGACGACTCGACAATTGCACTGGTGCGTTCGCTGCGAGAGGCGATCGTCGCCGGCCGCCTAACGGCGCACGATAGCGCGAACGCCATGGCGAGTTATCGTACCCTCGCCCGCCGGCCAGAGGCGCGTGCGATCGTCCCGCGCCTCACCGACGAGCTGGTTGCAACCATGCAGCAAGACGCCGATGCGCTCATCCATCGGTATCTCGAAGGGGGAAACGACCAACCGCGCCCCGCTGCATACGAGGCCGCTGGGCGCCTTCTCTCTGCCTCTCTTGAGCTCCTTCCGCCTAACGACCCGGCGCGGCGAACCACGCGCGCGCGACGCGACTTTCTCCTGGGCTTCGCCATCGTGCGCGCCAACGATCGCCCGCGCTTCGCCGTGGCCGAGCAACGCCTGCGCAGTGCGATCGCCCTCGAGCCACGTGCAGCGTACGCGTGGAATGCGCTGGGGCTCTTGCAGTCGGCGTTAGGCGACCCGCTCCACGCCGAAGCAGCCTTCCGTGCGGCGATGGCCAAGGCGCCGCGCTGGCAGTATCCGGTCAATAATCTCGCGACCGTATACCAGGAGCGCCGCGACTATGGGCGCGCACTCGCGACCCTGCGGGCCGCCATCGCGCTCGACACGTTAGGCGCAGCGGCCTACAACAACTTGGGCATCGCCTACGCAGCGCTCGGGCGATACGCCACGGCACGCTCGTGGTACCATCGCGCCATCGCTGCCCAACCCTCGCTCGCGATGGCGCGCGGGAATCTTGCGTCGCTCTACCGAGTCACTGGACGGCGAGCGTTCGCGCACACGTACATCGACTCGGCGTTCGCCTTGCTCCAGCGCGGTGCACGAGGGGGCGACTCGTTGTGGACGCTGTTGGAGGCGGGGCGACTCGCCCTCGATGAGCTCGATGCGCCCACCGCCGACTCCATCTTTGCGCGCGCGGCAGTCGCGGCGCCGCTTCGCCCGGAGCCATTCTTCTACCGTGGCGAGGCGCAGCGCGCGTTAGGCAACGTGACCGAGTCGGAGCGATTCTATCGCCTCGCAGCTAAGCACGACCCTCGCTATGCGCTGGCGTATAACGGTCTCTCGCTGCTCTATCGCTCCACGTCGACGCCGAACTACGCTCGCGCCCTGGCCGTTCTGAACGAGGCGGAACGCGTGCTACCGCGGTCACCCGACGTCCCGTACTACCGCGGATGGTTGGCGCAGGACCGCATGAACGACACGACGCAATCGGCCGCACAACGTACCGCGTCGTTCAATTCAGCGGTCGCCGATTTCGAGTTGACGATTCGGCGTGACCCGCTATACGGGAGCGCGTACTCGTCGTTAGGCGAGGTATACGAGGCACGCAATCGTTGGAGTGACGCCGCGCGTGCGTACACTCGCGGAGTCGCCGCCTCAGATTCGTCAGCCGACGCGCGATTCGCGCTCGCCCAGCACTTCGCGCGGCGTGCGCTGGCCGACAGCGTGCGTCGCAATCAGTGGACGGCGCGCGAGCGCGACGTGTTGCGGCAACTGTTGGCGATCGATTCGGCCTTCGCCCCAGCCTATGTCTCGCTCGCCCAATCCGAGATCGAGGGCGCAGAGTTCGAGCAGGCCGTCGCCCACTTCCGGGCGGCGGCCTCGTTAGGCTTCGCGAATACGCGGATGAACGACGCGGCGCGCGCCCTCCAACTTCGCGGGAGCGCGCTGGAGCGAGAAGGCGCGCTCGACCAAGCGGCGCGGGCGTACGAAGGAGCACGCGCTCTCGACGCAACCTTGGTCGACGCCCGTGTCGGCGCAGCCCGCGTCGCGTACCTTCGCGGAGATGTCGCGAATGCGAGTGTGGCGCTCGATTCCGTAGCACCGCTTGCCCGCGACGACGAGGAGCGGCGCGAGCTTGCTCTGCTTCGTGCTCGCATCCTGCTCGACGCCGAGCGCCCGCGCGAAGCACTCGACGAGGTGGCTCGCGCACTCCCGCGCGACTCGTCGTTCGTGTCGCCGGCGCTGCTGATGGTTCGAGCACTCGCGGCGTCCGATCTCGCGGCGCGCGCATCGGATGCGGCGGAGCGATCACTCTTTGCAGCTGCGGCGCGAAAGGACGTGGTGGCCTTTAACAAGCACGCCCCGACGCCCGAGAGTCGCGACGCTGCGCTCCAGAGTCTCAGCAAGCGCGCGGCGCTGCGCGCACGCACGCTGCTGGAACGAGAAGGGATTCAATGATGACGAACGGCGCGATTCTCGTCGTCGTTGCCGGGGCACTCGTCAGCACGTCGCTCGCAGTGCGTCTGGCGCCAGCGATCCCCGGCAACACGTCAACAAGTACCCACTTTTCCACGCCGCCAATCTCCGGTGAACGCCTAACGAGCACCATCATCGCCCCAATGGCGCGCGCCGACGCACCGGCCGAAGCGCGCCGCATCGCACTCCTCATCGGCATTGCCGACTACCAGCACTTCAACGCCGACGGACCACCAGGAGAATCCGACCTTCGCGGACCGCGTACCGACGTTGCCCGCATGCAGCACTCGCTCGCGCGCTTCGGATTCGACGATTCCCTCACGACCGTCCTCGTCGACTCCCAAGCCTCACGCGCGAGCATTCGGCAAGCGCTCATCGCACTGAGCGACAAGGTGCAGAGTGCGAACGACGTCGTGGTCGTGTACTACTCCGGACACGGGACCCAAGTCCCCGACCTCGATGGCGACGAGGACGACGGCGTCGACGAAGCGCTCGTTCCGTGGGACGTCGTCAACATTCGTGATCCGCACCAGGTCATCCTCGACGACTCACTCGGCGTCTGGCTGGGGGCGCTGCGCACGCGCAACGTCACCGTCATCGTCGATGCCTGCTTCTCGGGAACCATCACGCGTTCGTTAGGCGAGGAGCATCCGCGCGGTGCCCCACCGCTCGCGAGCGCGAATGCCCGCCCACGCCCCATGGCGCCCGAATCATCCGCTGACGCCATCGGCACCGTACGTCGCGATCTCAAGGAGATCCCGTTCACCGTTCTCACGGCGGCGGCGGCGAACGAGTTGGCCGTCGAGCTCCCGTGGCCCGACCTCGACAACCGCTACTCCGGCGTGTTCACTTACGCCTTGACGCGTCTCTTGGACGAAGCCGCCGGCTCGGCGATCCGATACGACGCCTTCATCGGTCTCGTCCGCGACGACGTCCGGCGTTGGACACGGCAAACACCGCAGCTCGAGGGGAGCGCCGACGCTCGAGCATCACGCCTCTTCTCCGTCGCGCGCGACTCGCTTCCGCCGCCTGCTGCCGTGGCGCTCCGTGCAGCTGACGGCCAGTGGAGCGTGAACATCGGTGCCGCCCACGGCGTGCGGCGCGGTACCGTCTTCGACGTCGCCAGCAGCGACGCTGCTCCTCGCAAAACTATCGGGCAGTTCCTCGTCGACTCGGTCGCTGACGACCGCGCGCACATCGTGCGCATCGGGGCCCCGGACTCGAACACGCTCGCCATCGAGCGCGGCGTCGCAACCATCTCGACGATGCCGCCTAACGCGCGCGCCTCGGAGTCGCTCCGCGTCTACTTGTCCCCGGGGCTCCGCTCCCTCTCGGCGGCGATGACTCGAGTCGCCTTCGCACGCCTAACGAATGACTCGGCCACTGCCGATGTCGTGCTCTCGCCCGCTGGTCGCGGCATGGGCGTCGCGGTGCGTGACGTGCCGATCGTCCCGCTCCCTCGTTGGCGTTACCCAAGCTCTTCCGCATACGCCGAGTGGGTGTCGGACAGCGCTGATCTCGTCCAGGCTTCGCGTCCAAACGAAGGTTACGCCTTCGCGCGTTCGCCGAGCGCGCTCTGCACGGCGCTCCGGCGCGCTTGGGTCGCCTCGAGCATTCGCTCCGTCGTCAATCCCGCGCGCAACTACAATCTCTCGATCGATCTCCGCGTCGTCCCCGCCGGATCGGCGCCGCCTAACGCTGCTGCCTCGACGGTCGACACGCTCATCGAAGGCGAGAGCTACGACCTCCTCGTACGCGCCATCTCTTACACGAACGCGCCGATCTTCCTCACTACGGCACTCGCCGGGCAGCGCGGCATCCCTCTCACCACGCTTCTCCCGGAAGTAAACGTTCGCGCCCCCGCGGCCTCCGACAGCGTCAACCTTCGCAGCAACGGCGGGTGGTCACGCATTCGGTTCGGTCGCGCCACTCCTCCCTTTGCCGCCGACTTCATCGCCCTCTACCTCGGCGCCTTCCCTTACTCCTTTTCACAGTTAGTCGCTCAGACGCCGACATGCGCGGCCACGGCGACGCGATCGCTTGAACGCGATCCGTCAGTCACTGGGTGGACTTCGACGATTCGGCGTATCGTCTTCGTGCCGCGGCCGGCGACAGAGGGAGCACGATGACCTCGACAACCGCGGCGCTCATACAGTCGCCAACACAGTCGCTGGCGCGCACTCGCACACGCATCGCCGTGTTGTCGGCCGCGGTCAGCGCCGTGCTTGTTGCGGTGCTGGTCGTTGCGGGGCTCCTGCAGCCCGCCGAGCTGCGCGCATTCGATTCTCTCACAAGCCTCGCGCGTGTGCCGACACCTCCGCCGCGCACGGTGAGCCTAGTCCTGCTCACCGAAGACGACATCCATCGATTCGGATTCCCACTTCCGGCAGCCGTTCTCGATGCGCTCGTCGACACGCTGCTCGCACATGGTGCGCAATCCATCGCGCTCGACCTCTTTCGCGATCGAATCGCACCCACCGGCGCATTGCGGCGAGGAGTGGAAGAGGGGAGGGTAATCGTCGCGCACAAACTCGGTGATGCTGCACATCGAGGTGTCGCGCCGCCGGACTCGCTCCCGCCGAACGCGACGCTCGGTTTCACCGACGTCGCTCCCGACGCCGAGGGTACGGTGCGACGCCTCCTGTGGCTCGCCGACGATTCTACACGTACGTACGAATCGCTCGCCTTCGCCTCGGCGCGTCACTACCTGACGAGCCTCGGCGATAGTGTGGGCGCCTCCGCGGCCGGCCTTCCGAGGCTCGGGCGATTTGAATTCCATCCCTTCAGCACCACCGACGGTGGCTATCGGCATGTTGACGACGCCGGCTATCAGCACCTCGCGGCCTGGCAGCGTACACCCGCAACGCTCGCCCACGTCACGCTCGGTCAAGCGTTAGGCGGCAAGCTCACTGACGATGCCGTACGCGGACGAATGGTCTTCGTGGGTGCCGACGCACCGAGCCTTCCCGACTTTGTGGCGCTCCCGGTTGATGCTGGTCTCACGCGCCCAGAGGGGACGCCCGGCGTAGTCGTCCACGCGTTAGGCGCGAGCGAGCTCGTTGCGCTGGCAGCGGGAATCGTTGCGCCGCTTCGCTTTCCACCTGATGTGGTAGACTATCTCGCGATGATCGTCGCTGCGGTCGTCGGCGCCTGTGGCGCATGGCGCATTCGCTCCGCGCTCACCGGAGCGCTCGCCTTCGTGTTGGCTTTGGCAATCACGATGGCCTTCGCTGCTGCCGCACTGCGAGTCGGGGTGTGGATCCCGATCGTCGCTCCGCTCGGCGCCTTCACGTTAGGCGCCGCTGCCTGCGCCGCCTCGTTAGGCGCGCACGAACGTCGTGCCCGCGCAGCGATCGGACACCTCTTTGCACGCCATCTCTCCCCACAGTTGGCCAACGAGATCTGGGAGAGGCGCGATGAGTTGCGCGACGGGAATCGCCTCAAGCCTCAGCGCTTGTTTGCCTCGATCCTCTTCGCCGACTTGCGCGGCTTCAGTGGGCGCGCCGAACAGATGGACCCCGCCGTCCTCCTGGAGTGGATTGGCGAAGTCACCGACGCGCTCACGCGCGTCATCATGTCGCACGGCGGTATCGTCGATGACTTCGCCGGCGACGGCATCAAGGCAGACTTCGGCGTCCCGATTCCGCGCACCGAGCGCGACGCCCTTCGCGAAAACGCGCTCGCAGCGGTGCGTGCGGCGCTGGCCATGGAGCAGGCGCTGGGTGGGCTCAATGCCACGTGGGAGCGCCGGGGACGTCCGGCAGCTGCAATGCGTATCGGAATCGCCTCCGGCGAGGTCGTAGCCGGCAACGTCGGAAGCACCGATCGACTCAAATACACGGTTGTTGGCGACGTCGTGAACGTCGCCGCGCGCCTCGAAGCGATCGATGCCGTCCCCTTCGATCCCGCAAAGCGAATCTGCCGAATCCTCGTCGACGGAGTCACCGCATCGCTCGTGCGCGACGACATCGCCCTCGAGTCGTTAGGCATCCATCGCGTCAAGGGGCGTGAAAATCCCGTTGCGGTCCACTCTGTCGCCCTCCCGCTCCCCGAACTTGCCCATGCGACATCTTAGCCTCATCGCCTTGGCCGGCACCATCGCGCTGCAAGTTACCGCGGCCTTTCCCGCCGCCGCGCAGCGCACGCCGAACGCCAGCGCCGATCGCGCCCGCCCCATTACCTACGCTAAACGCGGCGCTCCAGTCCGCCGCGTGAGTGCTGGCGTGCGCGGCTTCGACGATCTCTCGCTCGACCGGCAACCGGTCGTACTCGTCGCCCCGCACGACCACGTTCCATGGAGCATACGCACACAACCGACGCTGTACTGGCGCTACTCCGGCCCGCGCGACGACATCTCACGGGTGACGCTGCGCCTAACGCACGGACAACGCACCGACAGCGTCGCCCTCACGCTTCCACTCGCCGAGTCACCCCTTCAGCGCATCGATCTCGCCACGCTTGGCGTGACGCTTCAACGCGACACCGACTACGAATGGTCCGTCGTCGTGCATCGCGCTGATGCCTCGCCCGGCGCCCCGTCCGACAAGGCCTGGATTCGCGTGGTCGGCGCCAATACGCTGGGCACCGAGCCTAACGATCCCGTGGAACTTGCGCGCCGCGCCGCCTCGGTGGGGCTCTGGTACGATGCGTTTGCGGCGCTCACTACTGCATACCGTGAGGCGCCATCGGACGACGCGTTAGGCGCAGCCTGGTCGTCGTTCATCTCGTCGACCGTCAAGGGTCTCGCTCCCGCTCTCCTCATATCGTCAGGCAAGAACCCATGAGTGAACACTCCCAGTCAATTCCGGCGGCGGTGAGCGGCGAAGCACCACCTACGCCACCGCTTCCACTCCCGCTCCCCGCGGTAGCCACGAAGCCAACGGTCGGCCTCACCCCCGATACGATCTTTCGCATCATGCAGCGCTTCGACAGCTACGTCGGAACGACGCATGCACGCGCTCCGCTCGTACTCACCTTCAACACCTTTAGTGTCAGCGCCATCCTCATCAAGTGGGAAGAGCTGATGCTAGCGTTCAACGGCAACATCATCGCTGCTCGTGTCGCCTCGCTCCTCCTCGGCGTCATCGCACTCGCATCGCTCGTCTCACTCGCGTTCGTCTTTCGCGTCGTCACGCCCTATGTCTCCCCACGACACAAACGCATCGAGCGCGCGACGCCGGGGCGGCTCCCATCACTTTTCTACTTTGAGGACGTCGCCGACCTCACCGTGCCGGAGTTGCTGCGAGCGATGGAAGAGCGCGACGATTCCGCCGTGCGCGCCGACGTCGCCGCCCAGGCACACGCACTCGCTGTGAGCGTACGGGAGAAGTTCCGCAACCTGAACGGCGCCACCCGCACCATTCTCCTGGTGCAACTCCCCGCAATCGCCGCGCTTGTCCTCCTCAAGCTTGTCGCCTCGCGTTAGGCAGCAGGATTCGTTAGGTACTGCGATCGACCTTAGAAAAAGAAAGGGGAGCGCTCGAGCGCTCCCCGTCTCCTTTCTCAGAATCCCAAATACGCTCGAACCCTCGGCTCGATGCGCTCTGGTGTCCACGGCGGACTCCAGATCAGGTTCACTGCCACATCGCCCACGCCGGGAATCGCCTTCAGCTGTTGCTCGGCGTCACTCATGATCTCCGGTCCGCTCGGGCAGCCCGGCGACGTTAGGCTCATGTCGATCTTCACATCGCGCCCCTCAACGGCGATACCGTACACGAGCCCGAGATCGATGATGTTGAGGTTGAGCTCCGGGTCCTTCACGCGACGAAGCGCGAGTTTCACCTGGTCGTTGGTGAGCGCGGCGGCGGCTTGGCTGGCGTCGCCCGTGGCGTCTGCGGAGCTCGCAGGCGTGCCGAGCGCGGCACCAGGCTGAGGCGTTCGCGCGCCGTGCGCTTCGGGCTGAACATGCGCGCGCTGATCGCTCGCGTCGCCGGTATCAAACATGGGAAGTCCTCTCATCATCACCCTTGGAAGATCGACGGGCGACGTATCCCGATCAAGGCGATCGGGAAAAAAGAGTGGGCCGCTCTGCAGAGCGGCCCGGGCACCTACGCAACAGCGACCGATCGTGTCTTAGCGCTGCCTCGCGCTCCGCGACTTTTTCGCGACGACTTTCTTGGCCGTCGATTTCTTCGCCGAGCTGCTTTTGGCGGAGCGGGAGGACTTGGCGGCCTTGGCACGGCGCGCGGCGGCGGCGCGTGCTTTCGCGCTTCGTGAGTGACGTGACGAGCGGGCGCGGCGCGCAGGATTCCACCCATCGGCGCGATCGGCGCGGAACGACGCCGGCATGGCGAGGACGTTCTCGGTGTCCATCACCGCGAGGACCGCTGCATCGGCGAGGTCGGCGCGCACGTCGGCGATGACCTTCGCGGGACGACGCGCGCGTGCCGCGTGCACACGATTGGTCAGGAGGACGACGAACATCTCATGGTCCGGATCGATCCACATCGACGTTCCGGTATACCCAGTATGCCCAAATGCCGTCTCGGTGAGGAACTCACCAGAGCCACCCTGGCCATCGGCGGTGTCCCACCCTAAAGCGCGGGTGCCGGCGGCGCGCTTCGTGAAGAGCGCGATCGTCGAGTCCGACACGATGCGCACGTCGTCGTAGCTCCCGCCGTTCAACATCATCTGTGCAAACACCGCGAGGTCGGCGGCGGTAGAGAAGAGACCCGCGTGACCAGCGACGCCGCCTAACGCGTAGGCGTTTTCGTCGTGCACTTCACCGCGGAGCGGATACCCGCGCGGCGGCGTGACTTCGGTGGGCGCAACGCGATAGCGAACGGAGTCCGGCGGATTAAAGCCGGTGTCGTTCATGCCTAATGGCTGAAAGACGCGGGCATGCAGGAAGGAATCGAGCGATTGGCCGGAGATGGATTCCACGACCCAGCCGAGTACGTCGGCGCCGAGGTCGCTGTATTCGTAGCAGACGCCGGGGCGGCAGCCTAACGGCGTCGTGAGCACAATGCGTTTGGCTTCGGCGGGCGATGACGCCATGCGCCACAATTCACGCCCGGCGGGAAGACCGGAACGATGCATGAGAAGCTGCCTAACGGTGACCAGCTCTTTCATGTCGCCCGTGAATTCCGGGAGATAGCGCTGCACCGGCGCGTCGAGATCGAGCTTGCCATCGTCGTACAGCACCATTAACGCCGTCGTCGTCCCGACCACTTTCGTGAGCGAGGCGAGATCGTAGATGGTGTTGGCGGCGTTGACGTCGGGAGAGGAGCCCGTCCAACCCAAGTGGCCGTATCCTTTCTGGACGACGGCAGCTCCACGCCGTCCAATCACGACGGACGCTCCGGGGAAGCCCCCAGCATCCATGCCGCGACGAATGACGCGGTCGATATTCGCCAGCCGTTCGGCCGACATGCCGACGGTCTTCGGCGCGCGAACGGGGAGCCCGTTTGCGGCGAAGAAAGAGGCGAACGCGAGCGCGAAATGAATGAACAAGACCTACTCCTGCGTTGTACGTCCCCGGAGGGACGATCAATTACGACTCTGGTCTCGGAATCGCAAGGTGCGCGCCGCGATTCCCGTTCTCCATTCTGCCGTCCTCAATAATGGCGTAGGTCCTTGCCAAAATGGAAGATCCACTGCGTCACCTAATGTACGTTCACCCAGGAAGACTGTTTCGGACTTCTGCCGAAAAGTGTCCTCAATCACATAATGGCGTCCTCAACCTCTTGCGAAACGCCCGAACGGATAGGGGCGTAAACCGTCGGAAGGGGGAGGGTGACGAATGAAACGAGACGCCATGGCAACAGATTTCGCACTCATCGAACGCGCCGTCGCAGGTGACGAGCGGGCTATGCGACAGTTGTGGTCGCAGCACGCTCCGCACATCGACGCGGTTGTTCGGCGGTTGGTGGGGGGCGATGTCGACCAGGCGGCTGACGTAGCGCAGGAAGTCTGGATCCAGATCTTTCGCGCACTTCCTACCTACCGCGGCGACTCGCAGTTCGCGACCTGGGCACATCGCATCGCCGTCAATCGCACGCTCAATGCGCTGCGTTCGCTTAGGCGTCTCGCCAAGGCAGAGACCGACATCGATGAAGACACGGCGTCGGTCGATCATGGAAGCGACCGATCGATGCTCGCACAAACGATTGAAGACGCAGCGAAACAACTCTCGCCGGGCGCGCGCACCGTTTTTCTCATGCACGACGTCGAGGGATATACGCACGAAGAAATTGCCGCAGAGTTGGGCATCACCCCGGGTGGTTCCAAGTCACAGCTCTTCAAGGCTCGAGTCAAACTGCGCCGACTCCTGGCGCATGTCGTCGACGGATTTCAACCGAACACGGATCGTCAACATGCTGCACCTGCCATCTGAACGACTCGCCGAGCTCGCGGACGGGCTCGATGGCTCCGACGCGTCGGGGCGAAGCGCCGATGCCGGCGCACGAAGCGAGGAGCTCAGTCATCTGCGAGTGTGCGAAAGCTGCACACGCGAGTTAGAGTCGTACCGGCGCCTCGTCGCCGTAGCGGCCGACGAACGGCTGCGTATTGCGCCGCCGCTCACCAATTGGGCCAGCCTGAGTGGCGCGCTGCGAGAGGCGTCGTTGCTTTCCCCCGCTGTCGTGCCAATCGCCGCTCGATCGAACCGGCGTGCGCTCTTCCGGCGCGCGGCTGCCGCCATCGTCTTGATCGGTGGTGGCGCGGTGCTCGGACGCGCGACGTCCAACATCCATTTCGGATCTTCCACCCTCGCGTTAGGCAGCGAGAATGTCTCGCCGGCCTCCGATGGGAGCGATGCATTCACGCCGGCCAGCGAAGCGCAGTTGGTCTCCAATGCGACCGACATGTTCGCGTCTCCGCAGGCGGCCCTGGCGTCGCTCGAACGCGCACAGCGCACGTATGAAGCCGCCGCTACGTATCTGGCCACGCACGATACCACGTCGTTAGGCAGCTCGACCGATCAATATCGCGCCCGCCTCGCAGCACTCGATCGTACCGCGGAGACGATGCAGGCGGCCATGCGTGAAGCGCCGCAGGATCCATTGATCAACCAGTACTACCTCGCGACGATGAGCGCGCGCGAACAGACGCTGCGTCGCATGGGGACGGTCATGCCAGTCGGAAATCGTCTCGGGAGATTCTAGGACCATGTTTACACGATCGGTCGCGTCGCGCGTGACCCCCGCGCTCTTCGCGCTGGGGCTGGCGACGGTGACGGCGGGAGCGCAAACGCGCGATTCGAGCGCGGCGCCCCCGCGCGAACGCGGCGGTACCAGCTTTGAAGTCGCTGTGGAACGTTTGGCACGTGAGTTGGTGCGCAAGCGCCAGATTACCGCGGCGCTCACCCGCACGATGCAGAGCCTCCAGGTCGCGCTGCGCAACCAGAACGTGCAGCAGCTGCAACGCGTGCAATACCAGGCGCGCCTTCAGGACGTGCGCGAACAACTCGCCGCCATCGAAGTCGACGGTGCGCAACTGCGCCGGAAGCTGCTGGAGCTCTGTCCCGACGAAGCCCGCCCCGCGGGTTGGGTGGGCGTCGTGTACGGCGGCGACATCACGTATTCGCGCGAAGGCAACGGTCCCGTCATCACGCGCTTTCTCGATGTCCCGAGCGTCACCACCGTCGAACCAGGATCGCCGGCTGAACGTGCGGGCATTCAGACTGGCGACTTTATTCTCTCGATCGCCGGCAACGATGTGCGCGAGCGCGCCCTCGCCATCTCTCCCCTCCTCAAGCCGGGAAAGAAGATCCAGTTTCGCGTTAGGCGCGGCAACGACATCAAGGCGCTGACAGTCACGGTCGAACGTCGTCCGGAAGATTTCGAGACTCAATGCGGTGGATGGGTCGACGAAAGCATCGCCGCAGCGTTCGCGCCCTCGCCGATGACCTTCTCTTTCGAAACGGGACGAGGCGGTGCGCGTACGATCACAGCGACGCCGATGACACCCGTTCCGCGCGTACCGGTGCCGCCGTCTGTCGCAGCAACGCCGATCATTGCGCCAGCGCCACCTACACCTCCTGTGCCGCCTCCCCCCTCGGGATGGGCGCCGTTTGGTCTCTACTCGGCGAGCGCCGTCATCACCTTCGCCGGCGCGCAAGTTGCCCCGATGGACGACGACTTGGCCGAAGCGTTAGGCGCCGAGCGTGGTGTCCTCGTGCTGCGCAGTGGGCGCGGCTCGCCGGCCGAGCGCTCTGGGCTTCGTGGCGGCGATGTCGTCGTCTCCGTGGACGGTCGCGCGGTGAGCACGCCGATCGAATTCATTCGTGCGATGGATCGTGCGGAGCGCGTGCGATCGGCGGAGCTTGGGATCGTGCGTAAGCGCAAGGCGATGACGATTACGCTGGATTGGGGGGAGGTGCCGTAGGGTCTCCTCCGGCGCTTGCGCGCACCCTCGGTTTTTCCATTAGCATCGTTCATGAAGCGAAATCATGACAAGCGCGCGAAGCCGAAGAGCGGAAGAGTGGCGGAGCCGGTGCAGGTCTATCTGGCTCCCACTGAACGCGCACGCCTTGAGCGACTGACGGAGCAGCTCTCCGCCAGCAAGTCCGATGTGATTCGCCGAGGGTTGGAGGCGCTCGAGCTGCAGCTCACTGAGCCAAGCAGCCATCCTGTGCTCAAACTGATTGGGATGGTTGAAGAGGAGCTGCCTAACGTCTCCTCGGCGAACGTCGCGAAGGAGCACGATCGCCTTCTCGACGAGGGGGAGCGCTCGAGCTGGGATCTGCATCAGCGCTGATGCGAGAATTGTTCGTCGACACGAGCGCGTGGTATCCGCTCGTCGTCCGATCGGTGCCGGAACACGCCAACATGAGCGCGGCGTTCCGCGAGCAGGTCCTGGCCGGTGCACGCGTAGTCACGACAAATCTCGTCATCGCCGAGTCGCACGCGCTGATCATGCGGAGAGCTGGAAGCGACGCCGCACTCGCCTTCGTGCGGCAGGTTCGGCAGCCACCAACCGTCGTGATCGAGAGCACTGCCGACGTTGAGGAAGAGGCGGTCGACGAATGGCTCGCTCGATTCCACGATCAGCGATGCTCGCTTACCGACGCGGTGAGCTTCGCGGTGATGCGAGAGCGCGGGATCAGCGAGGCGCTCACACTCGATGAGCGCTTCGCGATCGCGGGTTTTTCGATGGTTGGTCGTTAGTCACCCATTCGCGTGCATCGCCTCACTCGCCTGGACCGCAAGGACGCGCCGCGCCGGCACGAGGCACGAACTCAGCGCCACGACGAGCACGACGCCTAACGAGAGCGCGAGCGAACTCGCCATCGACATCGCAATCGATCCGCCGTCAGCACGCGTCGTCGTTAGCTCGAACATCGCCCGCGCCGCGACTGGAAGTCCAATCAACGCCCCGAGCACGATTTGTACGAGCGTGCGCCGAAGAATCGTGAGTAACAACGTACGATGCGTCGCGCCTAACGCGGCACGAATCCCGATCTCGCGCGTCCGCTCCGAGACCGAGAGGGAGAGCATGGCGTAGAGGCCGGATGTGGCGAGTGCGACGAGCACGCCGACGAGCACCAACAAACCGGCGGCAAGCCCCATCACGAGATACCAGTCGCCGTTGCGGATGTCGCTCAGCGCTGATACTCGTCCCCCCACGAGTTCAGGCTCCGTCGCCAAGGCAACGTCCCTCACTCGACTCGTCAATGACGTCGGAGGCGCGGTGGTGTGTATGGCGAGATGCATGGGATTGATCGTGCCTAACGCGGCAGGCACGTAGACGGCCGCACCGCGATCGGGGTTGAGCAGATTGACCCCGAGTGGACCGACGACGCCAACGATCTCGTACCACGAGGAATCGCTCGCACTTGTGCGCGAGGGGAAACGCACGCGCCGCCCGATGGGATCGAGTCCATTCAGCGCGCGTGTCACGAACGCAGTGTTCACGACAGCGACGCGACGTTCTCCCTCGGTGTCGTTCCTCACGAAGTCGCGCCCGCTTTGCAGCGGTACGCCTAACGCTCGGAAGAAGTCGACATCGACGCGAGCGAGCCGCGTCGATTGCAGTGGTGCATCCTTCGCGTGTTGGACGTGCGAAAGCTCGTACAGAGTCGATCGATGCTCCATCCGGGGAAGGGCATCTCCGACCGCAACGCGCCGGATACCAGTCTCGCGCTCGAGCGCGGCGACCAGTTCGCGCTGTGCAGTTGCGAGCTTCGCGCTGTCGGCGAGGCGTTCGTTCGCACTCGCATCGGTGCCGCCTGCGCCACTGGGTAGCCGAAACTCAGCGGCCAGATACTGCGAAGCCGCGATCCCCGTTGCTCGATTCGCCGCCTGGATGTCTGTGGCGTGCGCGGATGTCGCGACGACCACACCTACCGCTGCCACCGAGACGGCGATGTCGGCGATGACGAGTGCGCCGGTCAGCTTGCCGAATCGAACGCGCGAACCGCCGCGCATGTGCTGCGCGATGGCACGGCCCGTGATCACGAGCGCTGGTGTTACGCCAGCAACGGTGGCACTAACGACCGCAAGCAGCACTGCTTGCCAAATGGTCCGACTCGTTAGGCCGAGCGATAGCCAGTAGGGGAGGGAGCTCTCGCCCGCGAGACCGGCGAGGTTTACGTGAGTGAGCACGAACTCGACCACCACAAGTCCGACCGCAGCCGCAATCACGGAAAGAAGCAACGTCTCGACGAAGACCTGTGAAACGATGCGACTGCGGCTCGCACCAATGGCAGTGCGAATGGCGAGTTCCTGCAGGCGCGTTGCCGTGCGCGCGAAGATCAGCATCGCGACGTTGCCGCACGCCACGAGCAGGAGGACGAGCGTCAACGCCTGAACGAGGTGAAATTCAGGAAGCGCTGCGAATCCCCCCGAAGGAAGATTCAAGAACAGGAGACCGAACGGGACGACTTCGATGCGTAATCGCGCTCGCTCTTGCGCGTCGTTCGCTGCGAGTGTCGTCGTTGGCGGCGGCTCCCCGCGGGACGCCATCTCGGTTTGCGCCGCCGCGGGACTTACATCATCCGCCAAGCGGCCGATCACCTGAACTCGAGTGCGCTCGGCGGAGGAGAGGCGGAGTGGGAGCCAGAGCGATTCATTGGATGGAAAGGCAAAGCCATCGGGCGCGATACCAACGACGACATGCATGCGCCCCGCGATGCGAATCGCGCGCCCAATCACGTTCGGATCCGCGCCGAAGCGCCCAGCCCACAACCCGTAGCCGATGACTGCGACATCAGGCGCGCCATCCACAAAGTCGGCGTCTTGAAGGAGGCGACCGCGCAACGCACGAACGCCTAACATCTGGAAGACGCTGGAGGAGAGCTGCGCACCAGCGGCGGGCGCCGCGCGTCCGTCGGCCGACGCAATGTTGTAGCTCGACGTGCGGAACGCGCCTAACGAGGAGAAGGAATGAAGTGATTGCGCCCAAAACGTGAAATCACTGTCCCACGTGGGGGCAACATCAGACGAACCCGGGTCCCAGTGCCGAATCGCGCGCAAGCTGTTTTCATGGTCGCCGGGGAGTGGGGCATCGAGCGCACGCGCCAGATGCGATGGCGCGAGCCCCACCGGAATCCCGACCGCCAGTGCGAAGATGGCCGCGAGGTTGAGCACCGGGTACTTGGGCAGGCAACGGAACGCGAGCTTCAGATCGAGCCACGAAAACCTCACCTGAGAGAACGCATTCAGGCTGAGCGGCTCGCGCGCTTCCTCTCGGTGCATCTCCTGATGCCCAAACTCTCGCCTCGCCGTGAGCTCTGCGTTTTTAGGGTCGAGACCATTTCGAACCAGATGCGCGGATCGCTCGGCGATGTGATGCTCGAACTCCGCGTGGATATCTGCCTCGATTTGCTCGCGGTGAATCACGCCGCGAAGCCAAGCGCGAGCGCGTGCCAATAGTTCTGCGGCGAAGTCGAACACGGTCAGATCTCCTGCGGCGTGGCGTTGAGCGATCGCGCCATCGCCTCGACGAGTCGCTGCCAGTCACTTTGTTCGCGCGCAAACTGTCGGCGCCCAAGTGCGGTGAGCTTGTAGTAGCGCGCGCGACGATTGTTCTCGGACGTATCCCATCGTCCGGCGATCAGTCCGCGTTGCTCGAGACGATAGAGGGCAGGGTAGAGCACCCCTTGTCGCACGAGGATGGCTCCGCCGGAGATCTGCTCGATGCGCAGCAGCACGCCGTAACCGTGCACCTCGCCGAGCGAGATCGCCTTGAGTACGACGAGATCCAGGTTGCCCGGGAGGAGTGCTGCCGCCGATGCCATTGTCTCTCCTATGTTGTATAGGAGAATGATGTCTTGCTTCTCCTATGTCGTCAAGGAGAGAGGAATGTGAACGTGCGGCGCAAGCGGTCGTTCGTGTCACTCGCGATGCGGTGCGCTCAAGACCTCCCCAGCTCTCGCGCGAATCTTGACATTAGGTATGGTACCATATACCATATATTCATGACCGAGCCAACCAAAACCACTGTCTACCTCGACCCGGAGGACTATCGTCGTATGAAAGCGCTTGCGCGGAGTCAGGGGCGCACTGCCGCCGAACTGGTTCGTGAGGCGGTGGCGGAGTATGCACGCGCGCATCCGCTCCCCTCACGCGCGGCGAGCATCGGTGCCGGTCGCAGCGGACGTGGCGACGTCTCAGAGCGCGCTGAAGAGTTGCTCGACGGGATGGGCGAGTCGCGGTGATTGTTGCCGATACGGGGGCGATCGTGGCCCTCATCGATGCCGATGACCGGCATCACGACTTGTTGGTCGAACTGTATGAGAAGGATCCGGGAGCGTGGGTGCTGCCATGGGCGATACTCCCCGAAGTTGACTATCTCCTCAGTCGTTTCCTCGGCGACGAAACGGCCAGCGCTTTTTTCGCGGACGTGGCCAACGGGGCATTCCACGTCGAATTCGGAACGGACATTGATTTGCAGCGGGCGTACGAGCTGTCTGAGCAATACTCCGCGCTGAAATTGGGGATGGTGGATTCGGTAGTCGTCGCCATCGCCGAGCGTTTGCGTGCGAAGGCCATCGCGACACTCGATGTGCGCGACTTTGGCGCAATCTCGCTTCGGAAGGGAACACGGTTGCTGCCGCGCGATCTTTGAACTGGGCAAGTACAAAAAGAGCGCGCGCCTCATCGGCGCGCGTCTTTTTTCAACCTTCGCAGCGAATCGCCGCTGCCTAACGAGTTCCGACTCGCCCTGGGGGCAACATGTAGAGGAGCTGCGCCGTCGCGACGTCCTGCGGCGCGAGGTTCTTCACTCGCACGCGCGGCGTCATGATCGATGTCGAATCGGCGGTGTGATCGAGGCCGATCAGATGTCCGATCTCGTGCAGCGCGATGGCGCGCGTGGCGGCGCTGTCGAGCGTCTCACCGGTGCGATGGTGCACCGCGAGGATGATGCTCGCCTCGAGGATCCACCAACGATCGTCGTGCGACCACAACGTCTTCCCGCTGATTGGCTCGGGGAAGCGATCGATCCAGCTCACGCGCACATCGGCCGACGCCGAATCGAGCACGAAGGTGAAGTTGATCGGGATGCCGGTGTTGGCCCAATCGGTGAAGGCGTCGCGCACGACGGTCACCGACGAGGGATTCCAATCCTCGATGCGACCCACGGGCTGCACCCACACGCGAAGTGGCTGCACCCGGCGATCGGGCCAGCGCGCGATGGATGAGTCGTGCGAGGCGAGAACTTCACTGATGTAGGTGCCGGGTGAGGCATCAACGAGCCGCCTCAATGCGACTTCGGCGCTCATCTCTGAGGCGCGCGTGGCAAGTCGGCGCGCGCGAACCAAACCAGGTGCAGCAGGAGCGCGAGTGACAGCGAGAGTGCGCGCGGGCGCCTCTTCGACCGTTACGTTTTCCGCGTTTGCACCTGACGCGTTCTCGAGATGACGCGAGGAGTTCGCTCCTCGCATCGCGTACGCTTCAATTCCGACAAATGATGCAAGGCAGGAAAGAACGATCGCGAAAACGATGTCGAGACGCTTCATCGGAACCGGAAGAGGCTACACTGCACGCAGAAAGGCGTCGACGATTCCGAAGAACTCCTCGGGCGCTTCCCAGAACGGCATGTGCCCCGCATCCGGAATGACGACGAGTCGCGATTTCGGGATCAGTGCGGCCAGCTCCCGCGCCACTGAGACGGGGAGGAGGTCGGACGCTCCGTGAATGACGACCACATCTGCTTGCAGGGCACGTACCAAACTCGACCAATCATAGCCGTCGCGCCTGAGTCTGGCGAGAACTGTCGCCCCCGTCTGGCTCTCACTGCGCGGTGGCCCAAGGAGTTGCGCGAGTTCGGGCGAGGCAAACCACGCCGGATAAATGGCTTTGGCGTAGTCCGACTGCGCCGCTGGATCTGCGACCTCGAGCGTCGCAGGGTCGAGTTGACGCAACACTTCTTTGTGATGCTCGGCCATCCGTGCCAACGCGTTTTCGTGCATCGGAGCCATCCACGACGACGTTGGTCCGACGGCGTTCACGAGCACCAACTTGCGCACTCCTACTGGGTCGAGCCCGGTGCCGAGCATGGCAATTCCGCCTCCCCACGAGTGCCCCAGGACATCCCATTGTGGAATGCCGAGCGCTTCTCGAATGGCGCGTAGATCGCCAGCGTCGTGCTCTACTCGAGCGCCGCGAAGCCCAGGGGGCGCCTGTGATTTTCCTCGCCCGCGCTGGTCATAGAAAATCAATTGGCGATCGTCGGCGAGCGGCGAGAGCGCGGGCCAGAGGAGGCGATGATCGAAGAGCATTCCGCCGTTCACGCACAGCAACGGTGGAGTAGATGATGTCTCAGGCGCGGGAGTGGTGAAGACCGCGAACTCGAGTCCACGCGCCGCTACCCGCTGATGGGTGAGCGTGGGTGGGCGCTTCAATGAGCGCCGATAAGCGATGAATCGATCGAGAGCTGACATGCACGGCGGCGACGATGCGTCGCGGCGGCGAAGAAATGCGAGGATGGGCGCGGAGGCGTGCTGCGAAATGCGTTTGGCGTGATGGCGCGTGAAAAGTCGCGCGCGTATTCACGTGGTCAAGAGCCTGGAGTGCTGCGTGCTGGTGCCGCTGCGAGTGCTAGCTAGCGGCCAGAGACCAGCTCCCCGACGCCGCCGCCAGCCACCGCCAGCTGCAATCGCCCAATGAGTGCGGCAACGTGCGCCTTCCCGATTTTGGCGCCCGGCCCAAAGGTGCGAATCCGATCGAGCGTGGCTCGTGCGAGGAGAATCGGGAGGGCGGTGGAGGCGATCAGCCCGCGCTCGACTCCTGCCGCCTCGAGGCGGGCGCAGTAGCGCGACGCGGCATCGAGTCCGAGGCGCGCCATTTCGAACACGCGCGCCGGATCGGTCCCCAGCGGGAGATACCTTCGTCCTTCGCGGAGGTCGGCGTCGGAGTCTTTGAGGATGTTGACGAGTTGCAGTCCTTCGCCAAAGGCCGATGCATCAGCGCGCAGATCGTTCGCAATGGCGACGAGTTGCTGGCGCCCGAGAAGAAAAAGCTCGGTGAGCATCTCGCCGACGATACCCGCGACGGCGTAGCAATACTCCTTTAGGTCAGCGACATCATGCAGGCCGAGCCGTCCGCCGTGTTCACGGGCGACAAACGACGCCATGCCGCGCGTGGTGCGCACGGAATGTCTGGCAATGATCGTCCACGATGTGGGCGCGAGCGACGATGCGCACTTCATGACGAAGGGAAGTTCGGTCATGAGTTCGCGATACCCTTCGTGATCGACTGGCGGCTCGTCGTCCCAGCGCATCGCCAGTTGTTTCGCGTGGTCCGCGTCGGGGTGCTCCAGGAAGGAGGCGAATTCTTCCAACTCGGCGAGCTTCCGGGCGCCGTTCCAGTTCGTCGCGTCTTCGAGCGTGTCGGCGACGCGGAAGAGAAGATAGGCGACCGTCACTTCCAGCCGAGTGGGCTCGGGGAGAAGTGGGATCGTAATGGCAAATGTGCGACTCGTTCGCTCGAGGAGAGACTCGAGACGTTTACGTGCACCCGGAGTGACGCGGGGGGTCGCGACGGGCGAGTGCAGCATACCGCTCCTGATTACGAGTGCACGAAAAGTCGGAAGTACAAAAGTGTAGCGTTCGGCGTGGCATTCCAGTTCCGCGTCGAGTGGTGAGTGCGCGGATACCGCCGCGGCCGAGCGTTTCTGCGTTTCTGCGCTCCGGTGCTCCGGCGCTCCGGCACTTCGGCGCTCCGGGACTCCGGGACTCCGGGACTCCAGGACTCCAGGACTCCGGGGCTTCGGGGCTTCGCGCCTAGGCGATCACCGCCGATGCCGTGCTCTTTATACGATTGCGCGGTACTGGCGGTACATCTCGATTCGCCAGCGCGCGATCATCCCGAACGCCAGCAGGAAGAAGACGGATGCGGTCTGCAGCGGGGAGATGAGGTGTCCGATGTAGTCGTGAAGCGCGAGTCGCACGGCGAGGAGGGCGAGGAGGATGCCGATGAATGCGCGTGAGCGGCGCATGTAGACAACACCGTCGCGCAGTTCGAGTCGGGAAGACGATGTAAGCGGCCAAGAGAGGAGGAAATAGCCAAGCATCAATGCAGCGACCGCCCAGCTCCAAGGGACGCGGGTGAGTGGGGCGATGAACATGAGGAATCCGCTGCTCATCGCGATCGGTGGAATGATGATGGCTTTGGCGGAAACGGGGACGCGAGTTTCGCGCACGCGCCACGCCAGCATCGCGACGCCGCCGAAGATAGGCCCGATGCGTAGAACGGGGCGAATGATCGGGAGATACTGAAGGTACAGCTCTTGGAGACTCAACTTCTCACGGGGACGGAGGGTTGGGTGAGTCTCGTGTGGGCGCGTTGGCGAGTCAACGCGGAAACGTCCGACGTGTTGTGCAGGAATATCCTTGCTGCTTGGCGGCTGGCGGATGGGGACAGACGGATGGCGCGGACGGCGTGGATGGCGCTCGGGTGGCGCGAATGGCGCTAAAGTGGCGCGATAGCGACTCGCCGGCGACTTGTGTCGCCACGACGTGACAGCATCGCGCAGCGGGAGCAATACGACGGCGACCATCGTCGCCTAACGATGCATCGAGCTTCGCCGCCGTCGACAATAACGTGGTGCTGTCATCGTCCACACGTGTTGATGCCGCGCTGTTCGTGACACTCACGACGCGACTACGCGCACAGGTGTACGTCGAGAACGTCCCAGTCACTCGATATTTCCCAACATCACGGGACAGCAACAACATTTTCCCCGGGGAGTCCGCGAGCTGTGCGCGTGTCGCGATCGACGACGCCATAGCTCGCTTGCGGCACTCCTGCTTTTGTTCTTTGGTCTTGCGAGTCGGGTGGGCAAGGAGCGTCACCCGTGGGTGACTTCCGACCGAGTGGCGGAGCCGTGCGGCGAACACAGCCGCAAGGAGAGTATCACGCTTCGTCAATGCAAGAATGACCGGGCAATTCGTTATGCATTTTTCTCCCCCTGCGCACTTCCCAATCGCATCTCATTCCGACATCATCGTGCGCGCACAGGTCGACGATGTGCGCGTGCGTGTCATGCAGAGTGCGCGCGATCTCTTTCGATGATTCGAGGGGGAGGGAGAACGAATCGATGGATCTTGCAGGTGTTCATCACTTGACCGCGGTCTCGGGACAGATACGGGACAACCATCGCTTCTACACGCGTACGATGGGAATGCGGCTGGTGAAGCGCTCGGTCAATCAAGACGATGTGAGCGCCTACCACCTGTTTTATGCAGATGCGAAAGGGTCACCGGGCACCGACCTGACGTTTTTCGACTGGCCCATGCCACCGGAGCGGCGGGGGACGCACGCCATCACGCGCACCGCGCTTCGCGTCACCAATCTCGAATCGCTCGAGTGGTGGAGCGATCACTTCGATGCGAGCAAGGTGAAGGCGAGCGAGATCACCGAGCGCGACGGACGCCTAACGATGGATTTTGAAGATCCGGAGGGGCAGCGTCTTTCGTTGGTTGCCGATGGTGGCGCGGGGACGTCGCACCCGTGGAAGCGCAGTGATATTCCGTTGGAACATCAGGTACGCGGACTTGGACCCATCACCATCTCGGTCCCCGATCTTCGTCCCACCGACGCACTTCTCCAGAAGGTGACGAACATGCGTCCGGTGCGCGAATACCCGCATCCGGACAATGCAGCGCACACAGTGCATGTGTACGAGATGGGAAGCGGAGGGGCCAACGCCGAACTCCACGTGGCGGTACAGCCGGGACTTCCGTTCACCCGTGCAGGCGCCGGAGGCGTACATCATGTGGCCTTTCGCGCACCGACGTTCGATGACTACGACGCGTGGGCCGACCGGCTCAATACCCTCGGTGTTGCCAACAGCGGGAAAGTCGATCGCTATTGGTTCCGTTCGCTGTACTTCCGCGAGCCGAATGGGATTCTCTTCGAGATTGCGTCTGACGGACCGGGTTTCGCCGTCGATGAAAACGAAGCGACGTTAGGCGAGAAGCTGGTGCTGGCGCCCTTTCTCGAGCCACAACGCCGCGAGATCGAGTCGCAACTCAAGCCGATCGACTGATCGGAGGGCGCTGACGCCCTAACGCTGCTAGCGGGCACGCAGGCGAGCGCGTTCGTACTGCGGAGGCCAGGTAATTTGTGCGCCGAGTTGGTGGGCGGCGGCGAGGGGCCAGCGCGGATTGCGCAGCAGCTCGCGCGCCAGGAGGACGACATCTGCGTCGCCGTTGGCGACGATCGACTCCGCGTGCGGCGGATCGGTGATGAGGCCGACCGCTCCTGTCGCAATGCCCGCTTCGCTCCGAATGCGCCGTGCGAATGGAACCTGATAGCCGGGACCTAACGGGATGTGCGGATTGGGAATCATTCCGCTGGTTGAGGTGTCGATCAGGTCGACTCCGTCACCGCGCAGCAGTTTCGCCAACAGCACGGAGTCTTCGGGGGTCCAACCACCGTCGGCCCAGTCAGTGGCGCTGAGCCTAACGACTAGTGGAGCGCTCTCGGGGATCACCGAGCGCACGGCGGCGACGACTTCACGAACCAATCGCACACGATTCTGGAACGATACGCCGTAGGCGTCAGTGCGGTTGTTGGACAGGGGAGAGAGAAACTCGTGCAGGAGATACCCGTGCGCGGCGTGGAGCTCGATCACCTGAAACCCGGCTTCCATGGCGCGCATGGCGGCAGCGCGGAAATGCTCGACAATGCGGCCGATGCCATCCAACGACAGGGCGTGCGGCTGTGGATAGTTAGGCGCGAAAGGAATATCGCTGGGCGACACGACATCGTCCCATCCACCATCGGCTGCCGTAACGATTCCTCCGCCTTCCCAAGGACGCTTGGTGCTCGCCTTGCGGCCGGCGTGCGCGAGTTGGATGCCGGAAAGCGCACCCTGCGCGTGAATGAAGTCGTTGATGCGGCGCAGCCCTTCGATGTGCGCATCATCCCATATGCCGAGATCGTGCGGTGAGATGCGTCCCTCGGGCGAGACAGCGGTTGCTTCGGTGAATACCAGCGCTGCACCACCGACAGCAAATCCACCGAGATGAACGAAATGCCAGTCGTTGCTGAAGCCATCGACGCTCGAGTACTGACACATCGGCGAAACAACAACGCGGTTGCGCAGTGTTAGGCTACGCAGCACAAAGGGGGAAAACAATACGGACACGAACGTGCTCTCCGAATTCGTCGCGACGAGTTATCCGATTACTTCATGATAGAGGCGACGTACATTGCCGCCCATGACCCGATCCACATCGCGCGCGGATAGACCCCGCTTGGCGAGGCCAGTGCGCACAACCTCCATTCGCCGCGGCCCGTTCAACTCATTGATGAAATACGGGAGTTCGTTGTCGGCGACCTGCGCGCCTTCTTCCTTCTTGAGCTCCGCGATGTACTCGGGCGAGAGCGTGATCACCCGATGATCGCGATCGCTGCCAATGGCGACATGTTCAATGCCGGCGACTTTGATGGCGTGTACGAGGTGATCGAAGTACGCGTCGAGGTTTTCGGACTTCTTCGTGGTGAGAAAGGGGCGCATCTGGCAGATGCCCACGACGCCCCCTTTTTTCGCGAGCTTTCGAAGGACGTCGTCCGGCGTATTTCGGCGATTCTCGTGCACGGCCATGCACGCGGTATGCGAGATGATGACCGGCTGCCTGGACGCATCGATCGTTTCGGCCATGGTCTGCGCATTCGCGTGCGATAGGTCGATGAGCATGCGCCGCGCATTCATGCGCGCGATGAGCTCATGGCCAAACGACGAAATGCCACCAGTTTCCCAGCAACCGACGCCGGCAAAGTTCTTCGTGTTGTACGTCATCTGTGACGACCGAAGCCCGAGCTTGTAGAAGGCGTCGACACGATCGAGCTGGCGGCCGAATTGCACTGTATTCTGGAAGAGATAAAAGACAGCGAGCTTGCCCTGACGCTGCGCGCGATCGACGTCGGCGACCGTCGTCGCTTTGATGTAGAGCGAGGGGTTCGCGGCGAGATAGCGGTCGTACGCCGTCAGCGAATCCAACGCCAAGGCCAGCGCTTCGTCGCCCTCAGGCTTCGGGTCGCAGAGCGTGATCGTAATCGCGTCCATCCCGCTGGCGAGCATCTCTCGTACGAGCGAGGTCTCGTACTCCGGCCGGAGTTCGCCCATCGCATCCCAGACCAGCGAGCGCTGCGGCTGCAGATCGTTTGTACCGGACGACGCCGTTTGGCGCTGTGAGACGAGCGCTGGGGCGAGTCGAGGCGCCGTGGTAGCGAGCGCCAGCCGCTGGAGAAAGAGTCGTCTGAGCATAAGTGTGCGGTGGGGAGTGCCCGGAAAGTATCACACCGTGCACGGGTTCGCTTCCGCATACCTCAGCCACAGCAATGACGACGTAACGGCACGCCATTGGCAAACGGATGGGGGGACGATGAACGCAAGCCGCGCCTCGCCTGCACCTCGGTTGCACCTCGACTGCACCTCAGCACGCGTCCATCGCAACGGAATGCGACCATCGCCTCCTGGATGACGCGGCGTGGACGCCTAACGACTCCACTCTACCTTGAGCCGCACTGATGTCAGACACGACGAACCCGGCGACGAACATCAGCGGACGCAGCTCATCCGATCGTCGTTCGGCCGGGGATGAAGGTGCGGCGCCACCTCTCAACGCCGCGGTAGGAGACGCTGGTGCAGCACAGCTGTCACCCGGAGCAAGTGGCGAATGCGAAAGTATTGAGGATGGTCCGCGCGCAGCGACGGGCATACGCGGACTCGATGCGATTCTTCATGGAGGATTCCCGCGCGATCGCATTTATCTAATAGATGGCGAGCCAGGGACCGGGAAGACGACGCTTGCCCTACAGTTTCTGCTGACCGGGCGAGATCAGGGCGAGCGCGGACTATATGTCACGCTCTCCGAGACCGCAGAGGAGCTGCGCGCAGTGGCGAAGGCTCATGGATGGTCGCTGGACGGCATAGAGATCTACGAACTCGCGAACAGCGGCGACGACGCGCTGAACGAAGCGTACACGCTTTTTCATCCTGCCGAGGTCGAGCTGCAACAAACAGTTGGAGCAGTGTTCGAGGCGGTGGAGCGAAACAACGCCATACGCGTTGCGTTCGATTCGCTCTCCGAAATGCGGATGCTCGCGCACGATCCCCTCCGTTTTCGTCGGCAGATCCTGGCACTCAAGCAGTTCTTCTCGGGGCGCGAATGCACGGTGCTTGTGCTCGACGATCGCACTGGGCCCGAGGGCGACCTACAGCTGCAAAGCATCGCCCACGGTGTCCTGATGCTGGAGCACGTCAGCGGCGGCTTCGAGGGAGAGCGTCGCCGGCTCGTGGTGAAGAAGCTCCGCGGTGCGGCATTTCGCGGAGGGTATCACGACTTCCGCATTTGTCGTGGCGGGCTTGAGGTGTACCCGCGCCTACCTCACATCGGGGGGCGGGCGACCGCTGCGGCGCGCAGCATGCGTGAGCAACGCGGGTCGAGCGGATCGATTGAAGTGGATTCACTGCTGGGAGGTGGAATAACGTTAGGCACGAGTGTGCTCATCAGCGGCGCAGCCGGAACGGGGAAGTCCGTTCTTTCACTGCAGATAGCGCTCGCGGCGGTGAAGCGCGGGGAACGTGCGACACTCTTTCTGTTCGACGAGCGCATCTCGACGATGATGTTTCGTGCGAAGGGACTCGCGCTGGATTTATCAGAGGAGCTCGACTCTGGAATGCTGATGCTACGGCAGATCGAGCCGACGGAGATCTCTCCCGGGGAGTTTGCCGATCGCGTCGCGCGGGCGGTGGATAGCGACGGTGTGAAGCTGGTCGTGATCGATTCGCTGAACGGCTTCCTCCACTCGATGCCCGATCAGCGTCAACTTCCGATTCTGGTGCACGAGCTTGTGAGCTACCTGACCGGGCGCGGAGTTACGGTCGTGATGACGCTCGTGCAACGGGGCATGTTCGGTGCGACGGTGGAGGCGGCTGCTGATGTGAGTTATCTCGCCGATACGGTCCTTCTGTTGCGTTACTTCGAACACGCCGGAGCCGTTAGGCAGGCGATTTCGGTCGTGAAGATGCGGAGTGGCGCGCACGAACGGACGATTCGGGAGTGTCGTGTGGGCCGCGGAGGTTTGCAGCTGGGCGCGCCGCTGGAAGAATTCCGCGGCGTGTTAACTGGCGTTCCGGAATATCGAGGAGAAACAGCGCCGCTCCTTGACACGAACCGAAGTGGCGGAGTCATCCGGAGTGACGCAGACGTGCCAATGGGCAGTGACGAATCGTTAGGCGCTGATCTTCGTCCACCGAACCCATGACGCCATGGCGCGGATCGAAGAGTGTGCAGGACCTCGGCGAATCGGATGATCGTCCAGCGCGGCTCGAGCGCGCCGACGTACGCCCGCAGACAATCGGACTTCTCACGCCGACGGGGAGTGACGGCGTTCTTGCGGAGCGCGTTCTCAGCCGGTGGGGACTTCAATCGCAGATCTGTCCTGACGTCGACTCGTTATGCATGGCGATTACGCAGGGGCTTGGCGCGGTCATCATCGCCGAAGAGGCGCTGCGACCTCCGGCGACTGAGCGGATCCTGAAGGTTTTGGACGAACAGCCGTCGTGGTCGGACGTGCCGTTGATACTGCTCACCTCTGACTCGAAGATGTCGCGCGGATATTTGGTTGGTGTTGAGGGGTTGGCCTCTCGCGGGAATGTCTCGCTACTGGAGCGTCCGGCGCGTGTGGCGACGCTGGTGACGGCGGTGCGCGCAGCGCTCCGCGCTCGATTGCGCCAGTACGACGTGCGTGACTATCTGCGCGAACTGCGCAACGCACGGGAGGTAGCGGAGGCGGCGAACCTCGCGAAGTCGGAGTTTCTCGCGGTCATGTCGCACGAACTGCGCACACCACTGAATGCCATCGGCGGGTACGCAGAACTCATCGAACTCGGTATTCGCGGCCCCGTCACGAATGAACAGCGCGCAGACCTGGAGCGCATCCAGAAGAGCCAGCGACATCTGATGGGGTTGATCAACGGCGTGTTGAACTACGCGCGGGTCGAGACGGGGAATGTGTCGTACGAGCTTACGGATGTGCCGTTGAGCGATCTCCTGGCGACGTGCGAAGCACTGGTGGCACCGCAAGCGCGGGCCAAGGGTTTGCAGCTGGCGATTCCTTCGACGTTGCCTTCGGTCACGGTGCGTGCCGATCGCGAGAAGGCGCAACAGATCCTGCTCAATCTCCTGACGAATGCCATCAAGTTCACCAGCGCGGGCGGGAAGATCGGCGTGGCGTACGAGGCGGCGGGACGCGTGGTGCGAATTCGCGTTGCCGACACGGGACGAGGGATCGCGGCGGAAAAGCTCGCCGTCATCTTCGATCCGTTCGTGCAAGTCGATGCGGGGCTGACGCGTACCGGCGAAGGGGTGGGGCTCGGACTGGCGATCTCGCGAGATTTGGCGCGCGGGATGAAGGGAGACCTAAACGTTGAAAGTATCCTCGGACTCGGGAGCACGTTCACGCTGGAGCTTCCGACGGTGCCGGAAGGTGCCACGAGTGCAGAGAGCGAACGCGCGACGACCGTCGTGCCGACTACCGAGCGAGAGCCGCCCCCAACGCAATAAGGGACGCAATCAGCGCTACGCCGCCTAACGCCGCGGCGCTCAGTGCGATCGCTCGCGTCTCTCGGCGGAGAAGCTCAAACGGAGATGACGGTTCAGGGAAAGGTGACGCCGCGTTAGGCACCAGTGGCGGATCCAACTGAAACAACGACTGCTGCATGATAGTGCGCCCGGCGATCACCTCCTCGATCGCGCGCTCGAAGTGACGCTGGTGGATGCGTTTGGTGTCGTCGCGTCCATCCTCTGACGCGGCAGCGGTCGCTGCCTTGAGCACGGCGTTCTTGATGTCGCCGCCCGACACCGCATATCGCTCGGCGAGCGACTGAAAGTTGACGTCGTCGGCGAGCGGCGTTCGCGTGGGATGGAGTTGCACACGCCAGATGCGCTCGCGCTCTTCGACGCCGGGCATTTCAAAGAGGACGTGCGTGCGAATCCGGCGCTCGAAGGCCGGATCAAAGTTCGCCGCGAGGTTGGTCGCGAAGATCACGACGCCGTTGAACGTCTCGAGCTCACGAAGCAGGACATTCACCGTCGTGTTGGACTCGCGCTCCTGCCTAACGGTGATTCCTGCGGCTCGGCGAGCAGCAATCGCGTCGGCCTCGTCGAAGAAGAGGACTGCATCCTTCTCTTCTGCGCCGCGGAAAACAGCGGCGACGTTCTTCGGGGTCTCGCCCATCCACATCGACTCCACCTCTGCATAGTTCACCGCCATGAGTGGCTTGTGGAGCGCGTGCGCGATCGCTTCGGCGCAAATGGTTTTTCCCGTCCCCGGAGGGCCGGCGAAGTTGAAGGCGAGTCCGAGTCCGGTGGTGTGGCGTTCGCCGAGTCCCCAGCGTCCGAAGATGAGCGAGTGGTTGCGCACCTGCGCTAGCGCCTGGTCGAGCGTGCGGCGCGTGGCGGGAGGAAGAATGACGTCGTCGAACGTGCGTTCAGGAACGATGGTCTCGACGACGCGCCGTCCACCCAACTTACCCGAGAAGAACGAGAGGATTGGTGAGGCCATGCGAACACCGGAGGGAGAGTGATGCGTCCTGCGAAGTGGGGCAAAGCTTCGGCCAGCGCACGCTTCGCCTCGCTATGTTTGGACAATGATTCGACTTCTCTTCACCGATGTAGACGGAACACTGATCGGCTCGTCAGGGAGCGTGCATCCACGCATTTGGGAGAGTGCAGAACGCGCGCGCGCTGCGGGGATCACGCTCGCGGTGTGCTCAGGGCGGCCGGCGTTCGGGATCTCGCGTGACCTGGCGGCGCGTCTGTCGCCGGGAGGGTGGCACATCTTTCAAAACGGCGCGAGCGTCGTGCACCTGGTGGACGATCAATCGTTGTCGGCGCGTGTGCCGGACGATGTGGTAGCGATGCTCGTTAGGCGCGCGCGGGCGACGGGACGCGTGCTGGAGCTATACACCGATAGCGAGTTGGCGGTGGAAATAGACTCGCCGCGGACGCGGGCGCATGCCGGCTTGTTAGGCATTCCGTTTCGGACACGCGCATTCGAGTCGCTCGAGGGGCCGATCGTTCGGGCGCAGTGGCTGGCGGCGTTGGAAGACGAAGCAACGATCGTGGCCGAGCCGCATCCTGGGCTCGAGGTGGCGCCTTCGACGTCGCCGGTGATGCCCGACGCGCTGTTCGTGAACATGACGCCGGCCGGCGTGGACAAGGGGTCGGCGGTGCGAAGTGTGGCGTCGGCGTTAGGCATTGCGTTGAGCGACGTGATGTTTGTCGGTGACGGTTGGAACGACGTCTCGGCGATGCGCGCCGTTGGGCATCCGGTCGCAATGTCCAATGCGGAGGAGCGCGCGAAGGACGTCGCCACTCGAATCGTGGGAGATGTGGACGATGGCGGATTAGCCGAGGCGATCGACGTGGCGGTCGCGACGCGATGACGCGCTGGCGCTTCCTGGCGGCAACCGGCGCATTTGCGTTGGTGTCGTGTCATCAGGGGGCGCCCGCGACGGTGGCGAACGTTGCAGCTGCCGGAAAAGTTGCGGTGTGGGTGACGACGGCGGATAGCACCCGCGTGCTGACGCGCGACGAAGACGTCTCGATGACGGCGACGTCGACGCACGGCGACGCGAGTGTCGAGATCGACACCGCGATGACGTATCAGACGATGGCGGGCTTCGGTGCGGCGCTCACTGACGCGTCGGCATACCTCATCTCGCAACGCATGTCCGCCGAGCAGCGCGGTTCGGTTTTGCGAGAGCTGTTTGGTGGTGGCGATGGGGTGTCGCTTTCGCTGCTGCGCGTTACCGTGGGAGCTTCTGACTTTTCGCGCACGCACTATTCACTCGATGATGCGCCGGCGGGAGAGCGCGACACGACGCTTGCGAATTTCAGCGTGGCGCCTAACGAGCGTGATGTGATTCCGCTGGTGCGCGAGGCCAGGGCGCTCAATCCACAGCTGTTGGTGTTCGCGGCGCCGTGGAGTGCGCCGGCGTGGATGAAGACGACCGGTTCGCTCATGGGGGGATCGCTGCGCACGGATGCGTACGCGAGTTACGCGGCGTACCTGGCACGATTTGCGGACGAGTTTGCGCAGCGCGGCGTGCCGATCTACGCGATGTCGCTACAGAATGAGCCGCATTTCGAGCCGAAGGATTACCCCGGAATGCGCCTAACGCCTGAACAACGCGTTGTGCTGCTGCGCGACTACGTTGGTCCTCACTTCGCTCGGCGCAAGTTGGCGACGCGACTGCTCGAGTGGGATCACAACTGGGATGACCCATCGGCGCCGATGACGGTGCTGGCCGACAGCGGCGCGCGACGTGTGGTTTCGGGTGTCGCATGGCACTGTTACGGTGGCGAGGTGACCGCACAGAGCGTCGTGCATGACGCACATCCGGACAAAGAGACGTGGTTCACTGAGTGCGCCGGTGGCGAGTGGGCGCCGAAGTGGGGGGACAACCTGCTCTGGAATGCGCGCACGCTGATTGTTGGCGCGACACGTCACTGGGCGCGCGGGGTGATGTACTGGAATCTGGCGCTCGACGAGAACCATGGGCCGCACCTGGGGGGATGCGGTGATTGCCGCGGAGTCGTGACCATCGACTCGCGAACGGGAGTCGTTAGGCGGAACGTCGAGTACTTCGTCCTGGCGCACGCGAGCCGGTTCGTGGCTCCGGGGTCGGTGCGGGTGAAGTCCGTCGCTGCCGGGACAGCAATCGACGACGTGGCGTTTTTCGACCAGAGGGCAGGGATACTCACGGCAATCGTCGTCAACAGCGAAGCGCGCGGCGTTACGGTCTCGGTGCGCGCGGGATCGCAGGCATTTGGCTATCGTGCGCCTGCGCGTTCGGTGACGACGTTACGGTGGCGGGCGCGCCCTTAGCGCGCGTCACCTTCCTCTTCGTCGTCCGCCTCGACAGTCGACATGGGCTCTTCGTCGACACCCTGGAAGTCGGCACCTAACGAGTACTCGTGCGACACGAGAGTCTCGGGCTCGCTCTCATCGTACGCGCTGCGCGCTACGACGTCAGAGTCCGACGCCTGGCCCGCGGGTTGCGACTCGTCGACGGCGACGTCCGGCATGCGGAAGAAGACAATCGCGAGCGGCGGAAGGGTGATGGAAAGGGAATACGGCCGCCCGTGCAATTCCTCCTCGAGCGCTTCGACGCCACCCAGGTTTCCCCAGTTGGTGCCGCCGTATTCGGCTGCGTCGCTGTTCAGGATCTCCTTCCACATCCCCGCCGACGGAACGCCGACACGGAATCCGGAGCGAGGCACGGGCGTGAAGTTGCAGACGGCGAGCACCGCACGCTTGCGATCGCGCGAGTAACGAAGAAATGAGACGATGCTCTGCACGTTGTCATTGCAATCGACCCACTCGAATCCCGCGGGGTCGTTGTCGATCTCGTGCATCGCCGGTTCGTCGCGATAGAGCGTATTGAGGCTGGTCACCCACTTCTGCAGCCCGACATGCTCCGGCAGCTGCAACAAGTGCCAGTCAAGCGAATTGTCGTGGTTCCACTCGCGATACTGCCCGAATTCACATCCCATGAACAAGAACTTCTTCCCCGTCTGTCCATACATGTAGCCGAGGAGGAGGCGCATGTTGGCGCGTTTCTGCCAATTGTCGCCAGCCATCTTGTTGATGAGCGATCCCTTGCCGTGCACGACTTCGTCGTGCGAAATGGGGAGGACGTAGTTCTCCGAGAAGGCGTACATCATGCGGAACGTGATCTTCTGATGATGGTAGCGCCGGTAGATCGGATCCTGGGCGAAGTACTCGAGCGTGTCGTGCATCCACCCCATGTCCCACTTCAACCCGAAGCCTAACCCGCCGATGTAGACAGGGCGGGTGACCATGGGCCAGGCAGTGGAATCTTCGGCGATCGTCTCGACGTGGGGATGTTCTCGATAGACGCTCTCGTTCAAGCGGCGCAGGAAATCGATGGCTTCAAGATTCTCGCGACCACCGAACTTGTTAGGCAGCCACTCGCCCTCACGCCGCGAGAAATCGAGAAAGAGCATCGAGGCTACCGCGTCGACGCGTAGGCCATCGGCGTGGTAGTGCTCCAGCCAGTAGACGGCGTTGGAGCGCAGAAAGTTCTGCACTTCGAAACGCCCGTAGTTGAAGATGTAGCTCCCCCAATCGGGCTGATGCCCTTTGCGCGGATCCTCGTGCTCGTAGAGATGTGTGCCGTCGAAGTACGAGAGCGCGTGCCCGTCGGTCGGAAAGTGCGAGGGGACCCAGTCGAGAATGACGCCGATGCCGCGCTGGTGCAGCGTATCGATCAAGAACATCAGGTCCTGCGGAGTTCCGTAACGCGACGTCGGGGCAAAGTAGCCGGTGACCTGGTAGCCCCATGACCCGTAGAACGGATGCTCCATCACTGGCATCAGTTCGACGTGCGTGAAACCCATCGCGGCGACATAGTCAGCGAGCCGAGGCGCAATCTCTCTGTAGGTCAGGGAACGATTGGCTTCTTCGGGGATGCGCATCCACGAGCCGAGGTGGACTTCGTAGATCGACATGGGCCCATCGAGCGCGCGCCGCTTGGCTCGCTGAGACATCCACGCGTGGTCCTGCCATTCGTAGTCGAGCGTCCAGACGATCGACGCGTTGTTAGGCGCTTGTTGGTGTCGATATCCGTACGGATCGCTCTTGTCCATACGGTAAGACCCGCCGCGGCCAATCACGTGATACTTGTACAGCGCGCCGGTCGTGACGTCGGCGATGAAGATCTCCCAAATCCCCGACTGGCCGTGCCGACGCATGGGGTGGCGCGTGCGATCCCATGCGTTGAAGTCACCGACGACCGCGACCGATTCCGCGTTAGGCGCCCACACCGAGAAGTACGTTCCCGCGATACCGTCGACGACGTGTGGTCGCGCTCCAAGAATATTGTGCGCGTGGTCGAGTGTTCCCTCGTTGAAGAGATGAACCGTCAGGTCATCGAGGAGCGAGATGTCGTAGCGAGCGTCGTGCACAGGGCGAGGAGTCGAGGGAGGCAGTGTGGTTAGGCGGACAATCGGAGCGGCGCGTGAGTATCAGAGCGGCAGTGCCAAGCTACGATCGAGACGTACACAACGAGAGAGGGAGAACATCTTCTCTCGGAGGTTATGTCGCAACATACCTCCAAAGAGCAGTGGTATCGCCGCCATCTCATCATAGGTACAATGTGCTACGCGCTCCTGCTCGGATCGATGGTCTAACGATCAACAAACACCCAGCAATCTCGACTCGTGACTCACTCACCGCGATTGGCGGGCGCAATGCAAGTCGCCGCCGGACACGCGCCGCTCGTGGCGTCGCTTCTCAAGCAAGAGCACGATTCAATCCTGAACGAGTGGATCAGCGCGCAGGCAGGAATTGGCGGAGGGACGTTAGACCGCAACGTCCTTCAGCGACAGGGGAGCGACTTTGTGCGCCTGCTTGCCGAGGCCTTGGGTGAAGGATCGGCGGAGGCGGAGAACAAAGCAATCAGCGGCTTGCGGGCATTTCTTGAGGAGCTTTCGCGCTCGCGCGCCGTTCAGGGATTCTCGCCAGCTGAAACCGCAACGTTTGTCTTCGCCATCAAGCTTCCGATCTTCAATCGACTGCGCGGCTCCACTTCCGACGTGAAGGTGTTCGAGCGCGAAGTGTGGGAGATCACGCAGCTGCTCGACTCGTTAGGCCTGTACACGGTCGAAACCTTCATGCGCGGTCGCGAAGAAATCATTCGCCGGCAGCAGCAGGATATGCTCGAGCTTTCGACACCCGTCGTGACGCTGTGGGACGGGATTCTCGCGCTTCCGCTCATCGGCACTCTCGACAGCGCGCGTACACAAGTTGTGATGGAGACGTTGCTGCAGCGCATTGTCGAGACGGGCGCCGATTACGCCATTATCGACATCACCGGTGTGCCGACGGTGGACACGCTGACTGCGCAACACATTCTCAAAACGGTAACGGCCGCGCGCCTGATGGGAGCGGAATGCATCATCAGCGGCATTCGCCCGCAGATCGCACAGACCATCGTGCACCTCGGCGTCGACCTCGGCAACGTCACCACGAAGGGGCGCCTCGCCGATGCGTTTCGTGTCGCGCTCCAGCGCACCGGGCGCACGATCGTGCGCGTCACCGGCGGCCCCGCCTCGTCGACGAGCCTAACGAACGCCGCTCCGAGCGGCTTACACCAGACGCTCGGCTAAAGGTTTACAGCATGGACCGGATACCGATCCTTCGCATGGGAGATCTCCTCCTGGTCACGATCCAGGTGGACATGCATGATCGACTCGCGCTGACACTACAGGATGACTTGACGTCGCGAATCAGCCAGACTGGCGCGCGTGGAGTGCTCCTCGACATCTCATCGTTGGAGATCGTTGACTCGTTTATTGGTCGAATGCTGGCGAACATCGCGGCGATGTCGCGCGTATTGGACGCGCATACAGTCGTCGTGGGAATGCGGCCGGCGGTGGCGATCACGTTGGTGGAACTCGGGTTGTCATTGCCTGGCGTGCGCACGGCGCTGAACGTCGAGAAGGGGATGGCGCTCCTCAACACGCTCACGGCCACCGATCGCGAGGGTGCGGGCGGAAAGCACTCGGACGACGAGGGCGTGAATGACCGTCGTGCGCTCTGAAGTCATGCCACTTCGCACCCCGCCGGATGTCGTGCTCGTTAGGCAGACGGTGCGCGCGTGGGCCGTAGCGCAAGGACTGGGGCTTGTTGACCAGACGAAGATCGTGACGGCGGCGAGCGAGCTGGCGCGAAATGCGCTGGAATACGGCGGTGGTGGGTCGACAACGCTGGAAGCGGTGGTGGACGGTACGCGACGCGGTTTGCGACTCACGTTTGAAGATCAGGGTCCTGGAATTGCCGACGTCTCGGTGGCACTGCGCGATGGGTATTCGTCAGGAAATGGGTTGGGACTCGGGCTTGGTGGATCGAAGCGGTTAGTCGATGAATTCGAGATTTGGTCAGAGGTGGGAAAGGGGACGCGCGTTACGGTCACGCGATGGAAGTGAGAGCTCGATGCCGCAGTGCTTCTCACCGCTGGTGGAATACGCGCGCGCGCGGCGACGCGTCATGACGATCTGGGAGATGAGCGACGCGGACGGAGTGTTGCACGAGAGCGGCGGACATTCTCTTTCGCTGCATTTCGTCGTGGACGATTCGAGCCGAGTGGGCGAGGTGAGGCGCGCGGCTGAATCGTTAGGCGCGCGCGCCGGTCTGGACGCGACCGAAGTAGGTGCGCTGGCACTCGTGGTCACCGAGATGGCAACGAACCTCGCGCGTCACGCGGAAGCAGGTGGTCACATTCTGCTGACGTTGCGCGACGATAGCGTCCGTGGTGTCGATGCCATCGCGCTCGATCGCGGCCCAGGAATCGCCGACGTCTCAGGTGCGATGGCCGACGGCTTCTCAAGCGCCGGCACGCCCGGGCATGGGTTGGGTGCCATCAAGCGCATGTCGAGCGAGTTCGGACTCTACACACGGCGCGGAGCGAATCAGGGAAACGGCACAATTGTGTTAGGTCGCGTTGCGCGAAAGGGAGTCGCGCGCGCGGAAGAACCGAGATTCCTCCTCGGTGCGGTGTGCGTGCCGCATCCGGGTGAACGCGTGTCGGGCGATTCGTGGACGGCCATTTCCATCTCACCTGCCGTTACGCTCGTTGCGTTGGTGGATGGCCTCGGGCACGGCGAGTCCGCGGCTGAAGCGGCGCGAGAAGCAATGCGCGTGATTCGAAGCGCACCAGAGCGATCTCCGGCCGCGCACGTGGACGCGGCGCACGGCGCCCTGCGCGCGACGCGCGGTGCAGCGCTTGCGGTGGCGCAGGTCGATCTCGCGAGGCGGAGCGTGAATTTCGCCGGCGTCGGAAATATTTCCGCAACGCTCCAGAGCGCGAGTGCTAGCGCGCGCGGCATGACATCGCACAACGGGACCGTGGGGCACGTGATGCGGAAGGCGCATCCGTTTATGTATGAGTGGCCCGCGGGAGGAACGCTCGTTATGCACACGGATGGCATCAATACCCATTGGCGCATGGACCAGTATCCCGGCATCGATGGTCTTGATCCAGCGATTCTTGCCGCTGCTTTGTATCGCGACCATACGCGTGGACGTGATGACGCCACGGTAGTGACATTCCGCGAGCGCATGGCATGACACGAGTGCCGCCCCTGGTGCACGCGGCGAGCGACGACGCGATGTCGGACGCTCCGCAGCAGCCCGCGCGCGGACTTCGTCACACTCCGGCGGGAGGAGCTTCGATACCAGCGTCGAGCGATGTCATACCGTTGGTGACTGTCGACATTCGATACGAGGAGGACGTGGTCATCGCGCGCCAGCGTGCCCGACAGCTTGCAGAGCTGCTTGGCTTCGACGGGCGGGACCAAACACGGATTGCAACTGCGGTGAGTGAACTGACGCGGAATGCATTCGAGTATGCCGGTGGCGGGCGGGCGACGATGTCGATCACGCAGCCCAGCGATTCGGCGGAAGCGAGTCCCTCGTTGACGATCTGCGTGACCGACAACGGGCCGGGCATTGCGGATGTCGATGCGGTGCTGGATGGCCGTTTCGTCTCCAAGACTGGGCTGGGATTGGGGTTGGTCGGTGCGCGCCGACTCTCCGATCGCTTTCGACTTGAGAGCACGAAGGGCGAGGGGACGTCGGTCGAGATATCGCGCTTCCTGCCGGAAGGGACGCCACGCATTGGTGGGCGCGAGGTGGCACGCCTAACGACGGCGCTCGCCGCGCGCGTTCCCCGGGGTGCATACGAAGAAGTGCGCGAACAGAATCGCGAACTGCTCAACGCGCTGGACGAACTCCGCATCCGGCAGAACGACGTCGATCGCCTGAATGCGGAGCTCGCGGAGACAAACCGCGGCGTGCTGGCGCTCTACACGGAGCTGGATGAGCGCGCCAAGGAATTGAAGCTCGCCTCAGAGTATAAATCGCGCTTCTTGTCGGATGTGAGTCACGAGCTGCGTACGCCGCTCACGTCGGTGCTGAACATGACGCGCTTCCTGCTTGCGCGCGCCGACGGTGACCTCACGCCGGAGCAAGAGCGGCAGGTCACCATCATTCGCAAGTCGATGGAGTCGCTCGCCGACCTGGTGAACGACCTGTTGGATTTGGCAACGATCGAAGCGGGGCGCACCACGCTGCGCGCGAGCGAGTTCACGATCAGGGACCTCTTCGCGATGCTGCGAGGCGTCTTCTCCCCACTCCTTCCGCCAGAAGGCGTGGATCTCGTCTTCGACGAAGCGCCCGATCTCCCGGCGATGCACACGGATGAGCTGCGTGTTTCGCAGGTGGTCCGCAACTTCATCTCGAACGCGATCAAGTTCACCGATGCGGGAGAGATTGTGGTCAGCGCGTCGCGTGACACCGAAGACGGCTTCGTTCGCATCGCCGTACGCGACACGGGGATCGGCATTGCGCCCGAGAATCACGTCCTGATTTTTCACGACTTCATGCAGGTCGAGGGGCCGGTGCAGCGGCGAGTGCGCGGCATCGGACTCGGCCTCCCACTCTCCAAGAAGTTGACGCAGTTGCTCGGCGGTCGCATCGAACTGGCAAGTGCGCCGGGTGAGGGAGCGACATTCACGCTTGTCGTGCCCTGCGTGCTTGCAGCTGGCGGCGAGCATGCGGCGCCTAACGCCTCGATGAGTGGAGTACCGCGAGGCGAGTTGCGATGAGTGATGAGATCACGGTCCCCGGAGGAGAGGAGCCCAAGGGGGATGGCCCGAACCGACCTCCGTTGGTGTTGGTGGTCGATGACACGGAGGGGAACCGCTACACTGCTGCCCGCCTGCTGCGCGACGCGGGGATGGAGGTGCTGGAAGCGGCGACAGCGGCAGAGACACTGCAATTGTTGCGCACATCGAGTCCGGATTTGATCCTGCTCGACATCAGCCTTCCCGATGGCTCGGGGCACGACCTGCGGCGGACGATTCGAGCAGACGCGCGGCATGCGCAGGTGCCGATCATGCACGTGTCGGCGTCTTTCATCGAGAGCAGCGACCAAGCGTACGGCTTGGATCATGGCGCGGACGCGTACATGACGCATCCGCTCGATCCCCCCGTCTTCGTTGCCACCGCGCGTTCTCTGCTGCGCGCCGACGCAGCGCGAGGTCGTCAGGTGCAAGCGGAGCACCTCGCTAGGCAGGAGGCAGAGGTCGCGGCGCAGCGTGCGACGCTTCTTCAAGACCTCACCGCGGCCCTGGCGCGCACCATGTCGGCTGCCGACGCCTCGCGCGTTGTCCTGACGCGCGCGCTCAAGGCCTTGCGAGCCCACGCCGGTCTCGTGGCGCTCCGAATCGACGACGAAACCGAACGACTGATCGTTGGCAGCGACAACCTGAGCGAGTCGGCCATCATGCGCTGGCGCCACACGAGTGAAGACGTAGAATCGCCGCTCGATGAAGCGCTACGCGCTGGTGAGACGATCACGATTGGCAACGCGGGCAGCGAGGAGTCGCCGTATCGCGAGTGGACGACGAGCGTTGGATTGGCGTTGAACGAGAAGCCGACACTCATCCACACGGTTCCGATGATTGTCGATCGGGGACCTAACGAGCGCGTGCTTGGCGCGGTGCTGTTCATCTGGACTGTCGGACACGCGATCGATAGCGAAACGACGGCGCTGATTGCCGCGGTGGCGGATCAGGGGGCGCTGGCGCTGGAGCGCGCGCGCCTCTATGCCGCGGAGCGCAAGGCTCGCGAAGCCGCCGAGGCGGCGCAGGCTGAAGCGGAGCAGGCGAACGCAGTCAAATCGCAGTTCCTGGCGGTGATGAGTCACGAACTGCGCACTCCACTCAACGCGATCGGCGGCTACACCGAGTTGCTGGAGATGGGACTCCGCGGTCCGGTCAACCCGCAGCAGATCGAAGATCTGCGCCGAATCCGTCGCAGCCAGGAGCATCTGCTCGGACTCATCAATGCATTGCTCAGTTATGCCAAGCTCGAAGCAGGGCACATGGATTATACGATCGAGCGTGTGTCAGTCCTGGACACCGTGCGCGCCGTTGACTCGCTCGTTGCGCCCCTGGCGGCGGCGCATGGGCTGCGCCTAACGACGACTGCATGCGACGATGATGCCATTGTGCTCGCGGACGCCGAGAAGTTGCGTCAGATCCTGCTCAACCTCGTCTCGAATGCGATGAAGTTCACCGCCAAGGGCGGAGAGGTGCGCGTGACCTGCGAGCGCACCGGTGCAACGCAAGAGGAGCGCCGAATCGTGCTCCGTGTGAGCGACACCGGACGCGGCATTGCAGCTGCCGAATTGGTGAGGATCTTTGATCCATTCGTGCAGGTCGGGCGCACGCTGACGTCGACCGACGCCGGCACCGGCCTCGGACTGGCGATCAGTCGCGACCTTGCTCGCGGCATGGGAGGAGATCTGACAGCCGAGAGCGAAGTCGGAGTCGGAAGCGTATTCCGGCTCGAGCTCCCATCGGGTTAGCAGCCACACGCCATCTCATAAATGATCGACGTCTCCCTGGCCGGCGCTGCCAGCGGTCGTAGGCCGCTGCCGACCGTTAGTGCCCGCTCGGCGCCACGAAGAAGAACGCCAACCCGAGCAGCGAATAAACGCCTAACAGCAAGACACCCTCAAACCACGTCGTCTCGCCGTCGCGCACAATCGCGCTCACGGTGAACGCTGCCGCCGCCACCGCCACGAGTTCCAGCGGATTGTTGAAGACGAGTGTCATCGGTGTACCGATGAAGTGCGACGCGAGAACGAGAACCGGCGCGGTGAAAAGCGCCACTTGAATCGTTGAGCCGACGGTTATCGTCATCACCAATCCCATTCGGTCCTGTCTCGCGAACGAAACCGCCGAGAGGTACTCGGCGAAGTTGCCAATGACCGCGAGGGGGATGATACCGAGGAAGAAGGTCGAGAGTCCGAGCGATTCAGCCGCCGGCTCGAGCGCTCCCGATACAAGTTCCGATTCCCAGGAAATGAACGCGGTGGCAACGATCAGGATGCCTAACGAGCGCCAGAGCGGCCACGGCACGTGTGCGGCGGTCCTGGCATCGGGGGCTGCCGTCTCGTCCGTGAGATCGAAAACGTCTCGGTGCGTGACGAGGGTGTAGACGAGGTTTGAAACGTAGAGCGTGATGAGCACCACGGACGCTCCGATGCTCAAACGCTCGTCGAGCAGCCGCGGGTCGAGCTGGCGATAGATATCGCGTTCGGTGAGATCGAAGAGGGCAGGGACGAGAAGCGCGATGACCGAGAGAATCAGCATCGACGACAGCTGCCCGGCGTGCGCTTGCTGAAACGTCTGGCGCGCTCGCCCCCAACTGCCGAAAACGATGGCGAGTCCGAGACCTAAAAGAGAATTGCCGATGATCGACCCGGTAATCTGTGCCTTGACGACTTCCTGATGTCCGGCTTGCAGGATGAAGAGCGCCAGAATGAGCTCCGCCGCGTTGCCGAACGTCACGTTCAGGAGGCCGCCGATCGAGCCGCCGACGACGTTGGCCAGTTCCTCCGTTGCGCGCCGAATCCACTCTGCCAATGGAATGATGGCGAGAATGGAGATGACAAACGTCCAGAGCGGCGGCGCATGAAGGCCGTACGCAAGGACGAGCGATGCGGGGATCAACAGAAGGAGAAAAGGCATGAGGGGAGCGTAATTCTCCTGGTGCTGGTTTGGAAACCCTCGCCTGAACAAGCGCGTTGCCCTCTCGACGCCCCGGGAAAGGCGAAGACGATGCGGCGCCGGTGATGCTCGACGTACGGCTCACGGGGCGAATCCCCTTAAGACGATGCGACCTGTCTAGCGCGTCGTTGTGTCGTTGGTACGTTGTACTGCATGCCCTCTCTCGATCTTGTGTTGTGGTCAAAGGGGACGCTGCTCACTCCGCAGCATCTTCAGGCCCAGGACCGCTATCTCGACGAAAGTCTTCGACTTCAGATCTCCGCGCTTTCCGCATTCGCGTGGGGATTCACGCGGCTCGAGTTCGATCGTGAAGCGCTGGCCGGCGGAACTCTCGTCCTTCGTGTAGCTGCCGGGCGTTTCTCGGACGGTTTGCTGTTTGACGCGCCGAGTGCTGATCCTCCACCACCTCCCCGCTCTCTGGCAACGGCGTGGACGCAGGACCAGCGATCGATGCTCGTGTCGTTGGCGATACCCGAGTATCGCCCGGGTGCGCGAAACGTCGCGGGACGAAGTGCATCGGCGACCGGTGCTGCGGCAACCGCACGCTGGCGTGCCGAGGAGCAATTGGCGCGCGACGAGACGACCGGTCTCGCCGAACGACCGATACAAGTCGCGCGCCCCAATCTTCGGCTCCTCCTCGAGGGCGAATCGGCCGAGGGATATGTGACGATTCCGCTCGCGCGTCTGAATCGCGCGGGAACCGGCGAGGTCACACTCGATCAGAGTTTCGTTCCGTCGATCCTCTCGGTTGGAACGAGTCCCGTGCTGGCGAACCTGGTGCACCGAATCGTCGAACGGGTCGCGGCCAAGAGTGCGGCGCTCGCCGGGATGCGTCGCCAACGTAACCAGGGGCTCGCCGACTTCTCCGTCACCGACATCGCGAGCTTCTGGCTTCTCTACACGCTCAACACGCACCTCCCGAGGCTGCGCCATCTGCACGAGGTACGAACGGGACATCCGCAGGAGTTATGGGAGGCGTTGTTGGCGCTGACGGGCGCCCTTACAACGTTCGCCCCCACGACGCACCGAATGCCCACGTACGACCACGTGAGGCTCGGCGAATGCTTTGGGGCGTTAGAGGTGATCCTGCTCGAGCTGCTGGAGACGGTCGTGCCGGAGACGGCTGTGTCGTTGCCGCTGCGGCAAGTTAGACCCGCAGTGCAGGCGGTGGCGGTCGAACAGGAAAGCTGGCTGGTGGCGCCGCAGTGGTTCCTGGCAGTGAGCGCGCCGATCCGTCAGTCTGACTTGGCGGGGAAGGTCCTTCACGCGTGCAAGGTCGGCTCTGCCGACGTCGTGGATACGTTGATCCGGCAAGCGTTACCCGGCCTCGAGCTGACGCATGTCCCGCAGCCGCCGCCGAGCGTTCCGGTGAAGCTCGACTTCATGTACTTTGCGATTTCGCGGGCGGGCGGCGCGTGGGAGGCGGTTGGCCGGGCGCGCAATCTGGCGGTGTACGTTCCTGCCGACCTTCCCGACGCACGCTTCGAGCTCGTGGTCGTTCTTCGTTAGGCACTCCGGAGTCGTCGCGCCTAACGAACGTCCGCACGGCAGCAGTCGCCGTGCGGACGTCATTATTTCGGGATGTTGAGCTTGGGAGGTTCGACTTTGGGGGCCTCGACTTTCGGTCCCTGGAGCTTGGGCGCCTCGATCGACGGAGCTTGCGCCTTCGGGAGCGAAGACGCGGAGGGAATGGCGCCCTGCGACGCCGCCGCGTCGGGCTTGGGCTTGAGAACGAAGTACAGGATGAGGGCGATCGCGAGGATGAGCACGACGTTGAGCGCGATGATGAGTCCGAGTGGAATCGCGCGCTTCTTTGGCTCCTTTGCCGCGTCGGCGGGTTTCGCCGTCTCAGGGAGTTGGGGGGCGGGGGTCACGGACTGACGAATGAGCTGCGTGTACGCCCCGGGTGCCTGCTCTTCCTTTTTAGGTACGGGTCGGCCGGCCGACAGCGGCGGGGCCGCCCCCATGTTGGCAAAATTGGGCGCGGGGATGACGGGTGGGAGCGGGGGATGCGCGTGTGGCGGCGTAGCGCCGAGCGGTCCCTGTCCGATCGGGGATGCCGGCGGTGCGCTGCCTAACGACGATGGGGGAGCGCCACCGGCTCCCAGTGGCGAGGCGCCGGGGCTTGGAAAGTTGATATCGGCCATTGGCGACGGGGTGTCGGCGCCCAACGGTGATTGGTGACTGCCGCCTAACGCGGATTGTCCGCCGCGCGGGGAAGGTCCGCCGCCACCTAATGGGGACTGCCCGCCCAGCGGTGTGGAACCGCCTAACGGCGACGCGCCGACGGGTCCGCCCGACGGCGGCCGTCCCAGTGGAGATGAGGACGGATCGGGACGCGAAGCCGGAGGAATCGCACCGGGATTGCCGGCGAATGGATTGAACGAATCCGTGCCGCGCGGCCGCTTGGGCGGGATGATGACTGGTGAGTGCAGCTCACTGGCGGCGCCGAGTGGCGACGACGGAGGTGCGGGGGGGCGGGCCGTCGGCGGCTGCAACGGACTGTGCGGCGCTCGCGATGGCGGTGCGGGGACCTGAAAGAGTTGCGTGAATTCGCCAGGTGCAAGTTGTTCGTCTCCCGATGCCGGCGCCTGCGCGGCGGGCGGCGGCACCGGCGCCGGTTGAACCGGCGGTGACGCTACTCTCGGGGCAACCGGGGGCGGCGCACTCTGCGCTGCCTTGGGTGGAGCGAGCGGCGACGCGGGAGGAGCGATAGGAATCTCCGCGAGCGTCGGCGAAATGGCCGACCTATCGGGGAGAGGTGGCGACAGCGGAGCGCTCTGAAGCGGTGTCGGAAGTCCGAGCGGTGACGACGCCGAAAGCGGTGGGGGAAGCGGAGGCGTTGGTGTGGTCGGAGCCTTGAATGCGCTGGAAATGCTCTGTGCGGCAGCCGCATTGGGCGCCGGTGATGCGGACGGCGGAGCGATTGGTGAGGCGATAGGCGGCGCGACAGGCGGCGCGACAGGCGACACAACGGGCGCGATCGGTGACGATTCGAGCTGTGGTGCGCTCGGACGAGGAGCGACTCTTGGCGCTGCCGGAACGGCGGGAGCAGGGACTTCGGCCGATGCCGGTGACATCGCGCCGAACATGCGAGTGAACTCGCCCGGCGGCTTTGTTGCAGCTGGCGGTGCCTCGGGCGGCGGGACTGCCGGTGCAGCGGCCGCAGCAGGCGGGACCGCGCTCGGCGATGGGGCGAGCGACGCGGGCGACGCCGGCGCGTGGATTGGCGGAGTGGGCTGAACAGGTGCGGGAGCCGCATCGCTCCCCACAGTCCCGAATTGCCGAAGGTGTTCGACGCTGATGCCGTCCACATCGGGCGAGTCGGCGCGCGCGGGCTCGGGGAGTACGCGAGCGCCCAACCAATCGGGAAAGGACGTCAGGCCTTGCAGGAACTCTGTCACGACCGCAAATCCGGCCGCCACTGTGGCTGTCTCCAGCACGCGCGCCTTGTCGCTCTGAGAGAGCCGACCCAATTCACTGCGCAATTTGTCGACAGTCTCGGGACCAGCGGCATCGGCGAGATGCACCATCACCACTCGCCCTGTTACGGTTTCGAGCGCATTGTGCGTGCGAATTCCATCGGCGACTGCCACGCACTTGAGCAACTGGTAGCGCGAGTCGAAGTTCGGACTGGTCATCAACTAACCGAAATCTTGTCTTGGAAGGGCGCGCGCATGGCGCGATTGAAACGCGAGAGAAGGGCGCGGCCACTTAGGAGAGCGCGCTATATTGTTCACCCGCTGACGCGCGTATGCAATCGCGCAGGGAAGACGTCACTCACATGATCTCTGCCATGCGCCTTTCGCCCCGCCGGCAAAGTCGAGTCGTCTGGGAAGAGGGGATGTATCTCTCTCCACATCATTTTCAGGCGCAGCGACGTCACAGCGAGGAGAGCGTCGCCGAAGCGATCGACGCGCTCTTTCCGTTTGCGTATGGCGTAACGGCGGCGTCGCTCGACACCGAGGCGCTCGCGGGCGGGCGACTCGCGCTGGCGTTCGCGCGCGGCATTCTTCCCGACGGCACGGTCATCGCCGCCCCGGATTCGGATCCACTCCCTCTGCCCGACGTACTCGCACCACGTTTCTCTCCCGACCGCGAGTCGCACCTCGTCTTCGTCGCGCTCCCGGGGTGGAAAGACAATGCGCCTAACGTGCGATTCACCGATGGGGTGCTGGCCCGCGAACTCTCCCGGCCTGCAGACAGTCTGGCGCAGAACGGCGAGCGTCTTCGGTATGTGGAAGTGGTCTCGAAAATCCGCGATGAAACCGCGGGAGAAGAGAGCGCAGAAATCCATTTTGCCGAAAAGCAACTTCGGCTGGCGCTCGATTACGAATTGAGTGCGTCCGACGTCGCCCTCCCCATCGCTCGCGTTAGGCGCGACGACGCCGGACGCTTTGTCGTCGATCCATCGTTCATTCCGCCGTGCCTCAAGATCGGTGCGTCTGAACGCCTGGTGAACATGCTCCGCAACCTCGTGGGCATGGTCGAGGCGAAAGGGAGTGCGCTGAGCACCTCCCTCGCCGCCTCTGCGTCGCCTAACGGGGGAGTCACGCCGGCGGCGTACGTCGGCAACGAGCTCGCCACGCGATGGCTGCTGCACGCCATTCGTTCGGCCGAGGCGCCATTGCGTCACATGCTCGCCACGCGGACCGCGCATCCGGAGCGTCTCTGGCTGGAACTGTCACATCTCGCTGGGGCGTTGTGCACATTCTCGCTGACGACGCGGGCGAGCGATCTCCCCGTGTATCGTCACGACCATCTGGACGAATGCTTTTCTGCTTTAGAGCGGCACCTGCGGGAGCATCTGGACATCGTGATCGCGTCCAACGCGGTGGTCATGTCACTGGCGCCGGTGTCGGAACTCCTCTACGGCGCGACCGTCTCTGACCCTCGATGCTTTCAACAGGGGGCACGATGGTTTCTCGGCGTACGATCGAGCCTTTCTCCGCTCGAAACGCGCGCTCGCGTCGAGCAACTGCTCAAGGTCTGCGCCACGAAGTATGTCCTCGAGCTGGTGCGACGTGCGTATCCCGGGCTCGATCTCGAGTTTGTTCCCGCGCCCCCTTCAGGGATCGCACCGCGCGCGGAACTGGTGTACTTCGAGATCAAGATGGCGGGGCCGTGCGGACAAGGGCTGCGCGACACGCACGACATCGGCGTTTATGTCCCCGACGCCCTCCCTGATGCCGCGCTCGAAGTAGCGGTGCTGATTCCGTCGTGAGGTCGCATCACTTCCCCAACGCTGCAACCGTCGTCCTTTTCTTTCTCGCGGGACTTGATCGATGACCGCCCCAGCCGCTTCTGCTCCAACGCCTGCCTCCGTCACAACGGTCGGAAGTGGGCGCCTCGCACTCCTCTTTCAAGAGTCGTTGACTGCGATCGCGCGCCTTCGCGCGGACCAGAAGGCCGTCGCTGATGCGGCGGCCTTTCGCGCGCAGATGCTTCGCCTGCTGCGACAAGCGGAAGAAAGCGGAAAGGTGATGGGATACGATCCCGCCGACATGCAACTCGCCGTGTTTGCCGTGGTTGCGCTCCTCGACGAATCGGCGCTCAACTCCCGAGAGGCGTCGTGGAGCGAATGGGCGCGTCGTCCGGTGCAGGACGAGTTGTTCGGCGGGCATATGGCCGGCGAATGGTTCTTCCAACACGTCGACCGATTGCTCGCGCGCCCCGACACCCCCGCGCTCGCCGACCTGCTGGAGCTCCATCAACTCTGCCTTCTCCTCGGCTTTCGCGGTCGATATGGCGCAGCTGATCGCGGCGCACTGCATGCGATCTCGTCGCAGATTGGCGATCGATTGCAGCGTATTCGCGGTGCGCGCACCGAATTCGTCCCAGGTTGGCAACCGCCTAACGATGCGCTGGCAAGCAACGATCCGTGGATTCGTCCGCTCGTCATAGCGCTCGTTGCGTGCGTCGTGCTCGCCGGCGCGTTGTGGGGGGCGGGCGCACTGTCGCTCCGCAGCGCCGTTGGACAAGTCGTCGTTCCTCCAGCCGCAGCACCGGCCAGCTCGACCCAATAGTCGAGCGACTCCCTCCGGCGTCTCCCCTCACACGCCCATCGGCATTCCATGGCACGCAATCCACAGACGCGTTGGTACGCGGCGCTGGCGGTCCTCCTTCTCTTCATCCTCCTCGCGTGGTTACTGGGTGCAGTTCTCACGCTGACCGATGGCGAGCGAGTGGCGTTACGCGTCGGCTTGGTCGTGTTAGGGCTGCTGGGCGCCGCGGCGCTCCTCTGGTACTTGCGGCCCAAGGCGGACGGTAACGAGGTCGCCATCGATCCGAAGAATGATGAAGTCGGCGCGGTGCTTTCTGCCGCACGCGCGCGTTTACCGCGCGGTGTCTTCGACACCAAGCCGATGGTCCTCGTGATGGGGACGCAGGGAAGCTGCAAGACCACGGTGGTGATGCGTTCGGGAACGGACCCCGAACTCCTCGCCGGAGACGCGACAGCGGGCGATGTCCCGCCACGCACGGCGATCGCCAACTTCTGGCTCATCAAGAACGCGGTCATCGCCGAAGCGGGAGGGCCGGTATTCACCGACGCTGCGAAGTGGCGCCGGCTCATGCGCGGATTGCGCGCGCCGCGCCTGGCCGAGGCACTCGCTGGCGGCGAAGCCGCGGCTCGGATTGTGGTGGTATGCGTGAGCTGCGACCTCTTCCAGGGACCTAACGCTCAACAGCAGACGGAAGGGCTGGCCAAACTCACGCGCGAGCGCCTGACGGAGGCAGCGCGCGAGTGGGGAGTGGCTGTCCCCGTCTATGTCATCTTCACGAAAGCGGACAAACTCCCGCACTTCGAAACGTGGGCGTCGCCACTCACGCGCGACGAGGTGAAGGCGCCGGTTGGCGCGACGTTCCCGTTTGACGTCGTCGGCGGTGGCTCGCGCAAGGCGCGCGCAGATGCGGTGGGGACGTACGCCGAGCGTATTGTGCCGCGCGTGGAGAATGCGTTCGCCGGCATCGTGTCGTCGCTGGCCTCGATGCGCACCGACCATCTGAATCGTGAGAGCCAGGGCGAACGCCGGCTCGATGCGTACGAACTTCCGCGTGAGGTAGGAAAGTTGGCCCCGGAGGCGGCGCGTTTCCTGTTGGAGATTTGCCGGCCGGTGCACCTGGGCGCGAGCCCGCAACTGCGTGGATTCTATCTTGTCGGCGCGCGTCCGATCGTGGTCAACGTTGCCGCTGCGCCGCCAGCTGCAATTCCCAAGGGAACGCGTCCGGCTGGATCAGCGTCGAGCGCGACGCAGGTGTTCGTCCCGGGCGCAGCGGCACAAATGGAATCGCCGGTCGTCGAATCGCGCGGTTCGACGAAACGCGCTCCGCAGTGGGTATTCGTGGAGCGTCTCTTTCCGGATGTGATTCTGGCCGATCGCGCGGCCGCCATGATGGCGCGCGGCGGAAAGCGAGTGTCTGCCGTTAGGCGCGGAGTCCTCGGCGTCGCCATTGCCGCCTCGCTGCTGATCAGCTTCGGAGTGTTGCGTTCTTGGTTGGGCAATCGCGACCTCGCCAATCGCGTCGTGAGTGCGTCACGCGACGTTGCGGCGCTCCCGGTCGTTGCCGCGCCGGCGGGTGCCATCGCATTTCCGTCGGCGGACGCGCTGCGGAGATTGGAGTCGCTGCGTGCCATTCTCGACACGCTCAATCGTTTCTCCTCCACAGAAGTCCCGAAACGACTGCAATGGGGATTGTGGCGTGGTGACGCGCTGCTCGCCGCCGGTCAGCGTACCTGGCTGGAAGGGTACCGTCGCCAGTTGCACCTGACGAGCTACGGCGCGCTAGTCGATTCGCTGAAAGCGCTCCCTGACGCACCGCGTCCGACGGACGAATACGGCAAGGATTACGCGATGCTGAAGGCGTATCTCATTACGACCGGTGAGTCGCCACGCAGCACGCCCGAGTTCCTGGCGCCAGTGATGTTGTCATCTTGGGAGCGAGGGCAGACGATCGACGCCGATGTGCTCGCGTTGGCGCGCCGCCAGTTCGAGTTCTACGCGACACTGCTCGCAAAAAGCAATCCGTGGCCACAGGCGGCGGATGCGCGCGTCGTGGATCACACGCGAGCATTTCTCAATCGCTTCTCGGGCAGCGAGCAGATCTATCAGTACATGCTGGCGCAGGCAGAGAAGTCGACCAAGCCCTCCAAGTTTGCCGAGGCAGTGCCGACGGCTGCAGGAGTGATCGGTGGTCCGGCTGAAGTACCCGGCGCGTTTACCTCGGCCGGATGGACCTTCATGCAAGGGGCCTTTAGGAATTCCGACCGATTCTTCGAGGGCGAGCAGTGGGTGGTGGGCGATGCCACAGCGTCGCAGACGCAGGATCGTGACCGCATCCTCGGCGAACTGCGCGCGCGTTATGCCAGCGACTACATCACGAAGTGGCGCACATTCGTGAAGGGACTCGCTGTCGTTCGGCCGGCCGGTGCGCGCGACGCCGCGGTGAAAGATGCCGCGAAGAAAATTGGAATCATTGCCGGCGCACAATCTCCGCTGCTGGCAGCATTGGCGTTCGTGGCGCGGAACACCGATGTGGATTCGGCAGTGACCATGGCGTTTCAGCCGGTACACACTGTGGTGCCGCCTAACGCGAAAGGGAAGAACGTCAACGAGGGAAACCAGGCGTATGTGAACGGGCTGGTTGGGCTGCAGGGGGCGCTCGAGCAGGTGAGCTACCTCCCGCCGGTGACCGACACCGCGTCGGCGCTCGCGCTTTCAACGAAAGGACAGGAAGCGTTAGGCCAGGTGACCCAAGCGAAGATTGCCGCGCGACAGCTCGAGCAGAAGTTCGCCGTCGATACGTCTGCGGTGAAAATCGCGTCGGCAGTCGGCGCGTTGTTGGAAGCGCCAATTGATGGTGTCGAAGCGGTTCTCAAGGTCGTCGCCGGCACGAGGGCGCCGGCCGGAAAGCCCGTCGTTGCAGCTGCTCCTCCGCCAGCACCGGCACCCGCGCCAACGGGAGGTGGCGGAGGAGGTGGTGACAAAGCGAAGGCAGCAGAACTCGCCGCGATCCTCAACGAACGCGGTCGCGCCATTTGCGCGACGATGACACCGATGCTGCAGAAGTTTCCCTTTGCGCCGGACGCACCGACCGAGGCAACCGTGGCAGAAGTCCAAGGATTGCTGGCGCCGCAGACGGGTCAGATCGCCGCATTTCAGGAAGAGCGCCTGGGCGATCTTATCGAAAAGCAAGGCGGGCAGTGGGTCGCAAAGCCGGGAGGACTCGTCACGCTATCGGCGCCATTCGTCGCGTTCTTCAACAAAGCGATGCAGGTGTCCGCCGCGCTCTTTGGCGGCGGGGCGCAACCGCGCGTTGTGTTCCTGACGAAGGCGGTCACATCACCGCTCACGCCGAAGGTGACGCTGATTCATGGTTCTCAGGTCGCCGCGTTTACGTCGACGACGCCGGAGAATCGTTTCGTCTGGCCAGCGCCATCGGGACGCGAGGCGCGATTGCTCGCACAATTCGGAAAGAACAAGGAGCGGGAGATCGCAAAAGCCACGGGTGAGTGGGCCATCTTCCGGCTCGTGGCGCAAAGCGCGAGCGCAACACCGGGTGGCGGCGGAGCACTACGCGCCGAGTGGAACGCTACCGGAAAGGACGCGCAGCCAGTAACGGTTGAATTCAACGTGGAGTCGGGAGCACCGGTGCTGCAGCGCGGGTGGCTCGGTTCGATGTCCTGTGCGTCGCAAGTTACGCGTTAGGCACCGAATGAAATGCGCGCCGATGGTCGCCTTGTTCACGCTGTTTGAGGGGCGTACCTTCTCGCGGGCCTTCGCTTTTACTCGCTGAGATCACGATGCCGAAAGTCTGTCCCGTGTGTGAGACGGTCTACGCCGACACCAACGCGTTCTGTCCGGTGGACGGAACGACGTTGCACGTGGTTGACCTCGAGGGAGGACTTATCGGAAGCGTCGTCGCCGATCGTTATCTGGTCACCGATCTTCTCGGCGAGGGCGGGATGGGGAAGGTGTACCTCGCGCGGCACGTCCGACTTCCGCAGCAGGCGGCGATCAAGGTGCTCCGCCCCGACATGGTGCGCGACCCAGCCGCGGTGGCGCGCTTCAATCGCGAGGCATCGAACGCGAGCCGCATCGACGACGAAAACGTCGCGCGCGTCTACGACTTCGGTGAAGCCGCCGGTGGTACGGTCTATCTGGCGATGGAGTACGTCAAAGGACTCTCGCTGCGTGATCTCATCACGCGCGACGGTGCGCTCCCGCCGAAACGTGCCGCCGGCATCGTCGAGCAGATCGGTCGCGGACTCGACGCCGCACATCGTCTCAAGATCATCCATCGTGATCTAAAGCCCGATAACATCCTGGTAATCGAAGGGGCGGATGGTCGCGATCGCGTCAAGGTTGTGGACTTCGGCATCGCAAAGGCCTTCGGCGCTGACGGCGGCAATCTGACCAAGACGGGCTTCGTTGTCGGCACGCCGGAATTCATGAGTCCCGAACAGCTCATGGGGATGCCGCTCGACGCGCGCAGCGACGTGTATGCGTTGGCGCTCGTGGCGTACCAATGCCTAACGGCGGCGCTCCCATTCCCGGGCGACACGCCGGAGCAGGCGATGACAGGGCGCCTAACGAGAGCGCCACGGCCGCTGCGCGAGGTGTCCAACACCGATTGGCCAGTGGCCCTGCAACAGGCGTTCGATGCTGCGCTTTCGCGAGAAGTGGCGGGGCGTCCGGAGAGCGCCGGGGCCTTTGCGCAGCAACTCGTGGCGGCGATCGACGGATGGACGCCGAAGGCGGGAGGTGCCGTCGCCGCGTCTGCGGGGCGCCCCAATCGCACGGTGCCGTTGCAAGCGACACCGACGGTTGTCGACTCACAAGCGGTGGCGGCCGCAAGCTCTGGTACTCGCGGCGGGCGCGCTGGGATCATCGCGGCGGTCGTTGCCGTCATCGCCGTCGGTGGCTACTTCGCCTACCGCAGCTTTGCGGGGGCGCCGAGCGCATCAATCGCGTCCTCTGTCACTGGGCCAGCAAGCGACAGCGCCAAACCTGAATCGGCGCCTGCATCCGTAGCGCCGGCGCCGGTGGATAACACACCCGCGACGCCAAACGGACCGAACGCGGTGCAGATCGCCGCGGCCGTGCGCGATTCCATTGCGCGCGAATCGGCAGCAAGGGCGCGACGCGATTCGCTGCAGAAGATTTCTGCCTCAAAGTCCAACGTCGCCGCACCACCCACTGCGCCGGGACCCACGCCGTCGACGCCGCGTGTCGATTCCGCGAGAGCAAACCCACCTGCTCCGCCCCCCACCGCGTCGCCGACGTCCGCCGAACTGCCGCTGCGAGATTCGCTTACCACGCTCGCCGCCGGGCTGAAACCTGGGATCGATCGCGTGACGGCGGGCCGCATCGCTGACGCTCTGCGCAAACTTGCCCCGCGCATTACCGACCCGTCACTCAGAGCGACGGCATATTTCCGCCTCATTGACGCGAGCGCGAAAAGCGGAGGCGATATCGACGACATGTGTGCGTCGTATCGTGCCGCGAAGAGCGCCGCTCGCGGCGACGCGCAGCTTGCCGAACTTCGCCGGTTTGAACAGCGACTCGGCTGCTCCTGACTTCGCGACGTTGTACCGAATCTCCGCGCCAAGGCGTGTGTATACGAAACACACCTGCGCATTCTATTGCCGCACCGGTACCCGTTCCATATAGTCCGTCGCAGTTCGTGGCTTCTTAGCCGCGCCACCCCTATTGAATCCCATGCCGATCTCGCAGCCTCGCGCTTTTCGGTGGGGCGTCGTGCCGATGGCATTCGCCGTCGCCTCTGCATGCGTCGCGCTCCCCGCACACGCCCAGGTACCCGATTCGACGGCAAGCTCTGCGCGCCCCGTCGTCGTTTCCGACCTCGTCGATTGGCTGAGTCGCAAACTTCCGCAACTCTCGATTCTCGCGCAGGTCCGGAAGAATTGCCTCGCCTCACCGCTGACCGCAGCCGACGCAGAGAAGCTCTACGCCGCCGGCGCTGACAGCGCGTACGTGGAGGACATCAAGACATCGTGCGTGGCAGCAGCGCTAACGGCTGCCACGATCGTCGACTCCTCCGGAAACATGCTCCTCCCGTCGGTGGTCGCGCTGCAGCACACGTGTGAGCGAGGTTCGGTGGCGGCGTGTGACACCGTGGCCAACAAGTATCTCGAGGGAATCTCAGCCCCACTCGATACGTCTCGCGCCGCGGCGTTTCTCGATGTGGCGTGCAAGACCGGGAATACACCGTCGTGCTGGCGCGCGATCGATTTGTTGGATCGCAGCTCAAAGCGGACGGACCATCAGACCGCTGCAGCGATGCTCAATGCGCGTTGCAACGAACAGAACGACATGGTGGCGTGCAAACGCCTCGGGCAGTTCTACGAATCTGGCCACGGTATCGCGAAGGACGGCGGACGAGCGCTGACGCTCTATCGGCGTGCGTGTGATGCCGATGAGCCGACGGCATGCGTTGATGCGGCCGCGCTACTGCTCAAGGGTGAACTGCTTCCTGCCGACAGCGCGACCGGCTTTGCCTACACAGCGCGTGCATGCGAGACGGGGAGCGCAGAGCAAGCGAAGGCGCAGTGTGCGACTGCTGGCGCAGCGTACGCGGCTGGGAAGCATGTCACGGCCGATCATTCGCGCGCGGCGACGTTGTACGACAAGGGGTGCGCCGCGAATGATCCACGCGCGTGCGGCGAACTTGGAAAGTTGATTGCTTCGGGGCAGGCGCCGGGGCGCACAGATTCTCAGGCCGCCGGCCTTTTCGAGAAGGGATGCACGGGTGGACGTGCCGACGACTGTTATGTGCTGGCGGGAATGTTGGCCGACGGAAAGGCCGTCCCGCAGAACCTTGCGCGCGCGGCGCAGCTCTGGGAGACCGCATGCAATAGTGGAGTCGTGCCGGGATGCCTGAAATCAGCGGCGGCGCAAGCAGCGGGATCGGGCATTCCGAAAGATCCGACGCGTGCCGTGGGATTGTATAAGCGTGGCTGCGACGCGAAGGACGCCGCGGCGTGTTTGGCGCTTGGGCGCATGACGCTGCGCGGCGAGGGGACCGCTGGATCCGCACAGATTGCCGCGTCGCTTTTTGAGAAAGCGTGCAGCGCCTCGAATCTGGCAGCGTGCGGCGAACTGGCGGCGCTGACGGCGGCGGGCAATGGAGTCTCGCGCAATCGCGATGCGGCGCGGTCGCTCTTCACGAGAGCTTGTGACGGTGGCGTGCTCGCGTTCTGCGTCGATTTAGGTGTGCTGCTGGCGAGCGATACCACGATCGACGCGGCGGGGAAGACGCGAGTCGCCGCACTCTACCAGAAAGCGTGCGACGGGAAAGTCCCCCTGGGGTGCAGCCGCCTGGGTATCGTGGCGCAGGAAGGCGTCGGCGTTCCGAAGGACCTTCCGCGTTCGGTGCGCCTCTTCAGCTCCGCATGTGACGCTGGCGACGCACTCGGCTGCGCCGAGCTTGGAACGGCGACACTCAAGGGCATCGGGTTGCAGAAGGACGAGGCCAAGGCAGTGCCGCTGTTCGACAAGGCCTGTTCGTTAGGCAATGGCGACGGGTGCAACTCGTTAGGCGAAGCCTACTGGCGCGGGATCAAGGGCGCGGCAAAGGATCGGCCCAAGGCGATTTCACTCTTCACCCAGGGGTGCAACTTCGGCGACATGGGCGCGTGCTACAGCGAGGGGCTGCGCTACGCCAAGGGCGACGATGTGAAGAAGGACGAAGTGAAGGGAGCGCAGCTCTTCCAGCGGTCGTGCGACGGCGGGTTCGCCCGCGGATGCGAGGAGATGGCCGACGCATTCAAGGATGGCCGCGGTGTCGCGAAGGACATGGACAAGGCGCAGGCGCTCTACGATCGCGCCTGCGCGTTAGGCATCGACGAAAAGCGCTGTCGCAAGAAGTAGCGACGCGCCGAAGCGCTCCTGCGCTATCCGACGAGGACCGTGGGAGCGCCGGCGACAATCAGGCCGCCGTGGGCGGTCGTGTCGGTGAGGCGCGCGGCTGGCTTCCCTCCCATCATCACCGTGAAGGAAGCCATCACGACGGAGTCCGGTGGGCCGACGCAGACGCACATGCTGCCGATCGTCGCTGCCGGTAACGAGCAGACGAGCACTGTCGGTGCGCCCGGGGAGACGACGGGACCGCCGACATGTGGAATCGGCGGAAGCCCGGGCGTCACCATCGGGCACGTGTGCATGTCGGTGAGTCTGGCGGATGGCATTCCCATGTGAGTCTCTGCGGATGGTTAGGAAGACGCCGCCGCCGACTCCTGCGGCAGCGCTTTCGCCTGTTGCTCGGCCATCGCATCGAAGTGCGCTTTCGCGAACTCAATCGACTTCTCCCAACCGCCGACTTGTTTGACGACCTCGATCGCCTGCGTGATGTAAGCCCACGCGAGGGGACCAAAGTGCTCGGCGTCGCTCGCTGCTGAGAGCATGACGGCGAGGCCGATCATCGACGAGTGGATTCCCGGTGGGGCGGGGATGTAGGCGACATTGTCTGGGGCGATGCTTCCCGTTGCGAAGAAGGCCGAGGCCGCAGCGGCGCCAGCTGGCGAATCGTTTCCGACTTTCTCCGCAGCGGCCCACGCTCCCCGTCGCGCCACGTCGTCGGGTGTTGCGATCCATTTTTCTGTTGCACTGAGTGCGGCCGCGACGTCAGGGGGTACTTCTCCTTCACTCGTTAGGCGCGACGCATGCGTCGCCGCTGCCCAGGCCCACCAGACGCCTTCACGTGGTGGCAGTGCCGCCGCCACGACGCGGATGGCCTCCGGGACCATGGCATTTTCCAGCAGCGACTTGAGAATCGCGTCAATATCAGCGGCGCCGCCGATTGTCTGCTTCGCTTCTTTCGACATCGCGGCGCGCGACACGACCCAATCAAGCAAACGAGCGCCGGAGGCTGTTGTCGCTTGTGCTGGAGAGGACATGGCAGCGTCTCTCAGTTGATCATGGTGATCGAACCCTTCACCATCGTCATTCCGTCCGACTTGAGTGATGCCATTCCGCCGCCGTGAACTTCGCACATTCCCGATCCATCGACCTTGGTCATCGCGCCCTTGAACTCGGCTTGCGCCTGCGCCTCGCTCTTCACGTTCACGCCTTTGATCGTGACGCCAGACATGTCGATGGTGATGGAGTTGCTGCCGACTTTTAGTTCGATCTTCTGCATTGCTTCGATGGAGATGCTCCCTGCATCGGCGGAGACCTTGATGTTCCCCTTGGCAACCTTCACCGTCATGTTGCCTTTGTCCACCTTCAGCGTGTGATCGCCGGTCTGCACCGTGACCGTCATGTCGCCTTTGTCCACCTGCACCGTGTGGTTGCCGTCCTGCACCGTGAGGGCGTGGTCTTGCTTGATGGTGATGGTCTGCTTCCCCTTTTTGATCGTGTGCGTGTCGTTCCCCTCTTCCAGGGTGCGGGTATCGTCGTTCTTGATCTTCGTGGTCCGGTCGTGCTTTATGTTCACTTCCATGTCCTTCTCGGCCTGCACGAAGAGCTTTTCGCTCCCTTTCTTGTCGTCGAAGTGAATTTCATTGTGATTGTCGCTCTCCCCTTTTAGGGTCTGCGACCGCCATCCCGATATCGTCTTGTCGTCGGGGAGCTTGAAGGGGTGCGGATGCTTGGTGTTGTAGACCCGCCCGGTGACGATCGGTCGTTCGAGGTCACCCTCGATGTACTCCACGAGTACTTCCTGGCCGACACGAGGCGTCTGAATGAAGCCCCAGTTCTTGCCCGACCACGCACTGGCGACGTGAACGCGGTGCTTCGACTGCTTGTCCTTGCCGTCGCCCTGGTCCCACGGAAACTCGAGAAGGATTGCGCCTTCCTTGTCGACGTCGATGTCGCCGTCGGTATCAACGCCGACAACGCACGCGGTCTGCGTCCCCTGCATGACCGGTCGCGGCGTCACGCGCGGCGGACGAAAGCGTGTGCTCGTCGGGATGGCGACAAATGAGTTCTCGTATTGTTCGTGGAGCTTGCTCGATGCAGTTACGTCGCCCGCCTCGGCGTGATGCGTGACTTCGAGCAGATGCACATTCGCCAGTTCGTTCCCTCCACCGAGACCTTCGATGTCGCACGCGCTTCCTGCCTGCATGGCGAAGGCGGTGCTCTTTCCGCGCACGACGTCATGCCGTGCCTCTTCGACTTCGATGAGATGCCTCGCGTCAGGCAGGTGTGCGTCATCGCCCATCGCGCTCACAAAGTCATAGCGCATTCCTTTCGGCCGTTGCGTAATGGACGAGGTGTCGCTCTTTCGGTCGGCGCGCCAGGAAAAGTGATCGCCGATCTTATATGACTTGGCGTTCTGCGTGAACTCGCGCTCCGTTGAATACACGCAATCGGCCTGCGCTCGCCCCTCGATTGCGTCGGGCTCCACTCGCAGCTTTGGAAGCGAGAGTTTTGGAATTGTCGTCCCCTTCGCGTCGGTGACGACCAGCGTATGCTTCCCATCGGCATGGTCAAATCGGTAATACCACCCCTCTGCCTCCAACAGCCGGGATACGAATGCGAGGTTCGTCTCTCGGTACTGCACAACGTACGGCAGCTTTGCCATGGTGGAGGTGAGGGCGTGCTTCCATTCGCGAACGTCGTCTTCCTGAAAAATCGTCGTCAGGATGTCAATCGTGGTCTTGTTCTCGAACGTCCGGCAATTGCTCGAGAGCGAGAGCCACCAGAGCGCCGGGACGATCTGGGCGCGATACTCGGTGAAGTAGTTGCCTTTTCCTAACTGCACAAAGCGAGAAACGATCCCGTTGATGTGACGCGTCTTGTCATTGCTGTCGACGATGTGGATCGTGACCGATTCGCCTAACAAGGCTTCCGCGCTGATATTCGCATTCTCCGACACGAACACGACAGTGAACTCGAACAGGCGCGAGACGCCCTCGGTCCCGCGAAGTGACACGGGAACAAGGACATCCTTGCCCAAGGGAGTCGTGGCGCGAAGGAATCGTCCGTCCTGCGTGAGCGTCGGCGACATAAGCCCCAGTCGACTATTCGATTAGCCTACGGGCGCGGGAGCCGCGCTCGTGGCCTGCGCATTTCGCGCCGAACTGTTCACCTCATAGGCGAGATCACCGGCATCATCCACCGACACGCGGATCGACGTGGGCCGGTCACCCCCCGACAACGACTGCAGCAAGAGCCGTGAGACCTCCGGCAACATCGTGTTTGTCAGAATGTTGTCGACGTTGCGTGCTCCGCTTTCAACTTCGGTGCAACGTGCCTTCACGGCTTCGACGAGGGCATCGTCGTACATCAACGACATCTTATGGGTGTCGCGCAACCGGCGCTCGATCTTCCCGAGCTTGAGCCGGACAATCTTCTTCAGGTTCTCGTCGCGCACGGGGAAATACGGGACGATCACCATGCGCCCGAGGAACGCGGGTTTGAAGACCTTGTTGAGCTCAGGCTTGAGCGCTTTCACCAACGCTTCCGGATCCGGCATCGTCTCCGGATCGGCGGTCAGCGTCATGATGATGTCGGTTCCCGCGTTCGACGTCAGGAGTATGATCGTGTTCTTGAAATCGATCTGTCGTCCCTCGCCGTCTTCCATGACGCCCTTGTCAAACACCTGGAAGAACAGCTCGAGGACGTCCGGGTGCGCCTTCTCGACTTCGTCGAGGAGCACGACCGAATACGGACGCCGGCGCACGGCTTCCGTGAGCACACCACCTTCGCCGTATCCCACGTAGCCCGGCGGTGATCCCTTGAGCGTGGAGACGGTATGCGCCTCCTGAAACTCGCTCATGTTGATGGTGATGATGTTGTGCTCTCCACCGAAGAGGAGGTCGCTCATCGCCAGCGCGGTCTCCGTCTTTCCCACGCCCGACGGGCCAACAAGCATGAAGACGCCTTTCGGCTTGTTGGGATCTTCGATCTTGGCGGCAGAGGTGCGCATGCGGCGCGCAATCGCCTCGATGCCCGTGTCCTGCCCGATGACGCGTGCGCCGAGTACGCGTTCGAGTTCGAGCACCATGGAGAGCTGGTCGCGCATCATCTTGCCGACGGGAACGCCAGTCCATCCGGAGATGACTTCTCCGACGATCGATGCGTCGACGGCGACGCGCATCAACGGCGTCTCGCCCTGCAGTGCCTCGAGTTTACTCGTTAGGTCACCGAGCTGCGCGCGTAGCGTCGTGAGGTCTGCGCTGGCTTCGCTGTTGCCATTGCCATTGCCAGTGCCGGCAGCGCCGTGCGCTTCCTCGAGCTTGGCGCGCACGCCGCGAATCTCGTCCACGAGCGCTTTTTCTTCCGACCAACGCGCGTTGAGTTTCGCGAGGTTTGCTTCCTGCTCGACCTTCTGCTCGGCGATGGCCGCGAGCCGTTCCGAGTGATCGATGCCTAACGCGGCCTCGCGCTCGAGCACGCGTGCCTGCACCGCGAGGTCATCGATGCGGCGCACAGCGTCTTCGACCGGTGCGGGCGTCGCTTGCTGGCCCAGTGCGAGTCGCGCGCACGCCGTGTCCAGCACGCTGACCGCCTTGTCGGGAAGCTGGCGGTCGGGGAGATAGCGATGTGACAAACGAACCGCAGCATCCAGCCCGTCGTCGGTGATGCGCACGTTGTGATGTGCCTCGAGCGCCGGCACCACGCCGCGCAGCATGATGAGGCACTGCTCTTCCGATGGCTCGTCGACCTTCACGAGCTGGAATCGGCGCGAGAGCGCCGGGTCCTTCTCGAAGAACTTCTTGTACTCGGCCCATGTGGTCGCGGCAATCGTGCGCAATTCGCCGCGCGCCAACGCCGGCTTGAGAAGATTGGCGGCGTCGTTCTGTCCCGCAGCGCCGCCAGCGCCAATCATCGTGTGCGCTTCATCGATGAAGAGGATGATCGGAGATGGCGAATTCTTCACCTCCTCGATCAATCCCTTGAGGCGATTCTCGAATTCACCCTTCACCCCAGCGCCGGCTTGCAGAAGCGCGAGGTCGAGCGTGCGGATGGTGACGTTCTTGAGTGGCTCGGGAACGTCTCCCTGTACCACGCGGCGTGCAAAGCCCTCGACGACGGCCGATTTACCAACGCCCGCCTCACCAACCAGAATGGGGTTGTTCTGGCGGCGTCTCGTTAGGATGTCGATGAGCTGGCGAACCTCGAAGTCGCGACCGAGTACGGGGTCGATCTTGCCCTCGCGCGCACGCGCGGTGAGATCGACGGTGAACTGTCCGAGTGCGGTCCCTTTTCCACCGGGCGCAGTGGCCGACGCGCCACCGGCGGAGCTGCCCGCTCCCGAACCTCCGGAGAACATCGCCCCTGCTTCTGCCGACGCTTCGGAAGACGGTGCGGTGATCGTCACGAACTCCTTGCGCAATACTTCGGCCGGGATCTTCTCGAATTCGCGGCTGATGTCGAAGGCCAGACGTTGCAGCTCGACAACGCTCACGAGCGCGAGGACGCAGTGACCGGTACGAATCTGCGGCGCGCCGTATTCAATGGAGCCCGCCGTCCATCCTTCGGTCAGCATCTTCACCAGCGTTGGGCTGAGCGATGGCGTGCGTGCGTTGCCGCTCTTTAGGCGGTCGAGTCCTCGCGCGAGATCATCGGCGAGTCGTGAACGATTCACGCCGAAGTGCTTGACGATCTGCGCCAAGTCGCCATCCGTCGCGTCGAGCGCCTTCACCAGGAAGTGCTCGATCTCAACATCATAGTGCGTACGTGACAGACAGAGGCCGGCCGCACCATCCACCGCTCCGCGTGTCGCGGCGTTCAGCTTCCCGATTAGTGCCCGCAGATTGACACTCATGTAATCCTCTCGTGGTTCGAACGTCGATGGGGGATCAACTACAGGTGATTCAGCACAGGCGCAAGGTTGTTTCGTCGGGGTCGCGCGAGAGTGGTCGACTCGCCAGCCAAGTACCGCGACCGAGCCGTGGCGCATGCGCGCGATCAGCGTCCTTCTTCGGAACGTCCAAGAGGCAGGGGAGCACCTCTTTGCGGGAGAGCACGAGTTGCGCGTCGACCCCGACAATGTCATCGGCGTACAAGCGCGCGAGCGCGCGCAGTTCCTCGTGCGATGAGCCGCCAGGTACAAACGAGTCGAACTGCTCACGACTCAATGGACCGAGTCGCAGGCGCACACGCGATTGTGGATCCCACCCCGCGTCGCCGAGTACACCGAAGCCGAGCTGACCGGCGGCACCGTCGGCTCCCAGTTCGCACTGTCCGCCTTCGTCGAGCGGGCGCCAGTCACCGACGAATTGCTCGACCGTAGCGGGAACGCCGAAGTAGTCGGAGATGACGCGCGCCAACCCCACGGCTGGTCGAGCCCGGATGGCCAGCGCGCCTGAAAAGAACGCCATGACCTCATCACCCATGGGAAGGCGATGGCGCGTTCCCGGCGTTCCGTGCCCAGCGAGATCGAGCAGGTGGGTGAAGACCTGGTCTTCGATTCCCGCCTCGTGCGACACCGCCACCTGGTTCTTTTCCCACGCGCGAAAGAGGAGTGAGATCGCGCGATGATTGAAGATGTCGAGGAAGTCTCTGAAGGCCGTGTCGCGAACGCGCGCTCTCGCGGACGCATGCTCGCTGTACGCATGCGGAAGGATCCCCTGCGGTCCGGTGAGGCCAAAGAAATTCACCGTCATCCGCGGTGGCGCCGCGTTAGGCGTATAGCTCTTGTCGTCGATATCGAACTGCTGGATCTCGCTCGCGGGAAACGCCAGCGACGTGCTCGCGCTCAGTCGCGCGATCTCGCTGGAGGGGTCAGCCCAGCGTCCTACGCGCGCACGATCGGGATGCAGCCGTGACAGCAGACGCAGCGCCTGAAAGAACGAGAACGCGGTAGGCTCCTCTCGAATCGCGCGCTCGATCGCTGCTTCGCCGCTTAGGCGAGTGCTCGCCTCGTCACTCATACGAGTGTCCGATAGCCTGAGCGTGGCGGCCATTCGCGAACGGGGCGCTGACGCTGGCGCGAATGCGCGGTGAGTTGCACGAAGCTGTTCATCGTCGCGTGTAGTGCGAGGAACCGTTCGAGCACACTCGCAAAGAGAAACATCCCGCCACCGGGAAAGTGCTCTTCATCGAAGTCCACGTCCACGCGACGTCCGCGCACAAACGAGAGCCCCTGCTCGGTTACGAGGCGCGCAAACGACGGCGCACTGCGCACACCGGTGAGACCCTGGATCTGGCGTTCTCCGCTCGCCGAATCTCCGGCGTTGTGAAGACGCAAGAGCTCCTGGAGCGCCTCGCGCCCCTCTTCCACGAGCGACAGATGATTGAGCGAGAGCGCCGAGATCAGTCGCCACAACAGCGGCTTGCCTAACGGGGGTTGCACGACGGGCGTCGGCTTCACCAGGCACAGCACGCGCCTAACGGGACCGCCCGCCACGAGTTCGAAGTCGCCCCGTTCGTCGGCGCCAATCGGAAGGCGGCTGGGCAAGTCGCCGTTGTAGCACGTCACGCGCAACGCCGCGATTTCCGCATCCGGGGCGCGAAGGCGACCGGTCAAGTCGGCGAACGAAATGAACAACTCCGTTCCCGCATCGGTTCGCCATTCGCTGCGACGACGCACCGCGTGCCAGAAGACTCCCTTGGCGTCGGATCGACCGTGGCGAAACCCATACAGCGGTTCAATGGGACGTGGCTCGCCTTCACCTGGCGTGATTCCCGTGACGGAATCCACGCCCCAGCATTCGATCTCTAGTCTCCGGCGCGCATCGGGAACGACCGAGTACTCCGTTGTGCGCTGCGTGAGCAGAATCGGTTCGCCCGACTGCTCAAAGAGATTCACGACCGGCGTGCAACCAAGCCGAAACGTCCCGGCATTCACGCCGAACTCCACGACCTGTCGGCGCTCGGCGCGCTCGAACGGCGTGATGACGAAGAGAATCTCCGCGCGCGCACCCGCATTCAGTGTGCGGAGCGCCCGCGCCACTCCCGTGACGTCGACAAAGCTGAATTTCTGTGGAAAGACGAACAGCTCCTGCAGCAGCGCATAACTAGTCAACATGCGCCGAGGGTAGGGGAGCAGAAGCTGGTCGTCCTCGAAGCCAACGGGAACTACCGCGTTAGGCAGCACGATCGGAGCAACAGACGGCTGGTCGGGATCGCGCACGACCACGCGCGCGCAGTTGTTCGCGAGCAGCTCGTAGACCAGGTCTGAGACGTTGGCGTCGCCAGACAGGTGCAGGCGCAACGCATCCAGCCCCGACGATCCTTCGCCCGGGACGCCAACGCCCTCATCGCCGGCAAGTGCCAGCTGACCGAGCTGGATTCCCTTGAATGCTCGGAGCTCCAGTCGGAACGCTCCCGCCGATTCGCCAATGCGCGCCCCAGCGCCGGCGCGGTCAGCCGACGTCCACTCGGCCGAGGCGATGGTCGCGGGCCACAGCGTCGTGTCGTAGACGGTACGGAAGCGACAGGCGAGCCCTTGCACGGAGCGAGATCGAATCTCACTCTCCCGCGGAACATGAAAACCACCCGGAAGCTTGCCCAACGAAGGATCGAGTTCGATCTCCACGATGGCAAATGAGGGAATCGGACGCACGTGCTGCGGGTGCAGCACATCGAGCAGCGCCTCCGAGACCTCGGGAAGGTCGTCGTCGAGACGATGATGGATGCGCGCCGACAAGAAGGCGAAGCCCTCGAGGAGTCGCTCGACGTGGGGATCTTCGCACTTGTTGGCTTCGAGCTGGAGTCGCGCCGCAACCTTCGGATACCGCGCCGCGAACTCCGCTCCCATGCGCCGCAGATACGTGAGCTCGCGCTCGTAGTAGACGAGCAGGTCGTCCTTCACCGCACTTCCCGCGTGAGTAGCTGATGCTTCGCGTCGCGTTGCGACGTACGTCTCCCTTCCATTGTCATCACGCGCTCGACGACGGCGTCGTCGACTCGTGCACGTCGTATTCGCCGCTCGCCACTTCCAGCACCGTGTCGAATACGACCTGCTCACGCTCCCGATCCATGAGCAGTGTCGCCTCGATGAGGAAGCGCATCTGCGGATTCTTCAGTTGGTCATCGTCGACGAGCCGCACCCTGGGTTCTAACATCCTGGGCTCGAAGCGGTCGATCGTATCCTGAAGCGCGGCGATGAGTCGGTCGCGCCCTGACTGCGTGCCGACGGGAACGCCGGTCATGTCCGCGAGGCCGAAGTCGTAAACCGAGTGAAACAGCTCGCGCAGCGACTCGGGGGCTGGAAACATCGTTCGTCGCGTGTTCAGCAACGTCTCGACGTCACGCTCAACCCCGCGGCGAAAGAGGCGAACCGATTCGGCGCGCGTCATTTGTGGATCGAGGCTCACTCCGACCGCTTCGTCTGTAAGGCGATCAAAAAGAGAGGGGACGACGACGTGTTCAATCTCTGTCCGTGCCACGATGCGTCTGGACGAGGTGAGATTTAGTTGTGATTCAACGACATGGCTTGCATGGCGTCGAGCCGGCACAGGCGGAGATAGAGCTGACGACGCTCGCTCGAATCTGCTTCGCCCGAGTTGTCGAGAATGCGGCACATAAGTGCGATCGGCTGGGCGACCAATGGACCCGATTCCCACTCCTCCAGCCGCCGTTCCTCGATTGTCGCAAGAAGTCGTTCGAGAATCGGACGAGCGACTGCGTCGAGCTTGTTCTCGACCATCAGATACGCGAGCTGCGTTTGGCGCAGGAAACGTCCGCGCGGTGATTCTTCGCGCGCCGTTTCGGCGAGCAGAATCTCGATGCCGCGCTTTGAGCGCCCTTGTGCCATCTCAGACTTCGCGACGTCGAACGGATCGATCGGTGCGCGGCGACGCTGCGGAACGGCGAGACCGCCGTGCTTACTCGTCGAACTCTCCTGCACGAGCGCGCGTTGAATGACTGCTTCGTCGACCGGCGCGGAGTCCTCGTCGCTGCTTGGCGGCGGCGGCTCTGCCGCAGGCTCGGCGCTCGTTAGGCGTTCTGCCTCCAGCCAGCCCAACGTCTCGGCATTTGCCGTTGGAGTGTCGTCCATCAGCGTCATCTCAGGCAACTGGGGGATCGCGGCGAGCAGTAGTCGCAGTTCGTCCTTGAGGGCGTGCGCAACTGCGTCATGGCTTCCGCCGAGATTGCTGCACGCGGTGAGGGCGTACCGTTGCAGGTCGAGCCACCCGCGACCCTGCGGTGTCGCCATCACTCCTTCGCACTGCTCAAGAAGTTCCGTCCACTTCCCATCGAGCAGGAGCGCCTTGAGTCGTGAGCGAACGGCTGTCGCTGGCGCTTCCAATAGTTTGGGGTTGAGCTCACCGGCCGACATTCCGGCGCGCAGCTCGCCCCAGCGTAGTCCACGCAGCGTGAGATACGGCCCCGGGCTCGTCGAGTCCTGCTTGCGCAGATAAGCCGCAGACACCGCGATGCGTTTCGCGGCATCTGCCGGACTTACGGGCTCTGGCGTGAGTGGCCCGCTTTCATCAACGGCGGCGCCACCAGCATCGGCGAATACTTCCTCGACGATCGGATCGGGATCGTCGATCAGTTTCTGCGCGAGAATCGTCCCCGCGGTGCGCCTAACGTCGTCGACGGCGGCGCGAAGCTTCATCATCGATGGTGCGTCGCGCCCGAACTTCTCGTCCGTCGTTTTTTCCAGCGTCGCGAGCGACGCCGCCGTTGTATCGGCCTCTTGGACGATCGTCTTGTAGTAGGCCTTGTTGGCATCGGCGACCGCGCGATCGACGACTTCGGGCGCGAGCTTTCCGTCACTCAGTGCAGCCTTTCGAACCTCGAGCTTGTCGCTGTTGTATTCGCACTCCGCCTCCGTCGGGACGGTGCGCGATGCTTGATAGTCGAGCAAGCTGATATTCGGGGCGACGAACAACTGACGCACCGGGACTTCGAACTTGTTGCCAACCCACTCCAACGGACCGGCGCGCATCTCTGGGTCTTCTTCGTCCCAGGCGGGAAAACATCCCTCCCAAAACTTGGAGAGGACTCCCTCGAGAATCAGAAGCCCAGTCGCGAGGCCGATCATCCCTTTCTGCTTGAGAAGCGCCTCCGCGATCCACGCGGAGATTTGCAGGTCTTTCGTTTCCTTCTCCAGAAGCTCGCGCCCCAGCTTCATGACGACGTTGTAGTCGGCCAGCTTGCGCTCTGTCGCGAGACCGCCAGAAGGGAGGGCGAGATCTTCGCGTCGCGCCTCCTTCACTTGCTCGTAGCGCGGGTCATAGCGGAGGTCTTGCCCCGCAGGAGCCTCACCGGGAATCGGAGTGAGGACGGCTTCGATCAGGGCGGTATCGACGGGCATCCTTACAGATCGAGAGGGAGGCTTGGCGAGCGACGAGAGGAATTGAGAAGCTGCACACCGACGCGCAGCACGTGGTGCGCGCGAACGTGAGCGGAAAAGGAGGCGCTACTCCGCCTCGTCCGACGAGATGATGAGATCGCGCACTTCGAGCAGGGGCATGAGTTCCCCGTCGACGCGCAGAAGTTTCTGGCCAATGGGCGAGAAATCACCACTCGGAAGTTCTTCCCAGTCAGTGGCGCGCCCAAGGCGCAGCTCGGGATCGTCGAGCTTCCACGCGAGCGGCGACAGAGTCGGTAGGAGAACTTCGCCGAGCTCCATCTCTTTCATTTTTGCACTGGTGCTGATGCGCGCGGGCATCCAGCGCAGGTCGCGCAGGTGCTGCGGCGCTTCGAGATGCATGGTCTGTACGTACGCGAGGGGGATCCACATGTATTTCCCACCCGCCATGATTTCGAGTCGTGCGCCCAAGCGTTCGTCGGCGTCTTCGATGGACGAAAACGGACGACCGTTCAGCGTCCCCGAGACTGGAGCCGGCGCAGGCGAGATCGGGAAGTCACTCGTCTGGAACATGTGTTCGCGCACGCGTTCACCGAGGATTGCGGCCCGATATGGAAGGACGGCCAATTCGTTGTCGGGCCCCCCCTTTGATAGAACGTCGAGCTGTTTCTCCGCGCGATCGTATTGCCCGGTGAAGATGAGGAGTTCGAAGAGGAAGACGCGGCGTTGGGTGTCGGTCGGATTGCTCCGGAGCTCGACGCCCAACGCCTCAATCGCCGATTCCAACCGCCCGGCGTTGAAGTGCTCTCGTGCGGATAGCATCGGCGAGGGTCCCTGGCTACTTGTTGCTGACCTTCGTGAGGTCCCACTTCACCGGCTTCGGTCCGCCAGCGGCAACCTTGCCCTGTTTGTCTTGCAGCTTGTATTCGACCGTCACCTTGGCGAATGCGAACGAGACTGATTCCGTCGGAACGTCGTCGCCGCCTGAGGAGCCGCTCCACTGAATGCTCTCCACCATGACTTCTTCGAAGTCGTAGGTGAGATAGACTTCCTGGCCCGAGTCGCCGCCGGCCTTGCGCAGGGAGACTTTGACGGTGGGGATGTGCTTTCCCGTGCAGCACGCTTCGAAGAGGAGCGGCGAGGAGGCTTCGGTCCGCTTCATGACGTTGAACGACGAGATGCTCACCTTACCGCCAGTGAGACCGCCCTTGGCGGAATCCACGCTCACCGGGTTCGATGCACCCCACGAGAACGAGTAGATCTCGATTTTTTTCTCGAAACCCGTTGCGGTGGATTCGCCGGGGATTGCTGCGACGTCCATAAAGGTATCGAAAGCCATTTGAACTTGCCCTCTGCATTAATCGGTTCATTCCTCTCCCATCGCGCCCACGGGACTGTTCCCGCGGGCGTGGGTCAGGGGTACCGCTAATCGAACGCGCCTAACGACGGCGCGCACATCACGCCGCCGGAGGCGGAAGCTCGGCAACGAGACGCATTGCAACACCCAGCTCGTCGAGCTGGAAGTGCGGACGAAGGAACGCGACGGCGCGATAGGCGCCCGGCTTGCCGGGAACTTCGACGACGTCGATGCGTGCTTCGGCCAACGGACGTTGCGCCTTGATCGACGCCGCGGCTTCCGACGATACCACGTACTGCTGAATCCAGCGATTCAGGAACGAATCCACTTCAGCGCGTGACGTGTAACCGCCGATCTTGTCGCGCATCATGACCTTGAGGTAATGCGCGAAGCGAGATGTTGCGAAGATGTAGGGTAATTGTGCCGAAAGGCGCGCGCTCGCCGTCGCTTGCGGCGAATCGTAGACCTTTGGCTTCTGGCAGGACTGGACGCTGAAGAAGGCGGCATTGGCCGTCCCCTTCTGGTGCACGAGCGCGGCGAAGCCCAGATCGGCGAGTTCCTTTTCGCGACGATCGGTGATCTGCACCTCGGTCGGGCACTTCATGACCAGTTCACCCGCTTCCGTGCGGAAGTTGTGGACCGGGAGTCCCTCGACGAGACCGCCGCTTTCCACGCCGCGAATCGTGGCGCACCAGCCGTACATCGCGAACGCCTTGTTGATGTTCGCTGCAATCGACCAGGCCGAACTTCCCCAGCAGTAGGCGTCGTGGTCGGTGCCATCGACGCGCTCTTCATAGTTGAAGGCCTCGATGGGAACGGTGGCGGCTCCGTAGGGCTCGCGCATGAGCACGCGCGGCGCGGTGAGTGCGACGTAGCGGGAATCCTCGCTCGCCCGGAACGTCTTCCAGCGCGCGTATTCCGTGGTGTCGAAGATCTTGGCGAGGTCGCGTGGCTGATCGAGATCGGTGAACTTCTCGAGGCTGAAGAGATCTGCCGCCGCTGACGAGATGAACGGGGCGTGCGCCGCAGCTGCAACGTTGGAGATCTTCTCGAGCAGTTCGATGTCCTGGCCGGACTTGTCGAAGTAGTAGTCACCGACCATCGCGCCGAACGGCGTGCCGCCGAAGACGCCGTACTCTTCTTCGTACACCTTCTTGAATAGCGCGCTCTGATCGAATTCCGCGGCGCGTTGCAGATCGCGCAGCAGATCCTTCTTTGAGACGTTGAGGACCTTGATCTTGAGGCTCGTTCCCGTCTCGCTCTGCTTCATCAGGAACTGCAATCCGCGCCACGAGGCCTCGAGACGCTGGAATTCCGCGTTGTGCAGGATCTCGTTGAGCTGCAAGGACAAGAGATGGTCGATCTGCGCGATGCGCGCGTTGATCATCGCTTCCGTATCGCGGGCGATGGTCATCGACCCTTCGAGCACCTGCGCGACGAACTGCTTCACGAGGTCCTTGCCGCGCTCCCGCGTCTCGGCGTCGCGACCGACTTTGCCCTGGTCGACGATCTGATCGAGAAGCGAGAGATCGGATGTGGTGGTGGCAGTCGCGCTTTGCGTTGCCGCTTGTGTCTCAGCCATTTCCTCCCTCCTTGATGCCAAGCTCGCCGCGCAGCTTGTTCAGTTTTTCCTTGTCGCCCAGCGTCTCCTGCAGCACTTCGTCGAGCTTTTCGTTCGTCTGGAGTGAGCCGCGCAAGTCGGCGAGTTGCGTGCGCAGGTCGAGGAGTTCCTTGAGCGGCTTCACCTGGCGCGCGACAGCGTCCGGTGAGAAGTCGTCCATGCTGCGGAAGTTTAGGTCAACCTTCAGCTTGGGGGCGTCGGCGTCTTCCGACAGCTTGTTTTCGACCGTGAAGGCAAGGTGCGGCTTCATGCTCGCGAGGACGTCGTCGAAGTTCTCGGGTGTCACCTCGACGAACTTGCGCTCCTTTAAGCGAGGAAGGGGTTCCGTTGGTTGTCCACTGAAGTCCCCCAGAACACCCATAAGGAAGGGAAGCTCCTTCTTCTCGATCGCGCCGCCGGTATCGACCTCGTAGGAGATCGACACCCGCGGCGGGCGGACGCGCTCCAGCTTCTTTTGGGTACTGTCGGCCATGCGTGCCTCCTACGGTGGTGACGCTGAAGTGTGTTGTGGATGTGGCAGGTCTCTCGCGCGCTTCTGGCGCGCGAAGACGAAAAAGGCGGGAGGTGCAAACAGGTTTCTCTCGCGGGCGGCTAGCTTGCGAGCGAAAAGACGCAATGTCAAGTCACTATTCGAAGAACTGACTCGTTAGGCACCGCCCTTCCCACGCGAAGACGTGATTTCACGCCGTCTTTACATTTTTCCCTGACGTGGTGGCAGGGGGCACGCACTCAGTTCAATCGCGCCCGCTGCCGCAAGCACTTCCAAGAACTCCGCCAGCTGCGCCTCGGTCACTGCTCCCTCGATCAGCCCGGCGCGATCAAGCTCCGTGAGCAGTGCGTGAACGTCGCGGCTCCCGTCGCACAGCTCCATGAGCGTTGGAATAAGCGGGGGCGCCTTCACCAACCCCTGCGTCGGCCAGGTCGATTCGACAATGGCGCCAACGTTCCGCCACGACGCGTCGGCGTCCGCCTGAAGATGAACCGCCAGCCGCGTTCCCGGCGCGACGCGCGGGCGCTCGTTCCCAAGGCGCGCGAGTGGCGTGTCACCCGCCTGGGCGACGAACTCCCCCCAACGAAAGAGCCAATCGAAAACGTCTGCGGTCATCTCCTGTCGCGCATTCCGCACGAGCGTGATCGGGGTGCGCCCGGACGCCGTTCGACGAAGTTCGAGCAGGCAGACCGCGAATCGCTCGACCTCCAACGCCTCGAAGTGCCGCAACCACCGTTCGCAATCGATGTAACCTTCGCCTCCCTTCGTAATGCTCTTGTACGCCTCCATCGGGCCGTACTCGAGCATGTCGATTTGAACCAGATCAAACTCAGCGGAAGCCGGACCCAACCACTGGCGCACTCTCTCGGCGATCTTGCCTGATTTCCGGTCACTCAAGGCAGAGCGAATAAAAAGGGATCCGCCGCGACGAATATGTGCGGGCGCCCCTTGAATGATTGCGCGGGATACCTGCTCGCCGTCCTCGCCGGCGTCGCGAAAATCGAAGCGATGTGCGAGCGCTGGCAGGTACGGAGGGTGCGCGACCGCGACGTCGAACTCACCCTGAAGCCCAAGCCAACCGTCGCTCTCCACCACGGTGCACCGATCGTGGAGCTCATTGAGGAGGGCGTTGAATCGTTCGAACAAACTGCAGCGCGGTACGAGATCACTCACCACAGCGTGGTCAGCCCCGTCGAGCAACGCGCGTAGTCCGGCGACTCCAGTGCCGGCACACAACTCCACAAACCGTCCGCGCGGATGGCGGGTGATCGCCGCCAGGTACTGGTTCGTGAGCTCGTTGTTCGGACTGAAGACAAAGTCCTGGTGCGTGAGCGATTCGTCGTTCGATCGCGGCCGGACATCGCTCGCCAACCAGAGATCTCCGATGGGAACGAGCTGAATCGTCGCCATGACGAGTTCCTCATCCCCCTCGCCCTTGATGATGTCGAGCATGCCGAGTGTGAGGAGGGCGTCCGACGGCGCATCGCCAAACAATTCGCGAGCCATCTGAAGCGGGATCGGCTCGCCGTCGAGATAGAGGCGAATCAGCGCTGCGTTCGCGTCTTCGATGCGCTCGTACATCGTGCGCCGCCCTTCGAACAGACGCAGGAATCCGACGACGCTGCAGCCTAAACGTCGAGAGACGGTGGCTTCATCGTACCGCGCATTGGCGAGAAACGCTCGAACAATTTGGAACGCGCTGCGCGGTTCGAGACGAATTCGCGCGTCCTGCGGTGCGGGCTTCGAAACGGATGTCAAGATTTCAGTCACTTGGATACTTCAATTGTGGAGTCGGCCGATTGGGGAGTTGGATGCGGCGTTGAATTAAGCGATGGGATGAGAAATAGCGGCCAAGTGTAAAGGAATTGGTCACCGTCGGCTGCAATTTGGTGGCGAAAAGGGGTGCATATGAGGCGTTGACGCATCGTCATGCCGAAAGCGGCGCACGGTCAATATCTCCTAACGTTCGCATCCCGTATCTCGTGTATCTGACGGGAGTTGAGACGCTTGCGAGACATAAAGGTGATCGGCGGCACGCTATTTTCGTGAGACTTGCACAACAACTGATCGGGCGTAGCTTCGCGTAAATCCCTCACTTGTAAAGAGGGATTTGCGATCGAGCTCTCGATTGCCGCTCATCCTCCGTTGAGCGTCACGTCCGGCTTCAGGCTTGCTCGCCGATCGCACGAACCGGCTTCGCCCAACCCCGTTATGAAAAGCTCGCACTCGCTGTCTAGATCGCGCCGACGTGGTGGCGCCATGTTGGCCGTCGTTTTCGCCGTCGCCGTGCCTGGTGTGCGCGCTGCCGCGCAGTCGGCACCGCTCGCGGCCATCGCCCGCGATTCGCTGCCAGTCGTTAGTCTTTTCGATGATGCAAGCGCCGGCAGCCGGTCGTTAGAGTTCGAACCCGTGCAGGATGTGCGAAAGGATCGGGACATACGGGCCGGTGCGGCGGACATTGACCTGTCGATTACGAAATCGCACCCGGCCGCGGGGTTCGTCGGGACGAAGACGGGCACGTACACTTTTGTCGTGGCGAATGTCGGGACGCTGGCGACATCGAGCGCGATCACCGTCGTCGATAACCTTCCAGCGGCTTTGACCTATAAGTCGGCGAGTGGCGCCGGATGGAGCTGCAGCGCCGTCGGCCAAGCGGTGACCTGCACGAGCAACGGCGTGCTCAATCCGGGACAGAGTACCTCCTTTACGATCGACGTGAACGTGGGGCTATCGGCCGTCCCGGGCGTGATCAATACGGCAAGCGTCTCTACTCCGGGTGAGAATCCGGCGCTTCTCGGAAACAATACGTCATCGGATCCGACGAGCGTTCGGACTCCCGATCCGTATGTCGACCTCGCGCTCCAGAAGTCACACTCTGGCAACTTGGTCATCGGGCAAAACGCGACGTACAAGCTCGTCGTGTCGAACATTGGATTGCGCACGACCGCGCCCTCGATCAGCGTCACCGACAACCTGCCTAACGGGTTGACGTTTGTTTCAGGGGGTGGTTTGGGGTGGACCTGCGGCGCTGTCGGTCAGCTCGTGACATGCACGTCGACGACGCCGCTGGCGCCAGGCACCACGACATCCATCGGGTTGGTGGTTGCCGTGGGTGCGGCCGCCTTTCCGTCGGTATCGAACACCGCGACCGTCACCACGCCTAACGAGCCGCCACCGCTCCTCAACAACAACACTTCGACCGACCCGGCCAACGTCGATCGCCCGGTACCGGATCTCGCCATCGTCAAGGCGGCGGTTGGTGCATTCAACGTCGGGGCGAACGGAACGTTCTCGCTCACGGTCAGCAATGTCTCGCTCTTCCCGACGACGGGAACGACGACCGTAAGCGATCTCCTGCCGAGTGGGTTGTCGTACGTCTCGGCGACAGGTGCTGGATGGAGTTGCAGTGCGACGGGTGCAACGGTCACGTGTACGAACGCGGCGCCGATGGCTGCGGGTGCGTCGAGCGTGATCACATTGACGGTGGGTGTCGGTGCTGCCGCCGTTCCATCCGTCACCAACACGGCGGTCGTATCGACGCCGGGCGATTCCAATCCGAACAACAACACGTCGACGACGACGGTCCCGGTGGGCTTCACGTTGGACGTTGGCATCGTCAAGTCGCATAGCGGCAATTTCACGGTCGGGCAGCAGGGGACGTTCACTCTGGCGGTCACGAACACGGGCAACGTGCCGACGAGTGGGACGATCAGCGTCAGCGACAACCTTCCTGCGGGACTGACGTACGTGTCAGCGACTGGTTCCGGGTGGGCCTGCACGGCGAATGGTGCTGCCGTCAGCTGCAACACACCGCAGCAGCTCGCGGTCGGAGCCTCATCGGCAATTACCTTGAAGGTCGCGGTGGGCGCGGCCGCGGCGCCGACGGTCGTGAACACGGCGATCGTCACGATGCCGGGCGACGCCGTTCCGGGGAACAACACGTCGAGCGATCCGGTGACGGTGATCGTGCCGCCACCTGACTTGAGCATCGTCAAGACGGCAACGACATCGTTCGTTGTTGGGCAGCAGGCGAGCTACACTCTCGCCGTCGCGAACGTTTCGGTTACGCCGACGAGCGGGACGACAACGATCACCGACGTTCTCCCATCGGGTTTGACGTTCGTGTCGGCCGCCGGTGCCGGTTGGAGCTGCTCTCCGTCAGGCGCAACGGTCACGTGCGCGAATCCGTCGCCGATTGCTGGCGGGGCGAGCGCGGGCGTAATCACGCTGACCGTGGCAGTTTCGCCGCCGGCGGCACCAAGCGTCACCAACACGGCGACGGTCTCCACGCCAGGCGATTCGAATCCAGCGAACAACACGTCGACCGTCACCACGCCGGTGAGTTCGACGCTCGACCTGGCCATCGTGAAGTCGCATAGCGGCATCTTCAACGTCGGGCAGAGCAACAGCTATCAACTCACCGTCAGCAACGTCGGCAACATGCCGACGACGGGAACGACGACGGTCACCGACAACCTGCCGACGGGACTGGCGTATGTATCCGCGACAGGCGCAGGGTGGAGCTGCAGCGCTGCCGGAGCGTTGGTCACCTGTACGACGTCAACGATCTTCAATCCGGGTGCGAGTTCGACGATCACGTTGACGGTGGCCATTGGCGCTGCGGCTGCACCGTCCGTCACGAACGTCGCCAGAGTAGCGACGCCGGGCGACCAGGTGCCGGGGAACAACACTTCCTCGGACATCACGCCAGTCGTCGACCCAGGATCGCCAGACCTCGCAATCGTCAAGCGCGCGGTCGGTGGATTCACCGCTGGACAGAACGGCACGTTCGAACTGTCGGTCACGAACGTTTCACCGCGAGCGGCAACCGGCACGACAACGGTCACCGACGTTCTCCCGACCGGACTTTCATTCGTCTCGGCGAACGGACCGGCATGGGCGTGCTCCGCGGCTGGAGCAACGGTGACTTGCACGACGCAGACGATCATCTCGTCCGGTGGCGCGTCGGTGATCTCGCTCGTGGTGGCGGTGGCGAATAACGCTCCGTCGACGATGACCAATACCGGTGTGGTCAAGACGCCGGGCGACAAGAATCCGGCGAACGACTCGTCGAGCACGACCGTGTCGTTAGGCGGCGGGCCGCCGGCGCTCGACCTCGAAATCATCAAGACGGCCGGGCCAATGAAGAAGGATTCCACCGGCACGTTCACGCTGGCTGTGAAGAATGTCAGTCAGGTTCTGAATACGCAGGCGATCGTCGTCACCGACAATCTCCCGGTGGGGCTCACGTTCTTGAGTGGAAGTGGTCCTGGCTTCACGTGCGCCGCGAGCGGCCAGCTCGTGACCTGCACGCGTCCCACGGCGCTTCTCCCGCTGCAGACAGCGTTGATCACGATCGACGTGCACGTTGGGCTCAACGTCGCGAGCCCGTTCACGAACATCGGCGCCGTTCGCACCTTCGGTGACAACGACTTCCAGAACGACACCTCCAAGGTGACGGTGACGCCGTCTGGCCCGACGGTGCTTGATCCGGACCTTGCGATGAAGAAGGAGCTCGTCGGCAACTCTGCGGTTGCTGGCCAGCAGGTCTCGTTCAACCTGACGGTGACGAACGTCGGGAAGGGTCCGACGCGCGGCGTCATCACGGTGACCGACACGCTCAATAGCGCGCTGACATTCGTCAGTGGAACGGGCGCGGGGTGGAGCTGCTCCGCGTTGGGTCAGGTCGTGACGTGCGTGAACCCCGGACCATTGGCGCCTAACGCCACGACGTCCATTCGACTGGTGACGCAGTCGTCGCCGGCGCTGCTACCGTTCGAGAACACGGCGATCGTCAAGACGCCTGGTGATGGAAACCCGACCAACGATCCGTCGACCATCAGCGTGCCGACGACGAGCGCGCAGACGATCGACCTGCGCACCGACAAGACTGCGTCGGGCACGACGTTCAACGTTGGAGTCGCGGGGAGCTACACGATTCGGGTGACGAACGTCGGCAACCTCGCGACGATTCAACCGATCGTGATCACCGACGTTGTTCCGGCCTCACTTTCGATCGTCTCCGCGTCTGGCGCCGGGTCGACATGCGCCATCGCTGGACAAACGATCACGTGCACCAATCCGGGGCCGTTGGCTGGTGGTGCCTCACTCGAAATCACGGTCAACGTGATTCCGCTCGCGGCCGCGGTTCCCACCGTGCGCAATACCGCGAGTAGCACGACGCCGGGCGACAACAATCCTGGCAACGACTCCTCGACCGTCGAGACAGGCGTCAGCGGTGCCGTGGATCTTACTCTTTCCAAGGTTGCGGCGACGACATTCAAGGTCGGCGCGCAAGGACATTACACCCTAACCGTTCGTAACAACGGAACGATCCCGGCGAGCGCTCCGATCACGGTGAAGGACACGCTCCCGGCAGGACTCTCCTTCGTCACTGCGCTCGGAACCGGCTGGACCTGTTCGGCGGCTGGAGGAGTCGTTACGTGCGCGCGGAGTACGGCGCTCGGACCTAACGAGTCGTCGGCGATCGACCTCACGGTGGGCATTACCGATGCAGCACGTCCCAGCGTGACGAACTGCGCCTCGGTCTCCGGCGCCAACGAAAGCGCGTCCTCGCTGGGCAACAACAGCGGCTGCGATACGACGCCAGTGGCCGGCGAACCGAACTTGCAGCTGACGAAGTCGGTCTCGCGCACTGAAGCGGAGATCGGTGATGTCATCGACTATACGGTCGTCGTGCGCAACACCGGCACGGCCGACCTGGCCGACGCCCGCGTGAGCGACAAGCTCCCCGTTGGCTTCGCCTACGAGTCGCACACGGCGCGCGTGAACGGATCATCGATTCCTGATCCGACGGGTGCTCCCGGGCCGACTCTGCAGTTCAGCATCGGTGCAGTTCGCGTCGGGCAGCCGGTGACGCTCACGTATCGCGTGCGCATCACGTCGGGCGCGCAGAATGGCAACAACACGAACGTCGCAGTGGCCAGCAGCACCGACGGCACCAAGCAGTCGGCTCCTGGCTCGGCGACGACGAAGATTCGCGGCGGCCTCTTTGAAGAGCGCGGCGCGATTGTCGGTAAGGTCTACGTCCAGTGCAACTGCTCGAACGCGCTGCAAGGGAGCGGTGAAGTCGGCATCCCCGGCGTTCGCGTCTATATGGAAGATGGAACGTCCGCCGTCACCGACGTCGAAGGGAAGTACTCCTTCTACAACATCGCGGCGCGCATGCATGTGGTGAAGATTGATCGCGCGTCGCTGCCCAAGGGCGCCGTCATGGTCGCGCTTTCGAATCGCAACGCGATGGACGGTTACTCGCGCTTTGCCGACGTGAAGGTGGGCGAGTTGTACAAGGCCGACTTCGCGGAAGGTTCGGGGAAGGCCGACGTGCTGCGTCTGGTGTTGCAGCGTCGTCGCGCGGGTGAAGTCGAGAACGCAGGAACGCAGATTTCCGACAACGGGCGCGTGCCTAACGCGGCGGCCAGTGCCACGGGCGATTCGATTCACGTTCCATACGCGACGAAGGTCGAAGGTGTCATGGTTTCGCAGGACTCGGTGAGCGGTCCAATGCGCACCGACAAGACGTATCGCCCGCTCGTCGGCGCACAGCGCATGATGACGGACGCAAACTCGCAGCTCCCCATCACACCGCTCCGCGCGATGGAAGCGCAGAAGGGTCGAAATCCAATGGGGTACGGCCGCATTGAACTTGTCGTCCCGCAGGAAGGGATCCCTGCCGACGGTCAGTCGCTTGTCACCATCACGGTGCGCGCGCTTGATGCGGCGGGTAAGCCGCTCAGCGGCCGAGTGCCGGCGACGCTCGAGGCCTCGTTAGGGCGCTGGTTAGGCGAGGACGTTGGACGTACCGAGGAAGGACGCCAGGTCATTCTCGATGGCGGAAGCGGGACCTACACCTTGATTGCAGCTGCACAGCCCGGCCGCGGCGAAGTTCGTGTGACGACGCCCGACGGCTCGCAGACGCTTCCCATCGTCTTCGTTCCAGCGGCTCGTCCGCTGATGGCCCTTGGATTACTCAACGCACGCATCGACTTCCGCTCGCTCATCAAGGGTGGCAATGCGTTGTCGTCGAGCGCCGACGGATTCGAAGAGTCGCTTCGTAGCTGGACGTTCGACAACGACAGCGGAAAAACGCGCGGTGGAGCGCGAGGCGCGTTGCTCATCAAGGGACGCGTATTCAAGGACCAGCTGTTGACGCTCAGCTACGACAGCGAGCGCGATCGCGGCCGCACGCTCTTCCGCGATATTCAGGCGGAGCAGTTCTTCCCGATCTACGGCGATGCGTCGCTCCGCGAGTTCGACGCGCAGTCGCGCCGGAAGTTCTACGCGCGTCTCGATCGCGGCGCATCCTATACGATGTTCGGCGATTTCCAGACGACGCGCGCTGACGACCGCCGCTTGCTCACGGCGTACGATCGCACGCTCAATGGCGCGGTCGAACACATCGAGGGGAGCAAGGGATCGGCGACGTTCTTCGCGAGCCAGGGGCGCATTCGTCAGGCAGTCGACGAACTCCCCGGACGCGGGATCTCCGGTCCGTACGTCCTCACGCACGCACAAGGGCTCGTGAACTCCGAGCGCGTCGAGATCATCACTCGCGACCGCAACCAGCCGTCGGTGATCCTCTCGCGCGTCGTGCTCACGCGCTTTGCAGACTACACAATCGAAGCAGTAAGCGGTCGCCTCATTTTCCGAGTGCCAGTGCCGAGTGCCGATGCGAATCTCAACCCCGTGTCGATCCGCGTGTCGTATGAGACGGAGAGCGCCAACGCCGACAAGTTCTGGGTCTACGGCGGCGACGCGTCGGTGCGAGTGAGCGATGCAGTCGAAATCGGCGGTACGTATGCGCAGGACGAGAACCCGCTGCAGAAGACGCGCATTGCCGGCGTCAATGCGTCGGCCCGCCTAACGCCTGGCACCGTCGTGATGGGCGAGTACGCGCAGAGCAAGGACGGCGGACAAACGGGCGATGCGTATCGCGTGGAGTTGCGCCACCAGTCTGCACGCACTGAAGGACGTCTCTTTGCCATTCGTAGCGACTCAGCCTTCTCCAACCAGTCGTCGACCTTCTTTGGTGGTCGGACGGAAGTCGGCGGACGTTTCACTCAAACGCTCGACGAGAAGACGCGACTGATCGGTGACGCCTTGCATACGGCCAACAACACGGCAAATGCCGGGAAGCGCGACGGCGCCTTGCTCTCCGTTGAGCGCGATCTCAACAAGGCGTGGCGCGCAGAGCTCGGATATCGTTACGCCAAGGAGTCTGGTGACTACACGCCGTATCCGAACGCCACGCCGATTCAACGCGGACTCGTTGACAAGGACGTCAGCGCCTTGCGTGGCCGCTTGAACTGGACGTTACCGGAGAAGACGCGGTCTTCGCTCTTCGCCGAATACGAACAGGACCTTCGCGACGCCTCGCATCGTGGCGCCGTGGGTGGGGAATACATCATCGCCAACCGCGCACGTCTCTACGGTCGCCACGAGTGGTTGACGAGCGATCAGGGTGCCTACGCGCTCAACACCGACAACAAGCAGCAGTACACGGTGTTCGGCGTCGATGCCGACTACTTCCGCAACACGCAGATGTTCAGCGAGTACCGCGCGCGTGATGCATTCGCAGGGCGTGATGCGGAGGCGTCAATCGGGTTGCGCAATCGTTGGGCGGCGGCACCTGGGCTCTTGTTCAACACGAGCTTCGAGCGTGTCGCACCGCTGTACACGCTCCCGGGAATGGGCATCAATTCGTCGGCGGGTGATGCACTCGCCGTGACCGGCGGCGTCGAGTGGACGCGTCCATCATTGTGGAAGAGCACCGCACGACTCGAGTATCGCGATGCGAAGTCGGGCAACAACTTCCTTGCTTCGTTAGGCTACGCCCGCAAGCTCACGCGTGACTGGACGTTCCTCGGTCGCACGTTGTGGGATGTGTACGATGCATCGCAGAACGAGACGCATGGCTACTCGCAAGTCGGCTTCGCGTGGCGCCAGACGGACACCAACAAGTGGAACGCATTGCTGCGCTACGAGAACCGACTGACGCACTTCGGCGCGTTAGGCGTGAGCCCGCAGACGCAGAACAATGCGAACATCCTTGCCGCGTTGCTCAACTACCAGCCCGTCAATCGCGTGACATTCTCCGGTCGTTATGCGGCGAAGTTTGCGAGCGACAAGCTGGGAGCGTTGAACACGAAGACCAACGCGCAGCTCTTCATGGGGCGCGGCATCTTTGACCTGAACCGCCGCCTCGACGTAGGCGTCATCTCCTCACTGCTGGCGAGCGACGGATTCTCGGCGCGGCGCTACGGCCTGGGCGCGGAACTCGGACTGATTCTGGCCAAGAATCTCCGCGTCGCCGCCGGCTACAACCTGTTTGGATTCACCGACAAGGACCTCAACACTTTCGGCACGACGCGTAAGGGTGCGTACATCGACCTTGGCTTCAAGTTCGACGAATCACTCTTTGGTTTCGGCGGGCCTAACGAGCCATGCGAAAACGCGTGCAAGGCTGGAGGGAAGCCAGAAGAATGAGAACGAGAGCCATGCAATCGTGCTTGCGAGCGGCGTCGACGGGCGCCATGACGGCGCTTCTCGCTGGGTGCGCCACCGTTTCGATGGTCCCGGCGGGGCGACTGACGCCGGTGAAAGATCGCGTGACGGACGAAGCCATCGCGCACGACCTCAACGTGTTCGATGCACTTGATCGTCGCCTCGAAACCGTCGCCCCCGATCCCAAAGGTGCCGATCGGTATGTAGCGGCACGCGCGCACGAATACGTACGCATCGCGCGCGACGCGTACGAGCGCAACGACCGCACGACGTTCGTCGACGACGCGGTGCAGTGGGCCGTGGCCGACATCGAGACGCTGGAACGCGGCACGTCAGCACAAGCCATGTCGAGCGTCGTACCGATGCCTAAAGGAGTGGTGCGAGCGGACAACGCCATGTGGGCGCGGGCCGACTCGTTGCGCCGCATGGGCGCCACGCTCGCGGACCCAGGGAGCGTCGCGCAGGCCGAGGCGCAGCTCATTCGCGCTGGGCACTCGTTCCTTGCGGGGCCTGCCTGTGTTGACGAGGCGCCGCTGGCCGCGGCGCAGCGCTTGTTAGGCAGCGCGGAGACGTCGGGGCGCATGACGCCGGCGCCGGCTCGCGACACCAACCCCTCGTCGGGCGTGGCGAAAGACACGTTGTCGCGCGCGGCCGATCAACCGCCACCACCGCCACCGCCGCCGCCTCCGCCTCCAACAACTCGCACGCAGCCCTCCACAAACAAAGAAGTGCCGGAGAAGCTCGCGGGCGTTCCGACTATCGTGCACTTCGCGCTCGACAAGTCGTATCTCGCGCAGACGACCAAAATCGTCCTCGACGAACTGATTGCGAAGGTCAAGCCGTTCGGCGGCCTACGAATTGTCCTCGGCGGGCACACGGACATCCGTGCGTCGGACGAATACAACCAGGCGCTCTCCGAGCGGCGCGTGAACGCGGTGAAGCAATACCTCATCAGCCAAGGGCTGCCAGAGAGCCGAATTGTCGCGCAGGGCTTTGGCAAACGCCAACTGCTGACGCCCGGTCACAAGATCATGGATCACGCGCGCAACCGTCGCGTAATGATCACCTACATCCTGAGCGACGGGACGGAAGTGCAACCGGTCGAGCAGCTGAGCGACATCCAGTTGGAGAATGCACGTCGGGCAGCGGAGGCGAGGAAACAGCAGAACTAGGCGTGGGTCTCGCTCGTTAGGCGCGATACAGCGTTATCGAGGTCTCGCCGAAATCGAGTTGTCTGGTCCCCGATGGAAGTTGGTGTTCGCGCGCATGCTCACACACGAGCAGGCGCGCGAACTTCATTTCGGCCCAGCGTTCGATGACACGGTCGAGCATTCGCGAGCCGTACGGCGGGTCGACGAATGCGATGTCGTACGCGTCCGCGGCGAGACCAGCCGCGAAGGGAAGGGCGTCGCGCTTGAAGATCCGTGTGCGCTCGCGCAGGCGAAGCGCCGCCACGTTGGCACGGAGTGCGTGCAGCGAGGCGGGACGCGTTTCTACGAAGTCCGCGCTGCGCGCCCCACGCGAGATGGCTTCGAGCCCCAGCGCGCCCGTACCGGCAAACAGGTCGAGGACGCGGGCATTCTCGATCGACCCTTCCAAGGCATCCATTAACGCCGCGCGCACGTGCTCGGCGGTTGGGCGCACGCGAAAGTCGTTAGGCGACTCGAGATCACGCCCGGCGAACTTTCCAGCGACAATTCTCAACGCGCGCCTTCCGTGGCCGCTTGGGTCGCCACATGGTCGTCGGTGCCGCCGAGGCGCCCGGCAAACCAGATGAAGATGAGAAGCGACGCGACGCCGACGGCGAATTCGAGGAGGAGCATGCCGTTGGTGGCCCAGCGATCGTGCGCCGCTCCGTCCACGCGAAGCATGGCGAGTCCGAACAACGTGTTCATGGCAAAGAAGACATTCATCTTGGTCGCCGTCGCCCCCTCGCCAATTACCTCCAGCACCATTCCGGTGAGCGTTGCGGTACAGAGGCCGAGCGCAAACGAGTAGAGGAGGGTCGACGCCGCGTATCCGACCGCGTTGCGCGGCGATACCACGAGCAGGAGCGCTGACGCCGCCGAAATGGAACAGGCAATGGCATAGGCACGCGCGCCTGGAACGCGTGAGCCGAGGAGACCCCCCGTCATGCAACCGGCGACGATGGCGACGCCCCCTCCGATGCCTAACGCGAACGAGACCACATCCGAGGACGCGTTCCACTCGGGCCCTAACGAACCAAAGAGAAACTGCGCGGCGCCGGTACCAATGGGGAGAATCGCGAGCAGGAGTCCGATGCGACCTTTCCGGGAGCGCATTACCGTCGAGAGTTCGCGCCATGCGTCGCGCAGCCGATCACCGACGGTCGATTCCTTCGGCGCGCCCGGTGGCTCTTCCAGCGGGGCAATGGTCAGCGCACATGCCGCGAGCAGCAACGCGAGCACCGCACCCGCCATCCACGGTTCGGGAAGATGTTTCGTGAGCCAGAGGCCAAGCCCTCCACCGGCGGTCTGTCCGAACTGATTCCCGCTCTGAAACCATCCACTCGCCTTTCCGCGGCCGTGCGCGCCGGCGTTATGCGCCATGAGGCCTTCGGTCGCAAATGCCACGAAGGTCGCGGCGAAATTTCCGGCGAGGACAAGCATCGCGAGCAGCGGAATCGTTGACGCGCGCATGGGAGTCGCGGTAAGCGCAATGATCACGCCCCCCATGACCGCGATGGCGATCCGATACCACGCTTTGCGAGAGAGCGAGTAATCAGCGAGCGGCGCCCAGATGAACTTGAACGCGTGCGCGAAGAAGGCCATGCCGACCATGCTCGCCGCGGTCGAGACAGGAAGACCAGCGCGCGCGGAGAGATAGCCGAGCGCCACACTGGGATACCCGATCATGAGTCCCATCGGGAAGTACATCGCGGCGTAGCGCCATGGATGTGGCGTTGGACGAGACATGTCGTGAATGGAAGAGAGCATGATCGCTGAGGCGATGGCATACTGGCGAGCCTGCTGGCGCGGCGCCAGAAGGGGCGCGGTGATGACATCTCGTCTTGTGCGAGCATGGAGTGGTGGCGAACTGGCTTTTGCTGGTTGATACCCTAAAAGCGCGCTGTATAACGAAAAAACCTCCGCAGAAGACGATTCCGACTTGACGCACTTCAACGGGCGTGTTCACTGTGTGCTATCCACTCAGGAGGAAAATCGAAAATAGGTTCGAGCGATTTATCGAAAGCCATCAATTTTTCAGGAGGGTGAGATGCGCGTACGGGCGGCGGGGATTGTAGCAGTAATGGGATGGGTGGTGGCGTGCACCACACCAGATGCTCCGGCGGGGCCGAAAGCCGTGGTTTCTCCGGTGGCACCGGTCATGAGCGTTGCTGTACCTACCGGTGGTTTGACGGGTTTTCGCTTTGAGCCCCCGATGGTGCGAGGTCCCTCGCCCAAAGGTCCGGGGACGTTCGATGCAACGCTTCTCGATCTTCTCTCGGTCGAGATTTGCCAGTGGAGCGGCACCGCGTGTGTAGGTGCGCCTGTTCGGCGCATCACCTCCGCAGATGGCCCGCCGGCCGGGCTGACTGTGAACAAGAACGCGGAAGTCTATCGGGCGCTCTGGAATAGCGCGCTCGACGTACTCGATCCGACGAAGGATTATCGCATTCGCGTATTAGGTAGTGGCACTGAGATCGGATACGCCAATATCGACGTCGTCTCTCCCAGTAGCTCTAACGTTACGCAGCCGGGATGGATGCGAGTCGTGCAGGGGTCGACGGTGCCGATCGTCTTTCGCATCGAGACGGGCCTCGGCTCCCGCGTCACGCCGAGCGGTGGGACAGTGACGCTGGCAAATGGGGCGGTGACGCTGACGCTGCCACCGGGCGCCGTGCCTAACGATGTGCTGTTTACCGTCCAGCCGGCGACCGGTTTCCCGACCACACCTCCGACAGTGCCGGGCACGGAGCTGGAGTTCGGTCCGAATGGAATCGTCTTCGCGAAGCCGGTGACGATGACGATCAAGTACGATCCGTCGAAGATTCCGTCAGGTATGGTCGAGAACAAGCTGCGCATTCACAAGCTGATCAACGGCGTGTGGGTTCAGCAGAATGCTGGGCAGATCGACTTGGTGAACAAGACCGTATCGGCCCAGGTCAACGGCTTCAGCACCTATGCGCTCTTGGTGCAGCTGGCGGGAGGAACGCAGGCGGATCTGCTGCCGCCGGACGTGTTGAGTTTCACGTTTTTTGATGCGGCGTCGGGCACATTCAAGCCGACGATCACGATCGATGCGAGCAGCGCGGATGTGCCCGTCCGGATGCGGATGGCGATGACGGACAATGGGGCGGGTGTGGACTACCTGTATCTGGTCTTGCGCAGCCCGACCGGAAGCCAGGTGCGACTGCAGTGCTACTATTTCTCCACCACGGCTCCGATATCTGGCAGCGACACGAACGGAGAGTGGGAATGCAGCAATACGTGGCCGCAGTACTCAGAAGCGGGCGTGTACACGCTTTGGTATCTGCAGCTATGGGACAAGGCGAGAAACTTTGCGTTTTTCTACGCATCGACACTGACTCCGACGACCATTTGCGATACTTACCGCCCCACTTCTTGCTTGCCTTCGATACCGCAGGTGACGGTCGTCAGCAGCCCGAGTGACGTGACCGCGCCCAGCGTGCTTTCATTTCAAGTGAGCGCTGACGTGCAGCCGCGCAGTTTCGGTTCAAGCGTTTCGGTTGATGTCGGGGCATCGGGGAAAGTCATCATTTTTGGCGTACAGATGACCGACAATCTCTCCGGAGTTGGCGCTCCGCAAAACCAGTATACGGGTCTGGTTGTCCATGTCCCGGGGGGCTTCAACTACGGTGTGATTTGTCACCTTGCCCAAGGCACAAACTTAGCCGGATTCTGGGAGTGCCCCTGGTACATTCCACAAAACTCTGGTGCAATGTCGGTGGTCGCACTGTACCCATCGGATCGCGCCGGGAACGGAAGTGGGTATGCTCTCGGCGGCACCTACTCGCAGCAGCCAAACGGACTTTTGTGCAATAGCGCAAACCAATGTCTCGCTCCGCCGACCGTGCAGGTCACAAGCACGGGTGACGTGGAGGCACCACTCCTCCAGTCTGTCAATCTTTCCGTAGGCAGCTCGACCTCGACTGGCACACCGGTCACCGGTACCGTGAACGTCTCAGACAATCTGACGGGTGCCACGAATGTCCTCATTTCATTCACGAGCAAGACGTCAAACCAGTCGCAGTATTGTTGGGCTAGTCGTACCACGGGAACTGCCACGAATGGCACATGGTCGTGCACCATCAACTTCTCGACCTTTGCTGCACGCGGGCAGTGGGACCTCAATGTGTCTCTGTATGATGCGGCGCTGAACTATCGGAACTATTTGCGACGCGCCACAGATGGCTTCATGTGCTATTTCGACAACGCAAGTCAGCAAGTGTGCACCGACTTCGGCACAACGACGCTCACGTTGCAATAACCACCGCACGCAATGAGGAGGCCGACGGGGAGCGAAGCGATTCGCTCCCCGTCGTGCATTCCACTCTCCAATAGTTTTCGCTTCGATCCAAAAGCCTTCGCGAATTCACGCGCTCCTCTCACCAATTCCGCGCGAGACATCATTGCCCATCATCGAAATCGCCTCTCCCCCTGATCCCGACGCAGACGCCGTCGTCACAAGGGGTCTCCATGATCATCTGCGCCCACTCTGGGGTGAAGGGAATCGCTCGGATGTCTCGATCTACGCGCGCGATGACGATGGAGCCATAGTCGGCGGCTTGATTGGCCGCATCGCCTGGCGCTGGCTCTACGTGCAACGCCTGTGGGTCGCCGAAGTGCATCGGGGCACTGGACAAGGAGCTCAATTGCTCGATGCGGCCGAGTCGTTTGCCCGAGCACACGGCTGCATCGGATCCCACCTCGATACCTTCGGTGACGAAGCGCTCCCGTTCTACCGTGCGCGTGGGTACGCTGTGTGGGGAACGCTCGAGGGTTTTCCGCCCGGAGGGTGTCAGCACTACTTGTCCAAGCATCTCATCCCGCAAGACTCTACCGAGACCCAAACTCGTTAGGCGTCGCATGCGTGCGGCCTGCGTTAGGCTCATCATTACGAATGGCGGCGGAACTCCCGTTCGCCCGCGGTGAAGATCCACGGAGGTCACGCACCCTGATCAAACAGACGAGCTTGATACACGGCTATCGCAATCATTATCTCTGTCGTCACGCGGTGCACCCAACTACAGCTAGCGGTCGCGCCCGCTGTTACAGGAGAGTTGAGCCATAGCGTTCGGAAAGAGTACCGTCAGGTGGGCGACCGAACCCGGCGCCCTGCTTTTGCTCGCGGCGCGCCGGTTGCGCGCACAACGCGCCCTACTCGCCGTTGGACCCGCGCTGGTCGTACTCGTCTTTGGCGCGGTTGCATCTGACGGAGTACGCAAGGCGGCCACCTCGCGCACATGGGTCCAGCACGCCCACAACGTCATCGCGCGCACCAACGCCATACGCAGCGCGCTCCTCGCCGCCGAGAGCAATCAGCGCGGCTTCGTCATCACCGGCAAACGCGAATACCTCGATCAATACTGGCAGTCGTTAGGCGCGATGCGCGGAGAGATGGACACGCTCCGCGTGCTCATTCACGACAATGTGCAACAGTCCACACGCCTCGATTCGCTCGACGCCCTCATCGAGTCCAAACTCGAGGCACTGGCCAAGACCATCGAATCGCGCTCGAAGGGCTTCGACCTCGCCGCCGCTTCGCTGAGCACCGATGTCGAACGCCGATCGATGATCGCCACGATGCGCCTCCTCGATGACTTCATGGCCGAGGAGCAGCGCCTGCTTCGCATGCGCGAGGCCACGGACAACCAACACAGTCGCGTCGTCACCTTCATCCTCGTCGCCGGCACCCTCACCGCCGTCATTCTCGCGTTAGCCCTCACATCATTACTCGCGCGGCAAGCCGAGCAGCTGCAACAACAGGCGTTGCACCTCGCGGCGAGCAACGCCGCCGCAGAGGAAGCGCGAGCCGCCGCCGAAGCGGCGCGCATATCTGCCGACGACGCCAATCGGGCCAAGAGTGAATTTCTCGCCGTGATGAGTCACGAGCTTCGCACACCGCTCAACGCCATTGCTGGGTACGTCGACTTGCTCGATCTAGGGCTGCGAGGACCGATCAACGACCAGCAGCGCTCCGACCTCGAACGCATTCGACGCGCACAACGGCTCCTCCTCCGTCGCATCAACGACGTGCTCAACTTCGCGAAGCTCGAAGCGGGACGCGTGGAGTTCGAGAGCAGCGATATCCGGGTGGCCGACCTTCTATCGAGCGTCGAACCTCTGGTTGCGCCTCAGGTCGCCGCGAAGGGCGTCCGTTTTGAGTGCGCCCCGTGCGATCCGGTCTTGATGGTGCACGCCGATTCCGAGAAGGTGCTCCAGGCCCTCCTCAACCTGGTCGTGAACGCAGTGAAATTCACTCCAGCCGGCGGCGAGGTGCACCTCTCGGCCAGCGGCGTGAGCCCGACGCTTGCCGTGATTTGCGTGCGCGATACCGGCGTCGGCATTCCCCCCGACAAGCTGCAGCGAATCTTTGATCCGTTCGTGCAGGTCGACACGCGTCCCAACCGCGAGCACGAAGGCACCGGACTGGGACTCGCCATCAGTCGCGACCTGGTGGAGCGGATGGAGGGGGAACTCTCCGTCGAAAGCACACTGGGCAAGGGTTCCACCTTCCGGATGACACTCCCGCGCCGGCTCGCGGTGCGCGCCTAACGACCAGCGAAGCCACCTCCCGCACCGAGGTGTCGGGCTTTGCCCTGCAAAGGTGCTACGTAGAAGCCACAATGGTACCGATGCGGGCCGGGCACAGCTTAAAGGCGTGCCTAACATCACCCTTTTCCGGCTTGCGGCCGCGGCGTGTGTCCTCGCCCCCGCTTTCAGTTCCTCCGTCAGCGCACAACAGCGCTCGTCTGATTCCACTCACACGCTCCGTACCGTTACCGTCACCGCAACACGCGCTCCCACTGAAGTAAAGCGCGTTCCGCAACCGGTCATCGTTGTCGACTCGGCCAAGATTCGAGAGCTGGCGCCTAACAACGCGGCGGATCTGTTGCGAGAGTCGCCGGGCGTCGATGTCGTCGGCACCGGGCCCAATCAGGTGCGTCCTTCGATTCGCGGACAGCGCGGACAGCGCATTCTCCTGTTGCAGGATGGACTACGCCTGAATAACAACCGCCGTCAGCAGGACTTTGGCGAGCTGCCTGCGCTGGTCGACGTCGACCAGATCGAGCGTGTCGAAGTGGTGCGAGGTCCGTCGTCCGTCCTGTATGGCTCCGACGCGATCGGTGGGGTGATCAATCTGCTCACGAAACGACCGCGCATCGATGGAACGACGCAGTTGCATGGGAACGTTGGGTATCGCTACGCCGGTGCCGGCGATCAGCAACGTGGTGACGGGTCGCTGACCTACACACGTGATGCATTCGCCTTCACGTTAGGCGGTTCGCTCCGCAAAGCCGGGGACTACAGCGCACCGAGTGGAACGTTTGGCAATCTCACCCTTCCGTCTGGGGTGCATCTGCTGGACTCAGGCGTGCGAGACCATTCCCTCAACCTACTCGCGTCATGGCGCGGTGCCGGGCGGAGTAATGCGTGGGTTCGTCACGACCGCTACGTCGCGCGCGACGCCGGCTTTGGATTCATCGAGCCGCGCATCCTCGGCGATACGTCGACGCGCATTCAGCTCACCTATCCGTGGCAGGGCGTGCAGAAGACGACGGCGGGCTTCAGCTCGTCGTCGTTAGGTTTCGCGCTCGCCGATCGCTTTGACGCAAGTGCCTACACACAGGGGAACGACCGCGATTTCGACTCGTTCGTCGACGTGTACATCCCTACTGGGCCGGGGAGCACGGCGGTGGTGAACAGTCGGTCGTTCAATACGACGAACGTGACGAGCAACGGATTGCGGCTCGAAGCGGCAAAGGTATTGAGTCGCGTCACGTTCACGTACGGCGTCGATGCGGTGCGTGACAACGCAACCGCACACGATTCCGCGTACTCGCGCACCACCGGCTTCGGCCCGAACCCGATCATTTCCTCGAGCACGAAACCGTCGCTCCCCGACGCCACGATGCGCAACGTCGGACTGTTCCTGCAGGGTGATTGGAGACTTCACGAGCGCTTCTCGCTGATCACTGGTGTTCGCTACCACGACGTACATGCGGAGACGCGCCGCACGGCCGGGCTTCCCGATAGCCTAGGCGGGCTCACGGCGAACAACAACACGACCGTGTATGCCGTCAACGGCATCTGGCGCCTAACGAGTGCAATCAGCGCCGTGGCGACGGTCGGACGTGGATTCCGCGCGCCAAACCTGATCGAACGCTATTTCAGTGGCGTCTCGACGGACGGAACGGCATTGCAGATTGCCAACCCCGGACTCGATGCTGAGACGTCGACGAACTATGACGTCGGGCTTCGCGCGAATTACAGGCGAGTCGATCTCGAGTGGTTCTACTTCCGGAATATCCTGAAGGATGGAATCGTGACGCTCCCGACGGGGCGCGTGATTGGGCGGTTGAACGAATTCCAGAACGTGAACGTCGAGCGACTGCGCACCAACGGCCACGAGGCGACGGTGCGCGTCGATCTGGGACGCGGGGCGGATGTCGCGGCAAACTATACGAAGCTCGACACGAAAAACCCCGACCGTCCTGACATTCCGGTGTCGGGAACGTACTCATCGAAACTCAATGCATCGTTAGGCTGGCGTCCCGCTGGCCATCGTTTCTGGACGGAGGGGGCGGTGCGGTACCAGGGGCGTCAGCAGGACATCAATCTCGGGACGAGTCCGATCGGGAGCGTGCTTCCGTCGTTCACGGTCGTGAACCTGCGAGGCGGGTTCCGTTTGGCGACGGTGGGCGGGCGGCCGCAGGAATTGGGAGTCGCGATCAACAATATCGGCAACCGACTTTATGCCGAAGCGGCGAACAGCTCGTTCGTGCGGCCGGAGCCGGGGCGTCACGTGGTCGTGTCGTTGCGCACCGCCTTCTAATGGTGTAGGCGCAACGACGGCGCGGAAAATCGTGCCGGTCGGACAATCGCCCGCGTTAGGCGCTCGTTGCGGAGAGCGCTGGCGCGGGCGATTCGTGTGCAGTCGTTAACTTATGCGGCAGGCGGGGGCGCGTGGTCGTGCAGGTGTTTGTGGGGGTGCTGGTGGTCGCGCGTAGTCTTGCCCTGATGTTCCTTCGTGCCTGTGTTCGGCGGGTGCGTTGTTCGCAATTACCTCACGTTATCGCTTCCAATCGTTTGTTGATGCTACGAATTGCTCGCCGTTTTTCGGCATTTTTCGCAGTGGCCTTCGGAACGTCTGCCGTCGCGCAGGGCGGACCACCGCCATCGTTGCCGACGGTTGTGCTGCAGGACCAGTTCGATGTCCAGACGGACGTGAGCGTCCCCCACTCGCCGGCAATTCTGCTCGTTGCCGGGCGCGCCGGGAGCGCGGCGATGAAGCGCTGGATGCTCGTGATGCGCGAGGCGGCGCCGGCGCACGAGGTGCGCGTCATTCCGATCGCTGACCTCAAGGGGGCGCCGTTTTTCATCAAGGGGCGTATCAAGGCGAGCATGCCCAAGGACACGACCGTTCGCATTCTCCTCGACTGGGATGGGAGGCTCGCGCGCGTCGTTCGCGGCGACCGCGGCGACCTCGTGGCGGCGGTTTACGGCGGCGACGGCAAGCTTCGCAAGTGGGAGGCGTTGTCGACGAAAGGTGAGGACGCAGGCGTAGCGCAGGCCTTGGTGCGGAGCGCGCAGACGCCGTAAGATTTCGGCCATGCGCATTCGCCCATGGCTCGTTCGAATACATCGTTGGGTGGGGCTCGCGAGCGGACTTGTGGTATTCGTCGTCGCGCTGACGGGAGCCGTGTACGTCTGGGAGGGCGAGCTCTTTGCGCTGACGCATCGCTCGCTCGTGTACGTCTCGCCCGCCGAGCGCCACCAACGACTGAGCGCCGATTCGCTGTACGCCGTGGCGCAGCGCGCCGTACCGGCAGGGCACGTCGTCAACCGCCTAACGATTTTCCCCGACCGTGGCCGATCGGTCGTGGCCATGGCCGAACGATTGCGCGACGGGGCGTCCAACTACTTCGACGAATTCCTCTACTACGAGGAGGTCTTCCTCGATCCCACGACCGGCGACGTGCTCGGCGTCGTCGACCGGAAGCATGAATGGATCTACATCACGCGGATGGTTCACACCGAGTTACTCCTGGCGCAGCGCGGGGAGTGGTTGGTGGGGACCGCGACGCTGGTGTTTGTCGCGATGGTCGTGTTTGGACTTGCGCTCTGGTGGCCGCGCAACCGCGCGGTGTTGCGCACGCGGCTTTCCCCGCGCCTAACGAGCGGGTGGAAGCGGACGGTCTATGACCTGCACAACGTCGTCGGTTTCTACGGGACGATCGGAATGCTGTTGGTCGCCCTGACCGGGCCGGTCTGGACATGGAAGTGGTACGAAGGGGGTGTTGCCTGGTTATTCACGGGGCGGGCGAAGCTGGTCGGGGATGCTGTGCCGATGCCGGTGTCGCGTGCTGTCGGACGCGCCCCGAACCCGATGGAGCAGGCGCTGGAGGTGGCGAGCGCCCGAGTGCCCGACGCCCGCCGCCTAACGATCGACATACCATCCGGCAAGGCGGCGGTTCTGACCGTCGGCGCGGTCTACTCGCGACGCTCGCTCTGGGAAGAATACGAGCGTTATTACTTCGATCCCCACAGTGCGCAGTTACTCGGCGGCGAAACGTTCGACCAGAAGAATCTCGGGATGCGTTGGCGCAACTCCAATTACGGCATCCATACCGGGACGCTGTGGGGGTGGCCGACGCAGGTGCTCGCGACGTTGCTGGCGCTGCTCGTCGCGAGCCTTCCGGTGACCGGCGTGTTCATCTGGTTTCCGCGGTGGCGGCGGCGCGAGGTGCGAGAGAAGCGCCCGGCGATGGTCGTCGCGGTCGCCGGAGACTAAACGAGGAAAGCTGTCAACCTGTCCGCGGGCGAGGTGCCTAACGACTGGCGCGCGCCGAGCCGGTTACGCGCCAGACCGTGTTCCCGACGTCGTCCGCCACAAGGAGTCCCCCTCTCGCGTCGAGCGCCACGCCCACCGGACGTCCTCGCGCACGGCCGTCAGGGTCAAGAAACCCCGTGAGCACATCGACCGGTGGTCCGCCGGGCACCCCCTCGGTGAACGGAACGAAGATGACTTTGTACCCGCTGGGCGGTTTGCGATTCCACGAGCCGTGTTGGCCGACGAACATCCCTTCGCCGAAGGGCGCGGGAAACGCTCCGCCCGGCGAATAGACGAGGCCTAACGACGCGGTGTGAGAGCCTAACGCGAAGTCCGGGACAATGGCACGCGCCACCATCTGCGGCTGCTGCGGCTTCACGCGCTTGTCGACGTGCGCACCAAAGTAGCTGTACGGCCACCCGTAGAATCCCCCGTCTCGGACCGACGTGATGTAATCGGGGACCAGATCGCCACCCAGTTCATCGCGCTCGTTGACCGCTGTCCAGAGTCGTCCCTTACGCGGCTCCCACGCCAGCCCAACCGGATTGCGCAACCCCGAGGCGAATACGCGATGAGCGCCCGTCGACAGATTGACCTCCCAGATCGCGGCGCGCTCCGACTCAGCGGCGATGCCGTTTTCGGCGGCGTTACTGTTCGATCCGACCGCTGCGTACAGCACGCTGCCGTCGGGCGAAAGGAGGATGTTCTTGGTCCAGTGATGATTGATGGTGCCCGCTGGAAGCGCGACGACCGTTCGTCCCACGTTAGGCAGCACGGTATCGCCACGCGTGTACTTGAACGCCACCACCGCGTCGGTATTGGCCACGTACAACGTGTCTCCGCGCAGCGCCATGCCAAATGGGGAATGCAGCTTAGACAGGAACTCATGCCGTTCGTCCGCAATGCCATCGCCATCGCGGTCCCGAAGGAGAACGATCCGATCGGGACTGGGAACGGCACCTCCCCCCTTCTTCTGGAAGTGGCGAAAGAACCACCCTCGGAAGCCCCTGTTATCGTCCGGACGCTCTGGACCGTTAGTCTCAGCGACCAGCACATCACCGTTAGGCAGGACGTAGAGCCAACGGGGATGCTGGAGGTCGCGCGCAAAGGCGTGCACGACAAGGCCAGCGGATGCGGTCGGCGCGGCGTCTGCGCGCCATCCGATCGCCGTCGCGACTTTGATCGTTGGTATCAGGGTGTGATCGGGAGCGGGGAGCGTCGGGTTTGCTCCGATCCCCGCGGCTATCGGGAGATGCGCATTGGCGCCGCATCCCCAAGCAACGAACGCGAGCGCGACCGCAGGGGCGGCGCTCCGGGTTGAGCGTCTCATAGCGAGAATGGTTGACGTCGACTCGTGGGGGGACGCGAGTGCGCACGTGAGACGCGTGCAAGGAGTGTGCGTAAGGCCAGGTGCTCGAGTGTGCCACTGGCTGGCGACGTCGCGCGGTTACATGTTCGGCGCTACAGAATGCCCCACTCAATACGTTTTCTGCTCGCGTCTGACGCGTAGCGAAGCGCCGTCCCCCCCTCCCCCCTCCCCCCCTCGTTGTGCACTGGAGGCTTCATGAAGTGGCAGTTTGCGATCACCGCATTAGTGTGCGCCGGCAGCGTTGCAGCTGCACAGGACCCCGGTCAGTCCGTTACCCCCTTCGACAAGAAGACCGGCGGAAGCGAGAAGATGCACATGCTCGCGCACGTCACCGGTCACGACGGCGCTTGGAAGGCCGCCGATGTCGAGCTTGAGCAGGACCGCGATCGCCCCTACGCGTATCTCTGCGGCTTCGTCAATTACGATGTGCAGATCTACGACATCAGCAACACAGGGGCGCCCAAGAAGATCTTCACGTGGCAGATCGAGAATCCCGAGCTGCATCGCGGCATTGGCGCGATGGACGGAAAGTATTTCAAGATCAAAGGGCGGTACTACTACGCCCAATCCTTTCAGTTCATGCAGGGGAGCCCAGACGCGGACCTCGGCGCCGTCATCTTCGACGTCACCGGACTTCCCGACCCCTCGAAAGTGAAGGTGGTCGCCCGTATCAAGTATCCGCAGGCGTTAGGCGGTTTTCACAACACCTTCGCCTACAAGCACTCCGATGGACGTGCCTTGTATTTCGCGACGGTGAATGCGTCGAAGGCGCTCGTATACGATCTCGACAAGATCGTTGCCGGAACCGATCCGGCGGCTGCGCTCATTGGCGAGGTCCCCAATCCCACACCATTCCGGCAGATAGGTGCTGGCGGCTATCACGACTTCTACGTCGGCTACGATCCCGCGACGGGGCAGGACAAGTTCTACGGTGCAGGACTCGGAGGCTACTCCGTCTGGGACGTGACGAAGCCCGAAGCGCCGAAACAGGTCTTCACGATCACGAGTCTCGGCATGGACGTCGCGCACACGTTCACGCCGTCGCCCGATGGGAGATACGCCGTGACTGAGACGGAATATCAGTACACGCCGCTGCGAATCTGGGACTTGAAGGATGGGCAATCCGGAAAGACGCAGAATGTTGATCAACCCATCAGCGCGTGGACGGCGGATTGGCGCGATTTGTCGCACAACCACGAAGTACGGTGGCCGTATGTCTTCGTCTCTGCGTACGAGGACGGTCTGCAAGTGTTCAATCTCAAGGATCCGAAGCATCCGGTGACAGAAGGACACTTCTTCACCTGCAACTGTGAACACGAGCATGGCTTCGGCGGAACCCCCGACAATGGTTGGCAAAGCACGACCAGTGTCGAGCAGGGAGCGTTTGGTGTCGACGTGCGCAACTACGATGGTCTCGTAGTTCTCTCCGACATGCGAAGCGGACTCTGGGTCTTCAAGATGGATGGATTCACCGGGTGGAACGGCAAGGACTTCGGTGTCCCGAATATCTCCAGTGTTCAGGATTGGGATCGCGGCCCCGAGAAATCTCCGAAAACCAAGGCGAACTAAAGACAGAAAACAGATGGGCAAATTGCTGCTGAGAGGCCCGATGGTGATGGCGCTTACCGTCGGGCTCGCGCTCGGTCCCTTCGACATTGCGTTATTCGGCACCCCCCGTGCTCCCGCGGCGAAGGGGGAGGCTCGTCTGGTGTTCGCGAATTCTCCCTTTGGGGTGGCCGTGACCGCCGACGGGCACGCACGCTACGACGTGCAGCTACGCGTCGAGGGGCTTCCCAAGCCTGATTCGTTAGGCGCCTTCGACGCGTACGTTGCGTGGGAGACCACGACTGACCTGTCGAAGTGGACCAAGCTTGGCGTCGTGCACAACGGAAACTCGACGGTGCACGGGGCGACAGAGAACAAGTTCCTCCTGGTCATCACGGCCGAGCGCGACTCAGCGGTGACGACGCACGAAGGTCCCACCATTTTGCATGGCACGTCGCCGAGTGGGTGGCTTCAATCATTCCTCACGCATCCGTTGTTCCGAGGGGTGCCCCAGTGAGGACGCTTCGCTCTCTCACGCGACTCTCCCTGTTTCTGCTGGTCCTGTTGTTTCCCGGTATCTCGGAGGCCCAAAAGAAGAAAACATCTCCCCGCAAGAAAGACGACATGGCCGGCATGGACATGGGGCACGATATGGGCGCGATAAAACACGATAGCGCCGCAATGCCGATCCCGATGCCAAAGGGAATGCCGATGATGCCGGGGCTGATGGGGATTCGCCCGACACTCTCTCCATTCCTGCCAGGCGCACATACCGACCCTGCCACGCTCCCGCTGGTGCGAGCAACGGCGACGCGCACCCTCAAGAACGGCGACACGCTCGACCTTACGGCATCGCTCGTGCGACGTTCGGTGCGTGGAAAGACGTTCGTGATGTACGCGTTCAACGGGCAGGTTCCCGGTCCAATCCTCCGCGTTAGGCAATCCACGAGCATCGTGGTGCGGTTCCACAATCGCATCGACTTGCCGAGTTCAATTCATTGGCATGGGCTGCGCCACGACAACAAGGACGACGGTGTGCCCGGCCTGACGCAAGATGAAGTACCCCCGCGCGGCGACTTCACGTATCACGTCCGTTTCCCCGACGCCGGCGTGTATTGGTACCATCCACACGTTCGCGAGGACATCGAGCAATCGATGGGATTGTATGGGAACATGATCGTCGATTCGCCCGAGCCGAACTACTACTCCCCCGTCAACGCCGAGCATTCACTCGTCTTGAGCGACTTGCTCGTCAATGCGGATTCGCTGATTCCGTTCGGCAAGGAGGCGACCGACTTCGCACTCATGGGACGCGTGGGAAACTTCATGACGGTCAACGGCGAGACAAACTATTCGCTGCGGGCGCGTAAAGGGGACATACTTCGCCTCTTTCTCACCAACGTCTCGAATGCGCGAACGTACAACCTGTCGTTCACCGACGCTCGCATGAAAGTCGTGGCGTCGGACGTCAGCAGGTTCGAGCGCGAAGAGTGGGTGGAGAGCGTGGTGCTTGCACCGGCGGAGCGGTACGTCGTCGAAGTGCGTTTCGATAAACCCGGACGCCACGCCATGGTAAATGCGATCCAAGCCATCAATCACTTTGCCGGCGAGTTCGAGCCGATGGTGGACACGTTAGGCATGGTGACGGTGAGCCAATCGTCGGCACTGCCTGACTACGGATCTTCCTTCGCCACCCTACGGAGTGTCGCCGCCGTCTCGCGCGACATCGACCGATTCCGGCCGTACTTCGACAAGGCGCCGGACAAGGAACTCACGCTCACGGTGCAAGCATCGGGGCTTCCGCTGGCCACCGTGCAATTCATGAACGTCGACACCGCCTACTTTGCACCTGTCGAATGGGTGGATGGGATGCCGGACATGAATTGGCTCTCGACCAGCAAACAAGTGCGCTGGATACTCCGCGATCCCGCCACGTCGAAGGAAAACATGGACATCGACTGGCGGGTGAAAGTGGGGTCGATCGTGAAGTTGCGAATCTTCAACGACCCGCGCTCGTTCCATCCGATGCAGCACCCCATTCATCTGCACGGACAGCGGATGCTTGTGGTCGCTCGCGATGGGGTGCGCAACACTAACTTGGTCTGGAAGGACACGGCGATCATTCCCGTCGGATCCACGGTAGACCTGTTAATCGACGCATCGAACCCCGGCGCGTGGATGCTGCACTGCCACATCGCCGAGCATTTGTCATCGGATATGATGGCTGTACTGCGCGTCGAGCCGTGAACGAGGGTTCAGCGCCGCACTGCCTCGAGGGCGCTACGCGTCAATGCATTCACCCGATGTTCAACCCGCTCCGCCTAACGACGAGCCGTCGCCGTCGCTAAGGACGCACGTCGCCAGCGTCACGCGCCTGGCAGCGTCGCGGTGGGATCGTTTGCTGGCCAAGCTCGACCAGCTCGGCGTTGACGAGACCGCACTCCTCTTTGGATTTGCGGTCGTTGTGGGACTGGCGTCGGCGTTAGGCGTCGCAGCGTTTTACCGGGCCATCGACGCACTCCACACCGTGCTCTATGCGTGGCCCATCACTGCGGCGCCGAATATTCCCATGGCGATCGTTCGGCCAATCATTACCGCGGGGGCCATCGCGATCGCATCGGTCACCTGGCGGCATTTCGGACGTGGCGACGACGGACTCACCGTTCCCGATGTGCAGCTGGCAGTGGTTCGCCGAGGAGCAAACATTCCGGTGCGCTTGGCGTGGTGGCGAACGCTTTCCAGCGCCATCACGTTAGGCGGTGGGGGATCTGCCGGGAGCGAAGGGCCGGTGGCGGTGCTCGGTGCAGCCGTTGGCTCGCTCGTTGGACGCATTTTTTCGTTTGCCGCCGAGCGAAAGCGCGTGCTCGTTGGCGCGGGTACGGCGGCGGGAATTGCCGCGGCATTCAACGCCCCGCTGGCCGGCGCCTTTTTCGCGCTCGAAGAAATCCTCGGCTCCTTTCAATCGACCACATTCTCACCCGTGGTCGTCGCCAGCGTCGCGGGCGCCGTGCTCTCGCGTGCGATCTTTGGAAATCACCCGGCTTTTCCGATTCCTCGGGAATATGGATTCACCGCGGTATCGGAAGTCGTCGTATTCTTTCCATTGTTAGGTGTGTTGTGCGGCGCGATGTCCGCCCTGTTCGTGCGGGTTCACTTTGGCACCGGACAGTTGTTCGCGAAGTTGCGCGCGCGTGGCAAGGGGTGGCGCGCCGTGGCACCTTGGCTGGCCGGTGCACTTGTGGGTGCTGCCGTCGTTGCCTCCGGCGACATTCTCGTCGGCACGGGGCATACGGCGATTCCACTCGTCATGTTTGGACGGATGGCGTGGTGGACGCTCCTGCTTTTGGCAGTTGGAAAGATCGTGGTGACGGCCGTGACACTGCAGGGAGGCGGTTCAGGCGGACTCTTCACACCGTCGCTGTTTGTCGGCGCGGCCACCGGTGGCGCGCTCGGCGTGGCAGTGCGCGCGCTGGTGCCGAGTCTCCCCATCGCACCAGAGGCGTACGCGCTTGTCGGGATGGGCGCAGTGGTCGCATCGGCGACCGGTGCACCCATTACCGCGATTCTGCTGGTGTTCGAGATGACGGGGGACTATGCAATCGTGCCCGCGTTGATGATCGCGGTGGGCGTGTCACACATCGTCTCGCACCGCCTTGAGAAGGACAACCTCTACAGCGGATGGCTCAGACGGCGAGGTGAGCATTTGCAGCAAGGTGCAGATCGCGATGCACTTGCCGGCATCGTCGTCGGTGACGCGATGGAGCGCGATGTCGTGCTCGTCCGCGAAGACGAAGTGGTTCGCGATCTTCTCGATCACCTGACCCATCGCCATCAGGAGATCTTCCCCGTCGTCAACAATCAGGGACAGTTGCTGGGGGTGTTGACGAAGGGCGATCTCGCGCAAGCGGCGCGTTCGGGCCCGCTGCTCGACGATCTTCTCCTCGCAGTCGACCTGATTTCCGCGAGTGAGACGATTGAAGTGCGGGACACGCTGTTCGAGGCGATTCGCCGAATGGGAATTCGCGGTGTGGGCGCGCTCCCTGTGACGGAGCGGGGGACTGGCGTTGTGGTCGGAATCATTCAGCGTGGCGGGATCCTCGACGCATACGAGCGTGCGGCCCGTCGCGATGCGGTGACTTCGGATGTTCGACCCGAACGGGAGCCCTCGTTAGGCGCGTGAGGGCGGTGCAGTGCGGGGCCGCGCGGGTGGCGGGGGAGGCAGGGGTGGTGGGGGTGGCAACACCGCCGCAATCCCGCGAACGCGGGCCGATCGGATAATCTCTTCGGTTCTACCGTACGACGACCGATCCAACCATGCCCGATGTGAAGGACGAGGAGTGGATCGTGCAGCGATAGCGATACGTACCCGCTGTGCCGAAGGTGCGAGCGTGTGTTCCCGACGCCTTCGTCCCGGACGCCTCCTTACCATCCTCGAAGGTGACGTTGTGTTGCGCTGCTCCCTGCCACGTCCAGGTCACCGGCGTGTTCGGCGCGACCTCGGCGTCCCGAGGAGAGAATGAGTTGTCGTTGACACTGACGGCGTTCGTCGCAACGGGATTTGAATTTCCCGGATCAACGGGAGAAGAGTCCTTGCTACCGCCGCCGCATGCTGCACAAGCTGCAACGACGAAGAACGCGAAACTACGACGCATGTGCACCGAATCCTGATGGGGGGGATGACTCGCCAAGAAAAGGGACGAGCCTAACGAGAAACATCTGCGACGGTCGGGCAGCGCGCACTGGACCGCGCAGGTAACCTCTTCCGTGGGCAAGAGGTTCAGACAATCAACACGCAACGGACACCGGATCCCCCCCCGATATGGCATGAGCGGGCGGGAGCGGATACGTTGCCTGCGGTGCGCTGAGGCGTGTGGCTCAGCCCGTCGATTTCACCTCCTTCTCCGATTGTTCGCATGACATCAGTGAACGTAGCGGTCATAGGCGCGGGGTTCATGGGTGCGGCTCACATCGATGCCTTGCGGCGCGTGCCGGGCGTCAATGTCGTGGCCATCGCGTCGGTGGACCGGCCCCGCGCCGAGGAGTTGGGGAGGCAGTTCGGCATTCCTCATGTAGTCGACGATTGGCGCGCGTTGCTCGCGCGCGACGACGTGCATGCGGTCCACAACTGCACGCCAAACAATCTGCATTTCGAGGTCAACCGCGCCTTTCTCGAAGCGAAGAAACACGTCCTTTCCGAGAAGCCGCTGACGATGACGTCGGGCGAATCGGGGGCGCTGGTACAACTCGCGCGCGAGGTTGGCGTCGTCACCGCGATCAATTTCAACTATCGCGGCTATCCCCTGGTGCAACAAGCGCGAGCCATGATTGCGCGCGGTGAACTCGGGAAGTTGTTCGTCACGCACGGCCACTACCTTCAGGATTGGCTGCTCTATGACACCGACTACAACTGGCGCCTGGAATCGAAGGTGAGTGGTGCATCGCGTGCGATCGCGGACATCGGATCGCACTGGTTCGATCTCGTGCAGTTCATCTCTGGCCGTCACATCACCCGCGTGTTCGCGCAACTCTTTCGCGCCCACGAAACACGAAAGAAGCCGCAACAAGCGGTCGAGACGTACAAGGGGAAGGAGCAGGGGGCGCCGCAGGTCTATGACGAAGTAACGGTCGACACCGAAGACGGCGGCTTCATTCTTTTAGAGCTGGAGGGCGGGCTCCGCGGTTCGCTCGTTGTGTCGCAGGTGAGCAGCGGTCGCAAGAACCGGCAGTGGATCGAGGTTGACGGTAGCGAGGGAGCACTCGCGTGGGACCAGGAAAACCCCAACCACCTGTGGCTCGGGCATCGCGACAGGCCTAACGAGGTCCTGATGAAGGACCCGGCGCTCCTCGACCCCAGCGTCCGAGCGTCGGCGCATTATCCCGGCGGGCATCCAGAAGGATATCCTGAGGGGCCTCGCAACATCTTCGGTGCCTTCTACCGCTACATCGCGGCTGGGCGGGTGCCGGGACGCGACGCCCCTGACTTTCCGACGTTTGCCGATGGCGACGCAGAAGTGCGCATCGTCGAGGCGGTGCTCCGCTCCCATGCGTCGCAGCGGTGGGAGCCGGTGGTTGGCGCCTAACGACGGCTGCTTGAAACGATCATCACGAATACCCCGAAGATCATGACACGTCCGATCACGCTGTTCACTGGCCAATGGGCCGACTTGCCGCTCGAAACGCTGGCTGCCAAGGCGCGCGGCTGGGGCTATGACGGGTTGGAGCTTGCCTCGTGGGGCGATCACTTCGACGTCTCGCGCGCGCTCTCCGATGACGCCTACTGCGCCGGGCGCCGCGCACTCCTCGATCGCAACGGTCTCAAGGTCTTCGCCATCAGCAACCACCTGGTGGGACAAGCCGTCTGCGATCGGATTGACGAACGCCACAAGAGCATCCTTCCGCCTCACGTGTGGGGAGACGGAGACGCGGAAGGCGTTAGGCAGCGGGCCGCGGAGGAGATAAAGCAGACGGCGCGCGCTGCGGCTCGTTTGGGCGTGGATGTCGTGACTGGGTTCACGGGTTCGTCCATCTGGCCTTTGCTCTACTCCTTTCCGCCCGTGTCGCCGGCGATGATCGATGACGGTTTCGCCGATTTTGCTGCGCGCTGGAATCCGATTCTGGATGTCTTCGACGAGGTGAAGGTGCGTTTCGCGCTCGAGGTGCATCCCACCGAGATCGCCTTCGACACGTCATCGGCGCAACGGGTGGTTGAATCGTTAGGCGGGCGGGCGGCCTTCGGCTTCAACTACGACCCGAGTCACCTGGGATACCAGGGCGTCGACTACCTCGGCTTCATCGAACGCTTCGGCAATCGTATCTACCATGCGCACATGAAGGACGTGTGGTGGTCACCAACGCCGAAACCCTCGGGGGTCTTCGGCGGACACCTCCCTTTTGGGCATCGCGACCGTGCGTGGGACTTTCGCTCCATCGGGCGCGGACGCATCGATTTCGAGGGGATCGTGCGCGCTCTGAATCAGGTGGGGTACTCCGGACCACTCTCTGTCGAATGGGAGGACGGCGCCATGGAGCGCGAGTTCGGCGCGCAGGAAGCGTGCGCGCGTCTGCGGAGCATCGAGTTCCCTGGCTCCAGCGTTGCCTTTGACGCAGCCTTCGCGCGCGAATAGGCGCGACTCTGCCTAACGACTCGTGAGGGAGGGGCGCGCCGAACACCTCTCCCGCACCTTCCTTTTCACACCTTTCCGCAGATATCCGAATGCGCCGTTCGATCGTCGTCGCCGTGCTCGCCTTCGTCGCCCTCGCGAATTCCTCGCCGGCTCAGGACCCGGGTTCAGCGAAACCAGGGCGGTCGCCGAGCCAGCCGATTGACGAGGAATACACGAAGAAGATTCTCGAGTACACGACCGAGCCGTTCTTTCTCTCGCCACTCGTTGACTATCTCCCGGCGTCTTCGCGTGTTCCGACGCCGAAGGCAGTGTTAGGCGACATCGCCGGCGGTCCCAACAAGTTGCCGTATTCGCACGAGGTCTACGCCTACATGCGCATGCTCGCCAAGGCGAGCCCTCGCGTGAAGGTTGTCAGCATTGGCACGACGGAAGAAGGGCGAGAGATGATCGCCGTCGCTGTTGCAGCTGAAGAGCTCCTGGCGCGCCTCGATGCCAACCGCGCAGATCTCGCCAAACTCGCCGATCCGCGAACAATCAAACTCGATGATGCAGCTGCCGAGAAGATTGCGGCGCGCGCAACGCCGATCTACTACATCACCGGGACCATTCACTCACCTGAAGCCGGCGCACCCACCGCCCTTATGGAGTTGGCCTATCGTCTGGCCGTGGACGAAAGCCCGTACGTGAAGAACATCCGCGATCATCTCATCACGCTCATCACGCCGGTGGTCGAAGTGGATGGCCGGGACCGCATGGTCGACATCTACAACTGGCACGTGAAGCACCCCGGTGAGACGTATCCCAACCTCGTGTACTGGGGGCACTACGTCGCGCACGACAACAATCGCGACGCCATGGGAATGACGCTCAAGCTCACGCAGAACGTGCTGAACACCTTCGTCGACTGGAAGGCGCAGGTGCTGCACGACCTGCACGAGTCGGTGCCGTATCTGTATGACAACACCATCGGCGACGGACCCTTCAACGCGTGGGTCGATCCGCTCCTGACGAACGAATGGCAGATGATGGGATGGCACAACGTGCAGGAGATGACGCGCTTGGGGATGCCCGGCGTCTTCGCGCACGGGCAGTTCGACACGTGGTCACCCGGTTACCTGATGTTCATGGCGGCGACGCACAACGGCATCTCGCGTCTCTACGAGACCTTTGGAAATGGCGGCACCGCCGAAACGGTCGAGCGAACCTTGCAGCCAAGCGAGACCGAACGGACCTGGTATCGCCAGAATCCTCCGCTTCCCAAAGTTAGGTGGTCGCTGCGAAACAACAACAACTACGAGCAGACCGCACTCCTCATCTCGCTCTCGTATTTTGCCAACAATCGCCGCGTCTTTCTCTCGAACTTCTATCAGAAGAGCAAGCGATCGGTACTGAAGGCGCGCACCGAAGGACCGGCCGCGTACATCTTCAGCGCCGCCGACCCGCGGCTGGCGGCGCAAGCGGAGCTGTTGCGCCTGATGCAGAAGCAGCACGTTGAGATTTCGCGCGCGACGGCTGCCTTCACAGCGAACGTCCCCGTGCGCGGTGCAGCCCGCGGCAATGGCGCCAGCGCAACGGATAGCGCGCGCACGCGCGAATCTCGCCCTCGCACGGAAAGCCGGTCGTTTCCAGCGGGGAGTTACATCATCCGCATGGACCAGCCCTACTCGCGCATTGCAGACGCGCTCCTCGACTATCAGTTCTGGAGCCCGAACGATCCACAGAAATCGCCGTATGACGACACCGGGTGGACATTTCCCGAGGGCTTCGGCGTGCAGGCCGTCCGGGTGCGCGACGCAGCCGTGCTCGATGTCCCCATGCAGGCCATCACGACTCCCGTTATCGCACCGGGAGGGATCAACGGCTCGGGATCGACCTTCGTCATTGCGGCGACCGGTGAGAACGCCCTGATCTCGCTGCGATACAAACTGCGCGATGCAGACTTTCAGGCGGCCGAAGATGCGTTCGACGCTGGCGGGACGAAATTCCCGCGCGGAAGTGTGATCGTTCGCGGCGCATCGCGCGATGCGTTGCAGCGGGAGAGCGCAGCGCTCGGCGTGCGCGTGACCGGCATCGAATCCGCGCCTAACGTGAAGACGCATCCACTCCGCGCGGCGCGCGTGGCAATCCTGCACACGTGGACCAACACCCAGGCGGAGGGGTGGTGGCGCTACGGCTTTGACGCCAACGCTGTTCCGTACGAGTACATCAGCACGCAGGACGTCGCTCGCACGAAAGACCTGAACGCGAAGTACGACGTGATCGTCTTCCCACCCACCAGCGGCGGCGCACAAACGATCCTCGACGGACTCCCGATGTGGCGCAATCCGCTCCCATGGAAGAAGACGCCGGAGACTCCAAACCTTGGCACGTGGGCGGAGACCGACGACATGCGCCCCGGGCTGGGTCAGGACGGACTCGCCAACCTGCGACAATTTGTTGCAGCTGGCGGAGTGCTCGTCGGCGCCACGTCGACGGCTGAAGCGATCGTGCAGTTCGGGCTGGCGAGCGGTGTCAGCACCAACGCTCCCCCGCGAGGGAAAGTCGTCGGCTCGCTCCTGCGCTCTCGTCTGATCGATGCGGCCAGCCCCATCGCCTACGGAATCGCTGACTCCCTCGCACTCTTCAGCGATGCTGGCGCAAGTTTCAGCGTGAGTAACGTCCGCGGTGGATTCGGCGGTGGTGGCCGCTTCGGTGGCGGAAACGCCACCCGCGCCACCGGACGGGGCACGGCCGACGAATCAGACGAGGTGCAAGGACGCCCCGCACTCGACTCCCGCTTTGAGCTTCCGCCGCGCGCACAGGTGCAACCCTGGCAGGCGGTACCGGTCACCGATGATCAAATGCGGAACCCCATCAACGTGATTCCGCCTGATCAACGCCCGCGTGTAGTTATGCGCTGGAGCGATTCTCGCGATCTTCTCGTGTCGGGACTGCTCGATGCTGCACCGGACATCGCGCAGCGCCCCGCGGTCGTCGATGTGCCACTCAACCGGGGGCATGTCGTGTTGTTCGCGAACAATCCCGTGTACCGCGGTGAGACCATTGGCAGCTACGCGCTGGTATTCAACGCGATTCTCAATTGGGACAACCTCGGCGCCGGGCGTAAGCTCGACGCTCGGTAAGTAGGAGCCATCTCATATATGGTCGCCGGTGCGCCGGCGCCCTGCGCCGGCCAGGGGCCGTCGACCATTTATGAGATGGCCTAACACGCGCCTAACGCTTGCGAGGAGAGAATGGCCGAAAACAAGACGCCTAACCAGACGGCGATTCCATCGCGCCGCGTTTGGCTCACTTTCATTCTCATCCTGCTCGCGAACTATCTGCTGGGGCGGATCTTCTTTCCAAGCACAACCGTTGCGACCGTTCCATACACGCTCTTCAAGACCGAGGTGGAGCGGCGCAACGTGCAGGCGATCTACAGCAGCGGGCCGAGCATCACCGGTCGTTTCGTCGCTCCCGTTAGGTACCCGCGCGACAGCACGGCGCAAAACCCATCGCGTCAAGTCACGAACTTCGCGACCGAGCTCCCGACATTCGCCGACCCGGGGCTCGAAGCACTCCTCATTGCGAACGGTGTGGAGATCAGCGCCAAGCCGATTCAGGAAGGGAACACGTGGACGAGTCTTCTCTTCTCGTTCGCACCCACGCTTCTGATCATCGCGATGTACGTCTGGATCTTCCGGCGCGCGACGAAGCAGGGCGGGGGACTCGGTGGTGCGCTGACGGGTGGCTTGGGAAAGAGCACGGCCAAACGTTTCGACCAGCAGCAAGAAGGGAAGGTCACCTTCGCCGATGTTGCAGGGATCGATGAAGCCGAGAACGAACTCGTCGAGATTGTCGACTTCTTGCGCGATCCTGGCAAGTACACGCGACTCGGTGGATCGGCACCTAAAGGAGTGTTGCTGATCGGCGCGCCGGGGACGGGAAAGACACTCCTTGCGCGCGCCGTGGCCGGCGAAGCTGGCGTCCCGTTCTTCTCGATGAGCGCGTCGGAGTTTGTGGAGATGATCGTCGGCGTGGGCGCGGCGCGCGTTCGCGACCTCTTCAAACAAGCCCGTGAGAACGCGCCGGCCATCATCTTCATCGATGAACTTGATTCGATCGGTCGCGCCCGCGGGCAGGTGGCCCTCGGCGGGTCGAGCGAACAAGAACAGACCTTGAATCAGATCCTCACCGAAATGGACGGCTTCTCGAGCCGTGAAGGGATCATCGTGCTTGCCGCGACCAACCAGCCCGATGTGCTCGATCGCGCGCTGTTGCGTCCGGGGCGATTCGATCGGCGAGTCGTGGTCAATCTGCCCGATCGCAACGGACGTGAGGCGATTCTCAAGGTGCACACACGGCAGGTACCGCTTGCGGCAGACGTGAGCCTCAGCGAACTCGCAGCGGCGACTCCGGGCCTTTCGGGCGCAGATCTGCGAAACCTGGTGAACGAAGCGGCACTACTTGCGGCGCGACGCGAACAGAATGGCGTTAGGCAGGTGGACTTCCTCGATGCGCTGGAGAAGATCGTCCTCGGCCCGGAGCGTCCCCTCATTCTGAGCCTGCAGGATCGCGAACGCATCGCGTACCACGAGGGAGGACACGCAATCCTCGGTTTGGTGGTAGCGGGCGCCGATCCGGTGCACCGCGTCACGATCGTTCCACGCGGACAAGCGTTAGGCGTGACGTATCAGCGCCCCGATGCCGATCGCTACAACTATCCGGAGGCCTACCTGCGCGCACGCATCGTGGGAATGCTCGGCGGGCGCGCGGCCGAGGAGGTCGTGTATGGCACGAAGACCACCGGCGCCGAAAATGACATCGAACAGGCGACGAGCCTCGCGCGCAACATGGTCACACGCTGGGGAATGAGCGAGCGACTCGGCATGGTGCAACTCGCACCTCGCGAGAATCCCTACCTCTCGGACCCGACGGCGTTCGGCGGTTACGGACGCTCACCGTCCGTGAGCGAAGAGACGGCGCGCACCATTGATGTCGAAGTGCACCGCATCATCGCCGAGAGTCACGACGAGGCGAAGCGACTCTTGAGCGAGCATCGCGACGCGCTTGACGCACTGGTGAAAGCACTCCTCGAGCGCGAAACGCTCGACGAACGCGAGATTCTCGAAGTCACAGGGCTTCCCGCTGCACCGGCGCTCGAAACACGCCCGCTGGGAATGGTCGCGCCTAACGCGAAGTAGCGCGAGGCACTAGAACTGCGCGCGAAACTGCTCGAAGTTCGCGCGCAGTTCGGCGATTTCGGCGCGTAGCGCCCTGACTTCCTCTTCGAGCGCGTCCACGCGCGCGCCGGAGTCCGCAGGAGCGGAGGCGTGCGATGTCGGGGCCTCGCCAAGCTCGTTCGCCACGACCGGTTCGCCGCTCAACAGGTGCGCGTACCGCACTTCCTTCTGTCCCGGGCGACGCGCGAGTCGTGTGACCAGGGGCTCGCCCTCACGCGACATCAGCGCGTCGAGCGTGGCCTCTAACGCCAGAATGTCGGCGAAGTCGGCGAGCCGCGCGGTGCGCGCGTGCAATTCACCCGCCGTCTGTTGTCCACGTAACGCAAGCACGCCGAGAACTGCGCGCTCGCGCGCATCGAGCGACAACGCGTCGGTCAACAAGTGCTGGTACTTGGTGACGCGCGAACCCGCCGGTTGAATGGCGCGAAGCAGCGAGCGTCGCCGCAACGTGACGACCTCTTCAGCGAGTGTCCCTTCGTCGAGCTGCATCACTGGCTCGCGATTGGAGAGCTGGTTGCACGCCGCTTGTAGGGCGCTCATCGACAACGGATAGTTGTCGGGCGTCGTCACTTCTTTTTCGAGCAGCGCGCCGAGTATGCGAACTTCGACGTCGGACAGCGGGGGATTCACGTGCAGTCTCCAGTTCGCGCCACACCCATCAATGCTTTGCAGGATCTCGAAATCGCTCGAAGCCTATAGGCCATCTCATACATGGGCGCCGGCGCACCGGCGACCATTTCTGAGATGGCTTCTAACGTGACCATCGCGGCGGCGCTACAAAGCGCTTCGATTGGCGCTCATACGCGTGCGCTACCGCCAACACTCTCGCGTCATCGCCAGGAAGACCAACGATGGAAAGATTGAGCGCCGGCATGCCGTCGGCGCCGTACCCGGCAGGGACCGAGACCTCTGGGAGGCCGAGCCAGTTCCCGTATCCAAGTGGTGTCCGAATATCCGGCCAGTTATCGACTGCGCGCGGAGCGTTGAACGGCATCGTCGGATAGACCATCGCCGCGACGTTTGCTTTGCGCATTGAGTCGGCGAGCAGAGCTACGACTTCCTGACGCGACCGGGCAAACGAACGTCCCGCCGGGTCGTCGGCCATCGGCTGATCGAGAAGCGGGATACAGTCTTCGTACTTCGCTGGCAGCACATCGTAGTACGCGCGGTACGCCGGGTATCCGCGCTCGACACTCTTGCGCACGTTAGGCGTGCGTCCGGCAAAGTACTTGAGCAGGGCGTTCGCTGTCGGAGCAGGGGAGTTGGCGTTGACTGGAACGTCGCCGCGCTTCTTCGCCGACTCTGCAAACTGGTCGCGATACGTGGCACGCGTGGACGCCGCCTCGAAGGCGTCGACCTCAGCGCCGGCGCTCCGCAGGTCGCCTAACGCGCGATCCCACATTGCCAATGCCTCGGCGCTCATCTGCGGCCGAGGTGCGTGAAGCTCGACGATACCCAGCCTGACGCCGGCAAGCGCGTCGTCCCGAAGCTGCGCGAGCGGCGCACCGTCCCAAGGGCCGCTGAGCGCCAGCGGATCGGATGCGTCGGCACCAGCAATTGCTGCCAAGAGGTGCGCCGCGTCGGCAACGGTTCGCGCCAGAGGGCCATGCGTGTCGAGGTACGGCCACGTTGGAATGACTCCTGTGCGCGGGACGAGCCCAAACGTCGGCTTCATTCCGACAACGCCCGTGAACTGCGCCGGAATTCGATTCGAGCCCCCATCGTCGGTGCCTAACGCGGCGAACGCCATTCCGCACGCCACGGCAACGGCAGAGCCGGCACTCGATCCGCCAGGTGTCTTGGTCCCCGTCGCGTCATGCGGATTGAGCACCTGTCCGGTGTGCGACGACGTTCCATTGCCGCGATAGGCGAAATCATCGGCTGCGGTCTTGCCGAGTACGATGCCGCCGGCGGCGCGCATCCGCACGATCTCCAGCGCATCGCGTTGCACCTGCTCGGGAAAGAGGCGCGCCCACTCGGCGCTGGACCCAGTGGTCGGTGTCCCCTTCATGTCGTAGATCGCCTTTGCAAAGACGGGGACACCATCGAGGGCGCCGTGCGACTTCCCCGCACGTCTGCGCGCGTCAGCCGCGCGCGCCTCGGCCATTGCCGTTGTCGAAAGCGCGTCAATGGCGCGCCAATGCATACCTTCGACGCGGCATCGTTCCAGCGCTCGCGACGTTACGTCGGCCGAGGTCCACTCACCACGTCGTCTCCCCTCCTGAAAATCAAGAATCGTCCCTTCGAGAGGGTCGCCTAACGAGACGCGGAAATCGATGTTGCGGACAGCGACCAGCGCTGCGAGGCGCGCGACGACTTCACGACGCGAGAGTGACATGCGAAGAGTGATGGGATGTGAACTCGTGCGAGATGAAACTTGTGTGCGGGTTGGCGTTACCGCGATGGTGAGGGCGCGGAAACGTTAGGCAGGAGCGCGCGCACACGAGGCATGACCTCGCGACCGAACAGGGCGACTCCGCGCATCATCTTGTCGTGCGACAGGGCGCCCGCGCTGTACTTGATATCGAACCGTGAAACGCCCATCGCCTCGATCGTCGAGGCAATGCGCTTGGCGACCGTATCTGGTGCACCGACGTACAACGAACCCTGCTCGGCCTCCCGCTCGAAGTCGGCCTTGCTTGTTGGTGGCCAGCCACGTTCGGCGCCGATGCGATCGCGCATCTCTTTCCACGGTGCGAATAGATCGTTCTTCGCCTCGTCGTCACTCTCGGCGACATACCCGTGCGAGTGAATACCAATCGGAGGCACCTCCACATTCTTCTGTGCGAGCACCTGATGATACAGGTCGATATATGGCAAGAATCGACGTGGGTTACCGCCGATGATCGCCAGCATCAGCGGCATTTCATAATTTGCCGCGCGCACTACCGACTCTGGACTTCCACCAACGCCAATCCACGTCTTGATCGTGCCGCTCTTGGTGCTCGGGAAGACGCGCTTGTCGCTGAGCGGCGGACGGGTCGTTCCACTCCAATTGACGGGGACTCCAGTGCGATCGGACTCGAGGAGTGCCGCGAAGAGCTCCAGTCGCTCTTCGAAGAGCACCTCGTATTTGTCGAGCGGGAAGCCAAACAGCGGAAACGACTCCGTGAACGAACCGCGACCGAGGATGATCTCGGCGCGTCCGTTGGACGCGGCGTCGAGCGTGGAGAAGCGCTGGAAAACGCGCACTGGATCGTCGGAGCTCAATACTGTTACGGCGGAGCCGAGCCGAATGCGCGACGTGCGTCCAGCGATTGTAGCAAGGACCATCTCCGGCGAAGAAATCGCGAAGTCGGGGCGATGATGCTCCCCGACTCCGAAGAAGTCGACGCCAACCTCGTCAGCGAGCACTGCTTCGTCGATGACGTCGCGGATCACCTGTGCATGATGCACGAAGCGGCCGTCGCTGTCGCGCGTGACATCGCCAAACGTTTCAAGGCCGAGTTCAAGTTCGTGTACCATCTGTCTCAACTGTGTGCGTTGACTAGAAGCCATCTCACGAATGGTCGCCAGAGCGCCGGCGCCCAGCGCCGGCCGGAAGCCGTCGACTATTTACGAGATGGCCTGTAATCAATCATGCCGTCGTCAGCGAGTTCCTGCAGGCCCTCAAATATCGTTGGCCCCACTGCTGAACATGGCGAGAGAACGGCGAAATCGGGAAGTGGCGCTCGCTTTCTCACGTCATTTTCCCGTGTACTGCGAAGCGTGTCGTCCCGCGCAGATGGTACCTAGATGGAGTGCCGTGCGCGTTGTTGATTGCATTTGTCGCCTCCCATCGGGGCCTGTTGCACCTCCTCTGCGTCATCGAGAAGGCGAGGATGAGCATCACTGCGTGGCGCAGGCATCGCCGCGCGCCGTCGGGCGCGCACCAACCCTAACGAGAGAATCATGTCGCTCGATACACGCGCGCTTGGAACGCAAGGCCTTCGCGTCTCGGCCATTGGGCTCGGGCTGATGGGAATGAGCCAATCGTACGGGACGGCCGAGGAACGTTCGGAAGCGGAGTCGATCGCGACGATTCATCGCGCGCTCGAGCTTGGGTGCACTTTCCTCGACACCGCCGAAGTCTACGGGCCATTCGCGAATGAGGAGCTGCTCGCTCGTGCAATGCGACAGAATCCGGGTGCGCGCGACCGCCTAACGATTGCGACCAAGTTCGGCTACCAGATCGAAGACGGGCGTATCGCGGGCCTCGATAGTCGCCCGGCGCACATTCGCGCGGCGGTGGAGGGGTCCTTGCGGCGACTCGACACGGATCACATCGATCTCTTGTACCAACATCGCGTCGACCCGAAAGTCCCCATCGAAGACGTCGTGGGCGCGATGTCGGAGCTGGTGCGTGAGGGAAAGGTGCGATACATCGGACTCTCCGAGGCGGGCGAGCAGACGATCCGACGCGCGCACGCCGTGCACCCGATTTCTGCGGTGCAGAGCGAGTACTCGCTGTGGGAGCGAAACCTCGAACCACAAATCATCCCCGTATTGCGTGAGCTTGGGATTGGACTCGTCGCCTTTGCTCCGTTAGGGCGAGGATTCCTCACTGGCGAAGTCAAACGCGCGGAGGAGTACTCGGAGAAGGACCACCGCCGGAACGACCCGCGCTATCAGGGTGAGAACTTCGACGCGAACGTCGCCGCGGCGGCTGTTGTGCGCGAGATCGCGACCAGCAAAGGCGTCGTGCCCGGCCAGATCGCACTGGCGTGGATTCTGGCGCAAGGGCGTGACATCGTCCCCATCCCCGGTACCAAGCGCCGGCGCTACCTGGAGGAAAACGTCGCCGCGGCTGACATCACACTGACGCCTAACGAGTTGGCGAAGCTCGATGCTGCGCTTTCGCCCGAGAAGATTGCCGGCGCTCGCTACAATGCCGCGCAGATGGCTTCTGTCGACCGATGAGTCTGTCGCGCGGACGCTTGACTGTCTCCCCCGGCTGATCCGTCGCGTGGCGGCGTTTTCGATCCACTTCAGAGATCGCTTGCACCTGCCCGCGAGCCGTACAATGCTACAGGCCATCGTCGCGCACCTTCACCCACCAGGTGATCTCGTGGCCGCATACACCGTTGGCTATTTCGTCGGCAGCCTCGCCAAGGCCTCCATCAACCGCAAGCTCTCGAAGGCGCTCATACGCCTCGCGCCACCCGAGCTGACGCTTCGCGAAATCGGGATTGGTGATCTCCCGCTCTACTCCTACGACTACGACGCCAACTTTCCACCAGCAGCGAAAGCACTCAAGGATGCCATCGCCGGTGTGGACGCGGTGCTCTTCGTGACGCCGGAGTACAACCGATCGATTCCGGGAGCTCTGAAAAACGCTATTGATTGGGCGAGTCGACCGCGGGGTAAGAACTCCTTCGCGCGGAAGCCATCCGCGGTCATCGGAACCTCGACTGGAAAGATCGGAACCGCTATTTGCCAACAACACGTGCGCAGCGTCCTGGCATTCTGCAACTCGCCGATGTTCAATCAAATCGAGGCGTACATCGAGTTCACGCCGAATCTCGTTACCGACGATGGCGAGGTGACGGTCGACGCAACGCGTGACTTCCTCGCGAACTACATGAAGGAGTTCTACGGCTACATCACCCGCGTTTATACCGCGATCCCGCGCAGTGGGAGCGTTGCTAGCTGATGCTCGACTTGATTGCATGCACACAATGCGAGTGTTCGATGCACCGATAGGTGGCGTTCAACTCTCTGCGCTCGAACGCCGCTTGTTGAGCTTGTCCAACGCCCAACTCGCATGCTCGCACACGAGCGCGTCTTGGTCGTCACATGGGCGCGTGAGCATCTCTGAGTCATCTACCGTCCCAACATTGCCCAGCACGACCGCTGCATTCCGTTTGAGTCCTCGCAGCTTCGCGCGCTTCATCGCCGACCCTCTGAACGCCTCGGCGTATTCGTCCTGAGACATGCCGAGGATCGTGCGGGCCAGCGTGCGCGCATCGGTACTCGCAACGAGCGTCCGTGGCCGATACGGAGAATCGTTAGGCAGCGCACGCCCGAACTTCACGTTCCATGGACACACCTCCTGGGAGGAGTGGCGGCTGAACCGTTTCATTGTTTCGTTGGGATCAGGGTCGCGAACTGTCTGCAGGACAACGAGTTAGACCTCCTGCGGCTGGGGCGTCGACGGTCGGTCCGTTTGATCGGGTGCGTTGGGAGTTGACGAACCGCCAATTCTCACGATTTCAAAGTGCTGTCGCCGAAGGTCGTGCGAGGGTCTCAGAAGCGAGCGTGATGCCTGACGAGGGAGCGTCGCGGGCGGAGGAAAATCGCCGCGGCACCACCACGCACGCGCTCACCCAGCAGCAGCAGGCAGTGCACCGCGCGCGCTCGCGTCATCGGGCCCGCGGCGAACATCCCTTTCAGGTGATCAAGCATTTGTGGGGCTTCGTGAAGGTGCGCTACCGCGGCTTGGCCAAGAATGCCGCCCGCGCGTACACGCTGTTCGCGCTCGCCAATCACTATCGGGCGCGGCACCTGCTCGCGTCCCGCCGGATCGCACGGGGCCTAGCCTAACGCCCGTGTGCTGAGGCGCGGGATCGAGCCCGCCGCGCGGGCCGATCGAGCAAGGAACGGCCGCGGGGAGGCGGCGCGCCGACCTGTTCCGCGCGCCCGACGCCCGATGGCGGACATGCCGACGTACCAAACGACCCTGTGAAGGGCTTCCCTAGTACTCGGAGTCCGATTCGGGAGAAATTCGACGCCCTACACGACGAGCAAGCACTCTTCGAGCGCGCGGATGCACGCAAGGTTGCTGCGGCTCACTAGGGCGAGCTCTAGTGTGACCGCGAGATCCTGCAGACAAGCGCTGCTCTGCATCTTCGAGGTGACTTGACAACTCCGCTGCTGAAGTTCTACACTCGCGCGCGCCGTGCAGCAGTCGACGGCGAATCCAGTGTTGAAAAGGCTGAGATTCGCACAGCGACCTTTGAAGTGGTACGGCAGGCATTGAACCTTTGACGGACGTGCAGCGTGCGCTCCAGAATTCTGGCGGCGATGATCGGCCTTGTGGCGATCTACGTGGGCGTGAGCTGCTCTTCGTCGCCAACCGATCCGAGCGGCGGTTTGGCGCAAATTGAGGTCGGCCTGCCGACTAGGTCTCAGGCGCCGGATCTGTCTCGCCTGACGGCGGCGGTTCGTCGCGACGGTGGTAACGTTTTCGTGCGACTCACCGGTGAACCGACGTCGCGGGCGCTCGATGTGTTGTCGCGTGCGGGAATGTCCGCGGCACACGTACCAGATCCGCCGAGTGGAATTGTCACGTTCGACAGCTTGCGCATCGCTACCGTGTGGGGTTGGGCGCCAGCTCAGTCGATTCCGAGAATCGCCGCACTCTTGTTTGTGACGATGATGGAGCCTTCTGGCGATAGGGATGGAATCGGCGACGTGCTAATGACTCAGTCAGAAACGGTCAGAGACCGTCAGTCAAGTCGACGACCATAGCACGCCGGGGGGCGTGCGCGCACGATGTCGCCGGACCGTTGCGTATAGGGGTCCGGTGGGGAGGCATGCACTTCCTGGGAACCAAGGGGGAGATGCGGAAATGGGACAGACAGAAAATCGAGGAATGCGGAGCGTCGGAAAGTTTCTGCTTATGGCGGTGTGTGCGGCTTGTAGCGTAGACTCAACGCCTCGAGCGCTGCTAGGGAAGCTCTGCACAGGGTAGTTAGCGGCGTGGTATTGGGTCGATCTGTCGTCGTGTCGGCCGGCCGACACGGTGGCGCGGGCGAAGGGATCCTCCAACGCCTTCCGGATGGTGCCATCGCCCGGGGCGGCGGGCGTCGAACCCGCACGCCCCGGCACATCGACGTTAGGTCAGGCCCAGCGTGGCCCGACGGGGCGCCAGTTGGTGTCGCACTCGATAGAGATTCGCGAGCGCGAACAGCGTGTACGCGCGGGCCGCGTTCTTCGCCAAGCCTCGGTCGCGCACCTTCACAAAGCCCCACAAGTGCTTGATCACTTGAAACGGATGTTCGCCCCGCGCGCGATGGCGCGACCGCGCGCGGTTCACCGCCTGCTGCTGCCGGGTGAGCGGATGCGTCGGTGTCCCGCGGCGATTCACCCGATACGCGCCGCCGGCCAGCGTCCACTGCGTGCGATGGTCCGCTTTCCAGTACGCCTGATCGCCATAGAGCACACGCTCCGCTCCATGCAGGAGGTGGGGGAGCTGGGTGATATCGGCCACGGCGGCATCGGTGGCGATCACGGTGTGCACACGGTGTGCACGAGCCCCTGCGTATCGGTGCCGACATGGAGCTTCATGCCGAAGTGCCACGCCTTCCCCTTCTCCGTCTGTTTCATCGCCGGATCGCGCGCCGCCGCCTGGTTCTTCGTCGAGCTGGGCGCGGCGATGATCGTGGCGTCGACAATCGTCCCGGCCTTGAGGAGCAGTCGCTGCTCTTCCAGCAACCCACGGACCGCGGCGAAGATGGCTTCCGTCAGGTGGTGCTGCTCGAGGAGATGGCGAAACCGGAGGATCGTCGTCTCGTCGGGGATGCGGTCCTCCCCCAGCGCCACCCCGGCGAAGCGCCGCATCGACTCGCTGTCGTAGATCGCATCCTCGGCCGCCGGATCCGACAGGTTGAACCACTGCTGCAGGAAGTAGATGCGCAGCATCCGCTCGACGCCGATGGGCTGGCGGCCGTTGCCGGCCTTGGGATAGTGCGGCGTGATCAGGGCGAGCAGGCGGGCCCACGGCACGACCGCGTCCATCGACGCCAGAAAGCGTTCGCGCCGTGTCACCTTGCGTTTCGTCTGCCACGCCACCGCCGCCAACGTCCGCTGCTCGCTCATGGGATCCTCGTCGTCGAAGACACATCGCGCCTAACGAGTCACAATCTTCATCATCCGAGTGGCTTGTGCGGAATTTCCCCAGCGAGGTCGCGGAGGCTCGCGCTTTCGCACGCTCGAAGTCAGATGCGTGGACTCGCCTCGAGGGAATCATTCGTGAGTCGCGAACCCTTGCTGGCGCGTGGGACACGTCCGGCCCTGAGGAACGAACAATTCTCTTCGATTACCAGGTGCTCGACGTCCTCATCGTGGTCGAGCCGATTGCTGCGATGAAACGGGCGAATCGGAAGACAGCAATCGTGACCCTGCGAAACTCCCCGGGTACGCCGCGCTACTTCGAACTCGATGCGAGCCGCAGAGCTCTATCGAGTTCAACCCGGACTGCAGCATCGGCTTCCAATTCGCACCGCTCATGCAGTGCCGTCACGGCCTCGGCAGAGCCGATTCTCCCCAACGCCCAAGCGACGTGTGCTCGGACAAGAGAATCTTCGTCCGAGAGCGCGGACGATAGCGCGGGGACGTCTTCGTCCGATCCCACGTTGCCGAGAACGACCGCGGCATTGCGGCGCAATCCGCGCGACTTCGCGCGCTTCATCGCCGATCCTTTGAAGGTCGCAGAGAAATCCGCCTTGGACATGCCAAGAAATTCGAGCGCCAGCGTGCGCGCATCCTTCCCGCCTAACGAGGCACGCGGCGCGAAAGGCGAGCCAGCGGACAGCTCGCGGGAGAATTTACGGTTGTATGGACACACGTCCTGACAAACGTCGCACCCATAGAGCAGTTCCCCCATCGGCGCACGCAGCGCCTCATCGATCGCCCCGCGCAGCTCGATCGTGAGGTACGAAATGCAGCGCCGCGCGTCGAGCACGTGTGCCCCGCGAAAAGCGTCTGTCGGACAAGCGTCCAGACAGCGAGTGCAGCGTCCGCAACGGTCAGCCTCGAACGGCTCACTCGGCGTCAGCTCAAGCGACAGGAAGAGCGATCCAATGAAAAAGAACGAGCCTAACGATGGGCTGATCAGGTTCGTGTTCTTGCCGAACCACCCAAGCCCGGCGCGGCGGGCCAAGTCTCGCTCCAGAATCGGAGCCGTGTCGACGTACGCGCGCCCCGCCACCTCCTGCCCGATCTCGTTCGATAGCCATTGATGCAGCGCCTGCAACCGCGCTTTCATCACGTCGTGGTAGTCGTCGCCGCGCGCATAACGAGCGACCGGTCCGGACGGCTCGCGGCCGCCGTAGTTCATCCCCACCACGATGGCGCTGACAGTTCCCGGAGCGGGGAGGCGCGTGTCGTGCCGCAACGCCGGGTCGCGCGCCATGTAGTGCATTTCCCCTTCAAGCCCCTCGGCCACCCATCGATCGTACGCTGCCGCACTCTCCGCCGGACCTAACTGCACAAAGCCAACGAGGTCGAAACCAAGCGCGTACGCTTCGCGCTCGATCCGTTGTTCGAGCGTGAGCGCCGCGGCGTTGACATCGGTGAGCTCTGAGCCGTCGAGTGACATCGCTGCGAAAGATATTTCGCGTCTGTCACAGCTGCTCCCCCCCGTCCCTCCGGCCCTCGCTCACGTTGCCGAATTCGGGTTTGGAAAGAACATCTCGTTTCCGTCCAAATCGTCGACCTGTAGAATGTCGTACCCCCACCAGGTCGCCTTCGTCGGGACGCCGCGACTCGTGAAATCCTGGCGCAGATGCGTCCACCCCTCGGCGGTCAGCTCGATAAAGAGACGCGAGCGATCTGAGCGCGCCGGATCTTGGCAGAGGATGATTTCACACTCGCCGTGATTGACTTGCGCAACCGTTCCCGCCCCGTCGTCCGCGTGCCAACCTTTCTCGAATCGGAGCACGTCGACATAGAACGCGAGTGCGCGATGGATGTCGGCGACGAAGAAAACCGGGCGGGTGTACCAGCGGAAGGTCATAGGCTGCTCTTGCGTGCCTAACGAGCTGTGGATGGAAGCACGACACCCGTCGCGTGGACACCGGCACCGCGCGCCAGATCGAAGGCAATCACCACGTCCTGGTATCTCGCCTTCGGAGCTCCCTTCACAAACAGAACTTTGCGAGGGCGATCCTGAAAGACGCGACGGAGTTCTGCGCCGAGCGCGCCCGGTGCGTCGGGCAATGCCACATCTCGACCCTCAGCGTCTGAGTTAAGACGCCAGAAACGTTGCGACTCTCGCTTCGTCTGCACCTACCCGCACGCTCGCACGCGTCGTATCGTCCGACGCGATCCGCGGCCGCGGCTCCGAATCCCCCCCCGAGTCCCGTCTCTCGCGTGGTCACCGACCTCTTCGAGCGCGATAGCGCTGGTTCCGACGATCCGCTGCTCGCGCGCTTACGCGAAGTGACGGTGGGACAGTATGAGGTGGCGGAGGAACTGGGACGCGGCGGGATGGCCGTCGTGTTCCTCGGCAAGGATCTGCGACTCCAACGAACCGTCGCCATCAAGGTGATGGACCCGCGGCTCTCGCTCATCCCGGGGATGGCAGAGCGATTCCTTCAGGAAGCGCGCATCGCTGCGCGGCTGCAGCATCCGAACGTCATTGTCGTGCACGACGTGCAGCAGATGGGTGACCTCATCTTCTTCGTGATGAGCCTCATCGAGGGAGGCGCGATCGACGAGATCGTGCGTCACGCGTCGCCGCTCCCGATCGAGGAGGCACGCTGGATACTCCTCGAGGCGTCGCGCGCGCTCGCGTACGCGCACTCGGAAGGGATTGTTCATCGTGACATGAAGCCGGCGAACATCCTCGTGAACCTAAAGGGAGAAATCATCCTCACCGACTTCGGCATCGCGAAAGCCGTCGACAGTAGTGGGCTGACAAAATCGGGGACGCAGATCGGGACGCCGATGTACATGAGTCCCGAGCAGTTCGCCGACCGTCCCGTCGGACCATGGTCGGATCAGTATGCGTTAGGCATCACGGCGTACGAGCTGATTGCCGGGCGCCCACCATTTACCGGTGAGTTGTACCATCTCATCACGGCGCATCTCACAAAGGCGCCCGAGCCCCTGCGCGAACTTCGGCCGGAGTGCCCGCCGTATCTCGCCGACGCGGTGATGCGGATGTTGGAGAAATCCGCCTCCGATCGCTGGGGATCGTTAGACGAACTCGAGGAAGTCTTTGGGGCCGGACTCGCGCGCGATGCCGGCGGACCGCGGCGCCAGCTGGCGCAGCGTGCGCAGGAACTTCATCGCCGTCGGGCCGAGACCGTCCGCGCCTTGGCGCGGCGCAGCGGTGAGGGCGCGATAGGCGCAGCGCGCACTCCGCCAGCGGCAAAATCGCCGATTTCACAAGTCGTCGTCGGCACGCCGCGCCTAACGATTCGTGTCGGTGACACCGTGCGCCCAAGCGTTCAGGTGCTCGACGAGGGAGGGCGCGAGCGGGGCGATGTCGCGCTCCGTTGGACGAGTCGCACACCGGCCGTGGCGCTCGTGGAAGGGGAGGGCACTCTGCGTGGCGTGAGTACCGGGGAGACGGCGGTCGAGGTCGCCGCGGGTTCGATCAGTCAGGAACTCGTCGTGACCGTAGTCCCTCGTCCCGCAACAACGCTCCATGTGCAGTCGCCGTCGTCGACCATCGAGAACGGCCGGGCAATCTCACTCGTCGCCATCGCGCTCGACGATCGTGGCTCGCGTGTCGAGACACCGGTGCAATGGTCCAGTTCAGCGCCCGACATCGTGCACGTCGACTCGGCTGGCACGGCCGTCGCGCTGGGCGTCGGCCGCGTGCAGGTGACGGCAACATCGGGAGAGCTGCGCGAAATGGTCACGCTCGAGGGTGTGCCGTCGCAGACGGCGATGCTCGTGCTCCCCGAGCCATCGGCGCCTAACGAGCCGCCATCGCGCGCCGCCACGCAACTCCGCGATGCGTCGCACGCGCCGGCGCGCCCTTCCGTCGTTCGCCCCGGCATCAAGAAGCTGATCATTGGGACAGGCGTCGTGGTCGCTCTCGCCGTGCTCTGGGAGTTCCTCCCACACGGCGACACGTTCCTTTCTATCCGCCCAAATCGCCCAGCGACGGCGTTGCCAGCGCCTAACGCCGGCCCGCCACAACTTCCCTCCTCCGCGACAGTACCGGCGGTGGCTGGCGCCGCCGAGCCAGCACCTAACGAGCGGCAAGCGCCGCGCAACAAGACAAACGACGCCCCCGTGGTGAACGGAAGCGCCTCGCGCGCGGTGGCGAGCAGTTCGACGGCGCGCCTAACGACTCAGTCGCCTCCAACGGGCGCGCGTCCCGATCCACAGTTAACGTCCAAGTCGAGCGTACAGCCTCCTGCAACCAACGGAACGTCCGCGCGCGTCGCGACCGATTCCGCACCAGGCGTCCGCGCCACAGCAGCGCCGGCACCCGCTGCACCGCCGCCCGAGCCTCGCACCACAGCCAAGACGTCAGCCGTGCCCAGCGCCAAACCGCCCGAACTCCCTTCGGCCGACGAAGTACGCCTCGCCGCCGATCACATCGTGGACGGCGTGCGATCGGGGACCGAACGAAACTCGGAACTCGCGACGTTCTTGAGCGACGGCGCGAGTCCCAAGGTCGCCCGCGCCGGCGACGTGACAATATCGGGCGACGATCATGGTGTCGTGCACGCGCAATTCGACCTCCGCCTCTCCAAGTTCGATGCTGGCGGGCGACCGGTCACACGCATGTCGCACGTCACGATCGAGGTGTTGAAGCACGACGGCGTTTCGACCGGGCACGTTGTCTCGTTCGGGACGCTGACAAAATCGAAGTAGCTCGTGTCTGCTAGTCCCCCCTCCCCCCCACTCAGGAACCAGATGCTAGCATCAATCCCGCTCACCTCATTCCGCCGAGGGGTCTTCACGGCGGCGGCTGTCGTAACCTGCATCCCATCGTTTGTCGCAGCACAATCGGCGCAGACGTACGCCTTTCAGCTGGCGGGCTTTTCGACGGCCGTCGCCGTCGGTCACGAGCAGAAGACCACTGCTGGATACGGTGTCGAGCCCCAACTCCGTCTCAATCGCTTCCTCTCGAGTGAGTCGTGGGGTGCGCTGTCGTTAGGCATCGGCGGGCAGTGGACGCGACACACCGAAGGCTCCGACAACGAAACGATCATCGGCGGCTTCGTTGAGCCGCGTTGGGTACCGCCAATCAGCGCGACGCGCTTCTTCCCGTATCTCTCGGCGCGCGCCGCCATACTCCAGCAAAGCAGCAACTTCGCGACCAAGTCCGCGGGTTCAGCGTTCGGAGGCGGCGGCGGCTTCGCGATCAAACTCACCAACACCATGAACCTCGACGTCGGCGCGCAGTACATCGCGCAGAAATTCGGATTGTTCAACTACAAAGACGACGGATCCATCGGCCCCTCGCATCGCTTGTCCACGTTCGCGGCGAAGGCCGGTTTCTCGTGGGGATTCCCCGGCACGTAGGACAAGCCACAACTTCGAACGCTCTGAGGGGGCCGCTGACATGCGACCCCCTCTTCTGCATCGCGCCACCGCATGCTCTATTCGGCGCCATGACAGACCCATCAATTCGTCGGACGGCGCCCTTCGTCGTCGTCCTGCTTTGCTTCGCTGCGATTTTCATCTCCTATATCGACCGATCCAACATCTCGGTCGCCGCCGTGGCCATGAAGGACGAATTCAAGTGGAGCGAGACGACCAAAGGGTACGTCCTCTCCGCTTTTTTCGTCGGCTACATCCTGCTGCAGGTCGTGAGCGCGACGTTCGCCAACAAATACGGCGGCAGAATGTTGTTAGGGCTGGCTGTCGTCTGGTGGTCGCTGTTTACCATGCTCACGCCGCCGGCCGCGTATCTCTCGCTTGGTGCGTTGTTAGGCGCGCGCGTCGCGCTTGGCCTCGGCGAGGCCGCCGTCTTTCCCGCATGTATCAACATGGTCGGCCGATGGGTCCCCACGGAAAAGCGTTCGCGGGCGACGGCCACCTTCACGAGCGGGCTCTCGCTTGGTACCGTCTTTTCACTCCCCGTCACGGGCTACCTGGTTCGTGAGTACGGTTGGCCGAACCCGTTCTACGTTTTTGGCGCGATGGGACTGGTGTGGGCGCTCTTCTGGTTTCGCCTTGTAGGTCCGGGGCGCGGAGTTCCGGAGGAGACAACGAACGAAGGGCGTGAGATTCCGTGGGGACGCGTCCTCCGCACCCCCGCGGTGTGGGCAATCATCAGCAATCACTTCTGCCACAATTGGACGCTCTACGTCTTGCTCGCGTGGCTACCGAGTTATCTCAAAGCGGCGTTCGGTCTGTCGCTGGCGAGCGCCGGGCTACTCTCAGCGGCTCCCCCTCTCACCAGCTTCTTCGGCGCCAACGTCGCTGGTGTGGTTGCTGATGCGCTCATGGCCCGCGGGCGCAGTCGCACATTTGTGCGAAAAGTGATGCAAGGCGTCGGACTTTTCGGCGCCGCTGCTTTCCTGCTGCTCGTACCCCTGGCGCCAAACGCGCAAGCTGCCGTGGCACTTGTCTGCTGCGCGGCGGGGGCGTTGTCGTTCTGCATGGCTGGTTTCTCGCCCAACACCTTCGACGTCGCGCCGCGGTTCGCCGATGTGGTGTGGGGGATCTCCAACACGTTCGCGACGATTCCAGGCATCGTCGGTGTTGCCGTTACCGGAAAGATCGTCGATCGCACCGGATCGTTCAGCGCGGCGTTCGTGCTGAGCGCGTGTATCGCGATCGCTGGTGGGGTTTTCTACATGTTCGCCGGTTCGGGCGAACGAAAGATCGCCTAACGAACGCTCCCCCCGCCCGTCCTCGCGCGCCTAACGAGTCGCCGTCGCGCGTGGAAGATCCTACCGCGGCTGCTTCGCCACCCAGCGCGCGTAGCGCACCAGATCATCCACGGGGGGAACGGCCGCCGCGTCGCCGTACGCCGTCACCATGCGCCAGTGCACGTACGCGCGCGCCGGGATGGGGAGGAAGGGAAAGCGGGCGTACCATCGGCGAGCGCGAAAGCGCCACGCCACGCGTACGAGATCGCGCGCGAGCGTTGGGTGCGCAATACAGCGCGCAATGAGTGTGAAGATCAGCCGGGTCCAGGTCACGCGTGAAAATCTAGCGAGCCGAGGCGTCGCGCGCGCCGCCTAACGACGAACGATTTCGTCCGACCCCTTGGGCAGTATCTTGAGCAACCCGGCACGGTACATCCCGTCTGCGCTATGGTAGTCGGCAATGGCGTCGTCGATGAGCTGCTGCTCCGTCGCATCCGGGTGCTCGAGGTCGCGACGCGCGAACCGGCCTCACTCACGCTATGCAGCCCGCGGCGAATGGGCCGCCTAACGAGCCAGAGGAGGAGCGCTCCCACGGCCACGACGGCCGCGAGGATGAGTGGCAGCGGATAGCTCTCCCACAAGTTCGTGAACTTCGGTCGGGTAGATGAGGTAATCCACCGCCACGAAGTTGAATCGCCCCGTGAACTCGTCGACCAACAACACCTCGGCGGCAATCACAAACGCCGCCAACGCGAAGAGAATGAACAGCCACGTGCGCATCCAACCGCGCACAAAACGCGACTGCCACCAACGCTCCGGAAGAAGTGCCTCCACGAGCACGAGCGGTGCCGCAACCCACATCGCCGCGAGCAGGTCGAAGACCTCTCCAACCAGGAGCGCCTTGACGATCTCGCCAGCCGACGCGCGGAGATCGTGTGCGGCGAGCGGAGAAGAGCTAAATCGGCCTCATCGGAGATGGTAGTCGCAGGTGGCTTTTCGCCGTTCCTCACGCCGCAACAATTGACGCTGGGCAGCGGTATCGACGAGTTTGTCTACTTCGCGCCTCGTTCCCTCCCACCTTCGTGCGATGACCCGAATCCTCTTCTCACTCGCGCTGCTGGCCCCCACGCTCCTCTCGGCCCAGAGTGCTCCTGCCACGACACCACCGTCGTCCATTGCCCGCATCGCCATTTCGCCGAGTGTGCGCGAGGTGCAGGCGGGCGATACAGTGCGGTTCACCGCGCAAGCGCTCGACGCGAACGGCAACGTAGTTCGAAACGCGCGTATCCGTTTCAATGGAGTTGGTGGCGAAGGTGGGACGATCGACTCGAGCGGTGTGCTCATCGCCGGTTCGACCGGCGTCATGCCCGTGTCTGTCGTTGCTCTTGTCGCGGGGGAACGACCGAAGATGGAACGGATGGAGTTGCGCCTCGTGGCTGGCCCCGCGGTTCGCATAGATGTGGCGCCTAACGTTACTACGATGGTGGTGGGGCAACGACTCTTCATGTCGGCGCGCACGTATTCGAAGGCGGGAGACGAACGCACCAAGCGCGACAACGTCACCTGGAAAAGCGCCACCCCAGCCACCGTGCGGGTCTCGGTTGATGGGGTCGCGACCGGTCTCGCCCCAGGGAAGGGGACTATCGTTGCGACCGCCGGCACCGCCAGCCGCAACGTCGATGTGCGCGTCGTCGCCAACAACATCGCAGCTCTGCAGCTGTCGCCCTCTCGGAGCCAGGCGCGTACTGGCGACGTAATGCGTTTTACGCTCACAGCCAAAGACGGTGCAGGCAAGTCGCTGGCCGCACTCGCGCCCACCTGGGCCATGAGTGGCGGCGAAGGGCTCATCGAGCAAGACGGCGCATTCGTCGCGTACGAACCGGGGCGCTACGTCGTCTCGGCCTCGCTCGCCGGGAAGAGTGCCGACGCGATTATCACCGTCGAGGCGCGCGACGTTAGGCGCCCGGTCAACATCGTCGGACGCCTGCCACGCACGCAATTCACGACGGCCGAAGTCTGGATCCATCCGAACGGCAAGGTCGCGTACCTGGGCGCGCACGGCGGGGGCGATCGCTTCTGGGCCATCGACATCTCCAACCCCGCCAAGCCAGTTGTCGTCGATTCGGTCGTGATGAACACGCGCCTCGTCAACGACGTCATGACGACGGCCGACGGCAAGTATCTCGTCGCGACGCGCGAGGGCGCGGCCGATCGCAAGAATGGAATCGTCATCTGCTCCCTCGAAGATCCGTTGCACCCCAAAGTCATCAGCGAATTCACCGATGGCGTCACCTCGGGGGTGCACTCGGCGTACATCTACACGCAGCCCAAGTACGGAACGCACGTCTACCTGACGAACGACGGCAACGGTGCCGTTCACATCATCGACATCAACGACCCGGCGCATCCCAAGCAGGTCGCGATGTGGACGACTCCGCGCGCTGAGGCGGGACGATATGTGCACGACATCGACGTGCGCGATGGCTTGCTCTACGGTGCGTGGTGGAACGACGGGCTCGTGATACTCGACATCGGCAACGGCATCAAGGGGGGAAGCCCCAGCAATCCCGTGTTTGTCTCGCAGTTCAAGTACGACCTCAATGAGATGTACAAGGACGTGGAGATCGAAGGCGGTGCCGGCCATGGACGCGGAACGCACACCGCATGGCGTCACAAGAACTACGTCTTCATCGCCGACGAGGTCTATCGCGCGTCACCGGTGAAAGGTGCCAAAGACGCGGCGGCCGATCGCATGTACGGCAACCTGCAGGTTGTCGACGTCAGCGACATCGAACATCCGAAAGCCGTGGCCTGGTACAAACCCGAATACGGCGGCGTGCACAACGTCTGGGTTGCCGGCGATACGCTCTACATGGGCGCGTACGACGGCGGCTTTCAGGTTTGGGACATCTCCGGCGAGTTGCGCGGCGACCTGAAGGCACAGGGGCGGCAGATCGCGGTGGTCAACACCGCGGACATGGACGGCAACGTGAAGAACCACGCGCAGACCTGGGGGGTCGTGGTCAACCCCAAGGATGGATTGGCGTACGTGAATGACTTCAATAACGGGTTGTGGATTGTGCGCGTGGAGCCGCGACCGAAGGTGGTTCCGTAGCGTTAGGCGGAATCGAGGGGGCGGGCGCCTAACGAGGCGCTCGCCCTCTCGCTTGTTTGCGCTAATCGCTCCGCAGCGATTCAATCGGATTCACGCTGCTCGCGCGATGTGCCGGCACGTAGCTCGCCAGCACTCCCACCGCCAACATCACCAGCGCCATCGCCGCGAACACGATCGGATCAACGGCCTTCACGCCGTAGAGCAGCGCGTTGAGCGACCGCGTACCTGCCAACGCTCCGACTATTCCGATGATCACGCCAATCAGCACGACTCGCGCCCCCTGCGACACCACCATGCGCCTAACGGCGCCAGATGTCGCGCCGAGTGCCATCCGCACGCCAATCTCACGCGTCCGCTCGGCCACCACGTACGAGAGAACTCCGTAGAGACCAATCGCGCCAAGCAGAAGAGCCAACGTTGCGACCACGCCGAGTGTGAGCATGGTGAACGACAACGCAACCATCGATCGTCGCGCGAGAAAATCCATCGTGAACTCCCGATAGACGGGGGCCTCGGGGGTCAATTGATGCACGAGCTGGCGCACCTCGCCCTGTAGCGCTCCTGCACGCTCCGACTTCACCACGTACGCGGGTGAGCTCATCCCCCAGGAAGTTGCGGAAGGCCCGGTGAGCGGAAAGTAGAGAGTCGCGTCGCCCGCTTCGCGCCAGTCATTCTGCTTCACATCCTCGACCACGCCGACGACGGTGAAGGACAGCGAGTCTTGTCGCCCGAAACGAGGCCTAACGATGCGGCCAAGCGCATCTTTTCCCGGCCATAACTTCTCGGCGGCCGATCGGCTCACAATGACGTTGCTGTTCGGCTTGACCGCTTCGTCATTGCTGAACGTCCGTCCCTCCAGGATGCTGATGCCCATCACGCGGAAGTAGTCGCCTCCGGTGAAGTTGAAGTTGATGAGGGCACCGCCATCACCGCCGTCCTTGTCGTCAGTGCGCACGCGAGCGCTGGGCGTCCCCTCGTCGAGGGGGATGTTGTTGATGATACCGACGCCCGTCACGCCAGGGAGTGCACGCAGGCGCTCCATCATCGTCAGGTGCAACTGGCCGTACGAAGGGCCGTCGCGTAGCGCCGGCTGATCGGGGGCGAATTGAAACGTGTAGAGATCCTTCGTCTCGTAACCCGGATCGACGCTGCTCAACTTCCGGAAGCTCTCCACGAGAAGCGCCGAACCAATCACGAGGACAAGGGCGAGCGCTGTTTGTGCGACGACCAGCGTGTCGCGCCCCCAACGCCGCTGGCCGGTCGACCCTCTCCCTCCTTCGCGAAGCCGCGCGAGTTCCGGTGCCGAGGCACGTATCGCCGGCACGATACCGCACACCAATGCCACGAGCGCGATGATGCACAGTGCCGTTAGGGTCGTGGCGAGATCGAGCCGCGCATGACTCAATCCCGGTATCCGATCTGGTGCCGCCTCGATAAACAGGGGAAGCGTCACGCGACTCAACGCCATGGCGAGTAGTCCGGCAGACAGAGCGACGAGAAACGCTTCGGACATTTGGAGGCGCACCAGCTGTGCACGGCTGGCGCCGATTGCGCGTCGTATCGCGAGATCTCGTGTGCGCGCTTCGGAGCGAACCATGAAGAGGTTCGCAACGTTGGCGCACGCAATCAGAAGGACGACTGCTACCGCGCCAAGGAGAACCCACAGCGACCGACTGGTGGTCGATCCCACCATCGCGTCCAAGAGTGGTTCGGAGACCGCGCTATGCTGTTCGATGACTTTTGCAAATGCGGGAGAGCCGCCAAATCGCGCCGGGATCTCCTTCGAGAGGTGCGTAAGCTCGGCTGCGAGTTGCTCACGTGTCACTCCCTTTTTCATGCGGCCGACCATCGATCCGCCGAACTGCCCAACAGGCTGGTCACCCGGATGCACTTCGCGCCCAATCCAGATCATCGTTTCTTCTGACGGGAGCGGCATAGCGGCAGGCATCACACCGACGATCTGCTTCATCGTGTCAGAAACGAAAAACCATTTGCCGAGCACGGATGAATCGCGCCCAAACCAGTTGGTCCACAGTCGGTCGCTAATCACAACGGCATTGTTCGCATCCTCGGCGCGCGGGAGACGTCCGACGACCGGCTTCACGCGAAGCGTCGCGAACATGTCGTTGGAAACCCACGCCATCGAAATCCGCTCGACACGATCGGCAGTTCGAAACGTCGATGTCCCTCCCGAAAAGATGAAGAGGCCGTCGAGAAGCTTCGAGCGCTCCTTGTACTGGAGATAAAACTCGACGCCAAGGCCGAAGTGCTCTGGCAGGTCTGAGCCCGGAGCAGTTCCAGCGATTGTCACCAAACGATCGGCAGCAGGAAACGGGAGCGGCTGCAGAATGACGGCGTTCACGACGCTGAACATCCCGGTGACGGCGCCGATCGCCAGCGCGAGTGTGAGAACGCACGTGGCGAAAAAGGCGGGGGTGCGTCGGAGCCCACGGGCGGCGTGGCGAAGATCGCGAGCGAGATTCTGCAGCGATGAGAAGCGACTCGCGTGATAGAAGCGATCTTCGGCGATACCGATGTTCCCGAAGTTGCGACGTGCGGCGCGCGCCGCGTCTGCGTCGCTCATTCCCTGCGCTCGGAGTCGCTCGGTCTCGAGATCCAGATGTGATTGGATCTCGTCCTCGAAGTCGCGCTGCGATCGGCGACCGATCATCAGATCTTCTCCGGCGTGGGGCCCGGCTCCATGACGCGGGCGATGGATTCCACGAGACGATTCCATCGTCCCGTTTCGAAGGCGAGTCGTTTTCGCCCGTTAGGCGTGAGTGCGTAGAAGCGCGCGCGTCGATTGTTGTCCGAGGTCCCCCACGTTCCCTTGATCCATCCGCCTTGCTCGAGGCGCTGGAGGGCGGGATAGAGCGACCCGTGATCGACGAGCAGCGTGTCGCCGGAGCGTGTTTGGATGGCCACGGCGATGCCATGTCCGTGGTGCGCGCCAAGCGCGAGGATGCGCAGGACGAGGAGGTCGAGCGTCCCCTGGAGGAGGGAGTCGCGGGCGTTGGCGGCGTCTTTGGTGGACATTCTACCAGAGTATCGCGGTGTCTCTGGTAGACAGTCAACTAGAGCGGGACGAGTTGTCGCGGGCGATCGCGAGGCGACGGTGCGGCGTGGCCGAGCGCGATCTGGCGAGGGTGGCGCGGAGGACGCGTGTTGATAGTGGGTTGATGGATGGTAGTTGGTGATTACGTGAAGCGCGTCGTGTTGGGCGTCGCGCGAATAGATGAACGAAGTATGAAGCGACGGTGGCGCGGCCTCGGTTGGCGTGGCGTGCGATCGCCTAACGAGTGCCAGCGATCGATATTCCCGAGTGTCACGATCCGCTTTCACGGCGCAATTAGTGAACATGTGAAGCGTCATTGCGACTGACGGCACACGTGTGCGGACCATCGTAGATCGCACGTGACCTGCGCCGCAATTGACGATGTGGTACGCGCGATCTGACGCGATATGAGACGATGGCGGTGACGCCGTCAGTCAGCGACTCGTCGGCTCGATGTCGTGCGCTGCTTGCACCCGACGAGAAGTTCGCCGATGCGATGCAGCGCACAGCCACGCGCGACGGACGTGTGAATATTGCGCCCGCATCGCGTGCGGTACTCGTCTTTCGACGCCGCACTCTCCGTTAGGCACCCCCCCTTAACGGAACGGTGCGACTGCACCTCCGTACCAGATGCAACAGACAAATCTTGCGCGAGCAACCGCAGCCCCCGCGGCGCCTGCCCGCCCGCTTGCGTCGCGGCACCTGACGTCGGTCCCGCCCACCCCTCCGGCGAGTCCGTCGCCGTCGGCACGCCGTGAACCGAAGGTCAGATACACCGCGATCGTCATTGTCGGCGCTCTAATCGTCGTCAACATCTTCGGCTTGCCGTATTACGCGGCCCCGCAAGGGGAGCGCGTTAGGCATCCGTATCATGCCATGCTGCGCTCCTCCGGTTCCATCGGACAAAGCGCGGGTATCATCGCCTTCTTGATCTTCATCTTTCTCTGGCTCTATCCACTTCGAAAGAAGTGGAAGGCACTCGCCTTCACTGGGCCGGTCGGAAAGTGGCTCGACGTCCACGTCACTGCCGCGCTGGGCCTTCCCCTGCTCCTGGCCATTCATGCGGCCTGGCGATCGGGGGGCGTCATCGGATTGGGCACCGACGCCATGCTCGTCGTCTGCGCCTCTGGAGTCATTGGGCGCTACCTATATACACGCATTCCGCGAGCGAAAAGCGGCGTCGAACTCACACGCGATGAAGTGGCGAGTGAACGCAAGTCGCTGATTGCCAGCATTGCCGAATCCACTGGACTCGATAGCGCACTCGTCGAACAGACACTCGCCGTCAACGCGCCGTCGGGTGACGGCGGCGGTGTGTTAGGCATTCTGAAACGACTCGTGACCGACGACTTCGCCCGCTGGCGTCGCACGCGCGAATTGCGCTCTGCATTCAAGGAACTCGCTGGCGCTCGGCGCATCGACTCCGGCGCACTCTCGCGGGTTGTCGCGCTCGCGAGCCGAGAGATTGCGCTCGAACAACAGACGCGCATGCTTGCTGCGACGCAGCGTGTGTTTAGGTATTGGCACGTAGCGCACAAACCGTTCGCGATCACGGCATTGGTCGCCGTCGCCATTCACGTGGTCGTCGTCGTATCCGTCGGCGCCACCTGGTTCCACTGAACGGCGCATGGAAACGCTCCTGACGACGCTCGCGTTCTTTGCGCTGACCGCCTTCTTCATTTGGCGTCACATGCGCGCGGGCGAAGGCGGCAGCGGCGCATCGAGTGCAGCGACGCGGGCGGTGAAAGTCGCGCCGTGCGCGCGATGCAATGCGTCGATTCCCGCGGGCTCGACGTTCTGCCCCGGGTGTGGAATCCCGGTGCAGATCTTCGAAGTCGTCACCGCGCGGGTGAGCAACTCCACCGCATCAGACGACGGCACGGCACCTCCGCGCGCCGCCGTGCGTGCCGACATGTGCGTGGGGTGTGCAACGTGCGTGGCGGCGTGCCCCGAAACGGGGGCACTTACGATGCGCGGCAAACTGGCCGTCGTCGACGATGCGCTCTGTCAGGGACACGGTGATTGCGTCGCTGCGTGCCCGGTCGGCGCGATCTCGGTGAACGCGGGAAAGGCAATCAATCGCGTGCGCGTGCCACTCATCGATGCGAATTTCGAGACCAACGTCCCCGGCATTCACGTTGTAGGGGAGTTGGGCGGGCGCGGGCTCATCAAGAACGCCATCAACGAGGGAAAGATTGCCGCCGAACATGTCGCACGTGTTCTCCCTCCCGGCGAAGTGCGCGCTGATGGTGATGAGCGGACGCTCGATGTCGTCATCGTGGGCTCTGGGCCGGCAGGATTGAGCGCCGGGCTCGAGGCACATCGTCGCAAGCTCTCGTACGTGGTGCTCGAGCAGGGCTCGCTCTCCGACACCGTCCGCAAATATCCACGCCACAAGGTCCTCTTCGCCGAGCCGTTGTCGATTCCGCTGTATGGCGATTTGTGGATTGCCGACGCGTCGAAAGAGGCGCTCCTGCAGGTGTGGGAGACGATCGTCGCCAACACGGGGCTCGACGTCCAGACCGGACAAAAGGTCGAAAACATCATTCGTGACGGGGCGGTGTTTCGCGTCGAGACCACCAAGGCGTCGTATCATGCACGGCGGATCATTCTCGCGATGGGGCGCCGCGGCACACCACGCAAACTCGGCGTGATGGGTGAGGAGCTGGACAAGGTCTTCTACGACATCGTCGAGATGGAGGCCTTTGCTGGGAAGCGCGTCCTCGTCGTCGGCGGCGGAGATAGCGCGATCGAATCAGCGCTCGGCCTCGCCAACCAGAAAGGAACGGAAGTGATCCTCTCCTATCGCGGGGAGTCGTTCTCGCGTGTCAAGGAGCGCAACGTCGAAAAGATCACGACTGCCATCAAGAGCGGGCGCGTGAAAACGCTGTTCAAGAGCGAAGTACGCGAGATCAGGAGCGACCGCGTATCGCTCATGGTCGAAGGTGAGCCGACGATCATGCCTAACGATTTCGTGTTCGTGCGGATTGGTGGAGAGGCGCCGTACACGTTCCTCGAACGACTCGGCGTCAGCATTGTGCAGAAGGAGGTACCGCTGGTTCCCTCGGAACCAGCGCGCGCGGGATGAGGATCCTGGTACGGCGTGCGCCACGCCCCCCGCGGTGGGGGACGCTCTTTGCACTACTTCTCGTGAACGGAACGCTCCTGCTTCTCGCCCCAAGGCATCTTCGGGCCCAGCTCTCGCCGGGCCCGTTGGCGCGTCCGCATGCGACGCTCGAAGGGGCAGCGAACTGCGTGAAGTGTCACGGGCTCAAAGGCGAATCGATGACCAAGATTTGCCTGCAGTGTCACACCGAGATCGCCTGGTTGATGCAGGCGAAACGGGGGCTGCACTCGCGGATCACGAACGTGGAACGCAAGGAATGTGCGTCGTGCCACCCCGATCACGCCGGCGCTGACTTCAAGATGATCGCGTGGCCCGAGGGTTCTGCCGCGCGCTTTGATCACAAGCGCGCCGGCTGGACGCTCGAGGGCAAACACGCCGACGCCAAGTGCGAAGCCTGTCACACCGCCAAGTTCCGTGTCGGGCAAGCCGCCACGCTCTCCCGGCGACGGGGAGCCAACGGAGCGGGGTGGGTCGGACTAGAGCGGAATTGCATCTCGTGTCACAAGGACGACGATGTCCATGATGGCAAGCTCGCCGCGCAATGCGAGACCTGTCACGATGCGCGTACGTGGGAAAAAGCTCCCACCTTCGATCACGACAAGGCGGACTACAAGCTGGACGGAAAGCACGCAGATGTTGCGTGCGACAAGTGTCACCTGACGCCGCGCCTGAAGACTCGCACGAATACAAAGGGGGAACGCATTCCTCTGTTCAAGCCGGTTCCGTACAAGGACTGCGCGTCGTGCCATGCGGATCCGCACAAGGGGCGCTTCACGGTGAAATGCAGTGAATGCCACGTCACGCGCGGCTTCGACATCGTCGACAAGCGCGAGTTCAATCACGGCCTGACGAGGTATCCGCTCAAGGGCGAGCACGTGGCTGTTTCGTGCGCTGCCTGTCACGGCAAGGACATGTCGCGAAAGACGCCGTCGTTTGCGACCTGTGGATCGTGCCACGCCGATGCGCACAACGGCGAGGCCAAGCTGGCCGGAAGGGAAACCGATTGCGCCTCGTGTCATAAGGTTGAAGGGTTTGCGCCGGCCACGTTTACGATCGCACAACATCGGGAAACGAAATACCCGCTCGAGGGGAAGCACGCGACGGTCGCCTGCGCCGCGTGCCATGGGGCGCGCCCTGCGCCTAACGCCGCGGTCAAGAGCGCGAGCGCCACGACGCTCGCCGGTCGCGCGCTCGCCGTTCGATTTCATCCGAGCTTCGCGCGCTGCGCCGATTGTCATGAAGATGTGCACGGCGGGCAGGTTGCGCGGTCCACGCCTAACGCGGCTTGCGAGACGTGCCATGTTGTCGCCGGGTTTTCACCGAGCACGTACTCACGGGCGTCGCACGCACGATTGAAACTTCCGCTCGAGGGAAAACACGCGACGATCGCATGTGCGGCGTGCCACGGCGCCACGCGTCCGGGGCTCTCGCCCTGGCCAGCTTCGATGCAGCGTGGCAAGGCGGGCGTCGTTCTCGCGCTTCCCGATGCCTCGTGCACCTCGTGCCACGTGGACCCGCATGCGGGACGCTATCCGGGCGCAGTGGGCGCGCCTAACGGCTGCGCGACATGTCACGACGCGACGTCCTTCGTGCCGTCGACGGTGAACATCGCCGCGCACGCAAAGTATGCCCTCCCGTTGGAAGGGGCGCATGCCGCCGTGCCATGTGTGGCGTGTCATCAGGAATTGGGTCGCTCGGCATCGCGCTCGTCACTTGTCCAAGGAGGGAGTGCGCTCGCCGCGCTTCCGTTCAGCGCCAAGCGCGGAACCACCTGTTCGTCGTGCCACGATACGCCGCACGGGACGCAGTTTGCGTCGCGCGCCGATCAGGGAAAGTGCGATGCCTGTCATGTCGTCGCTTCGTTCGTGCCGGCCACGCGGTTTGATCACGATCGCGGAACGTCGTTCTCGCTCAAGGGCGCGCACGCCGCGGTTCCCTGCGCGAAGTGTCACGTGCGCGAGACGCTGCCTAACGGGTCGTCGCGCGTTGTCTATCGCCCGCTCTCGAGCAAGTGCGAAAGCTGCCACGGCGAATCCAAAGGGCGGGCTCTCTCATGATGCGCTTCGGATTGTTTGGCGCCTTCCTGTGCCTCGTACTCGTCGGCTTCGGCGCGGCGAGTGTGCAGGCGCAAGGAACGACCACCAATCCGCACGGAAAACTCAAGGACGCCTGTTCGTCGTGTCACCGCCCCGAAGGGTGGAAGCCGGCGAAGACGACGATGTCGTTCAAGCATGCGGAGGGACGCTTTCCGCTGGACGGTGCGCACGCGTCGGCGTCGTGCGCGTCGTGTCACAAGTCGCTGGAGTTCGCGAACGTCAGCAAGACGTGTAGTAGCTGTCACACCGACATCCATCGCGGAGAGCTCGGCGCCACCTGCTCGAGCTGTCACACGACGCGCACCTTTGTCGATCGGACGGCGATGGCGCAGCGACACCAGACCGGTCGCTTTCCGCTGCGCGGAGCGCACCAGAGTGCATCGTGCGAGAGTTGCCACGCGACGCGCGCGCCCGGACAGCCGCAATTCATCAATCAACCCACGACGTGCATGGGATGTCACGCGGCGAATTTCCGCGCGACCAAGGCGCCCGATCACGTCGCGGCGAACTTCTCGCTCGAATGCAGCACGTGCCACACCATCACGACGTGGAGCGCGGCCAGGTTCGACCACAACCTAACGAGGTTTGCGCTGACGGGCGCACACCAGACGGCCACCTGCGCACAGTGTCACGCCGATCGGGTGTACAAGGGGCGTTCGATGGAGTGCGTCTCGTGCCATCAGGCGGACTTCGACAAGTCGGTGACGCCGCCGCACAAGCAAGGTTTCCCGACCGCCTGTGCCTCGTGCCACACGACGACGAAGTGGCAGGGTGCATCGTTCGATCACAACGCGACGAAGTTTCCGTTGTTAGGCGCGCACAAGGCAACGACATGCGCGCAGTGTCACGCCGACAATGTGTTCAAGGGAAAGGCGAGCACTTGCATCTCCTGTCACCAGGCTGAGTATCAACGCAGCGTGCGTCCGAAGCATGCCGCTGCCGGTTTCCCGACGACGTGTCTCAACTGCCATACGATGAACAACTGGCAGGGAACTGGCTTCGATCACTCGGTGACGCGCTTCCCGCTCACCGGTGGCCACAAGCCGTTGCAGTGCCTGCAGTGCCATGGCGACGATGTCTACAAGGGGAAGCCCACCACGTGCGTCTCGTGCCACCAGGCGAACTATCAGAACAGCGTGGCGCCACCGCACGCGGCTGCGAAACTCGCCACGACGTGCGAATCATGCCATACGACGTCGCAGTGGTTAGGCGCGAAGTTCGACCACAACACGACGAAGTTCCCCTTGGTCGGCGCCCACCAGGCGGCGACGTGCCAGAATTGTCACGCCGACAAGGTGTACGTCGGCAAGTCGATGGCGTGCGTGAGTTGTCACCAGCCCGACTACGACAAGACGAGCAATCCGCATCACGCGGCGGCTGGCTTCGTGACGGTGTGCTCGAACTGTCACACCGCGACGCAGTGGAAAGGCGCGCCGTACGATCACTCGAAGACGGCATTCCCACTGACCGGGGCGCATGTGGCCGCGAGTTGTCAGTCGTGTCACGCGGACAAGGTATACAAGGGGAAACCGTCCACCTGCGTGTCGTGTCACCAGGCAGACTACACGAACACGAAGAGCCCGAATCACGCGACGGCGTCGTTCCCGAATACCTGCGCGACCTGCCATACCACCGTCCAATGGTTAGGCGCGAAGTTCGATCACAGCGCGACGATCTTCCCGTTGACCGGAGCGCACAATGCGACTCCATGCACGTCGTGTCACATCAACGGCGTGTACAAGGGAACGCCGACGACGTGCGCGGCCTGCCACCAAACTGACTATAACAACTCGACGAATCCGCACCACGCCGCGGCTGGCTTCGTCACTGTCTGTGCCAACTGCCATACCACGTCGGCATGGAAGGGTGGAAAGTACGATCACAGCACGACCGCCTTTCCGCTGACCGGCGCGCACGTTGCCGCCAGCTGCAACGCGTGCCACGCGAGCAAGGTGTACAAGGGCCTCAACAGCACATGCGTCGCGTGCCATCAGGCCGACTACACCAATACCAAGACTCCCAATCACGCGACGGCGTCGTTTCCCACCACCTGCGCGACGTGCCACAACACGACGAAGTGGCTCGGCGCTACGTTCAACCATAGCACCACCGCCTTCCCGCTCACCGGCGCGCACAACGCCACCCCGTGCACATCGTGCCACATCAACGGCGTCTACAAAGGAACGCCAACAACGTGCGTGGGCTGTCACCAGTCGAACTACAACAACTCCACCAATCCGCACCACGCCGCCGCCGGCTTTGTCACCGTCTGCGCGAACTGCCACACGACGACAGCGTGGAAGCCTGGAAAGTTCGACCACAACGCGACCGCATTCCCGCTCACCGGGTCACACATTGCCGCGACATGCATCCAGTGCCACGCCAGCAAGGTCTACAAGGGCCTAACGAGTACGTGCTTGTCGTGTCACCAGAAGGACTACAACAACGCCACCAACCCGAATCACGTGGCCGGGGCGTTCCCGACCACGTGCCAGACGTGCCACACCACGACGCAGTGGGCCGGGGCCAATTTCAATCACAACTCCACGGCGTTCCCGCTCACCGGTGCGCATAACGCAACGCCGTGTGCATCGTGTCATATCAACGGCGTCTACAAAGGGACACCGACAACCTGCGTCGGATGCCACCAAACTGACTACAGCAACTCGACGAATCCGCACCACGCGGCCGCTGGCTTCGTCACCGTGTGCGCCAACTGTCATACCACGACGCAGTGGAAGGGCGGCACGTACAACCACAACGCGACGGCGTTTCCCCTCACCGGTGCACACGTCGCCGCCACATGCATCCAGTGTCACGCCAGCAAGGTCTACAAAGGCCTCAACAGTACCTGCATCGCCTGTCACCAGACCGACTGGAACAACACGAAGAATCCCAACCACGCGGCGTCGTCATTCCCCACCACGTGCCAGACGTGCCACACCACGACCCAGTGGTTAGGCGCCGTGTTCAATCACAGTAATACCGCGTTTCCGTTGACCGGCGCGCATAACGCGACCCCGTGCACGTCGTGCCACATCAATGGCGTGTACAAGGGAACACCGACGACGTGCTCTGCCTGCCACCAAACCGACTACAACAACTCGACGAATCCGCATCACGCAGCGGCTGGCTTCGTCACCGTCTGCGCGAATTGTCATACCACCAACGCATGGAAGCCGGGCACCTACAACCACAGCCTGACGGCCTTCCCGCTGACCGGAGCGCACGTCGCGGCACAGTGCATCCAGTGCCACGCGAGCAAGGTCTACAAGGGACTCCCGAGCACGTGTATCTCCTGCCACCAAACTGACTACAACAACACGACCAACCCGAATCACGCGGCCTCGTCATTCCCGACCACGTGCCAAACGTGTCATACGACGACGCAATGGTTAGGCGCCGTCTTCAATCACAGCGCCACCGCGTTCCCACTGTCAGGAGCGCACCTCGCGACGCCGTGCACGCAGTGTCACATCAACGGCGTCTTCAAGGGGACGCCCACCACATGCGTCGGCTGTCACCAAACCGACTACAACAACTCGACGAACCCGCATCACGCGGCTGCCGGCTTCGTCACAGTCTGCACAAACTGCCATACCACCAGCGCATGGAAGCCTGGCACCTACAATCACAGCCTCACGGCGTTCCCGCTGACGGGTGCGCACGTTGCCGCGCAGTGCATGCAGTGTCACGCGAGTAAAGTGTACAAGGGGTTGCCGAGTACGTGTATCTCGTGCCACCTGACTGATTGGAACGGCACGAAGAATCCGCCGCACGCGGCGTCCGGCTTCCCGCAGACGTGCCAGACCTGTCACACGACCACACAGTGGGTCGGCGCGACCTTCAATCACTCGACGACGGCGTTCCCGCTAACCGGCGCGCACGTGACGACGCCGTGTACGCAGTGCCACGTCAACAACGTCTACAAAGGCACGCCAACGTCGTGCGTGGCGTGCCACCAGAACGACTACAACACGACGACGAATCCGAACCACGCCGCGGCCGCATTCCCCACGACGTGCACGACGTGCCATACCACCACGACGTGGACCGGTGCGACGTTCAACCACGATGGCCCGTACTTCCCGATCTACTCCGGGAAGCATCGCGGCACGTGGAGCTCCTGCGCGACGTGCCATACGTCGTCCTCCAACTACAAGATCTTCACCTGCCTAACGTGTCACGAGCACGCGCAGGCGGCGATGGATTCCAAGCACCAGGGGCGCTCGGGCTATAAGTACGACTCACAGTCATGTTATAACTGCCACCCGCGGGGGACGCATTGATGCCTGTCTCTCCGCTGGCGCGATGTCTGGTGCTGCTCAGCATCGTTAGTTTGGTGGCGCAAGGGGCGGCGGCGCAGGAGCCGGCGAAACGGCCTTCCCCCAAACCGAAGACCGTCTTTTCGCAGCCGTGGCGTCCCTCGCGTGGCGAGGCCATGGGAGTGCACGACGCTCCTGCCGATTCGGCGACAACGGCGCCCAAGCGCGCCGATTCAGCGGCGCCCAAGCGCGCCGATTCAACGGCGGCGGCCGCAGCGAAGGTTGCGTCACAGCGCACGCTTGCTGACTCAGCGCGTGCACGCCGGGCACTGGCTGACACGAGGCGTGCGACGGTGGCGCGCCCAGTTGCGCCAGCAGTGGCGCGTGTCAGCGCACCGGTCGCGCGCGTGACGGCGCCGCCGATCGCTCATTCGCGTCCACACGCTGCCCTGCGCATCGCAAACGCCGATCTCTCGCCGCCCCTTGTGCGCGTCGCGAAGGGCGCATCGCCGGCGACAGAGTCGTCGCGACCGGCGATTGCAGTCCCCGCGTCATCGGCGACGCGCGACTCGGCCCGCAAGATACCAGCGCCTAACGAGCGCCCGCTGGCGCAGGCAGTCGTCGCGCCGCCGCCGGCGGCTCAACCTGCAACACCGACGACGCCAGCGGCACCGACTCCCGCGCCGCCGTCCTCATCAACCATCGCACCAGCGCCAACAACCCAAAACACCCAAGGCTGGGCGCACATCACGTACATCAGCGGCGCCACCATCTACATCGACGCCGGGACGAAAGCCGGCGTGCGCGAAGGAACGCTGCTCGACGTCATGCGAGGGAATACGCGCGTCGCGGAACTCGTCGTGGCCTATGTCTCATCGACCCGCGCCTCGTGCACGGTCAAGAGCGCCAGCGCACCCCTCGCCATCGGCGACTCGGCGCGCTTTACCCCGGTCCAGGACGTCGTCGCGCAGCAGCGAATCGACTCGTCAGGTGCAACGCGAATGACGCGTCCGGCCGCGAAGCGCCGGTCGAGCAAGAATCTGCGCGGACGCATTGGCATTCGGTACCTCGCCATGCAGATGGAGGGAGATGCCAGGGCCACCATGTCGCAACCGGCGCTCGATGCCCGCATCGACGGGCACAACATCGGTGGATCGCCGTTAGGCATCCTCGTCGATATTCGCGCCTATCGGCAGTTCCTCACCCGCACCGGCGCTCTCACGCCTACGCCCGCGCGCCGCTTCACGCGCGTCTACCAAACGGCATTGCTGTGGAATCCGGTGGGATCGGCGACGCGTGTTGCGGTGGGACGACAGTTCTCTTCGGCCATCACGACCATCGGACTGTTCGACGGTGTCTCGATGGACTACGACAAGCATCACTGGAGCGTCGGCGGTTTTAGCGGGTCACAGCCCGATCCAGGGTCGTTCGGCTATTCCGGCGACGTGCGCGAACACGGGGCGTACGTCCAGCTGCACAATGCGCCGCAGCAGCATCTGATCTGGACGCTGACCGCTGGAGGCGTCGGATCGTACGCCCACGGAAAGATCGACCGCGAGTTTGCCTACTTCCAGGGGATGGCGTCGACGCGCCGCTTCTCTGTGTATGCGACCGAGGAACTCGACATCAATCGCGGATGGAAGGCGACGGCGGAAAAGAGCAGCACGACGCCGACAGCCGTGTACGCAACGGCTCGCTACTCGCTCACGGACAACTTCACGGTACAAGTCGGCGCGGACTCACGGCGAAGCATTCGCCTCTATCGAGATTTTCTGAATCCCGAAACCGCGTTTGACGATTCATTCCGTCAGGGCCAGTGGGGCGGGGCGTCGTTCACGGCGTTCTCCAACCGATTCCGCATTAGCGGCGACGCGCGCACGAGCAGCGGTGGTACGGCCGGCGATGCCAACTCGTATACGGGTTCGTTAGGCATCACGCGCATCACCATGCTTCAGCTGGGGACACAGCTGCGTTACACCAGCTATAACGGCACGGCCTCCAATGGTTCGCTGAGCTCCGTGGCGGTTGAAATGAACCCGTGGGGGATGGTGCGCCTCGAGGCAAATGCCGGTGCGCGTGACGATCGCGCCGTTCCGGTGACGACGATCTCCACCGACTCGACGCTCACCGGGAGTGGGGGCGCAAGCGGCGCTCCGACTACCACGCTGGTCGCGCGGCGCACGACGTGGTTTGGCGGCGATGCCGATGTCGGCATCGGACGCTCGTGGTACCTGATGTTCTCCTTCTACCGCGAACGCGGCGAGCTGCAGCGCAACACCCAAGGGAACTTGGCGCTTAGCTGGCGATTCTGACGACGGTGCGCGCAATTTGAAGGTGTGTCTGTCGTCACCGCCACCTTTATGCATCAGGTCCCGTGACTCAGTTCCGCAAAGAAAGTCGCGTCACCGCGGCCGTCGTCCAGAGCGCATCGATTCCATTCGATAGTGCCGCGTGTACGGAGAAAGCGGTGGCGCTCATCGGCGACGCAGCGGCGCGTGGTGCGAGTGTCATCGTTTTTCCCGAGGCATTCATTGGCGGATATCCCAAAGGATTGTCGCTCGGACTCGTCATCGGCGCGCGCGACCCACAAGGGCGCGAGGAATTCCGGCTCTATCACGACGCCGCTATCGAAGTCCCTGGGCCGGAGACCGAGGCGTTAGGCAAGGCGGCAGCGGCGCACAACTGCTACCTCGTCATGGGAGTCATCGAGCGGGACGGCGGGACGTGTTATTGCACGGCACTCTTCTTTGCACCTGACGGATCGCTGGCCGGCAAGCACCGGAAGCTGATGCCGACGGCGATGGAGCGTCTCATCTGGGGCTTTGGCGATGGTTCCACGCTCACCACCATTGATACACCCTACGGCCCGCTGGGCGCGGTGATCTGCTGGGAGAACTACATGCCGATGATGCGCATGGCGATGTACAACAAGGGAATCGCGCTCTACTGCGCTCCCACCGCCGACGATCGTGACACCTGGCTCCCCACACTGCGCCACATCGCCCTCGAAGGTCGGTGCTTCGTCCTCTCGGCGTGCCAGTACCTGCGGCGCGGCGCGTTCCCGTCGATCGTGCGACAATCGTTAGGCGATTCTCCCGAATCGGTCCTCATGCGTGGCGGGAGCGCCATCATCGGCCCACTCGGCGAAGTGCTCGCCGGCCCCGATTTTTCCGGCGAGACCATCCTGGTGGCGGAGCTTGACCTCGATGCGATTGTCCGGGGCAAGTTCGACTTCGACGTCACGGGTCACTACGCTCGCCCCGATGTATTTCAATTGCAGGTGAACGAAGGTGTGGCGCGACCGGTGACGAATCTCTCGTCACCGTCCTCCTTCCATACGAGCCGTTGATGCGCGTCGCCGTTTTTGGCACCGGTGCGGTGGGCGCCTATTTCGGCGGCCGACTCGCGCAAGCGGGCGACGACGTCACCTTCATCGCCCGCGGCGAACATCTGCGCGCCATCGCCCGCGATGGCCTACAGATCAAAAGCATCGCCGGCGACTTCACCATTCACCCGGCGCGCGCGACCGACGATCCGTCGACCGTCGGCGAGGTCGATGTGGTGCTCGTCGGCGTCAAGGCGTGGCAGATCGCCGAAGCGGCAACGGCCATGCGCCCGATGGTTGGCAAGCGCACCATCGTCGTTCCACTCGAGAACGGGATCGAAGCTCCGTCGGAACTCGCTCACTCGTTAGGCTCGCAGCACGTACTCGGTGGTTTGTGCCGCATTCTCGCGTTTATCACAGGTCCTGGGTGCATCGAGCACGCCGGGATCGAGCCGTACATCGCGTTCGGTGAACTCGACGGCACACGCACAGAGCGCGCCGAGCGATTGCGCGATGCCTTCGCGAGAACGCAGGGCGTGAACGTCGAGATTCCGGACGACATCCGCGTCGCGATGTGGAACAAGTTCCTGCTCATTGCCTCGTGGAGCGGCGTGGGCGCGATCACCCGTGTTCCGCTTGGTCGCATTCGCAACACGCCCGAAGCTCGCGAGATGTTGCATCGGGCACTGCGGGAGATCTGCGCGGTGGCGATTGCCAGTGGCGTCGCTCTCCCCCCCGACAGCGCGGATCGCGGGATGGCCTACATCGGCACGCTCCCAGCCGATGGCACGACCTCCATGCAGCGCGATATCATGGCGGGGCGTCCGTCCGAACTCGAAGCGCAGGTAGGAGCCGTGCTGCGGCTCGGCACATCGTTAGGCGTCGACGTGTCGCTTCACCACGTGCTGTACGCCGCGCTCCTCCCCCAGGAGCGGCTCGCGCGCGAGTCGCAACAATCGTAGCGCCAACCCAAACGGCTGGGCGCCCTTCGTTCACATCACCCAAGACGTTTCCGTGCACGCATCCCTCAGCAAACTCCTCACCGCACTTCTTACAACGTCGGCGCTCGCCAGCGCGTCGTTAGGCGCACAAAATGCCAGGGGTGCCGCGGCACGCGACGCACTCTCGCGCGACGAGCGCGCGATGCTCAAGGCGGTCGATGCACAGCGCGCGTCCGGTATCGCGCTCCTGGAGCACGTGGTCAACATCAACAGCGGCACGCTCAACTTCGCTGGCGTGCGCGCCGTGGGCCAGGTCTTTCGCGCGCAGTTCGACTCGTTAGGCTTCACGACACGATGGGTCGACGGCGCTCCGTTCAAGCGCGCTGGACATCTCATTGCGGAGCATCCGGGCAAGGGCCCTCGCGTCGTCTTGATCGGGCATCTCGATACGGTCTTCGAGCCTGACCATCCGTTTCAGAAGTTCGAGCGCGTCGATGACGACCACGTGCGCGGTCCCGGTATCATCGACATGAAGGGCGGCGACGTCATCATCGTTCAAACGATGAAAGCGCTCGCCAGCGTCGGTGCGCTCAAGGACTTGAACGTCACGGTCGTGATGACCGGCGACGAAGAGCGCTCGGGTGAACCACTCGCCGCCGCGCGTGCCGATCTTGTGCGCGCCGCCGAAGGGGCGGACTACGCCATCGGGTTCGAGGATGGCGACGGAGAACCGGGGCATGCGGTCGTTGCCCGACGCGGCTCGTCCCAGTGGGAACTCACCGTAAAAGGAATTCCTGCTCACTCATCGCAGATCTTCCAACCAGAAATCGGCGCTGGCGCCATCTACGAAGCGTCACGCATCCTCACGGAGTTTTATCGCCGCCTCTCGACCGAGCCCAATCTGACATTCAATCCAGGGCTCATGCTCGGCGGGACCGCTGTGCAGTACGACGCGCCTAACGCGAAAGGAACCGCTGCCGGAAAGGACAATGTCGTCGCCGAACATGCGTCGGTGTCGGGCGATTTGCGCGCACTGACTCCAGAGCAGTACTCACACGCCAAGAGCGTGATGCAGGAGATCGCCGCCGCATCGCTGCCCAGAACCTCGTCGACGTTGGTATTCGGTGATGGGTATCCGCCGCTCGCTCCCACGGAAGCCAATCGCGCCCTTCTGTCGCAGTACGACCGGGCGAGCCGAGATGCGGGTTTGGGTGAGGTGAGCGCGGTCGATCCGCGGAAAGCTGGTGCCGCCGATGTTTCTTTTGTCGCCGGGAAAGCCAAGGCGATTATCGACGGCGTTGGGATGCGCGGCAAGGATGGTCACACCGCCGGCGAGACCGCCGATCTTTCACGTTTCGCCACGCAGGTGAAGCGGATGGCCATCCTCCTCCTCCGCCTGTCCAAGGTAAGCGTCGCCTCCTAGCGCGACGTCGCCAGCGAATCTCGGTGCCCACGTCGAGTCGCCCACTCGCCCTGCGCTGGCAGAAAGTGGGATGACTCCCGTATGCTTGTGCGTCTGCGCCGACGCTCACGATCGGCGCCCCCCCCGCTTTTCTCTTCCACAATCGCGCTGGTAGCTCTCCCGATGCTGAGACGACGTTCGCTCGCGCTCATCGCTCTTTCCGCGTTCCTTGCCCCGGCAATGCTGGCGGCGCAGGGGGGACCGGGAGGGGCTGGAGGTCCTCCTCCAACAACACTCCCACTCAAGACCGGACGCACGTCGACCTTCACGACGACGAAGGGGACGTGGATTTCGCTTGACGTATCGCCCGATGGACAGTCGATCGTCTTCGACATGTTAGGCGATCTCTACACCCTTCCCATCGGCGGCGGCAAGGCGACGCGCCTAACGAGCGGAATGGCATACGACGCGCAACCGCGCTTCTCCCCCGATGGCAAGAAAGTCGTCTTCGTCTCCGACCGCAGCGGCGGCAACAACGTCTGGACCCTCTCGCTCGACGGAAAAGACACGACGCAGGTGACCAAGGGGAACGACAACGAATACGTCTCGCCCGAATGGGCGCCGGACGGGAAATACATCGTCGTCTCAAAGGCGGGCGGGTTGTTCGGCACCGCGAAGTTGTGGATGTACCATGTCGACGGCGGAAACGGTGTCGCCTTATCGTCGACGCCGGCCGCACCGCCGCAGATCAAGATGACCGGCGCCGCGTTCGGGAAAGATCCGCGCTACATGTGGTTTGCCGCGCGCCAGGGCGACTGGCAGTACAACGCCGTCGGCCCGCAGTACCAGCTCTACGTGTGGGACAAGGAAACCGGGCGCACCTCGCAGATGTCGACGCGGTTCGGGTCTGCGTTCCGTCCTGCGCTCTCACCCGATGGCAAGTGGCTCGTCTACGCCACACGCTTCGAGACTAAAACCGGATTGCGCCTGCGCAATCTCGAGACACAGAGCGAAGACTGGCTCGCCTTCCCGGTACAGCGCGACGAAACGGAGTCCCGTGCGCCGCTGGACGCCTACCCCGGCTATTCGTTTATGCCGGACTCGAAGAGCGTCGTCGTGACGTACGGCGGCGAGATCTGGCGCGTCCCGGTCGACAAGTCGTCACCGGCCAAGATACCCTTCGAAGCCGAAGTGAAGCTCGAGATGGGTCCGGAGGTGTTTTTCAAATGGCGCGTCGACACGGCCACGGCGATGACCGCCAAGCAGATTCGCGACATCGCCCCGTCGCCCGACGGAAAGAAGATCGCGTTCTCATCGCTCGATAAGATCTACGTTGCCGACCTGCCTAACGGGACGCCGCAACGCGTGAGCAAGGGCGAGGTCGGTGAGTTCGGTCCGGTCTGGTCGCCTGACTCCAAGTCGGTCGCGTGGACGACGTGGAACGACGCTGCGGGCGGTTCAATCATGCGCGGCAACTGGGATGCGACAAAGAAAGCGTGGACGACGCAGACGCTGACCTCCGGTGGATTGTACGCCGATCTTGCCTGGTCGCCTAACGGTGATCGCATCGTTGCGACGCGTGCCGCTGCCCGTGAAATGCAGGAAGCCGGCGCAGCGTTCTTCGGCCCAGCGGCGGCAGAATTCGTGTGGCTTCCGGCTGCCGGTGGTGCGGTCACGGCCATCATGCCGACGGGGGGAATGGGGAATGCGCACTTCACCTCCAACCCCGAACGCATCTTTGCCTACGGAGGTCGCGATGGACTCGTCTCGTTCCGTTGGGATGGAACCGATCTCAAGTCGCATCTCAAGGTGACGGGTCCGATGCCTCCGGGCTTCGGCATGCCGATGACACTCGACGCTGGGAATGACGAGAAGATCGCGCGTCAGTGGATTGGAGGTCGCGCCGCGCGCCCGATTTCCAGTGGGCGCTTCAACATCTGGGGCGATGACGAACCCGCGGAGCCGAGTGGTCCGCAGGCACCGCCAGCTGCCCTCGTGTTGATGGCGCCGAAGGGTGATCAGGCGCTGGCGATGGTTGGCATGGACTTCTACACCATCACCATTCCGCAGATCGGCAGCACGACGCCGACGGTCTCCGTGGCCGCACTGCCTAACGCGGCGGTGCCTGTGCGCAAGCTGAATGAAATCGGTGGCGAATTCCCGGCGTGGAGCGCCGATGGCCATAAGGTCATGTGGGCGTTAGGCAACGCGCTCTGGACGTTTGATCTCGATCGCGCCAAGGTCGTCGACGACTCGCTCAAGGCAGACGGCCGGCGCGTTGCGGCACTGCGCGCTGATCCGGCCAAGAAGGACTCGATCGCTCGCGCCGACTCCATCGCCAAGGCCGACACCTCGTCGAAGAAGCCCAAGCCGGGCTACAAAGCCGACGAAGTTCGCTTCGCCGTCGCCGCCTCGCGCGACACGCCGCGTGGAACCGCCGTGTTGCGCGGCGCCAGGGCGATCACGATGAAGGGGAACGAAATCATCGACAACGCCGACATCGTCATCACGGACAACCGCATCGTCGCCATCGGACCGCGTGGCTCTGTGCAAATCCCGTCAGGTGCAAAGGAAATCAACGTCGCGGGCAAGACGATCATGCCCGGGATGGTCGACACGCACTACCACCCACAGTGGCTGACGCCACAGGTGCACAATACGCAGACATGGCAGTATCTCACCGAACTCGCGTACGGCACCACGACGACACGCGACCCGCAGACGTCGACCACCGACTTCATGACGTACGGCGATCGCGTTGCAACTGGCGAGATGATCGGTCCGCGCATCTATACGACCGGCCCTGGCGTCTTTGCCGGCGAACCGGTGCGCGACCTCGAGCACGCCAAGCAGATCCTGTCGCGGTACTCCAAGTACTACGATACCAAGACGCTCAAGATGTACATGGCGGGCAACCGCCAGCAGCGTCAGTGGATCATCATGGCCGCGAAGGAACTCGGCATCATGCCGACCACCGAAGGCGGTCTCGATCACAAGCTCAACATCACGCACGGTATCGACGGATATCCGGGCATCGAACACACGATTCCGATCACGCCGAAGTACGATGATGTCTTCGGGTGGTACAAAGCGACGCAGGTGACAAACTCGCCGACGCTGATCGTCGAATACGGCGGCCCGTTCGGTGAGAACTGGTTCTATCAGTCAGAGGACCTCGTCAACGATGCAAAGCTGCGTCACTTCACGCACCCGTCTGACTTCGACGCAAAGATCCGTCGTCGTGGACTTGGCAGTGGTGGCTCACCAGGCCCGATGGGCTTTGGCGTCAAGGAAGAGTATGCGATGTGGCAGCATGCTCAGGATGTGGCCAAGACCGTTGCGGCTGGCGGACGCATCGGCGTGGGCTCGCACGGCCAGCTGCAAGGACTCGGCATGCATTGGGAGCTCTGGCTCTTGCAGAGCGGTGGTTTGTCGACGCATGACGCGTTGAAAGCCGCGACCATCGTTGGTGCCGAAGCCATCGGCCTCGCCCAGGACATCGGCTCCCTCGAGGCAGGGAAGATGGCTGACCTCCTCGTACTCGACCGCAATCCGCTCGAGAACATCCGCAACTCCAACTCCATCAACATGGTGATGGTGAACGGGCGTTTGTACGACGGGAACACGCTCGACGAAGTGTATCCGCGTCAGCGCAAGCTCCCCGTGCAGCCGTGGAACTACACCGTTCCGGCCGCTGGTGCCGGGATGCACTAACGCGAGGTTGTTGCGCCCCACTCGTTAGGGTGGGGCGCCACACGAACGACTAGGGAAGGGGCACGGCACTGAGCCGTGCCCCTTCTTTTCCATGACGTGGCGCCTAACGTCGCCCGAGGGACGCTCAACGGAACAGGTTGAAGTGACCGAGCAACCACCACAGGAGTAGGAAGATCAGGACGGTGCTGAAGCACCCGCCGCCGAGCTTTTTCGCGCCGTATCCCGCTGCAAGGCCACGCAGGAGCTTGCTCATCGATGCATCCGTTGGCGAAAGGTCGTGAGAGGAGCGTCCGCCGCCACCGTTGCAAACGGCGTGCTCCTATTGCACTGCCGTTCGTGCGTGACGTGCTCCGTTCACAAGCCAAACGATCAGCAGCGCTACGCTCGAAGCACTCACCGCAATTCGCGTTGTAAGTGCGGCGTCGCTCGTCGAAAGAAATCCTTCGATCGTTCCGGCCACCAACAAGAGAATGATCGAACTCCCGACGAGCCGCATTGCGAGCCGCCCATTGAGCACGAGCGCGTCGCGCCGCGAGAGGTTGCCCGGGCGAATGAGCGCGATGCCTAACAAGAACCCCGCCCCTCCTGCGCACCAGATCGCAAAGAGCTCCAACGCCCCGTGTCCAGCGACAAACGTCCAGAGAAAGCTCAAGAGCCCGACGTTCTGGTAGTGCCCCGATGCCGCACCAATCGCCAGACCATTGAACGCGAGCGAAACGAGCGAGCCCACACCGAGCACCAAGCCTCCAGCGAAGCAGGCAAAGGCAACGCCCAGGTTGTTCGTGATGATCGACGTCGACGCAATCCCTCGCATCTGCGCGGCGACCTGGGCATAACCACGCCCCTCGCGCTGCGCCTCTTTGCCTGCTTCCGCTCGCTCGAGCAGGACTGCGGGGAGCGCGGCCTCTGCCAACTCCGGACGTTCTCGTAACGCCGCATAGCCGCCTAACGCCGGAAGCGCAAAGGCGAGAAAGGCCACCCACACCGCGCGCCGCGCTTCCACGATTCCGGCCGGGCAATCCACCGCGAAGAACTTCAGAATCTCGCGCCACGAGCGCCGCCGGTCGCGATACAGAAGATTATGCCCAGCCGCCACCAGTCGTTCGAGGCGCGAGCGCACCACCCGGTCGGCGCCGTATGTCCGCACACGCGCCAAGTCCGACGCCACTTCACGATAGCGAGCGGCGAAGTCGGGAAGCTCGCGCGCCGCAAAGACCGACAATCCTCCTGTTGTCGCCCTCGCCACTTGCGCGTCGAACTCGTCCCAACGCGCTTCTTTGCGCGCAATCAGCCGCTCCACGACAGCGCTCGCGCCTAACGACAACGAACGACGATCGCCACTCTCCCCCCGCCCCGCTCCAACTGTTCCGCGCGATGCGAACCGACCACGCCGCCGCTCTCCCTCGTCACGCAGCGTCGAAACAAGAAACGCGACCGGATCGCTCTCCCGCATCGGAATGCGGTCCCCAACGCGCTGCAAGATCTGTGTTGCCAGCCGCTCTTGCACTTCACGAGGGAGCGTGGGCGCGCGCGATCCAAACTCGCGCAGCAGGCGGAACTCGTCGTCGTTGAGCAACGGCGCCCCCACAGCTGCAACCGCGGCTTGGGGCTCGACGGCGATGCCGGCAACTTCGACGGGTACCGGCGCCGCCACCACCGGACGGTCGCGCACCACGACCGTACCAGCAACCAGGTCACCCAACCGCTTCCCACGCGGATGAAACGCAACCATCAGCGCGCCTAACAAGTACGGCGGTGGAAGGAAATCGATCAGGCGGATCAGATTGCGCGTGGCCGCATCGCGCATCGTCGCCGCGTGCCCGGTGTCTCGAATCACGCGAATTCCCAACCACCGTTTGCCGGGAGTCTGTCCCTCGCGCAACCCTTCGAAGAGCGCGAAATACCCCCACAAAACCGCGAAGAACGCCAGCGTCACCACCGGAATGACCCACACCGCCCATTCCGCTGTCGCGCGCGCCGCAATGAACAAAAGCGCCACGATCACGCTCACGATGATCGCCGAGTCGATGATCGCCGCTAACGCACGGCTCCCGAGCCCGGCGATCTCATAATCGATCACCACATGCTCCGGCGTCTCGACCTCGAGGTGCTGCCGATAGTCGCGCAACTCGCTCATCGCACGCTCACGTCTCCCACATGTCTGTCAAACGAGGAAAATCTACCGGCACGCAGCACACTCTTCCAAACACGTCGGCGAACGCCGACCTTACTGACCAACGACACGCTCCCTCGCACACAGTCGCGCGCGCCGACGCTCGCGCGTACATCGATAGCAACCGACTACGGAGAACGTGATGCGAGTTCCAGTTCTGCGCCCTCTATCACTCGGCGAGGTGCTCGACACTTCGTTCGGAATCTATCGCACTCTCTTTGCCCCTCTCCTCGTGGTCTCTGCTTTCACGCAAGCGATTCCCCTCGCGCTGAGCGTATTCGTCGAGGCGGCGGGAGGAATGTTGCAGCAACCAGCATTGTGGGTGCTGAGTATCGGACTCGCGGTTGTTTTTGGTGCCGTCGGTACCGCCGCTTCGACTTTCCTGGTAGCCGAGACGTATCTCGGGACAGGACTCTCGTGGCAAGAGGCGTTTCAACGATCGACGCCGTTCATGGGACGTCTCATTGCGGCATCACTCCTCGTGTCGTTCGTCATCTCGTTCGGTCTGATTCTCTTGATTGTCCCCGGAATCATCATCGGTTGTGGACTCATCCTCACCACGCCCGCCATTGTGCTCGAAGACATTCCGAAGCCGACCGATGCGATGGGGCGCGCGTGGGCACTCTCGCGCGGCTTTCGTCGAAAAATCTTCGGCGCACTCTTCGTATCGATCGTACTGCTCATCCTCCCAAGTATGGCGTTGAGCATCTTGGTAGGCGCTACCGCCGCCGCTGATCCATCCGCACCGATCGCTCTGATCGCGATGATCGTTCAATCAGTCCTTCAGATTCTGATCTACCCCTTCTTCTACGTTGTCACGACGGTGCTCTACTACGATTTGCGCGTACGTAAGGAAGGACTCGACCTCGAGATGCTGGCGACTGCGCTGCAACAAGGGTGACGTTGCAAGCGCTACCGATTTCACCAGCACGCGGTGATACACTCCGCGCGGTTCTCGACACGGTCTTTTCATCGCCCGCATATCGTTGGGAGACGCGTGAGGATCCGTTCGGCGCGGTGCGGCGAACGTGGCTTGCACTGCAACGATGGCTCGCTGAGTTGAGAGCGCAAAATCCCCGCGCATTCGAGATTTTGTTCTGGGCGCTGATCGCAATTCTTGTCGCGATCATTCTCCACGCCGCGTGGGTGGCATATCGCACTGTGCGCGCCGCGTCGAGGCGTGAAGGCGCACTATTCGTCGGCGAGCGATCCATTCCCCGCGACGCCGCCTGGTACGCCAGCGTCGCCGACAGGTTTGCAGCTGACGGACGCTACCCGGAGGCGATGCAGGCCGACTTTCTGCGCCTCATGCTCGAGCTAGAGGCGCGCAAAGTGACGCGCTTTCATGCCAGCAAGACACCAGGGGATTACGTTCGCGAAGCGAAGTTGGGGGAGGAGCACCGGCGCGAGTTGCGGGGACTCGTCCAATCGCTTTACCAATATGCGTTCGCGCGCGTCCCATGCGAGCGCGCCGACTTCGATGAATGGCGTTCGCGTGCTGCCGCCGACCGTTATGCGCCAGCGCACTGAACTCGCGCTCGTCGGCGCCCTCCTGGCCTTCGTCGTCATCCTTGCCGTCGCAACCGGCAATCGTTTCCGGCCGCGCGACAATCCCGATGTGCGCGCATCGACCTACAACGGCTCGCGCGAGGGGATCAAGGGGACCGCCGAGGCACTCGAACGACTCGGTGTCGTCGTAGGACGCTGGCGCGAGCGGCCGCAGGGGCTCGTTAGGCGTGTCGGTGGCAACCGGACGCTGTTCGCGGTGGTGTCGCCGAGCACGGCGCCGACAACATCGGAGTGGAACGATATTCTGGCGCTTGCCAGCGACTCGGCCGCGAGTGCCCTCTTGCTCGCGGGCGAGGCGGCGGCTCCCGCCATGCAGTGCTTCGGCTACACCATCGTCAGCAACGTCTTCGACTCTACGCGCGTGCGCGCGCCGAACAACACGTCGGCACACGGTGACGCGTGGGTGCACGCTCGCCTGACGCGCTTCGACTCCACAGGCAAGCGCTTCGCTGGCGACGACGCCATGCAATGTCCTCTCGCGCTCGCGCGGCGGGTGTTCAGCGCCGACACCATCCTGGTAACGGACAAGGGAGATGCGGTGATGCTTCGGCTTCGACGCGCTGGCGCGGCCCCCACCATCCTCCTCCTTGCAGACGCGTCGCTCCTTCGTAATCGCAGCATGCGCAGTTCACGCCTCGCGCCCGTAATGCTCGATGTCCTCTCGCGCGGTTATCGTCGCGTCACCTTCGACGAATACCACCACGGAGTGCGCGTCGGCGGCACCATGGCTGGACTCTTCCTGTCGTGGAGCATCGAACATCCGCTCGGCTGGATGTTCTGGCAGTTGTTGGCAGTTTGTCTCATCGCCCTCCTGTTCGGCGCTGTTCGTTTTGGACCGATTCGCGCCGGAATCGTGCGCACGCGGCGGTCATCCCTCGAACACGTTCAGGCGTTGGCCACGGCGCTGGCCGCGGCGCGCGGACACGAAATTGCGATCGGCGCCATCGTGCGTGGCCTGCGGCGCCGGCTTTCTCCCACGACGGTTGCCGTGACGCCCCGACGCGCCGCGGCCGAGTCTCAATTAGCCGACGACTGGCGCCCGTGGCTCGCCTCGCTCGTTAGGCACGCGCCCGACGATCGCGTTCGTCAGGCCGCCGAAGCACTCATGGCAAGCGCCAACTCTCCCGAACCCCAGTCCGCGGTGCTCGCCGCGGCCAATGCAGTGGAGGACTTGTGGAACGACCTGCGCCGCTAACCGCAACCGAGGTGGAGCAGCACACAAACGACGCACAGCGACTTCTGTCGCAGCTGCAAAGCGTCGTTCTGGGACAGCCGGCGGCGATACGAGAGGCGCTTCTGGCACTCATGGCGCGCGGACACGTCCTGCTCGAAGGGCCGCCGGGGACCGCGAAGACCCTCCTCGTACGCGCGCTCGCGCAATCGTTAGGCCTCTCCTTCCGGCGCATTCAATTCACCCCAGACCTCATGCCGTCGGACATCACCGGCGTGAACCTCCTGGGAAGCGACGGCGCCTTCAAGTTTCGCCCGGGACCGTTGTTCGCCGACCTCGTACTCGGCGACGAAATCAATCGCGCGCCTGCCAAGACGCAGGCGGCGATGCTCGAAGCGATGCAAGAACGGGCCGTCACCGTCGACGGCGACACGCGCACCCTCAGCGCCGCCTTCACCGTTTTCGCGACGCAGAACCCGATCGAATTCGAGGGAACGTATCCCCTCCCCGAGGCGGAGCTCGATCGCTTCCTCGTCAAGGTTCTCCTTTCCTACCCGTCGTCCGAGGCAGAGCAGGGGATGCTTGACCGCGTCTTGGGCGGCTTCGAGGCGGCCGAACCGGCAAGTTACGGATTGCAGCAAATGCTTGATGCGGCTGGGCTGGGCGCACTTCGAAGTGCAGCGCGTCGCGTGCGCGTCGAGCCAGCGTTGTTGACCTACATCACCGCAGTCGTCCGCGCCACGCGTGACGCGCCCACCATCACGTTAGGCGCCTCACCGCGTGCATCCGTGGCTCTTTTGGCGCTCGCTCAGGCGGCCGCGCTTCTTGATGGACGAGACTATGTCGTCCCCGACGACGTGAAGAGTCTCGCGCCGCCGGTGTTGCGACATCGTATTCAGGTTGTGCCCGAGCTCGAGCTCGAAGGCGTCACCGCCGATGCGGCGATTCAATCGCTCCTTGAGCGCGTCGAGGCGCCGCGTTCATGATCGTCCCGTCGCGGCGATGGTATGTCGTTGCGGCCGTGTTGTCTGCGGTCGCATTGCTCGCGATCATTTGGCCCGCGAGCGTCGGGCTCATGGTCGCCCTCGACGCGCTCTGGATTGTCGCCCTCCTCGTCGACGGCTGGCGCGCGACAAGCATCAACGCTGCGACTCTGGAAGTCGAGCGACAAGCTCCCGCGACGTTCGCTGCCACGCGCGACGTCGAGGTCTCATATCGCTGGATCCTTCGGGCCGCGCGCACACTGCGCCTCCTCCTGCGCGAGGAGCTTCCGCCGCTCCTCTCGTTAGGTTCGCATGCCGAGCGCGCCCTGACACTTTCGCCGGGGGTAGCGTCAATCGAACGCCTGAAAGTTCGCCCCTTGTCGCGTGGCAAGGTCGAGGGCGGGCGTTTGCATCTTCGCGTCGCCTCGCCGTGGGGGCTCGCGTGGCGACAGCTTCGCATTTCGCTTCCATGGAAGGGGACAATCTACCCCTCGCTGGCCGATGCCCCGTTGCGCCCACTCCCTTCGCAGCTGCAACGACGGCGTGAGGCAGGACTGCGCGCCGTGAGGCACCTGGGTGAAGGACGCGTCTTCGAGTCGCTACGTGAATGGGTCCCCGGCGACGATACGCGCACCATCGACTGGAAGGCCACCGCCAAGCGCGGAAAGGCGATGGCGCGACAATACGAAGATGAACGTCGACAGCAGGTCCTCATCGTCATCGATGCGGGACGCATGACGACGGCCGAGACCGATGGTGCAGCGCGCCTGGAGAGCGTGGTGGCTGCAGCGCTTCGTTTGGCAATCGCCGCGGTCGAGCACGACGACAACGTTGGCCTGCTGGTCTTCAGTGACGTTATTGATCGTTGGATTCCACCCGCTCGTGGTAAGCGGGCGCTCCGCAACATTCTCGACGCGCTGGCAACGGTAGAGGGAAAACTCGTTGAGCCGGATTATCCCGCGGCGTTTGCGTGGCTCGCACAGCACAATCGCAAGCGTGCTCTGACCGTTCTGTTTACAGACTTGATCGATCGCACCGCCAGCGAGGTGTTGCTCGCGCAGGTTGGGACGTTGCGTCCACGACATCTTCCCCTCGCTGTCGCACTTCGCGATCCGGCGCTCGATCGCCTCGCCACCGCTCGCCCGTCCACGACCGATGCGGCGTTCGAGCGCGCCGCCGCTGAAGAGTTGCTCCAGGCGCGCGAAGTCGCGCTTGCCGACCTGCGTAGCCGCGGCGTGCTCGTGCTGGACGTGCATCCTTTGTCCGCGGCGGAGTCTGTCGTTGCACAATACGATGTCTTGAAACGGCGGGCACTGCTCTAGATGACCGACACACTCGTCGCAGTTCGTTCGTTCGCGCATTCGCCTCTCATCACGCAACTTCCCTCGGCCTGAAAACCTTCCCCTAACCTCGTCACCCTCGTGCCGACTACCACCTCCGCACGCGCGCTCCTCATCGCGCTCGCACTCTCGCTCACAACCGCGGCAACCATCGGCGCACAGACGACCGAGGTCGCGCGGATCGTCGTCACGCCCGCCAAGCCGGTCATCACCGCCGGCGACACGCTGCGGCTTGCCGCTCAAGCCCTCGACGCCAACGGTCGCCCCGTCGATGGCGCACGCGTCCGTTTTCAGGCGCAAGGTGGACGCTTCGAAGGAGATGTCGACTCGCTTGGCCTCGTGCGCAGCGGAGCGACCGGCACCCTCCCCGTCGCGGTCGTCGCCCTCGTCCCTGGCGCGCGTCCGAAAGTCGAGCGCGTCGAAGTGCACATGGTCGCTGGTCCGGCGGCCAGCATCACCCCTTCGCATCAATCGCTCACCCTCGCACTCGGCCAACGATTGCGGCTGACGGGACAGGTCTTTTCCAAGACCAACGACCTGCGCGCCGATGATGCGATTGCGTGGAAGTCTTCGTCACCCAATGTCGCCCGCGTCGACGCCGACGGCATGGTCGCCGCCATGGCCGCCGGCAAGACATCATTAGTCGGAATGAGCGGTGCCGCTTCGGTCACCATTCCGGTCGAGGTGAAGGCGCTCCAGGTCGCGTCCATCGAACTCCAGCCGAGTCGCATCGAGGCCCGACAGGGTGACGTCGTGCGCTTCAGGATCGTGGCAAAGGACGCGCGAGGAAACGCCGTCAATAATCTCTCCACGTCCTGGTCGTTCTCGCCGGGCGAGGGTGTCATCGGCCAGGACGGTGCCTTTACCGGCTACGCCTCGGGTGAATACATCGTCACCGCCTCGCAAGGGTCGCGTTCGGCGCAGGCGCTCGTTAGGCTCGTCGGGCGTGATGTGCGGCGCCCGCTCTCCGTCGTTGGGCGCCTCCCGCGCACCCGCTTCACCACCGAAGAAGTCTGGATCCATCCCGACGGCAAGCACGCCTACCTCGGCTCCGGCGGAGGCGGCGATGTCATGGTCGCCATCGACATCTCCAATCCGGCGCAGCCCGTCATCACCGACTCCATCGTCTCCAATACGCGCCGCGTCAACGACATCATGACCAGCGCCGATGGCAAGATCCTCGTCTTCACGCGCGAAGGAGCGAGCGATCGCAAGAACGGAATCGTCATTTGTTCGCTCGAAGATCCGGCGCACCCGAAAGTCATCAGCGAATACACGGCGACCGTCACCGGCGGCGTCCACTCGTCGTTTCTCTACACCCAGGAGAAGTACGGAACGCACGCCTACATCACGAACGACGCCACCGGCGCGTTGCACGTGATTGACCTGAACGATCCCGCCAATCCGAAGGAAGTCGCGACGTGGAAGACGCCAAAGAACCACGGTGACGCCGGACGTACGTTGCACGACATCGATGTGCAGAACGGGCTGCTCTACGCCTCGTACTGGAACGACGGTCTCGTCATCCTCGACGTCGGCGACGGCGTAAAGGGGGGCACCCCAAGCAATCCGCAGTTAGTATCGCAGTACAAGTACGACCTCAACGCACTCTATAAGGACGTTGAAGCAACCGGTGGCCCGGGCTTCATCCGCGGCACGCATACCGCGTGGCGCCACAAGAACTACGTCTTCATCGCCGACGAAGTCTTCCCCGCGTCCGGCGTGAAAGGGGCGAAGGACGCGTCTGCCGGGCGTGCCTACGGTCGGTTGCAGGTCATCGACGTCTCTGACATGGAACACCCGAAATCCGTCGCGTACTACGAGCCGGAGTTCGGCGGAGTCCACAACGTCTGGGTCGCCGGCGACACCCTCTACATGGGCGCGTACAATGGCGGCTTCCGCGCGTTCGACATCACTGGCGAACTGCGCGGCGATCTTCGCGCGCAGGGACGTGAAATCGGGCACCTCAACACCGCCGACATGAACGGCCGCGTGCAGAACGCCGCCATGACCTGGGGCGTCGTCGTGAAGAACGGACTCGCCTACGTCAACGACATGTACAACGGTCTCTGGATCGTCCGTATCGAACCCAAGCCGTCCGTCGTCCCGTAACACAACGCGCCTACCGAGATGTGCCTAACGAAAAATGCGGCCGCAGGATCGGAAAGGTCGATCATGCGGCCGCATCACATTCGGATCAGCGTCGCGCTGCCTAACGGCAATCAGATCCTCAAATCCTATCGGCTCCCCGCTCGCGCCAACTCCCCCGCACCTCGCACGAACGACACGCCATCAAGCCCGCTCGGCACGGGCCGCCCAAGTGCCGCCAGTATGCTCGGCATCACGTCGACCGTGCGGCGCGGTGTCTGCTCAACCGGTCGATTCACCAACAGCGGAACGAGCATGTGATCGCGGTGCAACGCCCCATGCGATGAACGGTGAGTGATCGGTTCATATGCGCCGCGAAAATCCCAACCACGCGTTGCCGACAACAAGACCTCGCCCGCTCGCGACGATGTTGCTGCGTGCGCAATCTGCACGATGCCGTCCGGATAGTCGCTCCCGATCGTTGCGTCATACGCTTCGCGCGCGCACGCGTCGTCCAACTCGCCAATGCCTAACGGGTCACCCGTCTCCGGACGATAGGTGTAACGCCCCTGCCGCACTTCCAGCATCGCCATCCCGCGCTCACGCCCCCGTACCTCCACGCGGTGCGGCGAGTGTGGCAGCATCAACAAGTCCACCGATGGGCGGGAGCCTAACAAGTCAATGCATGCACTCCACGGTTCCCTGAGCGCCCCCCAGAACGGACGCTCCCGGCGATCAAGCTCGAGGTACAGGTGCGCCATCGAGTTCCCACTCACCATCACCGCGACGTCACCTCCGGAGCCAAAAGCCCACGGGTGCGATAACACGCGATACCCGCATCCGCCAAACATCTGCGCGAGATCATCATGCGTGCTCACGCGTGAGTGGCCGTGGTCACTCACGATCCACAAATGCGTGTCATCCCACGTCCCGGCCTGCTCGCTGTCGTGCCGCAACTCGGCAACCACTTCATCGAAGTGCCGTAGCGCGTGCAGCACGTGCAGGCTGTCGTGACCGCTGGCGTGCGACGCCTTGTCGATTCCCGTAAACGCCGCGAAGGTGAAGGCCGGACGCATTCGGCGAATCTCCGCCGCCAGCGTCACGCCGATATCGTGGTCGATCGCCAGCCACCCAGGGACATCGCCTCGAAAGTGGGTGAAGGCCGCCCGCATCGCGAATCGTGCGCCGCGTCCGATCACCCGCGATCGCGGAATTCCGCGCCCAATTACGTTGAGCGCTGCGAGTGAATCGCTCTCCAGCTCGAACATCGTCGGAGCATCGGGCGAGAGGTCGCGATCGATCAGTCGCATGCCCCACCCGATATAACTCCGAGCGTGCCCCGCCCACGCGCCAATTCCACGCCCCCGATCGTACCAACGCACTCCCGGAAGCCCCACCGGCGATGGATAGCGCCCGAGAAGGAACGGCGTATAGCCGGGTCCCGTCACCGAGGGCCAGGACGTCGTGACGGTGTGCAGCCCCCCGCCGCCTTCATCCCGAAGACGGGCGAGGGCAGGCAGCGCGCCGCTATCAATGGCCGCTGAGAGCGTGTCAGGACGTGCGCCGTCCGCTACAAGAACGAGAACAGGCACGATTCCTTTATGGACTGAGTCTGAAGGGACATCGGCGCCGCACCGCAACGGCTTTCGGCGTCACGCTGCACTCTGCTATGCTCATGCGCGTGTGCGCATTGCCTCATCACAACTCTAACGAATCGATGGCAATACGAAAGAAGGCCGCCAGTGGTCCACGTTCGCCGAGTGGCCGCCCCATTAGTCCAGAGCGCCTCCGAGATGCCGGACAAGAGGCGTTGCAAGGGCTCAAGGAACGCACCGAGTCAGGACACCGCGCCGCCGGCCGCACGCCACCCTCGTCAGAATCCTCCGCCCGTACCAGCGGCGCGCATCGCGCCGTCGACTCGTCCATTCGCGACTACCTCGACGTCTCGCCGCTCACCGAAGACGCCAAGCTCCTTCAACCCGGTCCGCGCAACGAATTCACGCAGACCGATCCGTGGCGCGTCATGCGCATCACGAGCGAGTTCGTCGAAGGATTCGACGTGTTGTCTGACGTGCAGAAAGGCGTCGCGCTCTTCGGGTCCGCGCGCACCGGCCCCGACGATCCGCAATATGGCGCCGCGCAGGAAACGGCGCGCCTTCTTGCAGCTGCCGGCTTCGCCATCATCACCGGCGCCGGCCCGGGCATCATGGAGGCGGCCAACAAAGGCGCCAAGCTCGCCGGCGGCCGCTCCATCGGCTGCAACATCGAGCTTCCCTTCGAGCAGGGCTCCAACCCCTACGTCGATACCCTCGTCAACTTCCGTTACTTCTTCGTGCGGAAGACGATGTTCATCAAGTACTCCAACGCCTTCATCATATTTCCCGGCGGCTTTGGAACTCTCGATGAACTCTTTGAAGCGCTGACGCTGATTCAAACGGGGAAGATCTATCAGTTCCCGGTGATTCTCTTCGGTCGGCATTACTGGGCGGGTCTGGTGCGTTGGCTCCAATCACGCGTGTTAGGCGAACGAAAAATCTCTCCCGGCGACGTCGACCTGATGCTCGTCACCGATGATCCTGAAGAAGCGGCGCAGACGGTGATCGCTGCTTACGAAGCGCAACTCAACGCCGCGCGTACGCGGCTGGAGGAGAAGTGAGCAAAAAGAAGTCTGCAGCCACCTCAACCGCCGGGCGCTCGCTCGGTCTCAAGGCGTCGCGTGTTGGCGGCACCGTACAGCGCTCATCCGCATCCGGACCTAAAGCGGCGCAGAAGAAAGCTGCCGAGGAACGCGAACAAAAAGGGAAGGGGCACTCCCTCGGCTCAGCCAATCGGTTTCTGCGCGGCGGCAAGATCGATCCGCGCCGCATCAACGGAAAAGAAAAGGTCGTCGACCTCATCGAGGGCACCTACCTGGCGTACAACGCCGGACGCCTGCGCGAAGGGTGCCAACTCTTTGCCGAGAAGATGCTCGATGACGACGTCACCGTCGGCCTAACGATGACTGGAGCGCTGACGCCGGCGGGGCTCGGTATGGCCGCCGTCATCCCGCTCATCGAAGCAGGCTTCGTCGATTGGATCATTTCCACCGGCGCCAACCTGTATCACGATACGCATTTCGGACTTGGACTCTCCATGCATCGCGGGAATCCACAAACGTCCGACATCGTCCTCCGCGAAGAAGGCGTCGTGCGCATCTATGACATCTTTTTCGACTACGACGTTCTGCTCTCAACCGACGCCTTCTTCCGCGCCATCATACAGGCCCCGGAGTTCCAGCGCTCCATGTCGAGCGCCGAGTTCCACTATCTCTGCGGCAAGTACGTGCGTGAGCGTGAGCGCAAGCTTGGAATCGGGCAGAAATCTCTCTTGAGCGCGGCGTACAAAGCAGGTGTCCCGATCTATACGTCCTCGCCCGGCGACTCGTCCATCGGCATGAACGTCGCCGCGCTCTCGCTCGATGGAAACAAGTGCGTCATCGACGTCAACGCCGACGTCAACGAGACGGCGTCAATCGTTCTCGATGCCAAGCGGGGCGGGGGCAAAAGCGCCGTCTGCATCCTGGGCGGCGGAAGTCCGAAGAACTTCGCCCTTCAAACCGAGCCGCAAATCCAGGAAGTGTTAGGCATCGACGAGAAGGGGCACGACTACTTCCTGCAAATCACCGACGCGCGCCCCGACACGGGTGGGCTGAGCGGCGCAACGCCGGCTGAAGCTGTGAGCTGGGGAAAGATCGACCCCGATCGTCTCCCCGACGCCGTCGTCTGCTACCTCGACTCGACCGTTGCCCTCCCGCTCCTCACATCATACGCCTTGGCGAGACGTCCAAAGCGTAAACTCCGCCGCCTCTACGATCGCCGTGAGGACCTGATGTCACGCCTTCGTGCGGAGTACGCCAAGGGACACGCCTAACGAGAGTACGAAAAGGCAGTTCCCGGCGTGTTGGCAACCACCGCTGTCAACGTCACGAGATTGTCGGAGTAGGTTCCGGTGAATGCCGTCGACCCAACGGTTTGCTTCATCGTGAGCGTTGTCCCTGCGCGGGAATAGCTCCCCCGAAGTGTAACAATCGACTTCGGCGAATTCGCCGCCGTCGTCGTCGCGATCACGTGCGATACAATCCACGTCGAGTCCGGCGCAAGCGTCAGCTTTCCGCTGATCACTGCCACATTCGCATCCTGGCCGATCGACACGGTCGCGGGCAGCGCTTTGCTCTCCACCGACACCAGCGTGTACACCAGACCACTTCCCGAGAGCGGCTCAGTCGCCGACGGTAAGTCGCTGCTCGAGCAGGCCGCAGCCAGCATCACCAGTGCCGCTCCCATCACCTTGCGACCAGCCCGACTCCCAGCCAACCAGTTCAACTTTGTACTCGTCATCTGCATCCCTGTGTATGAAATCCCCGAAGTCCAAGCAATCACGTCGCGTCTCGCCTCGCAATCTCTGAAACATCTCGGACAGACGCTTCCCCGACGCAAGCAGACGTGAAATTCCCGCGCGCAATGGCTTTCGTCGCCACTTCTTCCACCCGCCTCTTCGACTGGCCCCCTAACGAGTCGCCAGCGCGCTCACATCCTCATGCAACACCGCGTGCACCAGTGAGCGGCGCGAATACTCGCCGCGGGAGATCACATCCATCATGTCGCGACGCCCGAGCACCATAGGTGCGATCGCGGCTTCATCTCTACCCTCCTGCGCGGCACGCTCAATTGCGCCGATGGTTTCCTCCATCCAGTCGATCTTCGCCTGCAGTGCGCCTGTAGGGTTCTCGATGAGCCCGCGATGTCCGTCGAACATTCTGCGCGGGCCGAGCGCCAAGACTCGACGCAATGACTTGACCGTCGCGCGCGGCTCTTCGTCGTGGTGCGCAACACGCACCTTCACTCCAAGAAAAAGATCGCCGCTGAACAGCGTCTCCGTCTCAGAATCCCACACCGCCAGGTGATCTCGTGAGTGCCCGGGTGTGGAGATAAGCTGCAGCTCTTCCGGAAAAAACGGCGTAACGGGAGATCGGAGCGCTTTTGGACGCCCCCACGTAAACCGCCGATATGGTGCAATAGTCTTCGGCTTTCGCACCACGCTCAACGTCTCTGACGTTGCCGCAATCGGAATCCCACGTGATGCCACCAACTCCACGTTGCCGGCGTGATCTTCGTGCCAGTGCGTGACCACCACGCCACGCAATCGCTCGCTCGACAGCAGCCTCGTGAACTCCGGCTCCAGCGATGGAAAGCCGGAATCGATGAGCACCCCGCGCACGAGAAAGGCGCTCACTGATAGTCCTGCCAGCCGGCTGCGACGGCTGCTCAGCTCGAAGCGCACGATATCATCGTGTCGTTCAACGCGAATCATGTCGTGAAGTGTAGCGGTGGCACCGCAGCGCAGCCGCGGAATTGAAATCCCCCGGCTCGGGACTTACCTTCACCCTATGCAAAGCGCCCGGCCCCCCAGGTGGCCGGGCGCTCCCTTTTCATTTGTACCGGTGGTTGCCACATGCTCGAGGAACTCAAACAGAAGCTCGGCTCGGAAGTCGAGAAGCTTCAGCACGAGCTCAACGTGACGCTTCCGAACGAAATTCGGAAAGCCGTGGAGCTCGGTGATTTGCGCGAGAACTCCGAGTACAAGGCTGCGCTCGAACGGCAGCAATTTGTCCAAGCACGCTTGGGCCAGCTTCGCCAGCGCCTCAGCAAGCTTGCGCAAGTCGACCTCTCGCAGATCCCAACCGACAAAGTGGGTCTCGGTTCGCGCGTAATCGTCGAGTGCCAGGATACTCGCACCAAGGAGACGTATACCCTCGTCTTCGGCGATTCCGACGGCTTCGACGACGGGCACGTGACCATGTCGTCCCCGATCGGACGCGCGCTCATTAACAAAGAGGTAGGCGAAATTGCCTTCCTCAAACTTCCCGCGCGCTCGCGCAAGCTGAAGATTCTCGAACTCGTCACCATCCATCAGATGGAAGACGCGTAAATCGCGCGGAACGGCAACGCATCGTTTGGGGCGTCCGTCACCGGGCGCCCCTTTCCCTTTACGCCACCTTGTCCGACGCGTGGGGTAGAGTGTGAAACCCCCCATCGGGAAACGACGATGCCCGCAAGAACTTTTCTGAGATTCTTCGCTTCGCGCTCCGTCGGAGCGCTCGCGATTGGCGTTACCGGTATGCTCTCGGCGCCGCTCGTCACGGCTCTACCGGCGCAGCAGATACAAGGCTTGGTCGTACTTGGCGCTGCCAAACGAGCGCTTTCGGGTGCGACGTTGGTGCTGCTGAACAACAAGCACGAACCGGTAGACACAGCGCTGGCCGATGTCTTCGGCTCGTTTTCACTTCAGGCGCCAACCGCCGGCAAGTATTTCATTCTCGTTAGGCGCAGCGGGTACTTCCCCATCGTTTCCGAGCGCATCGAACTTCGCGATACCGAAACGCGAAACGACACGCTGTTTCTTCAAGGCGACGACGCTGAACTCTCCTTCCGCCAGCTTTTCGCGAAGGACCTGACGCGGCTGTTCGGTTCCTCCATCTCCGCGGGCGCCGCCCGCGCCATTCTCCCCGAGCAGATGGAAAAGCTTCGCGACCGTGCCATTCATCTCGGTGACGTCGTGCAGAACGGACGTCTGACCGGACTCTCCTACTACTCGCAGCCGGGATGTCTACGCTTTTCTGGCGAACCTGCTTGCGCGCAGATCTACGTAAACGGACTCCCGGTGACGCTGCGCGCCGAGCAAATCTCCGCGTCTGACATCGAGGCCGTCATGGCGGTTCGGTCATCGGAACTGGGTGGTTTCGTCTCCTCCGGCGCGTTGCGCGACAACTCTCGCTTCGGCGTCGTCATGGTCTACACGTCGCGCTACGCATCGCACTGATACGAGCTTCGGCCGCGCCGAGTAGAGGGCGCGAGAGGATTGCGACGGCGAAGCTCGCGGGTGCGGGGAGCCAAAAGATGGTTCCGGTGCACGATCGCTGAACCCATTCGTAACCGATGCGCGTAGTGAATGTGGCCGCATGGAGCTCTTCCGTGCGGCCCTTCGATGTGCGACGCCCATTTCCGGAGCCCGTTATGCATGCATCGCGCGTTGCAGTAGCGTCCACGCTGCTGCTTGCTGCTGCCTGTTCGTCCGATCACAAGAGGTCGAAGGAAGAGACCGACGCGGTTGTCGCGAGTGCCATGGCCACTGCCGAGTCCGCGACGGTTGCCGCCACGGCCAACGCCGCCACGGCCAACGCCGGCAGCGACGCCGCGATCAGGTTGGCGCAGCCGACATTTAGGCAAGGCCCCGGTGGCGAGGTGTGGATGAAGACTACTAACGGCACGATGCTGATGGGGCTTCGCCACGACTCCATCCTGGTCGGCTTCTCCGACTCGCTGCGCAAGTCGGTCAAGAAAGACGTCGACTCGTCGATGAAGAAGGACACAAGCGACGAAAACTCTGCCCTCGGTCGTGTCGTCAAGAACGCCGTGCAAGCCACCGTTCAGTCGACACTGACCGAAGTCTTCGATCGTGAGCACGGCTTTCCCGTCTCCGACCTGAATGACGTGAAGTACGAAGATGGGGCGATCGTCTTCGACTATCGTCACAAGCCGACCATCGGACCTGAGAACGTCAAGGACGGCAAGAAAACCATGCTCGAACAGTTTCACCCCGCCGACGCAGCCCGATTTGTCGGCGCTGTGCGTGCTCGGCTCAAATCACACTGACGTTCGCGGGAGATTCACCGCCAAACGGAAAGAGGCGTGCGCTCCTAGCACGCCTCTTTCACGTTCTCAGGCGTCGATGCTGAGTATGCGTTGCATCTCGTCTTCGAATGCACGCTGCTCCAAGCGCGTGCGATCGGCGCTCCAACCCAGGCGCGGCGCGAGGAGTTGCGTTAGGCGCTGAGCGGCTGCCAACCCATGATCGCGCGTCTCAAACGCTACGTGCGTTCGCCGCAGCAGCACATCGGCAATCGTCCCCGCCATCTCGTGGCTGAAGCCGAACAGTCCCTCTCCAGTTTCGTATGGCAGTCCATCGGCGATCGGTTCCCGCAGCGCGGCGTCGTCCTTTGTCGCTGCCCAGTACGTACGCCACTCACTTCCGTAGGTGCGCGCGAGATGCCTGCCTAACGCCACATCACCAGTCGCCGCCGCACATGCTTCCTCCGTGGCCTCAAGCGACGTCATCACGCCACCCCACAGCGATTCCTCACGCCAGGGGCGTCCCGCGCGCGGAGCGCCTAACGAGTGCGTGACGTGATCGACCACCTCCTCGGCCATCGCGCGATACGTCGTGAGCTTGCCGCCAGTGACCGCGATCATCCCGTGCGGTCCAACCGCAATCGTATGCTCGCGAGACGCGCTCCCTGCGTCGCCCGTGGCCAACGTCGCCGCAAGTGGCCGAATCCCCGACCACGCTGCGACGACGTCGGCGTCGCGCAGTTGTGCGCGGGGGAAGTAAGCGCTCGCCGCGTCCAGCAAGTAACGTACGTCGCTCCGCGAGGCGCGCACTTCATCCGGCGTTGCAGCTGCCGGCAGCTCCGTCGTCCCGATGATGGCGTGTTGTTCGGCCGGCAGCACGAAGAACACGCGCCCGTCCTGCGGCGCGACGAGCGTTACCGCCTCACGATTTTCTACCCGTTCTCGCGGAACCGCGATGTGCACGCCCGCCGATCCAAGCACCGTCGGCCGGTCGTGCGCCTCCTCCATCGCTTGCACCGCGTCCGTCCACGGGCCGCTCGCGCTCACCACACACGACGCGCGCACCGCACATTCGCGCCCCGTGAATTTGTCGCGTATCGTGGCACCGTTCACTCGTCGTTCGACAATCGTCAGCTCAACCGCTCGCGCATGATTCACGACGGTTGCGCCAAGCGCTCGCGCCGACATCGCATTCGCCAGCGTCAACCGCGCATCATTGGTCGATGCGTCCCAGTAGCGCGCGCCGCCCTGCAGCCCCTCCGCAAGAAGTGCTGGCTCGCGCGCAATCACCGCATCGCGCGAAAGTCGCCGATGATTTCCAACATTGCGAAAGAGAGCGAGCGCATCGTACAGCGTGAGTCCCGCCAGCAACTTCCAGTGTGCCACGCGCGCGCCATCGTACACCGGCCACGTGAACGACAACGGGTGCACCAGGTGCGGTGCGATTCGCAGTAATCGCCGTCGCTCGCGGCTCGATTCGAAGACGAGGTGCAGGTGCCCGTGCTCGAGATAACGCACTCCGCCGTGAATCAAACGCGAGGAGCGGCTCGATGTGCCGCTCGCGAAGTCATCTTTTTCGCAGAGCGCCACGCGCAGTCCCCGCATTGCCGCGTCGCGCGCGACGCCACATCCCGTAATCCCGCCCCCAATCACGAGCAGATCGAATTGCTCGCGCTCCAGCGCATCGAACGACGCGCTTCGCCATGTGGTGGCTGGCGTTGCCTCACTTGTCGCTTCGCCTACCTTATTCATCATGGCAACTTACGGAAACGGACGGCGCGTTGCGATTGTCGCTGGCCTTCGCACTCCCTTCGTCAAAGCGGGGGGTGCCTTCAAATCGCTCACCGCAATCGAGCTCGGTCGGATCGTTGTCGCCGAGTTGATGCAGCGGACTTCGCTCGATGCGCAGGAGGTGGATGCGCTCGTCTTCGGCACCGTCATTCCATCGGTAGTGGCGCCGAACATCGCGCGCGAGGTTTCGCTCATCCCGCATCTCCCAAAGGGAGTCCAGGCGTTCAGCGTGAGTCGCGCGTGCGCATCGGCGAACCAGGCGATCACCGACGGCGCCGATCAGATCGCGCTGGGCCATGCCGACGTCGTGATTGCCGGAGGCGCCGAGGTTCTCTCCAATGTTCCGATCCTTCATTCGCGCGGTTTCTCCGATGCGCTGGTGGCGGCCTCACGCGCCAAGTCGCTTCCTGCGCGGATGCAGGCGCTCGCGCGCATTCGTCCGCGCGATCTTGTTCCCATCACGCCAGCCATCGCCGAGCCCACCACGGGCGAAACGATGGGACAGTCGGCGGAAAAAATGGCCAAGATCAATGACATCGCTCGCGAGGCGCAGGACGAATTTGCCCTTCGATCGCACCGCCTTGCAGCTGCCGGGACGCGCGACGGGCGCCTAACGAACGAGATCATGCCCGTCTGGGTGCCGCCCAGGTACGAAGGTGCCCTCGTCTCCGACAACGGCATCCGGAGCGACTCCAGCATCGAGCAACTGGCGGCCCTCAAACCGGTCTTCGACAAGCGGTACGGCTCCGTCACCGCCGGCAACGCCTCTCCACTTACCGACGGCGCGGCCGCCGTCCTCCTGATGAGCGAGGAGAAGGCGAACGCGTTAGGCTACCCGCCACTCGGGTTCATTCGGTCCTATGCCTATGCCGCGGTCGATCCTGCCGAGCAGCTCCTGATGGCCCCCGTCCTCGCTGCTCCGGTGGCGCTGGCGCGCGCGGGACTCTCGTTAGGCGACATCGACCTCGTCGAGATGCACGAAGCGTTCGCCGCGCAGGTGCTCTGCAACCTGAAAGGACTCGAATCGCAGGAGTGGGCGGCGCGCGCCGGCTTTTCACATCCCGTCGGCGAAGTCGATCGGGCTCGCCTCAACGTCATGGGCGGTTCCATCGCCATCGGTCACCCCTTCGGCGCCACCGGCGCCCGCATCACCACAACGCTCTTGCACGAGTTGGCGCGCCGCGAAGGACAGTTCGGTCTCATGACCGTCTGCGCGGCTGGTGGACTCGGCTTCGCGATGGTCGTCGAACGCACATGACCCTTCTCAACACCGAAAACTCGTCCGTCCGCCTAACGATCGATGATGGCATCGCCATCATTGTCCTCGATCGTCCCGGCGAGAGCGTCAATATTCTCTCCCAGTCCGTGAAGGACGAATTCGTCGCGGCTTTTGATGCAATCGAGCGCGACGTCAAGGTGCAGGGCGCCGTTCTCATTTCTGGGAAGAAGGACAACTTCATCGCCGGCGCTGACATCGACGAGTTTCTCACGTGGACGTCTGCGTCACAGGCCGAAGCCGCGTCGCGCGCGGGACACGAATTGCTGGACCGTCTCGAAAATCTTCGTGTCCCCGTCGTTGCAGCGATTCACGGCGCCTGCCTCGGCGGCGGGCTCGAAGCCGCACTGGCGTGTGCCTGGCGCATTGCCACCGACCACCCCAAGACCGCCTTGGCGCTCCCCGAGATTCAGCTTGGCCTGATTCCCGGCGCTGGCGGAACGCAACGCCTCCCGAAACTGGTCGGGGTGCAGGCGGCGCTGGATATGATCCTAACGGGGAAAAACATCCGGGCAAAGAAGGCGCTCCAGATTGGTCTCGTCCATGAGATTGTCCACCCCGCCATTCTCCAACGCGTCGCCGTGCAACGCGCGCGCGAGATCGCTTCCGGCGAGCGCCCGCGTAATCCGTCCTCGCGACCCCACGACGCGAAGTCGCTCCTCCTGGACGACAACCCAATCGGTCGTTCCGTTGTCTTTCGGCAGGCACGCGAGATGACCACGAAGAAGACGCGCGGGAACTATCCCGCCGCCTTCGCCGCCATCGATGCGGTCTCCGCCAGCTTCGGCGATCGTGCCAAGGGGTATGGCGAGGAATCGCGACTTTTCGGCGAGATGGCGATGACCCCGGTCTCGCGGGAACTCATCTTCCTCTTTTTTGCGACCACTGCCCTAAAGAAGGACAGCGGCGTTGCGCATCCCGCCGTCGAACCATTGCCCGTGCACAAACTGGGGATCCTCGGCGCCGGCTTCATGGGCGCGGGCATCGCCAGCATCGCCGTGCAGAGCGGGACACTCGTTAGGTTCAAGGACGCCGACCTCGCGCGCGTCGGCGCTGGACTCGCGGCCGTGCGCGGTGTGCTCAAGGATCGCCTCACCAAGAAGCAGATCACACGCCAGCAGTTCGACGATCAGATGCTGCTCGCCGGCGGTACAGTCGACTACTCCGGATTCACAAACGTCGATCTCGTCATCGAAGCCGTCTTCGAAGACCTGGCAGTGAAGCAACGCGTGTTGGGCGAAGTCGAGTCGGTCACGCCGGATGACGCGATTTTCGCCTCGAATACGAGCACGATCCCCATCGCGAAGATTGCCGAAGCGTCACAACGCCCCGATCGCGTCGTCGGCATGCACTTCTTCTCGCCCGTGCACAAGATGCCGCTCCTGGAAGTGATCGTGACTCCGAGAACGGCCAACCAGGTCACGGCTACCGCCGTCGCCTATGGAAAGTCGTTAGGCAAGACCGTCATTGTCGTGCAGGACTCGCCGGGCTTCTACGTCAATCGAATTCTCGTTCCGTATCTCAATGAGGCGGGGCGACTCCTCGATGGCGCTGCCGCAATCGACGCCGTCGACAAGGCGCTCGTGGACTTCGGATTTCCCGTGGGCCCCATCACCCTGCTCGATGAGGTCGGACTCGACATCGCCGGTAAATCGGGAGCAATCTTCGTCGAAGCCTTCGGCGAACGTCTCGCGCCGTCGGCCACACTTCGTCGCGTGGTGGAGTCGGGACGTCTCGGTCGCAAAGGGAAAAAAGGCTTCTATCTGTATGACGCCGAGGGAAAGAAGGGGGACGTCGACGAGTCGGTGTATGCGCTCGTTCATGGGGGAGGAAGTGCCGCACAGCGCGTCGACTTTTCGGCTGACGAGATTCAACGTCGCTGCGTGCTCGCCATGGTGAACGAAGCCGCGCGTTGTCTTGAGGAAGGGATCATTCGCTCGCCGCGTGACGGCGACGTCGGTGCGGTGTTCGGAATTGGATTCCCGCCGTTCCGTGGTGGTCCGTTTCGGTACATCGATTCAGTTGGCGCGGCGCGAATCGTCGATGAACTCGAAGAACTGAACACGCGCTTCCTCGGTCGCTTCTTTCCATCCGAGCTTCTCGTGCGAATGGCGCGCCGAAGCGAGCGTTTCTATCCAACGGACGGGAAGCCACTGTAGCGTTCGTCATCCGGCGCGTTCTCTTCCGGCTTTTTGCATTTGGAGTGATCTGGCGCGTATTCGTTGGGCGAGCTCGAGCGTATGATGGAAGCGAGCGGATAGATTGTCCTTCGGGCGCGTGACGCGCGGCGAGATGGTGCGTCACTTCAGCCTAACGAGTGATCTCCGTATCGCCTTTTGCGTGATCTCCGTCGGGGTACCGACGCCACAGGTTGATTTTGTCAGACGGAATCGCGAGGAATGGGCGCTCAGCAGAACGGCGCGTCGTGCCGGCTGCGGCAGAGGCCAGTGACCGGGTCGGCGGCGAAAGAATGTGCAATTTTCTAAGTCATTATCTATCAAAGGCTTATCCGAAATTGCACCGAGCCGGAGTGTGCGCTTTGATACCAAACGTTGACCGATGACACTCTCGCGGGGTCTCCCTATTCAGAACGACGGCGATGCCGCCATCGTAGCACGGGTACTCGCAGGCGAATCCAACGCCTACGCAGTGCTCGTCAAGCGATATAGGGCGCAATTCGGTCGGTACGCCGTTCGCATGCTTGGCAATCGAGAGGATGCAGAAGAAGCGGTGCAGGACGCGCTCATTCGTGCATACCGATCGCTCGCCAAGTGTGAGGACCCGGAAAAGTTCGGTTCGTGGCTCTTCCGAATCCTGGCTAATCGTTGTCGCACGGCGGGGACGCGCAGAGGGCGCCGCGAACAAACGTTCGTTCGTGACGAGATCGCACTCCTCGATGCATCGCAAGACCACCCAGAAGACCGGGCGGCGTGGCGCGAAGAAATCCAGAGGGCGTTGCTGATGCTCGAAGAAGATCAGCGCGAAGCGTTCCTCCTGAAGCATGTAGAAGATCTGGGGTATGATGAAATCGCGGAGCTCACCGGTGTCGGCGTCTCCGCATTGAAGATGAGAGTCAAGCGAGCCTGTGAGCGCCTGCGGGTGCTCCTGCACGAGGTGAACAGTGGCTGATCACGACGAACTGGACCCATTTCTTGCGAGCGTTGCACGGGAGCTCAAGCGTCCCGTGCACTTCGATTCGCAGTTTGACGAGCGAGTCATGGCTGCTCTCGAGCCGGGCGTGATTCCGCTTCCTGGGTCTCGCTCCATCGTCGTTCGCCAGCCGTGGTATCGCCGCACGCTCTCCGTCACTGTCACTCCTCTTCGCGGCCTCGCTGCTGCAGCCGCGCTGACCGGAATCGTCGCCGTTTCGATGTTGCGCGGGCGTTCGAGCGCCGAGGAGCAAGTCGCCGCCACGCTTCCCGACAGCTCCCTCTCGCTGCAGCCTGTCGCGAACGCGACCTACGCGCCCTCCAACGCGGCGCAGCAGAAACAATTCATCATTCTCGTTCCTGGCGCCAAGTCCGTCTCTCTCGTCGGTGATTTCAACGATTGGGATGCCAGTCGCACTCCGATGGAGCGCGTCTCTGGCGATGGCGTTTGGTCCGTCACCCTCCCGCTGCGTCCGGGCCGTTATGAGTTCCAGTACGAAGTCGATGGCGCGCGCCGCGTGACCGATCCGTCACGCCCGCAGACCTCCAGCGACTTTGGCTCGCCCAACTCCGTGGTCACCATCGACGCGAAGGAGTAAGCGATGCTTCACTTCAACCGCCTCGGCGCTCTGTTCATCGGCACGCTTGCCCTCAAGGCTGCAGCGTGGCAGGGGGGAGATCCGCGCCTAACGACTCGCCTCGATCCCCACACGCGCGAACAGGTCACGGTCATCATCTCGGCCGCGCGCAAAGAAGGGGTGCCCACCGAGACACTCGTCGATCGTGCGCTCGAAGGCGCCAGCAAGCGCGCCCCAGGCACCGTCATCGTCTCCGTGGTGCGCAACTGGGCCGATGACCTTCGCAAGTCTCGCGTCGCGCTGGGTCCGGCCTCGACCGACGCCGAAGTCGTCGCCGGTGCATACGCCATCCGTAATGGCGTGAGCGTCAAAGAGCTCGAGCGTCTGCGCGCCGCGCGTAGCGGTGTTCGTTACGCCGTCGCGCTCGACGTGATGAACTATCTGGTGAGCAAGGGCGTCCCGCCGGACACCATATCGAATGTCGTCGTGAGCCTTGTCCTCGCTTCGGCTAACGATGCGCAGTTCATGACGTTGCGCAGCGATGTCGAGCGCGACCTAACGGGTGGGGTAGCGGCCGGGACAGCTGCGATGCTTCGTGGCTCGGGCATTGAGCGGCAGTTGGCTGAAGCGGCGAGCGCGTCCAATGGCGGCGCTCCGGGGAGCGCGTTACCTTCGGGTCGCGGTTCCTCCCGCATTGCTGAGCCCACGTTGAACCCGCAGGCCGTGGGGGCAACGCAGGGGGCCGCCAACGTCACCGGCGCAGGAAGCGACGGCGCACGTCCGGCGGGGCCGCGCGGGAAGCCGAAACAGCGCCCGTAACTAACCCCACGCCGTATTACGCGACACTTTGTGCGCGGCGGGGCGCTTCGCCCCGCCGCGCGACTGTTTTGGTGCCTGACGATCGTCGCCGTTGCGCCTGCCGGAGCCCAAGCTCCGGTGCGAACGCGTGACGTCGGCTTTGCTACCGTCGCCTACGACAACGGGCTCACGTTAGGCGCTCTGACGCTTAGCGAAGGAACCACGCTCGAGCGCCCTTCCGGATCAATCTTCGGCACCGGTCTCGTTTCGCTCTTCAACGATGGGCGCTGGTCCATGCAGGGAACGTTAGGCGGAAGCCGCCTCTCGTCCCCGATCCGCCTGAGTGGACCCGTCGCACCCTGGTTCCGAACCATTCACGGCGAGCTCTCCGTCAGCGCAACATCGACAGCGCAGCAGGGGATCATGCCGACCTTGCAGCTCACCAGCCAGGCCAAACTCCACCTCTCGGCGGAGAACTACGCGGCGCGTGCCGGGGCGGCCATTGCCCGTACGTTTGATGGCTACTCGTGGAGAACCACCGTGTGGGGTGAGTTTGGCGGGTGGGCGCGACTCGGATCGTCGGTCATCGCACTGACCACTACCCCAATGCAGTTGCAGTACGGCGATCTCCTCGGTGACACCGAAGGGTATGTGTCGTGGATTGCACGCGGCGTCACCTGGGACGCCTCGTTAGGCGTGCGGCTCGGCGAGGCGCAGCGCGGCACGACGGCGTGGGGCGCGCTGACGGCCACTTGGCCCCTGTGGCGCGGCGTCCAAGCCACCGCCAGTCTCGGCTCGTATCCCGTCGACCTCATTCAAGGACTGCCCGGCGGGCGCTACGTCGCCGCGGGTGTCCGACTTCCCGGCGGGAAATTCTCGGCGTTGCTGAAAGGAGCGCCTACGCCACCGCCAATTCCCCCTCCACCAGCACGCCCCGACCTCCCCGTCACCGAGCGTCTTTCACTCGTGGTGGGTGAAGCGCTCGATTCGGCGTCGTTGCGCGAAGTCCGCGTGTGGGCCCCTGGTGTTGAGGTCGTCGAACTCCTCGGTGACTTCACCGACTGGATCCCCGTTCCACTCGTGCGCGAACGTGCCGGAGAATGGGTCGGCTACTATCGAATCTCCTCCGGCTCACATCGCCTGAACGTACGACTCGAGCGTAGCGACATCGATGTGCCGACGAACCTGGCGCGCGTGCGCGACGAGTTTACTGGAACCGTCGGATTGATCATCGTTCGTTAGGCGAACCATGCGAATCACGGCGCTCATCGGATGGATGCGACGCGTGACGGGACGCGAGCGGGCGCAACGACTGCGACTCGCGCGCGGTGATCCGTGGCGTCGTGTCGATCTCGAGCCGCCGCTGCGCGCCTTTGGACCTGGCGCCGTCGACGACTTCACGTCGTTTCTCGAGTGCCCCAGTCACATCGCCGTGCACACCCCCACCGAAGTCGCCGCATGGTTGCTCGGCTGTCGTTATGCGGACGACAAGATGCTGTTGGACGCGGAAGATTCGTGGCAGCATCCGTGCACATTCGAGTTGGTTCGGAGTGGCGACTGTGAGGACTACGCCTTGTGGGCGTGGCGCCAGCTTGTCCGCGCCGGATACGACGCCGAGTTCGTCGTCGGTATGCTGCACCGCCGAGATGGTGTTACTGGACGTCACGCGTGGGTAGTGTTTCGCGAAGGGAACGAACGTTTTGTGCTCGATGGCGTGGAGCGAACGACCGAGCTGATGATTCACACCCTCGCGCATGTGCGCGAGATGTACGAGCCGCAAGTTGCCGTTGCGCGAGATGGCCGACGTTTTGTGTACGCCGGGTTGTACCGGACCGAGTGGGGAAAGCAGTTGGTGATGATGCGCGCTTCCGGCATCCCGTAGCGTTCACTGCGGTATATTTCCGCGCGGTTTTCTCCCCTGCGTTTGCTGCATCGCACAACGTCCCGCCTTCACTCTCCCCGCATGCTGCGTCAATCGTTCCTGTGGCTCTCGCATCAGCCTGGGATCTTCCGATTCGTTCGCAAGAACGCGCTCGCACGTCGTTTCGCTTCGCGCTTTGTGGCTGGCGAAACGCTCGATGACGCCATTGCCGCCGTGCGCGGCCTAAACGCCAAGCGCATCACCGCGTCGCTGGATCTCCTCGGCGAAAGTGTGACCGCAGCGAAGGAAGCGCGCGAGACGGCCGATCACTACGTCGCGCTGCTCGACCGAATTCAGAAGGAGAAGCTCGACGCGAACGTCTCGGTCAAGCTCACCGCGATGGGACAGGACATCGCCGAAGACCTGTGCATTGAGAACATCAGTCGCGTGCTTCAGCGCGCGCGAGACTTCGGGAGTTTCGTTCGCCTCGATATGGAGTCGAGCGAGTACACACAGAAGACGATCGATCTGTTCGAACGCGAGCTGTATCCGAGATTTCGCGAGAACGTGGGAATCGTCTTGCAGAGTTATCTCAAGCGGACGTCGAGCGATGTCGATCATGCCATCGACATTCAATGTCGCGTGCGATTGTGCAAGGGTGCCTATAAGGAACCGGCGACCGTCGCCTTTCCCGACAAGAAGGACGTCGATCGCAACTACGTGACGTGCATGCAGCGTCTAATGACCAAGGGGCACTATGCGGGGCTCGCGACGCACGACGAGGCGATCATCGCCGAAGCCAAACGCTTTGCAGCTGCCGAGGGAATCAGCAACGACCGCTACGAGTTTCAGATGTTGTATGGCGTTCGTCGCGATCTGCAGGAGGGCTTGGTGCGAGACGGCTATCGGATGCGCGTCTACGTGCCGTATGGTACGCAGTGGTATCCCTACCTGATGCGGCGGTTGGCGGAGCGTCCAGCAAATGTTGCCTTCATGACGGGGAACATCGTGAAAGAAATGGTCCGGTCGAGGCGTTAGGCATGACGAGGCGTTAGGCATGTCCGGCGGCGGTGGGCGTTGGTTGCAGCCGGACCATTCGCAGGGCGATGCCAACACCATCGGGGGCTACATGCGCGTGCACGCGCGTCCCGCGGCCTTCGAAGGGCCCGATGGTTTCTCGTACTCCGTTGCCATCGAAGTCGACGAGACTGGCGAAGCGGATCGACCCTATGCGGCGTATTTCCTCTTTCTTCGCTGGCGTCGCATCGGAGCGCAGGGCGTTGACGGGCATCTGGAGAGTGCCTACCTCGAGTATGGCGACAGCGCCGAGGGGGCGCGCGACTCGTTAGGCGACTGGTCGCTGGCACGGGTTCGCGAGGAACTGGAAGCGCGCGTGCGCGAGCTGTCGGGTGGGGCCACGGAGCGCCGGTGGTGGGACGTGATGCGAGACGAGGAGTGATGCGCGGCGTCGTGCTGCAGGGAACGGGAGGGCAGTGGCACGTGCGGCTCGCGGATGGGCGTTCGGTGATCGCCTCGTTGCGCGGGCGCGTGAAGCACGCCGCCGACCTCAAGCTCGCCGTGGGTGACGAAGTCGAGGTAGAAGAGGAACGGGCCGGCGGCGCCTGGGCAATCGTCGACATCTACCCGCGGCGCTCCCAACTCGCGCGGCGTCGCCCCGGCGGCGCAAACGTCGAACGTGTGGTCGTGGCCAACGTCGACCAGGTGCTCGTCGTCTTTGCCGCCGCACGCCCCGAGCCTAACGAGAAAATGCTCGATCGTTTCCTCGTGATTGCCGAGGCCAACGAACTCGCCGCCCGCGTCATCCTCAACAAAGTCGACCTCCCCGGTTCTGATGCGGTCGCCGAGCGGTTCGGCATGTACGCCGCGCTCGGATATGCGGTGCACCTAACGAGTGCGGTGGACGGCACCGGAATGGACGGCCTGCGGATGATGCTCGAAGGGCGCGTGACAGCGCTCAGCGGGCCGTCGGGCGTCGGAAAGTCGTCGCTGCTCAACGCGCTCTATCCGGGCCTCAATCTGCGAACCGCAGAAATCTCGGACTCCGTGAACAAGGGGCGCCATACGACCGTCGGAGCGTGGATGATGCCGCTTCCCGATGGCGGTTTTGTGGTGGACACGCCCGGCCTTCGCGAAGTGGGCCTCTGGGGGATTGCAGCTGACGATGTCGGCGCCTGCTTTCCGGAAATCGCCGAGCGTCTCGGCGAATGCCGATTTGCCGACTGCCGGCACGTGTCGGAGCCCGGCTGCGCCGTGCGAAACGGTGTCGAGACAGGGGCGATCTCGGTGTCGCGCTACGAAAGTTATGTGAAGTTGCGCGAGGAGCTGACGGAGAGCGAGCGGCGCTAGCGTTTGGGAGCGAGTGATCGGCGTGCAATCAAGGTATGGGCAAATCCCCCTACCATGTTACGCGAATTGTCCGCGCGATACCAACACCTCGAACCTCCACCGCCGGAGCATTGGCCAACGTTTTGAGCCAATCTTCATAGGCCAGGGGGATGCTCGACGACGCTCGGTGAGAACTCGATTTCGTACTTATCACTAGTCGCGGGCTTCGCGACGCGCTGCGGTGAACCGCGAACCCCGGACTGCTCAGAAGCGCTATTGCTGTCGCCAGTTGATCCGGAGTGCAGTCCACTGGCAGCACGAGCACGTCGTCTTCGCTGCGATCCTGCGCAAGAATGAGGAGGGCAGACTCCGTCATAACTGGCTCACTTTGGGACGACGCCAGGACGACGCTTCGCCGCGAGAGGTGCGCACTCCGCCGTGCTTTCACCAAATCAGTATAGCGGGCAACGACGGCATCCAAGTTTACGCTGCCACTGATGTTTTTGAGCTGTTGTCCCGACTCCACCGCCTCGCGGATCTTCGCCCGGACGCGGATTCGGTCCGACGCTGCAGCAAGCGAGACGAGAATGTCCTCCAGCTCGTTCTCCGTCATACCGGCGATCTGGTGACTCGGCATCGCATCTACCTTGGCAACAACGGCGAGAGTCAGTGGCGAAGGCACACTCTTCGGCACAGGCGGATCCGCGGCATCCATGTGGCAACTAGTCGAAGTAGTCAAAAGGGCCAATGCAAGGATCGACAGAATGCTCTGAGCTTTCTCTTTAACGATGGAGATCGGTCGAGGGGCCGCCGGGAACGAGCGCTCTTCGCCGCGAGGATCGCCGTCGCCTGACGACCATCGTTAGGCGACAGCGCCATGTGCCGAGTTACGGACTCAACCGCTCCAGCGTCCAATCGCCGTCGGTGCGACGGTAGCGCACTCGATCGTGCAATCGACTCTGCCGCCCCTGCCAGAATTCGATGCTCTCAGGCGCAATGCGATATCCGCCCCAGTGCGGCGGGAGCGGTACCTGTTCGTCGGCGTGAGTCGCTGCAGCTTTCGCAACTTCTCCTTCGAGCCACTCTCGCCCCGGAATCACCATACTCTGGCGCGAAGCCCACGCGCCGATACGGCTTCCGCGCGGGCGCGATCTGAAATACTCCTCCGATTCCTCGCGCGTCACCCGAGCGACCGTCCCGGTGATGCGGACTTGTCGTTCGAGTTCCTTCCAGAAAAAAACCAGTGCCGCGCGCGGATTCTGCCCGAGTTCATCGCCTTTGCGGCTGCGATAGTCGGTGTAGAACACGAAGCCGCGCGCGTCGAACTCTTTCAACAAGACCACCCGCGCTGACGGAACACCATCAACCGTCGCCGTCGCGAGCGTCATCGCGTTAGGCTCGAGAATCTCTGCCCGCCGCGCGTCGTCAAACCAGTGCGCGAATTGAGAAATGGGGTCGCTGGCGACATCGGCGATATCGAGCGAAGCAAGCGAATACTCTCGGCGAAGTGATGCGATGCTCATATCTGCGGGACTCGAAAGTTGCGACTCGTTAGGCTGTGGTATCGTGATTTGTTTGTTCAACCATATGGACGAGGCGATCAACGTCGTATGGCTTTTCAACCAGCAACACCCCGTCCGGCGCGCTCCCCCCTTTCGACATCGCCCCGAGCGCCAGATCGCCCGTGGAAAGAAAGAAACGCGTTTCAGCAAAGCTCGGGAGGAGTCGCAAGCGCCGAATCACTTCACGTCCGTCCATGCCCGGCATCCGAAGATCGCTGATGACGACGTCGAATCCGGAGTGTTCCGCCAGCCGCAACGCTTCCGCACCTCCGGACGCGGTGAGCACGGCGTGTCCGCGCGACGAGAGAATGCGCGAAAGGATGTCGCAGATCGCACGCTCGTCGTCGATGACGAGCACGTCGAGCGGGCGCGAACGCGACACGCTGCTCCACGCACTCTCACGGTGCTCGACAATTGCCGGAGCCGGATCGCCCGTCGACGGAAAGGAAATCGTGAAGCGCGTCTCTACACGCGGCGTGCTTGTCACGTCGATGCGCCCATCGTGCGACGTGACGATGCTATGAACCACCGACAGTCCGAGTCCGCTCCCTTCGCCTTCCTCCTTCGTTGTCCAGAACGGATCCCAGATGCGCGAGATGTCACTCGCCGAGATTCCGGGACCGTTGTCCGAGATCGTGAGCGTGACAAACTCTCCGCTGCGTGCCGCTCGAATCCGCAACGTCGGTACGATGGCGTCATCGCCTGGCCTTGGATGCTCGAGCATCGACTCCAGCGACTGCCGGGCATTGATCACCAGGTTCAACACCACTTGCTCGATTTGCGCGGGATCGGCGATGATTGCGGGGAGCGCCGGTTCGAGCATTAATTCCGCGCGAATCCCCCGCGTTTCCATCGCGTACCGCTGCGTGTCGATGATGTAGCGAACGATGTTCCCCAAATCGATGCGCTGACGCTCCACCAACTCCTCACGGCGCGCGATCGTGAGCAGGTCCTTCACCACCCGTGAGGCGCGACGCGCCTCGTGCAGCACCGTCTCCAGCGCGTGGCGATCGTCGGGCGATGGCTGGTTCTTGAGCAGGATCTGCGCAAAGCCGATGATCGCCGCGAGCGGGTTGTTGATCTCATGCGCGACGCCGGCCAGTGTCCTGCCTAACGATGCCATACGTTCGCCACGCCGCACGATCTCTTCGCGACGCATGCGCTCGGTCACGTTCTCGGCGATGCCCTGTACGGCCGCCACGCGCCCGCGCTCGTCCCGCTCCGTGGTGAGCGCGATGCGCAAGCGCACCGACCCCTCGGTGTCGCGACGGCACTGGACATCGAGCCAATCGTCCGCCGCGCCGCGAGCGACGGCGCTTCGCCACCGCTCGCGGTCGGCGTCGCTGTAGAGGACCTCGCCCACGAGGTCGATGCCTAACAAGTCCTGGCTGGTTTCGTAGCCGAGCATGGAGGCAAAGGCGGCGTTGGCATCGAGAATCCGCCCGTTGCCATCGCACCGGAAAATGCCAAATGCTGCGCGCTGCACGAGCGCCCGAATGCGCGCCTCCGATTGGCGAAGGGCCGTCAACTCGGCGGCGAGCGGGGCGTCACTCACAGGCGACATTTCGTGATTGCGAACGGCATCGCCAGACGGCGTCGGCATCAGGAGCGGCAGGTGTGGAGGGAGATAACGGTCGCCCTCTGCCACGACGGGCGGAGGAGAATCTAACGGCAAGGTGCGGAAAGCATCGACGGCGCTCCCTGCGCGGTGCAGTGGGTGTTATCCTGACATCGGGTCGCCCGCGATCTGGGAACCCAGTATTCCCCTCTCGACTTGGTGGGTGCATGGCGGAGCCAGTATCGGTTCCACCTGTCCGTGACGCGGATTTCGAGCGCGACGCGCTTCCGTGGATGGACGATGTCTATCGGTTTGCATTCTCGCTGACGCGCAATGCCGCGGATGCGGAAGACTTGGTGCAGGAGACATACCTGCGCGCGTTTCGCTCGTGGCACACGTTTCAAGCGGGGAGCGATGCTCGCCGGTGGCTGTTCACGATTTGTCGCAACGCGTTTCTGCGTTCACGCGAGAAGACGCGTCGAGAAGTGGACATGGATGATGGTGACGCAGAAGCGGTGGCGGCGGCACGACTGCGCGAGGAGATGCGCGATGATGGAAGCGATCGCGTCCTCTCCCGCATCGACCTGGCCCCGGCGCTGACGCGCGCACTCGATGAGTTGAATGAGCCGTTTCGCTCGGCTGTGGTCCTGGTCGACGTCGAGGATCAATCGTACGAGGCCGCCTCGGAGATTTTGGGAGTTCCGATCGGCACGGTGCGCTCGCGACTTTTTCGCGGGCGCCGACAATTACAGGAGAAGTTGAGAGAGTACGCGCGCGACGCGGGCTTCGACTCGGCTGGACCACGTACGTCGGAGACGACGGATGCCTAACGCACAACCGAAAATGAACTGCGGCAAGGCGCTGCAGCAGCTCTTTGACTATCTCGACGGCGAGCTGACGCCTGAGCGCATGGCGAGTGTGCGGGAGCATCTCGAAGGGTGTGGCCATTGTCTCGACCACGCCGACTTCGAACGAAAATTCCTGGAGGCGCTGCAGGCGACGAAGGGTGAGCGGCGCTGTCCGGCGGCAGTGAAGGCCAAGGTGTTGGAATCGCTGAAGGAGGCGGGGCTCAAACTGCAGTAGAGTGCGTCTTGGGCGCGCTTCCGCGGCTTAAGAACGGACGGGCCTGGCCTCGATACCGCTGCGAACTGGCAGCGGTTTTTTTGTCCCTATTGCGGATACCCCCCACCCCTATATAGATTCTTATACCAGGTGGGGGTATCAAAACTCAGCTACGAGGCGAGTTATGGAACGCGTGACATTGGCAGTGCAGGGGATGAGCTGCGGACACTGTGTGAAGGCGGTCGATGCAGCGCTTAAGGGCGTGGAAGGGGTTGAGGTGGAGCGCGTCGCGATCGGGAGCGCGACGGTCGCGTACGACCCGAGCAAGGTGACGATGGGCGCCATCATCGACGCTGTTTCGGACGCGGGCTATGAGGCGCAGGAGGGAGCGCACTCGTGAGCGGCGCGGAGTGGGGAGTGCTGTTCGGCGGAGTCGCCCTGATTGTGGCTATCAACTGGTACTTCTTCTTCTCGGAACACGAAGGAGTGCGCGCCGCCGTTGCAGCTGGCGGTGTGGTCGAAGTCCCGATCGTGGTGCGCGGCGGCTATGCGCCTAACGTCGTCCACGTCCCGCCGCGCAGCCGAGTGCGACTGGTCTTCGATCGGCAGGAAACGTCGAGTTGCTCGGAAGAAGTCGTCTTTCCCGACTTCGGCATCAAGCGATTTCTCCCGGCGTTCGAAAAAACGACCGTGGAATTGACCACGAACGAGAGCGGGCGCTTCGAATTCATGTGCGGCATGAGCATGCTGCGAGGCGCGCTGGTGGTGGATAAGGAGAAGTGACAATGGCTGGTCCCGTAACGCACGACCATCACGCACCAACGAGACAACGCGAGTCCCTCGTGGAGACGGAACATCCCGCGAACGTCGAACGGGTGACGATTCCCGTCTCTGGGATGACGTGCGCCGCGTGTCAGGGACGCGTGCAGCGCGCCTTGGCCAAGACGCCCGGTGTCGTGGATGCCTCGGTCAATCTGATGACCAACAACGCGGTCGTCTCGTTCGATCCGGCGCGTGTAGCGCCTAACGAGTTAGTCGCGCGTATCGAGAAGACGGGGTACGGTGCGTCGCTCCCCGTCGCCGAACGCAGCGCCGTCGAGGAGCAGGCAGCACAAGACAGCGCGCGCCGAGAGGAGTTCCTCGAGTTGCGTCGAAAGGTGACAGTGGCTGCCGTCGCTGGCGTCTTTGCGATGATCGTCTCGATGCCGTTGATGTCGGCAAACGCTCATCTCGGCATGGGAGCGACTGCCGATCCATTCATGCTCTGGAGCATGCGCGTGCTCGATCCGGCGCTTCAGCGCGTGGCGCCGTGGCTGTATGCGATTTCACCGCGTGTCGTCTCCCTCACGCTTTTTGCCGTCACCCTCGTGGTGATGCTCTGGGCCGGACGTCATTTCTACACGCGTGCGTGGCTCGCCTTCCAGCATCGCTCGGCGGACATGAACACGCTCATCGCCGTAGGAACCGGCGCTGCATTCGTCTTTTCGTCGTTAGCCACGTTTACGCCGGCGCTCTTTACGTCGCGCGGTGTTGCGCCAGACGTGTACTACGAGGCGGTGATCATCATCATCGCACTCATTCTGGTCGGCAACATGCTCGAAGCGCGTGCGAAGGGAGAAACGTCAACCGCGTTGCGAAAGCTCATCGATCTGCAACCGAAAGTCGCGCGCGTGGTTCGCGACGGTGTTGAAACGGAGATTCTCGTCGCGGAGGTGCGCGTTGGTGACGAACTCGTCGTGCGCCCCGGCGAGCGCATTCCTGTCGACGGTGTGGTGGTCGCGGGCGCGAGCGCCGTCGACGAGTCGATGCTGACGGGGGAGTCGCTCCCGGTGAAGAAAGAGCTGGAGAGCGTGGTCATCGGCGGCACCGTCAATCGCACCGGAAGTTTCCGCTACCGTGCGACAACGTTAGGCAGTCAGTCGGTACTCGCCCGCATTGTTCAGTTGATGAAAGACGCGCAGGGGTCGCGTGCTCCAATCCAGCACCTCGCCGATCGAATCAGCGCCATCTTCGTACCGGTGGTGATGTCGATCGCGGTCGCGGTCTTTGTCATCTGGTTCATTGCGAGCGATAGTGCGCCATTTGTCCGTGCGTTCGCCGCCGCCGTGTCGGTGTTGATCATTGCGTGTCCGTGCGCGATGGGACTCGCGGTGCCGACCGCCGTCATGGTCGCCACAGGGCGGGGCGCGCAGTTAGGCGTCCTGGTGAAGGGAGGGGAGGCGCTCGAGCGCGCCTCAAAGGTGGACACGGTGGTCTTCGACAAGACCGGAACGATCACCGAAGGGCGTCCCGAAGTCACCGACATCGTCCTCGCGGGTCACAGCGATGATCCGGCCACCGCACCGGACGAGCGAGAGCTACTGCGACTGGTGGCGTCTCTCGAGAAGGGGTCGGAGCATCCACTCGCCGACGCCATCGTGCAGAGCGCCCATCTCCGCGCGTTGCGGCTGGCGGAGCATGATTCGTTCGAAGCGGTCGTGGGCAAGGGCGTCATCGGTGTTGTCGAAGGTCACGCGCTCGCCGTTGGCAACGAGGCACTCATGCGCGACTACGCCATCGACGCCTCGCCCCTCCGTGAACGCCTTGCGCCTCTCACCGAGGCGGGACGCACGCCCGTTCTTGTCGCCATTGACGGCGCACTGCGTGGCGCCTTCGCCGTGGCCGATCCCATCAAGCCATCGGCTAAAGATGCTGTGCAACTGCTCAAGCGTCGCGGCTATCGCGTGGTCATGCTCACTGGCGACACGCGAAATACCGCCGATGCCATCGCTCGTCAGGCAGGTATCGAAGACGTGGTCGCCGACGTACGCCCCGACGCGAAAGTGGCGGCCATCAAACAACTGCAGAGCGAAGGGCGAGTGGTCGGCATGGTCGGTGACGGCATCAACGACGCACCGGCATTGGCCCAGGCCGACATCGGCATCGCCATTGGCACCGGAACCGACATCGCCATCGAAGCGAGCGACATCACGCTCATGCGTGGCGACCCGCGCTCCGTGGGCGACGCACTGGCGTTAGCACGCCGAACCATGCGCACCATGCGTCAGAATCTCTTCTGGGCCTTCATCTACAACACGATCGGCATACCGGTCGCGGCGGGGGCGCTCTATCCGGTTCTTCACCTGCTCCTCTCCCCGATTCTGGCCAGCGCCGCGATGGCGTTTTCATCGGTCTCGGTTGTGGGCAACTCGCTTCGACTGCGCGCGTGGCATCCGCGTTAGGCACCATCTCGCTCTCACCGCCCCCCCTTCAAAGCAGGCAGAACATGGCGCGCGCACAGACTACACATCCAGACCTCCAGAGCCACGACACCCCCCATGAATCCGAACACGCCACCTGCGGCTGCTCAGCCGGTGACACGGACGTCGCCGGCGGACGCAAAGCCGTCGGAGTCGACCCCGCGGCAAAAGAGCGAAACCTGAAGCGTCTGCGCCGTATCGAAGGCCAAGTCCGCGGGCTGCAACGCATGGTTGAGGAAGACCGCTACTGCGCCGACATCCTCACGCAGATTACGTCGGTGCACGAGGCGCTACGATCGGTGGGACGAGAACTCATGCGAAACCACCTGCGGCATTGCGTCGCCTCGGCGGTTCGCACCGGTGGAGATGAGGCCGAAGCCACATACGACGAGTTGATCGAACTCATGTACCGCAGCGCGAGATGAAGAGACGGGTGCCGAGCGACCGACGTTGTGTTTAGACTAAAGCGCATGGACATGTGGCGTCGTCTCGTTGCCGCGCTCAGCGCGCTCGCACTCTTCTTCCTGACGACTCAGGCGGCGAGCGCGGAGTGTCGCATGCCGGAGCGATGGTCGCAGGCGGGGGCCACGCCTCACGCTCACTCCGTCAATGCGAAGCCGGGCGTCGCACACGCTGCCCATCATGCCGATGAAGGAAAGGCGCCTGCGTCTGATCGCGCGCCTAACGCTTCACATCCGTGCACTCTCCTTTCGTCATGCGTAGTCACGCTCTCAACGGTCGCCGCGACTCACTCGCTGGGCGTGCCTGACAAAGGCGTGCAGCGCGCCGAGATGACACCCCGCATCCTGACATCGGTCGTCATCGCGCCTGAGCTTCCCCCTCCGAGAGCCTAACGAGCCAGCAGCACTTCTGGCGACGCTCATCTAGGCGTCCGGCGCGAGCGCACCACTGCCTCGCCGCCGATCGTTCATTCTCGAAGGGACACACATGTTCAATCGAAGCGTGGCGCGCGCTTTCGTGGCGCGCACATTGGCCGCGTTAGGGGCGATGTTCTTCGTTGCCTCCACGGCCCTTGCACAAACAGACTATTACAACCTCGATGCCGGACGTCCGCTCCGTGTGGAGGACGCGCGCACCATCGAGCGACACGCGCTCGAGTGGCAACTCGCTCCATTCCGTGCGAGTGGCTCAGGCAATAACACTGCGACGATGGCTGTCGAGCCGCATCTGGCGTGGGGAGCGCTTCCGCGCACGCAGGTGGAAGTTGGCATTCCCATCGAACGGCGGCGCGTCGCCGGACGCACTGCCATAGGCGGTGCCGGTCTCGATGTGAGCGTGCTGCATGCACTCAACGCGGAGACGATGTCGACTCCCGGACTGGCGGTTGGAGCATCGCTGCTCGTCCCGCTGGGTGGGATGTCCGCAGAAGCAACGTACGGTGCAGTTCGCGCAATCGCGACGCGCACGTTCACCGCCGGGCGCATTCACGTGAACGCTGGGTATGGGATCGGACCAACGCCATCGGTGGCGTCCGATGGCGCGCCGGATCTCGCGCGTTGGGAAGTGGGCGTCGCTGCCGATCACACGTTTCCTCTTCGGTCAATGCTCATCGGGGCAGAGATCGTGGCGCGCGCACCGATGTCATCGTCGTTAGGCACGGAGTGGAGCGCGGCAACGGGCGTGCGCAAGCAGCTCTCGCCGCGCTTGGCGGTCGACGCCGGCGTTGGCCGAACGTTGGAAAAGCATGGAGAATGGTTCATCACCTTCGGAAGCGCCTACGCGTTTGGGCTTCTGCACCGCCTCGGAGCTCGCTGAAAATGCCGATGACTTCTCTCTTGGCCTCCTCGAGGCGCGCGCTCACTGCTCCCTCGCGTCCACACGTTGTCGCCGCACTCTGCGCCCTCGTGGGCTCGTTAGGCTTGGCGCAAGGCGCGGGCGCACAGTGGGCGACCACCTACGAACAATTCTACCTGCCCGCGTCCCACAACTGGGTCTTCCGGACACACTATCCGGCCGCTGACAGGCTTTTCAATGCCTTCGACTACGGACACGCCATTCTCTATGAGACGCTCTGGCGATCGCCTAACGCCGATCCGGCTCGTCTCGAGCAACGCGAGTTCGATTTCCTTACAAGGAAACTTCTGGTCTCCCCTCCGTCGCTCCCGTTGGTGGAGCAGGCCATCGAACCGCTCTACTCACGCTTGGCGCCCGAAGCGAAAGCGATGTTCGAGTGGGCGCATCTCCTGCACCGGCAGGTGTACGACGTGCTCGCCGACGAGCGCCTGGATCCAGCGCAACGCGACGCACGCATCGCCGAGCTCCAGGCCTACTACCTAACGAGAAAAGATCTCGCCTTTAGCACCAGGCCCAAGTCGATGGCGTTGATGCAGGAGCAGCCGTATTCACTCGCGTTTCGCCAACGCTTTCCCAAGTTCAACGGCCTCATTTGGGCGTACCACTGGCTGCAGGTTGGGCTGTACGAACCGCTGCTCGCCGGCACGTCGGTCGCCGAGCGACAAGCGGGAGTTGCGGCGACCATCGCGCGCTTTCGGCAGTTGATTGCCGACGCGCCGAATTCGACCCCGTACGTCATGCCGATGACGAGCGTGATCTCACCGCGCTTTGCCGCCCGTTATCCCGAGATCGCCATCATCTTCGACAACTTGCACTCGATGCACGATGTGATCTCCGATATTCTCGCCAATCCCGCGGTGCCTCGCGATCGTAAACGTGCGGAAATCCTCCTCGCCGCCAATCGCTATCGCGACGACACGACGGAAGTCATGACTGTTGCCGCGTGGCGCACGATGTCTGCGATGATGGGCATACAGAACATGGGCGGGCTCTCGACAGGAATCGTGGGCCCGCTGCCAACGCCGACCGTCGCACGCGGTGCCGTCATGCGGCATGACGCCAGCGGCAAGCTTGCAGCTGACGAACATGCCGGGCACGACATGTCGCCCTCCAAACCCGACACCTCCGCGCGTGATGAGCACGCCATGCACCAGATGCCGGAAATGGGAGGCATGGCCAACGACTCGCTCGCGGTTGATTCGGTCGTCGGGGCGTTTCATCGCGCGCTCGCCGAAGGTGACAGCGCGGCCGCCCTCGCACTCCTCGCTCCTGATGTCACCATTCAGGAGAGCGGCGAGGCGGAGTCGAAAGAGGAGTACCAGAAGTCGCATCTCTCCGGTGACATCGAATTCGCTCGCAGCGTGAAGACGGAGCGCTCGCCGCGTCGCGTCTCCATTCGCGAACATACCGCGTGGGTTACGTCGTCATCGACGACGGTTGGCACGTTTCACGGGCGCGCCATTGACTCGTTAGGCGAGGAGCTCATGGTCCTGGCACGCGAGAAGATGTCGTGGCGGATCGTCGCCATTCACTGGTCATCCCACGCCCGTCGACCACGGTAGGAAGTGCAAGCGGAACGTCGCTCCTGCGGCGCGACGCTCCGCTCGCTAACCGGCGATAGCCCGCTTACGACTTACTCGAGCTCCAGCACCCAATGCACAGGGATCGACGGATCGAGCGACTCACGCACGGTGCAGTACTTGGTCACCGCGAGCTCAATCGCACGCTCGGCGTGGATTCGTTCGATTCCCGCGCCGCGCATCCGGAAGCGAAGCAGGACGCCGACGATGCGCGCCGGCGTCGCCTTGGCCCGCGCTGCCTCGATTTCGACCTCCAGTGATTCAACCGGAGTCCGTCGCTTCTCCAGAATGTCGACGACGTCCACCGAGGTGCACGCGCCTAACGCGCAAATCAGCGTTTCGACCGGCCCTGGGCCTTCCTTCACATCGGCGTCAATGCGAATCGTCGGCGTGCCATCGGTGCGCCCAGCATCAAAGCGATGTCCGCCGCGCCAGGTGACACGCGCGTGATTGACGTTTCGGATCTCGACACCGGGAATCGTCTTCAGTTCACTCACGGTTCAGTCCCCACGCGAATTGGCGCGCGTACAGTGTTTCCCCACTCCGTCCAGCTTCCGTCATAATTGCGCACCGTCTCATAACCTAACAAGTACGTCAGCACGAACCACGTATGCGATGAACGCTCGCCGATACGGCAGTACGCGACGATTTCGTCATCCTTCCGTAGTTTGTGTTCTCCCTCGTAGATCGCCCGAAGGTCATCGGCACTCTTGAATGATCCGTCGCCATTTGCCGCACGGGCCCACGGAATCGAACGCGCGCCCGGAATGTGCCCACCGCGTAGCGTCCCTTCCTGCGGGTACTCCGGCATGTGCGTTCGCTCGCCGGTGTACTCCGGAGTCGATCGCACATCCACCAGCGGCAGCCCGCGCTCGACGTGCGCCCGCACGCGATCCTGAAACGCGCGAATGCGGTCGTCAGAGCGCTCAGGTGCAACGTATGACGTGGCGGGAAATCGCGGGACATCAGTGGTCATCGTCCGTTGTTCGATCTCCCACTTCGACCGCCCACCATCTAGAATCTTCGCGTTCGCAACGCCAAAGAGCTGAAAGACCCAGAACGCGTAACACGCCCACCAGTTGTTACGATCGCCATAAAAGATCACGGTCTTCGTCTCGTCGATCCCTTTGCTTCGTAACAAACGCTCGAATGCCTCGCGCGACACGTAGTCGCGCAGCACCGGATCATTCAGGTCGGCGTGCCAATCGATCCTTTGCGCGTTGGGGATGTGCCCCATGTCATACAACAGAACATCTTCATCGCTCTCGATGATGCGTATGGAGGGATCATTGAGATGTTCGGCCAACCAATCCGTGCTGACGAGCGCGTCGGGATGCGCGTACCCTTTCGCCTCGATGCTTAACGCTTGTGTCGCAGAATCCTGACTCATGTGATACGGCGCGGTTGAGGGGAAAGACCGAGTGGAAGCTAACTGGAGTCACGCGTGAAGGGTTCCCGTTAGCTTGGCTACACGAAGCCACATGGCACCGCCTGCAACGAGTCCTATGATGAACGCACGACGACCGGAGAAGACGCTATGCCGCGAGTAACCGGTGCGGCGCACGCCTATCGACTGCTTGACGTCGGCTACGCGATCTCGCTTGAACAGGCGCTCAACCTCCTGGCCACCAGTGCTCCGGAGCGCGTGCGCCCAGTCCGCGGCGAGGGGGCAACGCTGCAAATCCCCAATCCCCCGGTATCGGTCATCCTGGGGAGTGAGCGGCTGGTGATTGGTGATGCGCCATACGACGCCGAAATCGCCGCGCGCATCTTCGACTTCGGCGTTGTCTCCTTGCGCGTTTCGCTCGTTGCTCCGCCAGATCTCGAGTGGATCGACTTTGCACGCTTCGGTGGTGCGGTCGACAGCCATCCTGAAGTCCCGCGTTTGCTCGAACATCACGCACGACTCCTCTTTGACCGCATCAAGCCCGCGATTGAGCGCCCGCAGCTCTCGCCAGTGCGAGAGGAGTATGTCGTCTTCAGGCTGCGCGACGCTCGCGACAGCGATGGGACGTGCCTAACGAGTGACGGCTTTCTGTCTCGCGTCGATGTTGCACCACTCCTGTTGAACGAGACACGTCTGCTGGCGCCACCGGCGCGCGCCGAACTGCTGCAGCATCGTTTCTCGTATTATGAGGATGATCTCACCCTTGTGACGTGGGACAATGCGCTGGTGCTCGACCCGGAAGCGCATGCCTCGGACGTCGAGTACATACTCGAATTCGCCAATGCACAGCTTCTCGAGTTGCGCTACTACGACGCAATTCTCGACGCGGAAATCCCCAAGCTGTACGACCGCATCGAAGCCGCACGCCGCGAGCGCCTGCGCCTCTTCTCTCGTCGTTTCTCCAATGTGCTCGGCGAACTCCAACGATTGTTTGCCGACGCCACGGAATTGGTGGAGCGAGTGGAGAATTCACTCAAGGTGACGGACGACGTCTATCTCTCGCGTGTGTATCTGGCCGCCCTCGAGATCTTTCGCGGTCGCGTGTGGCGCGCAGGAGTGGACCGCAAGCTTTCGCTCGTCCGCGAAACCTACGAGATGCTGAACGCCGAGTCGCAAGCGGCACGCTCGGAGGCGCTCGAAGTAGCGATCGTCGTGCTCATCGTCGCAGAAATTGCCATGGCGATGTTTCGCTGATGAGTGGGGTCGCATGAATTCGCCGCTGCCCGTGATGGAGAGCTATTCGCGCCACGTGCTCATATGCACCGGCGGCTTCTGTTCGCCGAGTCGCCAGGGGCGCGCGCTGTACTCACAACTCGCGTCGCTCCTGCAGCGCGAGGATCTCCTCTTCGGACCCACACGCGTCAAACGAAGTGAAGCGCCATGCCTCGGCGTCTGCAGTGGCGGTCCGATCGTCGTCGTGTACCCCGAGGGCATCTGGTACCATGGCGTCACGCCACACCTCCTTGAGCGCATCGTGATGGAGCATCTCAAGGAGGGGCGTGTGATCGAGGAAGCAGTCTTCCATCGACTGGATCGTTAGGCGGTCGGCTTGGATTCACGAAAGCGATGACTCGTTAGGCCATCGCCAGCAGTCGTGCCACTCGCTCCTCGGTGGAGGGGTGCGTCGAGAAGAGCGAGAGGACGCCGCGTCCACGCAGAGCGGCCAGCGGATTGACTTGCGCCAACGGCGCGACCGCCGGCGACACCTGCATCGGAATCCGCTTGGCCGACGCATCGAGCTTTCGCAACGCGTTGGCCAGCGACGTCGGACGTCCGCTGATCTCGGCGCCCACTTGATCGGCCTTGAATTCACGCTGCCTGGAAATCGCGAACTGAATAAGGGCAGCTGCAATTGGTGCGACGATCGCCATTGCCAACGCGCCCAGCGGAGAATTCCCCTCGTCGTCGCGCCCGCCGAAGATCGCGCCCCACTGCGCAATCACGCCCAAGTTCGAGATTGCACCTGCGAGCGTTGCCGTGAAGGTCTGGAGTAACATGTCGTGATTGCGGATATGCGCCAGTTCGTGCGCAAGCACCCCTTCGAGCTCATCGCGCGACACGAGCTGCAGAATTCCATCGGTCACACAAACGACGGCGTGCTCCGGGTTGCGCCCTGTCGCGAATGCATTCGGTTGCGCGTGGGGGGCAATGGCGAGCGTGGGCATTGGAAGCCCGGCGCGCTGGCGGAGAGTGTCCACCATCGTGTAGAGCTCCGGTGCTTCGGCTTCGGTCACGATACGCGCGCCGTACGCGCGCAAAACCATCGACGACGAATTCCAGTACATGAAGAGATTGGTAATCGCGCCAAACGCGAGCGCGAGAACCGCTCCGGTCGTTCCACCAACCGCGCCACCGATTGAGACGAAGAGCGCGGTCATCGCCGCCATCAAGACAAAGACCTTCACGTTGTTCACCCTCGAATCCTCCTCAGTTTCGGACAAAAGAAAAGGCGAGACTCTCGACTACACGGGCACTGAGTGCCTGTGAATCGAAAGTCTCGCCTGAATCCCGAAGGAACCCGGCCGAACCGTGCGCGGGGCGCCCATACGCCGCCAACGCAGTCCTGACGATTCGGTCGCGCGGAAGATCGTTCCGCGTAGCTACTCCCTTTCAGAGATGATGAACACCGAAGCGCGGGGCGGAGTTCCTGACCCTGCCAAGCGATTCATCCGGGCGATAGGTTCACCGCCTAGAATGCGCGACTTCGACGCTATGCGTCCCCACTCCAGCCCGCTGCCGTCGACGATGCTTCATGCCTGACCCGCTGAATCCGCGGCGGCTCTTCATGGGAGCGGCGCGCAAGTATTTCCTCGACGCCATCGAACCGTCGGAAAAGAAGCCGCTCCTCGACCCCGACGGCGACCTTCCCAGACTCACTCCCCGAGCCATAGAGAGAACCCGTATGTCCCGTTCCCGCGATCGTATCCTCGCCAACCTCGACGACATGTACCGCGAGGCGTTCGAGCGCGCCAAGACCACTGGCGACGACGCCCAGATGGCATCGCTCGACTTCGCCTACCGTCGCGAGCAACTGTACTTCGAGATTCTGCTCGACGTGCGTGACGCGATCGAACGTCGTTAGGCATTCGACGGCATTTTCAGTCTTCCCATACAACAGAACCGCAACATGCGCGTCTACGGCGCCGTCTCGTTGCTCGCAGCTTCTCTCACGCTCGGTGCGTGCGGCATGAAACCCGACTCGCAATCTCCGGTGACCCTCGCGGTCGTGAACGCGCGCATCTGGACGGGTGACGCGCGACGACCATGGGCAGAGGCGATCGCCGTGCGTGGTGAGCGCATTGCCGCTGTCGGCTCGAGCGCCGAAGTGAAGAAACTCACCGACGCATCGACGCAGGTGATCGATGGGAACGGGAAGATGGTGGTTCCCGGCTTCATCGACTCGCACGTGCACTTCCTTGATGGCGGATTTCGCCTCTCCTCGGTGCAGCTTCGCGACGCCAAGACTCCGCAGGAGTTCGTGCAGCGCATCAAGGCGTTCGCTGCGACGCTCCCGAAGGGGACGTGGATCCAGGGCGGCGACTGGGACCACCAGCTCTGGGGCGGAGAACTCCCCACGCGCGCCTGGATTGACTCGGTGACGCCCAATAACCCGGTGTGGGTGAACCGGCTCGACGGGCACATGAAGCTCGCCAACTCCGCGGCGCTCGCCGCGGCCGGAATCACGAAAGCGACGCCTAACGTGAATGGTGGTACCATCGTTAGGCTCGCCAACGGCGAACCCGCGGGGGTCTTCAAGGACAACGCGATGGACCTGATCGACGCCAAGGTCCCCGATTTGACACCTCAGCAGGAAGACAATGCGCTCGACAGCGCGATGACGTACGTCGCGCAGCAGGGTGTGACCTCGGTGGTCAACGTCGGCTCGGCAAATGCCAGGTCCGGCTCCTGGAACGACATCGTCGTCTTCGATCGGGCACACAAGGCGGGGCGCTTGCGGACGCGCATCTACTCCGCCGTTCCACTGAGCACCTGGGAACGCCTGCGCGATACGCTCGCCGCCCGCGGACGTGGCGATGACTGGCTCCGCATAGGCGCCCTCAAGGGATTTGTCGATGGCTCGTTAGGCTCGCACACGGCGGCGATGAAACTCCCGTTTTCCGATGCGCCTAACGACAGCGGCTTCTTCGTGACGCCGCCGGAGTCGCTGTACAAGTGGGTCTCCGGAGCCGACAAGGCCGGATTGCACGTCCTGGTTCACGCCATCGGCGATCGCGCCATCGCGACACAGCTCGACATCTTCGGCCGCGTGGAGAAGGAAAATGGGGCCCGCGACCGCCGGTTTCGCATTGAACACGCCCAGCATGTCGCGCCAGGTGACTTCGCCCGCTTTGCCTCGTTAGGCGTCATTCCATCGATGCAACCCTATCACGCCATCGACGATGGACGATGGGCCGATCGCGTCATCGGCACGGAGCGCGCGAAAGGAACCTATGCGTTCAAGTCCTTTCTCGACGCCAAGGTCCCGCTCGCGTTCGGCTCCGATTGGTTTGTCGCTCCGCCAACTCCCCTTGAAGGCATCTACGCAGCAGTCACACGCCGCACGCTCGACGACAAGAATCCTGGCGGTTGGTATCCTGAACAGAAAATCAGCGTGGAAGACGCCCTGCGAGCGTACACCTCCGGCGCCGCGTTCGCGGAGTTCACGGAGAAGGACAAGGGAACGCTGCAGCTTGGCAAACTCGCCGACTTCGTGGTCATAGATCGCGACCTGACGACCATTCCGCCGGAGACGATCCGTGACGCGAAGGTCGTCGCCACCGTCGTTGGCGGTAAGGTGATATTCGACCGAGGTGGCGCAGCGACGAAACAATCTCCCTAAGGAAGAGGGAGCGCACGCCGCATCGTCGTTTCGAGAAGTGACACTGGGAGAAATCCCAGTGTCGTCGCGTGCTGGAAGCGTCTAAGCTGCAGCGAACATCACGATCCTCGCTCTTTCGCGGAGTCTGCTATGCATCGCCTACTACGCCGCGCCGCGCCTCTCGCCGCGCTGGCATTCGTAGCCGCTACACCCCGACCACTCGCCATCCAGGGCTGGACCTTCACATGGAAGGTGACCGCCGAGGGTACCGACGGGCAGCGCGTTGAACGACGCACGCCGCCCACGATGAAGGTCTCGCTCATTCCCGGCAAGGCACGCGTCGATTTCGTTGACAACCTACCCCCGGGACAAAAGAAGGGGAGCTTCATGCTCCTCGACGCGGAGCAGGGCACCTTCACGATCGTATCGCCCGAGGACAAGACAGCGATCATCATGGAGCCGGCCGCGTTAGGCGGCGCCCTCAGTGCCGTCGGTCAAACAAAACTCGTGAAGATGGAAGTGAGTGGCGCCAACACGTCAGTAGAGAAAGTCGGCCCCGGCGAAAAGATTGTCGGCCACGCCACAACCCGGTACCTCGTCACACGCGACCATCAGATGTCCATCTCGGTGCTTGGACGTCATTCGAAAACCACGCATCACTCCGTGACCGAAATGTGGTTCTCGAATGATCAGTTCATGGGAGAAGACAAAGCATTCGAAGCCTGGACAAAGAACTTCACCGGTTCACTGAACGGCTTTAGCGGAGATGCCTTCAAGACGTTGATGGAAGCCGACCAGAAGGTCCCGAAGGGCATCGTGCTCAAACAGACCATGAAGTCCACGGACACCGACGACAAAGGGAAGGTGACCGAGACGGTGTATGGAATGGAGATGCAGGAGCTGACGAAGACCTCGCTCGATGCATCGCTGTTCACGATTCCTTCGGACTATCAGGTGACCGATATGAAGGCGCAGATGTCGGCGCTGAGCGACTCGATGAAGGTTGCGAAAGCCAACTGCGAAAAAGAGAAGGGGAAGGGGAACTGCGAGATGCCGAGTGTTGATTCAGCGCTAAAGGCGGGCGCGAAGGAAGGGGCGAAGGAGGGGGCGGCTGACGCAGCGAAGAAGAAGTTGAAGGGATTGTTCAAGAAGCCCTGATTATCGACGGGCGATTTCAAGCGTTCGTCGTTTCGAACACGTCGAAGCGAGCGCGAAAAAAAGTCGGGGAGCCACTCGTTGTGGCTCCCCGATCGCTTTCACACTCTTCCCGTTGCTGCCTAACGAGTCAGCGAATCCTCCGCCAACGCTACCGCACCGTCAACAACGCCAGCAATACCGCGCTCCCCAACAGCGCTCCAATCCACCGGCGACGTGTCGTCTCGAGCGCTCGAATGCGCGCGAGGTGCTCACTCACCGAACGTACATGATTGCCGCTTGTCCCTGCTTCCCTGCGTCCTCCCTCGATCGTAAGCATCGCTGCTCCTCCCTCTCCCTTTCGGGTGATGCGCGCTCGCGGTCCCCATCCCGTTGATTATCGGCGACGCCTGCGCGTCGACCGCCATTCGTCATCGAAGCGCCCCCGCGCCTCTGCCTTCGAACTTCGTTTCCCCTCAACCGCGTGTTTCAACTTCTCGAACGTGAGACCCCTCGATCACTCGCGCGGTCAACGAATTTTCGCGCGTATCGTGCGTCTCACGATCTCACCTACGCACCGAGCACGAGCGCTGTCGCCACGGCGATGACGCCGAGGATTGTCGCGAGTGCGAGGCGACCATTCGGAGAGATTGCGCCCGTTGGCCCTGCAACCTGCGACTCGTGCCGCACTTCGCCCTTCCAGATCGGATGACGCCGAACTTCTACGTGTGAGATTTCCATAGCCCGTCTCATTTGTCCAACCTCCGCTCCACCCCATGATCCCGCGTGCCCGTCACACTCAGCGGCACGTCTTCGTCGCAAGTACGAATCAAAGAGCGAACGATCGCGCTGTACACTCGGGGGAGTCCGAGTCTGCCCCCGCCGGATAGTGCAACTCATGGGCCGAGCGTGACACGCGTCACGAACGACGAAGTAGGGCATTTTGTCCGAACTTGGACGACGTGATAGATCGGACAGTGGGACGGCCGCACGAAATCGTTGTTGGTCCCTCGCCACAGCGGGGCGCTTCGGGACAGCGCAACAGCTTCGACACGCATCACGCAACGAAAACGGCGATCGGCGTTACTACGCCTGTATCACGACATCAACATCTCCAGAAAAAACCGCGCCCATGCAGACTCCGGCATGGGCGCGATACTCACATACTCGTTAGGCAGCGTACTTATTCACATGGCGTGCACCGCTCAGTAGCTCGCCACTTCACGATAGGCGCGAGTGAAATCGTCGATCTGCGGCAGGATCGCATCCTCAAGCTGCGGCGCATAGCCCACGAAGGTGTCGGTGCTCGCCACGCGCATCACTGGTGCATCCAACCACGGGAAGCATTCATCCGAGATGCGCGCAGCGATCTCAGCGCCATATCCCCACGAAATCGAATCTTCGTACGCAACGATCACGCGATTGGTCTTCTTCACCGATGCGTACACCGTCTCCTTGTCCCACGGCGACAACGTACGCAGGTCGATGACTTCGACCGAGATTCCCTCATCCGCGATCTGATTCGCAGCGGCAAAGGCGCGCTGCACCGTGGCGCCGTATGTCACCAGCGTCACGTCGCTCCCTTCGCGCACAATCTTCGCCTTCCCGAACGGAATCATGAAGTTCGGGCCCGGATACGCGGCTTTGTTGTACGTCTGGCGATACAAGTGTTTGTGCTCGAGGAAGATCACGGGATCGTCGCAACGAATCGCCGTGCGCAAGAGTCCGTTTGCATCGAGCGCGGTCGCCGGACAAACGACGCGCAACCCGGGGCAGTGCGTGAACAACGAGGCACCGGTCTGCGAGTGATAGATCGCGCCACGGATGTACCCACCGTACGTCGTGCGCACGACGACTGCCGACGAAAAATTGTTGTTCGAGCGCCAGCGCATCGTCGCGAGCTCGTCGCGAATCTGCATGTACGCGGGCCAGATGTAATCGAAGAACTGGACTTCGACGACCGGCTTGAAACCGCGGTGCGCCATCCCGATCGCGCGTCCCACAATGTTCGCTTCGGCAAGCGGTGAGTTGTACACGCGCGTGGAACCAAACTCCTTCTGCAGTCCGTGTGTGACTTTGAATACGCCGCCTTTTCCCTTCACTTTCCCCGCGTACTGCTCGCGAGAGACGTCGGCCACGTCTTCGCCAAAGACCACGATGCGCGGATCTCGGCGCATCTCGTCTTTCATGCACGCATTGAGCAGGTCGACCATCGTTGTCTCGTTGCCCGAGAACTGCGGATCGTCTTCCGTATCGAACTGCTCGCTCGTCGGATCAACGTCGGGTGAGTAGACGCCGAAGTAGATCGTGCTCTCGTCAGGTTGCGGCTGCGACAACGCGTCATCCGTCGCCGCGAGCACCATGGCTGCGACTTGGTCTTCGATCTTGGCGACTTCATCGGCGGTAGCGTGTCCGTGCTCGACGAGCCAACGCGGATACGTCGTGATGGGATCACGCTCCGCGTCCTTCGCGCGTTCTTCAGGCGGACGGTACAGCACTTCGTCGTCCGAGAGCGAGTGCGAGTATGGGCGAATCACATGAGCGTGGACGAACGCTGGCCCCTTACGTTCGCGCACGTGGTTGATGGCGCGCTGCATCGTCTCGTACGACGCCATGAAGTCGCAGCCATCGACTTCCTGGATATAGAGACCAGGGAACGACGAAACCAGCTTCGAGATCGAACCACCCGCCGTATTCACTTCGACGGGGACGGAGATCGCGTACTGGTTGTCCTGAATGACGTAGATGATGGGGAGCTGGAGATTTGACGCCGTGTTGAGGCTCTCCCAGAACTCGCCTTCGCTCGTGGTGCCGTCACCAGACGAGACGTAGACGATCTCATCGCCTTTGAAGCCTTCGGTCATGCCGAGCTTCGCTGCGCGCTGAATTCCCTCGGCGCAACCAACAGCCTGGAGGAATTGGGTTCCGGTTGGCGACGACGCGCTTACGATGTTTAGGGCTTTGTGTCCGAAGTGCGACGGCATCTGGCGCCCGCCGGAGTTCGGGTCGATCGCTGCACCCACCGCTTCGTACAACATTTCCTCCGCGGTCATCCCGAGCATGAGGCAGAGCGCGCGGTCGCGATAATACGTGTAGAACCAGTCGTAGGAGGGCTTGAAGAGAAGCCCCGCAGCGGCGAGAACCGCCTCGTGTCCGGCGCCCGAGATCTGGAAGAAGATTTTGTTCTGGCGCTTGAGCTGGATCTCCTTGTCGTCAATCCGGCGCGACAGGAGCATGATGCGATACGCGTGCTGAAGTTGCTCGCGCGAAAGGCCGGCAGTGTCCTGCCGCTCCGTACGGGTCGTCGTTGCCATGGTGCTCGCTTGGGAGATGGGCGTGCGGCGAAGGCGGAAAGATAGTGGGAGCGTGCGCCCGACGAGAACAAGCCAGCCGCCTTCAGACTTCTGGCGGAAAGGGTTTTGGGCCCGGTTACGTTAAGGAATCAGTTGGCACTGCTTCTGCATTCATGGCTCGCTCACTCTCTGGAGTTTCCGATGCACGCTCCAAGCCGGCACTGCATTTTCTGCGATCTCGTCAACGGCGCGGGTGAGGTATCGATCTGCTACGAAGACGCCCGGGCGATCGCCTTCATGGACATCCAACCCGTGAACCTCGGCCACGTCCTCGTTGTGCCGCGGACGCATTACGACTCGCTCCACGACGTGCCGACCGATGAGGCGATGCACCTGTTTGATGTTGCGCTTCGTTTGTCATCGATCGTGCGGCGCCTGAATGGGGCGGACGATCTCAACATCGTGGTGAACTCGGGGACGCACGCTGGCCAGAATGTCTTCCACTACCACGTGCACCTGATCCCCCGAAAGGACGGAGACGGCTTCGACATTCCGCTTCCATTTCCTGGCTCCGAGATGCCTGATCGTACGCTTCTCGACGCGATGGCGGCGCGCATCATCGCCGACCTTCGCGATCCCGTGAAGTCACAGGGACGTCGACGGCTCGCTACGGCGTAGTAGCAGTCGCCTATCGATGGAGTGCATCTCACGAAAGAGACTTGCGCACGGGAGTGTGACTCCGCATAAGTAGAAAGCCAGCGTGTTCATGATGCTGGCATTCAAGCGGAGGCGAATGCACGAACGAGAGTGGGCACGAAGTGCCGATCACGCGTGCGACGTTGTAGCGCTGCGACACCGATCGCGGCGTGACACAACGTCCTCCCCAAACTCACGACACCCCGCCCGGGCATCCGACCCGGAGCGGGGTGTCGTCTTTTCAGGCGAGGTGAAATGTCCAGACGTGGCATTCTCCGAGTGGTCCTTCCACGTACGCCAAGGAAGAGGCGCAACCAGGATGACGGAAGCCGCCATCTTCGATTTCGCGACTTCAAGCGGGCGCTCAAGCACGCTGCGCTTCGCGACTGCGGGCGCCGATGCGTCTATTGCGCGCGCCGACTGGACGCCGAAATCGCTACGCTCGACCACGTGCACCCGGTCGCGCGCGGAGGGACACACCACCCGGGGAACGTCGTCACGGCCTGCGGACCGTGCAATCGCCTGAAAGGGGACATGCTCCCGCACGAATTCTTTGCTCGTAATCCGTGGGCAGGTGCCAACTTCATGCGCTACGCACGCACGGTGCATCGTGCACTGAAGCGCGGCGCACGACGCGCGGTGTCGCTGGCCTACGCTGCCTAACCAGACCTGGAGGGCAGTCCGGGCGAGACGCCCGGTCGCCTTCGCTGAGCAGAACAAAGCGCCCCCGCGATAGTCGCGGGGGCGCTTCGTCGTTAGGCGGGCAGAAGGATACGTGACGACGTCACTTCTGTCGCACCAACCGCACCTGGGCCAGAACCCCTGACCGCTCAGGGCACGAATCCTCGACCGGCGTTAGGCGAACGTCGCCGCTCGCCTCGTCGACGGCAAACTTGTACCGCGTCGTGCCGGGGCAAGAGAGCTGCCCTTCCGCATCCGTCCAGGTCACCTCGTCGCCGTTGTAGCCAGTGATCTTGGAGCGAATGAAGACCGTTCCGCCTTGCTCCACGACCATCGATGTATCGCCCTCGATGCGAATGCTGAATGCGCTGACATCGACCTCACCGGTGAAGCCGGGATTCGGAACGATGGAGTAGATCCCAGCCGGAATCTTTTTCGGCGCACCGTTCTGAGCCTGACTGGTGACCGGGACGAGAAGAGCGGCGACGGACAGTGCGGCGATCGTGCGAAGCATGGTGCGAAGAATGGTGCGCATGGTGGTTGGGAGATTCGTCGAGGTCGAGAAACCGAGGAGGCTGCTGCGTCCTAGCATACCCGGAAACGGAAAAAAGGGGAGCGGGGTTTCTATCTACTAAATATTTAGTTGACATTTCTGCGCTGGTGCGCCACTTTCTACGAAAGATCTAGTAGGAGATGCCTGGTGGACGAAATCAGCTTTACCCAACGAGAGCTCGACGTGATGGCGGTGCTCTGGGCGCGTGGGCCGAGCACGGTAGCCGAAGTGCGCGACGAATTGAGCGACGCGCTCGCGTACACGACGGTGCTCACAGTGCTTCGCACGTTGGAGACAAAAGGGTTCGTCGCGCACGAGAGTGAAGGGAAGGCGCATCGTTACAGCGCGCTCGTTGCCCGCGATGAGGCCGGACGTTCGGCGTTGGGACGTATTGTCGACAAGATCTTTGGCGGTTCGCGCGAGCTCGTGCTGACGCAACTGGTCGACGCTGGGATCGACGAGGCGGAGCTCAAGCGTCTTCGGAAGATCCTGAACGATCGTGCGCGCACATCGGAGGGTGACCGATGATGTTGACCTGGATGTCCTATGCGATGCTCGTTGCTGCGTGCGCGGCGGTGGCGGCGACGGCCCTGGAGCCACTCGCGCGCGCACGCTCGCTGAAAACGCGGTGGGTATGGGTCAGCGCACTCGTCGCGTCGTTCATCATTCCAGTGGCGATGGCTGTACGACCGATGCAGGAGTCGGCGATGCGGAGCCTAACGAGCTCCTTCGAGCCTGCGTCGCTCGCCGCGTCGGCTACCGACACGTCTGCCGCACTGGTTACCGTCGACTCGTATCTGGGACTCGGCTGGTTGTTCGCGTCGGGTGCGATGTTGCTCGTTGTCGTGAGTGGGGTCGTACAGCTCCGCCGATCCAGATCGCGAGGAGACAAGGCGCAGGTTGGCGGAGCGTCCGTGGCACTTACGCCTGACGTCGGGCCGGGAGCCATCTGGTTTGGCGAGCCCCGCATCGTCCTCCCGCGCTGGGTCTGCTCGTTAGGCGAAGCGTCTGCGTCGCTTCTTGTTCGACACGAAGTGGAGCATGTGCGAGCCGGCGATCCAATGCTGCTGGCGATTGGTCTTGGCGCCCTCGTCGTGGCACCGTGGAACCTTCCGCTCTGGTTCATCACGCGACGGTTGCGGGCAGCGATCGAAATCGACTGCGATGCGCGAGTGCTTGCTGCTGGCGGAGATGTCCGCGCGTACGGCGAACTTCTGCTGACTGTTGCCGCCAGGCGCAACGCACGGGCGGCGCTCCATCGCTCGCTCATTGCCATCCTTCCATTTGCCGAACCGGCAACACCACTCGAACGGAGAATTCGTGCCATGACCGATCGCACGCCCAGACTCTCACTCACGCGCCGCATCGCGATGATGGCGATCGCGGGCGTCGCCATTCTCGCGGCGTGCGAGGCTCGCCGTCCCGACCCCGTTGCACCGGTGACGACGTTCTCGGTGCATAACGACTCGGTGAAGTCCTCCGGGAGCATGTCGACTGAACAGGCCGAGACGCTCAAGCAGAAGCTCGCCCAGGAAATGGCGATGCGCGTTCCCGATTCCGTGCTGGCGGGAAACCCTAATGATCCATTGCTTGTCGTGTACAGCTCGAAGGGGACGCTGTTGATGACCAAGCGCCTCAGCAAGGAATCCGGGGGAGCGGGCGGGGTACCGATCAATCCCAATGCCATTCTCACGGTCGATGTCGCGAAGGGACCCAGCGCCGCTCTGACGCCGGAGACCAAGGGCGGCATCATCCGCGTGGTCATCAAACCCGATGCGGAGAATTCGCCCGATGTGTGGACGAGCGACGACACGAAGCAGCGCCTCGCGCTCCCCAGCAGCGATGCCCGACCGAACGTGACCAGTGACAAGGCGACGGATGAACGCACCGCCGTGCGCGACGCGGAACTACGCGAGCGCAAAGAGACCGCCGCGGCGCGCGTCATGATCTACGATGCGAAGGGAGCCCTGGTGCGGAATCTTCCGGCGGGAACAAGGGTCGAATCGTACGTCGACAGCGAGCAGATTGCCCGCGTGGACGTGCACAAGCCGATGTTGGGAGACGGCGCGGCTGAAGTGCATGTCTACCTCAAGCCTGGCGTCTCGCTGAAGAAGTAGATTCCAGAACGAGAAAAGCCCTCGACGTCGCGTGCAGCTGTCGGGGGCTTCTGTGTCGGAGGGCGAATGCCTAACGGTTCACATCGCACTTACGACGTGCACGCTGATCGTGAGGCCCGACGGAGACGACGCATCGTCGACGATGTCGATGCGCGAGGTGTCGACCAGGGTGCCGTGGTTGTCGTACAGCGAGAGGTCGAGCGCATCGCGCGCCTTCGCGTAGCGCGCGCGATGGTCATCGTCATCCGCACGCGCAAGCTGAAAGATGGGTTCGACGAGTTCCCATCCCAGTCCTGGTCGAAAGGCGGCGCGCACCGGACGTTCTGTCGTTGGCGTCGCCGGAAGGTCGCAGCGCCCAACGATGACGTCGCGCAGTTTGAGTACGTGCGACATCGATGCTCAGTAGTCGACGGGGCGTAGATACGACTCTCCGATTGCGGTCTGCGACAACATCGCAACGGTCGGGAGTTTTCGCTTCCAGTGTGTGCCAGCGAGACGCCGCCTAACGAGCTCCACTTCGCCACGGTCGAAGCCGCGGGTCGCCAAGTCCTCGGGCGAATAGCCGGAGATGAGCCAGTTGAGAATTTGGTCCGCTTTCGCGTAGCTGATTCCGAAATCGCCTTCGTCCGTCTGCCCACGTATGAGATCGGCCGACGCCGGCTTGGTGATGATCGCCTCGGGGACGCCGAGGTGACGCGCGAGTGCCCAGACCTGCGTCTTGAAGAGATCGCCGAGCGGATTGATCGGCGGCGAGTCGTCGGCGTGCCAGGTGAAGTAGCCAAACAGGCGCTCGGTCTTGTTGCCGGTGCCTAACGGGACGCCGCGAATACGCGCCGATTGGTCAAAGAGCGCGATCATGCGCACGCGCGCCATGACGTTGCCTCGGCGCGTGGGGTCGGCGTTGGGGTCGTGCGCGAGATAGCCGTCGACCGCGCCGCTGATGTCGAGGGTCTGAGCGTCGATGCCCAGTGCGTCGATGACGAGCTGCGCGTGTTCGAGCGACTCTGGCGACGAGGTCCGATAGGGTAGCCGAAGTCCAAGGACATTTTCCTTGCCAAGTGCGCGCGCGGCGAGGAATGCGGTAACGGCCGAATCGACGCCGCCGGAGATGCCGACCACAACGTTCGTTAGGCGACGGCGCGAGATTTCGTCGCGGAGAAAGCGGACGAGCCACGATTCCACCATTGGCGCGTCGATGGTGAGTGGTGGCGGTCCGTCGGAGTTACCCGCTTCTTCAGCGGCGTCTGTTGGCGCGGGCGATGCGATGATGCGAAGGGGGACGAATTGGTGAGGGACGGACGATGATGGAGCGGTAGATTCGTTTTTGGGGGGGGCCCCCCGCGGCGGCACCGCGCCCGATGCGCGAACCACTCTCGCCGAGCTCTGCTGACTCTCATCTCCCTCGCTCCCCGACTCCACAACTCCGCTTCCCGGCGCGCGTTCCACGCTCGCGTCAAACAGCGTAGCTCCACCGTCCGGCAACAATCCTTCGCTCCGGTCCATCGACCGGCGCAGATGCGGAAGTGCCGTTCGCAAATCAGCAAGAAGCGGTGCCTCGGCGCGTGCGCGTCCGATGTCTCCCAAGTCGAGCGTCAGCGTGAGCACCGCTTCCTCCCACGCTGGCCCTCGCGCGCGTCGCTCGCCGCGCGGGCCCATGACGCACGAGCATCCCGCGAAAACCTTCCCCCCCTCACTCCCAACAAGATTCGAGAGCGACACAAAGACGCCGTGCTCCTCGGCCAGCTGCCTAACGAGCCGCTCCCAGCGCGCGACGGTGGCTGGCGTCCCCTTACCTTCGTCGTGCACATGAATGCCGCGCGCCGGTGCGGCCGAGCTGACAAAGATCACTTCGGCGTCGTCGAGGGCGGCAATCGTTCCGGAGAGCGAGTGCCACGCATCTTCGCAAATCAGAATTGCCGCACGCCCCCACGGCGTGTCGAACGCGCGTACCTCATGCCCGCGTTCGACGAACCGCTCTTCGTCAAACAATCCGTAGGTTGGGAGAAATGCCTTGCGGTGTACGTGGAGAACGCGCGCGTCCCCTTCACCCAAACGGACGTATGCGGCGGCGTTGTAAAGCGTCCCGCGCCATTTCTCGTAGAACCCCGCCACCACATCCAATGGACGGAGCGCCTCACCGCGCGTGGCGTCGCGGTACGCGCGGTCGAGATCGGCGGCGAGCGTCCCCGCCGTCACAGCGACGTCGCCCACGCCTCCTTCCACGAAGTATCCCGAGAGTACGGTCTCAGGGAGATGAACGACTTGGGGGCGTGGACTGACTGACGCGGTTTGCGCCAAGAGCTCGCCGATACGCGCGAGGTTCGCCGCGTAGTCGCCTTTTCGAGGGTGGAGCTGCGCGACGGCAATCGAGAGAGTGCGAGGCATATGTGAAAGCTGACGCACCTCCCGTCGCCGAGCAACGCGATTGGAGGACCAAAGTCACAGAGAATCCGACCGAAGCTCTCGACGATTCAAGGGGTATTACCTTGCGCCACATCCCTCGCCTCTTCTGCCGAACGTCTCGCGCCTGCCGACCAGGCGTTTGCTCTGATACTCTTGCCAGTCTTGAATCGGGTCACGTTTCCATATCGCTCGACTGCACGCGTGATGTCGCCGCGTGTTCTGCTTGCTGTCACCGGAGCGTGTCTTCTCGCTTTCGGCGAGATGGCGTCTTCGCAGACACCTCCACCGCGAAGCGCGGTCACTTCGGCGACGCCGCAAACGCAGGGGACGCCAGCTCGCCAACAGCCCACGGCGCAGGCGCAACGCGGTACGGGCGAACCGTGGCGCATTGTTCCGATGCTGCAGTCGTCGCTCGTGTACGCGCGCGACGGATCGTTAGTCGGTGAGATCGGGAAAGAGTGGCGCACCCTCACGTCCATCCGGACGCTTCCGAAATACGTCCCGCATGCGTTCGTGGCGGTAGAGGACCAGCGGTTTTACCAGCACGACGGTGTCGACCTCGTCGGCGTGGCTGGCGCCCTGAAGGACGCGTTAGGCGGTAAACCGCGGGGGGCGAGCACGATCACGCAGCAGCTTGTCGGCAACATGCATCCGGACGTAATCGACCGCTCCGATCGGAGCATCGGACGCAAGCTCCGAGAACAAGCCGCGGCGCGCGAGATGGAGAAGCATTACTCCAAGGACGAGATTCTCGAGGCGTACCTCAACTACATCCACTTCGGTCATCGCTGGTACGGCATCGAGTCAGCCGCTCGGCACTACTTCGCGAAGACGGCGTCCCGCCTAACGATTGCCGAGGCGGCGACGTTGGCGTCGATACCGAAGGGGCCGGGAATTTACGACCCCATTCGGCATCCCGATCGCGTCAAGGCACGACGCGACCTCGTGTTGAACCTGATGGCCGCGCAAGGCTACATCACGACGGCGCAGGCGACCGCGGCGAAGCGCGAAGCTGTCACGACCGCGAAAGACAACGGATTCACCGAACAGGCGCCGTACTTCGTTGATGTCGTGCGCGTGCAGGCAGAACGCGCTGGCGTCAAGCTCGTTGATGGTGGCTATCGTGTGTTCACGACGCTTGATCCGACGATGCAGCGCGCAGCTAACGAAGCGTTGCGTGAGGGAACGCTCGAAGTGGAGCGGCGTCAGGGATACTCGCACCCAACGTTCGAACAGCGTCCGCGCAAGGCGCCGAGCGACTACTTGCAGGGCGCTGTCATCGCCCTCGATCCGTTTACCGGCGATGTGCGAGCGCTCGTCGGCGGACGTGACTATGCGGAGTCGCCGTTCAATCGCGCCGTGAACGGCGTTCGACAGCCAGGTTCCGCGTTCAAGCCGATTGTGTACGCGACGGCGATCGCCGACAGCATTCCGCCTAACGAGATCATCCCCGATACGGCGATCGCCATCCCGATGCCGAATCGCACGATGTATCGTCCGGAGAATTCCGACGGCGCATACCTGGGCCCGCTCACGATGCGCGAGGCGTTGACGCGCTCGCGCAATAGCGTGGCAGTGCAGATCGGGCAACGCGTCGGAATGGACGGAGTCATCGCGACGGCGCGCGCGTTAGGCATCACGTCGTTCATCTCGCCGTATCCGTCGAGTGCGATCGGCGCGTCGGCCGTGCAACCGCTCGACCTCGTGGCGGCGTACGCGACATTCGACAACATGGGAGCGCGTGTCGAGGCGCGCTTTGTGACGCGTATCGAGGACACGGCGGGGAAGGAGGTCTGGGTCAATCCGACCGCCACGCCGCGGATCGCGATGGATCCCAAAGTCGCGTTTATCGTTCGCGACATGATGCGCGACGTTGTGGATCGCGGGACGGCGACATCGGTGCGCCGGTACGTGCCGCCGTCGATTCCCGTCGCCGGCAAGACAGGAACGACGAACGACAACGCCGATGTCTGGTTTGTTGGCATGACGCCCGACCTTGTGGCCGGCGTCTGGTTAGGCTTCGACAAGCCGATCACCATCACTCCTGGCGCCGCTGGCGGTTCACTCGCCGCACCGATCTTCGGACGCATGTTGCAGCTGGCGGGAGTCGGTCGTGGGAACGCGTGGGTTCCCCCGGACGGTCTCGTCGTCGCAGAACTCGATCGCGACACCGGAGAGGTCGCGACGCCGAGTACGCCGCCCGAACGGCGGTACACGGAGTACTTCCTCCCCGGCACCGAGCCGGCAATTCTGCGCATGGACGCCTGGAAGGTGATCGTCAGCGGGGTGATCTACTAACCCTCGGTCACTCACCTAACGAGTGTTCCGCCCGATGACGACCCTCCGTGCTACTCGTGACGAATCGCGTCGATCGGAGAGAGTCGTGCGGCACGCCGGGCCGGGTATGTCCCGAACGCCAACCCAATCGTCACCGCCGATCCCGCCGCGACCGCGATGGATGCCAGCGACATGCTCGGCGTGAGCCCCTCGGCGCCCGTGAAGGTGCGCACAACATAGATGGCCACGGCGGCAATGAGTGATCCCAGGATTACGCCAATCGCGCTCCCCACGCTCGAGATGGCGACCGACTCGGAGAGAAACTGCAGGAGCACATCGCGTCGGCGCGCGCCGATTGCCTTGCGCACGCCAATCTCCCGCGTGCGCTCGGACACGGATGCGAGCATGACGTTCATGATGCCGATGCCGCCGACTAACAACGAAATGCCGGCAATCGCCCCCATGAAGAAGCGGAAGATGCGAAACGCTTGCGTCGTTTGCTCGAGACGTTGCTCCTGCGTTCGTACTTCAATGCGTCCCTGCCACCCCTGGTATCGGCGCGCGACCCACTCCAGTAACGCGTCATGCAACTGGTCCACCTCTTCGACACGAGGCGCTCGCACGGCCACCGTCGGCAGAAGCCTTCTCCCTTCCGCCTTCAGAAGACTGACCGACGAGTAGGGGACGAACGCGCCGAACCCGCGCTCACCTTTGTACGCAGCGAGAATGCCGATGACTTCTCGCGGTGCACCGTTCACCCGCACCGTCTCGCCCAACAAGTATTCGGCCGCGCGCGGTGCAGCGAGTTCGACCGCGAGTTTGTGCGATAAGATGACGACCGGCGCGCCGCGTTCGTCCTCGACTCGCGTGTAGAAACGCCCCGCCGCGATGTCGGCATGAAAGAAATCGTCGTATCCTGCCATCGCTGCCGTCACGTTCGTCTCGCGTTGATGCCCAAGCTTCGGCGATGCCACCGGGACGACGCCTCCGACGGAGAGCGCCACGTCTTTCACATGCGAGACATCGCGGCGAATCTCCTGTGCATCCTGTGGTCCAAATACGACGATGTCGCGCACGGGGATCCAGACGCCATCCTCATAGATCGCCGTCCGAGACGCCATCGAGACGGTCTGAACGTCGGTGAATCGCTCTACCTGGCCCCGCGAAAATGCCTCCATTCCGTCTGCGAGTGACAGCACCGCCACCAGGGCGCCGACGCCGATGATGACTCCCAGCGTCGAGAGAAGCGTTCGAAGTGTGTTGACGCGGAGCTGGTCGAGGGCGACGGCGAACGCGGTGCCGAGCGTGTTCAGCATGGGGGCGCGGAAAGGGTGGTCACCCTTCTACGGATCGGAGTCGAGAGAAGTTGCGCGCAAACCGGTCCGCGCGGAACGCCACGAGGGGTAGGTGCAAAAAAAGAATCGGGAGTCCCAGCCGACGCCGGCACTCCCGATTCGCGTTTCGCGCCTTGGCGATTCGCGCCTTCGCGTTAGGCGGCGAGCGCTCCGGCCTTGCTCTCCGCCGGTGCCAGCGCGACTGCTAAGACGTCGGCCAGCGTTTCGACGGGGTGAAAGGTAAGCTCCTTCTGCACCTCGGCCGGCACGTCTTCGATGTCGGCTTCGTTCTGCTTGGGGATGATGATGTGCTTGATCCCTGCGCGGTGAGCGCCGAGGACCTTTTCCTTGAGGCCACCGATGGGAAGGGCGCGCCCACGGAGTGTGATCTCGCCCGTCATCGCGACATCGCTGCGAACCGGCCGGCCAGACATCTCCGATACCAACGCAGTAGCGATGGCCAGACCCGCCGACGGGCCGTCCTTCGGAATTGCACCCGCCGGCACGTGAATGTGCGCTTCCGTCGCTCCCACCAAACGCTCTGCCGGAATGCCTAACGATGCGGCGTGATTGGTCGCATACGTGAGCGCGGCCCGTGCGCTCTCTTTCATGACATCGCCTAACTGTCCGGTGAGGATCAGCGACATCGGGTGCGGGCGACCGCGCGTCTCCTCGTTCGTGTCCGTCGGCACCGCTTCGTTTCGGCGAATGGACGCCTCGACGAACATGATGTCGCCGCCCATCGGCGTGTAGTACATGCCGGTGGCGATGCCGACCTCGTTATGCGTCTGCGCGCGCTCGGGGTGCACCTTCGGCCGCCCAAGGAGTTCACGTACCTCCTTGGCGTCAATGGTGTCATCGGCGAGAAGTTGCGTGTCGCCAGTTGCAATGCGGCGCGCCACCTTCCGGCACACGCGACCGATCTCGCGCTCGAGTTGGCGTACGCCACTTTCGCGCGTGTAGTTCGACACGACCGACATCACGGCCGCGTCGTCAAACTTGACCGACTTGTCCTTGAGTCCCGACTCCTCCAACTGGCGCGGGATCAGGTATTTCTTCGCGATCTCTGCCTTCTCACGCTCCGTGTAACCGGCGAAGTCGACAACTTCCATACGGTCGAGCAACGGTCCCGGAATGTTCTGGATGAAGTTCGCCGTCGCGACGAAGAGCACTTCGCTCAAGTCGAACGGAACGCCGAGGTAGTGATCGGTGAACGAATCGTTTTGTGCCGGATCGAGCACCTCGAGTAGCGCCGACGCCGGGTCGCCCTGGAATGACTGCCCCAGCTTGTCGACTTCGTCGAGAAGGAAAACCGGATTCTTCGTGCCTGCCTGCTTCATCCCCTGAATGATGCGCCCCGGCATCGCGCCGACGTAGGTGCGCCGGTGCCCGCGGATGTCCGCTTCGTCGCGCGCGCCGCCTAACGCGACACGCACGTACTGCCTGCCTAACGAGCGCGCCACCGACTTGGCAATGGACGTCTTGCCGACGCCCGGAGGGCCGACGAAGAGCAGGATCGGACCACGCGCCATGGCACGCGCCTTTGCCTCTTTCGCGTCGGTGATCGGACGGTCGTCATCGCCGTTCACGGAAAGTGCGGGCGTCGCGTCTTCCTTGGGCGCCTTGAGCTTCGCCACTGGGAACTCGCCCGTCGCCGCGACTTCCGCCGCCAGCTGCTGCGCGCGCAACTGCCTAACGGCGAGGAATTCGAGCACACGGTCCTTCACGTCCTGCAGCCCGTAGTGATCTTCGTCGAGAATGGTGGTCGCGTTGTTGAGGTCGAGCTGATCGTCGGACCGCTTGTTCCACGGCAACTCGGCGATCCATTCGAGGTAGGTGCGAATGACCTGTGCTTCCATCGATTCGCGCCCCGACCGCTCGAGGCGGCCGAGTTCGCGCTCGACTTCCGCGCGCGCCTCTTTCGGAAGCTCGAGCTTGGAGAGTTTCTCGCGAAGGTCCGCGATCTCTTTCGACTGATCGTCGTCCCCGAGCTCCTTCTGAATCGCCTTGAGCTGTTCGCGCAAGAACATCTCGCGCTGGCGTTCGCCGAGTTCTTCCTGCACCTGCGTTTTGATCTCTTCCTGCGCCTCGAGCATGCCGATCTGCCGCTGCACGTGCACGAGGACGCGGCGAAGCCGTTCCTCGACGCTGAGCGTCTCAAGGAGTCCCTGCTTTTCGGGGACGGAGAGTTCGATGTAGCCGGCGACCAAGTCGGCGAAGCGCCCTGGGTCGTCGACGGAGTCGAGCACCTGATGCACGACCTCTTCTGGAAGGCCACGCTTCTCGCCGAGCTCCTGCGCTCGCTCGCGCGCTTCTTTGTGCAGCGCTTCGAAGGCCGGATCGTTGTCGTCGAGCGGAGCCATCTCTTCGGTGGGCATCACGACGGCCGTGAGGTAGCCGTCGCCTTGCACATACTGGAGCGAAGTGGCGCGCTGCTCACCCTGCAAGAGGAGCTGCACGCCGCCTAGGCCGCGCTGTATCTGGCCGATGCGGGCGATGACCCCCATCGAGTAGAGGATATCCGGCGTGGGCTCGTCGGTATTGTCGCGCTGCGCGACGGCGAAGACGAGGCGATCCGTCTTGAGCGCGGCCTCGATGGCGCGAAGGGTGCCCGGACGTCCGGCGGAAATCGGCGAAGTCAGCCCTGGAAAGGTGACTGTGCCGCGCAAAGGGAGGACCGGGAGAGTCTGACGTTGAGCCATCTCGCATTCCTGTGAGGAGTCGTCGCTGTAACCTGCGGATCGGAGATCGATCAGAGGCAACAGATGGTCCCGCACCAAAGCTCAGGTACGTTCAGCTCAGAGCTGGGGCTCAGAGCTGAGCCCGGGCCCTGAGCCCAAGACACTTCACCGAGCTTCGGTACGGGGACGAGCGTTCACCGGTTCTAGTGCAGAAGTCGCGCTGCTGTTTTACGCCACGATGACGCGGTTTGCAACTTTCTCGGGTCAATCTGACGTAGGAGCGTGCCAGACGTGTTCCAAAGCGCGGCATCTTCGCGCTAGACGGTCATTTAGCCGAATGCTATCCTATCAGCGAACTTCGCTGCCTGATTTCATCGTCACCCCCAGAGTGCCCGACCCCCTCATTTCGTCGTCCGACGCCGAACTTCGCACGCACGTCGAGCGTGTTCTGAGCGCGAACTACGAGCTGGATCGTGAAATCGGTCGCGGGGGGATGGGGATCGTTTACCTCGCCCGCGATCGCCGTCTCAAGCGCCGGGTCGCGATCAAGCTCCTTCCGCCGGAACTCGCGTTTCGTGGTGAGATTCGCACGCGCTTTTTGCGCGAGGCGGAGACCGCTGCGCAGCTAAGCCACCCCAACATCGTTCCGATCTACTCGGTCGACGAACGGGAGGGGTTGGTCTACTTCGTCATGACGTACGTCGAGGGCGACAATCTCGCCGCCCGACTGCATGACGGCGGCGCGATGGCGCCCGACGAGGCGCGTCGCATTCTGCTCGAAGTGGCGCGTGCGTTGTCATTCGCACACGAGCGCGGCGTCGTGCACCGCGACATCAAGCCGGACAACATCCTGCTCGATCGGCAGGATGGTCGGGTAATGGTGACGGATTTTGGTATCGCGCGAGCGGTGAGCGACAGCAGCTCTCGCCTTACCGCGACGGGGATGGCGATCGGAACGCCGGCGTACATGTCACCCGAACAATCCATGGGCGACCGCGAAATCGACGGGCGCTCCGATCTGTACTCGTTAGGCGTCGTCGCGTACCAGATGCTGAGCGGCGAGCTTCCGTTCAACGCCAACAGCACGCCGGCGTTGCTGGTGAAGCACCTGTCCGAAACGCCGGTGCCGATCTCGCACAAGGTCGCGGGAATTCCTGCGGATCTGGCGCGCGCGGTCATGATGCTCCTCGAGAAGGAGCCGGCCAATCGCTTTCCCTCGGCGGCGGCGTTGGTCACGGCGCTCGAGACTGGTGAAGTGCCCGAACTCATCGGCGGGCCCGCCATCGCGTTAGGCAGGGGGAATACACGCCCGGTCGATTCGTTCGGTAGTGTTGCGCCACGTCCCAATACCGCCGACAACTACCTCGCGTACGAGGCGCCCTCCGGCGACGACCTCGCGCGGTGGAACAACGAAGACGTCCGAGCCTTCCGCAAAAAGCTTGCGCCGTGGGTGATCGTCGGCGGCGTCTCGGTGACGCTTTCTGTCTTTGGAGGTCCCGACTTCGCCGGGTTGTGGGGTATGTACTCCATCTACCTGGCGTGGAAGTACGCCAAGCTCTGGACCAACGGCTACGATTGGCGCGACGTCCTCAAGGAACCGAAGGACCGTCTCTTCTTCGATGTCGTGTCGGAGTGGACCGACAACGTCAAGGCGTTGTGGGATCCGAAAAAACGCGCCGAGATGCGTGAGCGCGAACGTATTCGCGGTCGCCGCGGCATCGCCATGTTCGAGCGTGCGGGCGCCAACCCGATGCTCGCCGCGCGTCCCGCCCTCTCGCCGCGCGATCTCTCGTCGCTCGCTGGATCGCACGCCCGTCAGGTGCAAGAGGCGCAGCGCAACCGCGATGACATCCTTCGTCTTGTTGAAGGGCTGCCGAAGAAGGACAAGGAGTTGATGGGCGACGTGCCTGGCACCGCCGTGTCGCTGTATCAGAAGGCGGAAGCGCTGGCACTTTCCATTGGCGAGTTGGAACGCGGCGTCGCGCCGGGCTCCGCGGCGCAACTGGACAACGAAATCAATCGCCTCGAGGCCGAAGCCAATCCGCTCGACACGCGAGCAAGCGAGGAACGCGTTAGGCGCCTCGCGTACCTCAAGCGTCAGCGGCGCGCAGTCGCCGACACCGGTGGCCGACTCGCGCAGTCGAAGGAGAAGCTCGAAAGCTGTCTGCTCGCACTGCAGAACATGCGTCTGGAAGTCGTGCGTCTCCGCAGCGGCCCGCAAACGTACCAAAGCATCACCTCCGTCGCTGAAAAAGCGATCGCGCTTGGGCGAGAAGTCGACTCGGCGATGTACGCGAAGGACGAGATCGCGAAAATGAAGCTGGGAGGAAGGGGATAACGCCCGCCGGTCGCGCGAATCCATGGTGTTTCGCGTCGCCCATCCGCGTCTTTCTTTGCAACGATGACTGACATTCTGCGCGACCGCGTAACGACCGCGTTAGGCGACGCCTACGAGATCGAGGGAGAACTCGGTCGCGGCGGAATGGGTGTGGTGTATCGCGCCACCGATCGCAAGTTGCGCCGTTCGGTGGCCATCAAGGTCCTTCCTCCCGAACTCGCGTATCGCGAAGACGTGCGTCAGCGCTTTCTGCGCGAGGCACAAACCGCAGCACAACTCAACCATCCGCACATCGTTCCGATCTACGCCGTTGAAGAGCGGGATGGGCTGGTGTGCTTCGTCATGGCACTGGTGGATGGCGAGTCGGTGGGTGCTCGCATCGGACGTGAGTTGCCGGCGATCAACGAAGTCACATCGATTCTCTCGGGCGTGGCCGACGCGCTCGCGTACGCGCATGCGCGCGGGATCGTCCACCGTGACATAAAGCCGGATAACATCCTCGTCGACCGTCACAGCGGACGCGCCCTCGTCACCGATTTCGGCATCGCGCGCGCCGCCGAGGGTGATGCACGCCTGACGGTGACAGGGATCGCGGTTGGTACGCCGGCCTACATGTCGCCTGAGCAGGCGATGGGAGAACGGGAGATCGACGGGCGGTCCGACGTCTATTCGCTGGCGGTCGTTGGCTATCAGATGCTCACGGGCGAGCTTCCTTTCAAAGCGACGAACACGCCGTCGATGCTGATGAAGCACATCAGCGAGACCCCGCAACCGCTGCACGAGCGACGCGCCGATCTGCCGAACGCGTTGGTCGAGGCGATCGAGCGCGCGATGGCCAAGAAGCCTAACGATCGATGGGCGACGGCGGCGGCGTTTCGCGATGCGCTGACCGCGACGGCGACGCAGAACGCTCCGCCACGTGCGGAGTACGCGCCAATGGCACCGGCACTCCCGCGCCTAACGCCAAGTGCACCGCCGCTTCCTCCGCTTCCCGCTGGAAAGATCGAACCGCGTTCTGACCGCGAGCGTCTGTCCTCTGCCTGGAAGCGTCCCGCGGCGTCGGCCGAAGGAATCGACGGCCGCGTCCGAGATATTCTCAATCCGCGCAACGCGACGCGCGATCGCGCGAAGGAGCAGATTCGCGACGCGGCCGATGCCGTGAGGTACGCCGGCGACATGGTGCGCGACGCCGTCGATGCCGCAAACGCTGGATGGCAGCCACGCGGAGCGAGTGCGCTGCAGGGACCGATTCCTCCGTGGATGCCGGATTCGTGGCGCGATGCGAGACGCCTGCGCACCCGTGAAGCGTTCCGCGATCGACTGGCGATGGAAGGAAAGGAGCCGCTCAGCGTCTTCGGCAGAATGAGCCTGGCCGAAAGGATTCGTTCGTTCCGCCGTCGCACCGCGAGCACCGTCATCACCATCGGAATGCTCGGCGTCATCAACGCCTTCACGAGCGACTTTCCGTGGATGCTCTTCCCGTCCTTCTTCCTCGGCATTGGGATGCTGCGTCGCGGCGCTTCGCTGTGGGCCGATGGCGTGCGCTTCAAGGATGTGTTCGGGAAGGACGCAACGAAGGCGTTGCAGGAAGCTGCGCAGGCGGCGCCGCTGGTGGCGCCACCGTCAGCGTCCGACTACGCACTCAAGCTGGCCCCTTCGGACATCCTGGCGGGGAGCTACGGTCCACAGATCCGGCGCGCGGCGTCCGATCGTATGGCCATTCAGGAGGTGCTGGCCAAACTATCTAAAGCGGATAAGGAGATGATTCCGGACGTCTCGCCGACCGTCGATGCGTTGGCGGAGCGTGTCGGATCACTTGCGCAGGCATTGCACCGCCTCGATGAAGATGTGCGGCCGTCGGCTATCGAAGAGCTGCGCATGCGCATCAACGACGCCAAGCGGCAGCCCGAGTCGCGAGAGCGTGAACAGAAGCTGCAGCTCCTCGAGCGGCAACTCTCGACGATGACCGATCTCCTTGGCCGTCGCGACACGCTGGTCTCGCAACTCGATAGTGCAGCGCTCATGCTCCAGAACATGCGCCTCGACATGATTGCGCTACGATCGGCCGGCGTTCAATCGGCGATCGATGATGTGTCGTCGGCGACACAGGAGGCGCGGGCCCTTTCACGCGATATCGCGCACGTGCTCGACGCGGCGAAAGAGATTCGCTAACGAGGGAGTTGCGCGGGTAACCACTTTTCGCCGCCTAACGCGTAACCGACGATACCGCCGCCGACCGCGCCCAGAACAAGTCCCAACGGCGCTCCCTTGAAGAAGTCTTTCGCCTTGGGATTCACTTCCGGAAGGTTCCCGAATCCCAGCAGTAACGCGCCGCCTATCGCGCCGATGATCGCGCCCTTGATCGTTGCGCTCCGATACGTGCGCCCGCCGCTCACCTCGATGCGCTCAATCGCAGACGTACGAAGCGTGACGACGCGAAACGACTCCACGAGCACGGGACCCGTATCGAAGCCGAGACGACGTCGAGTCCCCGCCGTGTCCAAGGCGACCTGGCTCACGTCGAGCGAGTCGATGCGACCAACGTAGCGATCCTTGCGGAGCGACGGCGCGAAGATGCGCACGCGCGATCCCACACCCACGGGGCGCGCCACCGGCTGCTGCGCACTGATGTGTCCCCAAGGAATCGCACTAACGATCGCCAGCAGTACGAACGAAATCTTGAACGATGCTTTCACGTGGAGCCCTCCAGCTCGTCGATACGGGCGGCGAACTCGTTCGCCATCCCGGGATGTCCGAAACGCTCGGCGGCCGCGATCCCCTTTTGCAGCGCCGCGCGCGCTTCCTCCGTCCTGCCTAACGCCTCCAGCGCTGTTGCCAGCCGCCCGTACGCGTTTCCTTCGTCGTCATGTCCTGCGAGATAGATGTTCAGGTGCCCGATCGCCTCTTCCCACAACTCGGACTTCAGCAACTCGTTGGCCAATCCGAAGCGGGCGAGCGTGTTGTTAGGCGCTCGCGCCACCATCGCACGAAATGTGTCGATCCGAGGATTCGTCATCGCAATAGGAGAGTCGAGACCGCCGCCGCCACGCGCTCCGGCGCCTCTTCCGGCGTAAAGTGCCGAACGTCCGGGATCACGTCGAGCGTTGCGCCGGGAACGGCGTCAGCGAGCTGCGAAGCGATGCTGCGAGGGAGAAACGGATCTTCCGCGCCCCAGATGATCGATGTCGGGCAGACCACGTCCTTCAGCCGCGGCGTGAGCGCAGACGTCTCTTCGCTGTCGAGCGCCGCGAGATGCGCGACCAGCGTGTCGCGCCCATTGTCAGACAGAAATGGGCGAACGTATTGGTCAATCGAGTGCGTGCCTCGATCCGACGCCACGTAGCCGCGAAGCAAGTCTGCGCGGAGCACGGTGAGTAGCCATGTGGCAGGCAGAAATCGGGTGAGCGGTAACGTCGCGCGTGCGACTTTCACTTCGCGCCCTGGCCAACTATCGAATGCGACTGAATCGATGAGGCAAAGCCGTGAGACGCGCGCGGGATGCCGAACTGCGAGCCACTGCGCCACTCCACCTCCCAAATCGTGTCCCACGATACACGCGTAGTTGATACGCAACGCATCGAGCAACGCGACGATGCGTTCGCCGTGTGCCTTGATCGAGAGGGGCTGGCCATTCGGAGGATCACTTCTCCCGTATCCCAGCAGGTCGACCACCACCACGCGGTGTCCCTTCGGGACAAGTGGGACGACCGCGTTCCAGAGGTGCGACGATGTGGGAAAGCCGTGCAGAAATACGATGGGCTCGCCGTCGCCCCTGGTTCCAGCGGCGAAGTAATAGAGTCTTACCCCACCGACATCGACGAATTCACCGCGCACGTGTGTTCGCGCGTGGCTGGGGAGTTGGTGATGTGGGGGCGTGCATAAAGTGAGAGGGATGACGAGATCGGCAAATTGGAGAGTTGCCGCAAACGCGACAAGCGATGCAGGCGCCCTCTAGCGGAGACCCGTCAAAAAGCTATCGTTGAGGTGAGCCGTGATCGGCGATCGGACTCGGCAGCAGTTATCGTGTTGCCTTTCAGCGACTTGCGAGGCGGGAGCGCATCGTGACAATACCACCGCTTCACGAGATTCTTCCCGGGCTCGACTCTGGAGAAGTGGTCAACCTTCCACCACTTCTTCCCCCGCCGTCCCCGCCACCGCCCGAGCTGAGCGTCCAGTTCCCACTGTCGTGGTTCCTCGAGCGCGCGCCGTCGCCGCTGCAGTATCGGGCCCTCCTCGACATCGCTCGTATCCCCGACGTTCCTCAGACCGCGATTTCCCTTGTGTATTCGCACAAGCCAGCGCTCCTCCTCGCCATCCGGCAGGCAATGGACGGAAGCTGGAACACGCGAATGTTGTCTGTCCCCCGCGGCGGTGAGAACGCGCTCACCCATGCGGGAAGCATCGCAGTCGTTCGGCGTCTCCTGGAACTCGGTTGGGAGCGCGAGACACCCACGCTCATCTCGGCGCGCCGAATACTCTTTCGACTCCTCGCCGAAGACGCCGATCCGTCATTTCTCTTCGAGTTCGCCGAGCATGCAACGGACGCCGATCTTGTGCAGCGCGGGAGGCTGATCTTGCGGGAGGCGGCGGCGAGTGCCCTTGCGCAGTGTGGGTACGAACTCGACCCGCGACTTCGTGGATGCGCGCACCGCATGTTCAAACGTGTGGGGGACTATCTCGATAGTCCGCTCGCCGCTGACCCGTGGATTTCGCACGGACATGCGCACGTCCTCTCTCCCGAGGCGTCGCCGCCGTCGATTCACCTGCTGCATATGCTCGCGTTCATGCCGAACTTCCGGACCGAGCATTCCGACTTCATGGAAGCGGTGTACAGTTATATCAGCCGCCCTTTGTCTAAAGCTTTGGTGCAGCAACTCGTCGGCACGACGGTGGTGGCGCAGGATCACCTGGTACTTGGTGATCCCCTCACGTCGCGAGGTGTGGTCGACAAGGATGTGCCGTTCTCGTTGTACTGGCTGGAGCTGATGGCGCGACTTGGATTCCTGCGGCGAAACGAGAATTGGACGCGTTTCTACGACCGGTTTATCGGCGAATGCGATCGCGATCATGTCTGGCGTCCGGCGAAGGAACAACCGGCGTTGTCCACAGAGTCTGGCCAGGCGTGGCCTAACTATCCGCTGCACCCGGCGCCGTCGGTGGACGGCGTGGCGGCTGATGTCACGTTTCGCATCGGACTCATCGGGCGTCTAGCGGGACGCGCCATCGACATTGTGTGAGGCGCGGGAGATGCCGATCTCGGTGATGCCGGCGTCTTGATCTCGAATATTTTGGGCGGGCGCCTTCCGCCTTCGGAGTGGTATCCCGCGAACGAGCGTGACATCACGACCAGGCGTATCGCCCTGCGCACGGGAGAGGTGGCCCGCGTCGTCGAGAGCGGCGCGACTGGTGACGCCCCCGTGCTGCTCGTGCATGGTTGGGGGTGCTCGGCGTATTACTACCGCAAGCTCGTTCCCTCGCTCGCATCGTTAGGCAGGCGCGTCATCGCGCTGGACCTGCGCGGCCACGGGGGCTCGGACAAGCCGCTTGCGCCCGGGCTGTATGTCGCCGACGCGATGGCCGATTTCGTCGAGGCTGCCGTCGAGGCGCTGTCGCTCGACCGGCCGGCGGTCGTGGCGCACTCGTTAGGTGGCGGCGTGATGCTCGACGTCGCGGCGCGCGGCAACGTCTCGCTCGCCTCGCTGACCCTCCTCGCGCCCGTGGGCCTCGGCGCCTTGCGCTTCGTCTCGATGGCGCGCCTGGCCACGCCGTTGGCCGCTGCCCCGCTCGTCCCCTATGCCGCACCACGATGGAGCATTCCGCTGGTGCTGCGGCGCATGTACGGCACGCTGGGTTTGTATACCTCGCGTGATGTCGACGAGTACTGGGCCCCCACGCAAGATCCCGCGTTCGCCCAGGCGCTTCGCGCCCTACTGCACGAGTTCCGCTTCGCGCCGCGCACCGACGATGAATTGCGTCGAGTGCGTGTGCCCGTGTGCGTGATGCTGGGAGGGCGGGATCTGCTGGTGCGCTGCCGTTCGTCGGCCCAGCGGGTCTCCGTGTTTCCGCGGGCGAGACTTAGGATCGTCGAGCGCGCGGGGCACGTCTTGGCGGAAGAAGTTCCGGAACAGGTGATGGACGAATTGCGCCAGATGCTGGCTGCGGATAGTTAGGTGACGATACGCGACGCAGCGACTCGCGCCATGAGTGGAGTGGCACATACGTGGGGACTGCACGGACGCCGCGCGCCGATCGGCGACTGGGGCGCATCGGGTTGAGTCGCTTTCGGTTCCGGCGCCGGGCAATGCCACACTTTGGCGTTGAGCGCAGTGCGCGTGGACCGGTGAAGGGTGTCGCCGCGCGTCATAGGGCAGAGCAGCGCATCACCCCTCTCCGCGCAACCACCCCGCAACGCACCACACCCTCGGCTCGCAGCGACCCGCGCGCCACACCCAAACCCTCCCACCCGGAGAGACCGCATGATTCCGTTGTGGCGCTGCTCGCCTACCGCCGTTTAGCTTGCGCTGGCGGATCGATCCCTCGAACCAGCGCCAATGACTCCCGCTTCCCGCGCCGCAGCCAAACGCAAGAAAGCCGCTGACGGCGAGCACACCGTGCGCACAAAATCCCCCCCGTCCCCGCGGCGCAGCAAGTCGTCGGCGCCCACCACACTCGGACACCCGGCACTCGAAACGGCCAACACACCCGACGCGTCACGGGGGCACCATCCCAAGCACGCCCACGCTGCCAAGCCCGCGCACCCCGCAAAGCCCGCACACTCCGCGAAGCACGCCGACAACGCGAAACACGCCGACAACGCGAAACACGCCGACAACGCGAAGCACGCCGACAATGCGAAGCACGCCGACAATGCGAAGCACGCCGACAATGCGAAACACGCGAAACACGCGAAACACGCGAAGCACGCAGACAATACAAAGCACACCGACATCGCAGAACACACGCCGCACACCCACGACGCGAACCTAACGACACCGACAGAGACAACCGCGAGCTTCGACTCACTCGGCCTCGTCGACCAACTCCTGCAAGCGGTCTCGGAAGCCGGCTACAAACACCCGACGCCCATTCAACGCGATGCCATCCCGATCGCGCTCAAAGGACGCGACGTCATGGGTCTCGCCCAAACAGGCACCGGCAAAACAGCCGCCTTTACCCTCCCCATCATCCAACGCCTACTCGGCGGACCACAAACGCTCCGCTGTCTCATTCTCACGCCGACCCGCGAACTCTGCCAGCAAGTCGACGAGAGCTTTCGCAAATACGGACGCTTTGCGCATATCGACGTCGCCCCGATCTACGGTGGCGTTGGTTACGAGCCGCAGGAACGCGCACTGCGAAACGGCGTCGATGTCATTGTCGCAACTCCCGGTCGTTTCATTGATCACATGGAGAAACGCAACGCGTCGTTAGATGCGCTCGAGATTCTCGTGCTCGATGAAGCTGATCGCATGCTCGACATGGGCTTCGCGCCGCAGATCAATCGCATCGTCTCCGCAATTCCTCCGTATCGCCAAACGCTGCTTTTTAGCGCAACCATGCCCCCCGAAGTCGAAGCGCTGGCGCGCAAATACCTCCGTCGTCCAGTGGTCGTGCAGGTCGGACGCCGATCGGCGGCCGCGAATACCGTGCGGCACGCCGTCTATCCCGTCCCTCACGGACGCAAGAATTCGCTCCTCGTTGAGCTGCTACGCAAACCAGAGATGGATTCCGTGCTCGTCTTCACGCGCACCAAAAGCGGCGCCGATCGCGTCGTGCGCGATCTCCACTCCGCGGGCGTCGAAGCAACCGCCATGCACGCCGACAAGACGCAGTCACAACGCTCGCAAGCCATCGAACGATTCAAAGCCGGACAGATTCGCGTACTGGTGGCTACGGACATCGCACAACGTGGGCTCGATATCTCCGGTATCACCCACGTCATCAACTACGATGTCCCCGCGCAAGCGGAGGACTACGTGCACCGCATCGGACGAACCGGACGCGCCGCCGCCTCAGGCGACGCCTTCACATTCATGGCCCCCGACGAAATCGCCATGGTGCGCACCATCGAACGAGTCCTCGGACAACCGATCGAACGCATCTCGATTCCTGGCTTCGATTTCGGAACATAGGCGCACAACCACGCCACACGTGGGAGAAGGAAGGCGTCGCATCCTCTCGATGCCTCGAGAACCTGGCGTGGTGTGCTCGTTAGGCAGTGCTGGGTGACGCACGGGCACGACTGGGGACGGCGGTGCGTGAAGACTGCACGCCGCTCCCCCAGCCGCCTTCGCTCTTCCGCTTCTGATGCCGCGGCGACCAGGCGCCGTATACCTTCGCTCCGCTCATCGTTTAACGCGACCGATTCGCGAGACAGTGACTGTCTCCGCGGCACTCCCTCGACGCACGATGAGCGTTGCGTTCGAGGCACCATATCCGAGACCTGACGGGTAATACGCGATGGAGTCTCGAGTGGCGGAGACACCCACCTGAAAGAGCGAGCCCAACGCGACGCGCGAGACTGTGTCCCCACCGGCGTGCACCGTAAGCGTCACCGCACCCGTGTCGATGCGAAGCGCCGTGCGGCGATTCCATCGCTCTGCTAAGTGCCGCGTGTCGGCGAGAGCCGATGTCAGTGCAGACGTCGCACCATCGACCGCTAGTTGATCGCGAAAATGCGAGAAGCGCGGGAGCGCGGTCGACAACGTGATGCCGATGATGCCAAGCGTCGCGAGCAGTTCGGTGAGCGTCATGCCTAACAACAACTCCGTTCGGGACGCTCAATCCTACAACGCCACGCGAAATCCCAAGCACCGGCTGGTCGCGATTGTATCAAATCGTCGCAACCAGAAGGGGCGCCAGTCCAGGCGCGCGCGCGGGGCACGCGCTCACTTCCGAGACTGACGTGGCCGCCGTATGCTGGCGGCATGACAACATTCCCACCTTCTCAGAAGTCCGATGCGGTTGAGCGGCGTCGTCCACCGCTACTCGTCGCCCTCGCGCTATGCGTGGCGTGCGCCACCGGCTGCAACGCGCCATCGCAACAAGACATGCAGACGGCCCAGGCGCTTCAAGACCTCGGACAGGCGCTCACCGATGTGCGTCAGGTGCAGCAAGGATTGCAGGATCAGGTTGATTCGCTTCGCACCGTCGTCGTCAGGCAGGACTCGACGATTCGCACGTTGGCGAATCTTGCTGGCGTTTCCATTCCCTCGCGGTGAACGAAAACCGCAAACGTTTGCGGATCGCGTTGAGCGCGAGGTGAGAGTTCTGCAACGACGGAAAGCCGTACGCGCGCAACCCAGCCGTCACCTTTGGACGCGGCGCGCACTAAATTGCTGCGCCGTCGCTCACACCGTTCTTGCGTGGCGAGTGAAGCTTCATCGCCGGAGTCGTTATGCACATCCGCATCGAATACTGCACGCTTTGAAACTACGAGCCGCGGGCCACCAGTTTGGCGGCCGAGCTCGAGTCGCATTTCCCCGATGTCAACATCGAGTTGATGCCATCGGGTGGCGGACGCTTTGAGGTTTCGCGCGATGGCGTACCGATCTTCGAAAAGTCACGACTCAAAAGACATGCTGCGCCCGGCGAGATCGTGGAGCTCCTCCGCAAGAACGAACGCGCGAAATAGCAGCGACGCTTCCGCCACCACTCCCTGACGCGAAGGATTCACCCGCAATGCGTATCGCGATTTCCACCGGCGGCGGCGATGCTCCCGGCCTCAACGCAGTCATCCGCGCCGCTGTTCTGTCGGCGACGAGTCGAGGCTGGGATGTGCTCGGCATCTGCCGCGGATACTACGGATTGTTAGGTGAGGACGACATCATCCCCCTGACACGCGAAACGGTGCGCGGCATCGCGCATCTCGGCGGTACGATCCTTCGCACCACCAATCGTGGAAATCCGTTCGCGTTTCCCGTGCAGCAACGTGATGGGACCTGGTCCGAAATCGATCGGTCGGGTGAAATCATCGAAAACGCCCGCCGACTCGGCATCGACGCGATGATCACCATCGGTGGCGACGGCTCGCTGAGCATCGCCCAACGCCTCTACGAAAAGGGCGTGCACATCGTCGGCGTTCCGAAGACAATCGACAACGACGTCAGCGGTACCATCACGACATTCGGGTTCGACACCGCCGTCAGCACCGCCATCGACGCAATAGACAAACTCCATACAACAGCCGAGAGTCACGATCGTGTGATCGTGATGGAGGTGATGGGGCGCCACGCGGGTTTCATCGCGCTGCATTCCGGCGTCGCGAGCACCGCCGACGTCATCCTCATTCCCGAGATTCCGTTCGATATCGAGAAGGTCTGCGCCAAGGTTCGCGCTCGCGATCGCGCCGGACGTCACTTCTCAATCGTCGTTGTCGCCGAGGGAGCGTTTCCGATCGGCGGACAAGAATCGATCCTGGGCGAGTCGCTTCCTGGTCAGGACAAGCGGCTCGGAGGCGTCGCCGGGAGACTCGCCTGGGAGATTCAAAATCGTACCGGAAAAGAGTCGCGTTCACTCGTCCTCGGGCATCTTCAACGGGGCGGCGGACCCACCGGTTACGATCGCCTCTTGGCGACCCGCTTTGGTGGCGCTGCCGTCGAAGCCGTGGAGCAGGGAAAATGGGGTGAAATGGTCGCGCTTCAGTCTCCACACATCGTCACGATTCCGTTTCTTGAAGCGCTTCGCGAGGCCAAGTGTGTCGATCTCAACCACGATGTTGTACGGACAGCGCGCGCGGCTGGAATTTCCTTCGGCGATTAGCGGAACATTTAGCTCAGCACCCCGGCGCCTGTCCTCTTGTCCCCCTCAATCGTCTGCCAACGGGGACGGCAGCGCGAGAACGAACCACTAGTTTTCTCGCAAGCCATTGAGTTGTCACAGCATACGAAGAGGGTCGCTGCGTAATACTCGGGGCACCGGGTGTGCACCTTGCTCGTGACAGACGACGACTGGAGCTGAAGTGATGGTAGGCAGACTGTGCACGATGATCGCGATCGCTGGAACGCTGCTCTCCGCGCCTGAACGCGCGAGTGGGCAGTCGATCCCGCCTGTGCGTTCGCTCGCGCCGTCTAAGAAGAGCAACTCGGTGGACGGCGTCCCTGCGTCGCACATGCCTCCCGCCGGAATGTGTCGCGTCTGGATCGACAACGTTCCGCCAGCTCAACAGCCAGCACCCACGGACTGCCCGACGGCAATCCGAACGCGTCCAGCCAATGCGCGAGTCATTTTTTCCGAAGATGATCCGCGCGGACGTGCAAGCGAAAAAGGGGATCGTGGCCGTCGCGATGACGACAAGGACAAGAAGCGCGACAAACGCGACGACAAGCGCAAAAAGCCCGACGGCAACTAACGCGAGGCGCGAGCGCTAGCGGTGTATCTTCCCGTTGCATCCGCGCAGTAGGAACCAGGCGCGCGTTTCTCTCGGGAGGTTCACTTCGTGCTACGCGACGTCCACGACCGGACGCTTCCCCCTGATCACGAGGCGTTCGTCGCGGCCGATCCGCCCACGGGGCGTGTGATCGTCATTGCGCCAACGCGTGCGGCATGCGAGACGATCGAGCTCGCGTTAGGCTTGACACTGGACACCGTCATCGAACGCGAGCACGGCACTGAGGTTCGCGCGCTGGCCACGAGTGGTCGCGGCTTCGGGATCGTCGCTGGCACGGGCACGGGGAAAACGCTTGCCGTGCGCCCGATTGCCCAGGCGATTCTGCGCACCGACACACTTCGAGTTGGGGTGGTGAACCGCGAGCGCGAAGCGACTCCTGAAACGCCGACGTGGAACGTGATCATCGTGACGACCGGGATCGCGCGCCGCTGGTTCCAGGACGGCGATATCCTGCCTAACGACACGCTTGTCATCGACGAGATCCACCAGACATCGGCGGAACTCGAGCTCTGCCTCGCGTTAGGCAAGCGTGTCGGTTGCCGCTTCATCTGGCTCTCGGCGACGGTCGATCCCAGCTTCTACGCGCGCTATCTCGAATCGAAGGAAGTGATCCAATCGACCGCCTTTGATCCGCGCCGCGCCGCGGACGTTCGCGTCATTCGCAAAGACCCGGCGAACTTTCTCGACGATCGTTTTCTCCAGCAGGTGATGCGTGAGAAACGCGGCGTGGGGATGTTTCTTCCCACGCGCGCGGCCGTCGAGCAGGTGGCCGAGCTGGTGGGCGAACGTTTTCGGCGCATCACGTCGGCGTTCTATCACGGCGGCGAGCCGATTCGCGTCATTCGCCCCTTTCTCGAGGAGGGGGTGGAGAAGCCCTTCTTCCTCGCGATGACCGCTGCCGGACAAAGCGCGCTGAACATCAAGGGGCTCGACACCGTCGTCATCGACGACACGCGCTTCACCAATGTCGTCGAGAAGGGGAAAAACGTTCTCACTCGCACGCACCTCGGCGAGAACGAAATTCTACAGATGGCCGGGCGCGTGCACGGCCGTGTCGAGAGCGGCCGCGTCTTTATCCTGAGCGATCGCGACATCCATTTCGCGTCGCTCCGTCCGACGGCCCCGGACTTTCAGCTGGCGGGAGATTCCGAACGCGTCGCGCTGACGTGCGCAGACCTCGGCGTGCGCGCGGATGCGCTTGAACTCCCCGTTCCGCTCGATCGCTCGGCCTATCGCCGCGCCGTACAACACCTCGAATCGCGCGGTGTGATTGAGGACGGGCGACTTTCTCGCTACGGAAAGTTAGTCGAGCGCCTTCCGGTCGAACGCGAATGGGCGGAGTTGATCGTCAATGCCGACGATGCGCTCATGCCCTATCTCGCGGTCATGGCAAGCGTCGAGTCGTTGCACCGGATGACACGCGATGAGCGCGACATCGGGGGATTGATCGTGTCGGGCAGCGATCACCTAACTGCCTACAACGTCTACGCCGAAGCATTCAAGACGGCGGGTTACATCGGTCAGGTCTACGGGCTGCCGCGGCAGCTCTTCGACGAAGAGACAATTGCCAAGTGGGCGGAGCGACGGGGCGTGCTCGTGAAGGCGATCGAGGACACTGCGTTGGCGATGGCCTCGGTCTACCGCGCGGTCGATCTCCCGCTTCCAACGACGCTTCCGCTTGTGAGCGAGGATGTGCGTCGCGAGTTCTGCGACCTCGTCGCGCGCATCATGCCATTCGATCTCGTCATCGATGAAGAGACTGTTGCGGGCGAAGAAGCGCGTGTCTCCAAGTCGAGCGTCTGTGGCTCGTGGGGAGCGGTCGCCGGCACGCTGCGCTATTTCGCCGATCGATTCGGCGTTCCGCGCGCGGCGATCGAAGGAACGCAGATCCCGATGGGACTCATTCGCCGCTATGCACAGCGCGGTGAAGCGCAACTGGTCTACGTTGGCGGTGGGAAGCGCGAAGCCTTGGCGCTCGAATCGCGCCTAACGTATTTCGGCTTCGAACTCGAGCGCGAAGAGGAGTTACTCGACGCCTTTCCTCCAGAGCATGTGTCGCGTGCGCGGCGCGTTCTTGCCGAGGCGCTCGCCCGCGGCGAGACCCGGCACGTGGCCGTCAAGCGCAATCATCGGGCAATCGAGGACGTGCGCGAGATGTACCGGCGGTCAGGCGGGACGATTCCGCGATTGGGGCAGGCAGACCTTGCGTCGTTATACGAGGCCGAGCTGGAGCGCGAAGACGTGATGTCGATGCGAGACTTCCGCGCCGCTCCCCTCAGGTTGGATCTGTCGCACTGGGTGCCTAACGATGTTCGCGAGACTCTGGCGGCGCTCCCGGAATACACGGAGTTGCGGGAGAAACCGGTGGGAATCGATTACGACGTCGAGGAGGGCCATGGCGGTTCGCCGCTAGGCGTGGCGCGCCTGGTCCTTCCGGAGAAACTGGCGCGGACGCTCGTTGAGGAGGAGCTCCCCACGCTCGATCGTCCCCTGCGGTTTGTCGTACATCGCGGGCAGCGCGGAAGCGTCCACGCTGACTCGTTAGGCGAGTTACAGGAACGCCTCGATTTGCCATGGAGTCCCGAAGAGCGGGGTTTTGCTAGCCGAGAGGAGGGGGCGGGGCGGCGTGGAGGGCGAGATCGGAAGGATCGGGGTGAACGTCGTCGCGACCACGATGGTGCACGCGCACGCAGTGAATCTCAGCGCGGTGGCGACCGTGATCGCCGTCACCGGCGCGGCGGTGGCGGTGGCGGTGGCGGGGGTGGGGGCGGGCGACGGGGACGGCACTAACAACCGGCTGCAACGAAGCCCGGTCCCGTGGAACGGCGCCGAGGCACACAATTGACGAGCTAGCTTCGTCATCCCTCTTACTCGTCAGGCACCTAACGTGTGTGGCGCACACGTTGCACCCTTGTCTCGCGAATGGTTAGGCGCGCAGAGTTGGCATGCGCATGAAACCGTGAGCGGAGAGGGGGAAACTGCACGTGACCGACATGGACCGTCGATTCGAAGTCTTCGTCAGTTCGACGATTCTCGACCTGGAGGATCAGCGGCGCTATCTGCGTGATGCGATCGTGGCGGCCGGTCACATTCCCATTGGGATGGAGCAGTTCACCGAAGGACATGAACCGCAGTGGGAAGCCATCTCGCGGGCGATCGAAGAGTCGGACTGCTACGTGCTCGTACTTGGCGCGCGATACGGCTCGTGTGAACCGTCGGGAGTCGGATACACGCATCACGAGTACACCTACGCGCTGTCGTTAGGCAAGCCAGTACTGGTGTTCTGCCTGGCCGGCGACACAGCGAAGTCGTGGCCCATACGCGACGACGAAGCGAGTGCCGACGAATTGGAACGCGCTCGTTGCGCCAAACTCGTGAGCTTTCGAAATGACGTCCTCACGCGACTGGTGAATCTCTGGCGCACGCGTGAGGAATTCGAAACGCTTGTCGATCGAAACCTGGCGACGTGGGTCGAACGCGTGGGAAAGCGCGGGTGGGTGCGATGGAATCGCTTCTCGCTCACCGCCTCGCAGCGGGATGTGTACACATTTCTTTTCAACAACCTCACGCCATATCGTCGCGTCGATTTCGCCGAGCCTTTTCTCGAGCACCTGAACGAACCGCTGGAGACGATTGAGGCGGTGCTGTTGATGCTGACCGTCCTGATGAAGGACTTCGTCGCGCCGCGTCTCCCGGACCATGTGCGCATCTATTTGGCCTATCGCTTGGCGCGGGCGTTGCCAATGTCGTGTCCGTCAGGCGCAACGTCGGCAACCAATTCGAAGGCATATTACGCCTTTGGCACCACTGTGCAACGCCGCGACTTGCGACACGAGATTGGAAAGATCGTTGAGAATCCGTGGACACCCGGCTTTCTGGTGGGCAAGGATTCGAGCGTCGATCGCGCCTACACAAGCACGCAGATCCGTTGCGTTGCAGATGCAACGAAATCGTCGCGCGATCGTGAAGCGGCCAACCAGCTGGTAAGCGGGGAAGGGAGTGTGCTCAGCATTCCCATTGTTTTTTCGCGCGGGACCAATGAAGACGCGCTTTCCATCGGTGTCTTGGGACTGAGTTCACCCGAGTGCGAGGAACTCGCGTCGGATGACTTTCATCGGCTCGCGCTGGAATTGCAGACCGTGGTCTCGTCGCTGTTTTATGCACACGCCTTGGCGTTGCAGGCGCGTGAGGGTGACACGATTGGAGCGACGACAATGGCGGCGCGATTGCGTCGCGACATCGCGCGGCACTTCGAAGACACCCTGCCCTAACGGCAACGCTGCTCAGAGGCGCTGCAGGTCGTTAGTCGGCGACCGGGGACACGTGGGCGACGTGGGCGACGTAGTGCTCGGTGCGGAACGGCACGAAACCGCGAGCGCGATAATTCGGGAGAGCGGCCGGGTCGTCGAGCGTGCACGTGTGCAGCCAGACGCGCGTTGCGCCTGACCGCCACGCTTCCTCTACGGCGCGTGTGAGGAGGTACTTCCCCAGCCCGCGACGGTGAAAGGACTGGAGGATCCCGAAGTACGCGATTTCGATGGCGCCGTCGTCCTCTCGCTTGAGCTCAAAAAAACCCGCCAGTTCGCCCGCGACGCGCAGCGACCAGATCGAGACGGTCGGATCGGAGAGATGTGCCACGAGCGTGTCGTCGCTCCACCCCAGACGGTCGGTCCAGGAATACGCTCTCCCCACCTCTCCATAGAGCTTCCGGTAAAGGGCCGGCGAGCAGGGCGTTTCCCGCACCACCTCAGCGCCGGCAGGTGTGTCGCCAGAGCGAACGAGTGACTCTGGAGAAGCGAGCTCGAGATACGTGCGGGTGACATCGACCGCGTGCATCGCCCGAACATAGTGCGAGCGCGCCGGCGTCGCGACGGCGCTGAGTTCGTTGGAACAATTTGATTGAAGGACCGTTGAGTCCTAGGACGCCGTTGAAACATGCGACGGATAACGCATTGTCATACCAAGAGATCCGGTGACGAAGTGGCCGTGTCGTTGGACCCAAATCAGACCTTCTTCTTGCATTTCGGACCGCCCATTCCTAGGGTTCGGCCAGTGACTGAAACGCGAACGCGGATCATCGATGCGGCGGCACTGCTGATTGCCGAACGAGGATTCAAGCGAACCTCGATCGACGATGTGATCGAGCGCGCGCGTCTGAGCGGCAAGAGTCACTTCTATCACTACTTCCGCTCGAAGGACCAACTCGGGCTCGAGGTGTTGAGCCGGCAGTTCGAGCGCTTTGCTGATCGTGGCCTCGCCATTCTGCGCGAGCCGATGATCGAGCCGATGGAACGGCTCTACCTCTTCATCGATTCGCTCGTCGCATTGCAGACAGCACGCGGATTTCGCATCGGCTCGCCGTTCGGGAATCTGGCGACGGAAATGGCCGACATGCACGAAGGCTTTAGGGAACGGCTGACGCTCGTGTTCGAACGATGGGCCTCGCAGTTGCAAGCGCTATTATGGGAGGCACGTCCATCGCTGCAGGATGACATCGATACCGTGCGACTGTCGCGCTTCATCATCGCCACGCTCGAAGGGGCACTGATGATGTCCAAAGTCAGCCGCGACGCCGAGATGTTGCGAGGTATTGCCGGTGACCTCAAGCGTTTCATCGGCACGCACATGCGCGACGGACTGCCGGCCCACGGGTGACAGTTATCGCAAGTCGTTAGGCAGCGGTGAAGTCCCGCGCGGCAGCATGTGGAATCATTGACTACTGGGAATGCCCGTCGAGGAGAATCACGATGCAGACGAGAGAAGAGATGATGGCGCAGTTGACGCGTCGCGCAGAGTTCGAGCGTGAGGCGCTGCTGCATCTCGAGGCGCTGTTCTCCTTCGCCCTCAAACTCTCACGTGCCCGCGATGAAGCCGAGGATCTCGTGTCCGATACCATGCTTCGCGCGCTCGAGCGGTGGGAGCAGTATCGGCTGGGGACGAACATCCGCGCCTGGTTATTCACGATTCTCTATCACCTCTTCGTCAGCCGTAAACGGCGCGTTGACGCACGCGAGGTGTCGGTTTCCGACGATCTCGAGCACGGCGCGGCTTTCGAGCCGGTGGGTGACTCCGACCCGGAACGCGCATTCTACGACTCCTTCATCGACGAAGCAGTGGTCTCAGCCATCGACGGGCTGCCTAACGAGTATCGCTCGGCGGTGCTCCTCAGTGACGTCGAGGGCATGCGCTACGCCGAGATCGCCTCAGTGCTCGGGGTGCCCGAAGGGACGGTGAAGTCACGTCTCTTCCGCGGGCGTCGCATCTTGCAAAAGATGCTCCGCGACTACGCCGCGGAGATGGGATATATCAGGAACCCTCTCCCGGCCTAACGCGTTCGCGCTCGCGGAATCGCGCCGCCTTGGCGCGATTGCCGCACGTGGCCATATCGCACCAGCGCCGGCGTCCATTCCGCGTGGAATCGTAGAAGACGCGTGAACACCGCGAGTCGCCACAGCGGCGCACACGCGTCAGTTCGCCAGCAATGAGTGCATCGGCGGCCGATTCCACCACCGGGATTATCAATCCTGCAAAGGCATCGCCGACGGGAACGAACGATCGCGCAAACGTTCCGTCGGCGCGGGGCTCGACGCGTCGTGTGCCCGCGCTCCGGCCCAACACACGATTGATCTCCGCGAGTGCGTCCCAGCGCGCTTTCTCGGACGTGGCGCCTCGCTCTGCCAGCACTCGTAAAGCAGCGCGCACGCGCCGTGAGTCGAGCAACGCCGCGGCCGCGCCGGCCGGCTGCTGATGCGCGCGCCGTTGCATTCCGCCCGCGCGCTCGTTGTCGAGACATCCGGCGAGTTCGAGAAAACGCACGAGCGCATCGAAGTCGCGAAGCAAATCGAGTCGTGCGCCACGACGCACATCATCGGTGTTGATGAAGTCGAGCCACAGTCGTTCACCTACCCACGCAAAGCCGGGACTCGGCGTGCGCGACGTCAGTGCGAGCGAAGGCTCGCTCCGCGGATGATACGACGGCTGAAGATTCATGCGCGCCTAGCTTATCCCGCCGTTTCCGCGCCAGCAAGGTGACGAGATTGAAGAGCGAGGAGAGCGCCGTGACTTAGATTTCCGGCACCAGCGCTCTCTGCGCAGACCGATCCCTTCGGTTGAGCGCCGTGCGCCGCGACGCTCATCGACGCGGCGATCTCCACTGCTTACGAAGTCATGGACTCTTCGCAATCGTTACACGTGGCAATTGGTTCCGCCAATCCAGTGAAGATCGCTGCCGTGCGCGCTGTCGTTAGGCACCTCTCCGGCTTGGGGCGCATCGAGCACGTCGCGGTCTCGTCAGGCGTTCCTGATCAACCGTGGGGTGACGACCAGACGATAGCGGGCGCACGCACACGGGCCATCGCCGCCCGCGCGGCGCTCGACGCAGACATCGGTGTCGGCATCGAAGGAGGTGTTGTCGACGAAGGCGGCGGTCACGTGCGAAGCTGCGCGTGGAGCGTGATTGCGCTTCGCGACGGGCGCACGTTTACCGGAGGCTCACTGGCCATGCCGCTCCCGGCGCGCGTTGCCGCGCTCGTTCGAAGCGGTGTCGAACTCGGGCACGCGATGGATATCGTCACATCGTCGAGTGGAACGAAGCACGGAGCAGGCGCGGTCGGAATACTCACCAATGGAATCATCGATCGCCAACGCGCTTACGAAATGATTTTGACCTATGCGTTCGCGCCCCTCCTCGCCCCGGACTTCTGGAACGACGCCGAGCAGGCGACGGCTGCGATGAGTTCGCGCGAGGAGGTGTAATGCACAAACGCCCATTCTTCGTGCATGAACACGTGCGCTGGGGGGACGTCGATCCCGCGCGCATTATTCGCTATGACGCCTACACACGCTTCTTTGAGTTAGGCGAAAGCGAACTCTTTCGCTCGCTCGGAATTCCGTACACCATGATCTTCACACGCTTTGAGATTTCGCTCCCGCGGCGCGCGATGCACATGGAGTTCATTTCGCCTCCGTTGCTGGACGAACGTCTCGAGGTCGCGACGTATATCTCGCATGTCGGCACGACGTCGATGACAATCAACTTCGACATCTATGGTGAAGGGGGTATCATGCGGATGTTCGGGCACCTTGTCGTCGTGTGCACGTCGATCGCCGCACACAACATGGCAAAGCGCCCGTGGCCAAACGAACTTCTTGAACTACTCGAGCCATATCGTATGACGGTAGAAGAGGCGCGGCGCGACCGCATATCTTCTTTAGCATGACTTCTTCGCCTACCACACCTCCTTCGCCAGCCGATTCGTACTTTCGAAAGGGCTTCGGCCTTGGCGCCGAGGTACAAGCGACGCTCGCCGCTGCGTACAGCGGACGCATCGTCGATACGATGCGCGCGCGCGACTACACGCTCACCATTGGCGACGTGACAGTGCGGCTGGCGAGAGAATTCGGCTTTTGTTACGGCGTGGAACGAGCGGTCGACTATGCGTATCAGACTCGCAGAAAATTTCCCGAGCGACGCATCTACTTGTTAGGCGAGATCATTCACAATCCGCACGTCAACGAGACGTTGCGAACGATGGGGATCGAGTTCCTGGAGCCGCTTCCCAACGCCAACGACGGCGAGCCGCGATTCGACTTCGGGAGCGTGGGAGAAGCAGACGTGGTGATCCTTCCCGCGTTTGGAGTGACCATCGCCGACTTTCAAGCGCTTCGCGCACACGGCTGCATCATGGTCGACACGACCTGCGGGTCGGTGCTCAACGTCTGGAAGCGGGTCGAGTCATACGCGCGCGATGGATTTACTTCGCTCATCCACGGCAAGTACTACCACGAGGAGACGCGCGCCACGGCATCGCAGGTCTCGAAGTATCCCGGCGGACACTACCTCGTCGTGCGCGACATGGACGAGGCACAGGCCATCTTCGACTACGTCGAGTCGTTAGGCAGGGAGACGGTCACCCAAGCGCAGCGTTCCGCTTTCATGCAGAAATTTGCCAAAGCGATGTCTCCCGGCTTCGACCCAGATCGCGATTTGCGCAAGATCGGCGTCGCCAATCAGACCACCATGCTGGCCAAGGAGTCGCTCGCCATTGGCGACGAAGTGGGGAAGGCGATGGCGCGAGGTTTTGGCGAAGACTATCGTGCCTCGCATCATCGGACCTTCGACACGATCTGCTCGGCGACGCAGGACCGCCAGGATGCCGTCAATGAGCTGCTGCACGAGCCGCTGGATGCGATGATCGTGGTCGGCGGATTCAATTCGTCGAATACCATTTCGCTCGCCGCGCTGTGTGCTGAACAGGTGCCGACGTATCACGTCGAAGACGCCGAGAGCATTCAGCCGCAGACCAAGTCGCTCCACTATCGAGTCGCGGGAGTGAAGCACTACGAAGCAGACGCAACCAATTGGATCGCGTCGAGTGGCCCCGTGCTGATCGGGATCACAGCGGGAGCAAGCACACCGAACAACAAGATCGGTGAGGCAATTGTGCGGATTTTTGCAACGCGGGGCATCGAAGCCCAGGGAGATCGAGAGTAGACTGTAAAGCGATGAAGCTCCCCTTTCTGTCAAAGCCGAAGAAGCACTTTCCGAATGCTGCCGACTTTGGCTATGTCGAGCTGCACGGGGGAGAGACACGCGTCGTTGTAATTCCCTCGTTAGGCGGAAAGCTCGCCGAGCTCGTCATGTGCGGACGCCAGTGGTTATGGACGAGCGATGTCATTCCCTACAGCCGCGGTATCGACGGCATGTCGTACGTCGAGACGGCTGACTCTGGCGGATACGACGAGTGTTTTCCAACGGTCGGCGCGTGCCGCATCCCAGGCTGGGTCCGCGCGTTTGGTGGTGTGGAGCTTCCTGATCACGGTGAGCTGTGGTCGCAGGAGCCAGCGCTCGACATCGTCACGAGCGACGCCGGACAGAGTGCGGTGCTGACCTGGCAGGGCGGACGACTTCCATATCGGCTCCAGCGTGACTTGCGCGTCACGCCGACAGGCGTGGTGCAGATGGAATACGCGGTGATCAACGATGGGAACGAACGACTTCCATTCGTCTGGTCTTCGCATCCGCTCTTTCCGATGACGCCGCATACACGATTGGTGCTTCCTGAGGGTGCGCGTCTTCGCGTCTTCGCCCGCCACGAGATCGAATTGGGAGAGGTGCGGTCCGAGCATCGGTGGCCGGCGGTTCGTGGCGGCGGCAAAGCACACGACTTCTCGCATCCGTATGCAGTAGCGAAGCGCTACGCGTGCAAACTCTTCGTCGACATGCCGACCGGAGAGGCGACGCTACGCGAAGGAGAGCACGAACTCACGGTGAATTTCAGCACCGATGAGGTCACGCACTTTGGCGTGTGGCTCAACAAGCGCGGGTGGACGCCGTTCCGACGCGAGGAGCCGTACATCAATCTCGGCTTCGAACCGTGCATTGGCGCACCCGACACCCTCAGCGACGCGCTCGGCGATTGGAAGAGTGCGAGCTGGTTGGAGCCAGGTGAAGAGCGTCGTTGGTCGCTCACGTGGAGCGCGCGAAAGGTAGTGTCGCTCAGCGAAAGCAACGGCGCGTCGTGACCGGAGTACTGGGCACCTCGGCGTGAGCTGAAGTGACTTCTCGGATTCCGCTTTTCTTGACGAAGTCTCGTTGCAGCGCGTTGCTTGACTCGCGCGTCGCGTGACGACACTCTAGCGGCTCGCGCGCCCTCCCCCCCCTTCCTGGCGCCGGGAATTTCAGACATCTGGAGAGCAATTCATGGCGGAGATCAACGTGTCGGTCAACGGTCGCGCGTATACGCGTGACGTGGAGCCGCGCACGCTACTCGTGCATTTCCTGCGCGACGTACTCGGCTTGACCGGGACGCACGTGGGATGCGACACGAGTCAGTGCGGCGCGTGCACGGTGCTGCTCGATGGCCGCGGCGTGAAATCGTGCACAGTGTTAGCGGTGCAGGCCAACGGAGCGTCGGTAACGACGATCGAAGGAATTTCGAAAGACGGCGCGATGCATCCGCTGCAGGAGGGATTCCGTCAGGCGCACGGGCTGCAATGCGGCTTTTGTACGCCGGGAATGATCATGTCGTCGATGGATCTGTTGTCGCGTAATGCGAATCCATCCGAGGCGGAGATTCGTCACGCGTTGGAGGGGAACATCTGCCGCTGCACTGGCTACCACAACATCGTCAAGGCTGTGCAGTACGCGGCGAACGAGATGTCGGGTGGTCCTGCGGCCGTCTCCGGAGATTGAGCCATGGCCACGACTGCCGCGCCTAACGAGGCGATGATCGGAGCGAGCCCGAAGCGCAAGGAAGATGCGCGCTTCATCACGGGGAAGGGGCGCTACACCGACGACGTAAATCTCCCGGGTCAACTCTACGCCGCCTTCGTGCGGTCACCGTTCGCGAGTGCGACGATCAACAGCATCGACGTCAGCGCTGCGAAGGGTGTGAAGGGGGTGCAGGAAGTGTTCACCGGCCAAGACATGAAGGCGGCGGGGGTGAATCCACTTCCGGTGGGATGGCTACATGCGGGGATCAAGATCTCCGAATTCTGGGCGCTCGCCGTCGGGCGCGTATCGCACGTTGGAAACGCCGTCGCCGTGGTGTTGGCTGATTCCGCACAGGCGGCCCGTGATGGCGCCGATGCGGTGCAGGTTGACTATAGCGATACACCGGCCGTCGCCGAAGCCATCGACGCGCTCAAGCCCGGTGCGCCGGAAGTGCACCCGAATATTCCCGGCAACGTGGCGTTCAACTGGTCGTTAGGCGATGCAGCTGCAACGGATGCGGCGATTGCCGGGGCGGCGAGAGTGGTCAAGAATCATCTCGTCAATCAGCGCCTCATCGCCAACGCCATCGAGCCGCGTGCCTCACTGGCGAGCTACGATCGCGCGGCGGACGAGCTCACGCTGTATGTGACGTCGCAGAATCCGCATGTGCATCGCCTCATCATGGGGGCGTTCATCCTCGGGATTCCCGAGCACAAGTTCCGCGTGATCGCGCCAGACGTCGGCGGAGGATTCGGGTCGAAGATCTTCATCTACCCAGAGGAAGTTGTCGTCTCCTGGGCGGCCAAGACGACTGGACGGCCGGTGAAGTGGACCGCGTCGCGCAGCGAATCGTTTGTCAGCGATGCGCAGGGGCGTGACCACGTGACCGATGTGGAGATGGCGTTCGACGCCAACAACAAGATCGTTGGGCTCAGGGTGAAGACGGTCGCCAATATGGGCGCGTACTTCACGCTGTTTGCTCCGGCAGTGCCGACGTACCTGTACGGCACGCTGCTCTCGGGGCAATACGCGATTCCGGCGATTCACGTCGACGTCACGGCGGCATACACGAATACAACGCCGGTCGATGCGTATCGCGGTGCAGGGCGTCCGGAAGCGACGTACGTACTCGAGCGGACGCTGGATATTGCAGCTGGCGAGCTGGGTGTGGATCCGGCGGAGCTTCGGCGCACCAACTTCGTTGCACCCGATGCCTTCCCATTCCAGACTGCCGTCGCCCTACAATACGACAGCGGGAACTACGAGCCGGCGCTCGACCGAGCGCTCGAAATGGCGGGGTATTCGCAGCTTCGCGCCGATCAAGCAGCGGCGCGCGCCAAGGGGAAGTACATCGGCATCGGCATGTCGGCGTACATCGAAGCGTGCGGGCTTGCCCCATCGCACATCGTCGGACAACTCGGCGCGCAGGCAGGGTTGTATGAATCGGGCGTGGTGCGTGTGCATCCCACAGGGAAAGTCACGGTGCTCACCGGTTCTCACTCTCACGGGCAAGGACATGAGACGACGTTCGCACAAGTCGTCGCGAACGAACTCGGTTGCACGCTTGACGATGTCGAAATTGTGCACGGCGACACGGGGCGCGTTCCCTTTGGCATGGGGACGTACGGTTCCCGCTCTGGAGCTGTAGGGGGAGCCGCGCTCTTCAACTCGCTGCAGAAGATCAAAGAGAAGGGACGCCTGATCGCAGCGCATCTGCTCGAGGCAGCTCCCGACGACGTTGACTTCGCTGGCGGGAATTATTTCGTCAAAGGCTCGCCTTCAAAGTCGAAAGCGTTTGGCGAGGTCGCCCTCGCGGCGTATCTCGCGCACAACATTCCGGCCGATATGGAGCCGGGACTCGAAGCGACTTCGTTCTTCAACCCATCGAATTTCGTCTTCCCCTTCGGCGTGCACATCGCTGTGGTTGAAGTCGAAGCCGAAACGGGGCACGTCACGATTCTTCGCTACATCGCAGTCGACGATTTCGGCAATGTCATCAACCCGATGATTGTCGAAGGACAGCTGCACGGCGGGATCGCGCAGGGTGTATCGCAGGCGTTGTGGGAAGGGGCGGTCTACGACTCCAACGGCCAGTTGCTGACAGGGTCGATGATGAACTATGCCCTTCCGCGCGCTGAATTCTTACCGATGTTCGAACTCGATCGCACGACGACGCCATCGCCCGTGAATCCCCTGGGAGTAAAAGGGGCAGGCGAAGCGGGAACGATCGCGTCAACATCGGCAATGGCCAACGCCGTCATCGATGCGCTGCAGCCCTTTGGAGTCCGTCACCTCGACATGCCGCTCACGCCATCAAAGATCTGGAGCGCCATCAATGGCGCAAAGGGAGGCCACTGATGTATCCCGCATCTTTCGAATACCATCGCGCGGGAAGCGTGCAGGAGGCGTTGTCGCTGCTCGAGCAGTTTGGCGAGGACGCAAAGCTTCTCGCGGGCGGACACTCGCTCATTCCGGTCATGAAGCTTCGATTCGCCGCACCGTCGCACCTGATTGACATTTCGCGAGTTCCCGGACTTTCGGGGGCGAGTGAGTTGGGGGGATCGGTGCACATCGGGGCGACGACGCGTCATGCCGACGTGGTTGCCGACGCGACCATTCGCAGCAAGGCGCCGCTCCTGTCCGAGACGGCGGCGCACATCGGCGACCCGCTCATTCGCAACATGGGGACGATCGGTGGCTCGGCGGCTCATGCCGATCCGGCGGCCGACATTCCCGCGGCGTTGTTGGCGTTAGGCGCGACGATGGTGGTGACGGGAAAAAGCGGCGAGCGTTCGCTGAGCGCCGACGACTTCTTCACCGATGTCTTTTCCACCGCGATGCAGCCTAACGAGGTGCTCACTCGCATCGAGGTGCCGGCGAGCGGGAACGGCACGGGCGGCGCTTACGAGAAGAACCCCGACCCGGCATCCGGATATGCGCTCGTGGGTATTGCCGCGAATGTGTCGGTCAGCGGTGGAACGATCATCGCCGCCCGCGTCGGCATGACCGGACTGGGCCCCAAGGCGATGCGCCTAACGAGTGTGGAACAGGCGCTCGTCGGACAGCCAGCGAGCACGGCGACTGGCGAAGCTGCCGCGTCCCACGCCGCCGACGGCCTCGTCTTCGTGGATGACTCGAAGGGGAGCGCTGAATACAAGGCAAACCTGGCGCGCGTGTATGCCAGGCGCGCAGTGACCCGCGCCATCGCCAAGGCGTTAGGGAACTAGCGATCGGGTGCGCGTCACAAGTGACGGGGCGGCTCTGCGAAGAGCCGTCCCGTCGTCGTTAGGTTACCGTGAAACGCGATCTGCGACTGAGATCAACGCTTACCGCCGAATATTCCCTTCACAAAGTCGAGAAAGACCTTCCACAGGAGCGGAACGATCCGGAGTTCATCGCCCTTGGCGACGGTCACTTCACTCGAACGCGCAATCTCTCGCGGCGCGTCGGCGGGAAGCGCGGCATCAGGGAGCGGTTGGGGAGCAGGCGCGGGGGAAGGCACGCCCGTCGCCGTCTCCGCCATTGGCGTCGCGGGCGCTACCACGACGGACTCGCTCGGCGATTCTGCGAGCTTTGCTTGCACAGAGTCCGCGAACTGCTTGAAGAGCTGCTTGTTCACGGATTCAATCAGTCCGCGTCCGAACTGCATCACACGCCCCGCGATGTCGATCTGCGCGTCGACGCTTACTTGCGATCCGCCTTCCGCTAGCGCGCTCACGTGTCCCGTCATCGTCATTTTGGCTTGTCCCGAGCCTCCGCTTTCCTTCCCTTCGGCCACGATCTGCATGCGGTGCTCGACGTCGTCGACTTGGGCAAGAGTAGCGCGCCCAGCGTACGCGGCAGTGATCGGACCGACCTTCACTTTCACGCGTCCGGCGTATGTCTTTTCGTCGATGGTGTCAGTGAGCTCAGCGCCAGGGAGGCACGTCACAACCTGCGCCGGATCTTTCAGAAAAGCCCAAACGCGGTCGGGAGCAGCGGCGACGCGGAATGTTTCGTTGAGCGTGATGGCCATGAGAGTGTAGCCGAATGGTGTACCAGACGTGGCGCGCCGTCGTGAAAGCGACGAGCCTAGAAGCCATCTCATAGAGGGTCGCCGGAGCGCCGGCGACCATCTATGAGATGGCCTGCACTCGTGCTACAGCGGTGCCAAAGGTACGCTGGTGGCGGCTCGAAGGCACGGCAACGTGGGTCTCATGGCACGCGCGGGACCGTGGAGGGATTCGTATCGTTAGACTGAAGCGGTGGTTGGCGTCGGCGATGACATTGACGCGACTGAATGAGGAACGTACGGGGGAGGCGTGAACGAGAGCATTCGCAGAATTCAGGATGTTATGGAGCGCGAGGCATACGTCACCGATCGGCAAGTCGCGACGTCGGTGTATCTCGCGACGGCGCTCGGGAAGCCGCTCTTGGTAGAAGGACATCCCGGCGTTGGAAAGACGGAGATTGCGAAAGTTCTGGCGCGCATGCTCAACGCCGATCTCATTCGCCTGCAGTGTTATGAGGGGCTCGACGCATCGACTGCGCTCTACGAGTGGAACTACCCGCGTCAGCTTCTGCACATCAAACTCGGCGAGCAGAGTGGCGAGTCGATGGCGCAGAAGGAGGCGTCGTTGTTCAGCGAGGATTTTCTGCTGAAGCGCCCGCTCCTTGCGGCCATTACGCATCGCGGGGCGCCCCCCGTTCTTCTCATCGACGAGGTCGATCGCAGCGACGAGGAGTTTGAAGCGTTCTTGCTGGAAATTCTGTCCGATTTTCAGGTAACCATTCCTGAGTTAGGTACAATCAAGGCAGAAGCGCGTCCCGTCGTCGTGCTCACGTCGAATCGCACGCGCGAGCTCTCTGAAGCCCTTCGTCGCCGCTGCCTGTATCTGTGGATCGACTATCCGTCGTTCGAGAAGGAACTGCGCATCGTTCGATCGAAAGTGCCCGGCGTGACGGAGCAGTTGGCGCGTGATGTCACGGCACTGTTGCAATCGTTGAGGCGACGTCGGTTGTCGAAGGTGCCCGGCGTGGCAGAATCGCTTGACTGGGCAGCCGCCCTCGTCGCGCTGCACGCCGACCATCTCGACGAGAATGTGGTGCGCGAGACGATGGGATGTTTCCTCAAGGACGACGCCGATTTTCAACTGCTCGAGAAGGAGCTCGCCGATGGCAAGTTGGCGTCGCTCACGTCGATTCCGGTGTAACGACGAGGCGTTAGGCAGTGGCTGATGACTGGCGGCAGAAGACGCGAGAAGGCGACGTCCCCGAGGGGAACGTGTCGGCGCTGGGCGCGCCGGGAGGGCTCGTCGGTGTCGTCGTGCAGCTTTGTCGAATCCTTCGTGAGCGCGGGGTGCAGGTCACGCCATCGGAGTCGATCGACGCATCGCGCACGTTAGGCGTGGTCGACATCACCGATCGCGAGGAGGTGCGACTGGCACTTCGCACGGTGACCATCTCGCGTCCAGAAGACTTCGACGCCTTTGACGAAGCGTTTGATGAGGCGTGGCGCTTGTCGGGAGGAATCCCGTCGCCGATTCCGGCGCCCAATATTCGCAAATCGCCCAGTGCGCCACATCGCCAGCGCGAAGCGCCCTCGGTATCGCTCTCGAATTGGATGAAACCTGAGAGTGATGAACCCGAAGGTGAACCAATCACGGTTCGCGCGGCGAGCGACGCCGAGGCATTGGGAACACGCGACTTTTCGTCGTACGCGGGAGATGATGACGCTGCATTCCATCGTTTGGCCGCGCAGATCGCGCGCCGCCTGTCGATGCGCAAGAGCAGGCGCTGGCGATTGTCACGGCGCGGAGAGCGCATCGATCTGCGACGCACGGCGCGTACCTCGTTGCGGACGGGGGGCGTCGCCATCCGGCTTGAGCGGCGCACGCGTCGCCTGCGCCGCACGAAACTTGTCGTGTTGTGCGATGTCTCCGGATCGATGGAGCTGTACTCGCGATTTCTCCTCCAGTTCTTGCACGCCCTGCAGAATTCGTTCGCAAGTGTCGAGACGTTCGTTTTCGCGACGCGACTCAGCCGTATTACCACTCAGCTTCGCGGTGCACGATATCGCGATGCTCTTCGCGACTTGGGGCGTGACGTGCGCGATTGGTCGGGAGGCACGCGCATTGGTGCCGCGTTGCACGCGTTTGCCGAACATCACCGCAAGCTCGTCGATCGCCGAACCATCGTGCTGATTGCGAGTGACGGCTGGGATGTCGGCAATCCCGAGGTGTTGAGCGACGCAATGCGTGCGCTGTCGCGACGCGCGGGGCGAATCATCTGGCTCAACCCGCTGATGGGAGCGGGCGATTTCACGCCTGCCACGCGTGGAATGCAAGCGGTCCTTCCGTACATAGACATTCTCGCGCCGGGGCATTCCTTCGACGCGCTACGACGACTGGTGCGCGACCTCGTCATCTAGCACCTCCTGACAGATCGCGCGCCACTCACATTGCCTCTTCACACCGATCATTCTTCGCCAATGTCCGACAAGCTCATTCTCCCCGACCGTCCGGCAACTGTCGCGACGTTGATCTCCACAGAGGGAACGACGCCGAAGGACGCCGGCGCCAAGATGTGGGTCGATGCCGATGGGAGCATCGTGGGCTCGGTGACCATTGGCGGATGTGTCGATGCTCGCGTCATCGAAGAATCGTCGCGCGTCCTGTCGGAGGGGAAATCCTCCGTCCTTTCCATGTCGTTAGGCGATGAGGATGCGTGGGCGTTAGGCATGACGTGTGGCGGGACGATCGAAGTCCTCCTCGAGCCGGTGCGCGGCGGCGAGTCGAATGATCCCGTCGCCAGTGCGCTCGCAATTGCCAAGACGGAAATGGCTGCCGGACGACGTGCCGTGATCGTCACGCCCCTCGACGGCTCATCCAGGCGCCTCGTTCTCTTGGGCGATGGCCTGTCGCAGCGAATTGGGTCGTTAGGCAGCCGCTCGCTCGATGAGGCTGCCGTCGTCGCTGCCCGGTGCTGGAGCGACGAGGGAAAGTCCGGCACAACCGTGGTGCCAGCCGACAGCGTGGAACATCGACTCTACTTCGAACTCCACGCGCCGCCCGAGACACTCGTCGTGTTTGGCGGAACACACGTCGCCATGCCGCTCGTCGAGATAGCGCGTATCGTGGGGCTGCGTACCGTCGTCGTCGACGGACGTGAGCTATTCGCCACGCGCGAGCGCTTCCCGACCGCCGACGAACTCATTGTCGGAATGCCTTCGGAAATCGCCGAACGACTCCCGTTAGGCTCGCAGACGCTCGTGGTCCTCCTTTCGCACGATTACAAGTATGATCTCCCCGTGCTCAAGGCCGTGCTGGCGAGTGACGCAGCGTATGTCGGCTGTCTGGGGAGTGCCCGACGAGGAAAGGCCATGCTCGACTTCCTCGAGCAGGAAGGGGTGTCGCGCGACGCACTGGCGCGCGTGCGAATTCCCGTGGGACTCGACATTGGAGCGCGTAGCGCATCGGAGATCGCCCTGAGTGTGATGGCTGAAGCGCTTGCCGTCCTGCGCGGGAAGCCAGGAGGAGCGATGCGCGATCGCCCACGTCTCCCGCGAGGCGGCGAGGCGTGAGGGCGCTGCGGATTACGCGAGCGACTCGTCCAGCCAACCGAGTCACCGGCTGCGTGCTCGCGCGCGACGTGCGCGACCGCGAGGGGCGTATTGCGTTAGGCAAGGGGAGCGTCATCGACGCACACGCGCTGGTTGTCCTGGATTCGTTAGGCTGGGACGAGCTACATGTCATCGCTCCGGACTCCGGCGAGGTCCACGAGACCGAGGCAGGGGGGCGACTGGCGCGTGCCGCGGCCGGAGCTGGTGTCTTCGCTGGCTCCGCGGGTGGTGGACACTGGCCGCTTGAGGCGATGCACCGCGGCATCCTCAAAGTCGACCACCGCGCGCTCGATGACGTCAATGCCATTGAGGGATTGTGCGTCTACACCCTCTTCGATGGACAAGTGGTTGACAGCGGGGAGTTGATTGCCCGCGCCAAAATCGTCCCGTTCCTCATCGCGGAGCACGCGCTGGCGTGTGGTGAGGCGAGGGCCCTCGCCGCTCCCGGAATCGTGAGCGTGCTTCCCTTTCTACGCATGCGCGTCGGCGCGCTCGTCCAGGAATCACTCGGCCCTCGCGCAATGTCACGCTTTCGCGAATCACTCGGCGAGAAAGTCGAGTGGTTCGGATCAACGCTCCTGGAGCCTGTCTTCGTTGCACCTGACGCGCACGAAGTCGAACGTGGCATTCGCGCGTTGCTCGACGGCGGCGCGCAGCTCATCGCGATGGCTGGCTCGAAGGCGATGGATCCCCTTGACGCAGCCTTCGAGGGACTCGACCGCGTCGGCGCACGGATGATTCGTCACGGAGTCCCGGCGCACCCGGGGTCACTCTGCTGGCTTGCCGTTGCTGGCGCGACTCCTATTGTCGGAATGCCTTCGTGTGGCCTCTTTTCGCAGGCGACCGTCTTCGATCTCGTGCTTCCGCGCCTGCTGACGGGCGAGACGCTGGATGCACGGGCGCTGGCGTCGATGGGACACGGGGGCTTCCTTACGCGTGACATGGCGTTTCGCTTTCCCCCGTATCGCGCGGCGCGCGCACGCGGAGCAGTGGAGTAGTCGATGGGCAATTCGCCGTACGGCCGAACGGTGATCGATCATTTTCGCAATCCGCGCAACAAAGGGCGGATTGCGTCACCAACCATTTCGCATGAGGGGGCCAATCCCTTGTGCGGTGACCGTGTGCGCATCGAATTGTTAGTGCGAGACGGGATTGTGCGCGATGCGCGGTTTACGGCGAATGCATGCGCGATTTGTGTGGCGGCGTCGTCGATGTTGACCGATCTTGTTCATAACGCACCACTCGACGAGGTAGAGACGTTGCTAGTCGACGACATCCTGCGTTCGCTCGACGCTCCGATTCCCAAGGCGCGACTCAACTGCGTCAAACTTCCGCTCACTGTGATGCACACGGCGGTGATGCTCTATCGTCAGGACGAAGCGGCACGTGGGCCGCGCGACGGGAAGGCGGAGGGGGAGGGGGCGCACCAATGATTGCGGGACTTGTGCTCGCGGCGGGAATGGGGAGCCGCTTTGGTGGGGCCAAGCTCGTCGCGCCGCTGCGCGGAACGGCCATCGTTAGGCATGTCGTGGCACGCCTCATCGACGCCGGCCTGACACCAGTCGTCGTCGTGGCCGGATCGGACCGCGATGCGATCGTCGATGCGCTCGAAGGAGCAGACGTGGAGGTCGTCGTGAACCCGAATCCCGAGTCGGGGTTGAGCTCCTCGCTACGTCTTGGTGTCGATGCGCTTCCCGATTACGTCGGCGCATTCGTGGTCGCACTCGGCGATCAACCGCTGATCGAGCCGGCAGTTGTTCGTTCGCTCGTCGACGCGTGGAATCAGTCGAATGTTGCCGCCGTCGTTCCCGAGTATCGTGATGGACGGGGGAATCCGGTGCTCTTCGACGCGACGTTGCGGCGTCGCATGGCGGGACTCACTGGTGACGTGGGAGCTCGAAATCTGCTTGAGCAACTTGGTGATCGTGTTGGACGTGTGCGCGTGGACGCTGATGCTCCGCGTGATGTAGACACTCTCGCGGATCTCGAATCGCTCGAGGGATAGTCCGAAGTCTCTCCTTTCGTTGCTCTGCCCTTCGTCGTATCGTAGGCGGCCCTCTGACCCTCACCCGCCCACGACATGTCGACTGGACTCAAACGCACGTTAGGCACCACCGATCTCACGCTGCTGGTGATCGGCAACGTCATCGGATCTGGAATATTTCTTGTGCCGAGTGCCGTCCTGCGCCAGAGCGGAGGCTCCGTCCCGGTTGCGACGACCGTATGGCTCGTTGGAGGAGTGCTCTCGTTACTTGGCGCGCTGTCGTATGGTGAACTGGGCGCAATGGACCGCGGATCGGGAGGACTGTACGCGTACATCCGCGACGGCTTCGGACCGTTTCCCGCATTTCTCTATGGATGGACGCTTTTCTTCGTGATTGGTGCGGGAACTATCGCCACGCTCGCCGTGGCAGCCGCCAACTACATGGGGCAATTCGACGAGTTGGCACCAGTTGCAAAGAAGGCGATCTCGATCTTCCTCATCCTGGTGATGATGCTGATCAACGTACGCGGCACACGCGGAAGCGCATCGGTGCAGAACGTCGCGACGGGCATCAAAGTCGTCGCGATCCTGGCGATGAGTATCCTGCTTTTCACGTTAGGCACCGGCGGTTCACCCTCTGATGCCGCAACAACTGCCGCTGCCGCGCCGACGGGTGCATCGATCTCAGGAGTCGGGCTGTCGATCATCGCGGTGCTCTGGGCGTACGAAGGGTGGCAATACGTCACTTTTGCAGCTGGCGAGGCGACGGCACCGCAGCGTTCGCTGCCGCTGGCGATTGGTATTGGCACGCTCTCGCTGATCTGCATTTACCTGCTGGCAAATTTTGCCTATCTCGCGGCACTCGGACCTGCGCGCGTCGCTGCTTCGGAACGCGTGGCTGGAGAAGCGATGGCGGCTGTATTGGGGCCGGCGGCCGGCGGGATTATCGCGTTAGCGATCATCATCTCGATGTACAGTGCGGCGCACGCTACGGTGATCACTGCGCCACGGGTGTACTACTCGATGGCGCGCGACGGAGTGTTCTTCTCGAAGTTGGGGGAGGTGCATCCGCGCTTCGGCACGCCGGCCGTCGCGATTATCGCCAGTTGTCTGTGGGCGATGGTCCTGGCGGCCAGTGGGACGTTCGAGCAGTTGTTGACGTATGTGGTATTCGTGGGATGGATTTTCTACGCGCTTGGGGCAGCGGCGGTCATTGCGTTACGCATCAAGCGTCCCACGGCAGAGCGACCGTTCAAGGTGCCCGGGTATCCGTTCACGCCGATTTTGTTCGTGCTGGCAGCGGCGGCGATCGTCGTGAATACGATCGTGTCGCAGCCGAAGCAGTCGGCGATTGGCATAGGTGTGGTGCTCGTTGGTGCGCCGGCGTATCTGGTGTGGCGGAGTCGGCAGCGCCGCTCCGACAGCTGACGAGTTCCGTGGGAGGGATTTGGAAGCCATCTCATAAATGGGCGCCAGCTCCGGGCCGGCGCACCGCCGACCATTTCTGAGATGGCCTGCAGTGATACCGGAGTCGTCCGACAGCTGCAGTTCGTAAGACGCCATAATTTTTGGCGTCGAATGTTCAACAATTTGTATGCAACTGCGCGTACTGTAGTGCATATTAGTCGCGCCAATCAACGATCGGCAGCATCTCCTGTCGTCCATCTCACGCGCAGCGCGAGCAGCCCCACGCTGCCGCCGAGTCGCCGCGTGCTCGTCCTTGCGGGGAGAATGAAGAGGGGACTTCCCGCCGCCCCGGTGCGCACCCTGCGCATCGGGGTGTCTTTTTCGGTTCAGGATTGCTCCGCCGCACACTCTCGCACACTCTGGGAGCCACTGATGCGCGCTTCGACTGCTGACGACACTCGTTCTCGCGCTCGCGACTGGTGGAGTCGCGCGGCGAGCAAACTGATTGTTCCTGCCATCGCCATTGCGTGCGCGCTCCAAGGTGCGGCGGCCCAAGGGAGCTCCGCGGTTATTGCACCCGATCCGCGATATGCGGAGGTGGCGCGCGTGCTCTCCGGGTTCATAGAACGCGAGCGCCTGGACAAGGGAATACCGGCCATTTCCATCGCGCTCATCGATGACCAGCGCACGGTTTGGGCGCGCGGTTTTGGATACGAAGACCCCGATACCAAACGACCAGCAACTGCGGAAACTGTCTATCGCGTCGGCTCGGTCTCCAAGCTCTTCACCGACATTGGCGTCATGCAGCTGGTCGAGCGCGGTGAGGTGGACCTCGACGCTCCGGTGCAACGCTATCTGAAAGATTTCACGCCACGCAATCCGAGCGGGAAGGCCATCACGCTGCGAGAGATGATGTCGCACTACGCGGGAATCGTCCGCGAACCTCCGTCCGGACACTACTTCGACGACACCGGCACATCGCTCGCGCAGATGGTGCACAGCCTCAACAGCACGACGCTCGTCTACCCCCCACAGACCAAGCGGAAGTACTCCAACGCCGCGATCGGCACCGTCGGCTACCTTCTCGAGACGCACAGTGGAAAGCCATTTGCGAGCTACCTACAAGGTGCTGTGCTGGACCCGTTAGGCCTAACGAGTAGCGCCTTCGAGCCGCGTCCCGAGTTGGTGCAACGCATGGCGCATGCACTGATGTGGAACTACCAGCATCATGACTTCCCCGCTCCGAATTTCCAGCTCGGGATGGCGCCAGCGGGGAGCATGTACTCCACAATGCCCGATCTCGCGCGTTTCATCAGCGCGCTCTTCGCCGGCGGCGTGGCCGCAAATGGCACGCGCGTGCTGAAGAACGAAACGCTGCAGGCGATGTGGAAGCCGCAGTTCGCGCCCCCTCGGTCGAAACGTGGGGCGGGACTCGGATTCGGCGTCGGTGAGATGGATGGGGCGCGCGTGGTGAGTCACGGCGGCGCCATCTACGGCTTCGCGACCGAGCTCCTCGCCGCGCCGGAGCTCAAGCTCGGCGTCGCCGTCAGTGCGTCGAAAGACGGAATGAATGCGCTGACGTCTCGCATTGCGAGCGAAGCGTTGCGACTCATGCGATTGGCGCGCGATGGCAAGACGCTGTCGGCGATCGACACGACGAGCGTCGCATCCCGCTCCCTGGCTCAGCGATTTGCAGGTACTTACTCGTTAGGCGCGACCGTGGTGGACGTCGTGGTGCGCGACTCTACGCCCTATGTCGCGAGCTCGGCCCTGGATCATCGCCTCGAGATGCGCCGCTGGCGTGGAGATACGCTGATTGCCGACGACGGAATCTCATTCGGCCCCAAGGTATGGCTGGCGGGAACGTCATTGGTCGTCGACGGCAAACGTTACGCGCGCCGACCCGCCGAGAAGGAGCTGCCGCCGCCGGCACGCGCCGATTGGCGCGGACTCGTGGGTGAATACGGCTGGGACCACAACGTCCTGTACATCCTCGAGAAGCGCGGCCGCCTCACGGCGCTCATCGAGTGGTTCTTCGAATATCCACTGACACAGGTTGGAAAGGACACGTACGCATTCCCGAAAAGTGGACTGTATGACGGCGAGCAGCTCGTGTTCACGCGCGATGCGTCGGGACGCGCGACTCAGGTCGTAGCGGCGAGCGTCCGCTTTCCTCGACGCACGTGGGTCGGTGAGGGTGAGGACGGCGGCATCTTTCGCATCACCCCGGTCAAGCCGGTCGAGCAGCTTCGCAAGGACGCCCTCGCGCTGCGTCCGCCGCAGGAGCAGGGGAGCTTTAGGGAGTCGGAACTCACCGAGCTCGTCTCCCTCGACTCGACGATCAAACTCGACATTCGGTATGCGAGCGATCGCAACTTCCTCAGCGTGCCTGTCTACACCCAGGCGCGAGCCTTCTTGCAGCGACCGGCCGCGGAGGCGCTCGTGCGCGCCAACAGGAAGCTCCACTCGTTAGGCTACGGATTGCTCATTCACGACGGGTATCGTCCGTGGTATGTGACGAAGATGTTCTGGGACGGCACTCCGCCCGACAAACACCAGTTCGTGGCCGATCCGTCGCAAGGGTCTCGTCATAACCGCGGCTGCGCCGTTGACCTAACGATGTACGACCTGAAGACCGGAGCTCCCATCGTAACGACTGGAGGCTACGACGAGATGTCGGACCGCTCGTATCCCGACTACCCTGGCGGGACGAGTCGTCAGCGTGCGCTGCGCGAAATACTACGCGCGGCGATGGAAGAGCAGGGATTCACCGTCTATGACGCCGAGTGGTGGCACTTCGACTACAAGGACTGGCGCGCATATCGAATCGGCAACGAGCGATTTGAGGAGTTGGGCGCCACGAGATAAGGCAGGGCTCGCAAGGGGGAAAGATTTCCGACTTACGGAACATTGATAGGGGTGACACATTGTCGCCCCTCATGCCCTTCGTCATTAGGCGATAGGGATCGATTCCCTTCAAAGTGGAGACACTGCGCCATGCTCTTTCGTGGACAACGGACGGTAGCAGCTCTCGGAGCTGCGCTCATAGTCGTTGGTTGTGTCGATGCGCCCACCGCCACCTCCGTTCGACCCGGTGCGCTGCTTTCGGGCGTTAGCTCATCGAAGAACTATGTGGTTCTCGTGAATGGGAGCGGCATCCCCACTGGCTTCGCAGCGTCCATGGCAGCGGCGGGTGGCACGGTCAGCCGCACGATACCTGCGATTGGAATGGCCGTCGTATCATCGGACAATCCGAACTTCGCCGCCGCGGCGGCGGGCGTTCGTGGTGTCTCTGACGTCGCCGAAGACCTCGCGATTCAGTGGCAAAAGCCGATGACGACCGTGGTCGAGGATCTGACGGATCTCTCCGTTGGGGCGCAGGCGAGCTATGGGTCCGGTGAGAGTTTCCGCTCGCTTCAGTGGGCCCCCGATGCGGTGAACGCTCCGGCAGCGTGGAATGCGGGCTATCTCGGACGTGGAGCTCGCGTCGCAGTGCTCGACGGTGGGATCTACAGCGCGCACATCGACATCGCCTCGAATCTCGATGTCGGCAGCTCTCGATCGTTTGTCCCTGGCGTTCCGTTCAATGCGGACGTCGGCACGTTCTGGCATGGAACACACGTCGCGGGAATCATCGCCGCCCCAGGGCAGAACATCGGCACCGTGGGCATCGCGCCGGCCGCGACAATCATCGGCGTGAAAGTCCTTCACAACGGAAGTGGCGATTTCTCATGGGTGATTGACGGGATCATTTACGCATCGACGCCGATTGCGATGGGTGGGGCTGGCGCGAACATCATCAACATGAGCTTAGGCGCGGAGTTCGATCGTCAAGGACGGGATGCCGCGCACCTCGCCGTGGCACTCGGTCGCGCGACGATGTACGCGCGCCAGCAGGGAACGCTCGTCATTGCATCTGCCGGAAACAGTGCGCTGGATCTGGACCACACGAACAATCTCGTGTCGTTGCCGGCACAGGCGCCGGGCGTTGTGTCGGTGAGCGCTCTGGGACCGATGGGGTGGGCGGTGTCAGGTAACGCCTTCAACCTCGATCGTCCGGCGTCGTACACAAACTTCGGACAGTCGGCCATTACCTTTGGCGGACCGGGAGGCGACTTCGTTTTACCAGGGAATGCGAACTGCACGAAGCCGCTCAATCCGTCGGGAAGCATCACGCGGCCCTGCTGGGTATTTGACATGGTGATGGCGCCCTGCCGTGGTAGCGGCTTGAGCATCTCAACGTACTGCTGGGCAGCGGGAACGAGCATGGCGGCGCCGGCCGTGGCTGGTGTGGCAGCGCTCATCGTCGGCAAGTACGGCCCACTCCAGCCGGCACAGCTCGAAGCGCGTTTGCGCTCGTCGTCCGACGATCTCGGCAAGCCGGGCAAGGACGACTTCTATGGCAGCGGACGCGTGAACGCAGGACGCGCCGTGCAGTGAGTCGTTAGGCGCTCTGGCGTCCTGGATCGTTAGGTTATCGCACAGGACATGCGAGGGGGCCCTGGCCGGGACCCCTTCGCAGGTCAGAAGGCCATCATCTGCGTGAACTTGATGATCACTGCGCGTCCGGTGACCGGGGCGTCGGGCGTGATGATGCGCTGGTCATTGTAGACGATGAACAGGTCGCTCAGCGGGTGGTGGATGATGTTGAAGCGCACGTTCGCGTTGAACTGCTTCGTCACCTGGTCGTATTGGGAGAGGGCGTCGATGAACATGTTGGTCGTGAACGAGTAGTTCACGCGCGCCGTCATCAGGTTGTTGACGAAGGATGTCGCTGGAGTGCTGAGCGTCGCGGACGTGCGTTGCATGCCTAACGTGGCGCGGAGCTTGTAATTGGCGCGGAACATCACCGAGCCGTTGACCGTGCGCTGCGTCCCGTTGTAGAGCCCTCCCCAAATGACGCGCGTGCTTGTCGACACGGGCCGGCTCTGGTCGCTCACGATGTAGACCATCCATTCATTCCAGCCGTAGCCGCCTGGGGCGAGGGGCTGCGTCATTTTCGCGTTAGGGTAGAACGCGTCGGTCAGACGATTGAAGCGTGGGTTGGCCGATAGCTCGAGGACGGCGCCATTGTTGAAGAACGTGGACCAGCCCGTGTGAAGGTTCTTGCTCACCATGCGCGTCGTCTTCAGGTCTTCCTGGTAGTCCCAGACGATGTGCGGGTGGAATTCGCGGATGCCGTGTGCACGAAGCCAGGGAGAGCGCGGGCGGATGCCGGTGTCGATGAGATATTTCCGCATGTCGGTACGGCGGTAATACCCAAGGTCATTCTGGAAGCCAGGGCCGAGCTGCATGACCCCGCCTTTCCCGTGATAGAAGTTGCTTTCAAAGTTTAGGGTCGATCGCCAGGCGTACGCGCCGGAGCTGATCCCCGGCGTTTCGGTCTTTACGGCATAGGAGTTCCAGTCGAGAGTCCCGACGAGCCGGATGTTGTTGTCGATCCCGATGACCCGGTTGTAATAGTCGCCACGCAACCTGACGTCGCCCGTATCTGGGCCACTCATGTTGATACGCTGCATCGCGAAGATGCCGATGTCGTTGCCGATCTTTCCCAGGTTCTGGCGGAACCGAAAGACGCTCGAGTTGCTGCGCGGAGCGATGTCGTCGCCACGCTCGGAGATGGAGAGGATGCCGATGCGCGATGACTCGGAGAATTTTCCCGTTAGGCGGATGCCGGCGTCGATGGGGATCTGCCCGCCATTTGCATTGAGCCCGATGCGGCGTGAAAAGAAGAGGAGATTGTCTTCGTCTGGCGTTGGCGCCGTGGTCACGCGGTTGTTGCGCGCCGCGTCTCCGATGTAGAAGACTCCGGAATTTTCGAGAAAGAAGTCGCGTTTCTCGGGGAAGAAGAGCGAGAACTGCGTGAGGTTGACTTGCTGCTCGTCGGCTTCTGCCTGGCCGAAGTCGGGGTTGATGGTGACGTCGAGCGTGAGGCCCGATGTCACCGCCGCACGCAGATCTGCGCCGCCGCGGATCTTCGTACCGAAGGTCGGCGACGGGTTGGTCAGCGAGCCGAGGTCCCGCACCGTGCTGCTGGCGAGATACGGTTTGATGCGCAAGTCGCGCCCTGCTTTTCCTGTTTGGAGTCCCACGAGGTCGCCAGCGAGCGACACGCGATTCATCGTGAACGCGCGGGGGACTGGAGACCAGAAGTCGACCTCGTTCTTTCGCCGAATGTGACGCGAGAAATTGATTCCCCACGAGCGCTGCGCCGAGCGATCGAAGCGGAGGGCGCGGAATGGAATGCGCATTTCAGCGACCCATCCGTCGGCGGTGCGACGTGTCCGAACGTCCCACACCGCATCCCAACTCTGATTGACTTCACGTCCTTCGAGTGCAACCTGCCGGTCGTGACGCGCCCCCTCCACATTTGTGCTGAAGACGTATCCATTGCGGCGATCGCCGAAGGTATCGAGGAGGAGCTCGAAGTCATCCTGGTCCTCCTCCGTAAAGTCCTTCTTGATATCGTTCACGATGAGCTGCGACGGTTCGCGGTCGTGCATCGTCGCACCGACATAGAGATACTGGTCGTCGTAGGCAATGCGAACCAAGGTTGGTTCCGTCGCCGGTTGTCCCGTGAGTGGTTCACTCTGGACGAAGTCGGTCGCTGGTCGTGCGCGTTGCCAGACTTCTTCGTCGAGCACTCCATCAATGCGCACCGCGCCCTGCGCAGCGACGGCAGCGACCTCCTTGCGCTCACCGCTCGATCGTGCGGTTCCTATCTGCGGTGGGCGCTTGGCCGTCGACGCTCCTCCCATTGGTGACTGCGCTTGCGCTTGCGGCGCGGGGGTGACGAGCATTGCGACGACCAGTGCAAATGCCAGAGTGCGGTGCACTACCGGGTGCTGCATGCGGCAATTTGTGCGAAGCACGTCTTGTGACTGCGAGGATGTGCGCGCGCAGAGTATCGGGCGCGTGGAGCGTGCCGTCGGAGCGTGGTGCATGTAAGTGGTGCAGGGCGCTGGGGGTGGCGCGGGCCGAATGGTGGTGCTCCGTGCGGGACAACGGAGTCGGCTCCTGTGACGCGAGAAATCTACGCGCTTCCCCGGATTGTGCACGGATTTGTGCACGTGTGGAGGATTTTTTCAGGAGGGTGTAAGCGCTCGCAGCGGGGCGAGGTGTACATGCGTGAGGCGCGTGAGGCGCGTGAGGCGCGTGAGGCGCGTGAGGCGCGAGAGGCGCGAGAGGCGCGAGTAGTGCGAGCGGTGTGCTTAATCCGGTGAGTGCGGCCGGGTATTTGCGAGCGCAAGACGGGGTTCAGTCTTGGTTAGATGATTGTTTCGGGGTGTCGTGAGGGCAGAAACGTGCTCGATCCGGGCCGCCATGTCTCTGTTGGATGCCTAACGATTATTCGGACATGCTGTTGCTGCGGCGTGCGACGCGGTGCGGGCGAGCACGACGTACCGCAGGAGCTAGTGGAAGTCGTGCCCTTTGGCCCACGCTTCGCCGGCATCTGCCTGCAGTGCGCGGAACTGATCGGCGCGCAGGTTCACGACTCGTTGTTCCACTTGGAGAATGCCACGCACCAGGAGCAATGGAGTGGTCGAGATCATGAGCGCTTGCCGCTCAAAACGTTTAGGGGTGACGACGACGTTGAGGATCCCCGTTTCGTCCTCGAGCGAGAGAAAGACGAATCCTTTGGCCGTGCCGGGGCGTTGTCGGCAGATGACGAGCCCGGCGTGGGCAACGCGCTCGCCGTCGCGTCCATGACGATGCAAATCACGGGCGGTGCGCACCCCGTTAGGCGTGAGGAGTTCGCGGAGGTGACGCATCGGATGGCCGTTCAGCGAGAGCCCCGTTAGGCGGTAATCGGCGTCGGTCGTTTCGAGACGTGACATCGCGGGAATTGGCGGGCGTTGCATGCGCGGACGTGATGGTGCGAGCGGACCGGCGTCGCCACGCACTGCTTCAAGCACGCGCCATAACGCCACTCGGCGACGATCGTGAGGCTTGGCGTCGGGGACCATGGCATCGAACGCGCCGGCTTCGGCGAGTGCGCGGAGTGCGCGCTGGTCGAGCCCTGCGCGCGCGACGACATCGGCGATGTCGGTGAAGGGGCCATCGCGGAGAGCTTGCTCCAATCGTTCTCGGGCGGCGGCGCCGAGTCCGCGTACGACGCGGAGTCCGAGGCGGACGGCGGGTGGGCGGAGAGCGGGAGGGGCGGCGGCGGCGGCGGCGGCGGCGGAGGAGGAGGAGGAGGGGGGAGATTTAGGAGTTGGGGAGGTTGCAGGCGCGTTCTTCGTTGGCGAGGGATTGGTACGAGGGGGGACGGAAGGGTTGTGGTGGTGGTGGGGCGAGGTGGTATGGTGGTGGTTGGGGGGGGCCCCCCGCGCGCCGAGTGTGGCGTGTGGGGGCGGGGGGCGCCGCCCCTCGCCTGCGTCTGTGTGCGCGCGCTCGTTAGGCGCCCCATCCATCCGGGCAACCTCCGGCGCGCGACCATCGCGCATCGATACCTGTCCGTCGTTAGGCACGACGATCCGGCCGTCGGGCAACTCCAGCGTGTGATCCCACGCCGATCGCGTGAGATCAACCGATCGCACCGACACTCCGTGTCGCTTGGCGTCTTCGATCAATGTCCCCACCGAGTAGAATCCCATCGGCTGCGCATTGAGAATCGCCGCCGTGAATTCAGGTGCGTAATAGTGACGCAGATACGCCGACGCGTAGACGATCAACGCGAAGGACGCCGAGTGCGATTCGGGAAAGCCATAATCGGCGAACGCGTTGATCTGGTTGTAAATGCGGCGCGCGACATCCTCGGGGATCCCATTTGCCGCCATGCCCGTAATGAGCTTCTCGCAAATGGCGGCCATGCGTTCACGCGATCGCTTGTGTCCCATCGCGCGTCGCAGGTTGTCTGCTTCTCCCGGAGTAAACCCCGCAGCGGCAATCGCGACTTGCATCCCTTGCTCTTGGAAGAGCGGGATGCCTAACGTACGGCGAAGGATCGGCTCGACCGATGGATGCGGATACGTCACCGGCTCTTCGTTGGCGCGCCGCCGAAGGTAGGGGTGCACCATTTCGCCTTGAATCGGACCTGGGCGGATGAGCGCAACTTCCACGACCAGGTCATAAAAGCTGCGTGGCTTTAGGCGAGGGAGCGTATTCATTTGCGCGCGACTCTCGACTTGAAAGACGCCGATGGTGTCTGCGGCGCACAGGTCGTCGTAGACCGCCTGATCGGTCATGTCGAGCTGTCCCAAATCGATCGAGACCCCGCGCGCCGCGCGGATATACTTGAGGCAATCCTGGAGTACGGTGAGCATCCCCAGGCCTAACAAGTCGATCTTGACGAGCCCCACCGGATCGAGATCGTCGCGCTCCCATTGAATCACCGTTCGATTGGGCATCGAAGCCGGCTCGATCGGCACAACCGTCCGCAGCGGCTCGGCGGTGAGCACAAAGCCACCGACGTGGATCGAGCGATGACGTGGCGCTTGATGCAACCCTTCGACGATATCCGGAAGAACGCGCACACGTTGATCGTTGGGGTCGAGTCCCGCGCGGGTGAGGATGGTGTCTGCAGCCGAAGTTGCAGCTGACGGTGGCAGCCGTATCGCCGCTACTGGATTGCGCCGCTCTTCGTGATCGTGCCGAGGCGCTCGCGCCGCCGGAGCGGAAGCCGCGGACGCGTCGGGGATTCCGTTCTCGCGCGCGCGCGATTGCTCCACGGCGGCGAGTTTCGCCATCATGTCGGTATTGCGGACATTCTGCTGCGCCGTGACCTGGGCATTGGCATTGCCATATGGCTCGTAGGCTTTGGAATGACGCCGCCCCGAGGACGAGCCGCTGGCGGTGGGTTTCGCGTCAAGCGATGTTCCCGGCGATGCATGAGCGGCAATGTTGCGCGCATCCCCGCCAGTGCCTAACGCGTCACGCCGTGCTGCCTCCTTCGAGGCGCGCATGAGGGTCGATGCTTCCGTGCCGTGCACCATCGACTGGCCCATACGTTCCGCCAACAATCGCTCCGCACTCCATTCTTCGCGCTTTTTCCGCGGGTCGTCGGGGATACCTGGCCGGTCGCTTTGCGGGTCGAGATCGTACTCTTTTGCCGCCATCGCCAATGGCGTGGTCCCTTGGCGTAGCGCGTCGGCCGTGGATTTGGCGGAGAACCGGTCGCTGAGTGTGCTGAGGATATCGGCTTGTTCAACAGAAAAACCAAGAACGCGCGCGGCATCGCGCACTGCTGATCGTCCACGATACGTGATCTGCTCGCAGACCATCGCGGCGTGTTCGCGCCCGTAGCGTTCGTAGACGTATTGCAGCACGGCTTCGCGATCGCGGTGCGCGAAGTCGATATCGATGTCTGGCGCCTCCTGTCGTTCATCGCTGAGGAAGCGTTCGAAGAGAAGTTCGAGGCGAATTGGATCGATGGCGGTGATGCCGAGACAGTAGCAAACCGCCGAATTCGCCGCGGAGCCGCGTCCTTGGCACAGAATCCCTTCACGTCGGGAGAAGCGAACGATGTCCCAGACGATGAGGAAATAGCCGGCGAGTCCGAGTCGGCGAATGGTCTCGAGTTCGTGGGCGATCTGGTCGCGGTATTTCGGCGGGAGATCGTCGAGCGAAACGATGCGCGGCGGTTCGTTAGGCGTGCGACGTGACGATGCGTTCGGCGTGCTGCGCGGCGACGCGTTCGGGGGGCGGCGCGGGAGGCCTCCTCCAACATTCACGTGCGCGTGTGTTTCCGCGTGCGCCCCATCGGGACGTCCCTGGATCTGCGCATCGCCCGCGGTACTCCCACCTGTTGCGCCTGGCGGTGACGATTTTCCCCAGCGTTCAATCGCCCCTTGTTCGACGAGTCGCGCGAGGTATTCGTCGGCTGTCACACCTGGCGGCAGTGGAAAGGTGGGAAGTGTCGGTCGCAGGTCGTCCAGACGAAAGGCGCATCGTTCGGCGATCGCGATGCTCGCGCGAATTCCCGCGTCGTCGCCTTTCCATCGTCGCAGCTGTTGTGAGGCACTCTTGAGATACCACTCGCCATTCGGTCGCAGGCGTGTCCCCATCGTGTCGAGGGTGCGCTGGTGCCGCAGCGTTGACAATACGTCGTGCACGATGCGTCCGGTGGGTTGTGCATAGTGCACGTCATTGGTCACGACCCAGGGAATGCCTAACGATCGTGCAAGCGGAATGAGGTGCCGGACGAGCTCACGTTCTTCCGGAAGATGATGATCCCATACCTCAATGGCCAGGCGTCCCTCAAACATGTCGAGGAGCGAAGCTGCTGCTTCACACGCGCCATCCGTGTCGCCAGCTGCAAGGCGCGTCGGCACCCAGCCGCGTGGACACCCGGTGAGCGCAAAGATGCCGCCGGTATGCCGGGCCAGCGTGTCGAGTGATACCCGCGGACTCCCGCGTGGATGATCCATGCGTCCGCGCGTGATCAGCGATGAGATGTTGCCATATCCTTCGCGCGATTCGGCCAGGAGGACGATATGCGACGTTGCATGATCGGTCTCGAGGGTGAGTTCGCAGCCGAGGATACCGTTGAGCCCTGTTTCTCGCGCTGCTTGAGCGAATCGCACGGCGCCGCCCAGGTCATCGTGATCGGTGAGCGCCAGCGCGGCGAGACCTAACGATTGTGCCCGTGCCACAAGTGCCTCGGGCTCCGAGGCACCATCGAGCAATGAAAAGACGGAGTGGCAATGCAGTTCAGCGTATTGAGGCAATGGTGCGTGTCGCCGGAACGGACGTGATGCGGAGGAGAATGGGGAGGAGAATGGGGAGGAGAGACAGGTGACGTCGCGCCAGACGGATGCGATGCGCCGTAACCAACTCTCAGGTATGCAGGCCTAACGAGTCATTCAGTCGTACCACCCGTGCACGAACCATCGGTCTTCGCCGCCGCTGGGGCGCTCGCGATAGATGAGGAGGTCGCCTCGTCCAGCGGCGTCTTCGCAACGCCAGTAGTCGCGCGCATACCCTGTCTCCCACCAATCCCCTGTGAGTCGTTCCGGGCCGATCGCTCGTTCGACGCGGACCCCGCGCCCACCCCATCGCAGCAGGCGCGGGATGTCGTGTTCACAAGCGACATCGAGCGGTTCCGGCGGATCGAGTTGGCGCAGGGCAGGGCGATGCGGTGTGAGTGGAGGTGTCGGTTGTACCGGCGTTATCGCGCGCGCTGGTCGTGTTGGAGTGACGAGTGGTGCGGTACCCAGCGAGCGGCGTGTATCGTCGTTAGGCGATGTGAGTGCGAGCGATGGAACGGGAGGGGGTGTGGAGAGCGTCGGGCGTTGCACCTGTGCGATCGGCATGCGTGCTTCCGACGGGGACATCCCCGACGGGGACATTCCCAACGGGGACGTCACCGACGGAGATGTTCTCAATGGATGCGCTTTCGACGAAGGCGTCCTTGATGGGGAGGCGTCCGATGCGCCTGCGGCTGATGCGCCTGCGGCCGATGCGAATGTGTCCGCTACGCCTGCGGCTGATTGGAGTGCCTTGGATAGAGTCGCCCGCGATAGAACATCGGATGTTGGATTCGCTGAGTCATGGGTCGGCCTGTCGAACGAATGGTCGCGTACGAGCGCCAGTGTTCGTTCGGCGACACGCGGGGTAGGCGGTACGCCAGGGGGTGTGCCTAACGAGCGCACGCCTGCAATGGAAGGGTCTTCGTTCTCGCTCGCCAACAGCAACGGCTGGGTAGGTAGAGCACTGGAATGGTGATGGTCGTTTGCGCCCCGGGCGGCATGTTGTAGTTCGGGGGGGGCCCCCCGCGCCCCACCACCCATCTGCATCCCACCCTCTACCGCCACACCGCCCTCCGCTCGCTCGCTCACGTCCCCCCCGCTCCACGCCGCTTTCTTCGCTTCTGCCGCCATCGTCTTGTCCATCATCGGCGTCCTCCTGCCAACGCCACCGTCAGCTGCAACACTTCTGCTCGCTCGTTCCTTCGCCATTGCTCCCAACTCATCCACTTGCTCCCACCCCCCGGCCCGCTCGGGACGATGGGTGTCGCGCAACACGGGACGCACGATCGCGCCGGTGCCTAACGTGGCGCGCAGGCGCGCGAAAGCGGCGTCGGCGGCAGCGGGGTCGCGCCACGCGGGATCGAGCAGTTCCCCTTGCTCTCCCACCAGTGGTGTCGTCGCGGTAATCGCGACCCGCACGCCAGCAGCTGGCGCCGACAGCGCCCATGTGTCGAGTAAGGCGCGGCATCGCTCAAACAGCGGACTCACTCGCGCCAAGGGACGCGAGAGGCGCACCTCGCGTGTCACGGTGTGCGCTTGCCCCATGCCGGGAATGGGACCGCGTGCATCATCGAGCGTGATGGTGATCGCGATGACGGCGGCGGCACGTCCATCGGTGACGAGATCCTGCACCAAACGATCAAGTGCAGCTCGCACGAGAAAGAGCACTGGTTCCATCCCTTGAGCACTCGGCTGTAAATCCGCCGAGACGGCGCGTGGGGCATCGAGGCGCGCGAGGACGGGGCGGCGCAGGTCGTCGCCATGCGCGAGTCGCCATGCGGCTACCCCACTCGCTCCCCATCGTCGTTCCACGTCTTCGATGGCGAGCGCTGCGAACGCGCCCACCGTTCGCAGTCCCAACGCCAACAGTGTTTCGCGTTGCTCCTCTTCCATCGGAAGCATGCCTAACGGGGCGGAGGCGAGGTATGCGGCACATCCGCTGGATGGAACGATGACCGTGCCATCCCCCTCGCGCACTGCCCGGGCGCTATCCCACGTCGCGGCGCGCGCGGCAACGCACGAGTCGGCGATGCCGACGCGCGCCTCCGGGTGCCAACGCCGGGCGATTGCCGATAACGTCCGCGCCAGCGCCGCTTCACCGCCTAACGACTCAAACCCCGACGCGCCTGCCCACCACACACCGGGTGAACCGGCCACCGGTGTCACCTGGGGGCTCGCCCGCACCAGGGCGGCGGTCACGTGCATCACCTCGCGGGCGATCGTCTCCTCATCCCACATCGCCACGCGCAACCCCGCGCAACGCGAGCGCGCCTCGGCGATCGTCATGCCTGCCCGTACCCGCGAGGCTCCGGCTGCGGCGGTGGCGGCACGCACCCGCTGCCCATCGAGCAACACCAGCGGAATGGCATCCCAGCGTTCGGCGTCACCATCGTTAGGCGAAGCGCTCGAACAATTGTTAGGCATGTCACCATCACGAGATCCGGCACGATCTGCCGCGTGACCCTCACGGCGATCCCCAGCACGAGTACGGCTACGATTATTGGCGCGCTCATGATCAGGTGCGTCCTCCACTCGGCCGGGCAGGTGTCGTGGTTGTGCCGGCTGCGCGCGTTTTGGGTGGGGGGAGAAGGAATTCGTCGCGGTGGATGACCGGTTCTGCAAAGCGTCGCTTGTGCGCGAGCGTGGCGCCGCTGGCTCGGAGTGGAGGCGTGACCGTCCCGTGGGCGGTGCCGGGAGTTTGGGGTTCTCCGCCCCGAGCGGGAGTGTCAGCTGCACGTCGGACGCCGGGGGCATCAGGAGATGCGCGCTCCCCTCGGCGATTGCGCGGCGCCACACCGCGCCGATCGGGAACCTCGGAATGCGTACACAGGCGACGCGCCACGTCGATTGCACAGCCAACCTCCACTGGGTGATGCGCCCCTCCTTTTTCTACGGATAGGGTGAGCGCGTAGGTATTGCCGAGTGATGGCGCGATGTCGTCATCGGAGACGGCATGGGGGCGCCAGCGGTCGTTAGGCATGCGGGGCCGGTGCGGCCGGCCGGTGCCGTGTTCCGCCTCCGGGCGCGTGTCCCACGGGGCGGGGAACTCACCCGATGCACGGGCGAGCCGAGTGCCTAACGAGCGCCATCGATCCAGGTCGCGCCGCGCGGATGACCCCGATGCTGGATTCGTGGGAGGGGAAGGGCGCCGTGTCACACGGATCCGCACGGCTCCTCCGACGAGTCCTCCTCCGCTGTCGCTCCCGTTATGACTTCCGTTGTTGCTCCCGTTGTGACTGTCCCTGTTCGTTCCGCGCGCGGGATCGGGGATGTCGCGCATGACGACGAATGCGGCGTGGCTTTCGCGGGCGAGTCGCGTTAGGCGGACGGCAACACTCCGGGCGAGTGCGGCTCCGCCGTCGAGCACGACAAGGCTGAACGCGGCGCTCCGCAGGAGGACGTCGGCGCACCACGCCCCGTGATCAGGCGTCTTGGGAGGAGGAGGGGGCGGACGCACGATCCAGAGGCGCCCCGACTCCGCCAATGGTGCCCAATCGACAGGAGCGAGCGTGCGCGAGACGTCGATGTATGCAACCCATCGTTTGTCAGCGAGCGCGTGCTCGACAAGTGTACGCACGACGGTTGTTTTGCCACTTCCGCGTTCGCCGATGATTTCGGTGAGGCGTCCGCACGGGAGTCCACCATCGGAGAGAACGGCGTCGAGTTCCGGAATCCCAGTCGGAATCCCGGCATTCTTTCCTGCACCTGATCCCCCGCTCCCGGCGTCGTGCGTGGGAGCGATGACTTCAGCGAGTTGTTGGCGAAGTGCGGCAAGCGGATGCATCAAAAAACCGAAGAAACACCGAAAATCCGAAGGAAAGCTGAGCCCTTGGGTGGGCTTGGGAGATCATGCTGCTCGGGTAGTGGCCGGGCAAACCGCGCCGAGCCTAACGAGTACTATCAAAACCTAACGAATGTTATCAAAGCCTAACGAGCAGTGCCTTGTGGTGCGCTTTCGCATACGCGCTCACCTTCACCACTACCCGTCCCTCACCCCCAGCTCTAGCACCCCGCCCGCATGACGATGCGTGCGAACGGCCACGTGCTGGCAAACGACGCCGGAACTTGCTGGGTTGCGGGCATCGGTTCCATGGCGTTCTCAGGCTCGACGACTTGGACGACGCCTTCTTCTCCCACGTCGCGGCGCCACTGCACCAGGTGCGTTGTTGGGGTGAAGCCGAGTGCGGCATGCATGGCGTAGTCGCTTCCATCATCGAGTGGTGTGTGTGCGGTGAGCGCCTCGCACCCTCGGGCGCGCGCCCATGCATCGCCAGCTGCAACAAGTGCTCGCCCCACGCCACGTCCTTGCCACTCGGGCATCACGTACCATCCATCTACGTGCGCCACCGGTGCGCGTTGGCCGAGTGTTGCTTCTTCACGCAGCGAGAGTTCGAGGAAGCCCACGACCCCACCATGTTCTTCCGCGACGAAGCACGCGACATCGCGACTTCCGGACCAGAAGAAGTGCACGAGGTGAAGTGCGTGCTCGCTCGCCGTAACGCCTGGCCAGCGCGCCACCCGAAGGGCGCGCCAGGCCGTTGCATCGTTCCGTGTCGCAGGACGAATCATGGAGCCGTTTCCTCTTCGTAATCATCAGCGGCGGGGGGTGTTCCGCCTTCACCGGGAATCTCGATCACGCCGACGACGTTGCCGAACGGGTCGAGGACCGAGGCGACGCGAATTCCTCCTCCCACATTGCGAATTGCACCTGACGGTGTTCCTCCAATGCTCAAGAGATGCGCGTGGGCGACGTCGACATTCTGCACGCGCCAATACGGCGCCGATCCGCCGCGCCCCGCTGCTCCGGATTTGGGGTCAGGATCTAGCCCAAGTTCCGTTCCTCCGATGTCGAAACCGGCATAAAACGGTTCGTGGAAGTACGGCGCCACCCCGGTCGCCTTCGTATACCAGCTCACAGCAGCCGCAAGATCTGGAACGTGCACAATGACGGTACGGAGTGTCTGGAACATGGGAGTCAGGGCAAAAGGATGGAGAAGCGAGTCGAATGCGCATTCGGCCAAAATTTGGTGAGACGGATTCAGCGATCTCGCCACACTTTCCTAGCGGGGGGGCCCCCCGCTGGCCTACTCGTACATTCGAACGAACCAAGCCTAACGAGTAACAGCGTACCTCGAACGAGCACTTCACAACGAACCCTTCACAACGAACCCTCACTGTTGTCGCGAGCCAGCAGCCTATCACAACGTGAGCTCCATCTGATCAAGCACCGGAAGAACCCGCGTCGCTGACTCGTCAAGCTCCGCCTCGCCCTCTGTCACTTCCTCCGTCACTACTTCTTCAGTCACTGCCTGCATCTCCCGCGCCTTCCCCTTGCGCACCGCTTCGCGGTCTTCATACGTCCCATACTGTACGCCCGCCTTGCGGCACTCGGCGCGCAGGAAACGTCGCAGCCCTTCGCGATACCGATCGTGAATCTGGTGCCCTCCGGCATACGCGGTGGCGTACCGGTCCCCCAGCTCCGGAAACTCTTCCCGGATCCAAGGGAGATATCGCTTCCGAGACGTGACACGTAGCCGGAGGGCGCATGCGTTGATATGTGAAGCGCCCCCTGCTGCCACCCGGTGCACGAGCGCCGAGAGGGCGTCGGGGTGATCGGTGATGCCAGGGAGGACGGGCATGATGTTGATGCCGACATCAATGCCTGCCTCGCGCAATCGCGTGAGAGCGCGCAGGCGCGACTCGGGCGTGGGAGCGCGCGGCTCGATGCGACGCGCCAGGTCGCGATCCAGGGTGATCAGCGAAAGATGAATCGTTAGGCGCGACCGTTGGGCAATCCGTGACAGAATGTCGATGTCACGCGTAACGAGTGGACTCTTGGTGATGATCACGAGGCGCAGACGCGATGCTTCGGCCAGCACCTCGAGCACACCACGCGTGACGCGAAAGGTACGCTCGGCTGGTTGGTACGGGTCGGTCGCAGTGCCGAGGACGATCGATTCGCCGCGGCGAATAGCGCCTGACGAGTTGCCGCGCCCGCGCAGCGTCTGCCGCAAGACATCGGCGGCATTGCGCTTGACGAAGATGCGTCGCTCGAAGGCCAGCCACGCCGGGAGTTCCTGCAGGTCGTCGTCAGGCGTTGTGTCGCCAGCTGCAATGCTGCGCGGCTCGCCGCGATCGCTCCAGGCGTCGCGGTCGATGCGCTCGCTCGTTTCCTGGGCGGCGGCACGCTCCATCACGAAGCGGTGCGCATAGCGCGCATAACAGTACGCACACCCGAACGCACATCCGACGTATGGATTGATCGACCAGAACCCCATCCCCGTCGTCTCCGGCGGGTTGAGCACGCCACGCGCCGTCGTCCCGTAGTATCGAATGTCCTTCTGCATCCCGACCATTGGGTGTCGGGGTGCTGGCTGCATTGCATCGGATAACGAAAGCGCCTGCTGCATACTGCCCTCATGCCGTGGGGAACGAATCCCGGGGCGATCACAGATACCGAAGAAAGCCCGAAGATGCAAGAGGGAAGAATCAGCCACAGCAAAATCGCGCACCAAAATCGCGCACTAAAATCACGCGCCATTCCACCGCAAATGCGCACGCACAATTTTGCACCCACCCGCAAACCCCCCTTCAACGCTGCGCTAAGTACTCGGCACAACTTGACTTGCGGTGAAGATGCAGGGCGGCGTGTGCATCGACTTGCGCCTCACCTCGCACGGTAGCGAATCTTTGCGCCTCTCTCCTCAGTGATACGCCATGACGTCGCGCATGAAAAAGTTTTCCACATTCGCTCGAGTGTTTCGACTCATACAAATCGTTGCTGCATTGGGCATAGTCGCCACCACGGCGACAGTACAAGGACAAACGCCGACCACGCTTTCGGCCGCCGCGCGCGAATTCGTGTTGGTCGACGCACCGACCGTGGTCCTGACGCATGCGCGCTTGATTGACGGAACGGGGGCTGCAGCGCGCGACGATCAAGCGATCGTCATCGCCAACGGTCGCATTGCAGCTGTCGGACCGTCGGCAAGCCTAAAGATCCCAAGCGGCGCACGAGTCGTCGATGTTACGGGACACACGGTGACGCCGGGCTTCGTCGGATTGCACGAACACACCTACTTCAGTGCGACCACGCGCACGACACAGATGTCGACGAGTGGGCCGAGGTTGTATCTGGGGATGGGAGTGACGACGATACGGACGGCGGGGAGCATGTTTCCGTACGCGGAACTCAACATGAAACGCGCCATCGATCGCGGAGAGATCGCCGGACCACGCGTGTACATCACGGGGCCATATCTCAACGGTGTGGCAGGACCAGGCGCGATGAACCGCGGACTCGCCTCACCCGAAGAAGCACGCCGCGTCATCGCCTACTGGGGAGAAGAAGGCGCGACGTGGCTCAAGTTCTCGGGGAATGTCTCGCGCGAGATCCTGAAGGCGGGGATCGATGAGGCGCACAAACACAACATGAAGGTGACGGGGCATCTCTGCTCGGTGACGTTCCGCGAGGCCGCCGCGTTAGGCATCGACGACTTGGAGCATGGACTCATCACCAACTCCGACTTCGTGCCGAACAAGAAGCCCGATGTCTGTCCGCCGGAGAACATGCGGATCCAGATCAACGTCGACATGGATGGCCCGCTGGTGAAGGAAGTGCGCAACGATCTGCTCGCGCGCAAAGTGGCGCTGACGTCGACGCTCGCTGTGTATGAGACGTTCGTTCCCGAGCGCGCGAAGCTGAATCCGCGCGCGATGGAGATGCTTGCGCCCGATACACGGAAGGAAGTGGAAGCGGTGAACGCTGCGCTCGCGACTGATGCGTTCAATGTTCCGGTGACGCTCTTCAAGAAGATGATGCGCCACGATGTGGATTGGGTGCGCGCGGGTGGCTTGTTAGGCGCGGGTGTAGACCCGTGGGGAACTGGGATGCTCCCGGGCTTTGGCGATCTGCGCAATTACGAGATTCTTACCGAAGCGGGACTCTCGCCTAGTGAAGCTGTGCAGGTGATGTCGCTCAACGGCGCGAAAATTCTCGGGGCGGACGCCGAGTATGGGAGCGTGACGGTGGGGAAGCGCGCCGACCTCGTCGTGATCCGCGGCGATATCACCAAGACGCCGTCGTCGATTTATGACGTCGTCACGGTGTTTCGTGACGGCATTGGGTACGATTCGGCGAAGCTGCAAAACTCGGTAAAGGGGTTGGTGGGGATTCGTTAGGCGCGCTTGGGCGGTTTGGCGCACTGACGCTGGCTTCGTAAAGATTGAACCGCGGAGGACGCGGAGGACGCGGAGGAATTCCTCCGTGCTCTCCGTGTCCTCCGCGGTTCACGCTGTTGATCGAAAAAGGAAATCGGCCTACTGCACCGTCGCCCGATACTTGTCGAACCACCCCGCCAACGTCGTCAGCTTCGAGGCTTCATGCGATGGCCGCCGACGAATGCCGTGTGGTTCCTCCGGCACCCTAACGAGTACCGATTCCACCCCACGCATCTTGAGCGCCTTGTAATACTGCTCTGACTCCGACATCGGCGTGCGGAAATCTTCCTCGCCCGTCATGATCAACGTCGGCGTCTTCACGTTCTTCACGACGGAGAGCAACGAACGCTTGTCGTAGTTCTCGCGGTTGTCCCATGGGAAACCGGGGAACCAGTCATTAACGGCGGTCGGCGCCATATCGGCGGTGAGCGCGAAGCTCTCCCAGTTGATCACGGGATAAAACGCCAGCGCGGCCTTGAAGCGATCGGTGTGACCGATCATCCACGCGGTGAGCACACCACCGCCACTCCCGCCAGTCACGAACAGATTCTTTTCGTCGACGTATCCCTTCGCGATCACGGCGTCGACGCCGGCGTTGAGATCGTAGAAATCGTCGCCGGGATACGCGTGATGGATCAGGTTTCCAAACTCCTCGCCGTAGCTCGTGCTCCCGCGGGGATTGGTGTACAAGACGACGAACCCATTCGCCGCCATGATCTGCTTCTCTTCGTCGAATCGGTCGCCATAGTTGGCGAACGGACCACCGTGAATCTCGAGGATGAAGGGATACTTCTTCGACGATTCAAAGCCCGGCGGCTTCACGATCCATCCCTGGATCTTGCGCTTGTCCTTGGACGATTCGTACCAGATTTCCTCGACACTGCCTAACGAGCGCGATGCCAGCAGGTCGGCGTTGAGCGACGTGAGCATCTTTGCTGCCGCGTTAGGCGTTCCGCTCACGAAGCCGACGTTGGACGGAATCGAGGGGGTGCTCGTGGAGTAGGCGATGCTTCCGTCACGCGCGACGGAATAGCTTCCGCCTGAATACGCCGACGATCCCGAGCCCAGATTGGACGCCACGGTACGCAGCGTCCCGTCGAGCGAAATCAATCCGACCTTCGTGTTTCCCTTGTCGTCATACTGCACGTAGATGCCGCGACCATCGCTGCTCCACTCCGGAGCGGCGACGCTGATATCGAGCTTCGACGACACGGCGCGCTTCCCCGAACCGTCGCGATTCATCACGTACAGCAACACGTTCTGAAAACCCTGCTTGCGGTCGTCATACCCCACCCACGCGATCTGCTTGCCGTCGGGCGATACCGCCGGGCTCTGGTCGGGACCAAACCGTTCGGTGAGGCGACGCATCGCACCGTCTTTCACCGCGAAGGCGTAGAGATCGCTCTCGCGCGCATTCCACTCCGGATTCTCACCGCGTCGCGCGGCCAGGATGATCTCGTTGCCGTCGGAGGTCCATGCGAGGCTTCCGCCGGCGTACGGCATGCCCCCGTGGTTGAAATCGCCACTGGTGACCTGGCGAGGAGCGCCGCCGTCAGCGCGAATGACGAAGGCATGCACAAAACCTGTAGGCACTTCACCAACGCCGTTGAAGCGAAACACGAGAGCGTCGGTGTACTTCGGCGGGGCTGACCACGTTGCGCCTGGCGGAGGCGTGAGCGGCTTCCCGATGACGAGCGCCGGACGAGGCACTAACTGCAAGAAGGCGATCCGCGTCCCGTCGGGCGACCACTCAGCGCCGAACGGTGGCGTCGGTCCGGTTGTGAGAGGGACCGATTCTCCGGTATCCATCCAACGCACGTAGAGCTGCGTGCCTCCGCCCTTATTCGAGGTGTACAGGAGCCGCTTTCCGTCGGGCGACCAGCGAGGGGCGTCGTCGGTGGTCTTTCCTGAGGTCAGGGGGCGGTGGCCGGAGCCATCGTTCTTCACGAGCCAGATGTTGCTGTACCGCCGGTCGGTCATTGCATCGCTCCACTGGCGCACGTACGCGATCCACTGACCGTCAGGGGAAACCTGCGGGTCAGCCGCATATTCCAGCGAAAAGACGTCGGCCGCCGACAGGCGACGGTCCTGCGCCGAGAGAGGAGCGGCGGCGGTCGCAAATGCAACAGCCACACCGGCCGCAAGTACGAGGGAATTCGTCACACGCATAGCGTCCTTGGATGTGTGGGGACGGGAAGAGTCATCAAAGGGAGATCAATTGAGGGCTGAGTCGCCTAAACGCCTGCAATCGACCAAATTTCAAGGTCATCTGCAGAGTCCTGTGGTCGACCGCCGCCAACCGTCGCCCGAAGCGCCGAGAACGTACGCGCTCCGGACGCGACGCTCAACTATTTCGCATGCCTGACGTCACGTCCTTTTCAGACATTCCCGACATCGCGAACGCGATCATCAACCGGAAGACATCGCCCGTCGACATAGTGCGCGACGTACTCGACGCAGCGGCTCGGCACAACGATACGCTTCACGCCTACATCACGACCTGTACCGAGTCTGCCCTCGACGCGGCTGCCAAGCTCGAGGAGGCGATTTCGCAGGGGAAAGAAGTGGGGCCGCTCGCCGGCGTGCCGATCTCGGTGAAGGACCTGATTCGAACTATCGACGCACCCACGACAGCGGGATCGCGAATGTTCGGAGACGGACTTCCGCCAACCGAGGACGCTCCGGTGGTGCGCCGGCTTCGCAAGCTCGGTGCGATCATCGTCGGCAAAGCGAATCTGCACGAGGTCGCGTTAGGCGTTACGTCCGAGAACGAACACTTCGGCCCGGCGCGCAATCCGTGGAACGCGGAGTTCGTCGCGGGCGGTTCGAGTGGAGGTTCGGCGTCATCGGTGGCTGCGGGATTCTGCACCGCGTCCATAGGAACCGACACGCGAGGATCGATTCGAATTCCCTCGTCCGCGTGTGGGGTCACGGGCATCAAGCCGACCTACGGACTCCTCCCGGTCGACGGTGTAATTCCGCTCGCGCCCTCGCTCGACCACGTGGGGCCGATCGCGCACACGGTCACCGACGCGGCGTGGATGCTGGGCGCCATGACGGGAAACAAGGCGACCTTCGATCGCTTCGTGAAGGCGCTCCGCCAGTCAACGCGATCGCTCGTCATCGGAATTTCGGAGTATCACCTGCGCGACGTTGACGACGACATTCTCAGGGCCTTCGACAAGGCACTCAAGGTTCTGAGCCCGCTCTGCAAAGAGATTCGCGACGTCACGATCGAGGACATCGATGGTGTGCAAGAAGCGTCAGCGGTGATTGCGTCGTCCGAGGCGTACGCGTATCACGAGCACGAACTCAAGAAGAACTCGAAGAGCTACGGTCCGTTAGTGCGGAAGCGCCTCGAAGAGGGCGCGAAGCGCACGGCGGTGGATTACGTCCGGGCCATGGAGAAACGTCGCCAGGTGCGTCGCGCATTCGCCAAGGCGTTCAGCCAGGTCGATATCCTCGTTGGAGTGACGCTCCCAACCACCCCGTCGCGCATCGGGGAGACCGAAGTAACGACCCACGACAAGACGGAGCGCGTCGTGGACGCCTTCACCCGTCTCAATGGGCCACAGAACATGGCGCGTGTGCCGGCGATGACGATTCCGTGCGGACTCGCCAAGGGACTCCCGATCGGCCTGCAGCTGATTGCAGCCGAAGGGAAGGACGATGCGTTGATCAGCATGGGAGCTGCGTTCCAGCGCGAGACGCACTGGCATCAGCGTCGTCCTCCCATCGCGCGCTGAGCGTCGGCAGGACGTTTCCAAGAAGCGACGGCGACTATCTTTGGTGCACCTGCACGTCTCTCACGAATTCGACTTCTCCAACTGAGAACAGACTGAGACCATGCCGCCACCAGTACTGTCAGACATTGAAATTCAGCGGGAGCTCGGTGGACTTCCGGGGTGGGCTCGCCGCACCAACACGCTCGTGAAGTCGTATACGTTCGGGAATTTCCTCGCTGGCATCGATTGGGTTCGTCGCGTCGCTGACTTGGCCGAGTCGATGAATCACCATCCCGATCTCGACATTCGCTATACGAAAGTGACGGCGACGTTGTCGTCGCATGATGCGGGCGGCATCACGACCAAGGACATCATGTTGGCGAAGGCGATGGACGCGCTCTAGTCGTTAGGCAACACATCGACATGCGGAAGGACGGAGGCCCCCGCGACGTATCGCGGGGGCCTCGTTGTAGGTGCGATCTGCTCGTTAGGTGCGCGATCAGTTCCGGCGTCCACCGCCTAACAACGACAGGATCGCGAGGAACATGTTGAGCAGGTCGAGATAGATCGTCACCGCCGCCTGCACGTAATCGTCAGGGCCGAAGACGTTGCGGAGGCGCCAGGTATCAAAGACGAGCAGGCCGCTGAAGACCAGGACCGTCGCGCCAGCTAACCAGAGCGATGCCGTCTGGTTCTGGAAGAAGAGGTTCAGGAGCGACGTCGCAATCAGCACCCACAATCCCACGATGAAGAACGATCCCCACGCCGAGAAGTCGCGACGGGAGACGAAGGCGTACAGGGTGAGCACGCCGAATGCACTTGCGGTGAGAATGCCCGCTTGTCCGACGACCCCGGGATTCGTCTTCCCGTAGAAGTACATGATGGGCGAAATGATCAACCCTTCGATGAACGTGAAAAGGAAGACCAGTCCGATGTTGGCGGGGAAAGCTTGCCGAAACTTGAGGGCCATCACGAGCGGCGCGAACATGCACAGCATCGAGATGAACGGGTGATCCAGCACGCTCTGCATCACGGCAGGCTGCGTCATCCCGAAGGCGGCGCCAGCGATGGTGACGAGAATGCTCGCGAAGACGAGGAGATACGTTTTGCGAACTAGTGCGGCGCGCTCGCTTCCAGTGCGAACGACTACGCCCGAATAGGGTCGAGCGGAAATGCCCATGTAGTGCTCCTGCGAGAGGAATGACTTCCCGAAATATACCGGTTGCTCCGATGGGAAGGAGTGCGTGGGAGTCGCAAATCCGAGGCTCGTAGCACTCTTCGGCGAAATACGAACGGGGCCCCGGTGAGTCACGCTCACCGGGGCCCCTGTGCTGCGTGTCACTGGCAGTTGCTACCCGCCAACTTTTCGGAGTTCCACGCTGCCGTTGACGGTGGAGAACTTGAGACGTCGCCCACCTTTTCCGATGGTCGCGCGGAGATGGCGCGGGTTGATGCGTCCGGAGATGGTCAGCGGGAAATCCGATTCGACGCGACCGTTGACGGTACGCATATCGAGTTCCGCATCGAGCGAAGCGGGGAGCTCGACGTTGATGGATCCGTTAACTGTCTCGTACTCAAGGTCGTCGGAGCCTAACTCGCGCATGCGCACGTCGATTCCGCCATTGACCGTGCTGGCGCGTACTGGTCCGCCGGTTGAATAGGCGGTGATGCTTCCGTTCACGGTGTTGGCAACGACTTCAGAACTTGCGCCTTCGATGCGCAGGCCACCGTTGACTGACGATGCGGTGAGCTTCACGCCTTCGGGCAAGCGGACAGTGAACTCGACCGAGATCTCCGAATTGCGGCGCCAGTTGTCGTGGTCGCGTGTGCGGTAGCCGTCTTCGTCGCATCGCGTGTCTTCGTTCCAGATGGCGCAGATGACGACGTTGTCGCCGCTCTTCTTCATCTCGATACGCACGTCATTGGCGTTACCACGACGGACATGCTTCTCGGCCGTGACTTCGGCGCGATCGCCGGAGGCTTTTTCGACCGTGATGCGGCCGTTGAGGTTGCGGACGAAGAGCCACGAGCCGCGTGGGATCTTGCCGTCCCAGGAGAAATCCTTGCCGTCCTTGTCCTGCGCCGGTAGGGCGCTGGTGCTGAGGGCGAGAAGTGAGATGAGTACGAGGGTACGCATGGTGAATCGAGAGTCGGGGGATGCTGCGGGATACAGTATCGAGATCGTTAGGCGCCTAACACTGCCTGCACCGCCTAACGCCACTACTTCTTACGGATATCGAGGTTGCCGCTGAACGTTTCGGCGATGACGCGAGCGCCGCCGGTTCCAACGTTGAACTCGAAGCGGCGGCCACGCGCACCAGCGCGCTGTCCAGGTTGGAGTGTGATGGGGAAGTCACTTCCCAATTCACCGCTATACGTCTCCACGGAGAAATGTGCGTTGATTGCCGAGGGGACGGTGAGTTCGACGTTGCCCGAGTGGGAGTGGAACTCGTAGCGCCCGTCAGCCGCAAGTGAACCGGCGAAGACGATCTCGCCGCTCGTGGTAGACGCGTCGATCTCACGCGACTTCGCGTTGGTGATCGAGAGGTCGCCACTGGTGGATTCGATGCGGACGTCGCCTTCGACATCGTCGAGTGTGACGCCCCCGGAAACCGAGTTGGCCTCGATGGTTCCCTTGAGACGCGTACCGCTCACTTCACCGGAGACCGTTCCGACTTCAACGCGTCGCGTTGCGTCTTCGACCGAGACGTCGCCGCTCAACGTATTGGCTTCAACCTCGCCGCCGGTGCCGCGGAGCTTGATATCGCCGGAGGTGCTGTGGGCGATCACGCGCACGCCGCGCGGCACGGAGAGTTCGTAGCGGGTGTCTTCGCTGTCGTCACGACGACTCCAGCGACCGCGTTCGGCGCGCTCTTCGATCGTGATGCGTGAATTGGAGAGAGAGTACTCGAGATCGCCGCGCTCTGAACGCGCCTTGATGCGGACTTCCTTGCGATCCCATCCCGTCACGACGATGTCGCCGGCGACGTTGGTGAGGTCGACAGTTCCATCACTGGAGAAGGCGACGGTGGTGTCGAGCGTCGGACGGTCGATGGTGTCGGAGCTGCGGCGGCGACGGCGATCGCGATCGTCGCGCTGCTGCCTATTCCACTCACGCTCGAAGCCGTTGGCGAACGCGGTCGCGTGTTTCTCAACTTGCGCCGCCGCACGCTCGACGGTGGCGGCGATCGTCTCGGCGAGACGTTCGACTTGACGATCGGTGGACTGTGCGCGCAGGAGCGCTGGCGTGGAGATGGCCACGGCGCACAGGGTGAGAATTCGCGAGAGACGCATGGTAGTGAAGTTCAGGAGCGAGCGGGAAGAAGCGCAGCAGTACGCAGGAGGCCGAGCTTCTTCTCCAGCGCCTTGTCGAGTTGAGTCGAGAGAAAGCGCGAGCGCGGATCGCGTTCGAGCGCAGCGCGCGCCTGCGAAATGGCGGAGTCGATGGTAGCGATGGAGCTTTGAAGCACCGCGACCGTGCGCGGGTCGAGTTGCTCCGAACGCTCATTGAGGATGCCGCGTAGCGACGCGATTTCGGCGTCGTAGGTGACCCTGGGTGAGTTGCGCGTTTCGCGGCGGGCGACGAGGGCAGTGCCGTTAGGCGACGCCGCGTTAGGCAGCGCCGCGTTAGGCAGCGTGGCGTTAGGCACGACGCTGTTCGGCGTGGACGCGTCAGGCGACGAGGCGCTGACACCCGAATCGGGACGCGCTGCCATCGTGGCTGGGGTTGCAGCTGGCGACGTTGGCAGGGCCGATGGCGTCGTGTCGGTTGCCTGAACCGCAGCGACGGATGTCGAGCGCTCGCGCCGTGCCACGCTGTAGGTGACGACGGCGGTGATTCCCATCAAGCCCGCAGCGATGGCCCCCGTCCGGACACGATGCCAGAACGCCCGCGTGGCAGCCGGGCGGGAGGCGGCGTGGGCTTCAATGGAAACAACCGGCGTTCCGATACGCGCTTCGATTCCCGCCCACAGGTCACGCGATGGCGCGAGGGGTGCGAGCGTGGCGGCTTGGCGCGTGATCGACTCGAAGTCGCGCACGAGCGCGGCGCACGACGCGCATCCCGACAGGTGCAACTCTATGTCTGCGACCGAAGAATCGTCGAGCGATCGCTCGAGGTAATCCCCCAAGCGTTCATCGAGCTCGCGACAGGTCAGGTTTCGTGTGGTCATCGTTGTAGTGCCTCGCGTAACAGGTGCCGAGCGCGATGGAGCTGCGCTTTGCTCCCCCCAGCGGTGATGTCGAGCATCTCCGCAATTTCTTCGTGTTTGTAACCCTCTACATCGTGCAGGACGAAGACTCGCCGCGCACCAGGTGGCAGTGTGGAGATTGCCGCTTCCAGATCGATCGCTGCTCCCGGTGTTGAGACGCTGCCCGACTGTGGGAGCGAGTCGATCGATTCGCCTTCGTCATCGTCAAAACGGGAACGATTGCGTCCTTCGGTCTTTCGCGCGTTGAGGACGACGTTGACGGCAAGTCGGTGCAACCACGTTCCAAATGCCGCTTCGCCACGGAACTGGTCGAGTTTGGACCAAACGCGAACGAAGACGTCCTGCGTGAGCTCCTCTGCATGCGTACGGTCGCCGACCATTCGCGCGCAGACTGCGAAGACGCGGTTGACGTGCGTTCGGTAGAGTCTCTCGAACGCCCGACGATCTCCGGACGCAGCAAGTGCTGCATCGGATGCGTCACTCACCACGGAGAGGGAGTCGCGTTCCAGGAATTCCACCGTCACAGATCAGCCGTTCGTCGCATACTCACATGTTGAGATAGCGGCGACGGCTGGAGGGTTTGAACGAACGTGGGCGCGCGGGTGAGGAACTCTATGTGGGAGGTCCAATCCCTGCAGTTGCGTACGGCGATTGCGCGTAGCCCTACGTGACCACCGGTCGGCGAAGTTGCGAAATGAGCGCCTCTAGTTCGTCGATGGTATGGGCCACGAAGGTCGGGGATGCCTCGAGGAGAGGCGAGTGGGTGGTCGCGCCCCATGTGACGCCGATCGTGACGACTCCGGCGGCGTTGCCGGCCATGATGTCGTAGATCGAGTCTCCGATGTAGACGCCCTGATCCGGTGTCACGCCGAGCCGGTTGAGGGCGACGTGGAGTGGTTCCGGGTCAGGCTTGTGGCGTGTGGACGAGTCCGCGCCGATCACGATGTCCATGTAGGGGCTCAGGCCGACGTGTTCGATGGAACGATTCGCAAGTGCGTCGACTTTGCTCGTGACAACGCCGATGAGGTGGCCGGCGGCATCGAGGCGTTGGACGAGCTCGACGATGCCGTCATACGGTGCAGTGAGCGCGTCGTGGTGCTCGTACTGAAAGCTGCGATAGCGCTGTACGAGAGCGGGGACTTCCTCTTCAGAAGCGAACTGGGCGAACTGCCACTGAAGCGGGCGGCCGATGTAGGACGTCCAGAGATCGACATCGGGTGTCGGGACGCGATGCCCCTCGAACGCAAAGCGCATGGCGCTGACGAGGAGGTGGAGCGAGTCGATGAGCGTGCCGTCGAGGTCGAAGAGCACGACGGGGAGAGTGTGCGATGAGGCGGGCGAGGTCATGCGCGAATTCTAGCGCATCGCCGGCGGTCACAACGTTGGCAACAGAATGAGGATGGCTTGGACAGTTCGTGTTTTTGCCGAGTGTGTCGTGTGGAGATTGAAGCCGAGCGAGCCGGTGGTGGTTGAGTCAGGGTACCCGGGGGTGATTGGCGCGTTAGGCGGAGACTGGCGGATGTTTCGCTGGAGAGTAGCGATGCATCGTCGCAGCCACGATATCGGGTCCTTCGCCGCACCAGAATCGTTAGGCGATTGCCACTCGTCTACGAGCGTGCGGAGAAGGGTTTCGCCTCCGACGCCTGAGACTTGGAGGACGAGCGCGCGTAGAGTGGCGGCGGGCGCGACGAGGGAGCGCCGCTCGAGGCGTCCGCGAGAAGTGAGTTGTGAGATACGATGGAGCATGGCGCGGTGCGCGCTGGAACGCGTATGGGTTGCCCCGATCGCCGCATCCTCAGCGTCCCGCGCTCGACGCCAACTGTCGAGTGCAGCCGCGGTACCATCGATCGCACGCCGAAGCTGATCAAGGCGCGGCTCGTACTGGATGGAGGTGTGCGGTGCGGATTGGGGCATGCGACGCATGGCTGCAAGCGCGTGCTGCAGTGCGTTGGTGGCGTCTCGAAGGTCGGTGGAGAAGGAAGTGGTTTCGTGAACGTCGAGGTGTGACGAACGCTCGTTAGGGTCTGGCGCGCTGGTATTGGGGGGAGGCGTCGTGTGCTCCGAGATCGTGACGAACTCTGACTCGTGGTCGCGTCTGATGAGTGCGACGGCGATTGCGTGTGGAAGGTTGACGCGAAGGACAGCGGCTGGGAACGCGTCGATGGGGCATTGCCCATCATCTGGGAGGATAGAGTCTTGTTGGTCGGCTGCGGGCGACGAAGTCTTGCCAGCCATGGCTTCCGAAAGCGTGCGTATCAACCGGCAGAAATCTGCAGTTGCGTCGGTAGCGCCCGAGGAGGGGAGAAGATGGGACGGAACCAGAGACGATACGCCGGCATCGAGGTGTCCGACGAGGTGCTGCGCGATCGCGCCTTTTTCACTGAGGTGTCGAACGACCGATTGCAGCTCGGCGGCATCGACGGGAGGTGCGATGGCCAGTTGCAGGACTTCGTCGCGAACGGAGCCGAGGCGTCGAGCGCGACCGACGCGTTGCTCGATGCGCGCGGGTGTCCAGGGGAGGTCGAGGTGGACGACGATGCCAGCGCGCGGGAGGTTGACGCCTTCGCTTACCACGTCGGTCGCGATGAGTACATCAATGTGCATCGCATCTCGCTCGGCGAAGCTTCCTAACGATTCACACGGAACGGGGGAATCGAGCGCGCAGGATGCTGGCGCCGTGCTATTGTGCCACAAGTCGTCGTGTCGCCGTTGGGCGGCGATGTGCGGTGATGGGCGCGGCGACCGGCCGGCGCCTAACGAGATAGCCGATGGCGTTGCGGCGAATCGATCGAGGATTTCGCGGCGAGAGGCCGTACCCGAAGCGACTCGCCCGACGTCGCCGGTAAGCAGGGCGCAACGGGTGAATGGCGCCAGTGCGCGGAAGGCCGCCGCTGCGGTGGCGCGCGCGTGTGTGAAGACGAGGGCTGGGAGGCCCGCATTTTCGGAAAGGATTGCGCGCAAGCGGGCGAATCGGATGTCATCGCGCGCGTGCGTTGAAGTGACGGAGGCTCGGAGGCGGCGGAGGGCGCCGGTGTGTTGCGCGATCGATGCGAGCAGCTCTCCACTTTGACCGCCACTCGTCGGCGCAAGCAGCGCGGCGAATCCGAGCTGGATCGCATCGCCGTCGCCCAGCCATGAGTGTAGTTCCGCGCGCGACGGATACGTGCCGTTCGAGAGTGCGTGTTCGAGTGCGGCGGCGTTGGCGAGGCGGCGTCGAATGGCGTCGAGCAACGCGGCATCACTGGAGCACCAGGCGCGCACGAGCGAGAGGCGTACGAGCGCATCTGCTCGCCCTCCATCGCGTGGCGGAAGTGGGGGAGGGAGGGCGACGATTTCGTCCAGGAGCTGCGCGTCGGGCGGAAGCGCTTCCCATCGAAGCGTGCGAAGCGCGGGAAGTTGGAGGTGTTGTTCGACCTGTTGCGCGCGGCGCCTAACGACGAGGCGGGCGAGCTGATGGTCGGCGAGTTCACCGCAGGTGCTGCCGAGTGCGAGTGCGAAGAGGGAGAGCAGGTCGTGTCGCCGATTGTGGATAGGTGTGGCGGAGAGGAAGAGCAGAGCGCTTCCGCAGGACAACTCCGCGGCACGCTGATAGCGACGCGTCTCTGGAGTGCGGAGATAGTGCGCTTCGTCGAAGATGATCAGCGGGTATCGGGGTTTCAGTCGGTGTGTCGTGCGACTGAGGGTTTCATAACTGGTGACGTCGATCGTTAGGCGCGCACGCCTGGCGGCTTGGCGCCACATGTCGCGAAGGGAGGCGGGGGCGACGACGAGTGTGTGCGCGAAGTGTTTGCCAACAAAGAGCGCGGAGTAGGTCTTGCCGAGTCCGGGCTCATCGGCGAGAAGGGCACAGCCGTATGTGCGGAGCAGCTGATGGAGCGCGAGCACGGCATCGCGTTGGTGCGGATAGAGGATGATCTCGCTTCCTGCTGCGAGGGGATTCTCACTCGTTTCACCGAGTGCCGAGTCGTGGGAGGGGGAGGGGGAGGGGGGCGTCGCCTCGTTGTCGCGGGACGATGCGTCGTCATTCTCAGGTGAAGGCCGAGTGTCGTTAGGCGGCGGGGATGGGAGTGCGAGCGAGGTGGCGAGCTGGGTAGCGGCGGCGCTGAAATGCATGACGACATTCTCGAGCGACTTCGTTAGGCAGGTCTGGTGAACGCTGGTCATTGCCAACGCCACTCGACGAGGGGGAGGACGAGTGCGCGACGAATGCGGTAGGCGCTTATTACCGCATCAAGGAGTTCCGCATCGCTTACGCGATCTCCCTCCACGCCGCGTTTCGCGAGGGGGGCGAGAATTGATCGTGCGCGTGCCCAATCGCTCGGAATGGGGAGTCGGGCGACTGTCCAGCCGAGGTAGCGATGGAAGCCGCCGCGGGCGGGTTCTGCGATTGCATCGAGCCATGCGGCGGCGAGTGGGGAATTGAGGATGGCGGCGAAGGCGGCGGCGTCCTCGTTTACGCGACAGGGGAGGACGTAACACGAGTTGAGGGGCACCCATGGTGCACCGGCGACGAGGATTGACGCTCGTGGTGTTCGGCTGACGTCTGCCCATACGACTCGTGGCCGATCGAAGCACGCGCCGTCGAGGCGAAAGAGCGACCACCATGGTGTGCCAGCTCGCGCGTCAGCGCGTCGGGCGAGATCGTGCCGCCACTTGGCGAGCCAGCGTGCGGCGAGGGGTGGAAGCGAGCGGATAGGACGATTGACATCGTCGTGTGTCCAGATGATGCGTTGCTCGTTAGGCATGGGTGCCCAACGCATCGCGGATTCGCCGCGGATGACGGGGCGGAGGAGATGTGGTTCGACTTCGCCGGTGCGTCCGTCGTCGCCGGTGACGTCTCCACGCGCCTGCCTCGATTCACGAACGAGGAAGGCGGCGTTGCAGCCGCTCTTGACGCCGAGTGTGGGGCGGCCGAGCCCTGAGGATGCGAGTGGAGGGCCGGCATTGGCGAGTCGAGTAAATGCTTCGCGCGCGTCTGGTGGGAGGAGGAGCCATGGAGCACCGGGTGTCTGATCGAGCGGGATACTCGAGGGGGCGACGCGCCAAGTGATGGCGAGATCACGTCGATGGAGTCCCAGTCGTGTTTCGTGAGTGATCGTGGGTTGCGACCGCGTCTGGTTGCCTAACGCCAACTGGCTTGCGTGTGCACCAACTTCCGCGTGTTCTCGGTACTCATCGGAGCTCGGGTGTGCGGACGCCTGGACCAGGGCGATCTCCTCGCCATGTTCGCCGGGCCTGCGTGGGCGCTGCGCTTTGGGGCGTCGTCGACGAGCGAGGACGATTGAAGGGTATACCGCGGCGTCGAAGGAGGTGGGTGACTCGGACCAGTCCTCGAGCGACAACAGTTCATTGTCATCGCCGAGTAGTTGCCTAACGCCGCCGCCGGCGAGGGAGCGCCAGAGTTTCATGGGGAGGAGGTAGCCGAGGAGTCCTTCGGGGCGTAGCAGGGAGATGCCGCGTTCGACGAAGAGGGCGGAGAGATCCACTTGAGCGGCGAATCCTGCACCAGCGGCGGCATCGTCGGCGCCGCGTTTCCATGCTGCTTCGCGGAAGACGCGAAAGTCGCGTCGCATGGACTCGCGTTTCTCTGGGGGAATTCGGTGGAGGCGGACCCACGGGGGGTTACCGACGACAACATCGAACCCTCCGACTTTTGCAGCGTCGGCAAAATGAGAGGCGAATCGGAACGGGAGTGCGCCGCCGCGTGCGATGGAGCTCCGCACTCCTCGAAGCGATCGAATGGTTTGTCGTAACTCGATGAGTCTGCGACGTTCAGGGCCGAGTGGTCCGCGACGGGCGCCGAAGAGATCGCGACCGCGTGCAGTGGAGACGAGGGTTCGTCGTTCGTGGGTGAGGGAGTTCAGTCGGCGATCGGCATCCGCGACAGCTTCGGATCGTTCGGCCGAGTCGAGTCGTCGAGCGAGGGTATGTTTCCGTGCGCCGGTGGCGCGTGCGTAGCGGGCGCGAAGGGCGTCAATCAGCGGTGGGCGTGAGCGTGTCGCTGGGCGCCTAACGGCGCTGTGGTATGGAACATCATCGAAGCTACCGCCGGCGAGGGCGTCACCGACGCGGATGTTGCGGTCGAGATTGGGGAGTGGTGGGACCGATGTCGATGCGCCGTCGGGGAGATCGATGACGACGGAGAGCCAGAGTCGTAGTTCGCAGAGCCAGGCGGCCATCGGATTGATGTCGACGCCAAAGATCGAATGCGTCAGGAGTGCACGACGCAGGGTCGATTCAGTTCGCTCATCGCCCGCCAGGCGCAATTGCGCGGCGAGGCGTTCGAGGATGTGAACGAGGAAGGCGCCGGTACCGCAGGCGGGGTCGAGGATGCGGAGCTTGGGGATCGTTAGGCGGGCGAGGGCGGCATCATCGCTGGCGAGTGGCTTGCCGTCGCGAAGCGCGGCAATGCCCGCCAAGGAGATTCCCGAGGAGTGCGCGACTTCATCGAGGACGCATTCGGCGACGCGTGCGACGATGGTATGGGGGGTGTAGTAGGCGCCACTGTCGCGGCGTTCGCGGGATGCCATGAGGCTCTCGAAGGCGCGTCCGAGCATTTCCGGATCGATGGCCGCTTCACTCCAGTCGCGTTGTTCTTCGCGGGTCGTGAATCGATACCGTGTGAGTACTTCGTCGAAGAGTGTTGCAATGCCTTCGTCACGGAATCTCAATGTTCGGAATCGCCGTTCGAGGGGCGTGCGGGCGAAGAGACCGCCGTTGAGAAATGGCACGACGCCGAAATTGCGGGCTGCAGCGGCGCGTTTGGCGACTGGGGTGTTGAGGGTGCCGAAAAAGAGCGGATCGAAGAAGCGGCGCTGGAGGTTGCCGCCGAGTGCGAGTGCGTCGTCGACGTGGTGTGCGAGGAAGTCGGCGTCGCCATTGAGCCATCCTTTGCCTTGGAGAAAGGAGAGGAAGAGGAGGCGGGAGGCGGCGAGGAGGGCGAGGGAGCGGCGGGCATCGGGGGGGGCATTTCCGACGGCGCCGTCGCCTAACGAGACCACATTGCGTTCGAGGGCTCGGTAAAATCGGCTCGACAGGGCATCGCGGCCGAGTATTTCGCACCAGCGAGCGTGGAGGAGGATGTCGGCTGATGCGGCTGCGCCGTCGAATGCTGCGGCGAGTGCGACGATCGTTTCGGCATCGCTATCGAGTGGGCGCGTGGGGTGGACGACGAGGGCACAAATTCGTCCAGCGTCGTTAATTGGTTGCCAGGTGGCGAGGGCGCATTCGGTGCCGCTGGTGCGGCGGACGACGAAGACCCAGAGCTGATGTGGTGCGCGAGCGATTACGCGTTTAACAATTTTTGCGACGGTGATGCGTAGTGGGGCATCGTCATCGACGGCGCACGCGAGCGCACGTAGGGCGCCGAAGCCGGTGACGACCAGCGGCTGTAGGGTGGAGGGAGGGAGATTAAGCGCGCGTGCGGCGGCGTCGTCGAGTGGAAGTGGGTCCGCGGAGAATCCCAGCGGTCTGAGTAGCTCGTGAGGCCCAAGTGGGTGGGCGAGTCGGGTCACGAGATCGGAGGCGAGTCGGCGTGTGAGCACGACGACAGCATAGGAGTGGAGGTGCCGGGAGCTGGTACCACGGGCTTTCGACCATGTGCATTTGATCGCGTTGGGGCGCGGGTGAACTTTTCCTCTCGCTCGCGCGCGCGCGCGGGGATAGAATCGAGCGACGTGCGGTTGCAACTTCCTCGAACCCTGTTGTGGTCGATGCCGAACGCTAAGCCCGGAATGACGAAGCTGTTTCAGGGCATCGCATCCCGATTGCTGGTCTATTACGGTGTGTTGCTGCTTATCGTTTGGGGTGGCTGGTCGGCGATGAGCGAGTCGTCCAGATTGCAGCTGACGACGGCACTGGCGCCGATTCTTGGCGTCGGCGGTGTGTCGGCGGAGGCGGGCGCGGTATTTTCGAAGAGTGCGGCGATTCGTGAGATGGTTCCGTTGCCGCCGCACCTGGTAACGTTGCTGGCGTCGGTGGCGTGCGTTGCGGCTGTATTGCTGGCGTTACCGGTGGCGTGGACGTACATGTTCACGCGTCAGAAGAAGGGATATTCGCAGTCGGTGGTGCACACGTTAGTGTTGCTGCCGGCGGTGGTGGCGGCGGTCGCGGTGTTGGTGCGCAATAGCGTGGCGCTGGCGTTCTCGCTGGCGGGGATTGTGGCGGCGGTGCGATTCCGGACGACGCTCGAAGATTCGAAGGACGCGGTGTACGTCTTCGTGGTGAGTGCGCTGGGGCTGGCGTGCGGCGTGCAGCTGGAGGTCGCGGTCGTACTGTCGCTGCTCTACATCGTTATCGCGCTCACGCTGTGGCAGACGGACTTTGCGCGGACGCCGCCGGGGCTGGAGGGGAAGCGCGCGCAGCTGCACATGGAGCGCGCGATGGCGATCGCCAATCGCACGAGTCAATTTGTGGCGCGTCTGGACAAGGAGATTTTGGAGACGATGGCGCCGGAGCAACTTGATGCGTTAGCGACGCGCGTCCGGAAGCGTAGAGACGAGATCGGGATTCCTGAGGGGGGCGACACGGAAGAGGAGCGTCCGAAGTACGATGGCCGGGTGACGGTGATCGTGTCGGACGCGGAGGGGGCGCAGGGGGCGGTGGAGTCGATTCTGGCGGAGCGCGCGAAGCGCTTCACGCTGGTGCGCACCGATTCGTCGGATGGAGAGTCGACGCTCGTCTATTCGGTGCGCGCCAAGAAGGGGGGGCGTCTTGAGGAAGTGGCGCACATATTGGAACGCGACGGCGTGCCATATGTGTCGCGGGCTTCCGCTGAACATTGGATGTGAGGAGCAGGTCGTATGAAAATGCTCGCCGTCTTCGCTGCCGCGTTATTTCTCCATGCGCCCGTGAATGTGCGCGCGATGGCACCTAACGAGGCGATGCCTCAGCAGGAAAAGCCTAAAGGAAAGAAGAAGGAGAAGCGTGACGGCGACGAACAAGGCGTCGCGGACGCGAAGCCGGCGAAGGCGGCTCGCACACCGGCGGAGGATTCCGCGCGAGCAAGCAAGCGTGCCGAGCGGGCGGAAAAACTGCCGCTCTTTACGCAGACGACGCAGCTCCCGTTCACGTTGATCGCGGATTTTGGCCGCATCAACAAGGATCGTGATTCGCTAAGTACCAAGCGATATCCGGCGACGCTCGTGGTCACTGACGACAAGGGGGCCGAACGCCGAATTCCCGTGGGGATTCGGACGCGCGGCCATTATCGCCTGCAGAAGAGGACGTGTTCCTTCGTGAACATGCTCGTGATTTTTCCGGATAGCGGGATGAAGGGGACGCCATTCCATGGTGAGCGCTCGCTGAAGTTGGGCGCGCACTGTCAGGGCGACTCGCGATACGAGATGAACCTGATGAAGGAATACCTGGCGTATCGCATCTTCAATCTCGTGACGCCAAAATCGTTCCGCGCGCGTTTGTCGTTAGGCACCTACGTCGATTCTGCCAGCGGCAAGGTGCTGGACAAGAAGACGGCGATGTGGATCGAGAATGAGGATGACGTGGCGGCGCGAAATCTGGCGCGAATTCGCGAGGCACGGGGAGCGATCTTCGACGACCTGGAACCGCGCACGCTCGATCTCCTGACGTTGTTCGAGTACGCCATCGGGAACACGGATTATTCGATCTACGCACTTCACAACACCCGCCTGGCACAGGGACTCGACGGCGCGATGTACGTACTCGGCTACGATTTCGACTTTTCGGGGTTGGTTGGTGCGCCGTATTCGATCCCGGATCCACAGTTGAACATCAAGAGCGTGCGGCAGCGTTTGTACCGCGGTCCGTGTCGCACGCTGGACGAGTTCGCACCCGCGGTGTCGCGCTTCAACGCGCAAAAAGATTCGATCCTTGGGTTGTTCAGCGAGACGCCGGAGCTCAAGGGTGGCGAATTGAAGGATGTGCGCGGCTATCTTGACGAATTTTTTGAGACGTTGTCGAAGCCCAAGTCGATCAAGGGCGACATCATGGATTCGTGCGTCTCGAAGGCGGGCATCTAGGGTGTAGCGGTTTCGTGGAGTGCCTCACGGCATCGCGGGTGGCTCGAGCCTAACGAGCCACCCGCTTTGAATTTCAGGTAGAGTCCAGCTCATACATGATCGCCGGAGCGCCGGCGCCCTGCGCCGGCCGGGGGCGCCGACCAGGGATGAGATGGCCTGCAGTCGCAGTGTCGGTGGAGTTGGCGGGGGTGCATACGTGCTCAGCGCGCCAGGTACCGGCGCCCCTTCCACTCGATATGGCTTCCCCTGGCGACCGCGGTGAGCGCGATGTACAGGTAGACCGCGGCGCCTAACGGGAACGTCAGGGCATAGCGCAGCGGAAGGCGGAACTGTCGTTCGACGAAGGCGAACCACAGGAGTTGCGCGAGTATCGCGCTCACAGCGAAGACGAGTGCGCTCTTCGACGTCCACCCCATGAGCGACGTCAGCGCGATGACCACGGGGAGGAGCGCGCTGAGTGCCGGAAAGGGGACGAGAAGTCGCGCGAAGGGGCGAACGATCTTGCCCCCTGGAAGTGCTTCGCGCCCTGCGGCGTACACATTTTTTCTCCACCCCGCAACGATTTCGCGCAATGACGTGTACATGCGGGTCGAGAGTTGCGATTCGCCTAACGCCATCTGCGTCCTGAACCCACGCTCAAACATTCGCTGCGCAAACGCGAGATCCTCGGCGGCGCTTTGTCGGACGGCGGCATGGCGGCCGAAGGCGTCATATGCTGAACGCCGGAAGGCGAGGCATTGTCCGTTGGCGATTTTTTCGCTCGAGCGTGAGGAGCGATTCATCGCGCCCACGCCGCCGTAACGCTGTGCGAGTACGGAGAACACGAAGGGTTGCACGACGCGCTCCCAGAACGTCAGCGTTTCCTGATGACCGGCGATGCTCAGCAGGTCGCAGCGGTCGCGCTCCATCATTCCGACGATGCGCGCGTGCAGATCGACGGAGTGACGGACGTCGGCGTCCGTGAACAGGAGAATCGCGCCCGAGGCGAGCGACGCGCCGTGTTCGCATGCCCACTGCTTCCCGAGCCAACCGTCCGGTAACGGTGGAGTGGAAGTTAGCGTTAGGCGCGCATCGGATGGCGCGGACGCGCGGGCGAGCGCCGCGGTGTCATCCGTCGAGTGATCGTCGACCACGATGAGGGAGAGCTTCGGATAGTTAGATGACAGGATGATGCGCACGCAGGCACCGATGTGGCGTGCTTCGTTGCGCGCCGGGACGATGACCGTCAAGGGGGGCGAATCGCTTGGGGCGCGTGGCGGGAGTTCGTCGAGACTCGGTGAGCCCCGCCAACGCCACGCCGTCACCGCATTCACGAGCCACCACGGCAGGGACCAGGCCAGCGCTCCCCAGTCGATGTTGGCGCCCGGGACCACGAGTACCTAACGCGTCGGTGCCGGCGTGGCGAGTTCGGCCGAGGCGTTGCGCTCACCGCGTCCCAGTACGACCGCCGCCGCCATGTCGCCGGTGATATTGGTCGTCGTGCGGAACATGTCGGGTATCGTGTCGACTCCGAGGAGAATCCCCATTCCCTCTACCGGGAGACCAGCCGCAAGGAGGACCGGTACCATGGCGATGATCGACCCACCGGGGATTCCCGGGATCGAAAATGTCGAGATGACGACCGTGAGGATGATGGTCGCGAGCTGCGACGGGGCGAGCTCCACGCCATAGAGTCGCGCGATGAACGCGATGCCGACCGTGACGCCCACGCCGCCCCCGACGCGAAAGGTTGATGCGGCGAGCGGAAGAAAAAAGGAGGAGATCTGCTCCGGCAATCCGAGCCGAGTGCGTGAAATTTCCATCATCGCCGGCAGCGCAGCCAGCGATGAGCGGGAACTGAACGCCACGGCCTGTGCCGGGAAGATGGCTCGGGCGAACGATGCGAATCCCGCGGAACCGCCTAACGCGGCCGCTGGGTAGATCACCACGAGGCAAAAGAGCGTGGTGAGGACGCAGACGACAACAACGTAGCCGGCGAGCGCGCCGGCGGCCGCGAGCCCGAGCCGTGCCGCCAATGGTACGGCGAGCGCGAACACGCCAATTGGCGCGGCCGCCAGCACCCAGCGCACCAACGTGAGCGAGGCGTCCGCCAATCCGCGAAAGAAACTGATCATTGTGATGCGCGTCTCGCTCGTTAGGCGTGCAACGGCGAGGCCAAACGCCAGCGAGAAGATGATGACCGGCAACATGGCGCCATCGCTGGCTGCTTTCACCGGGTTGACCGGGACCAGGTCCGTCAGCCACTGCGCGAATGTCGGCACTTTCTTGACGCTTTCGGCGGCCGCACCTGCCGCCGCCGCACTCCCGGCACGCAGCGCGGCAATGGCGTCCGGGTCGAGCGGGATTCGCGCCATGAGCGGCGGCGCAACGAGCGCGGCGAAGGCTGAACCCAAGGTCAGGGACACGACGAAAAAGAGAAGGGCACGAGTGCCGATGCGTCCGATGGTTCGTGAATCGGGCGCCGCCGTCACACCGGTGATGATGCTTCCCACCACGAGGGGGAGAACGGTCATCCGAATGGCGTTCACCCACAATGTGCCCAGCGGCTCGATCACCGCCACGATGCGAGTGGCGCCATCGCCGCCGGCGAATGAGAGCGCGATTCCGAGCGCGAGGCCAGCGGCCAACGCAATGAGGACTTTCGTCGTGAGCGTCACGCGGCCAAACTACGCGGTGGCGCGAAGCGGCGCGAGACAATCGAAGGTGCGTGCGACCGTCGCGCGTACCTTCAGCACGTGGTGTCACGCCCGATTGCCGTTACCAGCACGGAGGAACATGAAGAGCGGAACAGAGTTGATTCGCGAAGCCAAGCAACGTATTCGCGAAGTCAATGCGGAGGAGGCGATGGCCGAGATCGGACAGGGCACGCTCGCCATCGACTGCCGCGAGCCTAACGAGTGGAACCTCGGTCATATTCCGGGGGCGCTTCATATGCCGCGGGGGGTGTTCGAGACGACCATTGAAGCGGCCGTTCCACGCACGCAACCCATCATCATCTACTGCGCCAGCGGCAATCGCTCGGCGTTGGCCGCCGATACCCTGCAGGAAATGGGATACCGCGATGTCGCGTCGCTCGCGGGCGGCTTTCGCGCGTGGGCGGAGTCCGGAGGCGACATCGACGGTTGAGGCGTGCGAGGACGTCGCGCGCGAAGGGCCGATGAATAGTCACCCGCTCTTGGAACATCCGCTGCTGCAGCACTTGGCACGCGTGCTTGCCGGGCGACCCGGTGCAGTCGCGGAGGATGACGGGGCGCCAGCTCGCGCCGCCGTCGCGCTCGCGCTTCGTCTCGGGCCCGAGGGAGAGCCTGAGATTCTGCTCATTCGTCGCGCCACGCGCGAAGGCGATCCGTGGAGCGGGCAGGTGGCGCTGCCCGGCGGGCGTTGGTCGCCTAACGACGAATCGCTGCAGGCGACGGCGTATCGCGAAACCGTTGAAGAGACAGGGCTCGACCTGGACGTCGATGGACTGGTACTCGGCGTTCTCGACGAATTGCGTCCGCGCACTCCCGCGCTCCCCCCGATTATCGTCACGCCGTTCGTGGTTTTGACCGCCGGCACTGCGTCGCTGGTACTGAATCACGAAGTCGCCGCGGCCTTCTGGATGCCACTGCGCCACCTTCAGGACCCCGAGGTCGCACGCGAGAGCCACGTGCAGGTGCGCGGCGCGACGTGGCGCGTCCCCAGCTTCGTGTTTGGAGAGTACGTCGTGTGGGGGATGACCGAGCGGATCCTGCGGCAGCTGCTGGAGCTTTTGCCGTAGTTCACGCGGCGCGGCGCGGCGCGGCGCGGCGGTGCGGTGCGCGGTGCGCCGTGACGTTCGCCCGTGCGCGGCGGTGTTCGCCCGTGCGCGAGCTCGTGCGAGGGGGCCGATGACGGCGTGGGGGGGCCCCCCCACCGGGAAGTTCTCCTCCCGCATCCCCTCTCGCCGCATCACTTTCCCCCCGCAGCATTTTTTCCACGCACAACAAGGTCCGCGCGACTGCATCAGCCGCCGCGTCTCGCCTCGATCGTGCCGATCAGCCTCGACGCAGCTCTCGATACTCACGTCGTCGCGCATCAATGCACCTCCATGCGCCTCCCACGCCCGATCCTGCGACCGTTCTCCGCACTCTCCGCATGACCTCGATCGCCGAACACACACCGCTCGCCCCGCGTCGCGTTAGGCAGGCACCGTCGCGCGCCCTCACCCTGGCACTCGTCATCGCCTCGTTAGGTGTTGCGAGGCCGCAAGCAGCCGTTGCACAGAAACCCGACCTCACCGCCTTCGATCGTTACGTCGACCAGGCGGTCAAGGATTGGGGAATCCCCGGGCTTGCAATCTCCATCGTCAAGAACGACTCGGTCGTCTTTGCCAAGGGGTACGGCGTCCGAAAGCTCGGCAGCCCCGAGCGCGTCGATGCGCACACGCTCTTCGCCATTGGATCGACGACGAAAGCGATGACGTCGCTGTCGCTCCTCATGCTGCGGGATGAGGACAAACTCGATCTCGAAGACCATGTCACCACGTATCTCCCGGCGTTGCAGCTGTACGACCCGGTGATGACGCGCGAACTCACGGTGCGCGACCTGCTCACACACCACACCGGCCTTCCCGGCGCCGATCAGCTCTGGACGGGGAACGACTACGACACGAAGGAAATCTTTCGGCGCATGCGCTTCCTCAAGCCGTGGGCGTCGTTTCGCAATCGCTATGCGTATCAGAACGTCCAGTACGCGATGGCTGGCGCAGTCGTGGGCGTCGCAGGAAACACATCGTGGAGCGAGATGGTAACGTCGCGCATCTTCGCACCACTCGGCATGCGGGAGAGCGTTCCAACGCTCGCGGCCACGCTGACGATGCCTAACGTGGCGTCGCCGCACATGGAAATCGACGACACCCTCCGGGTGATCGAGAATCGCGCCGTCGATCCCGTTGCGCCTGCCGGCTCGGTCTGGTCCAGCGTCAGTGACATGGCGCAGTGGATGCGGTTTGTCCTCGACAGCGGACGCGTGAACGGCAAACGGTTGGTGACTCAGCGCGGCTTCACCGACTGGCTGACGCCGCAGATCGTCGTGCCGAGAGATGATTTCTACCCGACGACGGCACTCACGCACCCGCACCTCATCAACTACGGGCTCGGCTGGTTCCTGCACGATTATCAAGGTGATGCGGTCGCCATGCACACCGGGAGCATCGATGGAATGAGCGCTATCATTGGCCTCATTCCCGATCGCCGGGTCGGTGTGTACGTCCTCGCCAACAGCGATCACGCCGAGTTGCGCCACGCCCTCATGTTTCGCGTCTTCGACATGTACGCCGGGCGAGCGCTGCGCGATTGGTCGACTGAGCTTCGCACCTTGTATTCCAATCTCGCCAAGGGCGCCGACGACGCGCAGAAGTCGTTCGTCTCCTCACGCGTGGCGGGCACGAAGCCATCGGCATCGTTAGGCGCGTACGTGGGGACGTACGCGGATTCACTCAACGGGACGGTGCAGATTTCTTCGTCCGGTAATGGCCTGAGAATCAGGTGGGGGAAAGGGTTCACCGCTCCGCTCGAGCACTGGCACTATGACACCTTCATCGCCAAGTGGGACGACCGACGCTCAGGCAAAGATGCCGTCACGTTCACGCTCGATGTGTTAGGCAAAGTGAGCACGCTCCGCATGAGCGGAATGGAGTTTGGCCGCGTTGCCGACAAATCGCCCTAACGAGAAGGCGATCGAATCAGGAACGGCCCCGCGAAAGAATCCGCCATCTCAAGCAACACCTTCACACCTACCCAAACGGGCCTCGCATGTCTCGCACAATCGTTGCGTTCGCCGCAATCCTAACGAGTCTCGTCCCACTGCAGGCGACCACCGCGCAACAACCGGTGAAGCAAGGGTGGGAATGGTCCACCGACACGGTAATGAAGGTGGTGCGTGCGGTGCGAGCCGGACGTTCACTTCAGCCGAAATCGTGGCCGAACGGTGCTCGCGTTGCCGTAGCGCTGTCATTCGACGTCGACAACGAAACGGTCAACCTGCGATTCGGACAGCCCACCGTCGGTGAGCTTTCGCAAGGACAGTACGGTGCGCGAGTAGGACTTCCCCGTATCGTCTCACTGCTCGACCAGCACGCCATCCCCGCGACGTTCTTCATTCCGGCGATGAGCCTGATGATCGAGCGGTCGCAAACTGATGTGATCAAACGATCCGGACGCCATGAGTTCGGCGTGCACGGTTGGATCCATGAGATGAATACCGCGGTCCCGCCCGACGTCGAGCGACGCCTCGTCAAGGATGCGCTCGACACCTTGACCGCGATCGTCGGCAAACGCCCTGTAGGTTATCGCGCGCCGTCGTGGAATTTCTCGCCCGCCACGATGTCCATCGTCAAGGATCTTGGCTTCATCTACGAGTCGTCGCTGATGGCGGATGAACGTCCGTACGAACTCACGCAGGATGGGAAGGGAACGGGCGTCGTCGAACTACCTGTGGAATGGATCAACGACGATGCTCCTCTGTTCTCACCGCGCGGAACGAACTACGCCAACCCTCGTGACGTCGCGCAGGTCTGGATCGACGAATTCGACAAAGCGTACGAAGAAGGAACGCTCTTTCTGCTCACGATGCACCCGCATGTGAGCGGCCATCGCTCGCGCATCAAGGCACTCGAACTCCTCATCGCCCACATGAAGGCGAAACCCGGCGTCTGGTACGCGACGCACCAATCGGTCGCCGAATACGTGAAGCAGCAGGCGGGAATGTAGTGACCCCCTCGCGCTCCTTGCAGGGCGTGTCCGCATAAATCCTCGTCTCGGGTCGCGAAAACCTGCATTGTGACGGTTGATAATTTAGGTCGTCCTAAATAATGTGTTGAGGGCGGCGAAGTCGAACTTTCGTTGTGTCGCACTTCGCATCGCGCCGGATCCCCTTCCGTCACACTCCGTTTCCGTGCACCCGCATGGCAGTCTCCGCTCACATGCCTCGACCGTCAGAGCCATCGGGAGCACCGCCTAACGAGCCGAGCAGTCAGCGCACGCACGCGGAACCTGGCTGGCGACGTGCCCGCGAAGCGCCGTCGTTGGCTGAGGTCCATCGCAGCATTCCCGTCCACGGTCTGTCGTGGTGGCGCAAACTCCTCGCCTTCGCCGGACCCGGTTATCTCGTCGCGGTCGGTTACATGGACCCCGGCAATTGGGCGACCGACCTCGCCGGTGGCTCAGCATTTGGCTACACGCTCCTCTCGGTCATCCTCATCTCGAACCTGATGGCCGTCCTCCTCCAAGGGCTGGCCTCGAAGCTCGGCATCGTCACTGGCCGCGATCTCGCCCAGGCGTGCCGCGATCACTACTCGCGTCCGGTCTCCTTCGTACTCTGGGTGCTGTGCGAGATCGCCATCGCCGCCTGCGACTTGGCTGAAGTCATCGGGACCGCGATCGCCCTCAACCTGCTCTTCAACATTCCGCTCGCGTTAGGCGTCGGTATCACCGCGCTCGACGTTCTCCTCGTCCTGTATCTGCAAAACAAGGGCTTTCGCTTTCTCGAGGCGATGGTCATTGCGCTGGTCGCGGTCGTCGGACTCTGCTTCCTCTTCGAAATCGTCATTTCGCGTCCCGACTTCGGGGCGGTGTTGCGCGGCTTCGTCCCGTCCACGGAGATCATCCGCAACCGCGAGATGCTCTACATCGCCATCGGCATCCTCGGCGCAACCGTGATGCCGCATAATCTCTACCTGCACTCGTCCATCGTCCAAACCAGGAAGTACGAAGAGACAAACGAAGGGAAGCGTGAGGCGGTTCGTTTTGCATTTCTCGATTCGACAATCGCACTTTCAATCGCGCTCTTCATCAACGGTGCGATCCTCATCGTCGCAGCGGCAACGTTTCATCGTACGGGAAACACGCAAGTGGCCGAGATCCAGGATGCGTATCAACTCCTCTCACCACTGATGGGTGTGGGACTCGCGAGCACTGTCTTCGCGCTCGCGCTCCTCGCATCGGGGCAGAATTCCACGCTGACGGGAACGCTCGCTGGTCAGATCGTCATGGAAGGCTTCCTCAACATTCGCATGCGTCCGTGGCTGAGACGCTTGCTGACGCGCGCTATCGCCATTGTGCCCGCCGCGATCACCGCCATCTTGTACGGTGAACAAGGCACCGCCCGTCTCCTCATCTTGAGTCAGGTCGTCCTGAGTCTTCAGCTTTCGTTCGCCGTCTTCCCCCTCGTCATCTTCACGTCGGACAAGACGAAGATGGGCGAATTCGCCAACGCCATCTGGTTGAAGATGCTTAGCTATCTCGTCGCGATCATCATCGCTGTGCTCAACGCCTGGCTTCTCGTGCAGACCCTCGGCAACTGGTTGCGCTAGTGTATCGTCGAATTCTCGTTCCGCTCGAGAACAGCTCCACCGACGCAGGAATTCTTGACCACGTGCGCGAACTCGCGCGCCACTGCAACGCATCGCTTGTTGTCATCCACGTCGCCGATGGATGGGCGGCGCGCAATATCGCACATCTCAAGTTGCGCGAGTCCGAGGAGCTGCGCGTCGATCGCGAATACATCGAACGTATTGCCACGTCGCTCTCGGGCGAGGGAATTCCGACCGAGGCGGTCCTGGCCACTGGCGACCCCGCACGCGAAATCACCGCTGCCGCGGAGCGCGAGCGCTGCGACCTCATTGCCATGGCGACGCATGGGCACAAGTTCATCGGCGACGTAATCCATGGGAGTGTTGCCAACACCGTTAGGCACGAGACGTCCATCCCGGTGCTCATGCTGCGAGCAAATGTCAACGCCCGTCGCCCGCAGGCGACGTGAAGAAGCGCACCGTCAAAACGGCCGACCGAAAGGCAGGCCGCTCGCGATTGAAATCAGCGAAGATTGCCCCCGCGTCTCCTGCGCCTAACGACAGTCGGCACCCCGACCTGGAGCTGACCGCTCCGGTCGAAGACTACCTGAAGGCGATCTACAACATCGAGCAGAGTGGCGAAGCAGTCGCAACGAACGACATCGCCGCCAAACTCTCGATTGCCGCCGCGTCCGTGAGCGGCATGGTGCGGCGGCTCGCCGACCACGGGCTCCTCTCGTATGAGCGATATCGTGGTGTTCGGCTCACTGATGCCGGACGTCGCGCGGCGCTGCGCACCATTCGGCGTCATCGCGTAATCGAATCGTACCTCTCGCAGGTGCTCGGGTACGCGTGGGACCGTGTGCATGAAGAAGCAGAGCGGCTCGAACACGCGGTGAGCGACGAATTGGTCGATCGAATGGCAGCGGCAATGGGTGAACCGCTCACCGACCCGCACGGACACCCAATTCCGACACGCAATGGCGAAATCGACGAGACCCGTCACCTTCGACTCTCGGATCTCGCGGCCGGCCAACGCTCACGAGTCATGCGCGTGAGTGACGAAGACTCCGAATTGCTGCGCTACCTCGCGAAGATCGGAATTCGTCCCGGAGTGATCATCACCCTGGCCGAGCGCGCGCCATTCGACGGACCGCTCACGCTGCGTGTTGGGCGTGCGACGTGCCAAGTTGGGACAGCGCTCGCATCGCGCGTGATGGTAGAGCGCGAGGCCGACTGAGCAACGACGCGGAACACACTCGCAAGGCGCGCCATTTACCTTCGAGTGATGATCTCTCGGCGCGCCTCGCTCCCTCTTGCTTGTTCGCTCCTCGTCGCGACGCCACTGGCTGGTCAGTCGGCGGTAACGTCCACGCGCGTCCTCGATTCGCTGGCGGTTCGCGGCGATGTCTTGCGCAGCATCGCCATCGACGAACGTCTGGTCGCCGATAAGGCACTCAAGTTAGGCGACACACTCATTGTCGCTGCAACACCCGGCGGCGCGGGCGAACGCGTTGTTGTCGGCGCAATCGTTAGGCGTTCGGCCGATCCATCAGAGGTGGCGCGCGCCGAGTACAAGGTACGCATGCACTTGGGCCAGCTGCAGACCATTGTTGGAGCGAACGACAAGGTCGATCGGTTCGCGGTCGCGACCTCGGGGGGCGCGACCGAAGCCGCCATGGCGGCGATCAATGCCCGCGCCTTTGGATTTCGCGCCCACCGAAGTGCCGATGTCGCTGCCGGTGCGTCGCGTACGTTCGCCGTCGTGTCCCGCTTCAATCGCGCCATTGGCGTGATCACGATCGTCGCCAGCGCAATCTTTCTGTTGTGTATCATGCTCCTCAAGGTCGAAGAACGCCGGCGCGATGTCGCCGCGCTTCGCCTTATGGGCATCTCTCGCGCCACGGTAACACGCGCCATTGTGCTCGAAGCGTCCTGTATCGCGCTGCTAGGGAGCGCGGCTGGCATCGGGTTCGGATACGTGTCATCGGCGATCATCAACGCGCACTATCGCGGTGTGTATCGCACGCCGCTGGCGTTCTCGCTGGTGACGCCGGCGACCGTGGTGTTTGCCGTCACGCTATCGATCGCGTTAGGCATCGGAGCCGGTTACCTCGCGGCGCGACGCCTAACGCACGCGTCACCCCTCTCACTCTTCGGACGCTGATGCGCGGCGCGCTGGCGTGGGCCACTCTGCGACGTCATCCCGTCCGCACGCTGCTCGCCGTATTTGGGGTCGCCGTATCGGCGGCGATGTTGCTCGATATGGTGATGCTCGCGAGCGGAATGCAGGTCTCGTTTCGCGCGCTCCTCGTGCGCCAGGGATTCGATATGCGACTGGCGCCCAAAGGGACGCTCCCGTTCGATACCGAAGCCCGCATTCCCCGCGCGGCGTCTGCGGAGTCGACGCTGCGCTCATTTCCTGCCGTTCGCGAAATTTCGCCGGTGCTTGGAAGCACGCTGCATGTCGTCGACAGTTCACGCGCGACAGCGACATTCGCGTTAGGCATCCGTCCGGCGGTGCAAGGAGACTACGAGTTGGTCGGCGGGCAAGACGCGAACACGCCCCACGCGCTTGTCGCCAATGACGATTTCCTAAAACGTTCGGGATATCGAGTCGGCGATACCGTCACGGTGGCGGCGGGGTACGACGCGCAGCTGCGCACGTGGACCGCTCGCCGTCGTCTTACCATTGTGGGGAAGGCGCATTTCATCTACCTCGCGTCTGGGCAGCCTGCTATCGCGGTACCCCTCGCGACGCTTCAAGAGTTGTCGAGTGATGATGCCGCGCTGCGCGATCGTGTCTCGCTGTTCATGCTCAAGACCGCGCCCGGAACCGATATCCCCGCGCTGCAACGGGACGTGGAGGCGCGCATTCCGCAGGCGACCGCCATTCCCACGGCCGATGCGGTGCGATCCGTCGAGCAACGGCTTTCATACTTCCGCCAGCTCTCGTTCATACTCGGCACCGTCTCGCTCATCGTCGGATTTCTCCTCGTGAGCACACTCGTGACCGTGAGTGTCCAGGAACGACTGGGCGAGATGGCGGTGATGCGGGCCATCGGAATCTCACGACCGCACATAGCACAGCAGGTGATGCTCGAGGGATTGGCGATCTCCACGTTAGGCGCCGCACTGGGGCTCGCGTTAGGCATGGCGACCGCGGAATACCTCAATACCATCCTGCGCGACTTCCCCGGACTTCCAGCTGCCATCGACTTTTTCGTCTTCGAGGCCTCGTCGGCGTATCGCGCGTTCGGACTGCTCATCGTGACCGCCGTTGCGGCTGGCGGAGTTCCAGCGTGGCGTGCGGCGTCACTCCCCATCGCCGCAACCCTGCGTACGGAGGCCGTGTCGTGACACACGCTCCACCGCAGGGCGCACAAGGAGAGCCGCTCCTGCGCGCCGATGGCGTCTCGCGCGACTACGATCTTGCCGGATCGGCGGTGCACGCCGTGCGTGACGTCTCACTCGACGTGGGCACGGGCGAATACGTGGCGATCGTTGGCCCGTCAGGATGCGGCAAATCCTCGCTGCTGAACTTGTTAGGCACCATCGATCGTCCCTCGACCGGGCGTGTGCAAATCGCGGGGAGAGATGTGTCGCGCCTGAGCGATCGCGAAGCAACTCAGTTCCGCCTGCGCAACATCGGCTTCGTCTTTCAACGCTTCTACTTGATGCCCATGCTCTCGGCGCGCGAGAACGTCGAGCTCCCGATGGCTGAGGCGGGGATGGCGAAAGGCGCGCGACGGTCGCGGGCAGCGGAACTGCTCCGTTATGTGGGCCTCGAGCGCCGCGAGGCGCATCGCCCGTCGCAACTCTCGGGGGGTGAACAGCAGCGCGTTGCGATCGCGCGCGCGCTTGCCAACTCGCCCGCGCTCATCCTGGCCGACGAACCGACTGGTGAGCTGGATGCGAGCACCGGACGTGAAATGATCGCACTGTTCGGGCGACTGAACGCTGACGGGACGACGATTGTCGTGGTGACGCACGACGAGGCGCTCGCGCGTTCGGCTCGGCGCGTCGTGCACATGGTGGATGGACGGATCGTGTCGGACGACCGAGATAATCCATCATCACTGCATCGTATCACGCGATGATCTCCACGCTCGCCTTTCGCAATCTCGCGCTGCGGCCCTGGCGAACGCTCCTACTCCTCGCGGGCTTTGGTCTCGGGGTTGGAGTGATGATCACACTTCTCTCCATCGGCGACGCCATGGTCGCACAGGCGCGCGACGAAAAAATCGTCGGAGGTGGCGACGTCACGGTCCTTCCGGACGGTGTGGACATCGAGCTCCTCAAAACGGGTGGGGTGGGCGGGATGTGGTTCTCCGTCACCAATGCGCGCTTCGTCTATCTTCAGCTTCTCGCGTCGCCGCGCCTGCAGAATATCGTTAGGGCAAGTGCTCCGCAGATGGAAGGGAAGCTTGTCTACTTGCGTCCGGCGCGCGATGGCGAGGAGATCGCTGTTCGCGCGAGCGGAGAGATCCCCTCACTCTCCGCCGCCGTCGGCGCCGGAGCCGACGTGGTGCAAGGCGCATGGCGCGACGATGACATTGATCGCCGGTGGCGAGCGCCACGCAACGAGGAGTTGCGCCACGACATCGATCATTTCCACCAGACGCCGGCAGGCGTACTAAATCGCGAAAGCTGGGCGGAGTGGCACTACTTTAACGTCTTGTCGGCCGATCGAAGGCGTTGGGCCTTTCTCACCTTCATGGTCGGCGGTGACGTCCCGCGCGGGAAGTGGGGAGGACAGCTTCTCCTCACGTTGCACGAATCGGGTCGCCCCGCTCGTCGCTTCTCGCGCAATGTTGGGCCGTCGCTCGTTCGTCTCGCGACGACCGATGCGAACATCTCGTTAGGCGATGCGTCTGTCCAGGTTCTCCCCGACGGTCGCTATGCCGTCAACGCTCGCATTCCGTCCGAAGCGGGCGGCCCGCCGGCTGCCGTGGATCTCGTGGTAGCGCCGTCGCCGGGTGCGTACTTCCCCGGCACCTCGTTAGGCGCCGGAGACTTCGTCTCGGGCTACGTGGTCGCCGGACTTCGCGCCGACGCCACCGGATCGATCTGCGTTGGCTCGACGTGCGAGCATTACGCGGGGGCGCAGGCGTATCACGACCACAACTGGGGGACCTGGCGCGGCGTCACCTGGGAATGGGGCGCCTCGCGCGCTGGTGCGTACACCCTCCTCTACGGCCGAGTGATTGCTCCCGATACGCTGTCAGCGGAGACTCCGCTCTTTCTGTACCTGGTCGATTCGTTAGGCTTCCGGGCGGTGTTTCGACCCAGGACGATCACCTACGAGGACGCCAAGACCATTCTCGTCGACGGGAATCGGGTCCGCGTCCCGGCTCGCGCAATCATGACCGACAGTGCCGATCGCGACACGCTCCGGGTGGAACTCACAATCGAAGACGCAACGGGCACCGACACCAGGCGCGGCCGCCCCGAGCGTGGTGAGACCGGATTGATGCGCGCCATCGACCGCCCGTATTTCATCCAGATGAAGGGACTTGCGCGCATTAGTGGCCGAATCGATGGCGCAGTCGTGTCGGGTGAGGGCAGTGGCTTCTTCGAGACGTATCGCTAGTCGGCTACGACCGATCGCGCCACCGCACAAAGACAACCGCGCCTAACGCGAGGAGAACGACTCCGAGTCCGAGTGCGGGAATCAGTAGGGCGCGCCCGCGCTCAGCGGCATTGACGATTCCGCCGCCTAACGCAGCGATGATCGCGGCGACGACGGCGGTCAACACGGCCATCCTCCGCCGCGTGTCGGCATCGCCAGCGTCCGTTTCACGCACCGCTCGAAGCGCCGCATCGATGTCGGCTTGGGTCAGCTTCGGATTTGCCTTGGAATACTCGGCGATGGCGCTCCGTAAACGTGTCGCCAACTCGCGTGATCGCGCGGTTTCTCGCGCGGGTGTAGTCGGGATTACCATATCGTCACGCGCACTCGGCGCGTCCGAGAAGGTTGGTTGTGAGCGCGTGGCACGCTCATCTATCGCACAAAGAAGTACAGTCCTGCGATCAGCATGGCCGCCATTGCACCTAACGCCGGCGCCACCAGAAATCGACCAAGAGTCGATTGCCTAACGAATGCGATCATGGTGCTTCTCCTTCGGAATCTCCGTCTGTTGCCTGGTTCGCGCGCGACGTCGTGCTCGGCCCTTCCTGCTTCGGTAGTCGCCCATGCGCGCGCAACTGCGCGCGCAGGAGGAATTCGATCTGACCGTTCAACGACCGAAGCTCGTCGTTCGCCCAGCGCTGGACAGCATCCAGCACTTCAGGATCCACGCGCAGCAGGAAGGAACGTCGAGCCGCCACTAGTTCACGTCTCCCGTCAGGTTCACTGGTAGAGCGTTCCCGCGTTTACCACCGGCTGAGCGTCCCGATCGGAGCACAAAACCACCAGCAGGTTGCTCACCATCGACGCCTTCCGCTCTTCGTCCAGCGTCACCAGCTCTTTGTCACCAATCATCGTGAGCGCCATCTCCACCATTCCCACCGCGCCCTCGACGATCTTCTGTCGCGCGGCGATGATCGCGGCCGCTTGCTGGCGGCGTAGCATCGCGTTGGCAATCTCCGGTGCATAGGCTAAGTGCGAAATGCGGGCTTCGATCACTTCGACGCCTGCCTTGTTCAATCGATCGGAGACCTGTCCTTGCAACGCTTGCGAGACCTCGGTGACGTGCGTCGAGAGCGCGATGTCATTGGCCCCATGCGCATCGTACGGATAACTCTGGGCCAAACCGCGGATTGCAGCTTCCGACTGCATCACGACGAATGCTGCGTAGTCATCGACTTCGAACAGCGCTTCGGCCGTGTCGACAACGCGCCAAACCACAACCGCGCCAATCTCGATCGGGTTGGAATGATTGTCGTTCACCTTGAGCTTTGCGGTCTCGAAATTCCGCACACGGAGCGAGACGCGCTTCTTGGCGTAGAACGGGTTCGCCCAGAAGAGCCCGGCCTCGCGGACCGTGCCGGCGTACTTTCCGAAAAGCGTCAGAACTTTTCCGTCGTTAGGCTGGACGGTGAAGAGACCAGTCGCGAGGAGTATGCCGGCCATCAGGATGAAAGCCCCGATCCCCGCCGTTACGGGCGCTTCGGCTTGCGCCCCGGCAATAACTCGGGAAACACCCACCGCCATGATCGCGATGGAGACAAATAGCATCAGGAGTCCGTTGGTCCCCTTCTTGGTGATTTCGCGCAGCATCTCGAGCACGCTCTGGTTTGAGTGGTAGCAATATGATATCACATTGATACTGCATGCGCCAGTCTCCCGCTTGGCTGGCGTCCTGCGGATCCGCTCGGATTGTGTTATCGCCGTATTTCGAAGGGCGCCGAGTGGATCGCAAATCGCGTCGCCACGCTAACTTCCACCATTCGCAAGGGCGCTTTTCCTCCTCCGAAAGCTCATGCCCGCTCGGATACGACTCGGGGCACAAGGCTGGTCATACGATGCGTGGGTCGGGCCCTTTTTCCCGACCGGAACGCGGAGCGCCGACTACCTCCGCGTCTACGCCCGCGCTTTCGACACGGTCGAAGTCGACTCCACGTTCTACGCGATTCCACCAGTCAAGACGATTCGTGGATGGGGCGAACGAGTCCCCGCTGACTTCGTTTTCGCGCTCAAGCTTCCGCAGGAAGTCACGCACGAGAATCGCCTTCGGAATTCGGCCGATCTGCTCGCGCTCTTCTGTGATCGTGCGCGAGAGTTGGGCGAGAAGCTCGGTCCCATCCTCATTCAGTTAGGTCCCGACTTCGGGCCCGTCGAGCTCCCCGCACTCGCGGGTTTCCTTCCGACGTTGCCGCAGGATCTGCAATTCGCCGTCGAGTTCCGTCAGCGCGGGTGGATCACTGATGGAATCGTCGCGCTCCTCGCCGAACATCACGTCGCGCTCACGCTGACCGATGCGCGCTGGATTCCGCGGAAAATGATGCTCGCGCTCGCATCGTCGCCGACGGCCGATTTCACCTACGTGCGATGGATGGGGCCGAATCGAGACCTCGTCGACTACTCCCGCATTCAGGTAGATCGCTCTCGCGAGTTAGAGGCCTGGGCTTCGGTGTTGCCGCGCATCGCCGAGCGAGTGAAGACGGTGTACGGATACGTGAACAATCATTTCGCTGGCCACAGCCCGGCGTCGCTTCGTGACCTGCAACAGCGCCTCTCAATACCAACGGTCTCGCCAGAGGATTTGGGTGAGCAGATGAGTCTCTTCTAGCGCATGAATCGTCGCACGTTGGCCTTTGCTGTCTTCGCCAGTGCGGTCGCGCTTGGATGCGTGAGGCTCGGCTTCTGGCAGCTCTCGCGGCTCGCCGAGCGTCGCGCGCGCAACGCAGCGATCGCTGCACGCCTCGATGCGCCCCCCGTCCCTCTGGCGACGGCGCTCGCCGACAGTGCGTCCGCTGAAGATCGTCAGGTGCAATTCGCGGGCGTCTTCGACTACGAGCACGAAGTCGTCTACACGTCGAGAACGCGCCGCGGTTCGCCGGGGGTGCAGCTCATTACACCGATGCGACTTGCCGATGGGAGCGCAGTGCTGGTCAATCGCGGGTGGGTGTACTCGCCGAACGGGATCAGCGTTGACCTCTCGAAGTGGCGTGAAGGCGATAGTGCGACCGTGAACGGATATCTCCAGGCGTTTGCGCCTTCGGTAGCGAGCGGCCCGGTGTCAACGCCGTCATCGCTTCGCGCGGTGCGCCATCTTGTGCGCGATTCGCTCGCCGCTCTTGTGCCGTATCCCGTCGCGCCCCTGGTGGTGATGCGTCGCGACGGCGCGGGCGACACCGGCGAAGTCAAACATCCTTTTCGCGTCGATCTCCCCGCGCTCGACGAGGGGCCGCACAAGAGCTATGCGATCCAGTGGTTCGCCTTTGCGGCGATCGGACTGGTAGGAACGGGAGCGGTTCTTGCGCGGGCGCGAAAGAGCGCGCCGGCGGCACCGGCGCCTAACGCATCTCGACGCGCCTAACGCATCTCGACGCGCCTAACGCATCTCGACGCGCCTAACGCCCCTCGACGCGCCTCAACGCGCCTAACGCGCCTAACGCGTTCGCTCTCACCGCCGCCAATTCATCACCAACACCGCGGCCGCAATCAGTGCGCCCCCTGCGAGCACCGGAACGGTCAGCGGCTGCTGGAGCAGGAAAATGCCCACCACTGAGACCGAGAAGGGCTCAATCGTAGCAATGATCGCGGTACGCACGGGGCCGAGGGTTTCGAGGCCGCGCAGAAACAAATGAAAGGCGAGGACGGTCGACACCACGGCCATCCACACCATCGCTCCCCACGACGCCAGCGTATGCGACATCGAAAAATCGCCGCGCCACACTCCGGCGACACCGAGCACCAGGGCCACACCGACACAGATGTAAAAGGTCGCTGCGCCAGGCTCGATGTCGCGCTGCAGAACGCCGAGCGTCGGCACGTACACGCCATAAATCATCGCCGCGCCGATGCCTAACGCGACTCCTGCGGGGTGCAGCGCCTGCGCACCCGGCAAGCCCACCATCGCCACCACGCCGCCTAACGCGAGCGCCAGCGCCACAAGGCGACGAGGAGTGATGGGGTCGCTGCCACGTATACGCGTGTAGATCACCACCCACACGGGATACGTGTAAAAGAGAAACTCCATCGTCGCGGCGGTGATGTAGTCGAGCGCCGCCAACGACAAAACCGAAACGAGCGTCTGCCCGACGCCGCCAATGATCACAAGTTGCAGGGCGCGCCGCTTCTCGATCACCAGCCGGCGCCACCCCCCAGACATCGGAATGAGCAGCACGCCCGCGATCGCGTACCGCCCCATCAGGAGCATCACCAGCGGCATTCCGTCGCGCTTGGCCAGCACGGTTGCCAACGAGATCGAGCCGAAGCTGACTGCCGCAATCACGACCGCGAGCGTTGCCGCGGCCTCGCCGAGTGGGCGGGGCCGTGAGCTTGGAGGTGCGGCCGTCATGCGATGTGAAGGAGTTGCTTCGCGACGTTGAAGTAGACGACCAATCCCGTCACGTCCACGAGCGATGCCACGAACGGTGACGAGGCGATCGCCGGATCAAAGCCTAAACGCTTGAAGATGATCGGAAGCATTGCGCCGACCACGCTTCCGACAATGACGACGCCCACCAGCGTTAGGCCGACGACGGTCGCGAGCGTCAGTGTGTTGCCCCACATGAGCGCGCGCACCAATCCGATGGCTCCTAAGCATGCGCCCAGAAATATCCCCTGCCCTAACTCGCGAATGAATACTCGTAACGCATCCGAGATTTCCACGTCGCCTACCGCCAGCGCTCGCGTGATGAGCGTTGCCGATTGCGATCCCGAGTTTCCCCCAGAGGAAATAATCAGCGGAATGAACAACGTCAGGGCGATCGCGCTCGCCAACGTTTGCTCGTAGTAGCGCAGCGCAGTCCCGGTAAACATCTCGCCCACAAAGAGAAAGACGAGCCACCCGATGCGCTTGCGTGCAACGCTCCAGAATCCGGCCGAAAAATACGGCTCCTCGAGCGGCTGCACGGCGCCTAACCGCTGTACGTCTTCCGTCTGCTCCTCGACGATGGCGTCGATGACGTCATCGACGGTGATGACGCCGATGATGCGATCGAACGCGTCCACCACCGGAACAGCGACCAAGTCGTACTCCGATGTCACACGCGCGACCTCGGCGCGATCGGCGGTGGCCGGCACCTTCACCACTTCCGTCCACGCAATATCGGCGATCTTCGCGTCATCGGCCGCGGCGACGATTTCGCGAAGCGACATGACCCCGACAAGCGTTCCGCGCTCGTCGGTGACGTAGATGGCGTGCATCGCTTCCTTGCGCCCCGACTGCGCTGCTGCACGAATCAGTTGGAGTGCTTGCGCTCCGGTGAGTCCCGTCTCGATGGAGACGAACTCGGTGGTCATCAGACCGCCCGCCGTATCCGCTTCGTACTGGAGAAGGCGTTCGGTTTCTTGTCGCGCAGCGGTGGGGAGATCTTGCAGGATCTCGTCGGCGGTCTCGTCTTCGAGTTCCTCGAGGACGTCAGCGCGATCGTCCGGTGTCATCTCCGAGACGAGCGCCACCGCTTGTTCGGTCGTCATCGTCTCCAACAACTCGGCGCGCAACTCTTCGTCGAGATATTCGAGCACGTCGGCGGCGCGCGCTGCGGGAAGCACGCGCAGGAATTCCGCAACACGCTCGCGAGGCAAAGCCTCCGCAACGTCTGCGAGATTCTTGGGATGTAGCTCTTCCGTCTCGAAGGCGACGTCCGACGGTGCCTCCTCGAGCATCACAAGGATGTCGGGAGCAAGGAGCGCCGCGAGCTCGCTATCCTGGTTTCGCTGCGGTGGTGTCATGGCCACACACTCGGCGTGATTCGACGAAACGCGCACGCGGCGAGGCGGTACGCTCGGGGACGGGGGGGAGGGCAAGTTACGGACGACAATTGTAGCGAACAAGGCAGAGTCGGCATCGGCGCCAACCTTTTCCGCGAATCGATTGTCCCATTCGCACGTCGTGCGCATCGGCCGCATATGCCGCGCTGCGCGACGCACCTGCACGCCATTCAAAACGCCGTCGTTCCTCTCGTCGTCGCGTATCGCATCTCGTCACTGAACGATCGCCGCGTTCGCGACACACGCTGTCTCAACGCACGAGCTTGAACGGCCCTTGAATCTCCGATCGCGAAGCCAGCCATGCAGAATTGCGTCCGTCGCATATCCGTTACACTCGTGCCGCTCCTCGTCGCGCTGCAAAGCGCCAGTGCGCAGCAGCAATTCGTGACCAACGCGAGCAACAACTCCGTTGCACACGAATCGAAGCGCGTGAGCGCCACCAGTGCGAGTGCGATACGAGTGTCGTCACCGCCGGTGATCGATGGAAAAGGGAACGAGGCGGTGTGGGCGAATGCACCAGTGATCACGGAGTTCCGCGTCTTTGATCCCGTCGAAGACGGTGAGCCCTCCATGAAGACCGAAGCGCGCGTCGCCTACGATGACCGAAATCTTTACGTCTTCGTACGCGCGTTCGACGCACATCCCGACAGCATCATGGCGCTCTTGAGCCGTCGCGACCAGCGAACGCAATCCGACTATATCCGCGTCATCATCGACTCGTATCACGACAAGCGCACCGGCTATGAGTTCATGGTGAATCCGGCCGGCGTTCAGCGCGACATCTATCTCTACAACGACAGCAACGAAGACGAGACGTGGAATGCGGTGTGGGAGTCCAAGACACAGATCGACTCGTTAGGGTGGACGGCCGAGTTCCGGATTCCGCTGAGCCAACTCCGCTATCCAGAGGCGTCCTCGCACACGTTCGGCATCAGCATCAGTCGCGAGATCGCCCGCACGAATGAGCGAATGTCGTGGCCGCTTTTTCGCCGTTCGCAGTTCGGGATCGCTTCGCAGTTAGGCGAGTTGCGTGGTCTCGAGGGATTATCGTCGCCGCGACGTCTCGAGGTCATGCCGTACACCGTACAGGCCAACGATTCAAAGCAAACGCCTAACGGGTGGGGGCGGTCGCAGCGTATGTCATTGGGCGGCGACATCAAGTATGGGTTGTCGTCGAACCTGACGCTCGATGCGACGATCAATCCCGACTTCGGCCAGGTCGAAGCCGACCCCGCGGTTCTCAACCTTGGCGCGTTCGAACAATTCTACGACGAGCGGCGTCCGTTCTTCCTTGAGGGGACCGGGATCTTCCGATATGACATCGACTGCAACGACGGACAGTGCACCGGCCCGTTCTATTCGCGCCGCATCGGCCGTTCGCCACAGTTAGGCTTTCGCAGCGACGATGCCAATGCTGTCCCGCTCAATTCGACGATCCTCGGTGCCGCCAAGGTCACCGGGCGCCTCGCTCGTGGATTGTCGTTAGGCATCCTCGACGCTGTCACGGGGCGCGAGAGCGTCGCTGACTCCCTCACGGTCGAGCCGCGTACCAATTACTTCATCGCCCGCGCGCAGCAGGATCTTCGCGGCGGACGCAGTGGGTTCGGATTGATTCTGACGGCGGTGAACCGGCAGCTCGACGCGAATACCGCGCCGTACCTGCGAAGTGAGGCCTACACCGCCGGATTCGATTTCCGTCACCGGTTCGGCGCCGGCGGCAACTATCAAGTCAGTGGACAAGTGTACGGGAGCACCGTGCGCGGATCGCGTGAAGCAATTGCCTCGACGCAGTTGAGCCCCGTGCATTTCTATCAGCGTCCCGACGACGGCGTCTCCTTCGATTCCACGCGTACGTCGCTCGCTGGCATCGGCTCCGGCATAGGCTTCTCGAAGAGCGGTGGCATTCTTCGCTTCTACTTCGGCGCGTGGCACAAGAGTGCTGGGCTCGAGATCAACGACGTCGGCTTCATGACCAACGTCAACCAATTAGGCGAATCCAACTGGGTCGCGTTCGTGCTTCAGCAGCCGAAATGGTTCTATCGTCGTTGGCAGGTGAACTTCAACCAGTGGAATAACTACTTAACCAACGGCTTGCTGACTGGTCGTGGCGGCAACGTCAACATGAACGGCCAGTTGCGCAACATGTGGTTTGTCTACGCTGGCTTAGGTGGCGAAACCAGCTCGTACTGCTCAGCGTGTCTCCGCGGCGGGCCGGCACTCCTCGAGGATGCCACGACGCAGGGGTGGGCAGGACTCACCGGCGACCAGCGTCGCGCGGTCTATCCGTCGCTCGACATGTCGTTCTCCCGACGCGATGGCGGTCGCAGCCTAACGACCAACATCGGCCCGGCCATCAATGCTCGTATCGCCAGCGCCTTCTCCACGACCGTGGGTCTCTCGTTCAATCGCAATCGCGACGATCGCCAGTGGATCGGTAACTACGGTGACGTCATGAACGACACGACGCACTACACCATCGGTCACCTCAATCAGAAGACGATTTCGCTCACCACAAGGATCAACTGGACAGCGTCACCCACTCTCTCGTTGCAAGTCTACGCGCAGCCGTTCGTGACCGGCGGTGAATATTCAAATTGGCGTTCAGTGGTGTCGCCGCGCGCGTCATCCTACGACGCGCGTTTCGCGCCGTTCACGCAGCAAGGCGATCCGTCGGGCTTCAACTACAAGCAGTTCCGTTCCAATACGGTGCTTCGTTGGGAGTATCGCCCAGGGTCCACGCTTTTCTTCGTTTGGGCGCAGGGACGTGTGCAGGACAACCTCGATCCCGGATCGTTCCAGTTCTCGCGCGACTTCCGCAACCTGATGAGCGCGCACCCGTCCAATACCTTCCTCCTGAAGGCAAGTTACTGGTTCTCGCTGTAGCACTCGAGCGAGCGAAACGCGCGAGGGAGTCCGTTCACTCTCTCGCGCGTTTCTTGTCATTCAGGTGCGCCGTCCTCGCGAATCGTCAGGCGGCGCCGGTCAGTTGTCAGATCGCGAAGCGTGTATCCGACAGCGGCAAGCGCCTCATGCATGGCGCGTATATCCAGCTCGCCGGCATGCTCGATGCGCGCGCTCCCCATCGCAACGTCTGCGCGCACCACGCCAGGAACGCCGCCGAGCGCGGTGAAGACCGCGCGAACGCAGTGAACTGACAGCATGCCGTCGATGGCGAGAGTTGTCATCATTGGGCGCGGAAACTAGTCGGTCGCACTTCAAGGAGAATCACGCCTACCATCGTCCTCGCGCCCGCTGCACTTTTCGGCGATGAACGTCGCCTTTCTTGGGCTCGGCGCCATCGGCGCCCCGATGGCCCGACACGTTGCCTCCAAATTCTCGCTCTCCGTCTGGAATCGGACGCAGAGCAAAGCTGACACCTTTGCTGCGGCGTACGCCGTGCGCGTCGCGAAGACGCCGAAGGACGCGGCTCGTGACGCGGCCGTCGTGATCACGTGTCTCCCCACCTCGCGCGAAGTGGAATCGCTGCTCGACGGCGCTGACGGACTTCTCGCGGCGATGACGAGCGGTACGACACTCATCGACTGCACGTCGGGTGATCCTGCCACGTCGCGACGTATCGCCGAGCGTCTGCACGCCAAGGGCATCGCCTTTATCGATGCGCCCGTGAGCGGTGGTGTGATCGGCGCCGACAATGGCGCGCTCACCGTGATGTGCGGCGGGAGTCGCGAGACATTCGACGCGATGCGCCCGGTGCTCGAAGCATTCGGCAAGAAGATCGTGCACGTCGGACCGGTCGGCGCGGGTGATGCCCTAAAGGCGGTAAACAACGCGCTCCTCGCGGTGCACATCTGGTCGGCAGCCGAAGGTCTGGCCGCGCTGGCGAAAGCCGGCGTGTCGCCGAGCGCGGCACTCGACGTGATCAACTCCTCGAGCGGACGCTCGAATACGTCGGAAAACCTCGTGCCGCAGCGCGTGGTGACGGGTGCCTTCCCGCGCACCTTTCGCCTCGCGCTCTTGGAAAAGGACGTGGCGATCGCTGCAGATTTCCTGCGCGACCAGCGCGTGCCGTCGGCCGTCATCCAACAGGTGGCGGAGCTGTTTCGCGTGGCGCGCGGCGAGCTGGGCGAAGTCGCCGATCATGTCGAAGCGGTGAAGCTCGTGGAACGTTGGAGCGGAGTCGAGATTCGCGACCAACCCGCCTAACGACGTCGTCGCGCGACCTCGCGCAATAGAGTTCCTCCACGCTTGTAGAAGCATTCCATCACTAGTCACGTCGCCCCGCCATGACCGCTACCAGCAGCGACCTCTCCGCCGATCGCGTCGCACCACTCGCCGGCATCCGCGCGCACTTTCCGGCGCTCGCGCGTCGCCATATGGGACACGCAGTCGCGTACTTCGACGGCCCCGGAGGAACCCAGGTACCGCGCATGGTCTCCTCGGCCATCGTCGACTACCTGCACAATCACAACGCCAACACCCACTGGCATTACCCGACCAGCTCGGAGACCGACACGCTGCTTCATGCGGCGCGCGTGGCCGGAGCCGATTTCGTCAATGGGGCGGCTGACGAGATTTCGTTCGGCAACAACATGACGACCATCACCTACCATGTGGCTCGTGCGTTAGGCAGAGGATGGGGGCGTGACGATGAGGTAATCGTCACCGAACTCGATCATCAAGCGAATGTCGCGCCGTGGCGCGCCCTCGCTCGCGAGCGAGGCGTGCAGATTCGGCTTGTGCGGATGGACCCAGCCACGGGACTTCTCGACTGGGACGACCTGCGCGCCGCCTTCTCGTCGCGCACGCGTCTCCTCGCCATCGGCGCCGCGTCCAATGCGTTAGGCACCATCAACGATATCGCGGCCGCGTCAAAACTCGCACACGACGCCGGCGCCCTCTGCTTCGTTGACGCCGTGCACTACGCAGCTCACGGTGTCATTGATGTTCGGGAGTGGGATTGTGATTTCCTCGCGTGCTCACCGTACAAGTTCTACGGTCCCCACCACGGACTCTTCTGGGGGAGGCGTGCCTTGATCGAAGCGCTCGATGTGCCGCGACTCGATCCGGCTCCGAACTTCTCGCCGGAGCGTCTTGAAACGGGAACGCAGAATCACGAAGCGATTGTTGGAACGGCCGCTGCCATCGACTTCCTTGCGTCTCTAAGTGAAGGAAGCAGCCGCCGCGCGCGTCTCGCGAACTCGATGCACGCGCTCCACACGCGTGGTGATGCGCTCGTCTCCAGACTCTGGAATGGGCTCAGCACACTTCCGGCGGTGACACTCTATGGTCCTACTCCCGGTTCCTCGCCGCGCACCCCGACCATTTCGTTCAACGTGGACGGCTTGCACTCCGATGATGTGGCGCGTGCGCTGACCAGCGAAGGAATCTTCGCTTCCAATGGCGACTTTTACGCCACGACTGTAATCGAGCGCATCGGCCGCGCGCATGATGGCGTGGTGCGTGCAGGATGCGCCTGCTACACGTCGGAAGAAGAAGTCGATCGCCTCATAGACGGCGTGCGGAACATCGCCGCGCGATAGCGTCGGGGGTGCAGCGGGGGGCGTGGGAAAGCCGCTTCGCCCTTCGGCGGCGTCTATATTTCTCTCGTCATGACTCGCACCCGCTCTCGACACGCCCCCCCCGCTGGATCCTTGCGCCTGCTCTCGTGCGCGTTGTCGCTAGCAACGCTTGTCGCCTGCGGGCGCGGACAGACGCGTGCTGCCACCGCACCACCCAACGTATCGTTCCTCGTGGTCGCGGGGGATTCGACGTTTTGGGTCGAATCCGCGGCCACCGGGACGCGCGTCCGGCGTTCTCCGCTCCTCCTGACACAGGTGAACGGAGACTTCCACGAGTTGTACGTGGCCGAAGATGACCGTTCGTATTTCGATGCGCTCATCGTAGGCCAGCGACTGTTTCGGCGCGATCTCATGTCGGGTGACTCGACCGTCATCCTGGAAGACACACCGCTCGCCGATATCGCGCGCGCCTACGCCGCCACACACCCTAACGAGCGGCCACTCGGCGAAGATGATGACGTGAGCGGAAGTCCGACGACGCATGCGACCAGTGAGACCGAGTTGGTTGATGCGTTAGGTCCCTTTGTTACGTACGAGCAACGACTCGATATCGAGATACAAGGCGCTCGCGACGATCACGCGACACGCCGTGGAGTGCTCGATGTGCGCGACGGTCACGCAGTGGCCGTGCGCGACCTGGCTGGTATTGAGGCCGAGCACCGGGTGCATAACGAGGCGCGACGTCTATTAGCCCTCGCCATCGACTCCGTTCGCCGCACAGATGACGATCGCGCGCGCCGGGCGCAGGAGGCGATTCAGGGTTTCGTCTTCGATTCGCTTTCCTTTTCGCTCGTCGCCGACGAAGGATCGCCGGCCGTGGAATTCCTTGTTCCGGGTCGGGGAGATCGTGCAGGCGGTTACGCGCTTCCTCTCGCGCCGGTGCGCATTCCGGCGGGGCCGTGGTGGGAGGATGTCCGGGCGACGCTTCCTGGGGTATCGCGCCCGCAGCTGCAATGGCCGGGGCCCGCGTACGACGTCGTCGCCCACGAAGACTCGTCCGGCGAGTGGGCGACGATGGCTGTCAGGCAACGTGGGCGCGAATGGCCACTAGCTCGCGTTCCGCTCCCCGTTAGGCGCGTGCATCGGTTGGATGGCGTCTCGACGGATTCGCCTCGTCTGCGGGCGCTGTCGCGTGCGTTTGATGAATCGTCGCTCTATTCTGGCGAGGCGCGCACCGCGTCTTTACCGAAACGTTCAATGCATACTGCACCATTGGCGCGTCACGCTTCGTACGCGCGCCGTCCGCATCGCGTGCGTCACTCATGAGTCTTTCTCATTTGTCGAACGGACAGCCGGTCAGCGCCTCGCAGCACGAGAGCTCCGAGATCATGATGCCGCAGCACGCCAACACGCTTGGGCACGTGTTTGGCGGCGTCGTCCTCGGCATGATGGACACCGTGGCGGCGATAGCGGCAATTCGCCACGCACGAACCAACATGGTCACGGCGTCGATCGATCGCGTCGATTTTCGCGAGCCCATTCACGTCGGCGACCTCGTGGTGATGAAGGCGAGCGTGAACTATGTCGGACGCACGTCGATGGAGGTTGGTGTACGCGTCGAGGCAGAAGACATGCTGACAGGGCGCCGTCGCTACACGAACGCTGCGTACCTCACCTTTGTGGCGATCGACCGCAACGGGCGTCCCGTCGAAATTCCGCAAGTCATTCCCGAGACGGAGAATGAAAAGCGTCGTTATAACGCCGCGCAGGCGCGGCGTCGACGACGGCTGGAAGAACGGCAAGCCGAAGGTCGAGTCGACACGGCATGATTGTCCCAGGGAAATAAGCGCCTCTTGATCGACAACGAGCGTCTCGCGTACTTGAAAGAGCGTTCGAGACGAGATGTGGAGAGAGTGATGACGAGGAAATTCACGCTCGAGGAAGCGAACCGCATGCTCCCGTTAGTCGCGCGGATCGTGCAGGACATCCTCGATAGCTATCGCGACTGGCAGCGCACGGTCGAGGCATTCGAGATGGCGGCGACGCTGAGTCGCGCCGAAAAGCCATCTCCCGAGGCGGAATCGTTGCAGCACGCCGCGCAAGCACTGGCACGCGACATACAGGGGTTCGTTGGCGAAATCACGCACTTGGGGCTGGAGTTCAAGGGATTCGAGCTTGGTCTTGTCGATTTCCCGGGCGAGATTGATGGCCGCCAGGTGCTCTGGTGCTGGAAGCACGGGGAGCCGACGGTGCAGTACTGGCACGACATCGATACTGGATACGCCGGACGACAGTCAGTCGATCTTCTCTTTCCAGCGTCCGCTCACCGCAATTGACGAACACCGACATGACGTATCGCTCCGCTGACGGGACTGTGTGGGAAGTTGAAGTTGAAATGCCGACGCACAGCGGTGCGTTAGTGGTCTTCAAGCATCCGGACAATCGCACCGGGCGGCGCGATCGCTACGTCACGTACAATTCGCGTGCGCCGCAGGCCAATGATCCGCGTGCGCGCCTGGAGGAGGCGGGTGTGTTGTCGTCGCTCAATGAGCGCGAGCTGGCGCGCCTTTTTCGCCGGTCGATGCCAATCGAAACGGTTCGCCCGTCATACATCGCGTCCTAATAGTGTTCGTTAGGCGTTCGGGAAACCGTGCCTAACGAACGCGCACGTCACGCCTAACGATTGGCATCGTCGGTTCGCGGCGAACGCGGGCGTTTTGCTCGCGTGGAGGGCGCGTCGGCCGGCGCCGGCTCCATGTCGCCGAACGGCACATCGATCTCCAATCCGTCGCGTGCCACCTGGCTCGCAGGAAAGACACTGCGCGCCTCGCGTTCGAGGTCGCTGGTGTCGCGCGTGTAGCGCGCCGAGACGTGCGTCAATACCAAGCGGCGAACGTTCGCCATGCGAGCGACTTCGGCGGCCTCCCTGGCAGTGGAGTGTCCAGTCTCGAAGGCGCGCTGCGCTTCCTCGTCGCCAAAAGTCGATTCGTGAATCAGGAGATCAGCCCCGTGGGCCGCTTCGATGGTTGCGACGCATGGACGGGTGTCGCCGGTGATAACGACGCGTCGTCCGACGCGTGTTTCTCCCACGAGTTCTGACGACTGCACCACGCGACCACCGTCGAGCGTCACCGACTCGCCGCGGTGAATTCGCCCCCAGAGCGGTCCTTCGGGAATTCCCAGCGCGCGCGCCAGCTCGGGATTGAACCGTCCCCGCCGTTCATCTTCGATGAGCGCCCACGTCAGCGCATTGGCCCCGCGGTGTTCTGCTCCGACGGCACGAATCGCATAGGTCTCGCGACGCACCTCGTCGCCCGCCGCAAGTTCGCGCACGTCCAGCGGAAACGAGAGGTTGTCCGCGCCTAACGTTTCGCACCGCTGCATCATCCGCTGGGCGCCTTTCGGTCCCCAGCATCGCAGCGGTTGCGTGCGTCCCTGCAACGCCATGGTTCGCAACAATCCGATGACGCCGAGGTAGTGGTCGGTGTGGAAATGGGAAAAGAAGATGTCTTCGAAGGAAAAGGAGACACCGTAGCGCATCATCTGGCGCTGCGTTCCTTCGCCGCAATCGAACAAGATGGTTTCGCCTTCGCGTACGAGCGCGAGCGCTGAAACACCGCGTTCCACCGTGGGTCGCGAAGCAGAAGTTCCGAGAAAACGAACGCTTAACGTCATTCGAACAAGTATAGCGGAAGAGCTCGTTGACTCTGATCTGGGAGAGAACCCCGGCGTACAGGTGCTATGGGTGAGATCGAAAGATGATACTCAAGAGAAATGTCGCGTTCGGCTGCAATGCCCCACTTTGCTGGGCGAGCTCGAGGGAGTCTCACGCTGACGTTAGGCTCCGAACTGTGACTTAGCTCGCTGAGGTTGGTTGGTAGCAACCGCATCGTTGCTTGCGCACCGCAAGACAGGGTGCAACGGCTCGCGAACGACTCCGGCCGGGGACGGATTTCGCGATCGCGTGATGGAGAAGACGGTTCGCCGCTTCACACACGCACGACTGCGTAGCTGCCGAGTGGGTTACAGCTCGCACGTCAGTCTTTCGAAGGGAAGCAAGCGGATCGTGCTGCCTGATGGAGCCATCTCTCTAGGCGGGGCACCCGCAACAACCGCGGTATCAGGGAGGATACTCATGTCAAACAAGAGCAAGCGAGGCTTCGCGTCCATGGACCCGGAGCGCCAAAAGGAGATCGCCAGCAAGGGTGGACGCGCCGCGCACGCCAAGGGGACCGCGCACGAGTGGTCTCGCGAGGAAGCTCGGACGGCTGGTCGTAAGGGCGGAGAGGTAGTGAGCCGCGATCGCGCCCACATGGCGGCCATTGGTCGCGAGGGTGGTGAAGCGCGCGGACGCTCGTCTGCTCGTGCGCGTCAGCGCCAGTTCGCCGATCGTGAGTCGACGATGCAGATTTCGCGTGAAGGGATGCCCAATCAGCTGCAGGTGTCGGGCGATCGTGCGGCCGACCGCGGCAGCGAGAACCGCGACGAAGCCACTCGTTAGGCTTCTCCGGGAGAACTCCCTGATCGCTGGTGCGCCCCGAGCCATCTTCGGATGTAGCTCGGGGCGTCCCATTTTTCGCGGGCGCGCTTGAGCGACATGGGGCGTATCAGGCCCAGGACGGGGCGCTCGTAGAACGGGCGATCGAACTTTCCGAAGCACCACATGATCCCGCCGTAGCTGCTCGGATCACGTCCGTCCAGTGCGTACTTGTTGTTGAGCTGGATGAGCCACGCCAGCGCGTCGCGGTAGTTGGCACTCCACGCGATGGCGTTTTTTCCCCATAGCATGCGCGTCACGTTGTGCATCGCACCGGACGCCACCAGCTCATGCTGTGCGGCGTTCCAAAGATCGTCGTACGTCTCGCCGCGTTCGAACTGCCGCAGGCTGAACGTTGCGTCGCGGTCGTCGTTCGCATGCTTCTCCATCGTCTTGTGGACCCACGACGGGAGTCCACCTAACAACGCAAAGCGTGGGTTTCGCGCGCAGAAGTTGAAGGCGAGTTCGCGCCAGGTCACCAGTTCATCGATGAACTTCGCTCCTTCGGCCCCCGCGTTCGCGGCTTGAATGCTGCGCACGACTTCGGTCGCCGAGATCTGGCCAAAGTGGAGATAGGGGGAGAGTCGGCTTGACCCATCGTCATCATTGGGGTCGCCGCGGCGTTTGCTGTAGTTGGCCAATCCCTCGTTGCAGAACCGCAGGAGTCGGGCGCGTGCGGCCGTGAGCCCACTGGGGAGCTCGACGGCGGGGACATCGTGGTCGATCTCACATCGCGCGATGACGGCGCCTAACGACTCGCGCGAAAAATCGAGCGGGTCGGCGCGCATCGTCGTCGCCAGCGAGGCGGCGAGTGATGCCGGAACCGCCCTTCTCGGCGCGCGATCCTCCACCGCTTCCAAAGCGAGTGGGAGGAGCTTCTCCAGCTTCGGTCGTATCGTGCGTGCCGCGTATTCCTCCTTTTCAATCGCCCCGTGGGGAACGATGCAGTGCGACTCGACGGCCACCACTCGGCAGTTCACACGCGCTCCGAAACGAGCCGAACGCTCGGCGATGCCGCAGGTGGGAAACAAGTCGGTGACGACGAGCGCTGCACGCTCCGCCAGCCGGTCCACGACTCGCCGATCGTCGTCGCGCCGATATCGAAGCAGGAACTGGTAGTGGACGCCTAACGAATCGGCGCGTGCCCGCAGCTCGCGCGCGTTGTGCAGGATGAACGAGTGGATTCGGTCATTCGCGTTTTCGTACGTGGGGTCGAGCCCTTGGTGGACAACGAGCGGTTTGTTGAGCCGGTCAGCCTCCATGACGGCGAAGCGGAAGGCCCAGTTGTCCTCGAAGCGGTGGGTGCTTTGCATCCAATAGAGGACATAGTCTCCCTCCGGCTGCGTACGCTTCTCGTTGATTCGGGTGCCGCGAAGCGACATCTGATCGCGGACATATTGACTCGACAGGCGGTGGATCATGCGTCAGGAAATGCGTTGTTTTTTCCGCCTCGCTCGGCCGTTTTTTTGTGGCGGAGCGGGGTTTTTGAGGGCTTCGGTTCGCTCGATTTCGATGGCGAACGCTTGAGACGCGCGTAACGCTCCCGTCACGTGACTTGCGGGCAAGTCTGTTTCTTGCCTAGAGTTATGTCGTCGCGGCTTGACTTCGGCTGGGGGAAGGGTAGCTTAGTCACTGCGCCGGCCCCGCCAACGCGGGGCCGGTTTGTTACGCCGGAGTGCGACCGTCGTTTACTTGTTGGCGCGCTTCTGGCAGTAAGGGGCTGTAGCTCAGCTGGGAGAGCGCTGCAATCGCACTGCAGAGGTCAGGGGTTCGATCCCCCTCAGCTCCATATAGCGGGACGTTCTGCGGTTCAGGGCCGCGGACGGGAATGCCAGCCATCGACCGGTAGGACGTAGAGTTCCAATGGCGATGCGCTTGGCGATCCGCCTACAACGCGAGAGCAGGCCACCGAGAAATCGGTGGCCTTTTTGTTTTTGGCGACGTCTGCGCGACCTACGAGCCGACGTGCGCGAAATCGAGGCGCAGCGCTCCAAACAGCTCTTGCAGAAAACGATTCTCCTCGGCCTCCGTTCGCCCTTCGTACTCACCGAAGGCGGTAGCGCCCAACCCACCCAACCAGCGCATGATCGCGCTCTCACGAACCGTCATGCGAAGCTGACGAACGCTCATCGCCTGATTTCCCAGGTCGTCTCGCACCGCCAGCCGCAACTCGGAGCCGCGCCCCTCAAACGGACGCCGAAGCGGCGCCTTGATGAAGTGATCGACCGCGAGCGGGAAGTGCCAATCGGGTTCCTTCCGAAAGCGCATCATCCACGCGCGTTCGTGTTCGCCTCGCTCGATCGTGAAGTCACCGCGAAGGTCGCGAAATCCCACCCGAAAAATCTTGAACTTCGCTGACGCGTCGGCGATGAGCGTCAGCGAGTCAGGAAGCGTACGCGCTGCACCACTCAACGGAATCAAGTTGCCGTTGTATGCCCGCGCGCGAATGGCGAATGCGCCGTCACTCTGCACGACGTCGAGGAACGTCGCTCCCTGATGATCGGCGAGACGCAAGTGAAGCTCGGATGGACGGACGTACTTGTCGATATACGCGGCGTAGTTAGGGTATCCCCTCCGCAGCTCATCGACACGGTACGATGCAAAGAGCGCAAACGACGTTGTTCCATCACTCAGCGGTGTGCTGCGGAGCGAGTCGAGCGACAACATCTGGCCCAGGTGCTGTGCGGTCCGTGGGAAGTTTGCGCGCATGTCGGCCAAAACCTCCGCATCACGCTTCCCCTCAAAGGCGGTGAACAGCGTGCCTAACGCATCTCCAACCTGGCCGGCGCGAACGGGGCCAATCCCGTGGTTCACGTCGGTGTACCACTCGTAATTGTCTTCGCTCAGCTCGCGCAGCTGGATGAAGTGACGCTCGTCCCCGAGCTTGGCCGGATATGGCGCCGAGGGGCGCGCGGAAAAGAAGTAGCGATTGTTGTCGTGACTGGCCTGGAGATAGATCCCTCGCGAGCGTTCCGGCGCGTCGGTGAGCGTCCAGATGCTCGTGTCGTTGAAGATCTTCGAGGGCGTGAGGGCGTATTTGCCCATGAGCGGGCGAGCGTGCGAGAATCGCGCGTCACGCTGGACATTGTGAAAACGGAACGCGAATGCCGCGAAGGCATTGTCTGCGTTTCGCTTGGCTGAATCGAGCGCAGGTCCCCATGGAGGAATTGCGGCTTTGCAAGCAACGAAGAAGAGGCAGGCGACGACGCACGTCGCCGATCCAAGACGGGACATGAAGCGAGGTTCAGGGGTTGCCCGCGCTGTCGCGGAGCAGGTATTTTCTCCTACGCTTCCGGGTCAACGGAAGGTCCAAACACTGCCCCTTGGTGTAACTGGCAACACGTCTGACTCTGGATCAGAAGAGTCCTGGTTCGAGCCCAGGAGGGGCAATTCACCTGTAACATTTTGGCACTCGATTAGTTAGGCGGCCCGATCGTTCAGCGATTTGGGCCGCTTTCGTTTGCGCCTCGTGGGACTTCTCGTGGGACTTCATTGCGAGTCACCCGCGGCACGACCGAAGGGAATCACCTTCGAATCTTTTGCAGCGAGCTGCTCTGCGAGCCACGTGCGCAGCGTGGCACCGTCATCGGCGAGGAACGTTTGCACCTCATGCCATTCGTACAGGTCGGTGACGTCGCGCTTGCCATGGCCCAGATACAGCCGCCGGCGCGTGCGCGGTATGCGCGCGAGCTCCATCCAATGCGCATAGGTGCGCCGCAGGTCATAGGGTTGCAGCGCCCCGTTGGACGCTTCACTTAGGAGCTCGCGAAACTTCCCCTCCCAGCACACGGGGCGAGTCGGCGCGCGCATCCGTGGCACGCTTCGATCGCGTCCTTCGCGTTTCGTGCCCCTCACGCGCACGTGCGATCCTTCGTCGCTCCAGGAGCCGCCCAGACGCTCCCAGTACTCCGCCGGGCCCATTCCTGTCGTTGCCATCGTCCACGCCATCTCTGCCTCGTTAGGCGCGAGCTTTTCGCAGAACGCGGCGAGCTCCTTCGGCATCACCGGATGTCCGCGCTGTCGGCCGATCTCTTCGAGCATGGCGACGTTCGAGACATCCACCCAGAGGCGTGAACGGCGACCCGCGCGCTCGCGCGCGAACGTCTGCGCCGCGCTGCGCGCGAGATTGAAGGCACGCGGATGCTCGCTGAGTATTTCGCGCAACTTCTTCAGCGCCCAGGGAAGATCCGCGATCGTTGCGACGTCGCCGGCGGCGTGCTTGAGATGTTTCACGGAGCTCTTCAGACTCGCGCGATGCCGCTCGCCCGCCTTCACCGTTTCCACAAACGTGTCGAGAGCAGCGGCGAGCTTCCCGACCATCTCCGCAGACGGCAAGCGCTCGAGCTCACCAACGCGAAAGGCGTCCCACACGGCGAGCGGCGAGAGATGACCGTCACGAATCGCGCGCAGCAAGTCGAGACGCCCCATCTCATGCAACGTCGTGAGCATTTCGTTGACGCGACGAAACGTGCGAAGGTGCAACGTGCCGCTCGAGCGCTTGATGCGCCCGACGTGTCGGAACCGACGATCGATCACGAAGGCGCCCGCGGTAACGGAGCCGTTCTTGTCGGCGGATTTCCTCGTGTCGCGATGCGGCGTCATGACGCCCTCTTCATCTTCAAGCGAAGAAAATCGATTACGTCTCCGACAACGTAGCGACGCCCCCTAGCACCGAGATAGGCGCACGGAATGTCTTCGCGCTCGATAGTGTCCACCGAGAGGCCTAACCATTCCGCGCATTGCTCTGAATCGAGCACGGTTTCTCGACGGAACTGCTCCAGGCTGGGCTTCTTGCGCTTCTCCATCGTTAGGCCTCGCGCAACACGAAGAAGTTGAGTGGCACATCGCGTCCGCGCGTCGTCCTGGCGTAGAAGCCGCACCCAAACGCAGACCGTAACTTGGGCGACTGCCACGCGGGGCCCGCAGTGCCTCCGTCAAACGTCCAGCGCCACACCACGAGCGGCTCGCCACCGCTCGTCAGGCGGGCGGCGCCGAAGATCGAAAGCGATGCGTCCTTGTCGAGCTGCGTGAGATCGAGCGTGATAGTAAACGCCGATGTCCAGTAGCCTCTCGGCGCCGGCGGGACCGGGGGGCTGATCACTTGTCGGCCGCTCTGCCACACGATGCGCGCCGCCTGGCCGACGTGCAGGCGTGAGGGCGGATACTCCCAGATCAGCACCATTTGACTCGGCACGACGAGGGCGCCCTCTCCGTTCTCAACGACTTGGTCCATAGATCACGCTCCTGTCTTTTGGCGTGCGCGCGCTCGCTGCTTCGCCTCGATCGCTCTGGCGCGCCGCGCCGCGTTGGCGTCCGCGCGTCGACGTGCTTCGTCCTTCTTAAACGCCCGGTACCATTCGGAAGCCGCGGGCCAAGGATAAGCACCGAAGCGAGCACGCCCCTTTGTTGCCGGCGACCGAGGCAGGCCACGATGTGTCAGGTTTCGTACCTGACGCTCGGAGAGCCCGAGTCTGATGCAGAGATCTGCCTGCGAAATTTCGAGAGATTTCTCTTTCATGGTCGCTGCCAATAGTTAGTCTGAATAGCGGAACAGGAAATCACCCTTTGCGGCCCACTCTCTAGACACACAGTGGGGTCGGCGGAGATCCGCACGGGGGGTGGCCGCGGAAGAACCTATGGGGGGGAGGGGGGATGGGGTGGTACTCGTTAGGCGATCGTTAGGCATGTGCATATACAAGGCAGTCGTCGGCGCGATGGTCAACGCGCGAGCAGGTGCCTCTCGAGGCCCCGGGGCGGCGTCGCCTCGTTTGCGGTGTGGCGTTCTGTGCACGTGCATCACGAGACTTCCGCTTTCTCGGCATCGTTAGGCAGCATCCGATCGTACAACGCCAGGAGCGCGGAGCGCAGGGTCTCGCGCGTCGCGTGAATGAACGTGGAAGCATCGATGATCGCCGGATCCATCACCGCGGCTTCGACGGCGCGCTGCGCTGCCAGGAACGGCGGGACGATCTCGCCGCGCGCCCATGAAGGAATGTTCAGCGCTTCGACCCGGAGATAGCTGCCGCCGCGGCGCATGGCGTCCCGCCCCTCGAGCAGCTCGCGGGCAAAGACGCGCAGGGCGGGATCGGCCGTCTCGCGCAGCTCCCACTCGGCTTCATGCACGCGTCGATCGCGCTGCTGTTCGCGGATGCCGATGGTCTCGCGCATCGCCGCCTCTTCGCGCAGAGCGTCTGCCAGCGCGCGTCGCGCGATCTGCGTGGCGAGGCTGCGCTCCTCGAGTGCACGCTGGGTATCCGACAACGCTTCGGCGCATGCGCGCTGCGCCTCGACGATCTGTGCGCCCAGCGCGGCGCGTGTCGTCGCCAGGTCCGGCGTCACCACGTTCACGCGTCCACTCCGTTCAGCGTGGACGACGTGATGGCAATCGTGTGCACGCGCGCGAACTCCCGTCGATACGCCTCATACTGCGTCCGCGTCATCGCGTTGATGACGCGAGGATCATGCACGCGCGCGACTTCCGTGACCCGTGCCGCGTACGTGTCGCGCAGCGCCGTGATCACCGGCAACGGATCGTTGATGTCGCCGTCCTCCTGGCAATCCCGCACGTAGTTCACGACGCCGCGGAAGAGGGCGAGAGTGACCTGGACGCCCTCCGTGGTCAGCGCCGTCGCCGAGACGCCGAAGAGCGCGCCATTCTTCCGGAACGCTTCGATGTCCGTGATCACGTCGGTGAGAAAGGCCTCGAACTCTGCCGGCGCCGTCGAACGAATTTCGTCGTTGAGCTTGTCGACCTTGCGCCGCGTCGTGTCGCCGAGAATGGAGAGCGCCTGATGCGCCACCAGCGCCTCCTCCTCCGCGTGCTTGAGCTCCGCGCGGATGCGCTCAACCTTCTCGCGCGCCGTTTCGAATGCTTTACTCGCGCGCGGGAGCTCTTTGTCCTGGCGTGCGAGCAGTTCGCGCTTTTCGGCCTCGCACTGCTTGCGTCGCTGCAGGTTGAGATTCCGGGCAGACGACGTGATTTCGTCGACGATCTTCTTGCCGGTGGGGGATCCGGAGAGAAACTCTTTGACCTGGTCAATCGTGGGCAGCATCGGTGGCACCAAGGGAAGGAAGAGATGAGGGGAGCGGACGCAGAGGCTCCGGCATGTAGAGTTCGACGCACGCGCGAATCTCGGTCTCGTTCATCGTTAGGCGTTGGCGAAGGGCGAGCGCGAGCTCGACCATCGCGGGATAGAGGCGGCGCATCTGATCGCGTGCCCGCGCACGAATCCACGTGAGGAACGCGCGCGTCTCGGCGTCGCTCAGCGGCGGACGCATGTAGAACAGCGGACCAGTCGCCTGGTCGTCGTGCTCCCTCGCGTGTTCCGGATCCATTGGCACGCCGGCGAGCTCCTGGCCAATGGGCGCCGCCAGCTGCAAAAGAAGTTCGCGTTCGACTTGCAGGCGATCCAGCGGCGTCCAGATGAACAAGTGCCGATCGGCGTCGTCGCCCCAGCCGAGGACGCATCGTCCCGCCACCTTCGCGGCGGTCGACTCTTGAATCGTCGCCGAGAGGACGCGCACGCCTAACGAGAGGGCCATGACCGCATGCGAGGCCTCGTGAATCGAGACCTCCATCTGCTTCTCCGAGAGCGCGCGCAGTCGGACCGCCTCCCGGAGTTCGAGCGACGCCCGCACCTCGTCGACGGTCGTGTGATCGCCGACGAGTGCCAGGAGCTCGAGGGCGCGTGCGAGCTGCTCTGGCGTCGCGGTGAGCGCAGGATGGCCGATAGGGAGCTCAAGAAACGTAGAGGAGGCGCGCGTCGGCAGCGTAGCGGTCACGTTAGGCAGCGAAGGGCGTGAGATACTCGTCCGGCCGCAACCAGGCACCGGTGGGAATGCCGCGCATGACCACGCTCTGCCATTGCAGCGCGAGTTCGAACGCTTCTGTGCGACGCGAGGCTTCGACGTAAAGGCGGAGATGATCAGCGACATCCGGAGACGCCCCCGGATCCTGCGACGGACGATGCATGAGCAGCACGAAATCGCCGGCCATCAGCGGTCCAGAGCTTCCGGAGATGTCGCGCAGTGTTGGACGCCGATCTTCGCGATCGGCGATGGCCTTTGCATTGAGCTGCGTTGGCGCGAGCAGCACCACCTCGGCGCGCATCGCCAGGTCTTTCAGTCCGTACGCGATCGCAGTGATTTCCTCGTCGCCGCGGCGTCCCTTCAGGCGATACTGAATCAGCTGCAAGAAGTCGACGACAACGAGGGCTAACGAGGGGTGCTTGCCCTTGAGCGCCAACACCTTCGCGACCACGTCTTCCAGCTTCGGCACGGCCGCGTCATCGATCCAAAGCGGCGCCGCGCGTACTTCGCCGGCGGCGCGCGCAAGGCGGCCGTACTGGTCGTCGGTCAGTTTACCCTCACGCATCGCCCGCATCGGGACGCCACCGAGCGCACTCACCAGGCGCTCCGTGATCGCGACGTTCGACATCTCCGCGCTGACATACCCGACACCGACGCCGGCGTGCAGCGCCATCTGCAAGGCGATCTGTCCGGCGAGAGTCGTCTTACAGCTTTTCGGCGCTCCACAGAGCACGACGAGCTCTCCGGGGAGGAATCCGCCCGTCTTCGCATCGAGGGCCGGAAAGCCGGAGCGAATCCCTGGCAGCTTCCCGCGGCTTCGTGCCTCGATGTTGTCGAAGAGCTTCTCGATGTCGAGTCGTCGAAAGCCGCGGGGATTCGCACTGTTGCCTAACGAGATAAGGTCTGCCTGCACCGTGCCGTGTACGTCTTCCGCCGCGGTGGCGCCATCGTGCAGCGCTTCGACACCTTGCTGGAGCGTGCGGAGCAGATCGCGCTTCCGGCGACACTCGCGCACGATCCGCATCGGCGTAGCGCGGTTGGCCGCCGTCGGCGAGACGTCGAGCAGCTCGACGAGCCAAGAGTCACCGCCTACGGCCTCGAGCTCGTTGCGATCGACGAGGAGCGCCTTGAGGCCCATCACGTCGATCGCGTGACCGTTGGCTGCGAGATCACGCATCGCGTCAAACACACGCCGATGCGGCGAGCCGTAGAAATCTTCGACCGTGAGTTCCGCAAGCAGCTCCTCCGCTGCGCGCGCGTCGAGCAACATCGCGCAGAGCAAGTGAGCTTCCGCCTCGAGGTCGTGAGGCATGCGACGCGGCGCGCTCACGAAGCACCTCCCGCCACAAGATGCAGTTCGGGTTTCTCCGGCGGTCGAGCCTGCAACCTGGCGGCGATCTTCCGCACGGTTTCATCCGCCGTACGATCGTTTGCGTAATGGTGGAGCGGCCCGATACGCTGAATGTCTCCGAAGTGTTGCTCGATGCCGTGCTGCGTCATGCGCTCTTGCAGCTGACGGCCCGCGACGTGCGAGAGCCCGAAGCTCACGATGAGCCTCTGGAGCTCCCTCGCGTGATCGATGAGCGCCGGCGTCAGACGTCCCACACTCTCCCCAGCAAGCGCTTCGTCAGCGAGTTCGCGATGTGCTTTCGCGATGAAGGAGCGCACGTGCGACGCCGAGATGCGTCGATCGGGGGCTCGCTCCGCACTGGCCAGAAAATCGCCGAGTCCCCTCGCGATCGCGGCAGGCGATACCGACTTGTCGCCGGGGGAGCCGCGACCGGACAACATCGCGCGCAATGACGCGATCCACGGTGAACGGCGATCGCGAACCTCGTCGAGAAAGCGCAACACGACCGTGCGATCCTCCGGCGAGAATTGCTCGAGCAAATCCCGCTCGTCGGGGTTTGAATCGTCCTCGCGAGCACGCGCGCTGCTGCTGCTGCTTTCCTCTTCCCTATCCCTATCCTCTTCCCTATCCCCTTCCTGCATCGAATCTGTCGCGAAATCCTCGCGAATGTTTCGCGAATTATTCGCGTAGATTTCGCGAGCTTTTGCAACGTCTTCTGTTGCAACGATTTCCGGCAACGCTCGTTTGACGTTTGGTCGATCGATGTATTGATGCTTCGTCCAGTGCACGATCTGGATGACGCTCTGACCGCTCGCGGTCTTCCCGCGCGCGATTTGCCCATTGGTCGAGAGTGTCGCGAGACCTTCGCGAATCTCTCGCGAAAGTCGCGCGAATTCCTCGGGCGCGTCTTCCAATGGATGCATGAAGGCGAAGATCTGCGTCACCGAATCAAGCAATCGACCGCAGTCATCGGCCATCGTGATCAGCGCGATGAAGAGGAGGCGCGTATGCACCGTCATCCGCGTCAGCTTCTCGTCGCTGAACATCTCCGGTTTGATCGTCCGAATGCGGCTCACGTTAGGCGGCGCCTCGCAGCTCAGCGCGGAGAGCGAGCACGCGGCCCTGCATCTCGACCACGCGCGCTCGCAGCTGCTCGAGCGTCGCGCTGGCCATTGCTTCACCATAGCGCGCCCGCATCAACGCACGGCCGCCGTGACGGGCGACCATCCACGCACTCTCTGCGTGCGCAAGATCCCGTTCGGCAAGCTGTAACGCAGTCAACGGTGGCGAAGCATTCGTCTGCCCAGCAGTACCGGCGTGCCCGTCGATCGACAGTGGCAGAGCTGCAGCGGGCGAAGCGGTCACCGAATCACGGCGCCGGCGGGCCATTGCGGGTCTCCCTGGCGAAGAGGAACGATTGTCGTTAGGCGAATGATCATCGCCCCCTGATCCGTGCGCCCGGGCCACCCCAAGTGATCGACCAGCGATTCACGACCATGTTTGGCGAGCTGCGCGCGGAGCGCGTGCGCCTGGCGGTCGAGATCCGCGAGCGCCTCCAGAATGGCGACCGATTCCGCAGACTGCTCGGCGTGCCGGCGTTGCACCGGCTCTGCCAGCGACAGAACTGCCTTGAAAGATTCGACGAGGTCTTCGGGTGTGCGCTCAACGGCGTCCGACGCAGTGGACATGGAGGTTCTCGTTAGGTGTTGGTGGCGACGGGCTGCAGAACGCGGCCCGCGCGTTTCGCCACGCGATCGGCGGCGAATCGCTCCACGTCGGGGAGCAGAAAGACGCGCTTTCCGTTTACAACTCGGACGCGGATGACGCCGCGAAGTGCTGCGACTTCGATGGTGGTCCGCGGAATCCCGTGGAGGCGAGCGGCGTTGGACGAATTCGTCCAGAGATCGACCTCAGAACGGTCAGACATCGAGCCTCCTATGCACATGCGAGGTGACGGCAATTGTGACGGCGAGTGTTTCCGTTAAGTATTGAGCTTGGTCGTAACGCGCAACGGTTTCGGCGTTTCCCTGAACAGGAATTTTGACGTACTCCGAGAAATGGTGAGTCGCGCGCGTTGCTCGTTCTTCACCCTTCGCAGACCGCCAACATGCCTCCCGCCAGGCGAAAGCCACGCCGCTCGCTGTACCCAATTCACTCGCCGGAACGTCTCGCGTTGCTCTTGGATCGCGTCATCGAGCTGCGGTGCGAGGGGAACCAAGCGGCGGCAGCGGAGCGCGCAGCCATGCCGGCATCGATTCTCACGAAGCTTCGCCAACAGAGGCTGAACGCGATGACCGAGAAGTCGTATCAGGCGATCGTCCGCCTGATTGGCCGCGGAGTCGATTGGAAGGAACTCCGGGAAGAACTGCGGGCGTGCATGAGCTCTCCCGCGGCGCGCGGCCTGGAGGAGGCGACAGCTCGGTGGCTCGCGTATGAGCTGCAGCGACGTGACATCGAACGTGAATGGGGCGACTTCTGGATGTGGAGCGGCGACAGGTTGATGGCGTATCCGCACGGTGGCGCGGACGTGTGGGTCGAAGCCGTTCAGAGCGAACAGAAGATGATTGCAGCTGACGGACGCCCCAAATGGCCCAGCATTCTGGCGTACGACATGTATCGCCTCTTTCAGCGCATCCGGCGCACGCGTGCGCTGTATGCCGAAGTCCAGACGTTTTGCGAGCGCTGGCACCGCGTAGAGCCCTTTGGCCTCATGGCGTTCGGCCAGCCGATTGAGGCCGCTCGCCTGGCCGAATCGTATTTCCTCTCCGAGTTCGATCCCGATCTTGCCCAGCCGCGCCCGCAACCCTCGTCGCGTGCACTCCTGGCGTGGCGGCGCGTCATCGATCCGCTTCTGACGTGCCGGTGGGCACCGCTCGAGTATTCCTGGCAGGAGCTGTCGGACGAACAGTTGCGTGAGTACCTGAAACACGCGCTCAGCGCGCAGCTGCGCCTTGTGCCAGGGCGCATCGATCGCTCGCGCGCACAGGAACTCGGAGATCGATCGCACCAGTACCTCAAGCGCGTGAAACCGTGGGATGTAGCAGACAGTTAGGGTTATCGGCAACTTTAGTCGCCGCTGCTTAGACATCATCGTCATTCTCGTCTTCCGTGGGGTCGCACGTACCGTGCAGTGCGAGTGTCGTGCGGAGGAGTTGCACGCCGGCGACCAAGGCGTCGACGTCATCAATGTTCGGGATCTCGAGTCGCGCGACGAGACGTCCATCGCGATCGATCGCCAGCATCGGCATCGCAAGTGGCCCTGCGGCTCCTCGCCAGGGCGCGAAGCAGACGCGACCTGCCGGCGCCGCGGCGCCGCGGTACAAGTCGCCTAACGACGCCCCGAGATTATGCTCGCCGGCGATGAGGTATGCCTTCACGATCGTCATCGCCACCAAGCGGTGCTCACCATCGATTGTGAGCAGAACCGGATCGCCCTGCTCGCTGCGAAACGCCGCGAGGTGCGTGCCTTCTTCGAGCTTGCTGCTCCAGGAGACGTGAGCGTGCGCGTTATACGCCAATCTTTCGCGCCACACTTGGTAGGCGAGTCTCGAAAATCCGTCGCCGGCGAGCGTGCGCGCCGTGCATCGCATCTCCATCGCGAGATCGCGATCGACCGTTTCGAGCAAGGAGATGTCGAGGAGAAGGTGCGAGAGCTTTTCGATCACGCGCGGATTCCGAGTGACGTCGAAGCGTCCGGAGACGTAGCGCTCGAGCGCGCGCGGCGTGGTCTTCAGCGTGCGAGCGAGACTCGCGTACTCGTTCGCACGTAGGTCGTGATACGGGAGCGTTTCGTAATACTGCACGACAAGGGCAGCGCCTTCGCGAAACGCATCGGCGGCCGCGGGAGTGTACGTACTCACGCCGCCCCCTTCGGCGCATCCGGCGCCGGCGTCGCTGGATAGAGCACAACGACCTGCGTTTCGTGACGCGTGATGCGTCCGACGATGGCCGTCCAGCCAGGGCGAGGAGCCGGCAACGGGGCCAGCGTGGGAGTACTACCAGACATGGGCGCACCTCCGGTGGCGCCCCGCGGCACATGGCTTTATGCTGTATTCGCATAGCCGCGAGGCGATGTGGGCGGCGTCTGCTCGACTTCTTCGAGGAGGGAGAGCAGACGCCGTTTCTCTTGTGCCCGGAGAGTAACATTTATGATACGCACTCGCAAGACGATCAGTAACATAAATGCGACTGACGCTCTGGCGGCTGTGTCGCAAAGGTGTTACTGTGGGCGTTAAGATGATTCAGCTACGTCCTGAGGCGATCGAGAAGCTGCGCGGCGAAATGTCGCAGGCCGAGCTCGCGCGAGCTGCGGGAGTCTCTCGCGCTACCGTAAACCGGCTCGAGCGCGGCATCACCGTCTCCGTCACATTCGGAACGGTTAACCGCATCGCGGAAGCGTTAGGCGTCGATGCCGACATGCTCGTCACGTTCGAGCGCCAGACACCGAGGCCGAAGCGCGCGAAACGGTGAACGCGCCCGAAGGCGACGGTCCGCACTCGGAGCATGCGGTCCCGTGGCAGAGGTTCACTGGAACAAACGGGGACGTGCTGCGCCTGGTGCGCTTCGCGGAGACTTCCGTCCTCCCGTTTCTCGCGTCGCGAGGCCTCGACGTCACCGGTGCGAATCGAATCCGGAACGCGTGCAACATTGTTCGACGACGCGAGGACACCTACAAAAGGCGCACCGGAGGAGAGCTCCTCACGGTCGCGTATCCCACGCATGCATTGCGATCGCTCTTCGACGCGGCGCTCATCACGTGGACAGCCACTCACCCAGACTACCGGCGACGCGTTGAACCCTTCGCAACGGCGAGCCTGCAGCAGCTCCTTCGTGGCGACGATGATCCCAGAGCCTCGAAGTCAACCTATGCGCGCGACATCCAGTTCGAATTGCTGACGGGCGCGACGCTCGTCTGGAGTGGCCTCGAAGCAACGCCTGCAGAGCCCGATTTTCATTCGACCCTCATGGGCGAAAGAATCGGCATTGCCGCGAAACGGGTGACGAGGCTCAGTATCGGGGCGGTCCACGATCGCCTACGGAAGGCAAGGCGCCAGCTCAAAAGAGAAAAGCTACGAGGGTTTGCCTCGATTTCGATCGATCCCTGGCTGGTGGATCTCGACGGAAATTCGGCAGATACGTTAGGTGCTTCGTTCGATTCGCTCGCAGACGACGTGTACACGGAGCTGGAAAAGGCGTCGAAGGATGTGCTCCTCATCGGCGCCTTTCTCTGTGGCACCTCGATTTCGACCGCGCCGAACAATCCACTTCACCTTCGCGTCCGCGTCGCGATGAAGCTTGTCAGCTACGATTGGGGGGATGACGTGTCCAGAGATCTCAATCGACGACTCGCGGTGGGCATCGGCAATCGATACCAGAACGCGTTGCGGCGTTTCATGCACGACGTCTTTTGATGCGCGCTCGGCTCCCGTGAGTTCCGTGCGTGCGCTCGCGCCGCGCAGTGCGGCGCACCAACGGATGTGACGCTCAGAACAAGGTGGGCGATCGTTGACCGAGTGCCATCGTCTGCAATGCGAGCTTCCGTCCGAGGATCGTCGACACCTGCTCCGCGATCTGCTCGGCCGCCTCACGCGTGTTGGACACGTTCGGGAGCGTGACCTGTACGACGAGATCGCCCTGTACCACGCTCCCAATTTCTGTCGATCCGTTCGACGGCTCATCCCACGACCGCCCGGCGCCCCACGATTTCGGGATGACGAGGTTGGGCACCAACGCCGCGGTGGAGAGCGTCGGTATGCTGAGACTCGGCATGCCTAACGAGGGTATCGGGAATGCCAGGCCGTACGACGCCGTGCCGCCGGTCCCAGGCGTCGGAATCGAGGCGCCCCCAGGGGTAGTCGGTGTTGCGGGAACGGCCACGTTCGGAAGGCCCACAATCGGCACACCGTCGGCGTCGCCCAGCAGCGGCAAGAGCGTCGCGATGATCTGGCGGAACTGCGCAGGCGTTGCCTTCTTGTAGTCCGCGGGTGTCAGCTTGCCGCCGATCGACTGGCGATAGATGTCCTTGAGCTTTGTCGCCGCGGCGTCCAGCCCTTCCTTCGATGTGAGATCGCCGGCGAGCGCGTCGCCCAGGATCGGGATACGCTCCTTCAGGAACGCACGGAACTGCCCCAGGCGGTCGTCCGCGTCCTTCGTCCCCAGCACATCGAACGAATCCTGCAGTGACGCCAGTTCGTCGCCGAAGTTGCCGGACGCGCTGCCGTACTTTCTCGACTTCATGACGTCCAGGAGCTTCGCCCAGCCCTCCTGATCCTTCTCGACGTCGATGCCGTAGGTGTCCGCGATCTTCTTCGCCTGCGCGTAGCTGATGCCGGCCTTCGCGAGTGACGCCTTGATCCGATCGCTGTCGAGATAGCGACCGCCCCCGCGATAGTCGGATTCCGCCTGCAGCGTGTCCAGGACGCCGGAGAACGTGCTCCCGGAGGCACTTCCGTTGTAGTCGCCGAGATCCGCGGTGAGTTGCACCAGCGCGTCCGTGTTCTTCGCGACCGCCTCCTGGCGCGCCCGCTCCTGCGCGCTCGTGCCCCATCCCGTGAGCAGGTTGGCGAGTCCTGAGATGAGGGAGATGATGCCGCCGATCGTGTCGCCTGTCGCGAACTGGCCGATGCTGTTGGCCATGCCAATGACGCTGTTGAGCGCCTTCGCCATGTTGTCGCTGATGACGCCAGCCGCTTGCCCCGCATTGACCATCGCGCCCGCGAGCGACGTCGCTTCGCTCACGGTGTTGCGAATTCTCTGCTTGCGTTGCTCTTCGAGATCCGCCGCAGTCTGGACCGCCTGTGACGTGCTGTGGGTCTGATCGGTGAGATTCTTCTGCTCTTTCACCGTCAGGGTGATCGTGTCCTTCGCCTTTCCCGCCGCCTTATCGATTGCGTTCCACCGGCCCTCGGTCTCGGCCATGCCGTAGTTGATCGTCTTGTTCGCCTCGTCGAGCACCTTGTTGGCGCGCTTGACGATGATCTCGCGTTCGATCATCTCCGCTTCCAGCAATTTCTTCCGGTCTTTGCCGCCGCGGTCGACGTGGCCCGTCTGGGTGTTCTGGTTCTCTTCCTCCGTTTTCCCCATGCGCTTCGCACGGTCCTTCTGGATGCCCCAGATGTCCTCCCAGCCATTCTTGAACGTCTCGCGCGCCTGCACGATGCCGCGGTCTGCTTCGAACACCATCGTGTCGCCCCACACTTTCAACGCCCGCGCCGTTTCCGTGCTGACTTGCACGCCGAAGAAGTTGAGCAACTTCGCGCCCTTCTCCAGGAACCAGCCGAGGTTATAGGCCGACTTGCCGGCGAAGTCCTGCACGACGCGCGTGAGCAGCGCGAAGCCAAACGTCACCGTCTGCACGCCGCCCATGAACGCCTTGAAGATCGGCGCCACCACGGGCCCGAACACCTCGACGATGGTCGCGCCGATGTCCCAGACCTGACGCCCTAACTCGAGAAAGCTTTGTGCCCAGGCGCCGATCTCCAGCTCATTGTCCTTCACCCATTTCCCGAGGTCGATGAGCACGCCGACGACTCCGTTCATGACCTCGCGGGCGTCGCTGTTCGCGAGGATCGCCTTGCCGACGGCTTCCTGAAACTCGCCCCAGTTGTTGGTGATGCGCGCCAGCGTCCCCCCGAATGTCGCGCCTTCTTTTTCCGCGGCGCCACCCAGGTTCGCGCGGAGATTCGACAACACGACGTTGGCGCTATCGCCGGAAATACCGAGCTTGTTCAGCTGCGCGGTGTTGCCGTTCATCGCCTTGCCCACCGCGGTCGCCGCCACCTCGAGGTCGACGTGCTTGAACGTGGCGAGGTCGGCGACGGCGCCCAGGTTGTTGAGTGAGGCGCCGCTCTGGCCGGTGACGCCGATCATGCGCGTGAGGGCCCCGTAGAGGTCCTCATCGGTGTACTTCGTGAGCCGCGTCATGCGATCGACGACGCTGTCGACCTCCGGCTGAAACTTCCGGAAGCTCGTGCCGGAGTTACGCACCACGTTCTCGAGGGCCGCGAGGGCTTCCTCCGACTTCGCCGCCTCCTCGGCCGCGCTCCGAAAGAAGCTGCCTAACGCGGCGCCCGCAGCAGTCGCGAGGATGCCCTTGAAGAGCGAGATCGCGCTGCTCGCAAAGGACTGTGTGGCCTCGTCAGCCTTCGAGAGGGAGCGCTGGTAATCGCTCGCATCCACACTCAAACGCACCTTCACTTCGCGGTCACTCATGCGTCTCTCCTGGATCAAGCCAGATGGAGGGGAGGGGAACCGTGGCGAGCGCCTCCGTGGCCGCTGCGCGGAGGAGCGATACGACGTGATCGCGCGTCGCCGCGTCGAGTCGGAGGAAGCGTTGCGCCGGCGTGCCGAGCCATGAATGGCTGATCATGAACGGGAACCAGTTCGCGAGCGCGCGCCACGTCGTCATGCGCGCATCGTGCGCCGTGGGGCAGGCGGTGAGCTCTCTCAGATAGAGCTGCAGCTCCGTGAGCAGCACGGTCGCGCGCACGGCGCCGAACCGCCCGAGGTCGAGCTCGAGCGTCGCGGTCGGCTGCTTACGCAGCTGCGCACGACTGCGCGCCAGGTTGGTGCGAAAGACGCGGCGAAGGAGACGCAGTCGGTAACCCATGGTCGCTGTCCGTCGTTAGTTGACGAAGAACGACTGCGACGCCATCGGAAACTTCGCGCTGCACAAATACAGCACACTCGTGATGTTGGCCGCGTGCGACGCGCCGGTGTTGACCCGCACGGCTTTGAATCCGTTGTTCATGTCGAGCGCTTCGACCGGAATCTCGAGGAGGATGATCTTCTCCTTCACCGCCGCATCCGTCGTGAACGAGCTCGCGTCGGCCTGACGTGCAACGGGTCCACCCGCCGCCACATCCTGCAGCGCCCACACGCGAAGCGGCGTGGTGAGCGGTTTGGCGTTCGTGCCGCCCACGTCCTGAGCCTGCGTCACGGTCAGCGCGACAGTCGCGGCGTTGCCCTGGTCGAGATAGACCACGGCGAGCAGCTTCTGCATCATGCGCATGGAGACGTATCGCCCACTGCGGCCCGCGGCATCGGCCGCGGGTTTCATCGCGCCGATCGGCACGTGATCTTCTGGAAGGCACGTTGTGCTGGCCATGGCTGTTACTCCGAGAGTGATGGGGTGGAGAGCATCCGCGCACGCGCGCGGAAGTGATCGCGGAGGGCGAGATAGAGCACTCGGCGATCCGCCGGCTCCGAGCCACGTGTGAGCGCCTGCACGATGCGGGCGTTCAACACGACCTCGCCCTGGTGAGGAAACATCTGGCAGAGCAGGGCCTCAAGCTTCGCCGGCGTATGGCGATCGAACTCGCCGAGCAGGACGAGCGCGGCGTTGGGGTCGATCGCGAGCGCGGCTCGGGTTTCGTATCCGCGCAGTTGGACGTAGAAACGTTCGGCGCTATAGCCCCAGTGGAACGCGCCGATGGGGGGAGTCATCGCCGGAGCGCCGGTCATGACCGCCTCGCCGGCGTCGGCCTAACGCATTCGCTCGTGGGAGTTATCGTGGGACAACGCGCGGATTTTGCGCCAATGCTGTGCGGTCTCGATTTCAGCGATACCCGCACGACGCTGGGAGAGCGCCGCACAGCGAGCGGCGTCCTTGCGCTCGCGATGTGACTCTGGATCAGAAGAGTCCTGGT
>JBGAKW010000062.1:0-2081 GCA_044224185.1 Gemmatimonadaceae bacterium | reverse complement strand
AGTTTCGGCGCTCACGCCGTGCTTCTTCGCCAGGTCGGCGACAGAAACCTTGTCGCTCTCGCGAACGATGCGAACCATCTGCTCTTCCGTGAATCTGCTCTTCCGCATGACGCCTCTTTCTCGAGCGCCGGCAGTGTCAAAGCCACCATCCCATCAACGACTATTGGATGCATCATTTGGACGAAGGACGAGAGAGCGGAGCCGTTTCAGATGAACATCTACCTTGAGAACATCGAGATTTGTTGCCACCTCCACACTCTCCAGCGCTACGTTGGCAGCGAGACGAAGAGTTCGAAGCTGCTTAACTAGACGGCGCAGCGTTACGTCGCCGGTCTCGCGGGCTCGCAGGAGAAGTGCATCAAGTTGCGCGTCCGTGAAAGCGGGCGCGCCAAAGTCCTCGTAGAACTCCTGCTCTTCCTGATCGCTCATTGATATACCTCCGCTTTACTCCGAACCGGCGAACGACCGAGCATCCGTGATCGTCAATGTATTGGTCTCATGTTCGCGTAATTTGGGATATTAGTAGCGAAAATTCATCGCCGTCATATAGGTTCCCCTAAACATCTCCCCAGACGGAGCAATCGCCAATACCTCGCCAGCCTCTCCGACAAAGATAGCGGAGCCGTCTGCTCCCATCGAGCGTGTTGCCGCGAACCCGCCGCCGAGCCTATCGATCTCCGGTACCAGCACCTGCTCGAAATAGTCAGCGTGGTCCTCCGGACGCGTGTTCTTGAGCATTTCGAGCGCCTGTCGCAACAGCTGCGGGTTCGTTCCGCCCGTAAGTGTTGAGACGGTTCCGACGTCGGCGAGGCCTCCTCCAGCAGCACCACCGGTTGCACAGATTCCACCAGCTTCCCAGCCAACAGCCGGAGCTACCATGATCGGTAGACCCGCGACGACCGACTGGTCATGCGTTGGCGACGCGATTGCCAGATAGATCGCGTATAGCAGCACGCCCGCGAGCAACGGGGACCGCCCGCTCGGGTCGATGTATTGCACGGGTGAGTTGTTCACATACCCATAGAGGTTCAAGCCCCCGGCGATCCCCATCGGGTCCCGTGAAGTCCACCTCCCTAGTCCGGCGTCATAGGGCCGGTAATGCGCGAGGTTCAGCCCCGTCGCACGGTCGACGTAGTGTTCCGTGTACGTGAAGTCGCTCTTCGCGCCGGAGCCGGTCTCGGTGATCTTCCCCCACGGGTCATACGAGAGCCGCGAGGCCACTGTTGTGCCATCCGTCGCGACAACTTCACGCGCGCTGCCGAGGTGGTCGCGCGTGTAGAAGTAGTTCGTCGGGCCGCTCTCCTGGAACCCGTTGCCGAAGTAGCTCCTCGTGACGGCGCCGCCGCTCCGCTTCTGGCAGATGCGCGCGCCGCACCAGACGAACGTCTCCTGCTTCGTCTGCGTGCCGTTCTCCTTCTCCGTGATCCGCCACCGCCTCGAGGCGCCGTCGTACTCGTACGCCGACTCGTGCGTGCCGTGCAGCTCCTTCACCAGGCGGTTCTGCTGGTCCCACCGATACTCTCGGATGACTGTGCCACTCGGTTGTTTGACGAACCTCAGGTTGCCCGTGGCGTCGTACTCGTACTTTTCGGAGGTGATTTGGCCCCTCCCAGCCGGCTCTGTGCGCGCGTCGTGATGCGTGCACGGCTCGATGTCGCCGGCTGCCTCCCCCTTATTCGTGCTCGGCCTCCGGCCTGCGCGCGAATGGGGGAGGGGCGTCCTATTTGGCTTTAGGCCGAGTGTTGTTTGTAGACGAACGTGGAGTGAGCAGTAGCTGTAGCTGATCGAGTCTGGGCTTATTGGCGAGTGGCTTGGTACGTAGTCTGCGCGCAGTTTGCGCTATGCGGTTCTCGCCGGAACATCCGACGTCCTCGCGGGCGCGGGAACGCGCCGAGACTACGCTTCGCGCACCTTGCGCGCGCGCGCTCTCGGTGTTGCGTCTCCGCGACGATCGAGCACGAGCACGCTCCGTTGTTTTGGCGTGTGCGCGCGTCACGCAAGCTGCGCGATGGGGCTTCGCTCGGCGCGCTCCCGCGCCCACTCGCTCTTGGAGGTCAGATGTTTGGTCGTCATCTCGTCTC
>JBGAKW010000017.1:0-109897 GCA_044224185.1 Gemmatimonadaceae bacterium | reverse complement strand
GCGATGTCGAGGAACGACTATACGGTCGAACTCCCAGCGTCGGCTATCACCGACGTGCAGCTGACGCGGGCTGCGAGTGCCGCAATCGCGAATGCGCGCGCGCTGCTCACGCACCTTCGCACACACGCCCGCGAGACCGCCTCACGCGCGAGCGATCTCGCCTCGCAAGTAAACGTTCTGCAGTCGGCGTCGCAGCGTGCAGCCGAATCGGCATCACTTTCTACGCACGCCGCTGCCGCGCTCAACGAGAGCACGCAGCTCTTGCAAGACGACAGCGTGCGGCTTCGGAGCGCGACGTCGTCCATCGCGCGGGAGCATCGCGTCACGCTGTCGACGGTGACGCGAGTGAAAGATTCAGCGCACGCCGCCGTCGAAGAAAGCGCGCGCGCCGCGCGAGCCCTGGACAACCTCGCCACGCGGCTCGGGGGAGCATCGAGCGATCTCGATGCGCTGCGTGATTCGGCCGAAGAGATTCGCGGCTTTGTCGCACTCGTCAGGAAAATGGCGCGGCAATCCAAGCTGTTGGCGCTCAACGCCGCGATGGAGGCGGCACGGGCTGGTGAACAAGGGAGCGGATTTGCCGTCGTTGCCGGCGAAGTGCGCCGCCTCGCCCGCACATCGTCGGAGGCGGCTGATCGCACGGAATCGTTAGTGGGGAACGTGCTCGAACACGTCGCGCGTGTATATGGCATTGCGGGCGAAGGGGGTGGCGTCCTCGCGGAGGGGCGCGATGCACACGACCGCGCCAACACACTGGTGCGTGAGATCGACCGCCAGCTGCACGCCGTGCTCCTTCCGAACAGCGATCGAGACGACGCGATGACCCAAGCGGCGCCGCTGGCCGATTCGATGACCGTGCGACTCGAAGCGCTGCAGCGGGAAGCGGCGGCGATGTCGTCGACCGCGCGTGATGCGCAACTCGCTGCCGCGGCACAGGCGGCGCGCGTGCAGGATCTTGCCGCCGCCTCGAGTACGCTCTTGCGCGCCGCTCAGAAGGGTGAGCTCACCGCGTCGGCGATCATTCTCCCCGAAGAAGCGTCGCCTAACGACCCGCCAGCCGAAGGGCGGCGACCAGCGGGAAACCCGGCACCCACCGCCCCGGCGACGCGCCTCGCGTCGGCCTAACGAGTCGAGGCCGCGCTGCCAGTCTTAGCGGCGCGGGCGTTCCGACTCCTTCCAGAGATAGGCGCACTTCTCCAGTCGCGCGCCACGTTCGTCGCACACGGCAAAGCTCGTCCCTTCGTACGCGGCGACGCCGGCATAACGCCCGTCCTTGGCGACCGCATAGAAGTTCAGGTCGAAGAGCGGGCGCCCATTGCTGCCTAACAGGCGTTTTTCGGTCATTGCTACCACGCGCTTCGTGACTTCGAGAAGCGCTTCTTCAGGCGATTTTCCCATGCGCATGAATTCGACGGCGAGAAATGCTCCGCATACCTTGATGTTCGCCTCGCCACGTCCTGTCGAGCCGGCGGCACCCACCGTGTTGTCACAGTACTGCCCCGCGCCAATAATCGGCGAATCGCCGACACGTCCCGGGACCTTCCACGCCATCCCGCTCGTCGTCGTGACCGACGACAGGTCGCCGGCCGCGTTCACGGCGTTCATGTTGATCGTCCCGGTCGTGAACTTGATCTTGATGTCGTCGTCGTGGTCGAGCCACGCATCATCCGGATTGAGGCGAGCTTTCCATCGCATCCAGTCCTGGCGGCTTTTTTCAGTTAGGAGATTCTGCGTCTTGAATCCCATCTGAATGGCGAACTTCCGGGCGTCCTGCCCAACGAGCATGATGTGGTCGGTGTAATCCATGATGGCCTTGGCCACCAGAGAGGGCGTCGCAATGTCCTCGAGACACCCGACGGCACCCGCGCGCTTTGTCGGTCCGTGCATGCACGAGGCATCGAGCTGTACCACACCGTCCGCGTTAGGCAGCCCGCCGAGTCCGACCGACTGATCGTCGGGATCGAGTTCCTGGATATTCACGCCGGCGATGATCGCATCGAGCGTGTCCGTTCCCCCCACAATCTGGTCGTAGGCACGCTTCACTCCGCGGATTCCATTTGCCGACGACACCACGACAGGGCGCGAGGCGCCGCGCGCCAGCTGCGCCGCGCGATGCTCCCCGAGCGCTAGGGCAGCAGCAGCGCTATTGGCCCCAACGGCGAGACCGGCTGCCGCCGTCGCACCGGTAGCAAGAAAATCCCGACGCGAAATGGTCATGCGATTCGCTCCAGAAAGAGTGCGGAGATGATGTCGACGTGAACCAATCCTATGTTACGGCTGACAGAGAAACGAGAGGGAGGAACCCTTTTCGTGGACCGCTCGTAGTGACGTCGAGTGATGCAACGGTCATTTCACCTAACACATGCGAACTTGCGCGTGCAGCAGAATTCATTTCGAGTCGTGGCATCGTTCATTGCGAGCGCCTTTGTCTTTTCGCCGGTCCCTGTGTTATCCCAGGCCGCTCCCCCCGCGCCCGCCGCGCCCCCCTCACCCACGGTTCGCGCTGTGCGCGCGCAGGGCTCCATTCGACTCGACGGCCAGCTCGATGAGAATGGATGGCGCAACGCACCGGTCGCCGATGTCTTCACACAGATAGAGCCCAGCGAAGCGTCACCGTCGTCTCAACGGACCGAAGTTCGACTCGTGTACGATGATCAAGCGCTTTACATCGGCGTTCGGCTCCACGACACGGGGCACGTCATTGCCCGATTGGGGCGCCGCGACATGCCGCTCGGCGACTCCGATTGGTTCTCCGTTCTGCTCGACAGCTATCACGACCATCGGACGGCATTCGGCTTCGACGTCAATCCGCTCGGCGTGCGTCGCGACGAAGTGCGCACGATCGATCAAGACGACAACACATGGGACCCGGTGTGGGACGTCGCCACCTCAACCGATAGCGCGGGATGGAGTGCGGAATTCCGAATTCCTTTCAGCCAACTCCGCTTCTCGGGTGCGAAAGACCAGACGTGGGGGGTGCAGTTCGAGCGTCGGATCGGGCGGCTGCAGGAACTATCTGTTTCAACCTACATACCGCGTGCAGAACGCGGTGGCGTCCCGCGTTACGGCCACCTCGAAGGCCTAACGAGTCTGCAAGCGGGGAAGCGGCTCGAGCTTCTTCCGTACGTGGTTGAACGCGCCGAATACGTGAACCCCGGCGCAAATCCATTTCGCACCGATCACGATCTATTCACCTCGGGCGGACTGGATGCTGTCGTGCGCGCGTCGTCCAACGTTACGATCAACGCAACGTTCAATCCCGATTTCGGTCAGGTCGAAGTCGATCCCGCCGTCGTGAATCTCGGCGTCTATGAAGTCTTCTTCGACGAGAAGCGCCCTTTCTTTATTGAAGGGAGCGAGATCTTCAACTTCGGCGCAAACGGAACGAGTGGCGGACAGATCTTCTATTCGCGCCGTATCGGACGCGCACTGGAAGCGGTGACTGATCGGGAGCGCGCACACTTCCGTATTGCACCTGGCGAAAGTGACTGGACGATTGTCGAGCCGCGCGCCAACTATCTCGTCGCCCGAGCACGGCGGGAGTCGGGGGGTGGCGCAACGTTCTTGGGCGGTGTGGTCACGGCTGTGAATCGATCGCTCGAAACACCGACGCTCGTGTCGACACTGCGCTCTGCTGGCTACGCCGCCGGTGTTGACTTCCGCCACGAGTTCGGCGATCGCAAGTGGGTCATCGAAGGCGACGCCGAGGGGAGCGACGTGCGAGGATCAGCGCGTGCGATCGCCCTCACGCAGCGACAGTCGAACCATTTCTTCCAGCGCCCCGACGCATCGTATCTCCCGTACGACACCACCGCGACTGCGCTTCGCGGCTATTCCATCAACGCGTCTCTTTCACGCCAGTCGGGAACGCATTGGCGCGGCGCTCTCGCTGGGGCGCTCACCAGCCCGGGATACGAGGTGAACGATCTCGGCTTCGCGCGACGCACCGATCGGCGTGATGCTCAGGCCACACTCACCTACGTCGAGAATCGCCCCGGCCCGGCATTTCGACGTTGGTCTGCGACATTCGTCGGACGATCAGAACACAACTTCGACGGCGATCCGATACTCTCCGTCATCACCCTGAACAGCGCGGCGCAAACGTTAGGTTACTGGACACTCCGAGCCAACGTCTCCGAATTCCTGCGGGCTTTTGACGACCGCCTAACGCGTGGCGGGCCGATGGCGCAACGTCCGTCATGGCTGGAGACGGACTTCTCGCTCAGCTCCGATGTGCGCAAGCCCGTCACGCTGGATCTCGCCATTGGCGCCGAGAGGCACGAGCATGGGGGCCACGTGTTCAACGGCCACGCGCTCATCGGCGTGAAGACATCGAGCCGTTGGAATCTGTCGATGGGTCCGAGCCTAACGAGGCTGTACACGCCGGCGCAGTATCTCACCACCGTCGTCGACAGTACCTATACGGCCACGTTTGGCCGACGCTACCTCTTCGCCCCGCTCCATCAGACCGAAATTGGCATCGAGTCGCGGCTCAACGTGACGTTCACGCCGCGCCTCTCGCTTGAGACGTACGTCCAGCCTCTGCTGTCCAGTGGCGACTATGGTCGTGGCCGCCAGCTGCAAACTCCGCGCAGCTTCGCCTTCATCCCGGCGGCCAACACTCCCGAACCCGATTTCAACTTGCGCTCGCTGCGCGGGAACGCCGTGCTGCGTTGGGAGTGGCGCGAAGGCTCGACGATCTATTTCGCCTGGCAACAGAGCCGCAGCGACATTGCGCCGTATGGCGATTTCTCCTTTGGGCGCGACCGCCGCGCGCTATTCAATACGCCGCCGGACAACATCTTTCTCGTCAAGATGAATTTCTGGCTCAATCCATGATCAGGACGACCTGGCGAGCGTCGTACAGTCCGACGCTCGCGCTGCAGTCGCTTCTCGCGATATAGACGGGGTCGCCTTCGCGCAGGCTGTTCGTCGTTAGGCTAGCGGGTCAGTACGCTTGTCATCACGACGACGGGCGGTATGTTGCCGAGCACGTCGTGCAATGCTGCGCGCACCGTTCCCGCTCGCCCGTCATCGCGCCCACACTGATGCCGATTGCGCAGGACTCCGGACCACCGCGATTGACACGCAAGGTCGGGAACGCCATTTCGCTCGAGCGTCAGCTACTGCTCGTGATGGCGACGGTGCTGACTTGCATCCTCGCTGCATCGCTCGTTCTCACCTACAATACTCTTACATCTGCCTCGAGGGCACAGCTGCGCGACCGGCTGCGACGCGCGGCGTTCTTCATTGCGCGCACCATCCAAGCCGGAGTTGCCACGCGCAACGCCGAGCTGCAAACGCTCGCTGGTGACTCTACGCTGCACGCTCTCCTTCGCGTGTCGATGCAGCGACCAGCAGGTGCCTCCAACAGTGACGCACTGCTCTCGACCGCTGAGTCGTTAGCCAGCGCGCAGTTAGTCGCCCGCACTCGCCAACGCCTCGACCATTTCGTCTCCACCGACCCGCGTCGCTTTCCGCTCGAGATCTGGACGGCGGGCGGACGCCGCATCCTTCGCGCCGGAAGCGATTCCGTCTCACCGCCGCTCACGAACCCGAGCGGGAATTTTCCCGTACGGCGCGAAGGACTCCAAGTCTTGCAACTGACGGACACCGTCCGAAGCGGTGATCTCTTCCGTTACGACGACTGGATGTACTACTGGACGGTGGTGGCGGTGCGCGACGCCGGGCGTACGCTTGGCTACGTGGCGCAACGCGTGCGCGTTGGCGGACCCGAAAGTGTCGACAGTTGGCTGCGCGACCTCACCGGCGAAGATGTTACCCTACACGTCCGCAGCGGGGACGCACGTCTCTGGCTCGGGCGCGGTGGATCCATCGTGCTCCCCCCCGTCACGCGTGAATCCACGGCCGCTGGTATCGTGCTCGTACGCGCGGATGGCGCGCGCTTCCTCAGCGGCGAGTCGCCCGTCGCAACAACGCCGTGGGCCGTCGTTCTCGAGTCACCACTCCGCGGCCTGCACGATCACGCCATGGGAATCGTCGGGCGACTTGCGTTACTCAGCCTGATCCTCGTGGTGATGGGCGCCGTTGCGTCGCACTACATGGGTCGGCGCATAACGAGTCCTCTCGCCTCGCTTACGACCGCAGCCGAGGCGATCACCGCTGGCGACTACTCTCGGCGCGTGGAAACGACGGCCAACGATGAAGTCAGTCGCCTGGCGAACGCGTTCAACACGATGGCGCTCGAAGTCGACCGCACGAAGCGGGAGCTGGAACAGCGCGTCAAAGATGCCCAGTGGTCGGCGGACGAACTCGAGCACACCAATCGACAGTTGCTCGACTCGATGGTTGAAGCCGAGCACACGCGCCGCGAAGCGGTCGAAGCGCGCGCGGAGGCGGAGCGCGCCAATCGCGCCAAGAGCGACTTCCTCGCTGTCATGTCGCATGAGCTGCGCACTCCGCTCAACGCCATCGGCGGTTACGCGCAGCTCATAGAGCTCGGCATCCATGGCCCCGTCACAGACGCGCAACGTGAGGCGCTCGTTCGCATCGCTCGCAGCCAAGCGCACCTCCTGCGACTGATCAACGACGTTCTCTATTTTGCGCGTATCGACGCGTCGCGTGTGCAGTACGCGATGGACAACGTTCCTCTCGAAGAGACTCTTCGCGCGATTGAACCACTTGTGGCGCCGCAACTACGCGCCAAGCGACTTCGCTTCATCTATCGGCCGTGTGCGACCGACCTCACCGTTCGAGCCGACCGCGACCGATTGCAGCAGATCGTCCTCAACCTCCTCACGAACGCGATCAAGTACACGCCCGAAGGAGGCCAGGTAGGAATCGAGTCCGACGAGCAAGACGCGAACATCTGCATTCGCGTGCGTGACACCGGCGTCGGCATTCCCGCCGACCGACTGCGCTCGATCTTTGATCCGTTTGTGCAGGTCGATCGCGCGCCCTCGCGGCCTAACGATGGCGTCGGTCTCGGTCTCGCCATCAGTCGCGACCTCGCGCGCGGCATGGGTGGTGAGCTGACGGTCGAGAGCAGTATCGGCGCAGGTTCCGTCTTTAGCGTTGTTCTCGCGCGCGGTGGGTCTCACGAGACCAACGGCCGCGAACACGCCGAGCGTGGCGCCGTCCCGCACGTCGAATAGGAAAGCCAGCGCGCGGGTGACATTGCTCTCTCTCGCGCCGCGTGCATCTTCGGGTGTCTCCCGCTTCTCACACACCTCTCATCGCCTCGAGGCTCGCGATGCGTTTCTTCATCTCCCCCCGACTCTCTCGTGTCGGCGGCGCTCTCGCTTTCCTGGCCCTTGCAGCTCCGCTCGCGGCGCAGGGGCGCCGCATGACGCTCGACGACGTCATGGAGCTCCGCAACGTCGGCGGCGTCTCGCTCTCTCCCGACGGATCCCGTGTTCTCTTCACCATCGGAGGATGGGAACACCCAGCAGCCAAGGACACGGCGAAGGGCGACCGTCACGAGCAGCGCGCGCACATTTGGCTCGTCTCGGCCAGCGGTGGCGATGCTCGCCAGCTGACGTACGGCGAGCGGGGTGAGAACTCACCGCAGTGGTCGCCCGATGGAAAGCTCATCGCCTTCGTCTCCGCGCGCGGCGCGGCCAACGGCGATGACGGTCCACGCCCCCAGATATGGATTCTTCCCGCTGACGGCGGCGAAGCATGGGCACTGACGACTGCGCGCGATGGCGTCGCCGGGTTCACGTGGTCGCCCGACGGATCGCAAATCGCCTACCTAACGACGGATTCCCTCTCTCGCGAGGCTGAAGCGAAGATCAAGCGTCGCGATGACCCCAAACCGTTCGAAGGCGACATGCGCATGAGTCACGCGTGGGTCGTTGATGTTCGCCCCAAGGCAGTCGCGACGAAGTTGACAACGGGAAACTTCACCGTGCGCAGCGCACCCGCGTGGTCGCCCGACGGCCGCATGCTCACCGTACTCTCGTCGCCGACCACGCTCATTCGCGACGAACGCCGCGATCTCTGGACGATCAACATCGCAACGAAGGGTGCGGAGAAGATTTCCTTGCCTGAGGGAACCACGCCGCAGACCAACGGCGCATGGTCACCCGACGGAAAGATGCTCGCGTTTGGCGTGATCACCGAGACGTTCAAGGCGAACAAGGACGGGATGTATCCGCGATCGCTCAAGAACACCACGCTCGCCCTCTACGACGTCGGCGCCAAGTCGTTGAAAGACGCCAATTCGGCGCAGTTCGACAACTCCGTCGGACAGCCCCGATGGTCAAACGACGGAAAGCAAATCTTGTTTACCGCGCAGGATCGCGTCTGGAGTTCGGTCTACTCATACGATGTGGCCAGTGGTCGCTATACGGCGCTCACGCAGCAGATGATGGTGCGGCAACCGTCATTCAGCCGCGATGGATCGCGAGTCGCCTTTGCCGCCGATTCACCCAATTCGCCGGCTGACGTCTATGTCAGCGACGGGTCGTTCTCGTCGCCGAAGAAGGTGAGCAACGCCAACCCCGGAATCGCCAATCTCGCGTTAGGCGAGACCGAAGTCATCACCTGGAAGAGCAACGACGGGTGGAGTGTCGAGGGCATTCTGCTGAAGCCTGTTGGGTATCGCGCTGGTCAGCGGGTGCCGCTCCTCGTCGACGTGCATGGCGGTCCCACCGGCGCGCACGCCAATGGATTCAAGGCGAACTGGGGGAGCGCCGGACAGTTCTGGGCGGGACAGGGATGGGCCGTTCTCTATCCCAACCCGCGCGGGAGCACCGGCTACGGCGAGAAGTTCATGCGCGGCAACATCAAGGATTGGGGGGGCGGCGACTACCGTGACATCATGAGCGGCGTCGACGAACTCGTTAGGCGCGGTGTCGCCGACTCGTCGCGCCTCGCCATTACCGGCTGGTCGTACGGCGGATACATGACGGGATGGGTCGTCTCGCAAACGGGGCGCTTCAAGGCCGCCATGATGGGAGCCGGTCTCTCTGACATGCTCAGCATGTACGGCACCACCGACATCCCTGGCTACATCGGCACCTTCTACGACGGGATGCCACAACTCGACGGCACACTCACCAACAAGTCCATCGAGTTCTATCGCTCTCGCTCGGCCATCACCTACGCCGACCGTGTGACGACGCCGCTGCTCATGTTGCATGGTGGAAGCGATGAACGCGTCCCGATTGGACAACCGATGGAATACCTGCGAAACCTGAAGGACCGCGGAAAGACTGCCGAACTCGTGTTCTATCCGCGCGAAGGACACGGCTTCAGCGAGTACTACCATCAGTTGGACAAGATGAAGCGGGAACACGATTGGATCGTGAAGTACACGCTTCAGGAGAAAGTGCTGCAGTAAGCGCCAGCACGCGTAGTCTCGTTAGGCACGAAGGGGAGAGCGCGGTCAGCGCCCTCCCCTTCTGCATTCCGCGACGATGCGATCGCGAGTTAGTCGCTTCGCAGCGCCGTCATTGGATCCATACGCGCGGCGCGACGGGCGGGAATGAGCCCGGCCAGCACCGCCGCCAGCACCAACACCAGCGCCGACACGATGAAGGTGGCCGGGTCGCGAGGGGCCACGCCAAACAGGAACGATTGGACGAAGCGCGTGCTCGCCAGCGCACCCGCCACGCCCAGCACCACACCCAGCGAAAGCACGTACGCCACCTCGATCATGACATCGCGCAGCACCCGTGTGCGCGCTGCGCCTAACGCGAGACGGATCCCGATCTCTGTCCGCCGGCGCGCCACGCTGTACGCCATCGTCCCATAAAGCCCAATCACTGCCAGCAGCAGCGCCAACGCCCCAAAGAAGGCGGACAAGGCGGCGAGGAGACGCTCGCGTTGCATCGCATCGGCCACCTGCTCCGAGAGTGGGCGATAGCGAATGGTCGCGCGTGGCGCGACAATGGAGAGCGCCTGTCCCACCGACGTGCGAAGCGACGCGAATCCCGGGTTGCCTCGCACGACAAAGCTCACTGATCCACCGAATGACGTGTCCTGCGACATCGCAAAGAACGCCGTTGCCGGCGTCTGATCACGCAGCGATCCATACTTGGCGTCGGATACGATGCCAACCACTTGATACGGTGGCGATGATCCGTTGCCGCGCTCCAGGGTGAAGGTGCTCCCGAGTGCCTCGCGACCCTTGAAGAAGCGCCGCACTGCAGTCTCGTTGATGACCGCCACCAGTGGCGACGTGGGAACGTCACGCTCGGACAGATCGCGACCGGAAAGGAGGCGCATGCCAAGCGTCGTGAAATACTCGTCCGACACGAGGTTGATGTAGACCTCAGCGTCTTCGGGACGCGCGAATCGAACCCCTTGCACCTGCACTAGATCGTTCCACGTCTGGTTGCTGAGTGGTGTCGTAAACGACGCGCTCGCGCTGCGCACGTCGGGCAGCGCACGAAGGCGCTCAAGAATTCGCCGCTGTTCGAGCAAACCCTGCGCTCGCTGTTCGGTGGGGATGTGGAGATTCGCCTGAGCCACCACGACGCCTTCGGTACGGAAGCCCATGTCCATCGTCGCCATCGTGCGGAAGCTGCCGAGTAGTAACGCTGCCGCGGTCACGAGCACGAGCGACAGCGCCACCTGCGCCGATACGAGAAACTTCCCTACACTAAAGCGGGAATGCCCGTCGACGATGCCGCGCCCTTGTGAGGTGAGCGCCTCATTTGGGTCTACGCGTGCCCCGCGCCACGCCGGCGCGAGCCCGAACAGAATCGCGGTTCCCACCGCGACCGAGACCGTGAAGGCGAGAACCGGCACATCTACATCCAAGTCGAGCGAGACTACCTCGCCCGAGGTGGACAGCATGGCGACAAGCGCGCGGCTTCCCCACCATGCCAGGACAATTCCGGCCGCCGCGCCAACGATGGACAGCAGCAACCCTTCCGTGAAGAGCTGGCGCACAATACGCCCGCGTCCGGCGCCGATCGCCACCCGGACGGCGAGTTCGCGTTGGCGCACTGCAGACCGCGCAAGCATCAGATTGGCGACGTTTGCACACGCGATCAGCAAGACGACGCCGACGATTCCCATCAATACGTAGAGGGCGTCTGCGTACTGCCGGCGCAGCGGTGAGAGCCCTTCGAGAGACGGAAACACATCGAGCCGTCGCGCCACGTAATTCTTTGCATTCTCCGCCGACCACGCCGGTGGCACCGTCGAGGCAAAGAAATCTGCTGACTCGGTTGCCAAGCGCTCTTTGGTCTGCGCCATCGTAAGGTCGCGACGCAGTCGCCCGATCACCTGCAAGAACCACCAGCTGCGGTGCTTTAGGAATCCACCGGTTCCGTCAAACACCGCCTCGGCGCACAGCGGGAGAAAAAACTGCGGCGATCGCCCCTTCTCCAACCCGGTGAAGCGGGGATCAACGACACCCACGATCTCGACGCGGTTTCCGTCAAACGACAACGTCCGCCCGACTACGCCAGGATCGCTTCCCATCGATCCCTGCCAATAGGCATGACTCACGGCGATGACCGCGGGACACCCCGGTGTGTCGTCGGAAGGGGCGAGCGTACGCCCCATCGACGCGCGAACGCCTAACGTTGGAAAGAACGAACCGCTGACCCACGCGCCGCTGATCCGATTCTCCTCGCCCGACGTCGCGAGGTTGAACGTTGCATCGCCGTACGCGAATACGCCGTCGAAGACATCCTGGCGGTCACGCACCTGCTCCCAGAGAGGATTGGTGAAGACCGATGACTCGCCTCCACTCAAGACCACCAGCGCGAGGCGCTCGGGGTCGCGAACGGGGAGGTCGCGCAACATGACGGCGTTGATCAACGAAAAGATGGCGGTGTTGGCGCCAATGCCTAACGCGAGTGACAGAATCGCGACCAGCGCAAACCCTCGACTCGCGAGCAGGGCGCGAGCAGCGTATCGCATGTCGCGCATGACCGACTCCAGCCACTGCGACACATCGACGTCACGGGTGCGTTCACTCAACGCACTCGGCCGCCCAAATCGCCGGCGCGCCTCTCGCTTGGCATCCGCGGGCGCCATGCCGCGTGCTACGAGATCGTCCTCGCGCTCCGCAAGGTGAAAGGCGAGTTCGCGCTCGATATCGCGCGAAACCCGGTTATCACGAAAGACGTTGAACAGCCGCGTGAGCCACATCCTCCCTCCTACATCTGAATTGCTGCGTCGCGTACGTCGCCGTCTCCCCCGTTCCATCGCTGCGGCGAAACGCCAACAAAATCGTTAGGCATACCGAAGGACGCGCTGCACGCCGTCGCGCAGACGAGCCCAATCGAGTTCTTCCTGCTCCAGCTGTCGCTTCCCGGCAGCGGTGAGGAGATAAAACCGCGCTTGGCGGTTCTTCTCCGTCGTTCCCCACTCTGCGCGCACCCACCCCGCTTGCTCCATCTGATGCAATGCCGGATAGAGCGACCCCTCTTCGACACGCAGTTGGTCGCCCGAGATGCGTTGGATGTGAGAGGTGATGGCATAGCCGTGCATCCTCCCCTCCACCGCCAGTGTCTTGAGGACGAGGAGATCGAGCGTTCCTTGGAGTTTGTCGTTCCGGTGTCGTCTCATACCTAGCTGGTTATGCCTACATAGCTAGGCATACGAAAGTTTCGAGCGCCAGTCAACATTCCTCGGCCCCCCGAATGACCCAAACTCCACTATCTTCTTCCGCGAGTGATCGCCGAGGAGCGCGAGGGGCATTGGTCCGGGTGCGCTCCGCGGGTCCACACACCTTCCTTTTGCCGAACGCGTCATGAAGCCGACTGATTATCTCTGCACGCAGTGTGGCGCCCAGACCAGCGCTCCGCTCAAGGTGCCGCCCGGCTCTCCGTGGGTAGGGCTCGTGCTCGCGGTCCCATTCGTGATTCCCGGCGTCGCCTACTGGGTCTGGCGCCTAACGATGCGGCGCACCTGTTGCCCGACCTGCGGACATCCCGCCCTGATTCCCGCCGATTCCCCGCTCGCGCGTACCTGGCGCAGCGCGGGGTGGATTCAGGAACGCCTCGCCGAGCGCCAGGCGGTGTCCACCACTTCACCAGACGTCCGCATCGATCGCATCGAACAGGCGATCGACGCCATTGCCGGCGAGGTCGATAAGATCGTCCAGCAACAGCAGCGGGCCGTCGCCGCGATTCGCGGCGAGCGCGAGTCCGCCGGACTCCTGCGCGATCGCGGCCCGATTACACCTACCTGACGAAGGGGCGCAGCTCGGCTCACGGCCAGCACGAGTTCGCCATTTTCGTAATCGGTTGCGCAGGATCCCGCCGCGAGGCCGATATTGAAGTGGACCATGCGCGGCACTCTTTCGTCGCGCTTTCACTCTCGCCTCCTCGGTGTGCATGTCTCCTTCCAGCGTTCGTGAACAACTGCGCGGCATTCCGTTTCTTCAGGGCGTCACGGACACCGCCATTCACCAACTCTCGCAGCACGTCGTCGCTACCTCCTTCGGCGCCGACGAGGCGCTATTCAATGAAGGGGCGCCGCGCGAGTTGATGGCGATCGTGATCGCTGGCAGCGTGGCGATCGAGAAGCATCACAACGGACGTCCGTCTCGCCTGGTCACACTTGGCGCGGGCGAAGTGGTAGGCGAAGGCATCCTCCTCGACGATTCGCCGCACGGCACGAGTGCTCGCACGCTCGAGCCGACGCAGGCGTTCGTGCTGAACAAGCGGGCGGTCGAGACAATTCTGAAAGAGGCACCGCAACTGTACGCCGCGCTTGTTGGGCGGGCGGCGCGCGCGATCTCACGTCGCCTTGCGGCCACCGACGCGACGCTCGCCGGGCGCGGTCGCACGCTCGGCTTCGGCGGCGCGAACACCCGCAAGGAGAAGGATCTGCTGGGGACGCGCGAGGTTCCGGGTGAGGCGCTGTACGGTGTGCAGACGCTGCGCGCGATGGAGAATTTCCCGATCACCGGCATCGCGATTCGCGAACTTCCGGCACTCGTCAACGCCATCGCCGCGGTGAAGGAAGCGGCGGCGCTGGCCAACGCCGAACTCGGACTCCTCGACCAGGAGCGCTGCGATGCCATCGTCAAGGCATCGCGCGAGGTGCGCGCCGGACGACATCACGAACACTTTGTCGTCGATGTCATTCAAGGCGGCGCCGGGACATCGACGAACATGAACGCCAACGAGGTCATCGCCAACCGCGCCCTCGAATTGTTAGGTGCGCAACACGGGGAGTACGAGCGTGTCGGGCCTAACGAGCACGTGAACCTCTCGCAGTCGACGAACGACGTCTATCCCACGTCGGTGCGCATCGCGTTGTACGGCGAGATCGAAACGCTTCGTGTCGCCATGCGCGACGTGGCGCTGGCGTTCAAGGCGAAGGGCGAAGAGTTCGCTCCCTTCCTCAAGATGGGACGCACGCAGATGCAGGACGCCGTGCCCATGACCCTCGGCCAGGAGTTCACCGCATTCGGCCACACCATACTCGAAGACGTCGATCGCCTGGGCGAGTCGCTTTCCCTGATTAGGGAGATCAGCATGGGCGCGACGGCGATCGGCACACGCATCACGGCGCCGCCGGGGTACACCGAATCGGTTCGCAAGCATCTTTCGGCGGTGACCAGCCTCGATCTGATCACCGCCCCCGATCTGGTCGAAGCAACGTCTGACACCGGCGCCTTTGTGCAACTCTCGGGTGTTCTCAAGCGGTGCGCGACCAAGCTCTCCAAGATCTGCAACGACCTGCGACTGCTCAGCTCGGGGCCGCGCACAGGACTGGGCGAAATCAACCTGCCGGCGATGCAGCCAGGGTCATCGATCATGCCCGGCAAGGTGAATCCCGTCATTCCCGAAGTGGTGAATCAAGTGTGTTTCGAGATCATCGGGGGCGACGTGACGGTGACAATGGCCGCGGAGGCCGGCCAGCTGCAACTCAATGCGTTCGAGCCGGTGATTGCGTATCGGCTGTTGCGCGCCATCGATTCGTTGCGCAATGCGTGTGTAGTCTTGCGCACGCGTTGCGTGGAAGGGATCACGGCCAACCCCGATCGCATGCGTCGCTTCGTCGAAGAATCGATTGGGATCGTGACGGCGCTCGTGCCCGTCCTGGGATACGTCACGGCGACCGAGATTGCGAAGGAAGCACTCGAAACCGGTCGCGGCGTGTACGACATCGTGCAGGCGCGCGGGCTCATGACGCGCGAGCATCTCGACGAAGCGTTGAACCCGTTAGGCATGATCGGGGGCTGACGAGCGCCCGAACTCTATTCTCTTCTTGTGAACAATGGCCTCGCAGTTTGACGGCGCGGGACAGATCAAGCTCGCAACGCTTGATGATGCGTTGCAGAAAACGCAGCACCTGCACGCGATCGTTGAGCGATTTGCATCGGCGGTGAAGCTGCAGAGCGAAACAGGATCGTTCCGCATGCAGATTCAGCGTGCCGCGACACCACTGGTCGGTTTGCTCAAGCCACAATTCGGAACGCTGTCCGATATCGTCACGGCATTGATTCTCGTTTCGTCACGCGGGGGCAGCGAGCAAATGAAAGTGCGTGCGTTACGCGAGTCAGTGGCGCAGCTTCGCATGCAGCTTGAAATCGCGGTGACCAAGACGAAAGAAAAACACGCATTGCCGGAGCAACATTCAGCAAACTGACGTGCGGTAACTCGTTGCAGCGTCAATACTCCCGACAAAATCGCGGTGCTTGCCTGACACCGAACGTAGGGGTACTTTCTTCTGACTCCGCACCCCACCCCTTTGGGTAGGTGCGCTCCACCAGGCCACCTCTGCAAATCCGAATGACACGGAACCTCCGCCTGAATCGGGTGGTCACGGCGGGACTTGCCGCCGTGCTCCTCATCGCGCTCGCCGCGTGCTCGGGCAATTACCCGAATTCGACGTTCCAGCCGACGACGGAGTTCAATCGCGAGCTCACGAGTCTCTGGAACAAGATGATGTTCTGGGGAACGCTCGTCTTCGTGATCGTCGAGGCGATTCTCATCACCGCGATCGTCCGCTATCGACGTCGCCCCGACGGCCCTGAGCCGAAACACGTGCACGGCAATACGGTCATGGAGATCACGTGGACGCTTGCGCCCGCGCTGATCCTCGTCCTCATCGCCGTCCCCACTGTCCGCACGATCTTCCGTACGCAAGCGAAGGCGGCCGCCTCATCGCTCGAAGTCGAAGTGATCGGACACCAGTGGTGGTGGGAGTTCCGGTATCCGCAGTATGGCGTCACGACGGCCAATGAGCTGTACATGCCGATTGGGCGCACCGTGAACTTCGCGCTTCGCACGAACGACGTGCTGCACTCCTTCTGGATGCCGGCGCTGGGTGGAAAGCGCGACCTTATTGCCAATCGCACGAACTACCTCTGGTTCACACCCGACTCGACGGGCGAGAACGTCTTCAACGGATCGTGCAACGAGTATTGTGGCGCCTCGCACGCCAACATGCGCTTCCGTGCCTTCACGGTTGCACCTGCCGACTTTGAGAAGTGGGCCGCGGGCCAGAAAGCGAACGCGGTCTTTCCGCCGGCGGCTCCCGCCGCGCCGGCCGCCGCGCCTGGGGCCGTTGGCGTGGGCGTGTCGACCACTGCAGCAGTCGTTCCCGTCAGCAATCAGAAGCCGGCGCCTAACGCACCGCAGGCCGCGCCTAACGCACTGCCTGCCGCGCCAGCCGCGCCGGCGCCGGAGTCGTGGGTCTTTCCGCGCAGCAAGATTCCTTCGTACGCGCTCCCGACCACGCCGATCCCGGCGGCGATCAGCATCAGCGACGCCGTCATCGCCGCTGGCGACGCGCAACGCGGCTTCAAGACGTATTCGCAGTCCGCGTGCATCGGCTGCCACAAGATTCGCGGCAACCCGATGTCGATGGGAATCATCGGACCCGATCTCACCCACGTTGGCTCGCGCTACACGATTGCCGGCGGATTCTTCCCCAACGATGCAAAACATCTGGCCCACTGGATCAAGAACGCCCGCATGATGAAGCCGGGCGTGTTGATGCAGACGATGGGCAAGGGGGAATACGATCCGATCATGAAGATGAAGATGTCCACTGGTGCTCTGACCGACGAGCAAATCGCAGACATCACGGCGTACCTGCTGAGCCTCAAGTAACCGTCCCTCCTTCCTCGCACCCTAGTCCTTCCCAATGGCAACAGTCGCCGCAAGTCCGACCTACGCTGCCCCCGCGAGTGAATCGAGCGAGGGCTTCATGGCCTGGCTGACGACCACCGACCACAAGAAGATCGGCGTGTTGTATCTCCACACCGCGCTCTTCTTCTTCATCGTCGGTGGGCTCGAAGCCGTGTTGATGCGCTGGCAGCTCATGCGACCGAACCAAACGGTCTTCACCGCTGCGCAGTACAACCAGCTGTTCACGATGCACGGTACCACGATGGTCTTCCTGGCCATCATGCCGTTGTCGGCCGCCTTCTTCAACTACCTGATCCCGCTGCAAATCGGAGCGCGCGACGTCGCCTTCCCGCGACTCAACGCCTTCAGCTACTGGGTGTACTTGTTAGGCGGCATTTTCATCTCGCTCCCAATCCTCTTCTGGATTGCGCCTGACGGTGGCTGGTTCGGCTATGTTCCGCTCACCACCCGCACCTACTCGCCCGGTCCCAACCAGGACTTCTGGGTCTTGGGCCTTCAGATACTCGGCATTTCGTCGTTAGCCGCTGGGTTCAACTTCATTACCACGGTCATCAATCTTCGCGCACCAGGGATGAACCTGATGCGCATGCCGATGTTCACGTGGATGTCGTTCGTCGTCCAGTTCCTCATCGTCCTCGCGTTTCCCGTCATCACCGTCGCGCTGATCTTCCTCCAGTTCGATCGGTTCTTCGGGACGCAGTTCTACGCGATGTCGGCCGGCGCTGACCCCCTCCTCTGGCAGCACCTCTTCTGGATCTTCGGCCACCCAGAGGTCTACATCCTGATTCTTCCCGCCTTCGGTCTGGTCTCGGAGATTCTTCCGACAAACTCGAAGAAGCCGCTGTTCGGCTACCCCGTGATGGCGTACTCCGGAATCCTCATCGGATTCCTGGGCTTCGGGGTGTGGGCGCACCACATGTTTGCCGTCGGCATGGGCCCGATCGCCGACACGGTCTTCGGCCTAACGACGATGCTCATCGCGATTCCCACCGGCGTGAAGATCTTCAACTGGATCTTCACGATGTGGGGCGGCTCGATTCGGTTCACAACCGCGATGAAGTTCGCCATCGGCCTCATCGCCATGTTCACGATCGGCGGTATCTCCGGCATCACGCACTCGTCTCCTCCCTCCGATCTCCAGCAGACCGACACGTACTACATCGTCGCGCACTTCCACTACGTGCTCTTCGGTGGCTCGATCCTCGGCATCTTCGGCGGCATCTACCATTACTTCCCCAAGATGTACGGCCGCATCATGGACGAGCGCCTCGGCACGTGGCACTTCTGGCTCAACTTCATCGGCATGAATCTGACCTTCTTCCCGATGCACTTCTCCGGAATGCTCGGGATGCCGCGCCGTATCTACACGTACGATGCCGGTCAGGGCTGGGAAATGTTCAACATGATGTCGACCCTGGGCGCATTCCTGCTCGTGCCGTCGACGCTCCTCTTCATTTACAACTTCTTCAAGTCCAAGAAGTCCGGCGAAGTCGTCGGACCCAATCCGTGGGATGCCGCGACGCTCGAGTGGTCCATTCCGTCGCCGCCGCCTGAATACAACTTCGCCAAGATCCCGATGGTGACGTCGCGTTATCCGTTGTGGGATCTCACCCACCCCGAGCGCACGTCGGAAATCCCGCACACGTCTGCCGGTTGGGACGAAGCCAAGAAGCAGACGGGCGAGCACGACATGTCGCCGATGCATGTCGAGACGACGCGCCACACGGCGAAGGAGCTCGGCATCCCGATGCCGTCGCCAACCATCAAGCCCTTCTTCGTGGCTTTAGGGCTCGTGCTGATGTTCTCCGGACTTCTCTTCCTTCCGCACAACATGCCGGTGCCCGCCTTTGGACTGATGTTCGGTGGCGCTGCCATGTGGATCGGGTACTTGTACGGCTGGCTCACCACGCCGCTCGAGGCGCACCACTAGCCTCGACAAGCGCCGCCTAACGCATACCTAACGACGTTCTCTCACCTTTCACTTTCCGCTCCATTGGCTACCGCTGCCGCCGCCCACGAAGGACACGGGCATCACTACACGACCACCGGTCTCGATAGCCGGAAGATCGCCATCTGGGCGTTCATCGGGTCGGAGTGCATGCTGTTCGCGTCGCTCATCTCGACGTACCTGATCTACAAGGGAAGGAGTGTCGTCGGACCGCTCCCGCACACGACGTGGACCGACCCGACGACCAAGGAAGTGTTCAAGCCGATTCTGAACATCCCCGTCACGTCGGCCTCCACCTTCGTTCTCCTCATGTCGTCGCTGGCGATGGTGCTCGCGCTGGCGGCGGTCGAGAACAAGGGAAAGCCGCTACCGCCTAACGCGGGGGTGTGGGACAAGGCACTGACATCATCCAAGCTCTGGCTCTGGGTCACCTGCCTTCTCGGCGCGACCTTCCTCGCCTTCCAGGCCTACGAGTTCACGTCGTTCGTGCACGAAGGGCTCACGATTCGCCGCAACTTGTTCGGTTCGTCATTCTTCACCCTCACGGGCTTTCACGGCGGTCACGTTACCGCTGGCGTGATCTGGCTCGGGACCCTTCTCGCCATCGACTACAAGCGCGGATTGCAGCCGTCGGATGCGCTCAACGTCGATATCGCCGCATTGTACTGGCACTTTGTTGACGTGGTGTGGATCGCGATCTTCACCTTGATTTACCTCATTCCAGACTGAGGCACAGATGGCGACTGATACCACACACGCGGCCGACGCCGCCCACCACGTTTACCACCCATCCTGGAAGGAATACAAATGGGTGGCGCTCATCCTGCTCGTCATCACCGTGGTCGAAGTCTGGTCGTACTACATTCCCGAGTTTGTCCACTCGAGCGCCTTCGTTCCGCTCCTGCTGATCTTGTCGGCAGTGAAGTTCGCGATCGTCGTTCTGTTCTACATGCACCTCAAGTACGACCATCGCCTCTTCCGCGCGCTCTTCACGGGGCCGCTCACGATCGCGATACTGACGATCATCGGGCTGATGTTCCTCTTTTCGAAGATCGCGATTCGTCTGGCCGGATCGACTGCCTGACCGAATCGGCCTGACGACACCTGCAAAACTGCAAGCGGGCCTCGCGCGATGATGCGCGAGGCCCGCTTTCTTGTTTGAATCGCGAATCAGATCCCGCGCAGGCTCAGCGCCACTTTGGTGAGGACCCCGCGATGGCGGCGCACCAGATACGTCCCCATGGTGATCGACGCGACCAGGTTGGCAGCCGCAATCTGATACCACGCGATGACGCGAAGGGCCGACGTCTCCTGAACGACGAGCGTCAGGCCGAGCCAGACAATCTCGAGCCCGACGAAGAGGATGAGGAATCCCGCGAGGAATGCCGGTTCACGATCGGCAACATGGAAGATGGCCGAGAAAAGGATTCCGACGCCGATGAAGGCGAGGTAGTGGAAGACCGTGTACATCAGGATCGTCAGCGGCTGTGAGGCCGGGGCGCTGGCTCCAAAGAAGCCTTGCAACACCGAGCCTAACGCGAACGGCGTAAAGAGGGGATGCCCGGCAATCAGGTCGGCGACGAAGAACCAGACGGCCACCGCGGTGGCACCGAGTGCCCCGACTTCCATGCCTTCGCGGGTCGTGCGTCCTTGCTCCATGGCAATCCCTCCCAGAGTCATTCAGCGCAGAGAAGTGGTGGCGATACCGTCCCGTTGAATCACGCTGTGCCCGCGTGCACGAGAAGGTCGCCGGCGTCAAATGGTGCGGATACTCTCCTGTCAACGCGCCCTTGCAGTGGGGGCGCTCGCCCACCCATGCGAATGGCATGGCCCAGCGGTGTGTTTCCTGAGGGTGGCGCCGAAACCTGTGAAGGGCAATAGTTTCGCGGTGGAATCCTTTCTCCGCTTTCGTACCCCTCCGCTCACGTGAGTTGGCGAACGCAGACTTCGGTATGACGGTCACTCTCCCCCCCAGCTCCACCCAGACCGCTACTGAGGGGTCTGGCTCCGCACTTGAGACCGAGCGCCCTTATCGCGCTACACCGCGGGCGTCTGAACCCCCTAGTCCGCCAGCGACGCCTCAGAAGAGGGGCGACAGCGTGCAGCGCGCCGAAAAAGAGCGCCTCCTTTCCCTCGACGTTTTTCGTGGGCTCACCGTAGCCGGCATGCTGCTGGTGAACAACCCCGGTTCGTGGGACGCGATCTACCCGCCACTCGAGCATGCTACGTGGAACGGCTGGACCCCGACTGACCTGATCTTTCCGTTCTTCCTTTTCATCGTTGGTATCACGACGCACCTCTCGCTTGAATCGCGGCGCGCTCGCGGCGACGACGATGGCGCACTCGTCAGGCAGATCGTAAAGCGAGGAGCGCTCATCGTGCTCTTCGGCTTGTTGATGTCGGCCTTTCCGTACTATCCACTCGAGCGCATAACGACGATGCGCTTTCCTGGTGTGCTTCAGCGCATCGGCGTGGCCTACACATGTGGAGCGCTCCTCACGTTCCGGACCACGTTGAAGCAACAGTGCCTCATCCTCGTGGCGATCTTATTTGGCTACTGGTTCACGATGACGCTCATTCCGGTGCCCGGTCGCGGGATGGGAGCGCTGCTCCTCGATGACCCATCGTCGTCGCTCGCTGCTTACGTCGATCGCGCCGTCTTCGGTGTGCATCTGTGGAAGAACTCCAGGACGTGGGATCCCGAAGGGTTGCTGTCGACGATCCCAGCGATTGGCTCCGTGATACTCGGGGTCTTCGCGGGACGATGGATCGGAACGCAGCGTTCACTCGAAGCGAGACTCGTCGCGCTGTTTGGTGTAGGATCGTTATGCATGATGGCGGGACTCATGTGGGGTTGGTCTTTTCCCATCAACAAGAGTCTCTGGACGAGTTCTTATGTCTTGTTCACCGGAGGACTCGGCGCCGTTGCACTCGCCACGTGCATCTGGTGGATCGATGTGTTAGGCATGCGTAAGGGAACCACACCTTTCTTGTGGTACGGCATGAACCCGATGGTTGCATTTGTCGGTTCGGGAATCATGGCACGCACGATATATTCGCTCATCACGGTATCGCGTGATGGTGAGCGAGTGTCGATACAACGCGTGATCTACGAGACCTTCTACGCGTCGTGGCTCGAACCTCGCAACGCATCGTTGCTGTTTGCGATCACTTTCGTCCTCGTCTGGGCAGGCGTTCTCGGAGCACTCTACCGGAAGCGTATTTTCTTCAAGGTCTGAACGGCTCCGTCGTGAGAGGCGGGGCGGAGAGTCCCTCCACGACATGAGCACGCACCAAACCGTTCGTTGCATCTGCGGCGCCCTCACGCTGTTCGCCGGGCTCGCGCTTCCCCTGCAGGCGTCTGCCGCATCGTCTGTCATCAGTGCTCGCTCGACATATGCGGTGCCTGACGAGTCGGCGCCGGCCACGGTCGCGCGGCGCGTGTCGTTCGAACTGCAGCCAAAGCGCACATCGTCGTTAGGAAAGACGGGCGCGAAACGCCGCACCAACGAGGCGCGACCGTCCGCACAATCGCGACGCCCCGGCCGCTCGACTCGTGGGCGCAACAGCCGGCGCCGCAGCAGCGTTCCTGTACTCCCCGCGCTGCACCACACCACGCCGCGTGGCGAGATGGCGCTAGCCGCCGACCTCGCAATGCTCCTGCAATCGCGGGTTCGCACGGGAGAATGGGGAATCCTCGTCTCGTCGCTTTCGCGCGGCGACACGCTGTTCGCGGTGAATGCGGACACGCAGATGCTCCCGGCATCGACGCTCAAGCTATTCACGACGGCTCTCGCCTTTGAGCGGCTGGGCCCCAATCATCAGCTCGAGACTGGCGTTTATCGCACCGGGACGATCGCACCCGACGGCACGCTCAACGGCTCGATCGTGATTCGTGGCGGCGGAGATCCCTCGCTCGCCGGCAAGTTCCTGGGGGGTGGGCCCGATGGACCGATGCGTACGTTGGCGCGCATCGTCTCAAGCGCAGGCATCAAACGCGTCACCGGCGATGTCATCGGCGACGAGAGCGCATTTGACGCCAAGCGAATCCCCGACGGATGGCTCAAGCGCTACATCAACGACAGCTATGCCGCGCGGATCTCGGCGCTGTCGTTGAACGAGAATCTGCTCAACGTCGTCATCGCGCCATCAAAGACGGGCAAGGGCGTGGTGTCGTTGCAGCCGGCGACCATCGCCTATCCAATCATCAATCAGACGCGTGTTGTTGCCGGGCGCGGATCGAAGCTCACCGTTTCTCGCACCAGCGACGGATCGATCGTAACGCGCGGATGGATCGGTTCGCGCAGCGAGGCGAAGGTGTACGTCGTCGTCGTGGACGATCCGGCGCTCTTCACGGCCGGCGCCTTCAAGGAGGCGCTCGCGAAGGAAGGGGTGACGGTCAACGGTGGCCTCAAGCTCGCTCCGACGCCTAACGGGGCAACGCGATTGGGAGCGCTCTCGTCGCCGCCACTCTGGTCGTTGGCGAGCGCCATGAACCGCGAGAGCATCAATCACTTTGCCGAATTGTTGTTCCGAAACGCGGCCCGCACCGCCGACCCGTTAGGCATCGGATCGGCCGAGCGTGGGAATCTCCTCCTGCGCGACTTCATGCAGCGAAAGGTGGGGGCGCGTCCCGATGCGGTGAATGCCGCCGACGGCAGCGGACTCTCATCCCTCGATCGCATCACCGCGCGCTCACTGGTGCAGCTCCTCGGCTACGCGAACCACTCACCGTGGTCTCGCGAATTCCACCAGTCTCTCCCCGTGGCCGGTGAGTCGGAACTCCTTCGCCATCGCATGATCTCGACGCCGGCACAAGGGAACCTCCACGCCAAGACGGGGACGACCAATGACGTCATCGCGTTAGGCGGGTACGTCACCGCGCAGAATGGTGAACTCCTCGCCTTCTCATTCCTCTACAACGGGAAGGACCGCTGGCACGCCAAGGAGACCATCGACGCCATGGGCGCAACGCTCGCCGGTTTCACGCGCTGACACACCAGGCAAGAAAGGAGCAAAGGCTCGGTGCCCATGAAGCACCGAGCCTTTTCGTTTTGCGGCTTCGCCGCCCCCGCCTAACGATCGCTGAGGGGTTCAGCTCTCGCGCAAGACGACGCCACGCTTGGCCAGTTCGGCAATGTATTCGGCGGCGGGCATGCACTCGTCGGGAGTGTGCACTCCGGCCGCGATCTTTCCTTGCGCCTGGAACAACCCAGTGATGGCGAGCGAATAGCCGGTCGTTCGCATCATCGCGGAGATACCGTGTTGTTCGTCGAACCGATCGACAAGTTCCCAGGACTTGGAGGCAGGAGCACCATTCTTGGTCCCGCTCACCGTCACGCGAAGTGCCACAAGATCGGGCTTCTTCTTCGTTAGGCGCGGCCCCATCGTGGCCACTGCGACATCGCGCGGCGACACCTTCTTCCCCTTCACATCGACTGGCTCGAGCTCGAGGAGGCCGAGCTCGCGAATTGCTTCCATGATCTTCGCGTGCCCGGGGTAACGGAGTGTCTTGTACTCCATCGTCGGGATCTTCCCCTCATAGCGGAAGGCGAGTGTCGAAAGCCCCCCCGCGGTGTGAAACGCCTCAAGCTCTCCGACTGGTGCTGGGAACGTCACCGACTCCAGTTCACTCAACGCCTTCACCTGCGTGCGCTTTCCACCTCGAAGGACCCACGAGAGTGTGGTGTAGTAGTCGAGCACTCCTTCGAGCGAATAGACGATCTGATAGTTCAGCGGCGGCTCGGGCTGCTGCGGCAGACCGCCAACGTAGATCTTCACCGAATCGACGCTGTCGAGTTGCTCGATTCCGAACTGGGCAAGGATATTCACCATCCCCGGCGCGACGCCACAGTCGGGAACAATCGAGATGCCTTTCGACTTGGCCTTGGCGTCCAGCTTCTTCTGATTGAAGACGATTTCCGTATTTCCGCCGAGATCGCAGAAGTGTGCGCCGGCTTCCACGGCGAGTCCGGCCAGTGTCTCGTTGTAGTAGTACGGAATGGCGCTCATCACCGCGACCGAGTCGCGCATGAGCGAGAGCACAGCGTCGCGATCGCGAACGTCGAGCGGCGTGGGAATCAGCCGGTGACCGACGTACGGCGTCAGGAACGACGGCAGATGATCGACGTGAATATCAGCGAGACGAACATCGGTGACTTCGCTGTGTTGCAAGAGATCAAAGGCGCAGGCCGACCCTTGAAGGCCAGCGCCGAGCACTAGCATGCGCATTGCGAGATACTCCCTGTGCGTGTCGGGCTTCTAGAAGCCATCTCATAAATGGGCGCCGGCTTGTGGCCGGCGCTGCGCGCCGGCGCGCCGCCGACCATTTATGAGATGGCCTGTAAGCGTTTGAGAAATCTAAACCGCGTATCAGCAGTCCCGTCCAACGAGCAGCCATGACTGACTGGCACGATCACCTCATTCGAGATGCGGACGGTATTTCCGCCATCCTCGAACGCATTCGGCGAATTGCAGTGCTGGGCATCAAGCCCGAATCGACGGGGGCACCGGCGTATTATGTGCCGGAGTACGCGCAGCGGGCAGGCTATGAAATTCTGCCTGTTCCGGTCTACTATCCCGAGGTCACGGAAATACTCGGCGTTCCGGTCGTCCGCTCATTGGCGGCACTCGCGCAACCCGTCGACATGGTGAACGTCTTTCGGCGCTCGGGCGACATTCCACCGCACGTCGATGATATGCTCGCGGCCAAGCCATCAGTCGTCTGGATGCAGAGCGGCATTAGGAACGACGAAGTGGCGGAGCGACTGGCGCGCGAAGGAATCGACGTCGTGCAGGACCGCTGCCTGCTTGTGGAGCTGAGCAGGCGCGGTCGTTAGGCATCGTGCATCACGGCACCGTGATCTTGCCGAGGAGCGAGACGTCGGGGTCGAAGACGACTGCGCGTGGCGCGCCGTTCAACGTGATTGGGATGGGGAGTGTCGCGACGCGAGCGGCCGGAACGGTGACGCGCACTCGATGCACTTTTCCTTGCGCATCCGTCACGTCAACCGTGAGACCCGTGCGATAGGTCGCCCATGATCCACCCTGTGACGCCGTCAGCAGCAATACGCGTCGCGAATTGTCCCAGCGCCAGTTGAGCGTGAGGTCGGCGAAGCCAGGGCGCGACATCCATTCGTCGAAGAACCAGTCCAGCTTTTCGTGCGACGTCGCCTCGATTTCGCGCTGGAAGTCGCTGGTGAGCGCGTTGCCGTGCCGGTACTTCGCGTAGTAGTTGCGGATGCCACCGAAGAATGCGGAATCACCGACTTGGCGCCGCAACATGTGCAGCACGAAGCCCGCCTTCTGGTACACATTGCTGTTGAGGACCTTGTTCATGTCGCTCAACTCTTCGTCGACGACCGGCTTCTCGACGGTGATCTTCGCGCGCAGGACCTGATCGCGCATGCGGCGCATGTCGTCGCGGAACGCAGAGTCGCCAGCAGAGTGTTCGGTCCACAGCGCGGCGAAGTAGGTCGCAAACCCCTCGGAGAGCCAGACGTGCGGCCACTCCTTCGTGGTGATCGCGTCGCCGAACCACTGATGCGCGGTTTCGTGAGCGATGAGCCCTTCGCTCATCGTGCGCCGCCGATAGATGTCGTCGGCGTAGAAGATTGCTGACGCGTTCTCCATGCCTCCATAGCGCGTGGAGCTCTGCACGTGCGCCAGTTTTTCGTATGGGAACGGTCCCACCAGGCGCGAAAAGAATTCGACGATCGCTCCAGCTTTGGCGAATGCTCCGGGCATGGAGTTGCGAACGTCCGGTGTAATCCAGACGCTTTGCGCCACGCACCCCGGCAACTCGGCCAGTGCGCAGGCGGTGTTGCCCAGCTCGTAGGTGGCGAAGGGGGCGACGCCAATGACCATGACGCCGGTGTAGATCGGGCGCGCCGTGCGGTAGCGGGTGAGCACCATCTGTGGCGTTCCGTCAGCTGCAATCTCCGGCGTTTCTTCCTCCAGCATACCATTGGCAATCACGCGGTGCGTCGCTGGCGCGCGCACAAACCATTCGACGGTCGCCTTGTCCGAGGGATGATCAACCGTGGCGAGCCATTGCTGCGCACGGTTGGGAAAGTGGTCGGCGAACGCCGTCCAATAGTGTCCCGTCGAATCGCGCCTGACGATGAGCCCATCGGTCGGGTGGCCGCGATATCGCAGTGCGATTCGGAGCGTGTCCCTCTCCCCCTGCAAGGCGGGAAGCGGAATGCGCACGGAGTTGCTGTCGCGTTGTGCCGCCACCGTGGTGCCGTTCACGCGCGTCTCCAGAAGGCGCATTGCCCCCTTGAGATCGAGCACAAGCGAGTCGGTGCGCCCGGTGCGCAGGGCAGTCACCGTGCTGGCAACGCTGATTGTGTCGGGAAAGCCGCGCTCCGGGAAATCGACGTGAAACTCGTAGTGGAGCACGTCAATCCCTGCCCTGCGCGCGCCCGTGCGTGACGCCTGGGCCTGGGCCGCATTGCCCAGCAGCGCCATCGCGGCACTCAGGGCGGTCGCGCCTAACGACAATCGGTACAGAAGAGAGTTCGCGCTCATGTCGTGCGTGTCTCGTTCACTGTGAGATGCGATAGATGGTTCCACTCGCGTCATCCGACACCAACACCGCCCCGTCAGACGCAACGAGCACGTCGACCGGGCGCCCCCAGCGATTTCCATTGCTCCCCTGCCAACCGTCCACAAAGTCTTCGGCCGAGACCGGCTTGCCATCCTGAATCTTGATGCGAATGAGCTTTGCGCCTGTCGGGACGTCGCGGTTCCATGAACCATGGAGCGCGACCAACGCGTCGCCGCGATAGGCCGGTGGAAACTTCGACGCTCGATCGAGGAAGGTGATGCCTAACGGGGCAGAGTGCGCCTGGATCTTGAGCGCCGGTGGAATCGTGCTGTCGCAGCGCTTCTGATCGTGGAACTCCGGATTCGGCACGCGATCATCGTGACAGTAGGGCCATCCATAATCGCCGCCGTCGGTGAGAATGTTGATCTCTTCGGCGGGAAGATTCTCGTGATCGGGCCTCAAGTTGTCGCGTTCGTTCTGCGTTACCCAGATTTGCCTCGTCTGAGGGTGCATCGCCATGCCGACGGCGTTGCGGAGGCCGCGCGAGAAGAGACGTCCGTTTCGCCCATCGGCGTCGTACCGCATGACCGCCGCGCGATCTCCCTTCTTCTCTCTGCAGATGTTGCACGAGGAGCCGATGGAGACGTAGATGCCGCCGTCGGCACCGAAGATCACGGTGCGCGACCAATGGCCGCCCCCCGATGAGTACTTCGCCACAACCTGAGGTGCGCCGATCGCCACGCCATTCGCATCGAGCTGCACGCGCACCAGAGTGCCGGTGTTCGCGATGTAGAGCCAACCATCGCGAATCGTTAGGCCGTGCGGCCGATCAAGTCCCGTCACGGCGACCGTCTGTCGCTCGGCGACTCCATCGCCGTTGGTATCGGCAAGTCGCACGACCGTCCCCTCGCGCGGCTGCGACACGTAGATCGAGCCGTCAGGTGCAAGGGCCATGAAGCGCGCGTGCGCGACCTTGGCGAACTCCGTTATCCTGAACCCGCGCTGCGCCCACAGCCTCCCGTTGAAGGTACTCTGGGTCAATTGAGGAGCACGCGGCTCTTGCGCCAAGCTGCCGCGCGAACACGCAGCCAGCGAGACGGCCAGTGCCGAAGTCAGGAGAAGTCGCATTCCAACGGCTCTCAGGACAAGCATCGGCCGCAAGTTACACTGCGCGTCGCCGCGCCGACTACCGCGCCACAGCGCGCATCGGCGCGCCACAGCGCGCATCGGCGCGCCGGCTACGACCGAACGCGGTTTCGCCCTTCTGCTTTCGCGCGGTAGAGTGCCTGGTCGGCGCGCGACAGGAGTTCCTCCACGGACTCGACGCCGGGCGATGGATAACTCGCCACGCCAATGCTCGCCGTCAGCTGGAGTTCGCTCGTTCCGTTGTATGCGAATCGATGTTGTTCGACGATCTCGCGCACACGTTCGGCGAAAATTGTCGCACCCGGCCCGCCCGTTTCTGGCAGCACAATGACAAACTCTTCACCGCCGTAACGCGCCACGACGTCGACCGATCGAACGGCGCTCTGCAGCAATCGCCCCACATCGGTGAGCACATCATCACCGACCAGGTGTCCGTAGTTGTCGTTGACGCGCTTGAAGTGGTCGATGTCGATGAGTAAGAGCGAGACGGTCGATTCATAACGCTTTACGCGTTCGAACTCGGACGACAATCGCTCCGTGAGTGCACGCCGATTCAGCACCGCCGTGAGGGGATCGGTGTGCGCCAGAACCTCGAGCCGGCGATTGTCGGCCATCGTCGATTCGAGCACCTTCGCGCGCTGCACAGCGGCAACCGCCGCTTTGGCTACCGTATCGGCAAACTCCACATCGTCGGCGGTCAGCGGCGGTTCGTTCACCGCCCGACGCAGGAAGAAGACGCCCGCCTGCGTCGCCTCCAATGCAAACGGAAGCGCGATGATCGAACGGATCGTCACGTGCGTCCCGTCGCGCACCCACTTCTGCCTAACGTCTGCGTACAGGGGCGAAGTCATCACGTCTTCGACGAGCACCGGGCGCCCCGTTTCCAAGGCAGCGCGAATCTCGGGATATCGATCGAGATCCAACTCGAAGTTGCGCACCGATGCCTCTTCGAATGCCGTCGCAACGACACGCGGTCGTTCGCCGGCTCGCGCCAGAATCACCGAGCAATGCGTGAGATCGAGCGCTCGCGCCACGCGTCGCGCGAGGAGGTGATAGATCTCGTCGGATGAAAGATCGTCGGTCACATCGTGCAGAATGTCGACGAGCTTGCGCCGGCTCTCCGCTTCCTCGCGCACGCGCGAGAGCTCGCGCTCCACGTTCCGCAGCGAATCGTTAGCCGATCGAAGAATCGCCCGCATGCGCAGCTGCGCCTGAATACGCGCGAGAAGCTCCTTCACACGGAACGGCTTCTTCACGAAGTCGGAGGCGCCGAGGCCTAATGTGCGCACGGCCGCTTCTTCTGGCGGAAGCGACGACACCATCAAGACCGGGACGTCGCGCCAACGATCGTCGCTCTTGATCCGCTCCAGGATCTGATAGCCGTCCGCATCCGGAAACATCACGTCGAGGAGCACCAGGTCGGGGGTGCGCTCCTCCATCAACTCCAGTACGCGGCTCCCCTGCTGCGCCGATGCAACGTCGTACCCGTGCTCCTTGAGCACCCACGACATGGTCTGGAGAATCGACGCATCATCGTCCGCGATGAGGATGCGCGCGCTAGGCATCGCCACCGCACTTTGGGACGCTGAGCGGCGCCTGCGAGGCTCGGACGGCGCCAACAGAGTTGAGCGCCACTGGGAATGCGCGGACGACTACCAAGAAAGGCGTGACTGATACGAGTGAAAGAGTGGTAAACCGACGCGTACAACGGATGCGCGATCAAGCAACGCGGGAACGAACGAGGCGGCGAACGGGGCGGCGAACTGGCGGAGAACGAGGCGGAGAACTGGCGGGGGAGACGTAAAACTGCCGGAGCAAGCGGGACTACACGAACCAATCTACCCATCAAATGATGGCGAGCGACAAGCGACGAAGTAATGCATCGGCGTCGCCACACCCGACGGTGACCGAAAGCCTGTTGCACGGGTGATGCCGACGCGGTCGAACTGACGCTTGCCCGGAAACGATGACGGCGCCGGCCAACGTGGCCGGCGCCGTCGTTCGTGCGTCAGAGCTATTCGATTTTCCCTGCCCCCCCCGTTCCCCCGCTACGCCTTGGGGCCAGCGCAGCGGGGGACTCGTTACGCCACTATGCGTCGCGGTTTATGCATCCCGTGAACTTCGGGTTGTTCTTCTCCGTCTGCGGGATGACGAACTGCTTGTCGGTCCCGAGTTGGAGACCATCCTTGTGGTACGCGCCAGTCGGATAGACCGACTCCGCTGCTCGGCCATACTGACGAACCAAGCGGCGCAGATCGCCCAGACGGTGCGCCGATGCGAACAGGGCAAACGCACGCTCGCGGAACATCAGGTTGACACGGGCGTCCGTCGTTCCAGGGTCGGTCACCGCCGCCATGTTCCAGGGCGCGCGGGCTTCGTTCAACTTCTGAATCCACACCGTAATGTTGTTGGCACGAAGGGCCGCTTCGGCCTCGATCAGGCGGGCCTCGACGCCCGTGGCAATCGGCATCGGCGTCGTGAACGAGTTGGCATACGCGTAGTAGTAGCGCGGCGTCTGCCCGTCGAAGCGCGACGGCGCACCATTCCCCGTGATCGGAACGCGCGGGTCACCGGCGGTGCCGAAGTTCAACCCGTTGATTCCCTCCCTGTCCGACACCAGGAGACCGTCGTTGTTGTTCATGTAGTCCTGGAAGCCGTTCTTCTGGTAGTCCGTCGTCAGGGAGTGCAGCGTCGTGTATGAGAACGACGTCGGCACGCTCGCGACTGCGGTGGCTGCCTCGGCGAAGAGGCCAAGATTGAGCAGAGCACGCCCCTTCAGGACTGAGGCGTAGTTCTTCGCACGAGGATCTGCGGCGGCATCCGTCACGCCAGCCGTCAGCTTGGCGACACCCGCCTGCAGAACCTGTTGCGTGGTCTGCGGTTCGGCGTTTTCGCCCGGAGTTCCGAGTGGCGAGCCCGAACAGAATAGCTCACCAAGTATGATGTGAGCGTAGCCCGACATCGCTTCCATCTCACCCACACGCGGATCCGCGGCGCTGACCGACTTCAACGCTGCGGCGGCACGATCCGCCTGACCACGCAACTGCTGGATCTGGCGATAGACCGCGGCGACGAGCGTGTTCGACTCGGGCGCGGCGCGTTGATCGATCTGGCGAATTTCCGGCGGCGTCGCTCCGAACTTCAACTCATCCGACATGAGTCCGCTCACCGCAATCACGCCGATGGCGTTGTCGTTGTAATTCGAGAAGTCGCCGATGACGCCGGCGTAAAGCGCAGTGACGCCGTTGGAGTTGTTGAGCGCCCCGGGATCGATGATGTCGGGGCGATCGACCTTCAGAATTTTGTCTGTCGAGCAGGCCGTCGTGGCAAGCAGCGCGACCGCGAGCAATCCGCGACCGCTCACGCTGCCCACAACTCGGCGCGTGCGAAGAACTGTCTTCTTCATATCAGCAGGCTCCGTCTGGAGACGAGTATGGTCGGTGCGCATCAGTAGTTCAGATTGACGCGGAACGTGAAGTAGCGCGGCTGTGCGAGCTGCACGAACGAGTACGGCGTGGCATCGGTCCCCTGCGTCTGCGACTCGGGGTCGGCACCATCGAACTCCTTCGTCCACATCCAGATGTTACGCCCCGAGAGCACGATGCTGGCGTCTCTCGCCTTGACCGCGCCGAACAGCGACTTCGGAAGCTGATACGTGGCGGAGAGCTCGCGGAGGCGGATGAAATCCCCCTTCTCCCAATAAGCGCCTAACGCCGCACCAGCGATGACTGCGCGCGCTTGCTCGAAGAGCGGCGTCCCCTTCACGTGCGTCGCGGCGCAGTTGTTCGGGCCGAGTGCGCACGCAAAGCCGTCGGAGATCTGGTGCATGACGTTGCCACCGCGATAGTCGAGAAGGCCGTTCACCCGCAGCTTGTTCTTGAAGAGCGCCACGCTGTTGTTCATCGAGATCGTGCGCGTCGGGACAGACGGACCGCCGTACACTGGACCCGCAGTCGTCGTGACTTCACTTGGCACGATGACGCCATCGCCGTTCGCATCCTTGAAGCCCGTCATGTTCGGCCAGAAGTTGGCGAAGAGCGGACGGCCAGGTGCGTTCTGGTAGCCGAAGCCCCCAAACGGCTGAATGCCGTGGGCGAGCGACTCGAGGCGGTTCCTGTTCCACGAAGCTTCGACCTGCATGTCCCATTGAAGCGCATTCCAATCGAGCATACGCGAGTTCAGCGAGACTTCGAGACCCTTGTTGGAGACGACGCCGACGTTGTCGAAGATGAACTGCCCTGCCGTCTGCGAAGGCGCGATGTCGCGCTTCACGATCGCGTCGGAGGTGCGCTTGTTGTAGTACGTCACTTGCAACGACACGCGGTTGTGCAGCGTCGTGAAGTCGAATCCGCCTTCGATTTCGCGCGAGCGTTCCGGCTTGAGTGCCGTGTTGCCTGACGCGCCGAATGTCACGGCCGGCGACTCTCCATCGAGGAGCGTCGCTGTGATCGGGTTCAAGTACGTGATTGAAGCATTTGCGTCAGGCTGCTGTCCTGACTCACCCCACGCCAAGCGCGGACGGAAATTGTTCAACCATTTGGCAGCAGTGTTGTCGACTGCGACCCATGACAACGTCGCCTTCGGATACACCGCCGCACCGAAGTCGACACCGAACGCGCTGTTCTGGTCGCGACGGACAGCACCCGTCACATAGACCTTGTCCTTCCAACCAATCTGCTGCTCGATGTACGTGCCTAACGTGACGAACTCCGTCGTCTGCTCGCTCGAGGTCTTTTGCGCGCCGGCGTCGATCGTCGAACCGCCCGGCGGAAGAATCTTGGCGCTGTTGAACGTGACGGCACGTCCGTCGCGGTTCCACTGCGCACCAACCGTCGTCTTGCTGTTGAAGCTCGTCCAGAACTGCCTGGTTGCCGTTAGGCCGGCGTCAAAGGAATAGCGCTCGTTGTTGTACTTGTTGACGGCGCGCATGCCCTGCCATTCGATGCCGCAGAAGGTGCACCCTTCACCGCTGCGAATCTTCACAGCGTCCTGCCAGTTCATGAAGTCGAGACCGACGATGGCGCGACCGGTGAGCCACTCTTTCGGACGCCACGACGCGCTGGCGGAGTTGATGAACTGACGAACGTCGCGCGTCGTTGCGCGCGAGAACGCTTGACCTGGTGAAGCGAAGCCCCACGCCTGCGAGGCCACGGGATTCGCTGTGCCAAACAATCCGGAGCCGATGACCCCGTACAGGTTGTCGCCCGTCTGCGGAAGGATGTTCGACGACGAGATGAATCCGCTGGAGAGGTTTAGGTCTCCGTTGCCCCAGACCGGCATACCGAAGTTGCCACGGAGCGACGTCTTGGCGAGCTGGTTGGGCAAACGCTGCCAGCGCGGAATCGTCGACACACTACGAATGCGCTTGAGCGAATCGATTTCTGCATCGGGCATCTGGAGGACGCCGATTTCGTTTTCCCACGTGCCGCTCACGAAGTAGCGGATCTGATCCGTACCGCCGGACACCTGCGCGCCATACGCCTGACGATCGCCGGTCTTGAACGGCGACGTCTCGGGATCCATCAACAGGTTACGGCTGTATTGCTGCGTTAGGGTGCAGACGCCGCTCGCCTCACGCGCAAGCGTGCAATCGATCTCTTTGCCGAAGTTCGTGCCGGGCGTCTTGTTCACACCCTTGTTGTAGTACTGACCGCCGTAGTCGTAGGTGTTCTGCGAAATGCCGCCGCCACCATAGAGCGTCCACTTCGGTGCGCTCTGGCGTCCCTTCTTCGTCGTGATGACGATAACGCCGTTGGCCGACTGGGTTCCATAAAGGGTTGCCGCTGACGGGCCCTTCACGATTTCCATGCTCTCGATTTCGTCCGGATTCAGATTGTTCAAGAAATTCGGACGACCACCGCCGATGTACGCGTCGCCGCTTCCGCCGCCGATGTCGGGGCTTCCCTGCTCGATGCGAACGCCATCAATGATCACGAGCGGGTCATTCGACAACGACGCAGACGAAATACCGCGAACGCGAATGCGCGCGCCGCCGCCAACGCTTCCGTTCGACGAGATCATCGTAACACCGGCCGTGCGTCCATTGAGCACGTCCTGGAGTTGCGTGATGGGCTGCTCTTGTACGAGCTTCGCGGTTTCGATCTTGGCGATCGAGTTACCGAGTTCGCGGGTGAGTTGCTGCCCCGTTGCGGTTGTTACAACGCCTTCGATCTGATATGGCGCGCGCGCCAACGTGAAGTCGGCGGTCGAGCTCTCGTTCGGACGCACCGTTACGCTTTGCGTCGCCGAGAGATAGCCCAGTCGGATGACGCGAAGCTGATAGGTGCCGGCGGCCATCTTGAGAATGGTGTAGCGCCCATCGTTTAGGGTGATGGCGCCGAAGTTGGTGCCATCGATGCGCACCTGCGCCCCTTCGATAGGCGCGCCTCCTTCCTTGTCAGTGATCCGTCCCGTAATTCGGGACCCTGAACCCTGCTGTGCCGCCGCGACGCCAGCCGACAACGCGGCGAGCGTAGCTGCGAACAGCCCGCGGACGAGAGACCTTCGCATGACGCCTCCTGTGGAGGGAGAGTGGGGAGAGGAGCGGGGAGGTGGCGTGGAGCGGCGGCCTCGGGGAAGGCGGAGCAGCATCCGGCCAATGTGCGCGCCAATTTGTATACAAATCGGCGGACGAGGCCGCACATTACGGCTGGAGCGAATTCTCGGCAAGAGTATCAACAGCAGTTTTTCGTTGCGGGCCGTCATCATTTCGTGATAGAACGTTCACCTAGCCTCGTTATGCGATTCCTCAAGCGCGCACTTCTCGCTGCAATCGTTCTCACCTCGCCGTCACCGAGTTTCGCACAAAACGCCTTCTCTTCGCTGGACTCCCTTCCGTGGCGACATATCGGTCCTGCCTCGTTCGGCGGACGCATCGATGACATCGAGGCACTCCCCTCACATCCATCGACCATCTTCGTTGGCACCGCTGGCGGCGGAGTGTTTCGCAGCACCAACAACGGCATCACCTGGTCGCCAGTCTTCGACAAGGTCGCGGGGTCGATCTCGATCGGCGATATCGCGATTGCGCCATCCGATGAAAACATCGTTTGGGTGGGGACCGGCGAAGCGAACTCGCGCCAGAGTACGACGTGGGGCGATGGCGTCTACAAGTCGCTCGACGGCGGCTCGCACTGGCAATTCATGGGACTCAAAGAGTCTCAGCACGTGGGACGAATTGTCATTCACCCGCGCGATCCAAACATCGTATTCGTCGCCGCGTTAGGCCGCCTCTTTGGAAACAACAAGGAGCGTGGACTCTATCGCACGAAGAACGGCGGCGCGTCGTGGGAGCAAGTGCTCAAAGTCGATGACCAGACCGGCGTCGTTGATGTCGCGATCGATCCCAATGGTCGCACGCTCTACGCGGCAACGTATCAACGCCAACGTCGTGGCTTCGGCTTTGTCGGCGGTGGCGCCGGCAGTGGCCTTTGGCGCTCGCTCGATGGCGGTGACAATTGGGAACGCCTAACGAACGGGTTGCCGTCCGGTCCCATGGGCCGAATCGGAATCGCGATCGCGCCGAGCGCGCCGGCAACGGTCTACGCCGTCGTCGAAAATCGAAATGGTGGAGTCTTTCGGTCGGATGATCAGGGGTTCACCTGGCGTCGCGTGAACTCCCTCGATCCGCGCCCGATGTACTACTCGCAGCTTCGCGTCGATCCCAGGCATCCCGACAAACTCTGGCTCCTCGGTACCAACCTCCATCGCTCAACTGACGGTGGTAAGACTTTCAGCACTGAGGGAACGGGCGAGAAGATCCACGTTGATCATCACGCACTCTGGCTCGATCCGTCCGACGGCGATCACATGATGCTGGGGAACGATGGCGGCCTGTATTTCACTTACGACGGAGCAAGGAATTGGGAATTCGTCGATAACCTCCCGATCGGCCAGTACTACGACGTCGACGTCGACGATCGAGATCCGTACTACATCTATGGAGGAACGCAGGACAACGGGACGTGGGCCATACCGGTGCGCACCTTCGCCAACGTTGGAATCACCAACGCCGACGTTCTGAACATCGCCTATGGTGACGGCTTCTATAGTGTGACCGATCCGAATGACCCCGAATTCGTCTACGCGAATTCGCAGCAAGGGCGTGCGTACCGCGTGCACCTGGCGACTCGCGAGGAGCAAGGGATTCGCCCCGTGTCGGCAGATACGGGTGAGACGTACCGCTGGAATTGGTCGACACCGATGCACCGCTCTGCACGCGACCCGAAAACGGTGTACTACGGCGGGAATCGTCTCTTCCGAACGCGCGATGCAGGCACCACGTGGGAAGTAATCTCTCCGGACCTAACGAAAAAGCAGGAGTGGAAGAAGCTCCCGATCATGGGCGTCGTGCGCGACTCGACCACGTTGTCGCGCGATGACGGCGTCGGCGATTTTGGAACCATCAGCACCATCAGCGAATCGCCATTTACCGCGGGGGCGATTCTCGTCGGTACCGACGATGGCAACGTGCAGCTGACGGGAGACGGCGGAAAGACGTGGAGCGATATTACCTCACGGTTCAAGCTGCCCGGCGCGCGATGGGTCAGCCGAGTCCTGTGGTCGCGCCATGATGCGCGCACGGCGTATGTGACGTTCGACGGCCACTACGACGACGATCCCGCGCCCTACATCTTCCGAACGACTGACGGCGGCGCAACGTGGGTGCCGATTGCGGGCGACCTGCCGGCAGCGAACGACATCAAGGTTGTCGAAGAGCATCCGAAGAATCGCGATGTGATGTTCGTGGGGACCGAGTTCGGTCTGTACGCCACGTTCAACGGCGGCAAGCAGTGGAGCCGAATCGGTGGCTCGATGCCGCGCGTGCGCGTCGACGACATCATGTTCCATCCCCGCACCAACGATCTCATCGTCGCGACGCACGGGCGTTCGATCATCGTGCTCGATGACGCCGTGATGTTCGACAAAGGCAATCCGAACTCGGCGCCTAACGAGCTGACGCTGTATCCAGTGCGCATGTCGATGCAGCGCTTCATGCAGCGCATACTGCCGACGCCCGGGGCGAAGCGTTTCGCCGCACCGAATCCGCCGGACGGCGCGCTCATCACCTATTCCGTGCGGCGCGGTATTGCGGCGACACCCGACACGGCAGCGCACGTCGTCATCACGAACGATGCGGGAAAGGAGGTGCGACGCTTCAACGCGCCGGGGTCGGCGGGATTGCATCGCGTGTCGTGGGACTTGCGATACGATCGCGCGCCAGGTGTATCGGACGAAGACGAAGGGTGGTTTGGTCCGCCGCGTGGCGGATGGGTGCTCCCTGGGCGCTACACGGTGCGGGTGGAGGTTGGAAGCGATCGCGATGAACAAACCGTGGAAGTGCGCGGAGATCCCCGGCGCACGGTGGCAAAGAGCGACGTCGATTCGCGTCACGCGGCGTTCGTGCGCATTGCATCGTTGGAGCACAGCTTCAATGCCGCGACCAAGCTGTGGAGCGCGATGGACACAGAGCGGAAGCGCATCGATTCGGCGCTCGCGGGGCGCAACACGTTGCGTGATTCGCTGGCGCCGCTCCTCACGACCGTACGCCAGAAGATCGATTCGTTAGGCGGTCGGTTCCGTCCCGGATTCGGCGGGCCAAAGTTCGCGTATCTCGATCTCGAAGGGTCGTTGCAGGCTTCATCCAATGCTCCCACGGCCGCGCAGCAGCGAAGCATCGAGCAACTCGATCGCTCGCTGCGCAATGACATTGCGGCGCTCAACGCCCTCTTGGCCGGCGCCTTTGCCGACCTGCGCGCTCGCGCGGCCGGAGCCACCGGGTCGTTGCTCGCGCCGGTGGCAATGCCGCCGCAGTAGCCGCTTCGCGCTCACCCACTGCAAAGGCCCCAATGCCATGAACGCATCGGGGCCTTTGCATGTGATATCGCCTGTTTTGGCACTCCGCCTAACGATGTGTCGACATTGAATCCGTCCGTTTCGTTAGGCGTCGCTGTGCAACGACGCCGTTAGGCGTCGCTGTGCAACGACGCCGTTAGGCGTCGCTGTGCAACGACGCCGTTAGGCGTCGCCCTCGTCGAGCGAGAGTTGTTCATTCTCGCCCACTGGACCATCGCCATTGGTCGCGACGGCGTCGCCGACATCCTCCTTGTCGTCGGGTATCACGCGCGCAACGGCGGTCACGACATCCTTCGTCTCGAGGTTCACCAGCTTCACGCCCTGGGTATTGCGCCCCGCGACCCGTACCTGCGACACGGGAGAGCGGATGATCATCCCCGACTTCGTGATGATCATGACCTCGTCCTCGGCGAGAACTTCCATCAACGCCACCACGTCGCCCGTCTTCTCCGTGCGGTTGAGCGTGAGGATTCCCTTCCCGCCCCGCTTCTGGACGCGGTACTCGTCGATGTGCGAGCACTTCCCGAGTCCTTTCGTCGTCACGACCATCAGCGTGGCTTCACGCTTCACGACGACCATGCCGACAACGACGTCGTCGGGGCGCAGCTCGATGCCCTTCACGCCGGTTGTGTCACGTCCCATCTCGCGGACGTCGGATTCGTGGAAGCGCACGGAGAGACCATTCTTCGTCGCCAGCACGATGTCGTTTGTCCCGTGCGTGATCTGTACGTCGATCAGCTCGTCCTTGTCCTCGATCTTGATGGCCTTGATGCCGGTTGAGCGAGGGTTGGAGTATTCGCTGAGCGCCGTCTTCTTCACGGTGCCGTTGCGCGTGCAGAAGAGCAGGAACTGATCCTTCGGGAAATCGCGCACGAAGACCATCGATTGGATCTTCGTATCCGGCGTCGTGTTGATGAGGTTGACGATCGGCTTTCCTTTTGTTGCGCGACCGGCCTGCGGAATCTCGTAGACCTTGAGCCAGTAGCAGCGGCCATCATCCGTGAATATCAGGATGTAGTCGTGCGTCGATCCGACGTAGAGGCGCTCGATGAAGTCGCCTTCGCGCAGATCAGCGCCCGACGATCCCGTTCCACCACGACGTTGCTTGCGATAGGTGGAGATCGACGTGCGCTTGATGTAGCCGGAGTGAGACACGGTGACGACCATGTCTTCTTCGGCAATGAGGTCTTCGATCGTGAACTCACCGTCGTCCGACGTGATCTCGGTGCGACGCTCGTCGCCGAATTTCGCGGCGACTGCCGTGAGCTCTTCTTTCAGCACGGACATGCGTTTGTCGCGCGAAGCGAGGAGTGCACGGCATTCCGCGATAAATGTGCGGACTTCCTTCAGCTCTTCTTCCAGCTTCTCGATCTCGAGGCCGGTGAGCTTGGCGAGACGCATGTTCAGAATCGCCTCGGCCTGACGTTCGGAGAGCTTGAAGCGCGCCTGCAGTTGCGTGCTGGCGATTTCCGTCGTCTCGGCGGCGCGAATGAGCTTGATGACCTCGTCGATGTTGTCGACGGCGATCTTGAGCCCTTCGAGGATGTGTTCGCGTTCGAGCGCCTTGTCGAGATCGAACTGTGTGCGCCTAACGATGACCTCGTGCCGGTGGTCCACGTAGTGCTGGAGCACCTCTTTGAGCGCCATCACCTTCGGAACCAGTTGGCGCGTCTGCGGGTCGGGGACAAGCGCGAGCATGATGACCCCAAACGAGGCCTGCATCTGCGTGTGCTTGTAGAGCTGGTTGAGCACCACACGCGGAATGGCGTCGCGCTTGAGCTCGATGACGATGCGCATGCCGTCCTTGTCGGACTCGTTGCGCAGGTCTGAAATCCCCTCGAGCTTCTTTTCCTTTACCAGTTCAACGATCGCGTTGACAATGTTGATCGGGTTGACCTGGTAAGGCACCTCGGTGACGACGATTTGCGAACGCCCGGTCGACTCCTTCTCCTCGATCATGGCGCGAGCGCGCATGACGATCTTGCCACGACCGGTCTCTTGATAGTCCTTGATTCCGGCGCGTCCGTAGATAAAGCCACCAGTCGGGAAATCGGGGCCCTTCACATGTTTGCGAAGGTCGGCGGGCTCGATCGCGGGATTGTCTATGAGCGCGATGGTCGCGGCAACGATCTCGCGCAGATTGTGCGGCGGGATGTTGGTTGCCATGCCGACGGCGATGCCCGACGAGCCGTTGACGAGCAGGTTGGGGAATGCCGACGGGAGAACCTTCGGCTCCTGCAACCGATCGTCGAAGTTGGGCTGGAAATCGACGGTGTTCTTGTCGATGTCCGAGAGCATCTCCATGGCGATCTGCGTTAGGCGCGCCTCGGTGTACCGATAGGCGGCAGCCGAATCGCCTTCGATGGAGCCAAAATTTCCCTGACCATCGACGAGCGGATAGCGCAGGGAGAACTCCTGCACCATGCGGACGAGCGCATCGTACACTGAGCTGTCGCCGTGCGGGTGGTACTTACCAAGAACTTCACCGACGACGGTTGCTGATTTTTTGTGTGGGCGCCCGGGCGTGAGCCCGAGGCCGTCGAACATCGCGTAGAGAACGCGCCGGTGCACCGGCTTGAGTCCATCGCGCACGTCGGGGAGCGCGCGCGAGACAATCACGCTCATCGAGTAGTTGATGAACGATTCCTTGATCTCTTCGTCGATGAGTCGAGGAAGAATCCGCTCGCGTTGATGAGGGGCGGTCATGGAGGCGATTTGGGGGACAATTCAGCGGTAGGCGCCGAGTCGGGAAAGCTAGTCCGTGAGAGGGGGAAAATCAACTTTCGCGCCATTTCATAACCCATTGTATTTCAGAGACTTGCGTAGCTGCGTCGACCGCAGATTTGGAGTCACTCTGACGATGGCCGTTTCGGGCTCTATTCGCCCCACTTTTTCGAGGCTTTCCTTCCCGTCTTGTGGCACCCATCGACGCGCTCACATCGCGCGCTTCGGGCACAAGAACCCCGAGATCACCATCTCCACGCGCACGTTGCGCTACGGCGAGGTAGTTTCGTTGCCGATCACTTCCCGGAGCCCACGCATGGCGGTCTCTCGTCGTTCCTTCGTTTCTGCCGTCGGACTTGGCGTCGCCACCAGCGCGATTCCGTGGGTTGCGGCACGCGGGAATGAAAGCCGCCTCGCCTCGCGCCTAACGAATCCGGATGACGCACGCCTAACGAGCGTCCCGCTCGTGCGCCTCGACTCCAACGAAAATCCTTACGGCCCCGCTCCCGACGCACTCGACGCGCTGCGAGCGGCAATGGGAGTGGCGAATCGTTACCCCGATACTCCCGAGGAAGATCTGCGCGCCGCGATCGCCGCACACCACAAGGTGCCGGTGGAATCGGTGATCCTGGGGTGCGGTTCGACCGAGCTCCTCATGATGGTGACGGAAGCGTTCACCTCACCGACGCGAAGTCTCGTCACGATTGCGCCGTCCTTCGAAACAACAGTCGACACCGCGAAGCGCATGGGGACGCAGATCGTCGCCATCAACGTCGACGACGCCCTTCGGGCAGATCTCGACGGGATGCTCGCGGCGTCCAGTGACGCTGGGCTTATCTATATCTGCAATCCGAACAATCCGACCGGGACGTTGAACTCGCTATCCGATCTCACGCACTTCATCGAACGCGTGGCTTCTCGCTCACCCGAAACGCGCATCGTCGTCGATGAGGCGTACTTCGAGTACGTCGACGACCCTGCGTACGGCACGGCAATTCCGATCGCCCTCGCCAATCCCCGCGTCATCGTCACGCGCACCTTTTCCAAGGTGCACGGGATGGCTGGGATCCGCGCAGGATATGCAATCGCCGCGGCACCAACGATCGCGGCGCTCACACCGTATCGCGTGCCGAGCGGCATCAACGCACTGGTCGGCGCCGCAGCGCGCGTCTCGCTCACCCTGACGAGTCACATTCAACGGCAGGTTGCGCTCAACCGCGACGCTCGCGCGTACGCCATGGACGCGATGCGCAAACTCGGCTACACGGTCGTGCCGTCGCACAGCAACTTTTTTCTTACCGACATTCGCCGCGATCCAAAGGAGTTCCAGAAGACGTGCCGTGAGCGCGGAGTCGCCGTCGGGCGCTACTTTCCGCCGCTCAAGTCACACACGCGCATCTCGATCGGGACCATGCAAGAGATGCAGCAAGCCATGGGAATCATCGCCGAGGTACTGAAGGAAACATGACCGAAACGACTGCAACCGCGCTTCCGGAAGCCGAGGACGACGCCACCGTCCCGTTTGTGCATCACTTCGTGAGTGGCGTTAGGCATCTTCCCGACGTTGCGCGGTGGAGCGAGGTGCACGATCCCACGCGAGGCATCGCGACGGCGGCGACGCCGTTCGCGACCAGAAGCGACGTCGATGCCGCGGTGCGTGATTCGGAGCGCGCGTTCTCCGACTGGAGCAGCTGGTCGGCGCTGCGCCGCGCGCGCGTGATGTTCCGGTTCAAGGCGCTGCTCGAGTCTCATACCGACGAGTTGGCGCGCATCATCTCATCCGAACACGGAAAAGTCTTTCTCGACGCTAAAGGCGAAGTGCAGCGCGGCATCGAAGTGGTCGAGTTCTGTTGCGCTGCGCCTCATCTGATGAAGGGCGAGTTCTCCGACTCGGTGAGCAACGGCATCGACTCGTACTCCATGCGGCAGCCGTTAGGCGTCTGCGTCGGCATCACGCCGTTCAACTTTCCGGTGATGGTTCCCCTGTGGATGCTCGCGCCGGCAATCGCCGCCGGAAATTGCTTCATCCTCAAGCCGTCGGAGAAAGACCCGAGCGCTGGCGTACGGATGGCGGAGCTCCTGATCGAAGCGGGTGCACCGGCAGGCGTACTGAATGTCGTACATGGTGACCGCGAGACGGTGGACGCGCTGGTCACGCATCCCAGCGTGCAAGCCGTGTCGTTCGTTGGCTCGACGCCGGTGGCGAAGGCGTTGTATGAGCGCGCCGCGGCGCATGGCAAGCGCGTGCAGGCGATGGGTGGCGCCAAGAATCACCTGGTGGTGATGCCTGACGCGGACCTCGATCAAGCCGCAGACGCGTTGATGGGCGCCGCGTACGGCTCGGCTGGCGAGCGCTGCATGGCGATTTCGGTCGCGGTGCCTGTCGGCGAGAAAACCGCTGATGCTCTCGTCGCGCGCCTGCGCGAGCGCCTCAAAGCGCTCAAGGTTGGCGGGTCGCTCGACGACGGCTCGGAGATGGGGCCACTGGTGACGGGCGAGCATCGCGAGAAGGTGGTGAGCTACATCGAGAGCGGAGTGGAAGAAGGTGCCGAGCTTGTCGTCGACGGCCGCGGACTCTCGTTAGGTGCTCATCCCAATGGCTTCTTCCTCGGCGGGTCGCTCTTCGATCGCGTGACCCCGCAGATGCGCATTTACCGCGAGGAGATCTTTGGCCCGGTGCTCTCGGTCGTTCGCGCCGCGTCGTTCGAGCAGGCGCTCTCGCTCGTAAACACTCACGAGTTTGGGAATGGCGTCTCGATCTACACGCGCGACGGGGACTCTGCTCGTGACTTCACCAATCGTGTGCAGGCGGGGATGGTCGGTGTGAACGTGCCGATCCCGGTGCCGCTCGCCTTTTATTCGTTCGGCGGCTGGAAGGCATCGGCGTTCGGTGATCACAACCAGCACGGAATGGACGGAATCCGCTTCTACACGAAGGTGAAGTCGGTGACCTCGCGCTGGCCGGCAGGCATTCGCGCCGGCTCCGAGTTCATCATGCCGACGCTCAAGTAGTCGTCGCGATTCGGTGCGCGCTGGTCGTTAGGCGCGCACCGTGCGCGCCGTGCGTTAGGTGCGCGCCGTGCGTTAGGCGCGCACCGTGCGTTAGGCTCAGTCGTCCTTGCGCAGGCGAATAATGAGGAGCCCGCAGGTCGCCCCGAAGCTCTGATACTGCGCCGGGACCATTGAGGAGCTGTTGAACCACTCGACCTCCTCGACCATATACGAGCCGATGCGATTCACGTCGAACAAGATCTCGTTTATTCGGGCGCTGTAGACCGGCTGTTGATCGACGATGATAGAGGCGTAGCACATGCTCGCATCGGCGCCATTCTGCAGGTCGTACGTGGAGAGGGGCGTCTGGCTCATATTCCCTCGTCCGCTGACTGCGACCCACGCTTGCCCGCGGCGCCCATTGACGATGCGCAGACCGGGCAATCGATAGAGCACTTCGCCCAGTCGCCGGTCACCCATCTTCTCGAATTCCTCCCAGGTAATGAATCGCCCCATCGATGCGCGGCGATTGCGTTCTTCTGGTGTGAGCGTGGGCTTCACGGGAACGGCAGGGGCGACGATATCGACTTGTGACACGAGCTGCGCGAGCGGAGTAAGCGCGAGTTCGTACTCGACCGTGTCGGCGGCATTCACCGCGAGCGATTTCAGCTTGGGTTCGAAGCCTAAACGCCGAGTGCGGACTTCGTAGCTCCCGTTAGGCAGGTCGCCGATGAAGAAGCGGCCGGCCGAGTCGGTGCGGGCGAAGCGCGCGATGGCGCCGATATAGACGTCGGCCAGCGGGATGGGTGCGCGCGATGAGTCGTCGATGACGACGACCCCGCGAAGTGCGCCGACGCGCGCGGCTTGTGCGGCCAACGCGCCCGGTGTGGCGCCGGCGACGAGCGTCAGGAGCAGAGTGGCGCGGCGCGCCCAGCGAGCGATGGACATAGCGAGATTCTGACGCATTCGCGTCGCGCCGTCGAGTGGGTGTGATGAAGTGAAGCGCGCCGTGCGGCGAAATGCGAGCGGGCCTCTCACACTCCGATAACACCTACGCCGGTCGCTTCCCTCCGTTTGGTGGGCGGGTCGAAGTGCCTGTCGGCGCCGTCGGAGCACGTATCGAGTCGCGGCGTGTGGTGTCAGCGGCGACACGCGCCCGCGCGTCACGCTTCTGGATGACCTGGCTCAACCGGTTGCGCGGAAGGGGCCAGGAAGGCGGTTTCCAGCCGTGTCGTTCGACGGCTGAGAGACCGCCGTTGGACGGACGGAGTGCGTCGAGAAATTCTGCATAACGAGAGCCCGGGTTCCACATCGACCACCCTTTCAAGCCGGAGTCGTAGACTCCCTGCATCTGGAGACGCAGCTCGGCGGGGCCGAAATGCACGCCGCGTATGCTCATTGCCTCAATCCACGGCCGGATCTCTCCGACTTTCACGTGGGCTGAATCGGCGAGGAATTTCGTGCGCTCGACGGCGTCCTGCGTTGCGAGTCTCAGAATTTCGTACGGATGCGCATGCGGATTCTTGAAGCCATACAATCCCGCGTAGTAGTGCGAGGGATACGTCATGGGCAGAACGGCGTCTGCCGACGCGATGATGCGCTCCCAATTCTGACCGATATCCACGTCCCCCTCGGCGGTCGTCACGAGCCCGAAGACGTCGGCGGTGACCGGAACGTTCAAGTCCTGCAGTTTCTCTTTAGAGTACAGGATGAAGTCGCGGATGTTGTCGGCGCGCGACTTGTCTCCCGCCCCGGGATACGACATGACCTTGCGCGCGGTGTTGGTGACGTCGGGAAAACGGACGTAATCCCACTGCAGCTCGGAGAATCCCATCTCGAGTGCTTCGCGCGCGATGGCGATGTTGTAGTCCCAGACGCGCTTGTCGTATGGGTTGACCCACGCTCCGCTCTTGTTGTCTCGCCAGACGCTCCCGTTGACATGGCGGATCGCGAACTCCGGCTTCTTCTCGGCGAGCATGCGGTCCTTGAAGACGACGATGCGGGCGATCGAGTAGATGTTATGTGCTTTTAGCGTATCGACGAGCGCAGGGAGCCAGGTGGTTGCGGGGCGTTGGTCGGCACCGATTTCCCTGGCGAGCGGGATGTTGGTTCCCGTGTAGGCGAGATACGTGTCAGACTCTTTCACGTCGACGACAAACGCGTTGATCTCGGTCGAGTCGGCGATGCGAATGAGGTCGGCCATGCGCGAGCGCGAGCCGGCGGCCCACGCGTTGACGTAGAGTGCGCGAACCGAGTCGGGGTGCGGGACGCGATTACTCAGCCTGGTGGGCGCGATGCGCGCCGTATCGGCGGGGCGTGCATCGTTAGGCCTGGTGCCACGTTTGGCGCTTTGTGCTTTGGCGTCGGTGTCGGTGTCGGCCTTGCCTGAACAGGCAAGCGAAGGCGCAACGAGTGCGATCGCCGCGATGCCCAGACGGGCGGCGAGGGTCGAAACGAATGACATCAGCTGACAATCGGGACCGGCAGAGGGTGTGCGAAGGGAAGGCGCGTCGAGGGGAAGGCGCGTCGAGGGCGCAACGGCCACAGAGGGGGGCGCGCCTCTGTCAGCGCAGCTTGAGGCTGCCTAACGAGGCGCGTCCGAGACGTGGTTACTTAGCCGGAGTGATGACGATGTTGCGGTACTCGATGGGGCCGTGATCGCCTTGCAAGAAGAGCGGGCCAGGCGCGGCTTCGTTACTGTCGAGCGCCCCGCCGGTGGGACCGGGAATCTCTCGCTCGCAAATGATCGTCTTCCCGTTGAGCACGATGGTGACGGTGCGTCCCACCAGCGTGATGTCGTACGTCTGCCACTCACCGGCCTTCCTGGCGGCATTCTGGTTAGGCGCGATAAGCCCGTAGATGGCGCCAAGTCCGTCGATTTCCGGTTCGGAGGACTGCGTGTCTTCGATCTGCGTTTCGTAGCGACCGCGTAGATACACACCGCTGTTGCTCCCCGATGGATACCTAAACTCGACGTGCAGCTTGAAATCGCCGAACGACTTTTCCGTCATGAGGTTGGAACCGGATTTCGGCGACTTCAGCACGCCGTTCTCGACAACCCACTGATTGGCGCCGCCGGCGACAGTCTTCCAGCCGGAGAGATCCTTGCCATTCAAGAGTGGCGTCGCTGCTCCCCACACGGGCGCCGTGGCACGGCGCAACGTCGGTGCGCGCACTCCCTTCCACTGTACCGTTTGACCGTTCGCGTAGGTGAGCGTTCCGCTCATCGAATCGCCCTTCAATGTTCCCGCCACGACGTTCTCGCCCTCTTTGTCGTTCCACTGCGGCGGTACGGCGAATTTGAACGAGCCGTTGTCGAACTCGATCCTCGCGACGGGACGCGCGCTTCCGACGCTGAGCATCACCGCGCCGACGAGCATGCTGCTCCCCGAGTGTCGCACCTCAAGCCACCCTGCCTTGTTTGTCCCCGGGACATCGAGGACGAGATCCCAGCGCCCGATCAGTGGCGCCTTGGATTGGGCAGCGGCCAAATCAATCGTTGGCGAGGCGACGCTGAGGAGTGCGGCGCTGGCGAGGGCGAATCGGATGGACATGGCGTCTTGGGAGAGTTGAAAGTCGAGCCCCGAGAGAAAGCGAAGCCCATAGCGTACACCAATATGTAGCGCTCTGATTCGGCGCGTGGGCGTCCAAGCGGAGAGAAATGCCTGGACGAGCTTTCGTTAGGTCAGCGTAATCGCTTGCGTTGGCTTAGCGCGCCCAGCACTTTCGCTCGCCCTCGGGACCAAACTTCACCGTTTCGAATGTAGGCCATGCGAAGAACGAAATTTCCCTCTCCACTCGCGCCAGCGTTCGCGATGTTGATGCTGGCGAGCATCAGCGCGAGCGCTCAGTCCGTTCTCGCCGTGCGGGGTGCCACCGTGCACACCGCGGCGGGTGCGCCCATTTCCAATGCGACCATTGTCGTGCGCGACGGAAAGATCGCCGCGGTTGGTTCGGGTGTCGCCATCCCCGCTGGAGCGCGCGTCATCGATGTGAGCGGAAAGGTCATCATTCCGGGGATGATGGACGAGCATTCGCACATCGGAGCGAAGCCGAGTGATCTGAATGACGCTCCGATGCTGATTGGTCCGCAGCATCGCATTCTCGACGCACTCGATCTGGATGATCCTGATTGGGAGAAGGCGGTGAGTGGTGGGGTTACGACGCTGACCACCGGCCCGGGAAGCGGTGAGAATGTCAGTGGCCAGGCGATTGTCATCAAGACATTCGGGACCGACCTAACGAAGCGCATCGTCACCGAACGTGGCGGAATGAAGTTCGCTATGGGCCCCAAACGACGCGATGCATATCCGTCGACGGCGATGGGTGTTGCCGCCAACCTCCGTCAGTACCTGATCAAGACGCAGGAATACATGGCGACGTGGAAACGGTGGGAGGATGGTGACAAGAAGGGGACACCTCCCGCGCGCGACTTGGGATACGAAGCGATGGCCGATGTTCTCACGAAGAAGCAGCGGGTTCGCGCGCACGTGCACTCAGCGACGGACGTCATGACGTTGCTGCGATTGAAGGATGAATTCGGATTCGACCTCGTCCTGCATCATTCAACCGAGGCGTACAAGGTCGCGCCGGAAATTGCGAAGCGCGGAGTGGCCACGGTGGTGCTCCCGTTAGGCCCGCGCATCGGCGTCACCGAAGACGCGATGATGGGCCCCGTCACGTTGTGGAAAGCCGGCGTGAAGATCGCGCTGCACACCGACCACCCGGTGATCAACCAGAAATGGTTGCGTCTCTGCGCGGCGTTGGTGATTCGCTATGGCCTGCCGGAAGAAGAAGCGCTGAAGGCGATCACGATCAACACGGCGCAGATTGCTCGTGTTGCCGATCGCGTGGGAAGCATCGAAGTCGGGAAGGACGCCGACTTCGTGGTGTTGAATGGGACGTGGTACGAGCCGCGGACGCGTGTGGACATGGTGGTGGGCGACGGCAACGTCATTTATGACCGTGCCGCGAAGGAGGGCAAGTAACATGCGACACACCATCAAGCGGTTCGCCGCATTGGCGGCTTTGCTCGTGTTGGGCGGCGCGCCTTCGGTTGCCAAGGCGCAATCGCGCGCTGTTGCTATCCGCGGTGGAACGGTGATCCCGATTGACGGCCCGGTAATCCCCAATGGGACGGTCGTGCTGCGAGACGGAAAGATTGCAGCTGTCGGTGCGAACGTCTCGATTCCGAGCGGCGCGGAGATCGTCGACGCAAGGGGCAAGTTCGTGATGCCCGGACTCGTCGACGCGATGACCTCGTTAGGTATCGCCGCCACGGACCAGAATGAAACCGGTGATCAGGTCACGCCGCAGGCGCGCGTCTTCGAGTCGTTCAATCCATTTGGGGAATTCGGTTCAGGGAAGCCCGGGCCACTGCGGATGCACGAGTCGCTCTCGGGCGGCGTGACGACGATGTACATCGCGCCCGCCGACGCCACGATCATTGGCGGTCAGGGCGCGGTCGTGAAGACCGCAGGCGCAAACCTCGACGCGATGATCGTGCGCGAACCGGCGTCGATCGACATGACGTTGGGCGAGATGCCGAAAAAGACGGGCGGGCGCCAAAAGGACCCGGCGACGCGCATGGCCGAAGTCGCGATGATTCGGCAGACGTTGATCAAGGCGCAGGAATATGCGCGGAACAAACAGGCCAATCCGAATCTCCCGCGCGACCTTGGCATGGAAGCGTTAGGCAGGTTGTTGCGCCGCGAGATTCCCGCACGCCTGCAGGCGAACAGCGCCACCGACATTCGCTCGGCGCTACGACTCGCGCAGGAATTCAACTTCGAGCTCATCCTCGACGGTGGTGCTGCGTCACAGGTGTACAAGGACACGCTGTCCGCGCGCAAAGTGCCGGTGGTGTTGGGGATGGTCTCGCACCCCTTTGTGAGTAACGAGGAGATTCCCGACCCGAGCGAATACCCTCCCGTAGATGAAACGACGGCGTCGAAGCTCATCCAGGCTGGTGTAAAGACGGCGATCGCGACGTTCTCGCGCGCGTTCGGATCGTTGGCGCCGGCGGGTTCGAGCAAGTGGATCCTGATCGATGCCTCGATCGCGTCTGGCTATGGGCTGAGTGAGGAGCAGGTGTTGCGCGCGGTGACGCTCACACCGGCCGAAATACTCGGCGTGCAGAATCGCGTGGGGAGCCTCACGGTTGGAAAAGACGCCGACGTCCTGATCCTTGGCGGTGAGCCGCTGTCGGTGAAGACGTGGGTTGAGCGCGTGTATGTCGGCGGGGAGCTAGTGCATACTCGTTAGGCGCACATCGACTCGGAGTGCCTAACGTCTAGGACCGAACGCGCGCCGACAGTTCTCGAACGGCGCGCGCTCCCATGTCGATGGCAGCGTCGGTGTAGGCGAATGCCGCGGCGTCGGAGTTGGCGATGGCAATGCGGCCGATGGTGCGGCGCGCTCGCTCGTTAGGCGCCGTGCCCGGCTTCCAGATCGGGTCCCAGAGGGAGTTGTATTCGTACGCATAGCCATGCGACCAGCGATTGACCGTGATGGCGGCGATATCGCGCGCCGGGTCGAAGCCGCCCGCGCCGAAGATGCGCGCGAGTTGATCGCGGACCTGGCGTTCGTACGTCGCATACTCCGTCCCCAACAATTCGGTGCGTCCAGCGCGCTGCTGTTCGCGCGCTGGGAGTCCGGGTTTGCACGGGGTGCGATGCAGCGCGAGAACGATCGGTTCACTTGCATTCTGCGCGTACTTATACGAACCGATGCTCACCGGGAAATCGAGCGTCGCGTGATCCCAATACGAACCGGGGCAATTGACCGTGTGGACGCCAAGCTTCTCCATCGCACGCCAGTTGCGCAGCGCGACGTTGGTGTAGACGAGGGGAATCTTGACACCGTACTTGAGCGCGTCCTTCTGCGCCGGCGAAATCTCCGGGACGATGTGCGGGATGATTCCGTTCCAGCACGCCATGATGCAGTGCGAGGCGCTCACACGTCTGGCGCTGTTGCCGACCAGGTAGGTGAGATCGACACCACCGCTCTTGTTGCGCGCGTTGACAACGGTCGCGTTGAGGCGAATCCGAACCGCGTTAGGCGCGGCGTCGAGCCGGTCGTATGCGACACGCGCCTCAACCACGTCGTACATGCTCGATCCCGGCACGCTCCCTGGAATGAGCGAACGGACGAGGAGGCGGGTGAGCGTCGCCTGACCATCGGGGAAATGGTAGATGTACGGCGCCGCGATGGACTGGAGCATGGCGGTGCGACCCAGGCCCGGCCCAAAAGAGCCAGTGATGCCGAGCCCCTTGGTGCCGGGAAAGTCGAACTTCTCGACGTCGGCGGCCGGCACGGCTTCGATGCCGACTCCGAAATAGTCGTGGGTGAAGCGCTGAAAGTACGGGAGCGCTTCGCGCGTGACGTTCGCGTGCCTAACGAGAAAATCGGCGTAGCTCGTCTTGGCCAATAGTGCTTTCTTCTCGCTTTGGCTTTTACCGGCGAGGTAGTCTGTGGTGTCCTTGTACAGGCGTGCGATGTCGCGTTTGGCGGCGTCGGTGAGCGGTGCACGCGCCAGAAACGGCGCCATGTTCGATTCGTCGCGCACCACTAATCGATCAACGCCAAACGTCTGCTTGTCGAAGAAGACGCCTTCGCCCAGGTGGCGGCGGGTGAAGTACGTCTGATCGTAGAGTTTCTCGAAGGGCGCCAGGTCGATTCCCACATCGCGCAGAAGTTTTTTCGCAACTGGCGAATACTGCGCGGGGTGGTCAAACGATTGTGTGCCGCCGTAACCAATGAGAGTCCGTCCGCCGACGGTGAACTCATTGCGCTTGGCGTGTCCGCCAAAGTCGTCGTGATTGTCGAGAATGAGGATGCGCGACTTCGTCCCGTGAGTCTCGCGCCAGAGGTAAGCAGCAGCAAGACCTGAAATGCCGCCGCCTACAACCACGAGGTCATAGCGCTCGCCGGTGTCGGTCGGATTCTTCCACTCCGGCGGCGCCAACCCATCGCGCAAGCGGTGCGCGTTCTCAAAGGCTCCGTCGTGCGAGCCGCGCAATCCGGTCTTGGCTGGCGGATAGTCCTCGCCCTGAGCCAGATCCTCGAATATTCCCGCGCGCAGCCACTCCTCTGGCCGCAAGGTGCCTAACGCACCTACTCCGATGGCCACGCCGTTGAGAAAGTCACGCCGAGTGATCGGCTCCCGCATTCCCAATTCCCGATCGCGCGCGCCGTCGCCCATCGTTTGTCAGTCTCGAGGGTTGAGAGAGTGCAGGGAGAGGTTCGCGCCTAACGCGTTGTCGAGAATCGCGCAGGGCGCCGCACACCGGACGCGAGAAGGAGGAGCGCGCATGACCGCTCGCGCTCCTCCTTCTCTTGCATCGGCGATTAGGGGAGTCGCCCGTACTTTCGCAACGCCGCCAGCATCCGATCGCGGGGCATTGCAAAGACCTTCAGGTCATTCGCCCCTACCATGTCCTTTCCGGCCAACAACGCGTTGGTGATCGCCGCCTCGACCGCCTGTGCGGTTGCATTGAAGAGGGGCGAGATGCGTGCGTTGGAAACCATCTCCACCTTCGAGTTCTCCGTCGCCTTGCCAACGCCAGCGTTCGCCGTTGAAAACGCGACGAAGATGTCGCCCGATCCATTGCCGCCGAATCCGCCCTCACGCCCTAATCCCACGGCGACGCGTTTCACAACGCGTTGCAGCTGATGCGGAACGAGTGGTGCGTCGGTCGCAACAATGATGATGATCGACCCCATTTCGGGTTCATCGTTAGGCGCTGCGTCGCCTCCGGCTGGCGCTGCACCACACAGTTTGGTCCCGCGCGGATTTTCAGTCGGAAGCGAGGCCGCGGCAATGCACGGCGTGAGGTCGGTGATCTCTTCACCGACCGGCACCCCGGCAATCCGAAGATCGCGACGCGCGCCGTAGTTGCACTGCACCAGCACGCCGACGGTGTACCCACCCTGCTCTTTGGGAAGGACGCGCGATGCGGTCCCGATTCCCCCCTTGAAGCCGTGGCAGACCATTCCTGTTCCGCCACCGACCGGCCCTTCCTGCACTGCCCCGCCCTTCGCGCCGTCGAGCGCGGCGAAGACGTGCTCGGGCTTCACATGAAAGCCGTTGATGTCGTTCAACCCGCCGTCGTACGTCTCGGCGACCACGGGAAGTCCCCACGGCTGCATCCCCGGCTTTCCGACCAGCCACTGCAGGATCGCGTCGCGCACGACACCGACTGAGTGCGTGTTCGTGATCGCGATCGGTCCTTCGAGGAATCCTCCCTCCTGCAACCAGGTCGTCCCGGTCATCTCGCCGTTGCCGTTGAGCGTGAACCAGGCGCCGAAGACCGGATCGTTCGAATTCTTTCCACGCGGGTGCACCACCGTCACACCGGTGCGCACAGGCCCCTGACCGACGATGAGCTTTCCGCTTCCACGAATGATGGTCGTGTGACCGACTTCTACGCCCGCGACATCGGTGATTGCGTCGAGCGCCCCCGGTGTCCCACCGATCGGGATCTTGAGCTCATTCTCGCGGGCACCCTGCGCGCCTAACGGGAACGCGGCCAGGCTCGCGCCTAACGAGACAAGCACGATGGAGCGCAGCATGTGCGCGCCGCCGATGACCACCTGGACTGGTCTCGCAGCCATAAGTGCGCGCCTCATGACACGCGACGCAGCGCGGCGCCGACCTTCTCGATGATCTCGTCGATCTGCGAACGCTCGATGATGAGCGGCGGTGAAAGAGCGATCGTATCCGCCGTCGTCCGAATCAACACGCCGTTGCGGAAACAGTCGATGTGGCAATCCATCGCCCGCGCCCCCGGCTTCCCGGGGCGAGACTCAAGCTCGATGCCGCCCACCAACCCTAAATTGCGAATGTCTGCAACGTACGGCGCACCACGCAGCGAGTGCACCGCGTCTTCCCAGTACGGCGCGAGCGAAGCGGCGCGCTCGAACAGCCCCTCCTGCTCGTACACGTCGAGCGTGGCAAGGGCAGCGTGGCATGCCAGCGGGTGTCCCGAATAGGTGTAGCCGTGGAAGAACTCGATCCCGCTCTCCGTTGCATCGACCACCGACTCGTAGATCCCGTTTCGCACGAATACTGCGCCCATCGGCACCGACGCGTTCGAGAGGCCCTTTGCCACCGTCATCATGTCCGGAGTGACACCAAAGAAATCGGCGGCAAAGGCACGCCCTAAACGTCCAAAGCCGGTGATGACTTCGTCGAAGATGAGGAGAATGCCGTGCTTGTCACAGATGCTGCGCAAGCGCGCCAGATATCCCTTCGGCGGAATGAGCACGCCGGTCGATCCGGCCACCGGCTCGACGATCACCGCGGCAATCGTGTCGCCGCCGTGCTTTGCCACCACGTCCTCGAGCGCGTCCGCGAGGTTCGCCCCGTTCGCAGGCTCACCACGCGAGAAGAGATTTCCCTCGACGCCATGCGTGTGAGGCAAATGATCCGTTGCAGGCAGCAGTTGCGACGCGAACGCCTTGCGGTTCGCCTCGATGCCACCAACAGAAATCCCGCCGAAACCAACACCGTGATATCCGCGCTGCCGCCCGATGAACCGCACACGCTGCCCCTGACCGCGCGAGATGTGATAGGCCATCGCGATCTTGAGCGCCGAATCGACCGCTTCCGATCCAGAGTTCGCGAAGAAGACCTTGTCCATTCCTTCCGGAAGCATCGCGCTCAGCCGCTGCGCCAGTTGGAAGGAGAGTGGATGCCCCATGTTGAAGCCCGGCGCGTAGTCGAGCGTCGCCGCGCCCTTCTGAATCGCCTGCACGATGTGTTCGCGGCAGTGCCCCGCATTCACGCACCACAAACCAGCGGTTCCGTCGAGAATCTGATTTCCATCGACGTCGGTGTAGTACATCCCCTTCGCCGAGGTAAGAAGGCGCGGCGCGCGCTTGAAGGCGCGATTCGCAGTGAAGGGCATCCAGAGCTCTTCCAGCGAGAGCTCATGCGCAGTCTGCGGCTGAAGCGTCGAGGTCATAGGCGTAACAGGCGGAAAAAATTCGAGGCGCCTCGCGGTTCGATGTGCCGCGCGCGCCTCGCAAAACTGCCTCCGCGCATCGCGCGAAGCTAGGACATTCTGAAGAGCGCCGGTCCGGCGTTAGGTCGCCACTCCGCCCGCGCTGGTCGCGTTGAGCTCTCCCTCTTTTTGCGCCCTCTTCGCCGCCCCCTTCGCGGCGACTTCGGCCGCCTCGGCCTCCTCCTCGGCTTGCGCCTCGGAGTCTTCGGCCTGTTCACGCTCGGCAACCTCCCGCTCGATCGCCTCACGCTCGGCGCGGTACCGCTGATACCACTCACGCGTGACTTCGCCCGCGAGTTCGCGATTCCCCAGCCCGAACGACAGTGCCAGCGCCAGCGCGACGGCACCAAACAGTATCGCGAACGCTGTGGTCACTATGTCCGAAGCGATGCCCAATTCCTGCAGCGCCATAAAGACCGCGAGGACGACCACCATCCATCGACCGAGACGCGCGAGCGTCGGCCCACCCTGCACCGCCCCCGCCGACGCCATGATCAGCCCGCCCGTAAAGCGGCCGAGCACGATACCGACGATAAGAATGACGATCGCCGACATCAGCGACGGGATGTAGCCCACCAACTCGCCGAAGACCGATGCGAGCGACTCCATGCCTAACGCGTTGGCCGCCACCATGATCACGGCGAACATGACGAACCAGAAGAGGAGCTTTCCGGTTACACGGGTCGCGTTGAAGTTCGAGCCGGTGCGCTCGACGGCGTCGAGCACGCCGCCTTTCTCCAGCCATTGATTCAGGCGGACTTTGCGGAGGAGCCTCTCCGTGCCTTTCTCGATCAGCTTCGCGAGAAGATATCCGGCGAAGAGAATGACAAGCGCGCCTGCAAACGCAGGGACGATCTCGGCGAGCTGGGCGAAGCTTTCCTGCAGTCGTTCGAGAAACGTCATGGCGAGTTGAGAGGAAGGAGCGCCGACACCAAACGGTGACGGATTTCAGCGCGCTGTAAGATGCAACGAAGCGCTTGTTCCGCCGAGTACTTGTTCATTCGTGAAAAGCGAAGCGTCAGTTTCGCGTTCCGCGCTTGAGATCGTAGATGGCACTTCGGTGACACGACGGACAGAGAAACCACTCGCGACGACGCGCATACCCTAGGCCGAATGACCCGCCACCGATTGACCGCTTCGTCATGGCGACGTGGCAGCGAGGGCAGGCGGGGGACTCTCCGTTGGCCGCGGCAGTCCGAATCGCCGCTTCCTCCTCCGATGTGTAATGCGCGCTTTCGCTCAGATCTCCACCACCACTTTGCCGAATTGTTGGCCTGACTGCAGGCGGCGATACGCCTCGACGCCGTCTTCGAGCTTGTGTACCGAATCGACCACGGCACCGAGTCTCCCCGCGCGAAATTCTTCGGTCATCGCGGCGAATTCGGCGTCGTTTGCCATCGTCGAGCCCATGATCGTCCACTGATTCCAGAAGAGGCGCCGTACGTCGGTTTCGACCATGGGCCCCGACGTCCCGCCGCACGTCACCAATCGTCCGCGTTTACCGAGCGCGCCCAGCGATTGTTTCCAGGTAGCACTTCCCACGGAATCGACCACGACATCGACGCCGCGCTTTCCGGTTTGGGCGCGTATCTCCTTGGCCACGTCGACTTTCGCGTGATTGAGGAGCACATCGGCGCCTAACGAGGAGGCGCGTTGCAATTTTTCGTCGCTCCCCGACGTCACCCACGCGCGAGCCCCCAGCATCTTGCAGATCTGGAGCGCAGCGAGCGCCACTCCGCCCCCGATGCCCCAGATCAAGACGTTGTCGTCGGCCTTCACCTTCGCCTTGCTCACCAGCATGCGCCACGCCGTCATTGTGGCCAGCGGGAAGGCGGCCGCTTCGGCCATCGAAATCGTCGACGGAATGCGATACACGTTCGCGCTCGGAAGGACGAGATACTCGGCGAGCGTGCCAGAGCGATGTTCGCCGAAGATTCCGAACTTGATGCACAGGGGCGACTCGCCGTCGCGGCAATATTCGCAGACGCCGCAACTGAACGCGGGATTGATGATGACGTGGTCGCCGACATCCACGTTCTCGACATCGCTCCCGACGGCGTCGACAACGCCGGCTCCGTCGGAGCCGACGACCCACGGAGGGGTGATGGTAATGCCCGGAAGTCCGCCGAGCATGAAGATGTCGAGGCGATTGAGCGCACCGGCACGCATGCGAATGCGAACGTCGGTCGGACGCTCAACTTGGGGAGTGGGGAGATCGTCACAAAGCTGGAGCTGCTCGAGACCGCCGTGGGCGGAAATGGTCAGTGCGCGCACGATTCAGTAGTGGCGGTTAGGGCCTTGGGCTAGATTCCGGCGCCTCCGAGAAACAGCGCCGGAGGTGTGCGATTTCGCGCAATCGACATTACCGCTTGAACCCAGTCCGGATACTCGGCTCATGCTCTCGATAAAGGTCCCACCGCTCGGAGAATCGATCGTCGAAGCCACGATTTCACGATGGCTCAAGAAGGAGGGCGATCGCGTCGCGTCGGGCGAAACTCTCGTGGAACTGGAGACGGACAAGGTAACGGTCGAAGTTCCTGCGTTGAAAGCGGGTGTACTCGCCAAGCGGTCGAAGAACGAAGGTGACGTTGTCGCCGTGAATGATGTGCTGGGTGAGTTGGATGATTCGGGGGCGGGAGCGAGCGCGCCGGCGCCAGCGGCTTCTGCACCGGCAGCAGCGCCAGCGGCGACTCCCGCTGCCTCTCCTGCACCGGCCGCGAGCGCTCCAACGGCAGCTCCGGCCCCGGTTGCCGCGCCAACGTCAACGCCGGCGGCGGCGCCGGTTGGCGCCAACAACGCCGATACGCGCTCCTCGCCTGCTGCGCGTCGTTTGGCTTCGGAAGAAGGCGTCGATCTGTCCACTGTCGACGGAACGGGGCGTGGCGGCGTGGTGAGCAAGCCGGACGTCGTCGAGCATCTCGCGAGCGCGAATACGCGCACGATGCCGGCGGCAGCCGCAGCACCGGCGGCTCCGCCAGCCGCAACGCCGACGCCTGCACCTGCACCAGCTGCAACGCCGGCCACCGCACCCGTGCCGCGCCCGGCCACGGCCGATGGACGCGAACGCCGCGAGAAGATGACGACGCGCCGTCGTCGTATCGCCGAGCATCTACTCGAGTCGCAACACGCCACCGCGCACCTGACGACGTTCAACGAAATCGACATGACGGCGGTGGAAGCGCTGCGTTCACGCGTGAAGGAGAAGATCGAGAAGGAGCAAGGCGTGAAGCTCTCCTTCATGCCCTTCTTCGTGAAGGCGGCGTGCATGGCGCTCAAGGCGTATCCCGTCGTCAATGCGAAGGTCGATGGCGACACCATCCAGTATCACAACTATGTGAACATGGGAATCGCCGTGGCGAGTGAGGCGGGACTCGTCGTGCCGAATCTCAAGGACGCCGATGCGATGGGGATGCTCGACATCGCGCGCTCCATCGTCACCATCGCGAAGAAAGCACGCGACGGAAAGTTGACCATGGACGATCTCACCGGCGGCACCTTCACCATCACCAACGGCGGAATCTTCGGATCGTTAGTCTCGACGCCCATCATCAACTATCCGCAAGTCGGCATCCTCGGCCTGCACAAGATCCAGGAGCGCCCGATGGTCATCGATGGCGCGATCGTCGCTCGTCCGATGATGTACATCGCGCTTTCATATGACCATCGCATCATCGACGGGCAGCAGGCGGTGCTCTTCCTCGTGAAGATCAAGGAGTTGATGGAAGACCCGGCCTTGCTGGCGATCGACTAAACAACGAGCGCAGCAGGTCCAGTTCGGAACGCCAGACCGGGGGGGACACGACGAGCGATTCGTCGTGCCCCCCCGGTCACGTTTTGCTCATCGTGGCAAACCTTTTCGTCGTGAGAGGTATCCAATCTCCTGAATCCAGACCGCCTCCGGCTCCGTAGGCAAAGGCAAAGGAGTTCAACATGGCCACGACTTTCGCTTTTACCCCGATTCCACCATCTCGCAGCGCATCGCCGCTCTCGGCGTTCGTTGGGAATTGGCGCGGGGAGCTTATTGACGAGTCCGGAGCGCGGGAGCGCTTCACCTTCCTTCGCGACGCATCGAGCGATGCGTCCGTAGCCGGCCGCTTCCTCTTTTTCGCCACACGCGAAGTCGCGCCGACGGGTGTGAAGCTTCTGGAAGCATCGAGTAGCGCGTTCGTCGCGCTCGTTGGCCCGTATTTCTGCCCGCGCGAGAACACCGACGTGCTCACCGTTTTCGAGGGGGTGCGCCGCGGAGAGGAGCTGGAGGGGACGTTCTACACGCGGGTGCTCAACTGGCGCGACGCCATTCGCAGCGGACGCTTCGTTGCGACCCGAGCAGACGTTGCGCATCGAGCCGCCTAGCACATCAGCTGCACATCGCCGAGTGGGTGCGGTCGCCTTGGAGGCATCGCACCCACTAGTTTTTTCGGGTATCCCCACCTCTCCAACCCGAAATTCTCATGGCGAACGAGGCACTTACCGTCGATGTGGTGATTATCGGCGGCGGCCCGGGCGGTTACGTCGCAGCCATTCGCGCAGCGCAGCTCGGACTCAATACTGTTTGCGTCGAGATGGACAAGACGCTCGGCGGGACATGCGTGAATGTCGGGTGCATTCCGTCGAAGGCGCTGTTGCAGTCATCCGAGCATTACGAGTTCGCGCGTCTGCACGCCAACGAGCACGGGTTCGGATTTGATGGGCTGAGGCTCGACCTCGCGCAGATGATGAAACGAAAGGACGACGTCGTCCTCGCCAACACGCGCGGCGTCGAGTTTCTCTTCAAGAAAAACAAGGTGACGTGGGCGCGTGGTGAAGGGACGTTGCGTGCGGGAAATGTCGTTGAGGTAAAGGCACAGGACGGAACCGTAACCACGTATCGAGCGAAGAACGTCATCATCGCCACTGGTTCTGTTCCGATCGAGCTCCCGTTTCTCAAGTTCGACGAAAAGCGCGTCCTCTCGAATATCGGTGCCCTGACGATTCCGCAGGTACCACGACACCTGGTGGTGATTGGTGGCGGGGTGATCGGATTGGAGCTGGGCTCCGTCTGGCGACGTTTAGGTGCGAAGGTGACGGTCGTCGAGCTGATGCCGAACATTCTCCCGGGCAACGACGATGACGTGGTGAAGGAAGCCGATCGCATCTTCCGGAAGCAGGGGCTTGAGCTGCGCGTCGGGACCAAGGTTATCGGCGCCACGATCGAAGGTGATCGTATTCTGGTGCACACGGAGAAAGATCATGTGGCCGAGACGCTCGATGCCGATTATGTGCTCGTGTCGGTGGGGCGTCGCTCGGCGTTGCGCGGTGTCGACGCTGCCTCGTTAGGCCTCAAGGTCGGCAACCGGGGCGAGGTCCTCGTCGACAACCAGATGCGCACCAACCTGCCTAACGTCTTCGCCATCGGTGATGTCGTCGGGGGCAAACTTCTGGCGCATAAAGCCGAGGAAGAAGGGGTCGTTGCAGCTGAGGTTATTGCCGGGAAGCCGGCGCACATGCACTACCATTCCATGCCGAGTGTTGTCTACACCTGGCCGGAAGTTGCAACCGTCGGCTTGACGGAGCAGGAAGTGAAAGCGTCTGGACGCCACTACAAGGTCGGAAAGTTTCCCTTCTCCGCCAACGGCCGCGCACGCACGATGGCCGAAACGAGCGGCTTTGTGAAGTTTGTCGCCGACGCGGAGACCGACGAGCTGCTGGGCTGCCACATGATCGGCGCGAACGTGTCTGACTTGTTGGCCGAGGTCGTGCTTGCCTTCGAGTATCGTGGTTCGTCCGAGGACATCGGCATCACCGTGCACTCGCATCCCACGCTATCGGAGGCGACGAAGGAAGCGGCGCTCGCCGTGCTCGGCCGCGCGATCCACATCTGAGTCGCGAGCATCCTGACTGCATGCCGCCGTTTGCCTCGGTGATCTTTGATTGTGACTCTACGCTGTCGGCGATAGAGGGCATCGACGAACTGGCGCGTGGTTACAAGGCGGAGATCGCGGCACTCACCGATTTGGCGATGCGTGGTGAGCTTCCGTTGGAGGCGGTGTACGGCAAACGCCTGGCGATCATACGCCCGTCGCGCGCAGAGTTGGAGCGGGTCGGGCGTTTGTATGTGGAGCACCTTGTGCCAGGTGCACGAGAAACCGTTGCCGCGCTCCGTTCGGCCGGCGTCGAGGTGCGCATCGTGTCTGGTGGCTTGCGTCCGGCGGTCTTGCATGTGGCGCAGGCGTTAGGCATCGAGGAGTCTCTGGTGTTTGCCGTCGACATCTACTTTGACGCTGATGGTGCGTTCGCCGGATTCGAGGAGTCGTCTCCGTTGGCGACGCAACGGGGCAAGGCGACGCTCGTCGCGTCATGGTCATCGCTCCCGCATCCGTCGATGCTCGTGGGCGACGGGTCGACCGATCTCGAGGCGAAGGGCGTCGTTGATTGTTTTGTTGCGTTCGCCGGTGTCGTCGCGCGCGACGTGGTCGTGAAGAATGCCAGTGTCGTGGTGCGCGACTTGTCGCTGGCGAGCGTGGCCGCACTGGCGCTCAGCGGCGACGTCGCCGGCTTTTCACAGTTTGCTAACTGATCACGCGTCAGGGCCGTCGCGCGCCTTCCCTATTCACCTTCTGCAGGACGCAGGCATGAGCACACTCGCGGAACAGTTCAACACACCAACCGTTTTGGCGCCGCCGTTCGGGCGCTTCTTTCTTCCGGGTCCTACGGAGGTTCGGCACGAAGTACTGCACGCCATGACGCAGCAGATGATTGGCCATCGCGGCAGGGACATTGAGGATCTGATGGCTCGTATCGCGCCTCGGCTGCAGCGTGTCTTTAGGACGACGCGCCCGGTCTACACCGCCACCTCGTCAGCGACCGGGTTGATGGAAGCGGGCGTGCGGAATGCCGTGCAGCGCGGCGTGTTGTGCTGCATCAATGGGTCGTTCTCCGAGCGGTTCTACAAGGCGTCGGTCAACTCCGGAATTGCCGCGGACAAACTCGAAGTGCCGTTCGGCGGGTACCACACGCCGGAGATGCTCGCCGATGCACTCAAGAGCGGGAAGTACGACGTTGTCACGATCGTGCACTCCGAGACGTCGACGGGCGTCTTGAATCCCATCGCCGACCTCGCCAAGGTCGCGCATGCGGCCGGTGATGTCGCTGTCGTCATTGATACCGTGTCGTCGTTGGCCGCGAGCCCCGTCGAGTGCGACCAGTGGGAGCTCGATTATGTCCTCACCGGATCGCAGAAGGCGCTGGCGCTTCCGCCCGGACTCGCGTTCTGCACGGCGAACGAGCGCATCTTTGAGCGGGCGAAGAAGTCAGAGAAGCGCGGGTTGTATTTCGATCTCCTTGAGTTCGACGAGTACTACCGGAAGAACCAGACGCCCAACACTCCGGCAACGTCGCTCCTGTTTGCGCTCGAAGCGCAGCTCTCGTACCTAACGAGTGAAGGGATCGAAGCGCGCTGGGCGCGCCACGCGGAGATGGCGGAGTTCACGTGGCGCTGGGTCGAGGCACAAGAGGGCGCGGGACTCGGCATCCGCGTGTATGCGCCCGCGGGCTACCGCTCGCATGGTGTCACGTGCATCACGATGCCGGCTGGGCGCAAAGGGTCGGAGGTCGTGTTGCAGATGAAGCGCCGTGGGTACCTGATTGCGACCGGCTACGGCGCACTCAAGGACGACATGGTGCGCATCGGGCACATGGGCGATCACTCGCTCATGGAAGTCGAGGCGTGCCTGGAAATGCTGGGCGAGGTGTTGCGGGAGCCGGCTGCCTAACGAGCCTATTTCCCCCTGAACGCCAGCACCATCGATACGTAACCGTCATCGTTCGCTCCCTCGGCGGGAAAGCGGAGGTTGACATCGCGCCAGGCACCAGCCGGCGCACTGGCGACATTCGCCGTTCCCGCACCCGACGCCTTGGCATCGGCAGCGCCGGGCAGCGGCGCGCGCAATCGCATGGCGTACGACGCGCCCGCGCGACCTTCCACGGTCACGCGATATTCACCGTTCACGATTCGTTCGGAGACGATCCGCATCGCGCTCGACCGATCACCAATGCGCGGCGCCCGAACGGGCGCCTCCACTTCCCAGCCCCCTTTCCACTCCACCCGCAGCTGCAACGACGAAGCAATCGCGACCGGCGAGTTTGCCACCAGCACCGCACCAAGTCGCGAAGTCGTCTTCGTTGGCGACAGGTTGCCACCGCTGCCCGAGGCCATAACGTCCGACGCGCCTAACGGCAGCGCCGGCGAGAAATCGATCTTGAGCGGCGCCTGCACATCACCGGCTCGCGTCGCGTTCAACACGAAAGCATTACCCTGCCGGCGAATCGTGAAGGAGAGCACGGCGCGCCCCACCGATAACTGCTCCACGCGCACCGAATCCCACGACGGCGGAAGATGAGGCGAAAGCCTAACGAGTCCGGCCGGAGCGTCGACTTCGAGCCCCAACAGGCCGCGCACCAGCGGCGTGAGCACCATCGACGTGGCGAAGAACTGATGCGGAACCGCCGTGTCGAGCGGTTTGTAGACGCGCCCCGAAATCACCTCGGGATTCCTGCCTAACGACTCGTCAAAGCCTGTCCGCATGATCGCATCGAGCGCGAACTTCCCGGCGTGCGCGTTGTGGTAGCGATACTGCGCCAGCGCCGTCCACCCGGTGACAAACGGCCACACAGCGCCGTTGTTGTAGTGCAACGGATCGAACAACGCACTCCGCGCCGAGAGCGGGCGCGCCCCCCAATCGGTCATGATCTCGCTCCCGGCGAGGCGCGACACCATCTCCGCGCCGCGATCGGGATCAAATACGTCGAATGACAAAGCCGGGCCAGGCCATGCCGTCAGATTCTCGTTCACCTTTCCCCCTTCGAGAATCGCGAAGGCGTACTGCTTCTGCGCCGGCATCCAGAGTTTGTCCTCGAGCGTCGTCATGGCCTTCGTGCGAATCGAGCGCGCGTCGGCCGCGAGGGCACTCTCCTTCATCGCGTCGGCCATTCGCGCGAAACGTTCGAGCGCTGCGATCCATACGCCGCTTAGGTAGACGTCGGAAACAATCCCTTCCTGCAGGTCGCCAACTTCGAGCGCCCCAGCGCCGGCGATCGTGTTCTCCATCAAGCCATCGCCGTCGCTGTCCGCCTTACGCGACCACTCGAACGCCTTCTTGAGATTGGGCCACAACTCGCGCACGAGCGCAGTGTCGGCCGACTGCTTCCAGTATTCGCCGAAGGCAAGGACCCAGAACGGGGTGGTGTCGCCGTGATAGAAGGCGTATGGGTACGCCCCAAACCAATCGATCTTTCCGGCTCCCTGCGAAATCTCGTGCGTGATCTTGCCATCGGCGCGCTGATACTTGGCGAAGAATCGGAAAACACCATCGCGCACCAGGTCGCGCTGCCCAACGCCGCTCATCCCGAACGAGTTGATGGCCGCATCGCCACCGAAGAACCAGCCAAATCCCGGGCGATCGCTCGCGCCCCCCGACAATCCATAGCCCGCGACAAGTCCGCACCCTAAATCAGGATTGCAAACCATTGCTTCGTCGAGATTCACCTTCGCCCACTCGAAGGCACGGTCGAGCGCGGGCTCAGGTGTGGTGATGCGCATGGTGGTGGCGCGCAGCGAATCAAAGTGCGCCACTCGTCGTCCCCATTCACGCTCCGCGGCGCCCGGCGCCAGCAGCCGTTGATACAGTGCTCGCGCCGAATCGCGCGACATCTCACCACCAGCCATCACGATGGGGATGTACGCCTGATGGATGTTGACGTTGCCACCCGGAGGCTCTCCGAGTCGCGGCTCCGTGTAGCGTTCCTTCTCACTCCCAACCCCAATGACGAATTGCGGGAGTGCGGCCGACAGCTGGTGCGCCGGGACGTCCGAAGCTTTCGTGACCGCCGGTGAACCGAGGAATGCATTCACCTTCCGGCGGCTCTCGGAAAATATGAAGGCCTTGGCCTCGGCACTCCACGCGATGTACTGGCCGCCTAACGACGCGGGCCACGCAAAGTGAATATCGGGCGAAAACTCGGCGACGATTTCCATCGGGCGCACGGCGTCGATCTCGAGCAACATGATCGTCGCCGGCTGATCGAGTACCGCGAAGACGTGCTGCTTCACGGTGAACGTCTCGTACGCGTATTCGATCGTCACGCCCTCAGGACGCACCGATACGTGGCGCGCGACATCACGGCCGGGAATTGGCGCGGTGTATTTGGGAACGCGAAACGAAAGCTGAAAATTGTGCGCCCACTTGATGGGCCACGACCAGAGTTCAAAACGTCCGTCTTCCGTCCCCATCGCGATGGCGCGACGCCCGACTGACGCGAGGTAGGTGTTCGGACGCGCATCTCCCTCGAGCGCGATGGGCGAGCGTCCCAGATCAAAGCTCTTGACGGTGCTCGGCACGTTCGCGGAAGAAGTTTGCGAGCGCGCGAGCGCAGGTACGGAAACGGCGATGGCAACGAGAGCGACAAGGCGCATCGAGAGCATGCTGTGGGCGTTCGGGATTGGACGAATGCGACGTCTCAGGCGAAAGTGCGCTGAGACAATATCGCTGTCGAGGAAGCAGTGCGCGCGGCGCATATTCCGCGCATGACACCAGTTGGCTTCGCCCTCGTCCTCGCATCAGCGCTTTTCCACGCAATCTGGAACTTCCTCCTCAAGCGGGCGGGGGGCGGGCAGATCGTGGTTGGATTCAGCAAGATCTCCGAGGCCATCCTCTTTGCGCCGGTCTTTCTACTCGGCTTTGCGTCGACGTTGCCGAGTGCGACCACGACGCTCTGGCTCACCGGGTTCGCGGCGTTGGGTGTCGGTGCCAACTATGTCGCGATCGGACAGGCGTACCGGCACGGCGATTTGTCGTTTGTCTATCCGATCTCGCGTGGTGCCGCATTGGTCTTCCTCCCGATCGCCGGATTCATCACGTTAGGCGAGCGGCTCTCAGCGACTGCCGTCGTGGGTCTCGCGGGAATATCGATTGGAATTCTGGCGCTCAACCTCTCGTCGTGGTCGACGAGCGCTCTTCGTTCTTTGGCCACGGCGCTCAGAGGGCGCGCCACAGCGTGGGCGCTGCTCGCGGCACTGATCACGGCGCTCTACACGATTTGGGACAAACACTCCGTCCTTACGATGGCGCCATTTGCCTATATGTACCTCTACACCCTGTACGTGGCGGTGGGGTACGGCGCATGGTTGTGGGCGCGTCAGGACAGGCGAGAGCTGGCGGATGTTTGGGGGACGTCGTGGCGTTCGATTGTCGCGATCGGCGCACTCAACACCTGCTCGTATCTCCTGGTGCTTTTCGCGCTACGCACGGGGATCACTTCGTACGTGCTTGGTCTTCGCCAACTGAGTATCGCGGTGGGCGTGACGCTCGGCTGGCGCTTTCTGCGTGAACCGATGTCGCACACGCGGGCGACGGGTGTGGCGTTGATTATTGGTGGTTGTCTCATTCTCTCATTTTCACTTTGACGATGATGACCTTCACATGCGACCGTCGCGACCATCGCGCGACGAGAACGGCGTCCATACGGGCGACCCGAATCCTTCTCTCGTTAGGCGTGCTCGTGTGCGCCTTCCCGTCAGGCACCGAGGCGCAGTCGAGTGACGAGTTTACGCGCGCCGTCGATGCGATTTTTGCGCCCTACACGGTGCAGGGATCGCCCGGGTGCGTCGTCGGTGTCGATCGTGCCGACAAGCCCTTTTTCGCGAAGGGGTACGGGCTCGCCAACCTCGAGTACGACGTGCCGTTGACGGGGCAATCGATCTCCGAGTCGGGATCCGTCGCCAAGCAGTTCACGGCCGCCGCAGTCGCCGTGCTTGCAGCTGACGGCAAGCTCTCGCTCGACGACGACATCCGCCGTTATGTCCCCGAACTCCCCGACTTCGGTGCGCGCATCACGATTCGGAATATCCTCACCCACACGAGCGGACTTCGCGATCAGTGGGCGTTGCTGGGTCTTGCCGGACGCGGCCCGGGGCTGCAGGTGCACACGTTGCCGCTCATTCTCGACCTCCTCGTTCACCAGCGCGAGTTGAATTTTCCGCCGGGATCCGAGTACCTCTACAGCAACAGCGGCTATGTGCTCGCGGCCATCATCGTGCAGCGCGTGAGCGGAATGCCCTTCGCGAAGTTCTCGACCGAGCGCATCTTCAAACCGTTAGGCATGAATGACACGCAGTGGCGCGATGACTATCGGCGAGTCGTGCCGGGGCGCGCAACCGCGTACAGTCGCGAAGATGGAAAGTGGGTCCAGGACATGCCGTTCACGATGGTCCACGGCAACGGCGGCCTTCTAACGACGGCGGCCGACCTCCAGAAGTGGAATCGCGCCTTGACCGACGGCTTGTTAGGCAAGCCGGCGCTGACGCGGACGCTGGAGACACAAATGCGCCTTACCGACGGGCGCACCATCGACTACGCGTTGGGGCTGAGCGTGGCGCCCTGGTCAAGGACGGTGCGCGAGGTGAGCCACTCAGGATCGACCGCAGGCTATCGCACGTTCCTCGCGCGCTATCCGGAGGCCAAGGCGTCGATTTCCGTCTTCTGCAATACTTCGACGGCCAACCCCGTAGCGCTGGGTCGCCGTGTCATGGAGCTCGTCGTTCCACACGAGGCAGCGAAACCAGCGATGGTTGCGCGCACCAACGATGCACAGCGTTCGCGCGTGGCCGGCACGTATCGCGACCCGCGCACCGACGATTGGCTCACCGTTTCGGCCGCCGGCGACTATATGCGCTCATTCGGCTTCGTCAGCGATACGCTGCGCGAGGGGACCAACGGAAGCTTCACGACTGCATCCGGTACGAGGTTCTCGTTCGATTCCGGTGGCGAACACGCCCAGCGCCTAACGATTACGACACCCGACAGTGCGTCACACGCACTGGAATTGGTGACCACACCCCCGCGCGAATCGGTCAAACTCGCCGAATACACGGGGAGCTACCGCAGCCCGGAGCTCGATCACACGATCGTTGTTCGTCTGGACGGCGAACGCCTCCTCGCGCGTCTTTCCCCCGACGACGAGTCTGCGCTCGGTGTGCTGTATCGCGACGGGTTCCGGGTTGGCGGATCCTCCTACACCCTGCGATTCGAACGCGACGCTGCCGGAAAAATCTCAGGCTTTCGGGCGTTTGTCGGACGAGCGCGCCACGTGCGATTCGACCGCGTAGCATCGCCGTAACACTGACCGCGGCGGCGACGCTTCACTCTTACGGAGCGTCGCCGAGTAAGCCCTGCTCCAGGGCGAAGCGCGTGAGCCCGGCGGCGCTTCGAATGCCCAGTTTCCGCGTGATCGAATCGCGGTGCGCTTCCACCGTGCGCACGCTGATCCCGAGCTGCACACCGATCTCCTTATTCAACAAACCCTCGGCGACCAGCTTGAGTACCTCTCGCTCACGGTTTGTGAGCGCATCGAGGCTCGGAGCCGATGAGGAGTGCGACGTGCCGGCCGAAGTGGCGTTAGGCGACGCGGCACCCGCCGATTCGGTGCGAAGCATCTCGGTGATTCGCTTGGCGACGGCCGGCGAGAAGTAAGCGTCGCCCGCGTGTACGGCACGCACGGCCGCGCGCAGATCGGCTGGTGTCGTGTCCTTCCTCAAGTATCCGTGCGCTCCAGCTCGCACGCTCTCCATGACGTACTCGGCATCATCGTGCACGCTCAAGACGAGTACGCGAGTGTCAGGAAGTTGCAGGCGCACACGCTGGAGTACGACCAGTCCGGACTCTCCCGGCATGGTGATGTCGAGGAGTACGACGTCGGGACGTTCGCGAAGAACAACCTCCATCGCCCTCACGGAATCACCAGCTTCGCCAACGATGTCGAAGCCGCCGTCGGCCTGGAGTACCTGGCGCACTCCTTCGCGCACGATGTCGTGATCGTCCACCAGCACCACGCGTATGCGTGCCGTCATGCCTCTACCTCTTCGTGCACTGGTACATCGATCGTCAGCTGCAGCCCGCCGCGGGAACTGGGACCAACCAGCACCGTTCCGCCTAACGCTGTAATCCGTTCACGCATTCCTGCGAGCCCCATGTGCCCTGCTCTCTCCAGTCGTTCGAGATCCAATTGGCCGTTGTGACTCCCGGCCTTGGTACCCGCGCCGCGGCCGTCGTCGGCAATGGAAAGGTGCACCGTTCCGCTGGCCACGCCTAACGATACCCAGACACCCTGCGCGCCCGAGTGTCGCGCAACATTCGAGAGCGCTTCCTGGAGCGCCCGGAAGAGCGCGAGTTCTGCCTCGTCGGTGAGGCGCGGAAACTCGTCGGGCGCGTCCAGCATCACGGGAATGCCGCACTGCCGCTCAAACGACGCGGCGAGCGAGCGAAGTGCCGCCAGAAGGCCCAGGTTGTCGAGAACCGTCGGACGCAACGTCTCGGTGACGTTGCGAATACTTCGCATCCCCTCGTCGACGAGTGACGTGGCGCGTTCAATCCCCCTGGCAACGTCACCATCCACACGCTCATGCAGAAGTCCCAACTGAAGCTTCACCGCCGAAAAGACCTGCGCCGTTTCGTCGTGCAGCTCGAGCGAGAGGCGACGACGTTCTTCCTCGTGTTGTTCGATCATGCGCGACGATAAGCGCGTGAGTTCATCGGTGCGGGCACGCAGCCGCCGCGTAAGCTCCGCGCCATCCAGCGCACTCCCGATCTGCTGACCTAACGCGACGAGGAAGGCGTCGTCGAGTGCTGCGAACGGATTGCGCGCATCGCCCACCAGAACGAGCGCGGCGGGTGCATCGGTGGTGCGAGGTATGGGGAGTGCGGCCGCGTACGGAAAGGCGGTGAGGCCATCGCCCTTCGGCGGCCAACCGCCGCGCACCCTCGGCCTTCCCGAATCGATCGCGCCACCAATCAGGGAAAGCGCTTCGTCGTTAGGCGTGCGCCCCTCCCATGCGGCACACTCGCCGACTCCGCGTACAAACGCGACGGAGCCGCCGCCGATGGCTTTGCCCGCGCGGTCGTTGCGCGTGAAAAGCGCCGCACCGCGCGTCGCAGGGAGCGTCATCGCACGACCGAGCAGCGCCTCCATGTCATCGGAGTGGGCGCGATCGGAAACAACCGCGGCCAATGAGGTGAGCGCAGAAAAGCCTTGTCGCAGTTCATCAAGGACGAGGAGGGTGAGACCGGTGGCCGTGGCGAGGAGGAAGACGATATCGAGATAATACCCCCAGGGCGTCCACGCCCCACGGGCGCGCAGGAACGGGTAGTCGAGATGGTGGAGCGCCCACAGGAAGAGCGCCACGGCGAGAAAGCGTGCGCCGGAGACACGCGTGCGTTGGTAGTGGCGGAGGAAAACCGCGGCGGTCCATATCGTAACGAAGGACAAAAAGAGGACAGCAGGGAGCGCCGCCCACAAAAAATCCTTCATCACGTAGATGGCGATGTACGACCAGCCCAACGGAAAGAGGGCGGCCAGCAGATACACCTGACGAAATTGCAGCTGACGGGAGAAGACGAGCGCGGACCAGAGGAGCGACAGCGCCGTCCAGCCGGTCACCACCTGGTGCCAGTAGAGCCACGGGCTCGCCTGGGTCACCAGAAACGCCATGATCGCACCCAGGCGCACGGCGTAGACGAACCACGTCAGCGCGAACCAGGCAAAGTGCGCTTTGTGGTAGCGGCGAAAGAGAAAGCTCGCGTATGCAGCCAGACCAACCGCCACCGCGGCCTGGAGAATGGCGGCGTCGAGTTCACTCGCGACGGCGGGAGTGACGGGAGAGCTGGGGAATTGCAGCACGCAGCGAACTTACTGCGAGCGAGGGGCGGGGGACAAAAAGAAAACGCCGGCCGTTGCGGGCCGGCGCTTCGATTTCAGCGTGGCGCTTAGAACAAAGCGCGCGCGACGATGAGTCCGAGTGTAAAGATCGCAGCGCCGGCGGCGAGCGCCACCGATGCACTGAGATGCACATCGCGGCGGAACCACGGCGTGACTTCAGAACGCACCGCAGCGACCGGCGGAAGCGCCGCCATGATGTTGGCCGCAAGATGCGGCGGCGTCACCATGCGACGACGGGCATCGGTTTCCTCGCCGAGGCGACGCCAGAATTCCACAGTCTTCGCAGCATCGCCACGCAGGCCTGTCGGTTCCGGAAGCTCGCCATCGAGCCAGCGGTTGATTACGTCGGGGGTCGTATTACCAGGAAGTGGAACCTCACGATCGCTGACGGAGCCGAGATCGTCGGCAGGGCGCAGCGGGCGTTCGCGCTCGGTTCGACCGTCGCGCTTTTCGTGAAAGTCGGGCATTAGGCGTACTTCTCCTCTAAGAGAGCTTGGAGCGCCTCACGAGCGCGGTGTACGCGCATCTTAAGTGCCCCCACCGTGGTGCTCAAAAGATCAGCCATTTCTTCGTAGGACCGCCCTTCAACATGTTTCATGATGAAGGCCTCTCGAAGCGACGGTGGCAGCTGCGCCAACGCATTATCGAGATCTCCACGAAGTTCACTGCGATCCAGCTCCTCTTCCGGCGTCGCGTACGAGGTGGGTTGATCGTCTTCCTCGTAGCTCTGGTGGGTCCGGCGAATGTTCTTCAGCCAGTCCTTGCACCCATTCGCGACAATTCGGAAAACCCATGCATCGAATCGTCCACGCACCTCAGCGAGATGGTGATACGCTTTGATGAACGACATCTGCAGAATGTCTTCTGCGACGTCGGGGCTTCCCGTCATGCCGAGCGCATGGCGGTACAGAGGATCTTTGTATCGCTCGATCAAGGACGAGAAGGCGTTGCGGTCACCCGCGAGCACTCTCGTTATGACTTCCTGATCGACCTCGAGCTGGTCTATGGGAGAGACAGGCGCCGTCGATTTCACGGCCCCAGCATAACCGCTTTTCGCGGCTCTCGATAGTCCTGCACGGGGAGCGATGGAGTAAGCAAGTCCAGTCACACGTTTATGACGCGCATCTTTATTGATGCGTAACATCACCGACTCAACCTCCCAGACGATCTGCCGATACTGGAACACTTCCGGCGCGCGGCGCGCAGACGAACCGCGCGCTGCGCGCTATCGCATCGCAGCGCGCCTGCGCGCGATAGCCAGTGCAGATTCCAGACTTTCGTCGCGCCCTTGGGCGAGTGCGCTCGCGGAGAACGGAATTGCAACATCGGGTGCAACACCGCGCCCTTCGATGCGCTCGAGACGCGCAGTGAACTCGATGCGGCGCGAGAGCGTAAATCCCCACCCATTTCGAAGCGGAAAGAGCGACGGAGCGCCGCTTCCACCCCCGCTGGTATCGCCGACCACGGTGACGTTGGGGAATTCACGCATGGCGGAGATGAACGTCTCGGTCGCGCTCCACGCGCCACGCCCCGTCAGGAGCACGACGGGGCGCGTAAAGCGTTCGCCGCCAGCGGGTGCCAACGTGCGTGCGGCAAGGGGTGTGTAGGCATTGCGGCGCGAAGCGTCGCGGAATTGCACGTGCGACACGACGCGCGGAGAATCGGCGAACCGTGCCGCCACGCGCAACGCGGACGTCTCGTCGCCCCCCGCGTTCATTCGCACGTCGACAACGATCGCCGGCGCAGCGCCAAAACGCTGCAGCAGGCGATTCACCGCGGCGAACTCCGACGGCCGGGGATCCCATGATCGAATGACTACATACGGAATGCCGCCAATGACACGATGTCCGACCGACGTTGCGTCGTAACTCCAGTCGCTCGCGCTGCGCTGTTCGGCAAACGCCTGCGGTGACCAGTTGTCCCGCACCGCCGGCGCCCACGTTCCACGAATATTCCCGTTAGGCGCGACGAGCCACACGTGGACGTCGCGCAACGCCGACAACGCATCGGCGGCAAGTGCAAAGAACGCACTATCGCTGGAGATGGTCGCGGCTCGAGGGCGTGCAACGGCGTACACAGAATCCCAGTTGACGCGCTTCGCTGGGAAGTTGGCGTACTCGCGATCGACGGTGAGCCAGAGACGATCGAATGACTCGACGTATGACTCCGTTGGAGGCGCGGCGATCTCGCCACCGCAGGCCGCGAGCGACGCGACGAGGGAAGCGACAAGCGTTAGGCGGCGAGCGGCGTCAACGGATGGCATGCGGCGCTTTGTACGCCCGAGGTCGTTCGAAGTTTCCTTCCGCTGTCAGCGCGCGAGGTGCGCGAGGTGCGCGAGGTGCGCGAAGGCGTTCCAGCGATGCACGCGGATGAGCGCCCCATGTTCGTCGAGCGTTGGCGGCGGGAGCCGCACGCTTCCCGGGACGGATGGTGCGACACCGGTGAGTGGCGACGCTTCGACGTCTGCAAGCGCTTCGCGCACGGGGCGCACCACTCCGCAAGGAACGCCGCGCGCGTCGAGCTTTTCGATCCAATCGCGAGCTGGACGCTGCACGACGAGAGCGCTCATGGATTGGACGATTCGTGTCCGATGCTCCAGCCGCCCGGAATTGGTCTCCAGCGCGGAATCGGAGGCCAGCTCGTCGAGGGACAGTGCAGCGCAGCAGGCGCGCCACTGGGCGTCGTTGCCGACTGCGATTACGAAGTAACGATCGGAGGCGCGAAAGGCCTGGTAAGGGACAAGGTTGGGATGCCCGTTTCCCCAACGCCGCGCCTCCTTCCCGGAGACGAGGACGTTTTGCGCGACGTTCACCAGAGCGGCGGTAGCGCTATGCGAGAGAGAGATGAAGAGGCGACGCTGTTCGGGATTAGCGTCGGGCCCATCTGAGTTACGCCGTGCCAATGCGCCGAGGACGGCGATCGCGGCGTCCTTCCCCGCTAGTACGTCCGCCAAGGCGACTCCGACTTTCATTGGAGCACCGTCGGGTTCACCGGTGATCGACATCCACCCCGCTTCGGCCTGCACGACGAAGTCGTAGCCGGGGCGTGAGGAATCAGGACCGAAGCCAGTGATGGTGCACCAGATGAGCTTTGGTAATTGCGTGAGAAAGTCTTCGGGGACCAATCCGCGCCGTTCGAGGGTTCCGCGCTTGTAGTTGTCGAGGACGACGTCGGCTTCTTCTATAAGACTCCTCAGGAGCTGGGTGTCGTTGTCGTTGGCGAGGTCGAGTGCGATGCCGATTTTGTTGCGATTGACGCTCAGGTAATAGGCGGCTTCGCCTCGTGGATCGAACGGCGGGCCCCATGCGCGGGTGTCGTCGCCAGCTCCGGGGCGCTCGACCTTAATGACTTGGGCGCCGAGGTCGCCGAGTGTGGTGGCGGCGAGAGGTCCGGCGAGGACTCTGGTGAGGTCGAGCACTTTGACGCCATGTAGCATTTTGGGCGCGATTATGTCGTGTTGGTGTTGCCTAAATCGTGGCGTGCTGCAGTGTTGAGCGGAGGGTGCGCATCTCGATTTCGCATCACCGCGACTTGCGTATGGTACTAAAAATCATATACTTACCGCCGCTAGCCCCCAGTCTGCCGTCGAGGCGTGGTGTTGCCGGGCGGGGTGTCCGACCGACCGCGGCTGGGAGCGTACCCTGACCCCCGTGCGGCCGGAGCGAAAAGGCTTCATGTCCGACAACGATACGTCGATCGACGAGCTACCCGAAGGTGACGAGGCTGCCTCCCCGGCGCCCGCACCTCCGAAGCGTGGCCCCGGGCATCGCGGCCAGGACGTTCGTGACACCATGGCCGAAATGGCGGCCAAGGCGCACGAAATCTCCCTCGAGGCCGGGAGCAAGATGGCGGCAGCGATGCGCGATGTCATCGGAGCCGCCGCTGGGCTGACCGCATTCGCCATCGAAAGTGCACGAGATCTCGTGCAATACATGGTGCGCCGCGGCCAGATGACTCAGGATGAGGCCGACAAGCTCATGTACGACGTCGAGGCCGCCCACGGAAATCTCCCCAAGCCGCCTGCGCCTCCCCCAGTCCAATCGCCCAAGCGTCCTACTCCCCCACCGCCTCCCGCACCCGCCGCGCAGTCGCACGCCGCAGCGAGTCCGGCGACTCCAGCTCCAAAGGCTGAATCTCACGCCGCGAAGGGGAACGTTGACGCCAAGGCTCACAAGAAGGCGGCGCCCGCTCCTGCACCCGCAGCGGCGGCGAAAAAGGCTTCCCCTCCCCCTCCCCCTTCCGCTCCCGCTGGCCATCCGCCGGCGAAGGCACCGGCTTCGAAGGCACCCGCAGCCAAGAGCGCACCAGCCAAAGCGCCGGCCAAAAGTGCTCCCGCCGCAAAGGCTCCGGCCAAGAGCGCCCCGGCGAAAGCTGCGGCGAAGTCGGCTCCAGCCAAAGCTCCGGCGAAAGGCGCTGCAGCCAAGAAACCGGTTCGGAAGTAGTCGCAACGGTTCGGTTGCGCCGAGAGCGGCGCGGTGTCGCGTGACGCCGCGCCGCGTGCTTTTTTGTAGCCATGCACGTTCTGACCGCGCGCGCACCCACTCGCCTCGATTTCGGGGGTGGTTGGACTGACGTCCCTCCCTACAGTCACGAGGTGGGAGGCTTTGTCTGCAATCTCGCGATCGCGCGGTACGCAACGGTGTCAATCGAACGCCAGTCTGGCGCCCCGAAGCCAACACCGCTCGTGGGCGATGAAGGGGCGTTGGCAACCGCTGTCATGCGTCGCCTGGGCGACGCTCTCATGCGTCACGTGGACGCGGACCATCTGCGGGTGCGTCAGACCAATGATTTTCCTGTGAAGGCGGGCTTAGGGGGCTCGTCGGCCGCGGGAGTCGCCATGTTGGCCGCGATGCTCTCGGTTGCACCGCGCGAACGCGCCCCGGAGGGTGATTTCGCCATCGACCTCGGGGCGCTCGATCGCAGTGCGCTGGCCGAGGCGAGCCGACGTGTGGAAGTGGAGGACCTGGGCGTCGCCGGTGGGAGGCAGGATCACTACGCAGCGGCATACGGTGGTGCTCTCGCGCTCACGTTTGGTGATACGACGACGGTGCGCCGGATACCGTTGACTGCTGCCACGAAACGAGCGTTGACGGAGCGACTGATTGTCGTGTACACCGGCGAGTCGCGGATTTCGCGCGACACGATCACCGCTGTGCTCGATGCGTACGTCGATCGTGAACCTCGAGTACTGGACGCGCTGGCGCGCATGCAGTCGCTGGCGCGCGAGATGGCGAAGGCACTCGAGCGCGGTGATGTCGACGCGTTAGGCGCCTTGATTGGCGAACATTGGGAGCATCAGCGCTCCCTGCACGCGGGCATTACGACGCCTCGCATCGACGAAATTCTCACGCGCGGGCGCGCGGCCGGGGCGTTAGGCGGAAAGGCACTCGGCGCATCTGGTGGAGGGTGTGTGCTCCTCGTCGCCGGCGCGGGACGCGAAGACGACGTGCGCCGCGCGGTAGAACCGCTAGGCGAACTGGTAGATTTCGCGCTCGATGACGAGGGAGTGAAATGGTGGGCGACCGATGACGATCATCTCGATACCTAACGAGGCAACACGAGACCACATGTCCGAAGCGTTGGTGCCGCGCGGTGATAGTGTCGCCCTGCTCAAGGCGCTCGTGCGCGCCGACTCGTGCAATCCGTCACTCGTTCGCGGAGGCGCGGGAGAAGGCGAAGTGGCTCGCACGCTGGCGGCGATCCTCACCGCATGGGGGATGGAGGTCTCGCTGCTGGAAGCCGCACCCGGGCGTCCCAATGTCGTTGGACGCATCGGCAAGAAAGGTGGGCGCTCGCTCATGTTCAACGGCCACATCGACGTTGTTGGCGTCGAGGGGATGATCCACCCGCCGTTCGACGCGTTCGAGCGCGACGGACGCATCTACGGGCGCGGGAGCTGTGACATGAAGGGGGGCGTCGCTGCGATGTGCGCCGCGGCGGTACATGCCGCGGACGCCGGGATTGCCGGCGAGATCATAGTCGCGGCGGTCGTCGACGAGGAGTTCGAAAGCATCGGGACTCGCACGCTCATATCAAGTGGCGTGCGCGCCGACGCAGCCATCGTCACCGAGCCAACGCGGATGGCGATCAACCCAGCGCATCGCGGATTCACCTGGGCTGAATTCGAAATCCGCGGACGCGCCGCACACGGGAGTCGCTACGACCTCGGCGTCGACGCGATTCAGCACGCCGGTGTCTTGTTAGGCGCGCTGGACGAGTTGCAGCGCGATGTGCTCGACAAACGCACACATCCGTTGCTGGGCCACGCCTCGCTGCACGCGTCGACAATCAGCGGAGGATCGGGGTGGTCGACGTATCCCGATGCGTGCACACTGCGTGTTGAACGGCGCACCCTTCCGCGGGAGACGGCCGATGCGGTGATGCGCGAGTTCGAGCAGGTGTGCGCGCGAGCGAGGGAACGCGTTCCAGCGATGGACGTCGTCGTTAGGCACGTCTTTTCGCAGTCGCCGAGTGATGTGGCGGTGGACGCTCCGCTGGTGCGCGCATTGGCGCACGCCATGCGCGAGGAAGGAGAGGCAGAGGTGATCGAGGGAATGAGCGCCTGGACGGACGCCGCGTTGCTCAACAACGCGGGAATTCCCGCCATCTGCTACGGCCCGGGCGATATCGTTCTCGCGCACGCTGCCGAGGAGTACATCCCGGTGAGTGAAGTGCCGCGCGCGACGCGAGTGCTTTCGCGGTTGGCCCAACGATGGCTTGCAGGAGAGATAGCGTGATGGGGCGTTGGACGACGGACGATTACAACACACTGGAACAGGCGATCACGCGCGGCGGGAGGCTGGCGCTCTATCGTCGTGGAACGGAGTACCTGGTGACGCCGATGCGCATTTTTCAGCGCGAGGGGCGTGAGGCCATCGAGGCGCGACATCCCACCACCGGCGACACGATCGTCTTTCTCCTCGATGAGCTCGAAGCGTACGAGGTTGTGCGTTGATGAGCACGAGCGAGCAGGATCTGCCGCCGCTCGTTGCCATCTATGCCGACGAGTCTTGCCTCGGCAATGGGCGAGAGGGAGAAAATCCCGGTGGTGCGGGTGTGCTGGTGGAGTTTCAGCGCGAGAGCGGCGAGTTGGTGCGACGCGACTTGTGGGTATCGGAGCCGGCAACCACCAACAATCGCATGGCGCTTCGGTCAGTGATCGAGTCATTCAACGCGTTAGGCAGAAAGGGGCGACGCCTGCGCGTCGTCTTCACCACGGATTCGCGCTACATCGTGGATGGGATGTCGACGTGGGTGCACGACTGGGCACGTCGTGGTTGGAAGCGAAAGTCGGGGGCGATCGAGAATCTGGAACTCTGGCAGGAAGCCGTTCGCGCGGTCGGCGGAGGAGGGCACGACGTGGAGTGGCGATGGGTGCGCGGTCACAATGGGCATGCGCAGAACGAATACGCCAACGAACTCGCCATTCGAGCGGCCGGGGACCAGAGCGCATCGGCCGGTCTGGTGGAATCGGGCTACGACGAGTGGGCGCGAGGGAAGGCGGCGGGGCGAACCCAGCTCCGGCTCGAACCATTTCCCGACGCGGCGCGGTTTAAGGCCGGTTCGCGGTTACCGGGAATCCCAGCGGGGCGTCTGTGAATCGGACCCCCACCCGCTTCGGGAGCGCCCCATGTATCGCTACCTCTTCGTTCTATCGATTGGGCTCGCCGCAGGTTACACGTACGGCTTCAAGGACGCGAAGGAACACAAAGAGACGATCGTGACGCGCACCGTGGAGCGCATTGGTGGCGACGCGCGTAAGGAGTACGGCAACGACATCGACGGACAAATGGACAAGCTCGAGAAGCGTTAGGCATGGACGAACTGGACAGACTCTATCGGCGTTTAGTGCAGAACATCCGTGGCATGGCCCCGGAACTTCTGACACGTCCCTTCGAACTCTCGCAGATCTATCAGGAGATCGTTCCGTATCGCACGAATCGCCGCGAGCTCGGATTCGACTCGAACGAAGACTACGAGTTGGCGGTCATGCAGCTGGTCGGTGGGCTGCGCGGCTACCTAAATGCCGACAGCGAGCTTCAGAAGATGATGCGCGCTGAGTTGTCGTCATCCAATCCTGACCTCGCGTCGTTCCGCGTGTACGCGACGAGTGTGGTGGCCCTGGCGCCCGAACCGTTGCGCGCGCTCGAGCAGGAGATAGCGCGGCGCGGCGTCGGAAGTGCAGCGACCGCAGGCGCGGGTGCACGTCCGGCGGCGTCCGATGCGGCCGCGCTCGCCGCGCGCGCGACCGAGACGTTTGACGCTACTCCTGCGACGCCCTTTCGCGCGGAAGAGTCGAAGTTTGCGCCAAAGGCGCCTCCTCCCCGTGCGACCGCGCCAACCGCTCCGCATGTGGCACAAGCTCCGCGGCCTGCCGCTCACGAAGCGCGCGCTTCTCTTGCGCAGCCGCCCTCGGCGCTGGAACGAATGGGGCCTCCCGTTCCGAGAGAGAGCACTCGCGCGTCGGCGAGCGAACACGAGGCGGGGGGTTGCCGCTATTGCGGTGGCGTGCTCCCCGATGGGCGCAAGGTGACGTTCTGTCCGCACTGCGGCCACAACCTCACGGTGCAGCACTGTCCGGCGTGCGGAACGGAGTGCGAGGTGGACTGGAAGTTCTGCATCACCTGCGGGCGCGACGTGGCCTGAAGACGGCGGAGAGCGCGTCGCCGAACGCCTCCGCCTCGTTCGGGTATTTCTCGACACGATTACTGACACCAGTTGCCCAACTACTCTCGTAGTGTGGGGTGCCGTGTCATACTTGCGTTCGACTCCCCTCGTGTCCGCTATTCCTCGACATACTCACGTCACGCGCCGCCTTGCTGCATTCGCCGGTTTGGTACTCGCCGGTGCCTGTGGTCCACAGCCCCCCATCGTGGTAACGGCGACGCCGGCGCCAGCGTCGCAACCGTCGCAAGGTTCTGACGCCACTCGTCGCGATACAACCGAGGTCTACTCTTCCCCAGTCACCAATCGGCCACCGCGCAATTTTACCGGATGGCAGATCGACGCGCGCGACCACGTCGACTTATGGATGCACGGCTACGCGATGCTTCTCGACGATCCTTCGCTGGTGCCGTCGTTCGCGCCGGGGTATCGCGCGATGATGGCGAAGGTGCGAGGCGGGACGACGACCGCGCTCGACGCGAATCGCGACCGGCTCATCAAACGCCTGGGTGAAAATCCGAACCTGGTGTCGGCGCAATTTCTGGTCTTTTACTTCGCGACGTGGGACGATCTCAAACGCGGGACCGATCGGTTCCTACGCGATCGGGGTGACGTGCGCGCGGCGCGCTCTAACGATGAACTGCGCATGTACACGACGCTGCGCACGTATTTTCCGACGCAGGAAGACCGGGACTGGTTGCAGCTGTTCGTGAGCTCGCTCGACGACGAGCGCGGAAAGTTCTATCGCGCCTATTGGTTGCAGCAGTCGTCGCAGCAGGCGGGGGTGCGCGGGCGCATCGAGCAGCTCTGGCGAGGGACGTACCAGGCCGCCTTCGGGCGATTCATGCGCGGGACGATGCCACGCGATGGGTATCTTGTGCTTTCGCTACCGTTAGGCGGCGAAGGACGAACCATTGCGGTGGGACAGCGCGACAATTTTGTCGCCGTCCCTTTCCCTGCCAGCACCGACGAAGCGCTCGACGCATTTTACGTGGCAGCACACGAAGTGGTGGGATCGACGGCAAATTCCGCGGTGCGGGACAACGCGTCGGCCGCTGAAGAACGATCCGGTGATTCGGCGAAGTGGCAGACGCTTGGCGCCGTTCGTGGGGGCGCGATGATGTTGGAGCGCGTCGCGCCGGACCTGGTGGACGGTTACATGCGTTACTACTTGCGACTGGCGCGTGTCACCAACGTCGCCGGCGATGTCGCGGCGCGATTTACCGCTACATTTCCACTCCCCGACCGCATTCGCGACGCGTTGAAGGTTGAGATCGATGGGGTCTTGGGAGGCATTTGATGCTTAGGGGTCTCGCACCTAACGAATGATGGCCGACGATCAGCGTCGTGACAACGTCCCGGAGAAGGCGGCAGCACCGCTCCCTGTCGCGCTCGATCGCACTGCGCTCGAACGGGTATTAGCGCGGGCGGCAGAACTCCAGGCCGGTCAGGTAGAGCCATCGGAAGGGATGACCGAGGCGCAACTGGTCGACGTCGGGAAAGAGGTGGGAATTCCGGCCGAGCACATTCGTCAGGCATTGGCGGAGGAGCGGACGCGCGTCGCAATTCCTGAGGAGCGCGGGGTGATCGGGTCGATGTTTGGCGGTGAGCTGGCATCAGCATCGCGCATCGTGGTGGGAACGCCAGCGCAGATTCTGGCGCGCATCGATGAGTGGATGCAGCGCGAAGAATCGTTGCGCCCGAAGCGCCGCTTCACCGACCGCCTAACGTGGGAAGCGCGGCGCGACCTCGTGGGAAACATCAAGACGAGCCTCAACCTCGGCGGGCGCGCGTATGCGTTGTCGGCCGCCGACGAAGTTGGCGCCACGGTGGTGGCGATCGACGACACGCGATGCATCGTCCGGCTGGATGCGAACTTGCGCGAGTCGCGCCGCCGGCGCATTGGGTGGAGCGCGGTCGCGGGTATCGGAATGGTTGGAAGCGCGCTCGCTCTGTTCGGTTACACGCTGGCGGTTCCCGAGGCGTCGGCAGTGGTTGGAAGCGTCGTTGGCACAGTGTGGGCAGGGACGGGCGCGGCGACGGCGGCGGGAATCGCTGCCAGTCAACGCAGTCGATTGGGGCGGGCACAGCTCGCGCTCGAACAGGTGCTCGACCAGTTGGAACACGGCGAGACGCGTCGCGCGAATCCGTTGGCAGACTTCATCGAAGTCGTCGCACGCAAGTCGCGGTTGTAGTCGCTCGCTTTGGATGTCGCCGAGCGCGATGCGTGTCTGTTGCGCATCCTTGCCGCACGGCATTTTCTCCGCATGACGACAATCACACGGGTTGGTGTCGCTGGTGGCGGATTGATGGGCGCGGGTATCGCGCAAGTGGCGGCGATGAGCGGGTGCCAGACGATTGTGCGCGAGCTCGATGATTCGCTTTGTGGCAAAGCGAGAGCGCGCATCGAGCAATCGCTGGCGAAAGCGGTGGAAAAGGGCCGCCTAACGAGCGACGACCGCGAGAGCGCGCTGGCTCACCTCACCTTCGTCACGCCGCTGCAGGCGTTTGGCGAGTGCGACATCGTCATCGAGGCAGTGGTGGAACGCCTCGAGGTGAAGCGCGAGCTTTGGCGGGCGCTCGACGACATCACGCCTGCGGCCTGCATCTTCGCGTCGAACACGTCGTCGCTGTCGATCGTTGAACAAGGCACGGCAACCAAACGCGGCGATCGAATGGTCGGGATGCACTTCTTCAATCCCGTGCCGCAGATGAAGCTGGTCGAAGTAGTACGTACCGTAACGACAAGCGACGAGACATTTGCGCGTTGCATGGAGTTCGCCCGTGCGATTGGAAAGGAGCCGATCGAAGCGCGCGACACGCCGGGCTTTGTCGTAAACCTTTTGTTGGTGCCGTACATGCTCGATGCGATTCGCGCGTTCGAACATGGCGTCGCGTCGGCGAGTGATATCGATGTCGGGATGCAGCTTGGCGCTGGGCATCCAATAGGGCCACTGGCACTGTGTGATTACGTGGGACTCGACACGTTGGAAAAGGTGGCGGACATCATGTGGGACGCGTATCGCGAGACGCGTTATGCGCCGCCTCCTCTCTTGAGGCGGATGGTGGCGGCTGGAATGTTGGGGAAGAAGGGGGGTGTGGGTTTTTACTCGTATGGAGCGGGCGTGCCGGAACCGAATCGGTCGCTTCGTTGAGAACGCTGCGAATGCCTGGGGTCGTGGGCATCCAGCCGCATTTGCAGGGGAGTGCGTGATGCGGATTCTTGCTGTTGCGGCGTTCGCCGCCTGCCTATGCTCGTTAGGCGTTCATGCTGAGGCACAGGATTCGACTGCTGCGCGTGGCGTTCAGTCGCGCGTGACGGGAGTCGTGTTCGACAGCGTGGCGATGCATGTGTTGGGCAACGCGACGGTGCAACTGGTCTCGGCGAAGGATCCGACGCGTATTCGGTCGGTGGTGACTGCGCCTAACGGGAGCTTCGCGTTCGATAGCGTTGGGGCGGGCACCTGGCTCCTCGGCTTTTTCCATCCGACGCTCGATCTGCTGGGAGGCACGGGATCCCTCACGCGCCTCGACGTTCGGACATCAGATGCGATGCATGTCGCGCTTGCCACTCCGTCGCCCACAACGATCGTCGAGCGCGCGTGCCACGTCGACGTCGCCAAGGACTCGACGGGGCTGCTGGTGGGATACGTTCGACGGGCGCGGCAGAATGTCCTCACGGAGCCAGCGCACGTTCGCGTGCAGTGGAGCGAACTCACGGTGAGCAAAGAAGGAATCATACGCCGCACCCCGTCGGTCGACGCCGACGCATCGCCGAGCGGGACTTTTGCGGTGTGCGGCGTTCCGCTGCAGGCGACGGTGGTGGTGCGCGCGTGGGCAGGGAGCGACTCGTCAGGCCTTGTCGAGTTGGACATGCCGTCGAAACCCATCTTGCAGCGCGATATCGCGGTGGGCGCCGTCCGCCGAGTTTCGCTAACCATGCCTAACGACTCGACGCCGGGCGACTCGGCAGGACCGGCGGCGCAGGTGGCGCGCGGCGAAGGCGTGCTGCGGGGCGTGGTGAAACGGCCGAACGGTGAGGTGGTGAGCGGGGCGCGCCTCATCTTCTGGGGCAGTGGCGTCGAGACGATGAGCAATGCCAACGGCGTCTACTCCATGAAGGACTTGCCAACGGGAACGTGGACGATCGAGGCGCGCGCACTTGGCTACCTTCCGGTTCGTCAGGCAGTAGACATTTATCCCGATGACGAGAACGTCGCGGACATCGCGATGGAGAAGCTCAAGGTCATTCTCGACACGGTGAAGGTGACCGCGCAGCGCATCTACCTGTCGCCGCAGATGCGCGACTTCGAGCAACGACGGAAAGCCGGCTTCGGCTACTTTTACGACGAAGATCAGATCAACAAGCGCAATCCGATTTACGTCGCCGATCTTTTTCGTACGACGCCCGGGGTGATGGTGATGTGGGGCGGTGGTTTCGGGCAGTCGGTCGTGATGCGCTCGAGGAGTCTCACCGGTGGCGCATATTGCGTACCTGCATTCTTCATCGACGGCATGCGCGTAACGATCGCCAATGGCACCATCGACGAGTTGGTCAACGCCATGGACGTGCGTGCGGTCGAGGTCTACACACGCGCTTCCAATGTTCCGCCGCAATTCAATACGATGGAGGGGTGTGGTTCAATCGTGATTCATACCGGCCAGCGACGTCCCGTGCCTAACGGCGACCGCTAAAATCATCATTCACATTACAACATGCTTTCTCTGTCGCTCCAGCGAGCGTCTCAGCGCGCCGCGATCTTCTGTCTTGTCTTGAGCTGCGTTCCCGCGTTCGCGGTGGCGCAAGCAACAGCCGCCAACCGCGCCGCCAAGGTGCCCAGCGCTTCACGCGGGGCAACGGTGCGGTACGAGATTGCCTTTCCGAACGCTGCGCATCACGAAGCGGAGGTGACCGCCACCTTTTCGTCGCTGCCGCCGGGGGCGCTCGAACTGCGCATGAGTCGCTCCTCGCCCGGTCGCTACGCGCTGCACGAGTTTGCGAAGAACGTCTACTCGGTGAGAGCGACCGATTCCAGGGGGCGCTCGTTAGGCATCGATCGTCCCAACCCGCACCAGTGGAACGTGCGCGGCCACGACGGCACCGTGAAGGTTTCGTACACGCTGTATGGAGACCGCGGCGACGGCACGTACGCCGGCATCGATCGCTCCATGGCGCACCTCAACATTCCCGCGACGTTCATCTGGGCACGCGGCCTCGAGACGCGCCCAATTCGCGTCACGTTTCATCTCCCCGATCCGTCGTGGACGATTGCCACGCAGCTCTTCCCTACCAGCGATTCCACGACATTCACCGCGCCGCACCTGCAGTACTTCATGGACTCGCCCACTCACCTCGGCAAGCAGTCGTGGTACAGCTGGCCCGTCCAGGGAACCGGCAGGACGTACACCTTCCGAATCGCCCTGCACCATCTTGGCTCGTTAGGCGAGGAATCCACGTACGTCGCGGGAACCAGGAAGATCGTCGAGCAGGCGGGAAAGGTGTTCGGCGTGTACCCTGATTACGACACCGGGACCTACACGTTCATTGCCGCATACTTGCCGTGGGCCGCTGGCGACGGCATGGAGCACCGCAACTCCACATCGCTCACCAGCACTGCGACGCTCGCGCAGTCGATGAGTGGGCTCCTGGGCACCGTGAGCCACGAGTACTTCCATTCGTGGAATGTGGAGCGCATCCGTCCCAAGACGCTCGAGCCGTTCTCCTTCAGCGAAGCAAACATGTCGGGCGAGCTGTGGCTCGCTGAGGGGTTCACCAGTTATTACGGACCTTTGCTGCTGAAGCGCGCGGGACTCAACAACATCGAAGGTTTTGCCGAAGACATGGCGGGCGCGGTGAATCTCGTGATGAACGCGCCGGGACGGAAATTCTTCTCCGCGGTGGACATGAGCCGTCAAGCTCCGTTTACCGACGCGGCAGTTTCGATTGATCCGCAGAACAAGCCAAACACCTTCATCTCGTACTATCCGTTTGGCGAAGCGATTGGGCTGGCGTTGGATCTCGAACTGCGCAAGCGTGGCAAGACGCTCGATGAATTCATGCGTGAGATGTGGCGCGTGCACGGCGCGCAGCGTGACTACGCACCGGTGCATCCCTACACGTTGGCTGACGTTCGCGCAGCGCTGGTGCGCAGCTCGGGCGATGCAGCCTTCGCGAATGACTTTTTTGATCGCTACATCGCGGGGCAAGAAGCGGCTCCGTACGCCGAGCTGTTGGCGCAAGGCGGACTTCGATTGCGCAAGGCAAAGCCCGGCATCGCGTGGTTAGGTGACGTGGCGCTCCGATACACCGCGGGCGCAGCACTGGTCTCGGGCAACACCTTGATTGGCTCGCCGCTCTACGTGGCAGGCGTGGATCGCAACGATCGCATCATCTCAATTGACGGTCGCACCATCGGATCGGCAGATGACTTGAATGCGGTGCTGGCAGCGCACAAACCGGGGGATAGCGCGCCGATCGTGTACGAGTCACGCGGTCAGCGAATCGACGTGCGGGTGACATTTGCCGAGAGTCCGCGAATCGAGATCGTTCCGTTCGAGAAGAGCGGCGAGAGTGTGACGCCAGAAATCGAAGCCTTCCGGCGCAAGTGGCTCGGAGCGTAGATGGGGCGTGATGCCTAACGATTCACACGTGGGGATTTCGGACTCGCGCCTGGTTCCTGCTGTGGCGCGCGCTGGGCGTTACCACGATGGTGTTGCCGCGCGTGGCACGCGTTGGCTGTTGGCCGTCATTGCGTGCTGGTTCGCGCTTGCTGCGTGTTCCTCGCGCGGCGCAGGCTCTACGGTTGATACCCTCTCGGCGCGCGCTGAGTCGGCGAATGCGCGTGAGCAGCGCGCGCTGCCTAACCCCTCATCCAGTGCCGGGGCGCGCGGGCGCGAGCGTGGGCGTTCGCAGGCCGAGGGTGCGCGGACGCCGCTCGACGGTTACGGCGCGAACGTCGGCTTTCGGTCGCGCCAGCGCCTCACCGAACACTTCGAGAAACACGGCGCGGAATTTGGAAACATCACCATCGATGAGTATTTGCGGCGCGCGCAGGAGCTTCGCGACGCGCGCGCTGGCGGAGATGTTCTCGAGATCGTGCGTGGCGACGGCGTCGTCAGCCGGTTCGACCGGGCGAGCGGAGCATTTCTGGCCTTCGATCGAGACGGAACGATCCGTACATTCTTCAGACCTAACGACGGCGAGCGCTACTTCAAACGTCAGTCACGACGGACTCCGATTCCATGACGACTCCTGATGCGGTTCGCGAGATGCTGCGCGAGCGCGGTTGTCCCGCCTGGCTGGTGAATGGCGGCCTGCCGGCGCTTATCGAGCGCTGGGGCGGGATCGTGGCGAGCGTTGAGACCGGTTATCCCTTCACGCTCGACGACTATCTCAACGACCTCGACCTGCGAGGGCTCCTGCAGGCGGCGCTGGAGGTGGCGGGTGATTCCGCGGATGAGGGTCGCGCGCAGGTCGGGGCAATCGACGATCGCTTTCGCGCGGCCACGGAAAAGTCGCCGTGCCTCTGGGGGAGCGACGTGGAATTCGAGGAGGGGCATTCCCCTGATCGCGAGTGGTGGTACTACCGCCGGCCATCACAACTGACCGAGGAGTTGCGCGAGGAATTGGAGAGCTGGGGACTTCTCTAGCCGAGGCGTTGCTTGCGGACTATCTCGACGCGCCGCGCATGCGTAGAATGGCCGCGGACCCCATCAACACTGGAGTGATCGCGTGCGTGTCGCTGTACTCGGCGGAGGACCTGCAGGGCTATACTTCTCGCTCTTACTCAAGAAGGCACACCCCGAACATCACGTCGTGCTGTATGAGCGCAACGCACCCGACGACACGTTTGGCTGGGGTGTGGTCTTCTCGGATCAGACGCTCGAGAATTTTCGGCAGGCTGACGAAGAGACGTATCGCTCCATCACCGACAATTTCGCGCACTGGGACGACATCGACATCCATGTGCGCGGGCGAACGATCACGTCGGGCGGCCACGGATTCAGCGGCATTGCCCGCAAGTCGCTGTTGCAGATCCTGCAACGCCGGGCTGAGTCGTTAGGCGTCGAACTGCACTACCGCACCGAAATCGCCGACGACGAGGACATTCCCGACATCGGCGGTGCGCCCCCCGACCTCATTGTTGCAGCTGATGGGGTGAACAGCGCCGTACGTCGCAAATACGCAAAGGAATTCGGCGTGCGTGTCGATGCGCGTACCGCACGTTACATCTGGCTCGGCACCACGAAACGCTTCGACGCCTTCACCTTCATCATCGTGCAGACGGAGACGGGCGTCTATCAGGTGCACGCCTATCGCTTCAACGAGACGCAGTCGGCGTTCATTTTGGAATGTGACGAGCGTTCGTGGCGCGGGGGGGGGTTCGACACGATGAACGCCGCTGAGACGATCGCAGTGGCGGAGCGGATGTTTGCGCCGTGGCTCGACGGGCACCGGCTCGAGTTCAATGCGACGCCGCACCGCGTGCGCGAACCGTGGGTGACATTTCTGCGCGTGAGCTGCGAGCGTTGGCATCACAGGAACATCGTGTTGCTGGGCGACTCGGCCCATACGGCGCATTTTTCGATCGGCAGCGGGACGAAGCTGGCGATGGAAGACTCGATTGCGCTGGCGCGGGAGATCTCAGGGGTGCGCGAGGATGACGCATCGCTGGAGGAGGCGTTAGGCGCTGCGACGGAGCGCTATCAGGCACAGCGGATGACGGAGGTGCTGCGCTTGCAGAATGCAGCGCGCAACTCGATGGAGTGGTTCGAGAACGTGCGCCGATATGTGGCGCTGGAGCCGGAGCAGTTCGCGTATTCGCTGCTCACGCGGTCGCAGCGCGTGAGCCACGAGAACCTGCGTTTGCGCGACGGGGCGTATTTGGGTGGTGTCGAGCGATGGTTTGCGGCGCGGGCGTCGGCGCCGAACCATGAGGCGGCGACGCCGCCGATGTTTACTCCGTTTAGGCTTCGTGGGATGACGCTGGAGAATCGCGTCGTTGTGTCGCCGATGGACATGTACAGCGCGACGGACGGTGTGCCGAACGACTTTCACCTCGTGCACTACGGCTCGCGTGCGATGGGGGGAGCGGGGCTGGTGATGACGGAGATGACATGTGTGTCGCCCGAAGCTCGCATCACACTCGGTTGCACGGGGATGTACACGCCCGAGCAGGCGAGCGCATGGAAGCGCATCACCGACTACATACATCAGTGGTCGCGCGCCAAGATCGCGTTGCAGCTGGGGCATTCGGGGCGTAAGGGGTCGACACAGCTTCGGCTCGAAGGGAGCGACATCCCGATGACCGAGGGGAATTGGGAAGTCATGGGACCGTCAGCGGTCGCGCATCGCCCCACGATGCAGGTGCCGCGAGAGATGACACGCGCCGACATGGATAAAGTCGTGACTGACTGCGTCAACGCCGTTACGATGGCCGTCGACTGCAACTTCGACATGATCGAGTTGCACTGCGCGCATGGATACCTCTTCTCCTCGTTCCTCACACCGGTCTCGAACAAACGACGTGACGAATACGGAGGCTCGGTCGAGAATCGGTTGCGTTTCCCGCTTGAGGTGTTCCGCGCCATGCGTGAGCGCTGGCCTAACGAGCGACCGATGTCTGTCCGGATCTCGGCCACTGATTGGGTGGAGGATGGCATTACCGAGGAGGATGTGCTCGTCATCGCCCGCGCCTTCACGGATGCGGGTGCCGACATCATGCACATCTCGACGGGTCAAACGTCGCCCGACGCCAAACCGGTGTACGGCCGCATGTGGCAGACGCCGTTCAGCGACCGCATTCGCAACGATCTCGGAATTCGCACGATGGCGGTCGGCAACATTACGGAGGCGGATCAAGTGAATTCGATCATCGCCGCGGGACGTGCTGATCTCTGCGCGTTGGCGCGCCCGCATCTCACCGATCCGCACTGGACGCTTCGCGCCGCTGCCTCGTTAGGCTATCGGGGCACGGTCTGGCCATGGCAGTATGAGAGCGGGCGCGTCCAGCTGGAGCGGGCGATGGAACGTCGTTAACCAAGGATATACTCCCCTGGTGGTATGGCTGGCGCCGAAAGAATCACGGCGACAGCTTGTGCGCGCCACCCTTTCACTGACATGCCTACCTCCCCTCATCGCGACGTTTCGCAGATCGCGCCCAAGCACGTTCGATGGCACTTCGACGGTGGAGTCGCGACCATCACGCTCGATCGCCCGGAACGCAAGAATCCGCTGACGTTCGACTCGTATGAAGAGCTGACGGAGTTGTTCCGGACGCTCACGCACGTGCGCGAGGTCAAGGCAGTGGTGATCACCGGGGCTGGCGGAAATTTCTGCAGCGGCGGCGACGTGCACGAGATCATCGCCCCCCTCGTGACGGCCAAGAACGAGGCGCGCGTCAACGATCTCCTGGCGTTCACCCGCATGACCGGATCGCTCGTGAAGGCGATGCGCGCCTGCCCGCAGCCGATCATTGCATCGGTTGATGGAATCTGCGCGGGGGCGGGAGCGATTCTGGCAATGGCGAGCGACCTGCGCGTCGCGTCTGATCGTGCGCGCACGGCGTTTCTCTTTGTCCGCGTGGGGCTGAGCGGTGCCGACATGGGTGCGTGCGCGTTGTTGCCACGCATCATCGGCGCGGGGCGGGCGGCGGAGCTGCTCTATACCGGACGCTTCATGAATGCCGACGAAGGGGAACGCTGGGGATTCTGGAATCGAGTTGTTGCAGCTGCCGATCTTGCCGGCACGACAGCGTCGCTGGCGCGCGAACTTGCCAGTGGCCCGACCTTCGCCCACGCGATGACCAAAGCGTGTTTGCATCAGGAGTGGGCAATGTCGATCGACGATGCGATCGAGCATGAAGCGAAGGCACAGGCGGTTTGCATGTCGACTCGCGACTTCGAACGCGCGTACACCGCGTTTGTTCGGAAGGAGTCGCCAGTGTTTCTTGGGGACTGAATTTTCCGGGAGAGCCTGACGAACCATGGCGGACCGCACCTTCCTGAACTGGCCGTTTTTCGACGAGGCACATCGTGCGCACGCGGCGACACTCGCCGCGTGGAGCGAGGCGGCGGAGTCGCGCTGGGCGAAGCAATCGCACGGTGCGCATTCCAACGTCGATGAGGCGTGCCGATCGTTAGTGCGCGAGCTCGGCGGCGGCGGATGGCTGCGGCATGCAGTTCCGGCGCCGCACGGTGGCGCACGATCATCGTTGGACGTTCGCACACTCTGCCTAACGCGTGAAATCCTGGCCCGCCATGATGGGCTGGCCGATTTCGCATTTGCGATGCAGGGGTTGGGCGCTGGTCCCATTTCTCTCTTCGGGAGTGACGCATTACGTGCTGCGTACCTCCCGCGCGTTGCCGCTGGCGATGCCATTGCCGCCTTTGCGCTCTCAGAGCCGCACGCCGGGAGCGACGTGACGGCGATGTCGACGACTGCCACGCGAGAGCCGGACGGTTGGTGGCGACTCGACGGCGAGAAGACGTGGATCTCGAACGGCGGGATCGCGGACTTCTACACGGTCTTTGCGCGATGGCCTGAAGGCGGTGAACGAGCGTTCGCCGCCTTCGTCGTTGATGCGAGCACGCCGGGACTGGAAGTCGCCGAGCGTATCGAGGTGACGGCGCCGCACCCATTGGCGCGGCTTGTCTTCCGCGAGTGTCGCGTGCCGGGCGATTCACTCGTGGGTGAAGCCGGAAAAGGATTGCGCGTTGCGTTAGGCACGCTTGATGTCTTTCGTTCGACGGTGGGCGCCGCAGCGTTAGGCTTCGCGCGACGCGCGTTGGAGGAAGCGTTGGGGCACGCACGGCATCGGCGCGCCTTCGGAAAACCCCTTGCCGAATTCCAACTGGTACAGGCCAAGCTCGCCGAGATGGCGCTGGCTATCGACGCCAGCGCGCTGTTGATCTATCGAGCTGCCTGGACAAAAGACGTGAGCGGCGGGCGCATCACGCGTGAGGCAGCGATGGCCAAGCTCCACGCCACCGAGAGTGCCCAACGGATCGTCGACGACGCGGTGCAGTTGCTCGGCGCGTTAGGCGTGCAAACGGGCGGGCGCGTCGAATCGCTGTATCGCGAGGTGCGTGCGCTCCGCATTTACGAAGGAACGAGCGAAATCCAGAAACTCGTGATCGCTGGCCAGCTCCTCGAGGGTGAAGGCGCAGCGGAGGGACGACAGAATGGCTGAAGGAGCGAGCCGCCGCCTCCCCGGAGGGAGCACCGCGCATGTCGACACCTTCGCGCGTGACGTGCTTCCACCACCGGAGTTGTGGCCGTGGATGGATTACTCCGGCATTCCAGAGTTAGCATATCCCGACCGCCTCAACTGCGCGACAGAACTTCTCGATCGCGCCATCGACCGGGGATGGGGGTCGCGAATCGCCTTCCGGTCGCCGACGCTGGAGTGGACGTACAAGGAGCTACTGGAAGCGAGCAATCGCATCGCCCACGTTCTTGTCGACGACTTGGGCGTGGTTGCGGGCAATCGCGTTCTCCTCAGAGGGGCGAATTCTCCCATGATGGTCGCCCTGTGGTTTGCGGTACTGAAGGTCGGGGGAGTTGTGGTCTGTACCATGCCGCTGCTGCGCACGCGCGAACTGGTGTTCACGGCGGACAAGGCCAAGATCACGCTGGCGATCACCGATGCGCGCCTCGCGTCCGATTGCGAAGCGGCAATGGCGTATCACGGTGACGGCAGCGTTAGGCAGGGATCGCGAGTGGTCCGCTACAACGTGCCGAGTGACTCGAGCGACGCAGAGCGCTCGCTCGAAGCGCTGATGGCGGCCAAACCGGCAACATTCACCAATGTCGACACCACGGCGGATGACGTCGCCCTGATCGCCTTCACGTCGGGCACGACGGGCGAAGGGAAAGGGACGATGCACTTTCATCGCGACGTCCTCGCCATCTGCGACTGTTTTCCGACGTACATTCTGCGCGCGTCGAGCGACGACGTGTTCATCGGCTCGCCCCCGTTCGCGTTCACCTTTGGCCTGGGCGGAATCGTTCTCTTTCCGATGCGCATCGGTGCGAGCGCAGTGTTGCTCGAAAACGCGACGCCTCCTTTCCTGCTCGCAGCCATTCGCGATTACCGCGCGACGGTGGTTTTCACGGCTCCCACGGCATATCGCGCGATGCTCGGACTCAGGCAGGGGGACGAACTCGCGTCGTTGCGCAAATGCGTTTCTGCGGGCGAAGCGCTTCCGCTTCCGACGTTTCAAGCGTGGAAGGAAGCGACGGGGATCACGATCATCGACGGCATTGGTGCGACGGAGATGCTGCACATCTTCATTAGTGCTGCCGAGGAGGATGTGCGTCCCGGATCGACGGGGCGCGTTGTGCCGGGCTACGAAGCACGTGTTGTCGATGATGAGATGCGCGATGTGGCCATTGGAACGATTGGCCGCCTCGCGGTGCGTGGCCCCACGGGGTGCCGCTATCTGCACAATCTCGAGCGACAGCGCGCGTACGTGCGCGATGGATGGAACGTCACTGGCGATTCCTACATTCGCGATGCCGACGGCTACTTCTGGTACCAGGCGCGCACCGACGACATGATCATTTCGTCCGGCTACAACATCTCGGGACCTGAAGTTGAGAGTGTCTTGCTCGAACACGCAGCAGTGCACGAATGCGCCGTGGTCGGAGTTCCCGATCAGGAACGTGGCCAGATCGTCAAGGCATACGTCGTCTTGAAGAGCGGCGAAGTTGCCTCGCCTGACCTGGTGAAGACGCTACAAGATTGGGTGAAGGCGCAGGTGGCACCGTACAAGTATCCTCGCGCGATCGAATTTGTGGACGCGTTGCCGCGTACCGCGACGGGGAAGCTGCAACGCTTCGTGCTGCGCGATGCGTCGACTCAAACGGAGAAACAGGCGTGACGCTTCCCGAGCCCATCTCGCCTAACGACTGGCCGCGCCCGTCAGGCTACAGCAACGGCATGTCCGCGTCGGGGACGGGACGCATCGTGGTGACGGCTGGTCAGATCGGATGGGATCCGCGCACGCTGGCGTTTCCCGATCTCTCCTTCGCCGGACAGTGCGCGCAGGCACTGCGAAACGTGGTCGAAGTCCTGCGCGCAGGAGGCGCGGGCCCAGAGCATCTCGTTAGGCTCACCTGGTACGTCACCGATCGTGACGCATACACGGGTGCATTGCGCGAGATCGGGCAGGCATACCGCGACATCGTCGGACGCCACTGGCCGGCGATGGCGGTTGTGATCGTCGCCGGGTTGGTCGAGCCGCACGCGATGGTGGAGATCGAAGCGACGGCCGTGGTTCCGGTCTAATCGGTCTCGCCTATCAGGCGAGCACAGGAAGTTCACGATCTCGCGCGGACGCGTGTGGACGCCGAGCTGCGCGCAGCGTCCACCAGACGATGAAGAGGAAGATCGCCACACGCGGCACGGCGAGTACGAGTGTCGATGGGAGCGCGACCCCCACCGCCTTGAGAAAAGCCGGCGTCGCGAACCAGTAATACAACGCCGCCGAGAGACCGCCCAGGATCGCCAGCGCGACTTCGGACTCCATCCTCGTTAGGCGAATGACCGCGTTCGCAATGAGGAAACTGCCGAGGGCGTACAGAAGCGTGTGCCCATACAACGACGCGGCGGTGTGCCACGATCCGTCGGCGGTGGTGAAGTAGCCGACGATGAACCCGGGAAATGACGTCGCGAAAACTCCGAACGCGGTGAGAAGCCAGCTGCGGTCTCGGCGCGTTGGGCCGAGGTGCTGTGCCAGCGCCTTGTTCCCCGCGAGATCGAGGCAGCCGCGCGGGGTGCACACCGTGCACGAAACGCAGCGCGGATTGCCCATGTCGACGAGTGCGTTTTGCCCGTAGAGTCGTTCAACGGGGAGAACCGGGCACACCCAATTGCAGAAGCCCGCGCGCGCTTCGTACTGTCGCCCAAGCACGATGGCGACGACCGCCGCCACGACGACCAACCCAACGAGCGCCACCCCGCTGGTGTTGAATGCAAAGCGCCGAGCAGGGACGAGCACGAGAAGCGCGAGAATCGCGGGCGTTCCGGCGAATGCACTCAGCTCTCCCGTCATACTGCGCGGCGCCGGCGATGAATTCGCCAGAACGTTGAACGTCGCGAGCGGACAGAGTGATCGCCACGCAATCGGCGTGATGAGGAACGAGAGGGGGAGGAGTGGAACGACCACGCCCCAGAAGATGGGAAGTACGAACGTCGGCGCCGCGAGTGCTGCAGCTGCAACTACGAGCGTCCCCACAAGGACGACAAGTTGAGCGAGGCGCCAGGCGGGCGTCTGGCTGCGGAATGGAAGCGCGAGTGTGTGCATGTGGCAATGATGTTGCCGAATCGCAAATCTGTCGATTCGGGATTCCCCTGACGCCGACCAACGCACGTCGCGTCACCGCGCCGCCGGCAGCGTTCGTAAACGATCGTGCGTTGCACCTGTTCTGAGTCGAGCGCCAACCTCAAACTGGGTCGGCGCAATCACTTTCGACCGGGAGACCGTGATGCCTCGCGTCATGCATTTCGAGATTCACGCGCTCGAGCCGGAGCGCGCCATTGCGTCTTACCAAGGCGTATTTGGGTGGACGTTCACGCCGTGGGGACCACCGGGTGTGTATTGGCTCGTTACCACGGGTGCCGATTCCGAGCCGGGAATCAACGGCGGGCTGCTGAAGCGTCACGGCGACGCGCCCGCGGAAGGCCAGGCCGTGAATGCATTTGTCTGCACGGTTGCCGTTGAGAATGTCGACGCAACGCACGAGGCGATGCTCGCCCGTGGCGGCGTGACCGCGCTTCCCAAGCAGGCGATCCCAGGCGTCGGCTGGCTCGCCTACTGCAAGGACAGCGAAGGAAACATCGTCGGGTTAATGCAGAACGACGCGTCGGCTCGTTAGGTTGAATGCGCCGCGCGCGAGGTTGTGACGGGCGCCGCGCTCTTGGGGTCGATATCCAGCGAGCATTTCCGATGCGGATCACTTTCTCTTTCCCCGATCGTGCGCGCACAGCGCCGCTCCGCCCCGTTACACGGGTGCGTCGAGCCCTGTGCACCGCGCCGTTGGTGGGCATGCGCGCCGAGTTCTAGAAGCCATCTCACAAATGGTCGCCGGAGCGCCGGCGCCCCGCGCCGGCTCGGAGCCGTCGACCATTTATAAGATGACCTGTAATCGCGCGCTCGTAGCTCCGCAGTCTGCGGCCGGCCCCTCCGTCCGCATCGTCAGACCCCAAACTGAATTCAACATGTCAGACCGCATGACAGTTGCGGCCGACGGCTCACTTGCGACGTCGGAACGCAGCGAAGGGCTCTGGAGCGCCGTGCGCGAGGCGCTTCGTGGAACCCATCGCGACTACACAGAAGGACCAGTTGGACGCGCCATCCTGCTGCTCGCCATTCCGATGGTGCTCGAGATGTCGATGGAGAGCGTCTTTGCCGTCGTCGACGTCTTTTTCGTCTCACGCCTTGGCCCGTCGGCGATTGCAACTGTCGGGCTGACCGAGTCGATGCTCACCCTCGTGTACACAATCGCGATGGGGTTGGGCATCGGAGCGACGGCGATGGTGGCGCGACGCATCGGCGAGCATGACACCGACGGCGCCTCCAAAGCGGCAATGCAGGCGGTGTGGCTCGGACTCCTGGTGGCCGGCGTGTTAGGCATCACCGGCGCGGTCTTCGCGCCCAATCTTCTGCGCGCCATGGGAGCGGAGCAGGACGTCATCGATCGTGGCGAGACGTTCACGCGCGTCATGCTCGGCGGGAACGCCAGTGTCCTGATGTTGTTTCTGCTCAACGCCATCTTCCGCGGCGCGGGCGATGCAGCCATCGCCATGCGCACGTTGTGGCTGGCGAACGCCCTCAACATTGTGCTCGGACCGTGCCTGATATTCGGACTCGGCCCCTTCCCGGCGTTAGGCGTGACGGGAGCCGCAGTTGCCACGACCGTTGGACGCGGAACGGGAGCGCTGTTCGCCCTCTCCAAGCTCCTGCGCCCCGGCGCGCGCGTGCACCTCGAGCGAAAGTACCTGCACGTGGACTTCGGCATCATGTGGCGTCTCGTGCGGCTATCGTTTGCCGGGATGGTTCAGATCTTCATCGGGATGGCCAGCTGGGTCTTACTCGTTAGGGTTCTCTCGTCGTTCGGAAGTACCGCGCTTGCCGGCTACACCATCGCCTTCCGCATCATTGCCTTCGCTCTTCTTCCCTCGTGGGGCATGAGCAACGCGGCGGCAACGATGGTGGGACAAGGGCTCGGCGCGAAAAAGCCCGATCGTGCGGAGACAGCCGTCTGGATTGCCGGGCGTTACAACCTCGTGTTCCTCGGCGGAATCGGAGCGATCTTCCTCTTTTTTGCGCCGCTCATCGTTCGGATCTTCACGACCGATGCGGCAGTCGCCAAGTATGCTGTCGATTGTTTGCGTGTCGTGGCAGCGGGCTTCGTGTTTTATGCGTACGGCATGGTATTGACGCAGGCGTTCAACGGTGCTGGCGACACACTGACGCCAACGCTGATCAATGTCTTTTGCTTTTGGCTGTTCGAGATTCCGCTCGCATGGGTGCTCGCGCTCAAACTGGGAATGGGCCCTCATGGCGTCTTTTTGGCCATCGCGCTGGCGTACACCACCGTCGCGGTGGTGAGTGTCGTGCTATTTCGTCAGGGAAAGTGGAAGACGCGGCGCATCTGATTGCTCTCTGCCGAAATGCGAAGTTTCTCCTATGGTTCGACTCGAGGCTCACCGGGCGCCGCTGGGCGCGGCTCTGGAGCCAGGCTGGAGGGGTCATGTAAGATGAACGTGGCTGCGTGACCCCTCTTCCGGTAACGACGTCGATACCGTAGCGCTTGCGATTCCTCACGCTTTCATAACGAGACGCGCCTCCTTCCATGGTCGTGCACCCCTCTTATCCAGAACTGCCGTCGATTGCGCCAGCGCCTAACAACCTCGCCCTTGTTCTGGGTGGAGGCGGGGCGCGTGGTGCGTACCAAGCGGGGCTCCTGCGCGCGATCGCCAGGCGATATCCCGAACTGCGCATCCCGATTCTCGTCGGCGTATCCGCCGGCGCGCTCAACACCGTGCATCTGGCGGCGCATACGGGTTCGATGCTTCAGTCGACAGAGGATCTCGTTAGGCTCTGGCTCTCGCTCACGCCCGAGCAGGTGTATCGCGTTGACGCCCGCACACTTCTCAGCAATGTCGTGCGATCCGGGTACGGACTCGTTTCCGGCGACCCGACTGACAAGGAGCGTGTTCGCGGCATGGTCGATACCACGCCGCTTCGCCGCTTTCTTGAAGGTGTCCTCGAACGCGACGGGAATGGCGCGCTCCCGGGCATCAAGCACAACCTCGATCGAGGAAGGCTGCGGGCAGTCGCGCTGAGTGCCACGAGCTACACGACGGGGAATTCGGTCACGTGGATCGAAGGACGCGATCTCGATACCTGGGAGCGTCCCCAGCGCGCGTCCCAACTCGTACGACTCGGCGTCGACCATGTAATGGCATCGTCGGCGCTCCCCCTGCTCTTCCCCGCGGAACGCGTCGGCAATGAATGGTTTGGGGACGGCGGCATCCGCCTAACGGCTCCGCTTTCGCCGGCGTTGCACTTGGGGGCGTCGCGAGTGATGACCATCTCCACGCGCACGCCACGCAGTCGCGAGGAGATTCCCTCGGCGCTCGCCATGCACTATCCGCCGCCGGCGCAGGTGTTAGGCACGCTGTATCAGAGCATCTTCCTGGATGTCATCGATCAGGATGCCGTGCGCCTCAAGATGATCAACTCGCTCGTCGAAAAGATTCCTGTCGATCAGCGGGGCGAGCTGCGAATCATCGACTTGCTCGTGCTTCGTCCTTCCACGGACCTCGGTCGTCTGGCTAGGGAGTACGAACCGCGCCTCCCGTCCGTCTTCCGCTTCCTCACCCGAGGTCTTGGCACCCGGCGCTCCGCGAGTCCCGACATCCTCAGCCTTATCATGTTTCAGGAAGACTATCTCCGCTGCCTCGTCGAACTCGGCGAAGCCGACGCGGAGAAAAACGCGGAACGAATTGCCGCCTTCCTTGACGGCGAGCGCGCAGAAGCGGCGTAGGTCACACGTTCGAATCGCAAGGACATCCTCGGAATATTCGTGCGGCACTGGGCGAGCGGGGGGAGCGGGAAGGGGGAGGGGGGAGGGGGGAGCGCTAAAGTTCTCATGCCCCGTGCCGACACTCCTCATCAGACGTGTATCTGTCGTGCTCGCACCTTAGGCGACGCGACTGCCGCCATGTGTGCCCGCAGGGTGCGCCGGCGCGACCTAGCTCCTGGGAGTGAAGAGATGGCGATCAGTGGGATTTCGAACAGCCTCAACGCGATTCAACGCCAGTCCACCGCGCTCGACCGTGCAACGGCCAAGGTCGCGCGCGCAACATCCGGCGACATCACCGAGGTGCCGACGACTCAGGCGCAGGCCGAAGAGATCGGGGCACAAGAGACGGATCTGATTACCGGCACCGTTGAGATGATGGTTGCCAAGCGGATGTTCACCGCCGCGCTGAAGGCGGCGCAGGTGAGCAACGAAAGCATCAGCGAGGCGCTGCAACTCGGCAACTACGAACACGCCGCATAACGAGCACGTCGAAAAGCTTCCAGGATCGTAGACGCGGGTCGGCTTGGCTGACCCGCGTTATCTTTTTCTGGTTATCCTGCGGTCCGACCGTCGTACCTCGCCATCCGTCCTGATACGCATGCCGACGAAGCAACTCGCTGGTGGAGAAGCGCTCATTGCTCCCCTCTACTTCCTCGCCGCTCTCCTGTTAGCGACGCCGGTGGTGGACTTCTTCACGAGCATCCTTCCGTTCAGGATGAACGAGCTGCAGTGGCGCTTCGCATCGGTAGGGTTGCTCTCCGGCTTTCTGCTCACGCCGCTCTTGGGGGTGGCGATCATCATGGGGGTCGCGCACTTCGCCCAGCACATGCGCACCCAGCGCCTGTTCGCGATTCTCAATCTGACGGTTGCGGTACTCTTCGTCCTTCTCCTGCTCGCGTTCCTGCTAGACGTCCTTCAGCTACGGAACGCTGTACAGACAGAAGCGCAGTCCGCATTCGCCTCGGCGGCGATCAAGGCGGCCATCAAGCATCTGTCGTTCATCATCGCCTTAAGCTGGTTCTCGTGGGCGGGCTTTCGTCTGTCGCGTTGGCCAGCATCGACCGTAGCGCGTGCGAGCAATCCGATTGGTGTGAACTGATCATCTTGACTGCATGGTCGCCTAACGACGCATGAAGCAGCAGTCGACCGGTGATCATTGCAACCGACCAACCTCCAATAGCTGCGATGACGGATGCGCCTGCAGTACTCGTCGAACGAGGCAATGGCGTCGCACTCGTTACGATCAACCGCCCTGATAAGCGAAACGCGCTGAACGCCGCGGTACGCCGGGCGCTCCTTGACGCGCTCGACTCGCTTAACGCCGACGACGTACGCGTCGTGATTCTGACGGGGGCCGGGGACAAAGCATTCGTTGCCGGCGCGGATATTGGTGAATTCGCTGAGCGAACCGTCGTCGAGCAATACGACGTCATGCGCGGTCGCTCGATCCATGAAGCGCTCGAACGGTTCTCGAAGCCAGTCATTGCCGCAGTGAACGGGTACTGCCTGGGGGGCGGACTGGAATTGGCGATGGCGTGCGATTTTCGCGTCGCGTCGTCGCGTGCCTTGTTCGGTCAGCCGGAGATCAACCTCGGCATCATTCCAGGTGGGGGAGGAACGCAGCGACTTCCACGGCTCGTGGGGCTTGGGATGGCCATGCGGATGATTCTCTCCGGGGAGCCGATCGACGCCATGGAGGCACGACGTATCGGACTGGTAGAGGAAGTCGTCGAACCTGATGAACTCATGCCGCGCGTGCGCCTGATCGCCGAGCGGATCGCGAGCAAGAGTCCGGTCGCATTGGCGGCGGCGAAGGAGGCCACTCGTGCCGCACTTCACACCCCGCTGGCGGAGGGGCTACGAGTCGAGCGAGGGCTCTATCTGGTCGCCTTTTCGAGCGATGACAAACGAGAGGGAGTGGGCGCTTTCCTCGAGAAACGCCCTGCGCAGTTCACCGGACGATAGTGTCCCTAGACCGCCAAAGTTGATCCATTCGCCCCAGTGCGCTTGTCGGTTTCTCGGGCGGGGGCAATACTGGTAGACGTGACGAAGAGTCTTTCGACGTGGCGGCCGAAGGTGCGTCACTCAGCGAGAGAGGCCGTATGATTTTCCGACGCCTCGTGGAGTCGAATGCTCGTGCAGCGATGGTACTCGCGGTAGAAGGTTATGCCGTGAGCGTTTTGGCGCATGCGTTGGTGATCGGTAGCGTCGTCGCCGTGACGAGCACGGGAACCACGGTGAAAGACAACGCAGACAGCTTCACCCCTGTCTCGTATTTCATCCCAAAGGACAAACTCGCCGGATCGCGGCCGAAGCAAGAGCGCATCACGTACATGTCGATGCCAGCCGACGGCGGCAAGGGTGTGGAGAAGTTCGAAGCGCGCGCGAAGCCGGTGCAAAAGGCTGAACCGGAGATAGGTCCAGGGCTTGAAGAGCTGGCGAGTCCCCCAGCGCCGGCGGCGCAACTCGCGCAGAACGAAGGCGATTCGGTAATGACGGTGTTGGAAGTCGATTCGGCTGCGGCGCGATACGATGACAGCGCAGCGCCTCCCTATCCGCAGAATCTCCTCGATCGCCGCATCGAGGGGACGGTGGCGATTCAGTACATCGTCGACACGACGGGATTTGCCGACACGTCGAGCGTGGTGATTCTCGCCGCGACGCACGAGGACTTCGCCAAGTCAGTGCGTAGCACACTTCCGGCGATGCACTTTCGGCCCGCGTTGATGAGCCACCGAAAAGTGCGGCAGTTGGTGCAGCAGCTCTTTTCGTTCAAGATCGACACGGCCATGATCGCGCAGCAGACGCGCAAGCAGGCAGCGCTGGGCAAGAAGCCGTGAGTGCCTAACGGTGCCTAACGGTGCCTAACCACGCCTAACGAGCGCCGAGTGTGACGAGATCGCGATAGCTGCCCCATTCGCCTGCCGTGAAGCGGCGGGCGAAATCGTCTATGGGCTGCAGGAGCTGGACGCTGACATACCCACTCACAGCCAGTGGGTGCGCGTCGCCGAATTGTCGCCCGAAGTAGCTGCGGATGATGACCGCGTTCGGCGTGCGCGGCATCCGCGACACATTGCGCGCAAAATTGTTGAATGAGGCATCGCCCCAGAGGTAGAACTCGACGTTCGATGTGTAGAGCGCCGACAGGCGCTCGTTGCGCGACTCGAGTTCGCGCGCCAGCGCGGCGAATGCCCGATCGCCTCCGAGGTTGCCAACGAGCGGAATTATGCGATTTGCCGCGTGCAACGATTTGACGAATCGAAAGTCGTCCTCATTTGCGAGAAAGCTGGCCTCTCGCCCCAGCAGATCGTGCTCGAGAATCAGTTGGCGGAGGGTTGGATAATATGATCGCGGCGTTCGGCCAAACGTGCTGAAACGGAGCGACAAGCCTTCGCGAATAAACTCCCCGTGAAATCGCGAAATCGTGGCGCGATCGGCAGGAGTCAAGGGAATCCCGTATCGGGAGGCTTCGTCGACCACCGCGCGTTGCTCGGCGGCGGCAAGCGTGGCGTTGGCGGGTGCCTTGTCGACCCAGCCGACGATGTCGTCGATGGAGCGCGTCTCCCAGTCACTCACGTTAGGCGGAGCGGCTTTGCCTAACAATCGGCAGAGATAGTCGATGCGGTTTCGTGACCGCGCGAAGAGCGCCTTGTACATCAAGTGCTGCAGCGCATTGTCACGGCGCACGTCCATGATGAACGCGATGCGTGGCCGGATAGCGGCGATGTAGGAGTAGTTCTGATCGGGTCCAACACCGATGTACGCACCGCCCTGCACGCCGAGCTTGCGCAGACGCGTGATGACGTGCAGGTACGATGCCTCGTTCGAAATGAGATTGTCGGTATCGAAGTAGCCCGCGGGCTCGGAAAGACGGGCGAAGGTCGCGCCAAAGGCGGTGTCGATCGCTGTCCGCGGCGGCGGCGCCGTCGTTGCCTGACCCAGCGATTTCGCGCTGACCCAACTGAGTAAGACCAGCGTCGTCGCCAGCGCACGGATCGCGCGCCCCACCAAAGATCGTCTCATGGTCGAGCTCAATTCTCCATCTCCCCGATTGTCCGCGCGGCCCCGCGTGCACATTGTGCGTACATGAGCGCCGAATCTCCTACCATCGACTCGCTGGAGCGTTCGCCGATTCGCGGAGAATTTCGCCGCGACGCGGATGCGCGAGATGTATATGCCGAAGGAGCCGGAATTGCGCGCGTGGTGCCGCAAGCCGTCGCCGTTCCGCTGGACACGGACGATCTCGCTGCGCTGGTGCGGTGGAGCGCGGCGACGCGCATTCCGCTTATTCCGCGCGGCAGCGGGAGTAGCATGCCGGGCGGTGCCGTTGGCAATGGCGTGATCGTCGACCTCGGCCAGTTTCGCGAGTTGGGACAAGTCGACGTCGACGCGCGACGCATCCGTGTGGGAGCAGCGGTCACGCGCGCACACATCGAGAGTGCGGCGAACGCCAGGTCGCTCCGATTTCCGGTCGATCCATCGAGCGGAGCGTTTGCCACCATCGGTGGAATGGCGTCGACCAACGCCGCCGGCGCGCGCACGCTCGGCTATGGCGCAACGCGTCGTTGGGTTCACGCCATCGACTGTGTCTTCAGTGATGGACGCCGAGTGTTCGTTAGGCGAGGAGAGAGGGTTCGTGGCGACGGTGATGTTCTGAGGCGCTGGTTGGCCGCCGCGGATTCGATTCGGGCAAAAGCCCAACGCCTAACGCCGCACGCCGTGCGCAAGGAGTCGTCAGGCTACGGTTTGCACGCCTTCGCCGCTTCGGGCGAGTTGGTCGACCTGCTCGTTGGGAGCGAGGGAACACTCGCCTTCTTTTCGTCGTTAGAGATCGGCTTGGCGCCGCTTCCCAAGGAAACGGCGTCAATCCTCGCCGCGTGGAAATCGCTCGATGCCGCGGTGCGTGGTGCAGCTCTCGCGCGCGAACACGGCGCCTCGGCGTGCGAGCTGCTCGATCGCACGTTTCTCGACGTCGCGGCGAGTGGGGGGGCGCTTCCTGTTCCGGAGGAGAGCGAAGCCGTCCTCCTCATCGAGATCGAAGACAACGCCAATGCCGGCGAGCGGGCACGCGCGCTCGCGCGCAAGCTCGCGCGCGAGTTCGAAGCAATTGGCGCCGCCGGCGTGCAACTTGGTCTCGATGACGAATCGGAAGAAGCACTCTGGGCACTGCGTCACGCGGCCTCGCCCATTCTTTCGAGGCTCGACCCCCACCTCAAGTCGATGCAGATCGTCGAGGACGGATGTGTCCCGCCCGAACGGTTGGGCGACTACGTGTTGGGGGTGCGCGCAGCGCTGGCGCGTGTCGCAATGCGTGGCGTCATCTTCGGGCACGCGGGCGACGCCCACGTTCACGTGAATGTTCTGGTGGACATACGCGAGCCGGATTGGCGCGAACGAGTGCGCCGATGGAGCGACGAGGTGATCGCACTCACCGCTTCTCTGGGGGGAACGCTTGCTGGAGAACATGGCGACGGACGCCTGCGTACGCCGTGGCTGGCGAGGATGTGGAGCGCAGACGCACTCGCGCTCTTCGAAGAGGTGAAGGACGTGTTCGATCCGCTCCGCATTCTCAATCCCGGAGTCAAGACATCTGGAGCGACACTCGATGTTCTCGCGGTCAACAAATACGATCCGGCACTCCCGCCACTCTCGCCGCGCGCTCGCAACGTCCTGGACCGCGTCGAACGCGAGCGAGCTTACGACTCCTCTCGGCTTCAGTTGCTGGAAGGGCTTGGGTAGCTTTGCTCGCCCCCATGGGGCGACATCCTTCGACTTCTTCACTCCCGCCAATGTTCTTCCACGAGCCTCGCGTTACCGTGCTTGCCCGTCCGTCGTTCGTCGAACCCGAGCATCTGCGCGTGCAGTGGATTGGCGAGTCGACTTCGGGCGAACAGCTCGCCGAATTCGCCGGGCGACTTTGTTACATGAGCCAGCGCAATCCTGCTGGGCGCACAACGCGCGACTATCTCGTGAATATCCTGAAGCAAGGGCACGGGAGTGTCCTCGAACACGCCAACTATTCGTTACTGCTCGAGGGGATCTCGCGATCGCTCACGCACGAACTCGTGCGCCATCGCGCGGGATTTGCGTACTCTCAACTGAGCCAGCGCTACGTGGACGAATCGGAGGCGGCCTTCGTCGTTCCTCCGGCGATCATCGGCGACGACGCGCTGGAGAACGAGTGGAAGGCCCAGGTGGAATCGGCGCAGAAGACGTATGTCTCACTCGTCGATGAACTCATGAAGCGCTACTCGTGGGTGGGCGACAAGGTGCATCGTCGCAAGATGGCGCGAGAGGCGGCGCGCGGCGTGCTGCCTAACTCCACCGAGACCAAGATCGTGGTGACCGGCAACGTCCGGGCGTGGCGCACGATGCTCGAGTTGCGATGTGGCGAAGGGGCGGAGATGGAGATTCGTCGTCTTGCCGTGATGGTGTTGCGCACCATGCAGCAGGAAGCCCCGGCGTTCTTCAACGATTTCGAGATCTATGCCGCCGAAGATCGGCGCGAGGCGGCTCGACCCGGCTTCCACAAGGTGTGACGGCGCGCGTTAGGCTTGGACGCGCAGAACGGCTCGAGATTACCGACGGCCCGCCTAACAATGGCGGGCCGTCGTTGCGTCTGACGGGACCATTCAGTAAACTTGCGCACGTCAAAGGCGGTCTCTTGCATTGCACCTCGCGAGCAAGGCATGACTCGAATAGGCGTGACCTATCACGAAGGGCTGGAACCGTCGGACGCCTTCTGCGACGCGCTCGGAGAACTCGGCGACGTCGTCACGATTCCAACGAACGACGAATTGCCGGCGCGACTGCAGCAGGATGCGTTGGATATCGTGTTCAGTGTGGCGCGTCGCACCGACAAGGTGGCGAGACGCTTACAGGTCGCAGCGTTTCTCGACTTCTTCAACATTCCCTTTGTAGGGGGCGATGCACTCGCCCAAGTCACGTGCTTGCAGCGCACGCGGCTGATGGAGACGTTGTCCTATCACGGCGTTGCCACTCCCGCCTTCACGCTGATCGAGCGCGTGGAGCAAGTCGTCCCGCTGGCGCGGCGTGCCTTTCCCGTTGCTGTACGCTCAACGCGTCCCGATCTGCCGTTCGACGCGCATATCGCGCACGACTTCGACGACTTGTCGCAAGCCGTCGAATCGCGTCTCGACGAAGCGCCTGACGAGTCCGTCCTGGTAGAGTCGGTGCTCGCTGGCGATTCGTTTACGTGCGCGCTCCTCGGCAACGGCAGGGAGTTGTCGATGCTTCCGATCATCGCGCACGACGATGCGTCGCTCGCACACCACGGCCACCACCTTGTTGCGAATGGAGCGGCGTCCTCAAAGACGCGCAGGGCACGAGTGAGCGACGGATTGACGGAGGCGATCGAATCGATCGCCTTCCGTGCTTGGGGCGCGTTAGGCTGCCGCGACGTTGCGCGCGTGGATGTGCAGCTCGATGATTCCGGCGTTCCACACGTGACGGCGGTCGACCCGCTTCCGGCTCTCTCGTTTGACGACGCGGATGTGTCCATGCGCCATGCTGCGAGCGCGGCGGGGCTCGATGACCGAGAGTTCGTCCAACGCTGCCTGCTTCAAGCGGCGATGCGCGCTCGGGTCGAGCTCGATTCGGCGCCCGCATTCCGACGGCTCCCGAGGCGTACACCTCCCGGAAGCGTCTTCGTCGCGATTCAGAGTTAGCACGTTTCGTCCCACCCCAAACGCGCGCGTGCCGCACACGTTCGGCGCGCCGAGGTTGTGAGGGTGATTCCCGTCTGGACACTTCGCGACGTGACCACGAATATCTGAGTCGGTGAGTGTCGCTTCATCTCACATTCGGGAGCCGAGGAGGGTGTTGTGGTCACTCTTTCGTTCGCGCGCATCGTTCGTTCGATCGTGATGGTGGGTATTCTCTCGCTAGGCATCAACGGTTGTGGTGCTCGTCCGCGGAACACGGATCCTGGTGGCGTGCGGTCGTCGGACGTCCTGACGATCGACGAGATTCTGACCAGCAAGACGCAGAACGCGTACGATGCCGTTCGCCGTCTCCGGCCGTCGTTCCTCCAGACGCGTGGTCCAACGACGCTGTTGGCGCGCAACGAGACTCCCAACGCTCCGCTGGTCTATCTCGACAACCGCCGATATGGCGATGTGGAGAGCCTGCGCACCATCACGGTGGATGGCATCTATGAGATCCGCTACCTGTCGCCGAACCAGGCACAGCTGAAGTGGGGGATGAACCACGCGGCAGGCGTGATTCATGTGACCTCAACGAGCGGACGCGCGGCAGCGCAGAAGTAGTTGGTTGATGGAGAGAAACGGAACGGCGGACGTGCGGGTGACTAGAATGGAGGGGCGTTTCGCATGAGCGAGACGCCCCTTTTTTTCGTCGACCATTTTGCAGCGGCATCCTGATGTTCTTGCGCTCGGTACGGCATGTATTGCGTTATACCGCGGTCGTTGGCGTGGCACTAGTCGCGGCGTGCAGCGACTCGCCCACCGGTGGTGGGGGGGCAACGCCGGGAGTCGTGTCGGTGCAGGTGAGTCCGGCGAGCGCATTCATCGCGCCCGGCTCATCACTCGCACTGAATGCAGTCGGAGTGAACGCGACGGGGACGCGCGTGGAGGGGGCGGTGCTGACGTATATGAGCTCGACTCCGTCCGTTGCGACCGTTTCGTCGAACGGAGTGGTGCAGGGCGTTGCGGCAGGGACGACGCGCATTACGGTGCGAAACGGTGGGTTGACCGCGACGAGCGATGTCACGGTCATCGCGACGAGCTACCGCATTCCAACGTTTGGGGTGGAGCGAGAAGGACTCACCGACATCTCGTTGTTAGGCACGTGGAGCGACGCGGCGAGCGGCGAGGTATTTGCCGCCGGCCAATCGGGGACGATTTTGCACCTGGCGGGTGGAAAGTGGCGCATTGACCCGACTGGGTTTGACGAGACCTTCACCGGCATCTGGGGTTCCGACGCCCACAATGTCTTTGCCGTCGGCACCAACGGCGTGATCGTCCACTGGGACGGAAAGCTGTGGACCGACATGTCGTCGCCGACGTCGGAGCTCCTCCTCGACATTTACGGCCTTTCGCCTAACGACGTGTATGCGGTGGGCGTGAACGGCACCGTGATTCACTTCGACGGGACGTTGTGGCAAGTCGTCACCACCGGGAACGGCTGGGAGCTGTGGGGCGTGTGGGGAACGAGCGACACGGACATGTGGGCCGTGGGGCAGAACGGCGTCATCGTCCACTCCGACGGGACGCAGTGGAAGCCGGTGGCGTCGCCGACGATCGGCGGGCTGTTCGCCGTTTGGGGGAGCAGCACGCGCGACGCATGGGCGGCGGGAATCAACGGTCTATTGCTGCGATGGGATGGCACGGCGTGGCGCACGCAGCCGCCACCGACGCAGCGTAACCTGTTCGCCTTGTGGGGCGCCTCGCCTAACGACATCTACGCCGCGGGCAATACCGGCGCGCTCCTGCACTACGATGGCGCCACCTGGAGCGAAATCGCGACGCCGGGTACGGGACAGAATCTGCGAGCGCTGTGGGGCGACGCGAGCGGTCGGGTCGTGACGGCTGGGTGGGACGGCACGGTTGTGCGTGGAAGCGTGACGACGGGGTGGAAGACGGAGATATCCTCCCCCGCCCTGCTCGCCGTATGGGGCGCCGGCGACGGGAAAATCTTTGCCGTTGGTGCGGGTGGAACGATCTACCTTCGCTCGGCGGGCACATGGGCGCAGATGCAGGTGCCGCCGTCGCAGCCGCTCTACGGCATCTACGGCGCGTCGCCGACGCAGGTCTATGCAGTAGGCGACACGGGGACGATTCTGCGCTGGAACGGAAATGCGTGGGCGCATGAAGCGAGCGGCAAGACCGTCCTGCTGCGCTCAGTTTGGTCAGCGTCGCCGACCCAGACGTTCATCGTCGGCGACAAGGGGACGATACTCCGCTCGACCGGCAATGGGACGTGGACCTCCGTCGCCAGTAATACGACGGCGTTTCTGCGACACGTCTGGGGCTTCGGCGCCAATGACATGTATACCGTTGGCGACTCAGGTCTCGTCATGCGCTACGACGGGAGCCAGTGGCGCACGATGGCAACGCCCACCAGGAACCTGTTACGGGGAATATGGGGGAGCGCGCCTAACGACATCTTCGCGGTGGGCGAACAGGGAACGATTCTCCGCTGGGACGGCGTGCGCTGGTATCAGATGAACAGCCCAACCACGCGCACACTTCGAGCCGTTTGGGGGAGCGGGCCGCTCGATGTCTACGCCGTCGGCGAAGAAGGAACGATTCTTCGATTTGACGGCGCCAAATGGACGCTCCTGCCATCGCCGAGCAACCGGTTGCTCATTCAGGTGTGGGGAGAGCCGGGGCAAGGAAGACTGTTCGTGGTTGGGACGGTGACCACGATGCTCCTCGGGGAGCGATTCTGATCGATAAATAGGCGTGCCGGGCGCGCTGGCTTTGGAGTGACGCGCGTTCATCGCACGGTAAGGATCTTTGACGTATTCATATCGGCGTTCTCCATTTCTCACGCCCCTAACCGATCGAATCATGCGCAACTCGTTCGTTGTTTCCTCAGCTGCTGCCCTCGCGTTCTCGCTTGCACCGCTGATGGCCGGCGCTCAGGCGACTTCGGCAGCGCAGAAACCGGCGCCAAAGCCCGCAGCTTCCGCCGCCGCGACCAAGAAGTCGGCCGCTACCGCCGCGAAACCCGCTGCGAGCGCCGCCGCGACAGCCGCTCCGGTCGCGAAAGCGGCAGACAAAGCAGCGCCTGCAGCCGCCGCCGCAGCTCCGACGTCAGCAACCGCCGCGGCGAAGCCAGCGGCAGTTGCGGCGAAGGGCGCCGCCAAAGCAGCCGCTGGCGGCAGCATCTCTGCCACGTGCAACGATGGCAGCAACTACATGGGCGCCTCGCGACAGGGCGCTTGCTCGGGCCACGGCGGCGTGAAGGCGTGGGCCGATGGATCGACAGGTTCGGCGGCTCCCGCCGGCGCCTCGGCGCAATGCAACGACGGATCGTACTACATGGGTAAGTCGCGCCAAGGGGCCTGCTCCGGCCACAAGGGCGTCAAGAAGTGGCTCAACGCCTAACGATTCACGATTCCCTCACCACCCCCCCACGACTCCC
>JBGAKW010000016.1:0-113727 GCA_044224185.1 Gemmatimonadaceae bacterium | reverse complement strand
GCCCTTCTCGCGACCCCACGCACCAGCCCTCGTCGCAAGCACCCAGCTCTGAGCCCCAGCTCTGAGCCCAGCACGGCACTCAGCTCGCGGCGGGCAAACCCAGCTCGATTGGCGCGCCGACGAGGTTGCCGTACTCGGTCCAGGAGCCGTCGTAATTCCTCACGTTTTCGACACCGAGCAAGTACTTGAGCACGAACCAGGTGTGACTCGAGCGCTCGCCGATCCTGCAGTACGCGATCACGGGGCGGTTGGGGTCGACGCCGCCCGCGGTGAAATACGCTTCGCGCAACTCGATCTCGGACTTGAAGGTGCCGTCGGCATCGACCGCCGTGGACCATGGGATGCTGCGCGCCCCGGGGATGTGACCGCCGCGCTGCGCGGTCTCGGTCATTCCGCGCGGGGCAATGAGCTCGCCGGTGAACTCCTCGGGGCTCCGCACATCCACGAAGCTGTGAGAGTTGGCATTCACTACTGCCAACACGTCGGCGAGGCGTGCTCTCAGCGCGTGATCTTCGGTCGCGATGTTGTACGTCGTTGGCGCAACGGACGGAGCGTCCATTGTCAGCTCCTTGTCCTCCTCGACCAGCCACTTCACGCGGCCGCCGTCCAAGAGGCGCACGTCCGCGTGCCCGTAGAGCTTGAGCAGCCAGAATCCGTAAGCCGCAAACCAGTTGTGGTTGTCGCCGTAGAGCACGACGGTGTGGTGTGGCGCGATTCCGGACGCGCGGAGGAGTCGCTCGAACGCTTCGCGTCCCACAATGTCCCGGCGAATGCGATCCTGAAGCTGGGTCTTCCAATTCCATCCAACGGCGCCGCGAATATGGCCCGCGTCGTACGCCTTGGTATCAACGTCAATCTCCACGATGCGCACGTTTGGATCATCCAGGTGCTCCTGCAGCCACTGAGTCGAAACGAGGACTTGATCTCTGTGAGAGCGTGTAGGCATGGAAGCGAATGGTTGAAGACGCGCGAATCAGCGCATGATGTCGCGCATGATGTCGCGCATGAGGACGGGGAGCGAGCGCGCACGAGAGGCGCCTAACGCGGGAGTACGTCGCGTCCGCGTGTCGCGCGCGAACAAAGCACGTGTCATGCGCCAACTCCCGCGCGGTGGCAGTCGAGCAGCGTGGCGACAAGTCCACTGTCCGTGTGCTCGCGCGCCACCGTGACGTTCCATCCGAACGCGCGCCCGACTCCGGCCGTCGTCTCGCCGATGCAGACGGCGACGGCCGCGCCCAAGTCGACGCCAGACGCGCGCAGCGACCTTGCAGCTGACGGGGAAGCGAGGAGCACGAAATGCACACCCCGTTCAATCGCCCGGCGCGCCTGCGCGGCAAGCGGCACTTCGATGGTGTCGTAGACGGTGAGCGGCTCCACGTCGATTCCGGCGCGGCGCAGTCCATCAGGGAACGAGTCCAGCGCCAGCGTCCCAGATGGAAACAGCACTCGGCGTGGACGAGGAACGTGTGAGAGGAGCGCCTCGATGAGCGCATCGGCGCGAAATGTCGAAGGCTGCAGGTCTGGACGGATTCCCCACGCCCGCAACTCGCGCGAGGTTACGGGCCCTACCGAAGCGACCTGCGCATGCGCTAGTGCACGGACATCGAGTGCGTGACGCTCGAGTGCCCTGCGGAATCCGCGCACGCCATGGCGTGATGTGAACGCGATCCACTCCCGGTCACGCATCGAGATGCGCGCGATATCCGGGACGATGTACTTGATGCGGATCAAGGGCGCGCGAATTACATCGGCGCCGAGTGCGCGAAGGGTGGAGACCAGTTCGTGTGCGGCTTCGTGCGGGCGCGTGACCACGACCCGGCACTCCGCCAGCGGACCGACGCGTTGCGGCTGACGGATCTCCGCCACTGTTCGGCCGACGACCAACACTGCCGGCGATGCCACATGCTCGGTGACCGCGACGTCAGCGATGACGTCGAGCGTCGCTGTCACAACGCGCTCACCGGGACAGGTGGCCTGCTCGATCAGCGCTGCCGGCGTATCCGCAGAGAGCCCCGATGCGATGAGTCGATTGGCGATGGCAGGCAGTTCACCGACACCCATGAGAACGATGATCGTATCAGCGTGCGGAAGCGGTTCCGCCGATGACGTGATCGATGGGCCGGCGACGACGACGGCGCTCGAAGCTACGCCCCGAAGCGTGACGGGAATCCCCGCCGCTGCCGGCGCGGCGAATGCGCTCGAGACTCCCGGGACGATCTCGCACGGGATCGCGTCGTCGCGGCACGCCTGCAGTTCCTCCCACCCCCTGCCGAAGATGAGTGGATCGCCGCCCTTGAGCCTAACGACGACTCGACCCTGCCTGGCGTGCCTAACGAGCGAGGCGTTGATGTCGTCCTGGAGCCCGGAATCGCCGCGCGACGCCTTTCCCACGCTCTCGACGTATGCGTCGGGTGACACCTCCTCCAGAAGCACAGGGTCTATCAGTCGATCGAACAGCACCACGTCGGCTCGGCGCAGGAGCTCGCGGCCGCGCACTGTGATGAGGCCGGGATTGCCCGGCCCGGCGCCGACGAGATACACGGTACCCGGGCGCACGGTCATCGGGCCTCCAGGCGCTGTATCGCGTTAGGCTCGCTCGCACCGTCTTCAGCCGAGGACTTGAGCCGCCGTCTTACGTCCACGCCCCGCGGATGGACCCACTTCGCGAAGATCTCCACCTGCCGATGAGAGAACGTCGAGCCTCGCGCGTCGGCATACACGACCGTGCGATCGTGGCGACTCTCGTCGATCGCACGCTCGAACGCGTTCAACATCTCGGCGTCACCGGGCGGTTCGAGCACGGTCACCCAAGCGTTTGCGCCGACGCGCCTGGCATTGCCGAGACGGATGAGTTCAGGGAGATCCTGCAGTACATGCGGTCCTCCGCCGACGAGAAACGGGACGACAACGATGACCTCGCAGTCATGCGCCATCGCGATCGTGTCGTCCACCGTGGGAACGTCGGCGAGAAAAGCGACGCGGGAGCGCGTCCGCGTTAGGCGCTCGATCGTCTCAGCCAGCGCGCGTGTGGCGTTGGCACTCCGCTCGTGCCGGTTCGTGCCGTGACCCACGACAACTACAACTGCGCGCGAGGGGTCGACACTGAATGTTCGCAAGCGTCGTTGCACCCGACGGGCGATGCCGTGACCTGCTTCGCCGCCACATCCGATGGGCGTGGCGATCTGAATTGCCCACTTCCCTCCCGATCGGTGCTCCGCGCGTCGCACCGCATCGCGCAAGCGGTCGGCGTGAAATCCGTCGCTCGTTAGGCATGGGATGACGATCCGGCGAAAGCGATTGGCGCTGTCGAGGGCCTCGTCGTACGACGGAGTGCCCAGGTGAAACGCCGCCACGGCGCGCGCACCGACGTACGTTGACTCGAGTTCGCGCGCCCACTGGCGCACGCGAGCGTTTGCCGGCGAGTTGTCACCCGCACCATGTGCTGCGAGGATGATGTCGAGGTCGAACGTCATGAGGCTTTCCTTGCCCGCGCGCAGCGCGGGATTGCGCACGAGCGGATCGACGCCGCGAAACGTGCCACCTCGCGTTCCACCAGTCGCTCGGCCACGTCGCACGCGTCGCTGCGTGGGCCCATGACAAGATCCTCAAGTCGCAGGATCGGGATAGCGCTCTCACCGTCGCAAGGAGCGACGTTAGGCACGAATCCGAGATCGACCACAAGGCGCGCACCCATGACTTCGAGGGCATCTACAGTCAGGAGTGGTTGGCGCGGCGACGCGGCCGTGATGACAGTATCGCACGCGAAGTGGCCGGCGAGGACGGCTGAAAGCTCGATTCCCTCAGCGCGCACGTCATGCGCGATAGCAGCGACGCTCGGCGCGTGGCGCCCGGCGATAGTGAGTCGCCCGATCGAGGCCGCGGAAAGAGCCATCGCCACGTCGCGAGCCGCCGCTCCCGACCCAACGACCAGAGCGTGCACGTCGCAGGGCCGCGCGAATGCCGAGACGACGGCGGCAACCGCGCGCGCCGCGTAGCCTCCTTCCCGAGCGCCTAACGATGACCGGTCGCGCACAGCGCGGGCCGCGCGGATCGCGGAGGCAAAGACGCGCACCAAGTTCGGCGATGCCGTCCCGGCTTGCTGCGCGACCGCGAGTGCGGTACGCACTTGGCCGAGGATGTGCGGCTCACCAGGAATGCGCGATGCGAGGCCGGAGGCAACGCGGACGAGATGCCGGAACGCATCACACTCGGTCAGATACTCGATGTTGTCGAAGCCACTGACCGAAAGAACAGCGCGCGCGACGCGGTGATCACTCGTGTACACCTCGAATCGTTCACACGTGTTCAGGACGACGCCCGGACGTCCCGCCATCAACGCTACTACACGCTCGGCGTGATTGGCGGCGTCGATTCGTTCCGCCGGAGAAAGCGCCGAGAGATCGACGCGGGCGAGAGACAGCGCGTTCATTGAAAAAGTGGCGCGGTCGGCTGCTCGCGGCCGGTTAACAACGTGCGCGGAACTCGCGGCCCGAGCGCCCGCTGATAGAAGTCTCCGAGCGCCTCGCCTTCGTGGCGATCGCGCGCGTATCGCTCCAACAACACTCGTAGCGTCGCGATGATGTTTGGTATTGCTACGTCAGCTGCAAAAAGATCGGCGAGACGATCACCGCTGAGTCCTCCACCCACGTACACGTGATACACACCGGGACGACGGCCAACGAATCCGATGTCGGCGTTGTACGGACGCGCGCACCCGTTGGGACACCCGGTCATGCGCACCGTGAGTGGGACGTCGTGAATACCGAGCCGGCGGAACTCATCGTCGAGTTGAGCCAACACACCTGGGAGCGCGCGCTCGCTGTCGGCGAGGGCGAGGCCACACGTTGGCAAGGCGGGGCATGCCATCGAGTAGCGCACCACGTTCGTCAGGTCCGACTCCAGCGCAATGCCGTGTCGCCTAAAGAACAATTGCAGGTAGTCGATTTCGTCGCGCTCGAGGTCGGTGAAGAGAAGGCTCTGCATGGGAGTGATACGCACATTGCATTGCAGCGCGCGCACGACGTCTCGCACTACCGTCCGGAGCTGCGCGTTGGTGCCGCCAAGCCTCCCGTTAGGCACGAACAGTCCAAAGAACCACTTGCCACTTCCCTGCCGATGAGCGCCGAGCCAGTCGTGCTGCTTGGGCGTGGGCACCACCGCCGGCGGGTGTAATGTGAACGGCACGCGTTGTTGCAACTCAGCGGTAAATCGCGCGACGCCCCACTGCTCGACGAGGTACTTGAGTCGTGCCTGACGACGATCGGAGCGATTACCGGCGTCGCGATACAGCTCGCACACGGCGCGCACCGCGGCCACAGCGTGTGCGGGTTCGACGAAGGCGATCGTGCTGCCGAGGCGCGCGAAGGTGTTCGCCTTGTTGTGCGTGATGCCGAAGCCGCCACCTACCACGAGGTTGTATCCGGTGATGCGCCCTTCGGTCGTGATCGCGACGAGTCCGCAGTCGTAGCTGTAGATGTCGATCGAGTTGTCGGTGTCGAGAGCGACGCCGGCTTTGAACTTTCGCGGCAGGTACGAGTCGCCGTACACGGGTTCCACGTCGCGACTGTCGGTCACGCGCTCGTCGTCGAGCCACACTTCGTAGTAGGCGCCGGTCTGCGGGCGCAACTCGGTGGCGATACCGCGGGCGACCGCCATCACTTCGCCATGAATCGCGTCGTCGATCGGTGCGGGCGATGCCATCACGTTGCGTGACACATCGCCGCACGCCGCGATTGTCGTGAGGAGCGCGTCGTTGACAGCGGCCAGTAGCGGTTTGAGGTTGCCCTTGGCCACACCGTGGTACTGGATGCTCTGTCTCGTCGTTAGGCGGAGCGTCCCGTTGCCGACGCGATCGGCTAGCGCATCAAGGGCGAGGTACTGGTCGGACGTGAGCGCCCCGCCCGGGATGGTGAGCCGGACCATCATCTGCCAGCTACGCTCGCGCTCCTCGCCACGCTTGGTGCGCTGGTCGCGGTCGTCCTGCTGATATGCTCCGTGAAACTTGAGCAGCAGTGCATCCGACTCGCTGAAGCGTGGATCTGCCGAGGCGACGGCGTCGAGAAGTGTTCCGCGAAGCCGATTGCTCTGCAGCTTTACGAGCTCGACCTGCGATGGGCCGCTCTCCTGCTTTTCGAGGTTAGAGTCGCTCACGACGCCGCCTCCTCGGCGGAGGAGACGTGCAGTCCGCACTCGACCTTGTCGTGTCCCGCCCAGCGGCCGGCGCGCGAATACGTCGTCGGCTGCGCGCCTGCGACGGGGATCGTGCAGTGTGTGCATCCGATGGTTGGATAGCCACGATCATGCAGCTCGTTGTACGGCACGTTGTTCGCGCGGATGTACGACCAGACGTCGGCGCGCGTCCAGGTGGCCATCGGACTGATCTTCAATACGTCGAAGTGCCAGTCCCACTCCACCACGCGAATGCTTGCCCGTGTGTCGCTCTGGCTGCGACGAATGGCGGTGATCCACACATCGCGCGTGGCCATGAAGCGCGCCATCGGATCGACTTTGCGGATCGCACAGCACGCGTTCGGATCGCGCGCCCAGAGTTGCGGACCGAAAGATTCTTCCTGGCGCTGCGGGGTGATGTCCGTGCCCGCGTTGACAAAGGTGAGCGACGGGTAGCGCCTAACGAGTCGGTCGCGCAGGCGCAGTGTTTCGGCGAAGAAGAAGTGCGTGTCGACGTAAGTGATGCGGAGGTGCCGCCCCGTGCGCGCCACCATGTCGATGAGTGCGCATCCCTCCATCCCGAATCCCGTGGTGATCGCGAGGCGATGATCGCCGAAGCGCTCGATGGCCCAGCCGGTGATTTCGTTTGGAGAAGACTCCGCGATGCGACGCGTCGATGATGGCGACGGCACCGCGGACGAACGCACATCCTGAGTTGCGGACATTCCACGACTCTCCGGTAAACGGTAGAGCCACCGTTTCGGCGAGTCATACGGCAGACGGTTGCGCCCGCGTTCCCTGCGGTCGCATGTCCGCATACAACAAGGCCCGGCGAGAAATTGCCGCCGGGCACTCGCGTTTTAGCTCCTTGTTTTACGTGGCGGCAATAGGCGGCAAATCACCACGACTTCAATTGTGCGACCATCCTAATGTAATGCTGCAAGTGTCGTCAAGGGATAGCTGCGTGCAAACAGCCGTGTGCTGCGTGTCGTGCGCCATGAGCGCCGTGAGCGCCGCCTGGCAGCAGCCTGCGTCGCAGCCGACCTACTAGACGCGGGCTGTCGCTCGGTGGATTGTAAGATTGGCTTCATCGAATTCGGGTCCTTCGTGAACATCATCGACCAGCTCAACGCGGCGCTCGCCCCCCGCTACGCGATCGAACGAGAGATCGGAGAGGGAGGGATGGCCAACGTCTTTCTCGCCCGCGATCTTCGTCATAATCGTCCGGTCGCGATCAAGGTCCTCAAGCGCGAGCTTGGTGCGTTGCTCGGACCCGAACGCTTTCTCACAGAAATCGCGGTCACGGCGGCACTGCAGCATCCGCACCTTCTGCCGTTGTTCGATTCGGGCGAGGTCGACGGATTGCTGTACTACGTCATGCCCTACATCGAAGGCGAGACGCTGCGCGCTCGGCTAGCGCGCGAGCGCCAACTCCCAATCGATGAGGCCATCCGGCTCACGCGCGGCATCGCGAGCGCGCTTGACTACGCGCACAAACGCGGCGTCATACACCGCGACCTAAAGCCGGACAACATTTTGCTCCACGGCGACGAACCGCTCGTCAGCGACTTCGGCATCGCGTTGGCCGTGTCCAAAGCCGGCGGCGAGCGGATGACGCAATCCGGGATCATGCTCGGCACGCCGCAGTACATGAGTCCCGAGCAGGCGGCCGGTGATCACCTGCTCGACGCACGGAGCGATGTGTATTCGCTCGGAGCGATGCTGTACGAGATGCTGGCAGGGGAGCCCCCGCACACCGCCCCGACTCCTCAGGGCATCATCGCGAAGATCGTTGCTGAAGATCCGAAACATCTCGCAACGGTGCGCAAGGCGGTCTCGCCAGAGTTGGACGCTGCCGTCGAACGCGCGTTGGCCAAGCCACCAGCCGACCGTTTCTCCACGGCTGCTGAATTCGCGGGAGCGCTCAGCGAGCAATCGACGCGTTCGTCTCGCATCGTAGGAGAATCGGTTGCATCTCGCCCAGTGCTGACGCGGAAAGTGCTCGCGAGCGCGATTGCGGGGGGCGCTGTCGTCGGGGCTTTGCTCGTCTACGGGCTTGTTACCGTGACGGATGCACGTGGTGGTTTGAGTCCTTCGGGATTCGGATCGGCGCGCGCCCTCACTGCGCTCGCGACATCGGGAACGATCGTCTCACAGCTCACGAACTACGACGACAATGAGGCGGGGGGCGCCATTTCTCCCGATGGACGCTCATTCGTCTTCGTCTCCAATCGCGGAGGCCATGCTGATATTTGGCGGCGTCAAATCGCCGGTGGGGAGCCTGTTCGGATCACCAACGATGACGCGATCGAATCGGACCTCATCTTCGCGCACGACGGAGAATCGATCTACTACACGCGCGTAGCAGGATCGGATGTCTCCATTTGGCAGATTGGCTCGTTAGGCGGACAGCCGCGCAAAGTGCTGGGCAATGCCAGCGTCCCCTCCCCCTCCCGCGATGGGCGAATGCTCGCGTGGTACACGAACGCCACGGATGGATCGATTTCCCTGATGGTGGGCGCTGCCGACGGCACCGGTCAGCGATTGCTCGCAGAAAAACTCCAGCCCGGGGTCGCAACGGGACGAGCGAGTTGGTCGTCCGACGGCCGTTCGCTCGCGTACTCCTTTGGGAGCTTGTTTACACCGCGCAATCTCTTCGTGGTGAATGTCGCCGATGGAGTCAGGCGACAGGTCACGCATTTCGAACGCGGCACTGAAGGGCCGATGACGCAAGCGTGGCTCCCAGACAACCAGCACGTCGTTATTTCGTACTTTGCCTCGGCTCAGGCGCTCGGCCCGCACGATCTCGCCGTGGTAGATGTGCGCTCGGGATCGATCGTACGCATCACGACGAATGTCACCGACGGCTTTGATGAGCCGAGCCTGTCTGCTGACGGCACACGCATGATCGTGACCGCCAGTCATCAGGTACGCGAGGTATGGAAAGTTCCGTTCGGCACAGATCCGTTAGTCAACGGTCGGAGCGCCGTTAGGCTTCTGGATCAGTCGTTCGATCCAATGTGGACGTTCGTGTCACGCGATGGTCGCACCCTTCTCTTCAACAACGCCGTCGTCGGAAGCCGAAACTTGTGGACGACGCCGTTAGGCGGCGTGGTCGAACCTCACCAGGTCACGTCGATTGCGGGCAACGCCGTCATGCATTCGTCGCTCTCGCCCGACGGGAATTCGGTTGCGTTTGCGTCGACGACCGGAGGGAGATCAGGAATCTGGGTGCAGAACGTCGACGGGTCGAATCTCCGTCAGCTCACGCATGACAGCACGACGCACGCCTGGCCGGTGTGGTCCCCTGATGGTCGCTCGATCATGTTCGGGTCATTCAAGGACGGAACGTGGACCACTCAGCGCGTTGCGGTCGCTGGAGGAGAGCCGGAAAAGATTGCGGATGGATTTTTTCGAGGAGATTGGATCGCTCGACCCGATGGCGCGGGAAGCTTGATCGTTACGTCATTGCAGTGGAATGGATTCCAGCTCCTTGATGGAGAGCGCCACTCGGTGATCTGGAAAGCTGACGATCGCGTTTTTGGGCTGCCGGTCTTTAGTCCTGACGGAAAGTTCATCAGTATCACGTTCCCGGAGACGCGCGATCGCGACGGGATTCTCGTATACGATGTTGCGACCGGCACGCGTCGCGTTGCGGTTCGTTTCCCGCATCAATTTCATATCATGTTCCGCGCGAGTTGGGTCGACAACGGTCGGGCGTTCGTCGTCAACCGATATGAGAACACATCTCATATCGTTCTGTTCGATCGATTTTGGATGGGGGCGGGAGAGGGGGCGAAGCGGTGAACCAGCCGGCGGGCCACAAACCGATTCGGCGTTCCATCTGCTCCGCAGTACTGTTCGCCCTGCATGTAATCTCGTTAGGCTGCACCCGCGAGACTCGGCCAGGGCCCGCTCCCGTTCTCTTGTTCTCCGGTGAGGGAACATCACGCAGCGACGTCGCCGCCGTCACGCGCATCCTGGAGCAGCACCACCTCCAATTCGCCACCGCAACATCGTCGCAGCTGAACGACATGTCCGAGTCGCAGCTTATGGCGCATCGCCTCCTGATCGTTCCAGGCGGCAACTTCATCGACATGAGCGCGGGCCTCACATCGCAGACCACCGCGCGCATTCGTGGTGCGGTGCAGCAGGGCGTGAATTATCTGGGGATTTGCGCGGGCGCGTTTCTCGCTGGCGATGGTCGCGGCGCTTACAACTCTCTCGACCTAACGTCGGGTGTGCGGTTCGGCTTCTATGGCGCGGAAACCCAAGGGATTCGAAAAGCCGCGGTGATGGTGACCGACGTCAACGCATCGTCGATTGAGCACTATTGGGAAGACGGTCCGGAGCTCACCGGGTGGGGTGAGGTTGTCGCGAAGTACCCAGATGGGACGCCCGCTATCGTCGAAGGCGCGGTCGGTCAGGGATGGGTGGTGTTGGCCGGCGTTCATCCCGAGGCTCCAGATTCATGGCGACGCGGTATGCGGTTCACAACACCGGCGACAGCTGCAAACGCCTAAGCCCGCGCGCTTGTTGACGCGGCGCTGACGCGAAATTTACTCCCGCATTTCTGAGAGCGCGGGCAGAGAGGCACGTAGGCAGATGCTGACAAACTCTACTTTGCATCGCTTGGGAATAGTCGGAGAGTCAACGCGTCTCTCGATGGCGGAAAGCGTGGCACCATGTACCGAGAGAAATGTTGCGCCTTGCATCCGCGAGAATTCTCAACGCAATGGTGGCGGTTTTGGCGGCCTAACGAGGTCGCATGAACCAGAATCCAAGACTTCTTTTCAAAGTAGCCGCGCTCCTTCTCGCGATGGTGTTCCCCTGCCACGCGAGCGCGGGAATCCTCGGACCGATCGGATCCCAGACCATCTTCGTGAATACCGAAGTCGGAACGTGCACCGTCACTTTTCCTGTTGTGCGAACGCTGTCGATCGTTGGAGGGTGGGGTCGCGAAGTTGGCGCGGGGGACCAACTGCGGTTGATGATCGGGCCGGGACTCTTCTGGCCCGAGCGAAGTGGCCCGTCTTCTATTGGAGTTCAAACCCGTGGCGACATCGCGACGCGCGCGTACGGCCCGATATGGAGCGTGCCGACGTTGGGATGGGCTCGCGTTAGGCGAATTGTGGGCGTACCGGCGAGTTTGTGGAGTCTGGGGCTTGGCGTGCGATTTCGTGCCGGCGGCACGTCGTGAGGCCTAGCCACACGTTGCAGCGGGCTACGTCGGGCGTTCGCGTGACCAAACCAATTCCGCGCGGCCGTCGTGTGATTACATTGTGGATACCGTAATCCGGAGCCCCAATGAAGACTCGTCTCGTGCGCATCGGCAACTCCCGCGGTCTCCGCCTCCCCAAGCCCCTGCTCGAGCAGGCCGGCCTCGAGGACGAGGTCGAGATCCGTGTCGAAGCGGGCGCCCTCGTCATCGCCCCCGTGGCCACCGCGCGCGCGGGCTGGGCGGACGCCGCCGCCAAGTTCGGGCCGGGCAGCCTCCTCGACGCCCCCTCCGCCACCCGGTTCGACGACGAGGAGTGGGCGTGGTAGACGTCCGCGTCCGGCGCGGCGACATCTGGCTCGTCCAGCTCAATCCAACGCGCGGTCGCGAGATTCGGAAGACGCGGCCCTGCGTCGTCGTCTCGCCCGATGAACTCAATTCTCACATGGGCACGTTCATCGTCGCGCCGCTCACGACTGGCAGCCATCCCTATCCGTTCCGCATCCCTGTGCGCTTCAGCGGGAAGGACGGCCACGTCGTTCTTGACCAGCTCCGCACTGTCGACCGCGAGCGCCTGGTCAAGCGCCTCGGGGCCCTGACGGCCTCGACCGTCGGCAAGGTACTCGCGGTGCTCGGCGAGATGTTCCGCGCGTGACGGCACGCGAATGACGCTTGCTGCTGACGGCCACGCTTCGGTAGCGCGGGCTAAAGCTCGCGCATTCTGGTGGGGTGTCCGCAGCACATGCTCTCGTTAGGCAACTCCCGCCGCCGCCACCCATACGCATCTTGTGACTGTACGGACACCGCACTATGAATGTCCGTACACCACCGAGGCTCCAATGCCCAGCGCATCCCGCAACGCCCGGCGCCCACGCAAGGCCGTGAGCCGCACCGGTGCTCGCTCGAGCCCCACGCAGTTTCGTATTTGATATCCTGCTCGCGCACTCGTGTCGTGAGGCCAGCGCCACACTCGTTTCTCGCAATGTGCGGGATCTCAAGCGCATTCGCTCCGTCTTCTCGTTCGATTTCGTTGCACCATACCCGAAGCTTCCCTAGCAAAGATGTCTAACAATGGAATGCATCAGACGGTGGCCCACTTACTCGGCATTCAACCCGTGATCCTCCTCTAGCCCCTAAACACACGCAACTCCTCGCTCCCAGGAGCACACATGGCGATCTACTATCGCTTCCAGCACGAACAACCGAAGCCGGGCGAGGAAGTGCACTGCTTCACGAACTTGGATCACTTCCGCAACTTCGCGAGAATGATGAAGCGCGATGATCCCGACTTCGCCCGCATGAAGTTCTGGACCGTCGACGGAAAATTCGTCAGGAATGACGAGGGCGACGTTGTGGTGCGAGTAATATCTGCGAAGGAGCTTCGCCTCTGAGCCGAGGCGCACTCTCGTTAGGTTCAACGAAAGCGCCTCGGAGCTAGCGGAGGAGACGACGATGGGGAGCCATATCGCGGGCGTCCCACTCATGCCGTATCTTCCGCTCCGTGACCCCCGACGAGTCCTCACTTCGCGACAGCCTGCAAGCCTCACTCGGCGCCCGCTACGAATTAGGGCCCGAGTTGGGGGGCGGCGCCATGAGCCGAGTCTTTCGCGCTCGCGACACCACGCTCGGGCGCGACCTGGTGGTGAAGTTGCTCTCGCCGGAACTCGCGGCTGAGTTCAGCATAGAGCGCTTCACTCGCGAGATTCGCCTCGCCGCCTCGCTACAACAAGCGAACATCGTCCCGCTCCTGAGCGTCAGCGAGACACCGGGGCTCCCGTGGTACACGATGCCTTTCGTCGAGGGTGAATCGTTGCGGGCGCGTCTTCGTAATGACGGTGGCGCGACGGGGCTGCCGATCGCCGAGGTCCTGGGAATTCTGCGCGATGTCTGTCGCGCGCTGGCGTACGCACACGCGCGCGGCATTGTGCATCGCGACATCAAGCCAGACAACGTCCTTCTCTCGGGCGGAACTGCGGTCGTCACCGACTTCGGAATCGCGAAGGCGATTGGCGTCGCGCAGAACTCCGACGCAACGCTCACCCTCACGCGCGACGGACACAGCGTCGGCTCCCCGGCGTACATGGCGCCGGAGCAGATTGCGGCCGATCCATCTATCGACGGTCGCGCGGATCTCTACGCACTCGGTTGTCTCGCGTACGAGCTCCTTACCGGGCACCCTCCCTTCGCCAACTTGCCGCCGGCGCAAGTTCTCGCTGCGCATTTGGGGAGCACTCCCGCACCGATCGGGTCGCGCCGTGCGGATACGCCCTCGGAACTCGCGAAGCTTGTTCAGCAATGTCTCGCGAAGAATCCGGCCGAGCGTCCGCAGTCGGCGAGCGATGTGCTGGCGCAACTGGAGGGAATAAGCTCGGCGTCGACAAGAGTTCCGGAAGCCGCGACGAAACGAACACGCTTGCGTTGGCGCGCCGTTGCAGCTGCCGGCGTGGCGCTGATCGTGATTGCCAGCGCATTCTGGTGGCGCCGCGCTGGCGCCTCCCCGACCACCGGTCCGATCTCCATCGCTGTACTTCCTTATGCGATCGAGCAGAACGACGCGGCGCAACAGTATCTCGCCGATGGACTAGCTGAGGAATTGATCGGCGAATTCTCGCGGGTCAATCGACTCAAGGTCATCGCGCGTTCGATGGCCTTCCGGTATCGCGGGGCTGATCCGCGGGAAGCGTCTAAGGCGCTCGACGTCAGTCACGTGCTGACAGGGTCGATTCGCCGCGGATCGAACGGGCTCCGCGTTTCCGCTGAGTTGACGCGCACCGATGGGACACTCGTCTGGAGGGAGACGTACGATCGCGACAGCACGCAGCTCATTCCGATCGAGCATGCGATCGTTCAAGGCGCTGCCGGAGCGCTTGGCATCGCGTTCAACTCGTCGACTCGCGAGAACCTCGCGCGGCGGGCACAGGATGATCCCATCGCGCACGACCTCTACATGCGCGGGCGCTTTTTCTGGTCGCAACGCAGCAAAGACGGAATGCAGCGCGCGATCGAACTCTATCGCCAAGCCAACGATCGCGATCCGCGCAATACGCGCGTGCTGAGTGGGCTGGCCGACGCGTACGCGGTAAGTTCGTTCTACAGCTATCTCTCGCCGGAGGATGGCTACGGACGCGCGAAGCAGATCGCGCAACAGGCCCTAACTATTGACAGCACCCTGGCGGAACCAGTCGCGTCGCTCGGCTACATCGCGCTGTACTACGACTGGGATTGGAAGAGCGCGGGGGAACTGTTGCAGCGTTCGATCGCGATTGATAGCACGTACGCGACGGCGCATCAGTGGTATGGGAATTATCTGCTGGCGATGCACCGGCCGGCGGAGGGTATGGTGGAACTCAAACGCGCCGAGCAGCTGGATCCCGCCAATCGTATTTCGACGGGTGCGGTGTGTTGGGGGATGACGCTTGCACGCGAGTATCGCGACGCGATTGCGCAGTGCCAGCGCGCGCTCGACCTCGACTCAACGTTGGCGGTGGCGTACTTATGGCGCGGGCAAGCGCGCGAGCAGCTGCGCGACTCGTTAGGCGCCTTGAGCGATCTCGAGAACGGAGTCCGATTCGGAAAGCGCGGCGCCATCTATGTCGCCGGGCTCGCGCATGCACTTGCAACGTTTGGCCGCAAAACCGAAGCGCAGACGTTGTTGCGCGAACTCGAATCGTCGTCGGTTGGATATCATCCGTCGTACGAAATCGCGACCGTCTACGCCGCGTTAGGCGATCGCGATCACACGGTGTCGTACCTGGAGCGCGCGATGAAGGAGCGTTCGCATTCGATCGCGCTTATGCGGAGTGATCCGGCGCTTGATGCCGTGCGCGATGATCCGCGGGTTGAGGCGATGGCGAAGCGGGTGGGGTTGCCGTAGCTCGTATACGAGCCGGGCTCCGTCCCCGGGCTCCGTCCCCGGGCTCCGTCCCCAAAAAGCGACACCTAAACCCGAACGGCCGGTCCTTCTCCGGATCGACATCATTCCGGCGACACACTGTACAGATCCGCGCACGCACGTCCCGATCGCAGGAACGGCCTTCGACGAGTTGTATGCGATCCCGTTGTCCGACTGCCATCGAAGCTGCGCCATCCGATCTATTGCGATTGCGGAGTCAAGAAGTAGAGTCGAGAAGGACTACGAGTCGTACCGGTGGGCGCGCGCTCGACTTCCTGAACGCGTCGTCCCGCAGCATCTCAACCGCGCTGGGCGCTATTGTCGCGAGCAAATCCGCCATGGCAGAATTTCTGAGCGCCCTGCTGGTCTTCCTCCTCGCCGTCAACCACAACGCCCAAGTCGCGACGCGGAACATCGGGCAATCCAAGCGCTCGCTCGGCACGGTCACCGGCGTCGTGTTCGACAGCGTAGCTGCTCGTCCTCTCGACGGCGCACGGGTGCAACTCGTAGCCTCGGGCGATCCCTCGCGCACACGCACAACGCTCAGCGGAGCGGTTGGCACTTTCCGATTCGACTCGGTGGAGAGCGGCTCGTGGCTCGCCGGCTTCTACCATTCCGCGTTGGATCAATACGGCATCGAAGTCCCACTCGAACGTGTTCGTGTCATAGGTGCCAACGATGTGCACACCACGCTCGCCATTCCGTCGGCGCGCGTCATCATCGACAACGCCTGCGGTGCATCTGACGGCCCGGATGCCGGGCTCTACATCGGTTTTGTTCATACGCTCAATGGCACGCCGCCGAAACGCCGTGCACACGTTCAGGTGCAATGGAACGCGTACACGCTCGACGGCAAAGGTGTTACCCGCAGCACTCCAACCTTGGAGGTGGAGACGAGTGACGAGGGGGGATTCACCCTTTGTGGCGTTCCGCGCGGCGGTGTGATGGTCGCGCGTGCCTGGGCAGGACACGACTCCAGCGGCTTTGTCGAACTCGAGGTGTCGAAGGTGGGGCTCCTCCGGCATGACCTCGTTGTCGCCGAAAATCGAACCGTCGAGATTGGCGTTAGGCAGGAGGGCGAGAGCGACTCACTGGCGCAGGTAATGACGCGCGTTTCACGCGGCGAGGGGAAGCTCAGCGGACGAGTGACGCACAGCGGCGGCGCACCAGTGCGAGATGCACGCGTGGTGCTGTGGGGGAGTGGTGTCGAAGTGACCACGGACGCGGAGGGCCATTTCACGATGGCCAACCTACCGCTCGGCAGCTGGACGCTCGAAGCACGCGCGTTAGGCTTCGTGCGAACACGGCAGGCGGTCGACATCAGCGAGAATGTCGGACCGACGGTAAACGTGAAGCTGGACGCGGTGACGGCCGTCCTCGATACCGTACGAGTGCTAGGGCAACGGATCGTGCTCCCACCGGATATGCGCGACTTTGAGAGGCGACGGAAGTCTGGGTTCGGCGTCTTTATCGATGAGAACGAGATTGAGCGACGTCGTCCGCTCTTCGTTTCCGATCTGTTTCGAATGGTTCTCGGCGTGTCCGTGATCCCCACGGGAATGTTTTCGCACGCGATCCTGATGTCGGGGAGAACACTTGGGGTCACAGTTGTAGATGATGTGCCCGGCAGGCGCAAGATAGTGGCCGGGTGCGTTCCCGCCTTCTACGTCAATGGCATGCGAGTGAGTTCCGATGATGGCGATCTCGAGACGTTCGTATCGTCGTCAGAGATTCGCGCCATCGAGATCTATACGCGTGCTTCAAATGTCCCGGCGGAGTTCAACTCCATGTCAGGCTGCGGATCGATTGTCGTGCATACCGGTCCGCGCGGGACGATTCAACCGCGGCAATAGGGGCTCGCACCGCCTAACGAGCAGTTTCCTGCCCGAAACCAAACGGCCGGCCCCTTTCGGGACCGGCCGTTCGTTTCAAGCCTTAGCGCAGAACTTAGAGGTTACCCTCGCACCCCTTCGGAAGCTTGCCCGCCCGCGCATCGCACTCAGTCTGCGGGATCGGCATCACCTTGGCGACAAACTGCCCGGTGCGGTCGATGGGGAGCTGACCGAGTCGCCCCCAACGGCGCATGTCGACCCAGCGCGAACCTTCGAACAGGAGCGACATGTGCTTCTCGTACATGATGAGATCCAAGCCCGCAGAACCGGCTGGAACGGCTGCCAATGGCGCGAGCTTGCCCGACACAGTACGCACCGTGTTCAAATCTGACAGCGCCGCCGCAGTGTTGCCGGTGGCCCAGTTCGCCTCAGCGCGCAGGAGCAGAAGTTCTTCGTTGCGAATGACCGCGGCGGGTGAACTCGGCGTTGGCCAGATCTCGAACCGCCACTCAGCGGCCGTGTTCTGGTTTCCGGGCGGGTTCTGCGGCGCGGCGAGCTTCACGAGCTTGCGGCCAATGCGCGCGTCAGGCGTGGTGCCATCGGCCTGCTTCTGCGCGATGTTGGCCGCCTGCGCGTGTGCGTAGATGTAGTTGTTCTGCTGGAACGAATTTGCGTTGGTGTTGTCACCAGTCGCAGTTGAGTACACGTGCAGCGGTCCAGCATCGAGCTGCGCCTGGCTCGTAGCGCTGGAGATGAACGATTCATTCAACGCTGTAAGCGCGCTCTGATAGCAAGTCGCGCCGCAGCTGAGCGAACCGCGTTGCACGAGCACCTTCGCCGCAATGGCGCGGTTGAACTTCAAGAATCCAGCCGGTGTGTCGAAACCGGCGAACCCGGCGTGCATGGTGAACGGGAACGCTGTTCCTCCGGCTGCCAACTTGGCCTTCGCATCGTCCAGCGTTCCGGAGATGAACTTGAAGACCGAATCGCGAGATACGAACGCTGAGGGAGTGTTCGGATCCGTCGGAATCTCGACAGGAAGGCCGATCGAATCACGCGTCTGGATCAGGTAGAACAAGTCGAGCGCGTACCACGTCTTCCCGTAACCTTCCACGGCACTCTTCTGCGCAGGGGTCAGTCCCGCTGCGGCATTGGCGGCGTCGATAAGTAGCCGGACGTTTTTCATCGTTTGGTACCGTCCGGCCCAGTTGCCTGAAGCAAAGCCGTTCGCGTCCAAGCGCTGAGGTCCGGGAATTCCCACCAGATAGTGCGAGACGTTGCGACCGTCGGTCTGGAAGTAGTTGTAGACCTCGCGGCCAAAGATTCCGACGTCACGGTTGAAGCCCGCCAGCTGGTCTCGCTCGCTCCGCATTACGGCGGTAGCGAGAAGCTGAATGCCGTTCGGATCCTTGGCGATCGCCTCCCTCGTCGGATTGTTGTAGTTCGGAACTTGCAGCTTGTCGCTATTGCACGCCGCGAGTCCGAATGAGAGCGCTCCCAGGAGCGCAACATTCTTCAATCGCATACGATCTCCAATCGAGCGTGTGCTCGTCGATGTCAGTGAGATTCTCATCGCTTACCAGCCTAAATCGACAGAGAGGAAGAACGAACGGGTTGGCGGGAACGGCGCCAGGTCGACAAAACGCACCGTGTACGCGCCGCCGTTGTTGACTTCCGGATCGAAACCGTTGTAGCCAGAGATGATGAAGAGGTTGCGTCCTGAGAGGCTCAAGCGCCCCGAACGCGCACCTGGCACATGCGAGAACAACCGCTGCGGAAGATCCCAGCTCACGTTGACCTCGCGAACCTTTGTGTACGATCCGTCCTCGAGGTAGACCGGCGTGTTGGCACCACCGGCCCAGGTGTCATAACGATACTGGCCAAGTGGGACGCCGCTCGTTGGCGACGCCTTGTCGTAGTCCCACGAGTTGCCGCCTTCGTCGAAGAGGTTCTTCGTCATGTTTGACAACGTGCCACCGTGACGATAGTCGACGAGAACGTTCACGTTGAACCGCTTGTAGTTGAAGTCGTTCGAGAACGACATCACATATCGCGGGTTGGCGTCGGCTACGGGCTGCTGTGTCTTGGTCACACCATTGGTGGTGACGTTCCCCCAGATGGTCGAAATCGTGTGACCCGGTGTGTAGAACAACTGTCCGTACGCGTTTCCGAAGCCGCGCGCGGCGGTGGCGTCACGGAATGGACGGACGTTCGCTGGGAACGACACGATCTCCGTCTTGTTCTGGAACCAGTTCGCGCGAGACGACCACTGGAAGTTGCTCGTCTGCACCGGCACGGCCGTTACTGCCAACTCGTAGCCTTTTGCGCTCATCACGCCGCCGTTCAACGTCGTGCTGGTCACACCCGTCGACGTTGCAAGCGTCGGCCTAACGAGTAGGTCGGTGATATCGCGAGTGTAGTACGTCGCCTCGAGGCGAATTCTCTCCTTGAACATCGCCGCGTCGAGTCCGTACTCGGTTTCCTTCAGGCGTTCTGGACGAACGGTCTGGTTGCCGATCGTACCGGGAATGCCGTAGGCCTGGAGACCACCGATCAAGCCGTAGCTAGTAAGCGTGAGGTCGCGCTCGCCGTAGTTAGGCTGGTTGCCCGACTCACCGTATGCGACGCGCAACTTGACTTCGTCGATCCCGCTGAGCGGCTTCAGGAAGCGGTACGATCCGCTGAGTCGCGGGAAGTAGTACGTCTTCTGGCGATCGGCGTTGACCGACGACTGCTCTCCACGAACGGCGCCGGAGAGATAGAGTCGCTCGCCGAACATCAGCATCTCTTCTTGCGCGAAGAACGCTTGGTTCTGAACCAGCGTGCGCGAGTTGGTGACGACGGTATTCGCGGCTCCCGCGGCATTGTACTGCGAGGGGCCGAGCCCGCGTCCCTGAATGTTGTAGTCGTTCGTGCGGCGTGTCTCGAGCTGAATGCCGCCCGAGGTCGTCGCATTCATGAACGAGAGCATCGTCGTGTTCCAGGTGCCCGACGCAGTAACGTTCTTGAAGAGGTTCGTTCCGTTTCCTTGGATGGCGATTCCCGGGAACACACCACCCATCGTGCTCCCCGGACGCTGGAACTGGAGTTCCTGCGGCGCGAGCACGTAGTTCTCGCTTGACAGACGATCTGCGCCAGCGAGGAGCGTGAAATTCAGGTTGTTCTTTTCGCCCGAATACGCCGCGAAGTTGACGCGCCCGTTCAACATCATACGGTAGACGTCTTCGTTGTTCGTCAGCAGATCGGCCGTCTGGAACGGATTCGAAGTCCCTGAGTAGCCGCTGGGGAACGGGTTGAGTACGTAGCGTCCACCCGCATCCTTCTGCCGCAGATCCATGATCGCCGGCGTGTAGCCGAAGGCGTAGATCGGAGAAGAGAGCGCGTTGTCGTTGTTGGATACGCCGCGATCCGATTTCGAGCGGAGGATGTTCGAGCCTAACGACACCGTCCACTTGTTGCCGATCGCCTGATCGAGGTTACCACGGAGCGACTGGCGAAGGGCGCCGGTGTTCATCATGACGCCCTTCTCCTCACGGTGCAGTCCCGAGAAGAAGTAGCGCGTGTTGTTGATGCCACCAGTCGTGGAGAAGACCGTCTCGTACGACGGATCCGTCTGGCCGTAGAGCTCCCCTTGGTAGTCGTTGTAGTTGCAGCTGCTGGCGGTGCAGTTGGCGGCGATGGCAGCCTTCGCTTCGGCGGCGGCGCTGTTACCGCCGACGGCATCGAGCACCTGCTGCGCGTTGGCGAAGTGGCGCGAGCCGAGAATGCGCTGCGCTTGGAATGTCCCGAAGCGCTGCGTGATGTTGAAACGCGGCGTTCCGCTCGAACCACGCTTCGTGGTGATCACGACAACGCCATTCGTGGCCTGCGAGCCATAAATGGCCGACGCGGCCGCACCCTTCAGGACTTCGATGTTCTCGATGTCGTTCGGGTTGATGTCGGCGAGGCGGTTCGTTCCGTTTTCTTCGCCAGAGTTGAGCGAGCCCGTCGCGGCGGAGAGACGGTTGGAACGAACGGTGTTCGAAATGATGATACCATCGACGACGAAGAGCGGCTGAATATTTCCGATCAGCGACGCGGCACCACGAATCTGCACCTGCCCACCACCGCCCGGTGCGCCGTTGTTCATGTTGATCGACGCGCCGACCACCTTGCCCTGGAGCGCGCTCTCGAGCGCCGGAGCCGGAACGCGCGCCAACTCTTCGGCGTTCACCGCGGCGACCGCGGTCGCGGCGTTCTTGCGCTCAATGGTCGTGGCGGCACCCGTCACCGTCACACCCTCGATCTGCAGCACGTCCTTCTCGAGCGAGAAGTCAATAGAGTTGCTCGAGGCTGCGAGACGCTGCGACTGGCGCTTGTAACCGATCGCGCGAACCTGGACGAACACATCGCCGTTAGGCGCGCGCAGACGGAACTCGCCTTTCTCGTTCGTGCGGGCGCCGCCGACCGAACCGACGAGACCCACGATGGCGTCCTGTAACGGAGCGCCAGTTCCTGCCACTGTCACCTTGCCTGTGATCTCGCGCTGTGCCTGTGCCCTAGCATTAGAGGGACCTGCGAACGTCGCGAGGGCTGCCACTGCGAGTACGAAGAACTTCCGCACAAGGGCCTCCCAAGTTTTGGGGGGAGAGTGTGAAGCGCCGGACAGACGAAAAGTGATGGGACCAAGCGTGAGGTCGGAATCGCATCGTCCCGGCGCGCTACCATCCTGCGGACGGATTAATCCACAGAACGCGCTAAGCTTCGCCTTGTGCTAGTGCGTGTCAAGCGTGAGTGACGTAATGATGACAGTGCCGCGCACACTGTGAACTCGCAGCGCTGCGCAATGCCGAGTTACGGCCGAGCCGAATCAGTTCGTCCCGCGATATTAGGGACAAAGTGTTGACTTTTTCACGCAGGGCCCAACCACCAGACGCGCGGAATTTCCGACTGAATCGCTCGAACATTCGCTGGCTGCTGTCGCGTCGCTGGCGGCTGCCTAACGAGCGTCGGGATTCTCGCGCCGAGCGATCGCCTTCACATGCTCCGGCAAGGCGTCGAGCAACGGCCGGAGTTCCGACGCCTTCTCCATCGTGGTAACGAAGGTGATCCCAGGGAGCGACACCACCAACAATCCCTCAACCCCATACATCGCCACCGTCGCCCCCTCGGCGTGCACAATGTTGCCCGACGCCTCGACGAAATGCACGTCGCCAATCCCGCCGTTACCATCGTCATCGAGTTCGCGCGAGCGCTTGAGCGACGCCCACGTCCCGACATCGTCCCATCCAAAGTCGCCCAAGACAACGAGAAGATCGTCGCACCGCTCCAGGAGCCCGCGCTCGATGGAAACGTAGGTCACTCCACTGACGAACGTCTCGTGATCACTCTGCGCGAGGGCATCGATCGCGCTGGAGATTTCTGGTGTGCGGTCGCGCAGCGCTTGCACGATGACCGTCGACCGCGCCAGGAAGATCCCGGAGTGCCACAGCGCGCCGCTCTCGACGAGCGAGGCCGCGTGCGACGCCTCGGGCTTCTCGACAAAACGTTCGACTTCACACGCGCCCCCCGCCTCCAACGGCGCGTCAATGGAAAGGAGATCGCCCGGGACTAAATATCCAAAGCCGGCCTCGGCGCGCGTAGCCGGAACGCCGATGGTGACGAGAACCTCCTCGCGCGCGGCGAGTGCCGCCGCCTGTCGCATCGTGTGACGAAACGCATCGGGAAATGCGACGGCCAGGTCGGCGTGAAGCGTACACACCAGCGTGTTGGGCCCGGCACGACGCGCGATCTCCTGCGCTCCCCACGCGAGCGCGGCGGCGGTGCCTAACGGCCGCGGCTCCACCAGCATGTTGGTGAGCGGGACGTCAGGAAGGGCCGCCTGAATTGCCGGCGCAATGTCGGCACTCGTGACGATCAATACGCGCTCCGCCGGAATGAGCGGCTGCAGGCGCCCGACGGTTTCGGCGATGAGCGGGAGGTCGCTGACGAGCCGGAGGAGCGGCTTGGGGCGCTTGGACGAGGAGAGCGGCCAGAAGCGCGAGCCAATCCCGCCGGCGAGAACAATCGCCCACATCGCGGCGTCCGCCTCCAGTAAGTCAGCGCGCGCGAGTTGCTCCTGGGGGAGAATCACGGCGCCAGCGACGGGGGTCGCCTTCCCTCCCCATCCACCTTTGGGCGCGTCGTTGTAAGGCATGATCAGAGCCCGAACGGGTGAGAACAGCGCGTGATGATCCGCCGAGGAATCCCGAGGCGGAGCGCCGCAAGATAAACTGTTCGTCCCGCAGCGCTTCTCGAAAGTCGGTTCTTCACTGGCACTCGGTGACCCCTCTTCCCGATTCGGACATGAGCGACGCGCACGGACGCGCGCGGACGGAAGGCATTAGCGCGCCGATGTCGCCGCGCGAACTGGAAGCGCTCGATCTCCACGCGCACCTGACCGATCCGGCGCGGAAGCAGGGGTTTGTGACGCCAATGTTCGAGCACATCGCGCCGCGATACGACGCGTTCACGCGTCTCTTTTCGTTCGGGATGGACGCGCGGTGGAAGGCAACGCTCCTGCAGTGGTTCAATCGCGCGGCGCCGCCAACTGGGTGTGTGCTCGATGTCGCCTGCGGGACGGGAGATCTGGCGCTGGGCGCCGCGCGTGTGCGTCCCGGGATGCGGGTCGTTGGCGTCGATGCGGCGTCGCGCATGACGGCATTGGCGTCGGCGCGAATTGCAGCTGGCGACCGCGACCGCGTCTCTTTTGTGACGGGGGATTTGACTCGGCTCGCGCTTCCATCGGCGTCGGTGGACGTCGCGTTCGGCGGGTACGCCTTGCGGAATGTTCCGCGTTACCACGATGGAGTGGCGGAGCTGGCGCGCGTGCTCAAGCCCGGTGGCACGCTGTTGACCCTCGACTTCTACCGGCCGGACGTGGCGTTGTGGCGGGAGCCCTTTCTCGCCTATTTGCAGCTGACGGGGAGCGCCGTCGGGTGGTGGTGGCACCGCGCGCCCGTGATGTACGCGTACATTGCCCACTCCATCCGGCACTATGTCTCGTCGTCCGCGTTCTCGACGGCGTTAGAACGAGGGGGCTTTGACGTAAGTGCGGTGCGCACGCACTTGTTGGGGGGCATTGGGCTGCACTGGGCGGTACGGCGTGCCGGGCCCGACGTGTCGGGAGCCTAACGACTCTCGGCTCCCCGCAGCCCGCGGTCAATGGCGCCGAGTAGGATGGTTTCGTCCACGATCGGCTTCGTCACGTAGTCGTCAAAGCCGGCGTGCAGGAACTTCTCGCGATCACCGGCCATCGCATGCGCGGTGAGCGCGATGACCGGAAGGTGTTTGAGTGACTCGGTCGCGCGAAGACGTTGGAGCGTCTCGATGCCGTCCATGCCGGGGAGTGAGATGTCGAGGAGGACCAGATCGGGGAGTTCACGCACCATTCCTTCGAGCGCGTCGATCCCCGTCTCGTATTCCGTGCAGTCGTAGAGCCCTTCCAGAAGCGCGCGAGCGAGGAGACGGTTATCCGGGTTGTCCTCGACGATTGCGATGAGCGTCATGTGTTCGTGTCTCCGCGCGGCGGGCGCGTCTCAAGTGTTCGTGCGCCTTCGGCGCGCATGTGGGCGAGCTGCGCGTGGGCGTTCTCAGTCTCGCGCGCGATGTCGTCAATGGCGGCGCGAAGCTGATCGGGCGAAAGCGCTGCGGCCTGTTGTTCGAGAATCGCAGCGCACACACGCAACGGTTCCGCACCAACCTGCGCCGCACTCCCCTTGATGGCGTGCGCCAGGCGACTGACGTGCGTGAGGTCGTTGGACTCAGCTGCGTTTCGCAGTTTGGTCATCCGATCGTTCGCACTCTGGCGAAAGAGGTCAGTGACCTTGCCCAGAAGCTCAACGCCACCGATGCGCGCGACCAGGGCGAGCGCCTCGGTCATTTCCGCAGGGATCGCGAGAGACGCGCCAGCGAAGACTGCGGAGTTGGAAGTCGACACGATGCGCGCGGGTTCGAGCCGGGGATGGGCCACGAGCGAGGCTCCCAGCCGCACCGCTCCAACCAGAGTATCGGCGCTACACCGCGTTTAGTGAAACGGCTGCGCTACAGGCCATCTCGGAAATGGGCGACGGGACTCCGGCGCCCATTTCTGAGATGGCTTCTACACCCCACTCGTGGCCGCTCGTCCGTGCACCTCGTCCACGTGAATGCGCAGGAGGATGTCCCGATCGGGGGTGGGATCGTCAGAGGTGAATGACGCCGGGAGTACGCGTCGCAGGAGCGCAATGACGTTCTCGCGAAGTTCGGCGCCCCGCGGCGTATCGTCGTCCTCCACAAAATAGACCGTCCCCTTGGCGACCACGCTCTCCCAATCGAAGTCGCTGCGCACTTCATCCGCTTGCAGTGCAACCCAGGGACGATGCACGAGCGTCGAGAGCTTGGTTCCGGGCGCGGTGCGCGCGTAGATCCAGCCGTCGTCATACACGAAGTGAATCGGCTCGACGTCGACACGATCGTGCGTCACATATGCTAAACGTCCGATGCGTGCGCGTCGCAGCAGCGCTTCGGCGCGCTCGGGAGTGAGCGTATGGAATTCGGGATGTGGCGAGTCAGTCATTTGCATGACTCCTTTAGTGCTGCGAGAGCGCCTTGCTCTCCGAGGCGGGCGACGATTCACGCGACGCCGCTCGCGAGGGATCGGCGATCGGCAGGGTGAAGGTAAACGTTGTTCCCGTGCCTAACGTGCTCTCCACGGCGATGCGCCCGCCATGCGCTTCGACAATACCACGGGCGATGGCGAGCCCCAGTCCGGTTCCCACCGTTTTCGATTGGCGACGCGCGTGCCAGTAGCGGTCGAAGATGCGCGGGAGGTGATCGGCGGGGATGCCCACACCCGTGTCGACGACGCGCACCACGACGTGATGCGCCTCGCTCTCCGCATTCACCGAAACCCGCCCACCACGTTCGGTGAATTTCACCGCGTTGGAGACGAGGTTGGCGAGCACCTGTTCGATACGCATCGCATCGACATTCACGTTAGGCAGCTCAGGCGCGATGCCGCGCACCAGCTGAATTCCGCGATTCTCCGCCTGTTCGCGCACCATGGTGAGCACGGTATCGACAATAGGCGACAGCGCTTCGGATCGTTGGGAAATTCGCAGATGCCCCGACTCGATTGTCGACACGTCGAGCAAGTCCTGAATGAGGCGCTGCATCAACTGCGTCGACTCGAGGATGGCGTCGGCCAGGTCGCGTCGCTCATTCTCTGCGGCTGGCGGACTCTCAAAGAGGACGCGCGCGCACATGGAGATGGCGCTCAGCGGATTCCGGAGGTCGTGCGAGACGACACCCAGAATCTCGTCGCGGGCGCGCGAGGCGTGTTGTGCCGCCTGATAGAGATAGGCGTTGTCGATGGCGAATGCGGCGCGGTCGGTCAATTCGCTGGCGAGCGCCACGTCCTCTTCGCCAAGGTGTCGCTTCGGGTCGGTGGCGATGAGGGTGAGGACGCCTATCACGCGGTCACGGGCGACGAGCGGGAGCGAGATGAGTGCGTGAATGCCTAACGCTTCAACGTCCTGCACGTGTACATCGTCAGCGCCTTCCGCTCGCTCCCACCCTGGCGCGAGCTGGGCGCGCAAGACCGGTTTGCCGCTTCTGAGGACTTTGGCAACAGGAAAGGGGAAATCCGAGAGATCGACGCGACGCGCTTCCATTTCGCGCAGGCTTTTCGTGCGCTCCGGGTCGTCGTGCACGCTGACGATGCGGCGCGTGCTGGTGCTGGATTCAGAGATGTCGAGCACGCAGCAGTCGGCGAGATGCGGAATCGCCAGATGCGCCACGCTTCGCAGCGTTGATTCGTAATCGAGCGAAGTGGCGAGTATCTGTCCGGCGTGCGCGAGGAAACGTTGGTTCTCTTCCACCCGGAGGCGCGACGTCATGTCGCGCATAACGACGGTGAAGAGGCTTCCCGAAGGAAGTTCGAGTCGCGAGATCGACGCCTCGGCGGGAAACTCCGTCCCGTCTTTCTTCAGGCCGTAGATCGAGCGGCGTTCACCCATGCGCCGGGCGACATCGCGTCCGCGCGCGAAGTGCTCGATGTGGTGCGCATGTACGTGACGGAAACGTGCCGGGAGGAGACGCTCGAGCGAGGTGCCTAACAACTCCGGCTCGGTCCAACCGAACAGTTCCTCAGCGCCATGATTGAAGTGGATGATGTTCTGCTGCTCGTCGACCGTGATGATGGCATCGACGGCAATGGAGAGAATGCCGGAGAACTTCGCTTCGGAGGCATGGAGCGCGACCTGAATCCGTCGGCGACGCGCGAGTTCGCGCATGAGCGCGAACGCACCCGCCAGGGCGATCGCCGCGGCACCGAACGCAAGCGAAATGGTCGTCGCGTACAGCCCCTTCCCACTGGCATCTGGCCGAAGCAAGTCGACGGCGACCAACCCAATCGCTAACACCAAAATGGCGAAAGCGAGGATCAGGAGAATCCGCGTGAAGGGTGAAAGCGCCCGCGTCGGTGACACTGAGAATCCTCGTTAGAAGACTCGCACGTTCACATATTTCTTCGGATTCTTCTTCATGTCTGTGACCAGATCTCGCAATTCTCGCATGAGCGAATCGGTACTGCGATAAAGAGAAGGATCGTTCACGAGTAAACCTAGCGACCCGTCGCCGCGGTTCACGCGGGCCATGACGGAATCGCTGTGGGCGATGAACGATTCGAGCTGCGCTTGAGAGTCCGTCAGTCGTTCGGAAATCTTGAGTATTCGATTACTCGCCTGCTTCATCTCGCGCGCACTGGTGGCGGCGTCGGCGATGATCTGGCGAATCTCGCCGCGCGAGGTGGAGGAGTCGAAGCGAGCGGAGATCGTGTTCAGGTCTTGCGACGCCTTGACGAGGGAGTTGACCCCGCCGCGCACGTCCGACGACATGGCGTCGAGGTTCTTCGATTGCGAGCGCACCGTCTGCGCGAGGACCGTCGAGAGTTCGGAAAAGTTCTTGATCGATCCCCGGAGTTCGCGCGCCGCGCGTTCGTCGAACGCGATGTCGACGCGTCCAGCCACGGCGGCGACGTCGCCCGCAATGCGTCCGGCGACGGCGGTGAGTTGAGCGATGTCGGGAAGCGTCGCCCCCGGGAGGACGCCATCCTTGAGGTCCGTCTCGCGAAGCTGTCGGGCAACGTCTTCATCGCGCGGCAGTGCGGCGCGCGAAATAATTGTCGCCTGCCATTCGCCGAAGAGCGACGACTCATTCAACAGGACGACCGGGTCCTGCGGCATCGTGGCGTTGGGATCGAGTCGCATCTTGACGTCGACCGATCCATTCTTCGCCAGCTGCAATCCCTCGATGCGGCCGGCGGCCACCCCGCGAATCACGACCTGCGCGCCGACGCGCACGTTTCCGACATCGCGAAAGCGCGCCATGACCGTCTCGCGACGGCGTCCGACATCGGCCTGCTTGACCCAGAGCGTCGCACCGGTCACCACGGCGATCGCAAAGAGAATCGTCAGGCCCACAATAAAATCGTTGTTGCGTTTCATCGTCCACGTCCCAAGAGCCAGATGACTGCCCAGAATGCGTCGAGTACGAGGATCATTACCGCAGAGTAGACGACGGCGTTTGTCGCGGCGCGACCAACACCCTGCGCCCCTCCCCGCGCGTTCATTCCGTGCAACGATCCGATAAGCGTAACGGCCATGCCAAAGGAGGAGGCCTTCACCAGGCCGTACTGAACGTCGAAGACCTGAAAGAAGAGGCGGAGACCGCGCTGAAATTCATACGTGGAGAGCCCGAGGAGTGCGATCGAGGCAACCCAGCCGGCGAGAATACCGATGACCATTGCCAACCCGACAACGACGGGAAACATCACCGTGCCCGCCAGTACGCGCGGCACCACGAGGAAAGAAAGCGGGTCGTAGGTCAGCGTCTCGAGCGCGTCGATCTGCTCTGTCACGCGCATGGTGCCGAGTTCTGCGGCGATGTTGGCGCCGACACGGCCGGCGAGCGCCAGGCCCGTGAGCACCGGTGCCAGCTCCATCGTGATCGTCTTTTCGACGAGTACACCCACGAAGTAGAGCGGGACCGCGCCGGTGAAAGAGTACGACGCGAGGAGGGAGAGGACGATGCCGGTGAAGACGGCGATGAAGGCGGCAATCGGGAGCGAATCGACGCCTAACGAGCGCGCCTGCGCCGTGGCTTCGCGCCCCCACGTCCGAACATCACCCGCGGCGCGGGCAACGTCAGCGACGAACCGCGACGCGCGCCCTGCCCCTTCGATTGTCGATCGCGCCGCCGATCCGAATCGCTCGACGGCGTCTCGGACTTTGGCGAGCATCCTACCTCCAGGAGTGGCGCTTCGACTTACGCCTGCGCGAGGAGACCGAGACGAAGCGCAAACTGCACGTAGTCCGCACGGTGCGACAGCCCGAGCTTTTCGTTGATGCGCTGCTTGTAGGTGTCAACCGTTTTCGGACTGATGAAGAGGCGTTCGCCGATCTCCGGCGCGGAGTAACCTTGCGCCGTCAGCCGCAACACGTCGCGTTCACGCTCCGTCAGTTTCTCGAAGCGCTCACGGTCGACCTGATGCGGATCCTTCTTCGTGAGTCCCTTGGCAAGAACGCGCGCCGCTGTCGGTCGCACATACACATCGCCATTCGCGACCGCGCGCACCGCGTCCACGAGCTCGCGGTCAGCGGCGCTCTTCACGAGATAGCCGGCGGCGCCCGCTTCCAGGAGAGGCACGAGATAATCCTCTTCTGGGTGCATCGTCAGAATGAGGACGCGCGTCGGGACCCCCTTTCCAACGATCTCCTTCGTGGCGGCCGTACCGTCCATCCCAGACATCGAAAGATCCATCACGACGACGTCGGGCTTGAATCGATCGACCAGGGCAATCGCCTCGCGCCCATCGCGGGCTTCGCCGACTACGTCGATATCCTTGGCGGTTCCCAACACCGCCTTAAGTCCAGCGCGTACGACCGTGTGGTCATCGGCCAGTACGACGCGAATCAGGTCTGTTTGCATGTGATCCTCACCTCTTCCTCGTTAGGTCTCTCGTGTTGCGACAACGCTTGTTGGCAGCGCCGCGTCTGGCGTAGCCACCGGAACGGTGGCCACGATGCGCGTCCCGCGACCGGGCGCGCTGTCGATCAACAATGTTCCATCGAGGAGCGCCACGCGTTCACGCATGCTGAAGAGCCCCGTCCCCGGACGGCGTCGCTCGGCGTCATCCAAGCGAAAACCGTGGCCATCATCCACAATCCCGAGTCGCGCCACGCCATCCTGCATGCCAGCGTGGAATATCACCGTAGATGCGTTCGCGTGCTGGAGCGCGTTCTTCAACGCCTCCTGCGCAACTCGGTATAACGCCGATGCCACATCGAGGGCAATCGTTCCCACGGTGTCTTCGAGTACAACTTCTATACGCAAATCGCTCCGAGACTCCGTCTCGCGCGCAAGGTTCTGCAGCGCGGCGCCGAGCCCCAGATCGTCCAGTACGCGCGGATGCACGTTGGCGGCGAGCATGCGCACTTCGTCGAGCACGTCGCTCGCAATGCGGCGCACACGCTCCAGGCGCGCAACGTTCGCTTCCGTCTCTTCTTCCCGAATGGCGACGCTGAGTTCGAGCAGGAGCGCAGCCATGGATTGTGCCGTCGAATCGTGCAACTCGGAGGCGATTCGCGAACGTTCTTCATCGCCAGCTACAATCACCCGACCGGCAAGTTCGCGAACGCGCGCACGATCGGCGGTCAGCCCCTCGACCAGCATGTTGATCGCCCCACCGACGCGCCTAACGTCAGCATCGGCGAGCGGCGAATCGGGGACTCGCGCGGAGAAATCGCCCTTCCAGATTCGCTGCGCCGTCGCCTCGAGGTCTGCCAGCGGGCGCAAGGCAAGCGTCACCAGAATGAAGTTGACGATCAAGCTGCCTAACAATGCACTCGCCAGAATCGCGAGAATGCGAAAATCGGTGAGCCCCCCGCCCTGTACCAGATGCGCCGCGGCGACCGCGCCCGCTACGATGATCGCGTTGGCGCCGACAATCTTCGTTGCGAGACTGACGCGGAGGAGCGGCGCGAGCCAAGCCGGAACGCTCACGCTCGGCTCTGCGCCCGCAGTAGCGGGGCGCGGAGCCGAGGCGGCAGATCCTGAACTCGAAGAGAGACTCGACAACTGCGTGGCTCGCGAGAAGCGTGAACGACTGAGGTGCTTGGCTTCGGTAAGGCGACCGAGTTACTCGGCGTAGTGAGAGCGAGGTAACCGCAGCGAATGACAGCGGTTGCGCCTGCTCGCTACTTAGTCCACCGGTGATTCAAAGTATGGTCGCTCACCGAGGCAGGATTTGTCGGGGTGGTTCGGATATCGTAGGGGAAGACTCAGTACGCGTTGTCAGAAAATACCTTACAAGTGTGGGGGGATGAGCGCGGATCTGTGGTTGGGGACTGGTCGAATTGGGGCCAGGTTCGGTACCAGACTCGGAACCGGGCTCGAAACCGGGTTCGATACGCGGCTGCATCCTCGGATTCGGGTCTGAAGCGGGCTCTGCCTCTGATGTCTATAAAGGGGGAGAAACCACCACACCGGCGTCGGATCAGGCGTAAAAAACGTGGGCGCTCACCCCGACATCGCCGGGTAGACTGAGGTCTGAATTTTGGGTGTCCGTACGCTCACCCAAAAAACCCGGCAGCGCCGAAGGCGGGTCCATGATCGATTCGCCCACCCGAAGCCAAACGACGCTCTTCCACGAAGTGGGGCATCCGCGCGTGGCGCCGATCGACCAAGTACTGGCGGCGCTCGCGCGTCGATCGTTCGCGCCCACGCCGTGGCGACGAGGAACGCCCTGGGGGCTCGAACGCCAGGGCGATACCATCGAATTGCGGCTGGCGGAAGCGCGTGAGGAGCGACTCGCCGACCCGGCGAACCGCGAGCTCGTCGTGGCGTGCGGCGCGCTCGTGGAAACGATGCGTATCGTCGCCGGAGGACTGGGATACGCGCTGGAGGTCGAGCACGTCTCGCGTGATGACGATGGGCTCATCGCACGCGCGCGCATCGACACGTGCATCACGAATCGCCGAGAGGATGCGACGCTCCTGCGACAGATTGCAGCTGCCGACGATGTTCGCACTCCTCGGCGAGCGGGACGATTTTCGCCAGCGTTTTCACCGGCGCTGATGGCGGTGTTGCGGCACGCCGCGCGCAGCGGTGGTGCGTGGCTCGACGTCATCGTCGACGACGCGCGCCGACAACTCCTCGCCGATCTCGAACTCGAAGCGGGGAAAATCGCGGACGCCCAGCGAAGCGCGCGACGTCTCGTGGCGATGAACGCTCCAAAGCGCCGCAGCGAAGGAACGCTCTTCGTCGAGGGAGGGAGTGCCCGGCTCGGCGAACTGCTGTCGATGCTTGGCGCGCGTATTACGATCGGGCTCGAGTGGAACGGGGGACGCGCGAGTCATGTGCGATCGGCCGCCGTCGACGCACCACTTCTCGCGGTGCTTGGGACACATGGGGATTCGACGCGCGAATGGCTGAACGCCGGGCGCGCATTGCAGCGGGTCTTGTTGCACGCATCGGAGCAGGGACTTCGCGCAACATTCCTCAATGAGCCGCTGGATCACCCGCTCATTCGCGATGCACTTCGGAATGTCTTGTTCGCCGACGGTGCGCCGCACGCGATCATTCGCTTCGAGTTCGAGGGCGTCGGCGCGAACGACATCGACATGATGTAGGGATGAGGTGGGAGGAAGGAATTCTCGTGGCGGTTGCTGCCCGGTGCGGCGTGGTCTAACGTGAACCGATGACTTCCGCCCTCGTGGTTCGGCTGGTGATCGCCTCGTTGATCGGACTTGGCGTCGGTACAGAGCGAGAGTGGTCCGGGCACGCACTCCCCAATCCCAATGCGCGTTTTGCGGGGGTGCGCACCTTTCTGTTGTTAGGCGCCATCGGCGGGGTTGCGGGGTGGCTGGCGAGCACCGGGCTCGTGGCGATGGCCGCGGCGCTGGTGATGGGGACGGCGCTGCTCGTCACCGCGGCGTACTGGGTGGCGGCGCGGAACGGTGGGGCGGCGGTCGATGGGACCACGGAAGTCGCCTCGCTCCTCGTCATCGCGTTAGGCGTTCTGTCGGGTATCGGCGAAGAAGCGACCGCTGGTGGCGCGGGTGCCATTGCCGTGCTGGCATTGTCCGAGAAACAAAGCATCCGCTCGGTCATTGCGCGCATCAACGAAATCGAGCTGCGCGCGGCGCTGCAGTTTGCCGTCCTGGCGCTCGTGATTCTACCGGTGCTGCCTAACGAGTCATACGGACCGCTTGGCGGGGTGAACCCACGCGAGCTGTGGACCGTGGTGCTCCTCTTTTCGGGGCTCAACTTTGTCGGGTGGGTGGCGCGGAAAGCGGTTGGCGCCTCGCGTGGATACGGTGTGACCGGTGCGTTAGGCGGCGTGATATCGTCGACTGTCGTGGCGCTTCAGTTCTCGCGCGCGAGCCGAGAGACGCCGGCGCTCGCGACGGGGCTGGGCGTCGGTGTGGTCGCCGCCAGTGCGGTGCTCCTCCCGCGTGTCGTCGTCTTGTCCACGGTCCTCAACCGTGACGTCGCGCTGGCGCTCGTGCCCTACCTCATCGTTCCGTTTCTGGTGGGAGTGGTGTGGTGCGCACTCTGGCTTCGTCGGTCACAGACGGATCCTGAGAGCGTGGCGACAGAGGGCGACCGAACGAGTCCCCTTCGGCTCTGGTCGGCCATCCGCCTAACGCTGGCGTTTCAGGCCGCGCTGATGGCGCTCCACTTCATGAGCGAGCGATTCGGGCAAGGGGGGGTGCTGGTCTCGGCAGCGGTGCTCGGCTTTGCCGATATGGATGCGCTGACGCTCTCGATGAATCGGCTTGGCACCGACGCCGCGACGGTGCAGCTGGCGGCGAAGGCGATCGCCGTTGGCGTCAGCGCTAACGCCGTACTCAAGCTCGCGCTGACGCTCACCCTGGGCGAGGCGCGATTCAAGCGAATCGCGTCTGTCGGATTGCTTTTGCTGCTGGCGGCAGGTGTGATCGTGATTGTGGTCCGCGGATAGGCAGCCGCTTCATGTTGCGACGAACGCCGCGATGCACTCGCATCGCGGCGTTCGTCATCGTACGCAAGCGCCCGCACACGCATGCCGCGGACGGAAACCCGTGCCGCGGACTCGCCGCCCCCTCAGCGAACGAGCGTCAGGATGGTTTGTCCTGAGCCATGCGAAATGCGAAGCACCCGGTCGCGCCCATCGGCGTCAGTGAGCAGGTCGACGCGCCGGATGTTACCGATCCCTCTCGTTAGGTGGTGTCCGCCCCCGTCCATGTCGCCGAGCATCAGCTCGATGCGCTGGTCGTGATGGTCGTACGCCGCCCCGATGAAGGGGTAGTCGTGCTGCTGCGCCTGGGCGCCGATTTCCGGATCGTCCACCTCGAGCGTGGCAATCCGCCCGGCGTTTCGTTTCGTGAACCCCTCCAGAAGTTCAACCCACTGATGTTCGGGAAACGTCTCTGCAGGCTCTGCCTGACGACGCGCGCCTAACGGCGTGGGAACCGCCAACACGGAGCCGGTCGCACCACGAATGAGTCCCGTCGCCGTGCTCCCCACGAGCAGCCGGTCGACCAAGCCTGCACCGCGACTTCCGGTCACGATGGTGTCGACATGGGCCGAGCGTGCGAACTGCAACAGCGCGCGCGACGGCTTGCCGGTGAGCGTCATCGTTTCCAGCCTTGCACCTGACGGGAGCTCGAGATTGGCCCGGAACCGATCGAACGCCGGCCCGACCCCCTCACCATAGTTCGCCATCCACATCGCATAGGCTTCCGGCTGCAGCTCGAGGCGCGGGGCGACGTGCACGAGGTACACCATCGAGACATCGCCTAACAAGGCCAACGCTTCGCGCGCGGCGACGAGACTCTGATCGCTGAAATCGACGGCGATCGCGATACGCTTCGGCAACTCCTTGAAGTCGGGCGAAACTGCCAGCACCGGGCGGTTCGCCAGGCGCAACGCGTGCAGCGCCGTCTCGCCACCGAAGATCCGGTCGAGCACATCGTGATGGCCGATCCCAACGACGATCATGCGCGCATCCAACTCGCGCGCGAGGCGTGCGATGGTCGCTGCGGGATCACCATCGCGGGCGATGATCTTCCAATCGGGACGATCACCAACCAGGTCTGAAATCTGCTCGCGCACGCGCGCGATGAGCGCGTCGCGACGCGTGGAATCCGCTTCGATCGGCGTCAGAAGCAGTCCATAGTCCGCTGCCACGAGTGGAAGCGGCTCGAGCACCGTTACAGCGGTCACAGCCGCATGCGCCGAATCGGCGAAGGCAGCGGCGGCACGGATGGCGGCGGCGGCCGACGTCGTTCCGTCGGTCGCAACGAGGACGGGGCCAAGTCGCGTCACAGAAGACGTCACGATGTCCACACCTCCCTGCGGAGTAGCAATCGCGTTCGACATAAAGACACCCTCCACTCAACTCACCCAGCGACGCCCAAGTCTGGGATCGGTTCTGGGCTCACGTGAAGGGTGCGCTCCTGTCGTTCGAGCGTCTGTCCGCACCCTGCCTAAGCGAGGTAAGGCAGATGCACCATTTCTGTCAGGAGATTTAGGACAGCGCGAGGGGCGACGATGCTCCGCAGGTCGTGCGTTGGGCGACGGCCGTGCTGGCACGGCGCCCATGCCGCGGCGCGTAGGCCGTCACGCGGATCACCCAACGCTTAGGCTGGCACGCGGACGACGCAACGCTTGGGACGCCTTCCCTTTGCCTCGGCCTGTAGACCGCTGCCCCTATGCTGCCGCCCGCTGCTGCACACGCGAGTGCGCGCGCCCGTAGGCGAAGTAGACGATCATGCCTAACGCCAACCACACGAACAACCGGATCCACGTCGCCAGCGGCAGCGCGACCATCTGCAGCAGACAGATGAGCGCACCAAGGATCGGGACCCACGGGAGTCCCGGGGTGCGGAAGGGACGTGGAAGGTCGGGAGCGTTTCGTCGCAGGATGAGAATCCCGAGGCAGGCGAGCACAAAGGCGAGGAGCGTCCCCATGCTCACCAGTTGGCCAAGCAGCTGCAACGGGAGCAGTCCCGCGGCTACGGCGATGACCGCACCGGTGGTCATGGTACTCACGTGTGGCGTGCGAAACCGGGCGTGCACGCGTGAGAACAAGCCGGGCAGCAATCCATCCCGACTCATCGAATAGAAGATTCGCGTCTGTCCGATGAGCTGGACCATCATCGTCGAGAAGAGGCCGAAGAGCGCGCTGACTTTGATGACGGGGCTCAGCCACCGCATCCCGGTGGCGTCAATCCCGACGGCGAGCGGGTCGGCGACATTGAGCTTGGTGTACGGGACGATCCCGGTGAGGACGATGGCCACCGCGATGTACAGGATGGTGCAGATACCTAACGAGGCGAGGATCCCGATGGGCATGTCGCGTTGCGGCTGGCGGGCTTCCTGCGCAGCGGTGCTTACCGCATCGAATCCGATGAAGGCAAAGAAGATCACGCCCGCTCCACGCAGCACACCGCTCCACCCAAACTCGCCGAAGGTGCCGGTGTTCGGCGGAATGAACGGCGTGAGGTTGGCGCGATTGATATATGAGACACCGGCGACCACGAAGACGACGAGGACGACGGACTTGATCGCCACGAGCACGGTGTTGGTCCCCGCACTCTCCTTGATGCCGACCACGAGGAGCGCCGAGACGGCGAGGACGATGATCGACGCCGGAAGATTGAACAATCCGTGGACCTGCGTACCGTCGCCTAACGACACGAGCACGGCAGGCGCCGCCGTCAGGCGTGGCGGAATGGTGATCCCCATGTCATGAAAGAGCGACACCGCGTAGCCCGACCATCCGACAGCGACGGTGCTGGCCGAGAGGGCGTATTCGAGGATCAGATCCCATCCGATGATCCAGGCGATCATCTCGCCCACCGTTGCATACGCGTAGGTGTACGCGCTTCCTGCCACCGGAATCATCGAGGCCAGCTCCGCGTAACAGAGGCCGGCAAAGGCGCACCCGACGGCGGCGATGATCATCGAGAGAACGAGCGCGGGTCCGGCATGTTGCGACGCGGCGGTCCCGGTGAGGACGAAGATACCGGTGCCGATGATCGATCCGACGCCTAACGCGGTGAGGTTGAGTGGACCGAGCGATCGACGGAGGATTCCGCGCTCCGCTTCGAGTTGGAGTTCTGGAATCGACTTCTTGGCGAAGAGCGACATGGCATCTCGCGCGTGAGGGAGAGTGCGCGCGTAATGCGCGCAGGGCGAGAATGCGATGTGGGGAGGCGGACGAGGGTGTGGTGTGGGTCAGGCGGAGGTCAGGGGAGCGTCAACGCGGCCGAGGTGGGGGTGGGGGGTGGGGGCGGGTGGGGGTGAGAGCCGGTGCACGCGACACAGGCGAAACCGTGAGGGTCTTGGCGCCGGCAACGAGTCGGCCACCTAACCACGCGTTGCGCCTGATCATCTCGACGTAGCCGGCCTATACGCCGCCCATTATAATACAGGGTGTGATACGCTCGTTCGCCGACGCGGCCACCGAAGATCTGTTCAATGGCGTCGATAGCCGGCGCGCGCGTTCCGCGTGTCCGCAAGAACTCTGGCCTGTCGTGCGACGCAAGCTGACCCAACTCAACCGGGTGCGGGATCTCCGACAACTCACGATCCCACCTGTGAACCGCCTGGAGGCCCCCGCCAGGGCGCGCAAAGGCCAGCACAGTATTCGCATCAATCAGCAGTATCGCGTGTGTTTCCGCTGGGAGGCGGGCTATGCCGACGAAGTCGAAGTCACGGACTAGCACTAGGCGGGCCAAGGAACGTCGCCCCCTCGTCCAGCGGCGCCTGCCCACGGAGCGTCCGCCAACACCGCCCGGTGAGATGCTCCTTGAGGAATTCCTCAAACCGCTCGGCATCTCGCAGTCGGCGTTCGCGATCCGCTTGGGCGTGTCGTTTCCGCGGCTGAACGAAATCATTCGGAGCAAGCGCGCCGTCACCCCGGACACCGCGCTCCGCCTCGCGCAAGTCACTGGAATGAGCGCCGATTTCTGGCTCGGGCTGCAATCCGATTGGGAGCTCTGGCACGCCCTGCGATCGAAGGACGCCAAGCAAATCGCCAAGTTGGCGCCGCTGCCCCGCGCCGGCTGACGCCTGCAGGCATCGCGGGGCGGCCATCGAACGAACCTTGCAGCTGACAAGCGATCTGATGATTGCGCGCGGCTTCGGTACGCGTCCGCATTTGACTCGCCTGCAGCTGAACTTGGGCGTTCCGGCAAGCCAGCCGAAATCCCCCGCCCACAACGCTGCCGGGATCCGTACCCGTACGCTTCGAAATCCCCCACTCCCAGCGCGCCCTCAGCGCCCACTCAGCGCCCACTTCACGACTATCCCGCCAACCCCACCCGCACCAACTCGATCGCACGAGTCCTCGTTAGGCACTGTCCCCCGGCTCTCGCACCCCATCGCGCGATAACCGGTACCCACCCTTCAGCACCGTCAGGATATACCGCGGGCGCGCCGGGTCGGGCTCAAGCTTCCGCCGCAACTCGGCCACGTGCGTATCGACCGTTCGGCTCATCACCGAGTCGTCGTATCCCCAAACTTCGCGCAACAACTCCAGTCGCGACGCCAGCCGCCCGTCGCGCTGCAACAGCGCTACCAGGAGTTCGTATTCCCGCGGCCGCAACGACACCGCGCGCCCACGCCGCTCGACCGCCCGCGTGGAGGCGTCGACGACAACCTCACCGAAGCGCCACTCGTTAGGTATTGGGCGCTGGCGCCCACCGCGCGTCCGGCGCAACAGCGCGTCGACGCGCGCCATCAACTCGAGAAGGGCAAACGGCTTGGTCACGTAATCGTCCGCGCCAAACCGGAAGCCGCGCAGCTTGTCCGCCTCCTCGCCTAACGCGGTGAGGACGAGAATCGGGAGATCGTCGCCGCGCGACCGCAGCTCTCGCAGCACACGAAAACCGTCGCTGTCCGGAAGCATCAAGTCGAGTATCAACAGATCGGGACGCTGCTCGGCCGCCAACGCCAGTCCTTCGCTCGCCGTCGACGCGCTGACGACGCGATATCCCTCGAACTCCAGATTGCTGCGAAGCCCCAGCGCCAGCGTTTCGTTGTCCTCGACGAGGAGAATCGTCGTCATGACTTCGCACCGTGGCCGTGAGTCGCCACATCAGGCATTGCTTCTCGCCCCTCAGGGGTGGCGCGTTCGGTAGCGGCCGACGGGAACGTCGCCACGGGAAATTCGACGGCGAACGAGGCGCCACCGTTAGGCGCATCGCTCAACTGCACGCTCGCGCCCATGGCTTCGGCCAACTCACGCACGACGGCGAGTCCGAGTCCGCTCCCGCCCGCGGAATTACCACGCCCCGGGAGGCGCACGTACGGCAGCCACACACGTTCGCGATCACTGGGTGCAATCCCGTCGCCTTCGTCCTCGACGACAATGCGTACGCCCCCACCGGAGGAGAGGACGGCCACGCGCACAGTTTGCCCCTTTCGACCGTACTTGGTCGCATTGTCGAGGAGATTGAGAATCACCTGGCGCAGCGCCTCCCGGTCGGCACGAACGAATCGTTCATCGCGGCGATCCAGCACAACCGTTGCGCCGCGCGACTCGGCCAACTGGGTGAAGCCGGCAACGACGTCAGCGACCACGGCCGCCGCTGACATGTCGGCCAGCTGCAATTGCGGCGCGCCGCGGCGGAGCTGGGCAAAATGGAGAATATTGTCGACGAGCTGCATCAGTCGCCTCGCTTCGCGCACGATCGTCTCCGCCGCGAGCCGGCGCTCGTTAGGCGAGCGGACACGCTCGAGACTCAACGTCTCCCCGAAGAGCAGAATCTGCGCCAACGGCGTACGCAATTCGTGCGACACGCTGGAGGTGAAGTCGGCGCGCAACTGCGCGATGTCGCTCTCGCGGCGAATCTGCACGAGAGCCACCGCGGCCAGGAGCGCGGTCAATGCCAGGAGCCCAATCAACAACGGCACACTCGCGCGCTCCGATGGCACAAGGAGGAGACGTCGTTCAGCGGCGGGAAGGAGCGAAACCTCAAGCGACGCATCGTCCAAGTCCGTGAGCGGTACCACGATGTGCGAGAGCCCCCCCCCGCTCCCCTTCCCTCCAACCCGCAGCAGCACCGCTCCATTCCCAGCGCGAATGGTGAGCGCCAGCAGTGAATCGTTAGTCGCGCCATTGGCGACGGCCGACGGCAGCAGCGGATGCAGGCGCGCGACGTCACGCGGGAGTCGCTGCTGAAGCGCGTTGGTGCACGTGGTGAACGCGTAGAGCGCGACGGGGACCTCGAGTCGCGCGTAACGCACGGCATAAACGACCGTGCGATTTCCTGCGGGCGACTCCCACGAGATGCCGTACGGGCGCGCGGCAGGCGGAAGGGTATTCCGTGCGCTTGTCAGTGCTCGCACCAGCAACGCACGCTCCGCATCGTTAGGCATGGGAGGCTCGAAGGCGATGGATTCGCTCCCCAAGTCATAACGCGCAAAGGAGCGCAACGTATCGCGCGCACCGTCGGCGCAGCGAAACGCGTCGCCAGCGCTCTCGCGCACGAGCGTCAGCGGAAGGAGCGGATCTCGCGGTGTCTGGGCCAATCCGGCGGTCACGACGCCAAATGCGTGTTGCATCTCAACGTCGAGGGACTTCCGAAGCGCCGATTGAAATTCCCATGCCGCGGTCGCCACGTAGTCATTGAGCGCACGCTCGACCGTTCGACGCTCGGCGCGCGATGCGTTATGCGCTTCGTACGCCAACAACGCCGCCACCGCGACAATCGCCGCAAGCAGCAGGACGAGGATGGTAACGCGTGTTGGCGACGTTCGCGCGTGTCGGAAGGGCATGCTGGACGCTACCGCGTGTGCCGGGAGTGGGATACCCCCGCGCACGATGCCAGTTCAGCCGTCCGAGAGCGAACGTGGCTGCACCTTCTGACACCTCTCTGACATCACGCGTCCCGGAACGCGCTCATGCGCTTTGTCGCGCGCGCAGCGCATTCACGATCACCGCGACGTCGATCACTTCCTGCAGGATGGCGCCGGCCACGGGGGGAACGTAGCCGAAGGCGGCGGCGACCATGCCAATCGCCGAGAGTCCCAACCCTACTCCGATGCTTTGACGCGCGATGCGCATCGTGCGCTGCGCAATGCGAATTGCCTCGCTTACGCGCGAGAGGTCATCGATGAGAATCACGACATCGGCGGCTTGGGCGGTGATGCCGCCGCCGTGCCCCGCGAGTGCGACGCCGACATCGGCGCGACTCAACGCCGGGGCATCGTTCGTTCCATCGCCCACCATCAGCACTCGCCCCTTCATCGCCGACAGCTCGGCCACCTTCGAGACCTTGTCGGCCGGGAGGAGCTCGCCTAACGCGAGATCGAATCCCACTTCGTCGGCGGTCGCGCGCACGTTGTCGGCGTGGTCGCCCGACAGGAGCACCGTGTGACGAATGCCTAACGACGGAAGGGTGGCGAGCATGGCGTCAGCGCCCGGGCGAATGCGATCGTCGAAATCGACGGCCCCGGCAAGCACACCATCCACGGCAATCAATGCACGCAGCGCGGGCTCGCTTCCGAGTGCGGCGCTCGCTCCGTTGCCTGGCACCGTCAGACGTGCGTTGACGAACGCGCGCGACCCAACGAGCACCCGGCGCCCCTCGACGACACCTTCAACTCCTTCGCCGGGACTCTCCTTGACGCTCGCGGGTGTGGGGAGCGTTCCCGTTTCCCGCTCCGCCGCCTCGACGAGCGAGCGCGCAAGGAGGTGCCCGGCGTGCACCTCGACCGCACCCGCCAGTCGCAGGAGCCCGGCGCGATCAAATCCATTCAATACTCGCACGTTGCTCACGCTCGGACGCCCCTCTGTAATCGTCCCCGTCTTGTCAAAGACGGCGATGTGGGCGTCAGACAAACGTTCGAGTGCAGTTCCACTACGCACGATGATGTGACGCTTCGCGGCGCGGTTGATTCCCCCGATGATCGCAATCGGAGTCGCGAGAATCAGTGGGCAGGGCGTCGCTATCACGAGGATGGCGAGCACCCGCGCCGAATCGCGCGTGATGAACCACGCGACCAGGCAGACGACGAGCGTCAACGGTGTGAACCAACCGGCGTAACGGTCGGCCAAACGCTGCAACGGCGACTTACTCGCCTCTGCCGAGCGCACTAACTCGACGATGCGGGCGTACTGGCTCTCGCTCGACACCGCCGTCGCGTCGATGACGAGCGCACCCTCGAGGTTGATCATTCCGCTCAGGAGATGCGCATGAGGTCCCGCCTCACGTGGCATCGCTTCACCCGTCAGGCGCGACGTATCCAGTGTCGACTTGCCATCGATGACGGTGCCGTCGCAGGGAACCTGTTCGCCCGGCCGCACGAGGAGGCGATCGCCAATTCGGATGGCGTCCACCACGATATCTTCAACGGTGGCGTCGTTAGGCGAAATGCGATGGGCGATGCGTGGCGCCCCCTCTTCCAGGGCCCGCACGGCGTCCGACGCGCGCCCTTCGGCGTAGCGCTCGAGCGCCTCGCCGCCGGTTTGCATGAGGACGACGATGAGACCAGCGAGTGGCTCGCGCAGCGCCAGCGCGGTTCCGATGGCCAGCGCCGCCACCACGTCGGTTGCAAACCGACCGTGCACCACGGCATCGGCGGTTCGCACGAGCACGGGGAGCCCGGTGATCGCGAGCGCCACCAACCAGACAACGCTTGCCTCGTTAGGTCCGACGAAAAGACGGACCAGTAGCCCGACAACAATACCGGCGAGCGCTCCCGCAGGGAGGATCATCGCTCGCCGAGATTGCTTCGTCCACATTGTTACATGCATCGCCCCCTCCGGTGGAGGGCGGCACCCCTCACGGCCTTGTCTAACGCGCGGCTTGCCGCTGCCTTGTCATTTCTCAAACACGAATTGCCGCACCGTTAGGCGGTGCTCGGCGACAGCACGGAGAATGTCGGTTGTCGTCACGATCCCCACAAGTTCCCCGCCTTCGGTGACGAGCGCGCGCTGCGCACCGGCCGAGAGCATACGCTGCGCGGCGAACGAGACTTCGTTGTTGGCCGCAACCGCGCAGATCGTACGGGTCATCGCTTCGGACACGGAGTGATCGGAGAGCACATCCCACTGTGCCCCCTCGGCCGACGCAAATCGCTCGGCGACATCCGGTCCTTCAGGCGGCCACCAGTCGGTGAAATACGCCGACGAGAGCACGTCGTCGTCGTCCCACTCCTGTGCGGCATCATCGACCTCTTCTTTCTCCTCCACCGGCTCGTCGTTACGACTATCCGAATGGGGAGTGACCGACTCGAACTCGAGAATGTCGGGAGCAGATAGTACTCCGACAACTTTGCCGCCATCAACGACGGGCGCACCGCCGATGCGACAAGTCACCAAAGTCTCGACGGCCTCGCGAAGCGTTTGTTCGGGAGCGAGTGTGACGACGCTTGGCGTCATGATATCGCGAACGCGGAGCATGGAACCCTCCTGCGAATGTAACGATGTCGCTCGACTGCGTTGCATGTACGCTGTGCTACGCGGTACGTGACGTCAGTCATCCAATTGCGAAGAACGCGTCGGGCGAATCCGTCTCGTCAGGACGAGGTGCGCGGTTTTGCCGGTGTTCCGTGCGGAGAGTATTGCTCGTGCGGCGACGTGAGATTTGGCATTCCGTCACCGTGTGGGGAGAGCTGTCGCATCTGACCATCGCTAGGCGCGGGGTGGCCTTCGATTCCCGGAACTCGCTGGCGAATCATCTTGAGTGCGCTATCGGCCAGCGCTGTGTTCTTGAGTTCGCGCGCCGCCATGTATGTCCCGAACCACGGTGCGGGGTGGTCGGGCATCACCTTCGACGCACGCTCGTACAACGCGAGCGCATCCTGGTGACGGCCGGCGCGGAACGCCACGTTGCCGCTGTCGAGTATGGCCTGCGCCTCTGGCGAGAGCGGGACCGCGGGCGGCTGATTGATCGGGATGTGCCCTTTGGGAAGCGCGGCGAGGAGTGAGTCGCCGGCTTCTGCTTTTGCGCTTTTGTCCTTCGCACACGCGGCGACAGACAGGACGACGGCGGCGATCGAGAGCACGTTCTTGCGAATGAGCTTCATGGGTGCCTAACGACTTTTGAGTGGATCAGTGATGTGGCATCGCGCGCACATCGATCGTGCTCGCGCGCTGACGCGCCGCGCATCGAAATCGGGACCATGGGGATTGATCCCCCACCCCGTCTCCGCATGGCACTGCATGCAATCACGCTGTTTATGACACGTCACGCAACTTTCCAATCCCTGACGTGCGGCGCGACCGTGTTGCAGCAACCATTGCGGCTGCGCGTTGTGATACGCGCCATTGCGCGCCCCGCGCGAGGCAAGCCCGCTCGTCTGGTGACAGCCACGGCAGAAGACTTCTGTGTTGTGACAGGCCTGACATTGTTGGTCGCGCCCATACGAATCGGGCGCGTGTCGCGAAACGAAGTTGGCGACGTGAAAGCGACGTCTCGACGCGCCTGTGTGACAGTCACTACAGAAGCGTTGCGTATGACACCCTTCACAGGTGAGCCGACCGGCGGCGGCAGGGATCGCATGCTGCTTGTCGAAGCCAACCGGGTGCGGTCGCACGGTCGTGCGAGATGTATCGGATGCCTCCGCACCGGTCTTCCCGCGCCCCCGATTCACGGGAAGAACCGCCGCATTCGCCGTGCGCGAATCACCGACAGGTGCAACGCGCTGCGGCAGGACGAGTTGAACTCCAGGAACTGAGCTCCGTCCGTCAGGGAGGCGCTTGATGACATCACGGCCGATGGATCCGGTATGACACACCGTGCAACTCGGCTGTGCGTGACAGGTGCCGCATCGTTGAGTGCCGGCGTTCGCCGCTTGCCCATGCGCGTTCTCCCAGCTCGCTGCACGGTGATCGTCGGGGGTGAAGTACGTCGCCGCGCGCCCCCGCAGCATGACCGCCACGCGTGCATCGGGGGCGAGCTTGCTGATGGCTGGAACGCTCGCCGCGTTCACGTGGCAACGCGCGCAGCTCTCACGCGTGTGACACGTCGCGCACTGCGCCACGTCGGCGTCCTTTTCAACGGCGTGGTTCGAGAGAAATCGTTGCGTCGTGTGCGTTGATGGCTTTGGAAAAGCCGCGATGTGCTCGGCTGTTAGGGTGGTCGTGCGAGCGAGCGGGATATGACAGGTCGCACACCGACTGTCTGAAGCCAGATGTTCCGTGGCGCGATGTGTGTGACAGTTCAGGCACAGCGCGGGAGAAGCGTGCGAGACCTCCATCCACGGCGCTTCGGCACGCGCACCGTGACACGCCTGGCACGCTCGCCCTTCGCTCGTCACGCGCGTCGCATGTTCGGCGTGTACGAATCGCAAGAAGTCGTGGCGCGGCGCTGGTGCCGTATACGTCACGCGTTTCGAGTCCGTCCCATTGTGGCACTCCGCGCACAACGACGGCGGTGGCATGAGCTTCGTGCCGTCACCGGTGAACGCACCGACGTGACATCCAGCGCACGTGGGAATGAGCTTGGCGTGCTTCTCGTGTGGAAAGGCACGCTTCTGTTGCAACACGTTCTGCGCACCTAACGAATGCACGCCAGCAAGTGCTGCCACGACCGCAGCGATCGCAAGGAAGTAGCGGCGCTTCATCGCCCTCCTCCGCGCCCGCTCGTCATTCCCGGATCGGGGCCAATGGCCCACTCGAGTCGCACCGAAGCGCGTCGCTGGCTCCAGTCTGTGCCGCGCGCACCATTCGACAGTTGATGGTGATAGACGCCGGCGTCGGCGGCGATGCGCAAATCGTTCGTTAGGCGAGTGCCCGCCTCGAATGCTCCGCCGAACACCCGTCCCGTTCCGACCTCGAATTCGTAGATCGTTTGAAAGGCGCTTCCGTTCACACCCAGGAAGGTTCCTTCCGAGCGCGTCCAGCGAAAACCGGCGCTCCCGTCGCTCCGCGATGCGCCGAAACCGAGATCCACGTCGTACGACACAGAGGCGCTTAAGCGCTCCGATGCGAGGAGGGTTGCACTCGCTCCGGCGCGCCATCCATTGGAGCGGAGTGGAAGCGAGGCCAACCCGGTGTTTGCGTCAGCATACGTGCGATACGCGCCGTGTGCATCGAACTGCAAACGATCCGCTGCCGCACGCCACGTAACGTTGCCACGCGCTTCGTCAAAGCCGACCGGTGCGAACGCTCCCCAAATCGTCCATAAGTCGAAGAACGGCCGATGCCGGCGCGCCTCGACCGATGCAGTGAACGAACCGAAGAGACGATGGGCGGCGCGAATGCGTCCTTCGTTGATCGTATTCGTGGCAATATCGTAGACGACACTTCCGTCGAGCGATGCGCCGAAGAGCATCGTACTCACATCGGCGCCGGTGCGCTCGGAGTAGAGATCGGAGCGATCGGCGCGAACCACGCGCTGATACACGACGGAGATTGCGGTGACGGCATTTGGTCGCACACGCAAGCGTCCGCCGACGAGGTATCCACCGTCCTCCGGCGGGAGATCATCCACCTGTCCGATCTCGCCCGAGGTGTACCCCTCGTTGAGTCCTTGGATGAGCGCGCGTCCTCCATATCCCTCGATCGACGCACCCCATTTCCGGAGAACCAGCGACGCACCGTCGAAGTTGTAGGCGCCTAACGAGTTCATCGACCAGAGGCGTCCGAGGCGCGCGCGCATGCGCGAGCGGTCGAGCTCAAGGTACGCGTCAATGAGGTCGAAGCGATCGCTCATGCGCGGCCACAAGCGCTCATTCCCGCCTAACGAGGCACGGAACCGCCCCTGCGCATGGAATGAGACTCCCTCGCCCACCCCCCAGGCAGCGAGCGAAAGATCCTGCATGAGCGGCGTGGTCGTCGCTCGCGCCCCGGATGAAAAGAAGTGACAGAAGCTGGCACCATCCACACAGCGTACCACATCGCCGGAGGACGTGGTGCGATAAATGCCGTCGCCCGGAGCGTCCGCGATCGACACCGAGTCGTCGCGCAGTGGTCGTAGATCGATCGATTGAATCCACGTCGTCCCGGCAATTCGCACGCGCTGTGCGTGCGTCACGTTTGTCGCGACGAGAAGAAGAAGCGTCGTTAGGCATGCAGTGCGACACCGCGCGGCACGCGACATCATGGCTTCGCCTCGTCGCGCTTCACTTCGTTCCAACTCACGCGATGGCAGCTTACACACTCGCGCCCGGTCTTGTGGTCGCGCTGCTCCTGATGACAGGAGAGGCAGAGCGTGCGCACCGGCGGAAGTGACGCCACAGCAGCATCGGCGTGGCAGCTCGTGCATCCGTCGTGCGCCAACCGGTCGTGCGCCGACTTCGTCGATGGATGGCACGAACTACACGTTCGCTCCACCGTATGATGCTGTGCGTGACACTCGGTACACGTCTTGATGACGCGACGCTCGGGCGAGTCATCGTGACACGTCGAACACGATTCCTTCGCATGAACCTGATGCTCGAACGTCAGCGTTCGCGTTGCGTCTGCCGGGCGTCTGACGACGTGAACGCTGACATCGACATGCTTCGACGGCAGATCCTTGCGCGCGTGACAGGTTTCGCACGTTCCAGAACGTCCGTCCTTGGCGTGGTGACACGCTTGGCACGATGCCCTGTTCGTGACGAGAAGCGCTCCATGGCGATCGCTGCTATCGTGGCACTTTTCACATTGGAGCTTCCGGTGACGAGCGTGCGAAAACTTCAGGGTGTCTCGGGGCTGCTGCATGTCGTCGCGAGAACGAAGTCCCTGCCCTGCGCTCATGGGACGCGCCTCCGCGGGGTCTTCGCCTAACGAGAACGCTTCGCCCGCCGATGGGCCGCCGCGTCCGGACACCAGGGGCCGCTCCACGACGTGCGGCACGTATTTGAGCGGCGCGCGTGTGCCTAACGACGTCGACTTCCGCGGCGCACTTCGCGTATCGTCGAAAATGTTCTTGTGGCACCCCAGGCAACTCGTCGACTGCACCTTCCATTCGTGCGGCTTATGGCATGCCACGCAATTGTCGATGCCGTGTTTTCCCAATCCACGATGGAATGCCGTGAGTGTGTCGGCGCTCGCGTGACACTCCGACGTCGCACAGCTCTTGATCGCCGCCTTCTTGTTTTCCTGCTCGTGTGGATTGTGACACGTCCCGCACGTTCCCTTGTGCGGATCCTTGTCCAATCCGTGCGAGGCAAGCTTCTCGCGCATCTCGTGACAGCTGAAGCACTCCTTCTTGATCGGCACGAGATCGCGTTTCGTCGAGTCGACGGTGATCGACTCCGACACCGTCTTCGTGAATTCGTGGCACGTGATGCAGTGCAACGACGATTGATTGGCCATCTTTCCAAGCTTGATCTTCTGATTCTCGTGGCATCCCGTCTGCCCACACGAGAGATCGTTCGACTTGAACGCGTGCACCTGACGGGCGTGGCACGTCACACACATCACGTCTCGCAAGGAAGCCGAATCCGACTTGAGGTGCACCTGGTGCCCGGCGGTCGCAATCACGCGCTGCCACACACTGTCGCGCTTCTGCGTGATGTGGCAGTCGGCGCAGATCTTGTTCGGCACCTTGCTATGCGCCGGGATCTTCTCCGGGCGCTCCATCACCCAGTAGTACAGTTCCTTCGTGCTCGCAAAGATCGACTGCTGGTGACAGGCATGGCACGCCAGCTTCGAATGCTCCGAGTTCTGGAACTTGCCGAACGCCGTCTTCATGACGTGGCAGCTCGAACAGAAATCGTTCTCGTGCATCATGTAATTGTACGTCCAGCCGCCGGTGAGTCCGACGGCCAGCATCGTGCCACCCACGCCAGCGCCTAACGCGATCTTATAGGTGCGCGAACGCGCGGCAAGCCATTCAAGAATCGCGGCACGATGCCGGATGGCGAGCGTTACGATGACGATCGCGACGATCGCGCCGAGGATGACACCGCCGATCTGGACCCACTGCGGGACCCCGGAGAAGAGGAATCGGAAGGTCCGCGCCACCACACCCATCGGGAGCGGGGGCGTATCCATCCGAATCGAGTCCACCACGAGTGAATCGTGGACTGCGCGTGCTCCCGTATCCAGCGCAGTGGGGGACTGCGGCGGGGAGGAGAGAAGCGCCTGCTGCAATGCACTCGCCACGAAGTACTTCAGAAGGGACCTCGAGTTGAATGCCAGCGAACCATCTCGCTTTGCCCGTCAGATGCAAAGCGGGTGAACGATGGTCGTTCACCCGTTTGCATTCGTCCTCACTACATCAACACCGGCTAGTTGGTTTTGGCAAGAATCAGTTTGTCATACGGCGCGAGATTGAGCCCTGGAGGTGCCGTAAGGCCGTAGTCCTTAGCCATCTGCGCAATGCTGGCGCGAAGAAGTGCCTTGGCGAGGAACGGATTGTGAACTTCCGATCCCGGGCTGAGCGCGAGGTTGTAGTTGAACGTCGCACCACGCCACGTCGACACTTTTCCCGATGCCTTGTCAGCAGCCGGAATTTTTGGATCGTCGAGCATGATCTTGAGCGCAGCGGCGATGAACTTGATGTCCGCTTCCGTCGACTCCATGATCGTCCGCGCCGATGCTTCGCTGTGACATCCCGAGCCGGCGCACCCCTTGAAGGAGCGCTGCGCGTTTGACGTGCAGTTCTGCGTTTGCGTCGGGAGTCCATTCGCGTCGACGCACGGGATCGCGAGGAAGCGATGTCCAGTTACGGTCTGTACAAACTTGCCAGTCGCTTTGTCCGTGACATCGTAGCGATTCAGGTGGCACGAGGCGCAGAGCTTGGGATTGCGATCGGTCCCGTGCGCAACGAGCAGACTATCGGGCGACGTGATCCCCGGCGGCCACCAACCAGCGGTGCCGATGAGCATCGGTCCCTGTGGTGAGTGCGGCGAATTCTGTCCGCCGCTGAAGTCCGGATTCGCGCGGCGCAGGTGGCACTTCATGCAGAGGTTCGCATCCGGATCGCGAGAGTCGGCGGCGAAACGCAGCTGCTTGGGGTTGCCCGAACCATGCGGGTCGTGGCAAACGGCGCAGGTGATTCCAACGGCTGTTGCCTGCGTGGCGCCACCAGACTTCTCGACGAAGTTGGTGCTGACGCCCCATGCTTCGAGAATGCGTTGGCCGATGTGGCACGATTGGCACGCAGCTTTCGGACCAAATGGTACTTCAGGCGCCGTAGCCGTTGACTGGTTGTATGCACGCGTGTACGAGGTCGCGTGACGTGACTTGCGCCACTCCTCGACGAACGGATGGTGCACGCCGGAGTGACACTCGGCGCACCCATTTTTCACTGCGGCACCCGTGTCGGCGACAATCGACGCCAGCATCTGCCCGCGCGTCGGCGAGGACACGTGTTGGAGCCCTGCACCGTGACAGCTTTCACACTGCACGTCTTTGTAGCGAGGATCTTTCGTGGTGCGCCATCCGTTGGCCGTATCGGTGGCTGCATTTCCGAGGTTGTTGACGGTGTGGCAGGGTTGGCAATACCCCTGCATCGAGCCGCTCGTCTCCAACGTCTTGAAGGCGCCCGCGTGGCGGGTCGTCTTCCACTTTCCTTGCTGACTCACATGGCAGTTGCCGCACACCGTGAGTTTGGTCGTCGAATCATCGTAGCCGATAAAGGAAGCCGCGGCCGTTGGTGGCGCAGCGTAATTCGGCCCATCGCGATAGACGATCTTCTCGTCGACGCACGCCGCCAGTGACGCCACGAGGAGAAGCGCGCTGCTTCCCGTAATTAGGCGTTCACGCATTGTACGAGTCATACACTCTGCCTCCGCTGGATTCCTGCGTCGTGCGTTCATCGCGATTTGCATCCGGCGATCGATCGTCTCCGTTACATCTCGCACCGCACCCACCCAATCAGCAGTGTCGGCCGTAATAGTACGTACGTGAATGTTTCATGCCATTCAGGGAATGCCTGACTCGCGCGTAATCCTAACGAGCGTGGAACACGGAAGAACGAAGGACGAAGGCGCGGAGAATTGACTACGTTGACGCGTCTCGCGCTCATGACACGCGGCGCTGCATTCAGCGAGTAACAAACCAACCGCAGCCGTGCAGGCACACGGTGTGAGCGTGCAGAAAACACGAGGGCCGGAGCAATGCTCCGGCCCTCGTCTCTGTCCCAGAATTCCTCACGTCACTTGCGATTGCCAGTTGCCTGGGACGCGTCGCTTCGTTTCGTCACCCGGCGCCGTTAGGCGTCTCTTGCGGTGAAGTCCACTTCTTCACTGCGCGAAGTACGAGGATGACTCCACCTCCGACCGCGAGAACGGGCAGGAGATAGACGAGCAGATTGAAGCCTGATGCCTTTGGTTCGAGCAAAATCCACTCGCCGTATTTGTCGATGAAGTAACGTTTCACTTCGTCTGGCGTCTTGCCCGATTGCAGCTGCTCGCGCACCAGTCCCTTCATCTCCTGCGCGAGCTCGGATGGCGAATCCTGAATCGAGTTCCCTTGGCACACCGGGCAACGCAGCTGCGAGGCAACCTCGCGCGTCGTCGCCTCGAGAAGTGAATCGCCCGGCGGACCCGCGAGGATGCCCTTCCCGCTCTGAGCTTGCGCCGACGCGCCTAACGACAAGGCCAGCGCCAGTGCCGCAAAGAATCGTCGCATGGTTCCGTCAGTTGCCCGAGGGCGCTGAAGCGCGCGACGACGTCATCGTCGCCGGCGCTGGAATCTTCAACAGCGAATCGAGCTTCGATGCAAGCAGCGTCGCGGTCACCGGTCCGACGTGCTTGTACGCCACACGTCCATCTCGTCCGATGAAGAACGTCTCCGGCACTCCGTACAACCCGTAGTCGATCGCTGTGCGCGTGTGCGGATCGGTGACCGACGGATAGGATTGTCCTCCCATTTCCTCGATCCATCGCGTCCCGTTTTCTGCGACATCGTTGTACAACACGCCGTAGAACTTGACTCCCTTCTGCTCGTACACCTTCGCGACTTCCGAGAGCGTGGAGTGTTCGTCGCGGCAGGCCAGGCACCACGACGCCCAGAAGTTGAGCACCACCACTTCGCCCTTGTGATCGGTGAGTCGGATGCTGTCACCAGGCGCGCGTCGCGCGATCCCCTCGCCAGGTGCAAAGACGGCGAGCGAGAACGTCGGTGCGGAGCGACCGGGCAATGGCGACGGAATCTCCTTGGGATCGCGCGTCATGGAGAACGCCAAGAGTCCGATGATCGGAAGCGCCACTCCACCGGCGATCGACGCACGCTGCCAGTTCATCAGTCAGCTCCTTCCAAAGACTTCTGCGCCGCGAGCAAGCCACCCGCGGGGAGCGGTGGCGTTGCAGCGCCCACCCGCCCCTCGCTCGCGCTCTGGACTAACGACGGATTGCGCCGACGCGGTGGGGCCATCGAGATGAGTGCCCCAAGACAGACGATGCCGCCACCCAGCCAGATCCATGGAACCAGCGGTTCCACGATGACGCGCAACGTCGCGTTCGAGCCATCCTGCTTGAACGCCATGAGATTGACGTATACGTCGCCCCATGGACGGCTGCGCACCGAAGGCGTCGGAATAGGCTGTTGCGACGTCGGATAGAAATTCATCGCCGGCTCCATACGCCCGATCTCCTTTCCGTCCTTGAGAATCGAGACGCTGGCCACGATGCGCGAACGCTGCGCTTCTTCGCGTCCGTACACTTCGTTCATCCGCACCTGCATGTTCCCAACCGGCATCGACTCGCCCTTCTTGAGCGTTGCCTCGTGCTCGCTGCGGAACGTGGACGACGCGGTAATGGCGAGTGCCACCGACACCACGCCCATGTGGGCAACGTAGCCGCCATAGCGGCGCCGGTTGGCTCCAACCAATCTGCCTAACGCCGTGACCGCATTTTCGCCCCGGACCGACATGCGCGCGCGCACTCCGGCGATGTACTCGCGAATGTTTGCAATCAACGCGAACGCGGCAAATGCAAACGCGAGCACCGCGTACACGTTCCGCACGCCGATAAGCAGCGCGACGATCGCCATCACACCCGCGCCAATGGCCGGCGGCCAGAGTTGTCGCTTCACAACTTCTGGCGCAGCCTTGCGCCAAGGTAGCGCCGGCCCCACTCCCATCAAAAAGAGGAGTGCAGCACAGATCGGGATCGTCATGCGATTGAAGAACGGCTCGCCGACGCTGACCTTGACGCCGCGCGCCGCTTCCGCGACGATGGGAAACAACGTCCCTACCAGGACGGTGAAGGTGAACGCCGTCAAAAAGAGGTTGTTGAACAGGAAAACCGTTTCGCGCGAGACCATCGCGTCGAAGCGCCCCTCGCTGCGCAGCTTCTCCGAGTTCCCCGCCACCAGCATGAACGACACGATCAGCACAAGCGCGATCGCCACCAGGAAGTAGTAGCCAATCGGCCCTTCGCCAAAGGCGTGCACCGACGACAGCACGCCAGAGCGCGTGAGGAACGTTCCGAGAATCGTTAGGGCGAACGTCGCGACAATGAGATTCAGATTCCACAGCCGCAGCATCCCTCGGCGTTCCTGCACCATCACCGAGTGCAGAAAGGCAGTCGCGGTGAGCCACGGCATGAATGACGCGTTTTCGACCGGATCCCACGCCCAGTAGCCGCCCCATCCCAACACTTCGTACGACCACCACATGCCAGCGATGATTGCCGCCGAGAGAAATGCCCAGGCGCCTAACGTCCATCGACGCGAGAGACGAATCCAGTCGTCAGTGTCGACTTCACCGGACGCCATTGCGCCGACGGCAAATGCAAACGGCACGGTCATCCCGACGTAGCCGAGATACAGCAGCGGCGGGTGCACACCCATCAGGATGTGATTCTGCAACAGCGGGTTAGGCCCTGGACCATCCGGGGGAACCGGCGACACGAGGGTAAACGGATTCGCCGGACCCACTAACAAAATCAGGAAGAAGACGCTGACGGCGAGCATCGTCGTCGACGTGTACGGAATCAGTTCGCCTTCGCGATCACGATTCCAGAATACGACGAGTGCCGCGAGCCCGGTGAGCACCCACGCCCAGAAGAGAATCGATCCCTCGAGCGCACCCCAGAGCGAAATCACCGTGTAAAAGAGCGGCGTCGCTCGGCTCCCCACTTGCGCTACGTAACCCACTGAGAAGTCGTGCGTAACGAGGGCGTAGATCATCGCCAGGACGGCCGCCGTCGTTAGGCCGAACATCGTGTAGACGGCGGAATAAGCGCCATTCACCAACTCTGCGCTCTTCCGCCTAACGCCGATGGGCGTCGCAACCAATCCGAAGACGGCGACGGCAAGCGCGACCAACAGCGCGTTGTATCCGATCAATCGCGTCATGACTTCGCGCCGCCTTTCATGAGCGACTTGTACATCTCCTGCGGCATCTCGCCGTTCTTCGGCGGCTTGTATTCCTCGGAGTGCTTGATCATGAGGTTCGTCGACATGAAGACGCCGTTCTTGAAGCGCCCTTCGCACACGACGCCCATTCCATCGCGGAACATCTGCGGCGGCGCCCCCTTCGACTGCACCGTGACGGTCTTCACGCCATCCGTCACCTCGAACTTGAGGTCGAGACGCTCCGCATCCCACTTCACCGATCCCGGCGACACCATTCCGCCAAGCCTCACGGGAACGTCTTCCGCCTTTGTCCCCTTCGCCAGCAATTCCTTCGGCGTGAGGAAGAAGACGACGTTCTTGTCGATGCCGCCGTACAGGAGATACCCAAACGCGCCGCCGATCACGATGACCGCGGCGATGATGAGCGTGATTCGCTTCCGTCCTTCCGACGTATCAGCCATCAGCGTCCTCCTCGCGGTGCCGCCGCATCGCGCGACGCGTCGTCGAAGCGCCGCTCTGCGTCACGCCTAACGCGATAGAGATGAATCGTGTAGCCAATGAAGGTCACCCAGGTGACCGCAAAGGCCCCAACGATGAAAGGTGTATTGTCAGGCATTTATCCCTCCCAAGCCGCCTAACGCATTGCGTTCGTGCAGCAGGTCTGCGGCGCGTTGCAGCTTGGCCGTCTGATAGCGGTGCCGGATGAAGAATATCAGGACGATGAGAAATGCGATCGCATTGAGTCGCAGCCCGAGCGTGTAACTCGGATCGAGCGTCTTCGGAGATGACTGCGGCTGATGCAGCGTACGCCACCAGCGCACCGACATGTAAACAATCGGGACGTTCAAGGCGCCTAACAGGCCGACCGCAGCGCTCCACTGCGCGCGACGATCGGGATCATCGACAAAGGCCCGGAGGATCAGGTAGCCGACGTACATGAAGAAGAGCACCGCCGTTGACGTTAGGCGTGCATCCCACGTCCACCAGATCCCCCACGTCGGCTTCGCCCAGATCATTCCCAGCGCCAGGAGCAACGCCGTGAGTACCGCTCCCACCTCTGCGGCAGACGCCGCGAGCAAATCGTCCTCTTCGCGCCCTTTCCATAGATACCTGAGCGAGGCGATCGCGACGACAAAGTAGGCAATCATCATGTTCCACGCGGCCGGCACATGGACGTACATGATCTTCTGCAGGTGTCCCATGTCGCGATCCGCGACGCTCGTGGAAATCGCGAATACTTGCGTTCCAATCAGAATCGCGAATGCAATGATGCCAAACACCCATCCACCGCGACTTCGCTCCTGCGGCGCGCTCATCACCGACATGTCCGCCGTGGTAACCCCCATTGTCAGACCTCGATCACGTATTCGAAAGCGAGCAGCGATGCAAAGAGAAAAATGATATCGAACGCCCCCAGAAGGCGAACCCAGGCCCCAGCCTCTGACAGCGGGTCGCCCGCGAGGAGCGACGTCGATGCCTGCACCGATGCCAAGAGAACGGGGATCAGCATCGGGAACAGAAGCAGTGGCAGGAGCACTTCACGTGCTCGGCTCCGACTCGACATCGCCGAATAGAACGTGCCGAGTGTCACGAAGCCCAACGTGCCTAACAAGATGACAGCGAGTTGAGCAATCCACGCTGATGATACTGTCACCTGAAAGAGAATGAGCGCGATGGGAATCACGATCACCTCTACCAACAGCACAAAAACGAGATTTGCGATCAGCTTACCGAGATAAATCGCCCAGCGAGCACCGGGATACAGCAGGAGCGATTCGAGTGCCCCTCCATCGAGCTCCAGCTGGTACGAACGATTGAATGCCAGTACACCGGCAAACAGGATAGCGAGCCAGAGCGCCCCAGCGGCCGCGCGACGAAGCGCCTCGGTGTCGGGGCCCAGCGTGAAGCCGAAAAGTAGAAGGACTAGCACGCCCATGAAGGCGACGGCGTTCAGTCCCGCCTTCGAGCGGCGCTCAGTCGTAAGGTCCTTCCACACAATCGCCCAGACGCGACGCCACTCATCACGCCACGTCATTCGTCGCCTCAGACTCATCGAGCGGAGGAGATTGCTCAACCACCGCAGCAGCCAGTCGATCGCTCGCGCGGTGCATCGGGCGCAATTCACGCAATGCATCGTCGCTCTCCACTCCCCCCTGCTTCAGCCGCACGGCGCGATCGAGCAAATCACCTGCGCTGTGGCGGTCGTGAAGAACGATCATCGCGGCGCCGCCGTTCTCGCGAACGTCGGTGACCACCTCATTGACCAGCGCGATGCCCGCCTGATCGAAGTTGTTGTATGGCTCGTCGAGGAGCAGGAGGCGCGGCTGCGACATCAGAAGTCGAGCGAGCGAAAGTCGCCGTTGCATTCCGGCCGAGAAGGTCCGTACAGTCTCAGCGCGCTCGCGCCACAGTCCGACACGTTCGAGTAGGGGAGGAATGCGCGCCACGTCAGTGCCGAGCATCCGCGCCGCGAATCGAAGATTTTCTTCTGCAGTCAGATCGTCGTACAGGCCAGGAAAGTGCGCGAGAAAACCCACACGCGATCGAACCTGTGTGGGCTCACGCGCGACGTCCGCTCCAAAAACCCAGGCACGTCCTCCGGTGGGTTTGATGGCTGTCGAGAGAATTCGAAGGAGGGTGCTCTTGCCGCTTCCATTATGTCCCTCGACACCGACCACCTCGCCGGGAGCGACTGTTAGCGAGACACCGCGCAGTGCCCAACGCCGACCGTAGCGCCGAGTTACTGCGTCAATTGTGGCTGCAGCCACGCTGCCGATCCCAGCTATCCTGACATTCACAGGCACCAATCTAATGGTCTTAGAGTTAGGCGGTGGTTCGGGCCTGTGCCTTACATTCAGGTCCGCATTCCCCTGAGAACGAGAAGAAACAGCGGTTAGGTGAGTACTCAGCGAGCGAATCCCAGCGAGAGAATCTCAGCGTGACGACTCCTCCATCCCCCCCATCACCTCCGTCGCCCGGGTCGCCTGGGTCGCCTGGGTCGCATTCGGCAGCGTCGCCCGGTTCAGCGCGCGACGCGACGCCCGCGACTCCTGGTTCTACGCCAGCAGTTACCGCGGAGGCGAAGCTTCCGCGCTGTCTGCACGTGTCTCCAGATGGAGCGGTGTCGCGCGATCTCAAATTGAAGGAGATCGCGGCACACGTCAGTGAGTCGCAGGGCGTGCTTTGGGTCGACATCGACAGTTCGAGCCGTCAGCAGCTCGCCCTTCTCGAGAAGGTGTTCAAGTTTCATCCGTTGGCGATCGAGGACGTGCTCAATCCCGTGAGCCGTCCGAAGGTGGAGCAGTATGACGACTACTTGTTCGTCACGCTCCGTGTCGTGCGATTCTGCGACGAGACTCAGGACCCATACGATCTCGAGACGATCAACCTCTATTTCTTCCTCGGAGCCAAGTACGTCGTCACCGTTCATCACGGACAGTCGGAGAACGCCGACAAGGTGGCCGATGCTGCGCTTCGGAATCCCGACATCGTGGGGCGAGGCGCGGCGCGATTGGCACACGCCATCATGGATTCAGCGATCGACGCGTATTTCCCGATTCTCGATCGCATCGATGAGTTTCTCGATTCGCTCGAGGAGCGAGTGTTCAACCAGTTCGACGAAGCATCGTTGCGCGACATCTTTGCGGTGAAACGGATGGTGTTGTCGCTGCGCCGATACCTCGCGCCGCAACGAGAGATCTTCAACGTCTTGTCGAACCGACCGTCGCCGCTTCTCCCTACCGATGCGCAGCTGTACTACCGGGACATTTACGATCACATGCTCCGCATCAACGACTCGCTGGATACGTATCGCGACTTGATGAGCAGCACGATGGAGTCGTATTTGTCGCAGGTGTCGAACCGGCTCAATGTCGTGACGAAGGGGCTGACGGTGGTGGCGACGTTGAGCGTTCCGTTCGTGGTGGTGTCGGGCATGTGGGGGATGAACTTCACGCGTATTCCGCTCTCGGGATCACCATATGGGTTCGAGATCATGCTGGTGGTGCAGCTCGCGTTAGGCGGGGGATTGATCTGGATGTTGAAGTCGCGGAAGTGGCTGTGATTGGGGACGGAGGTGGGACGGAGGCCCGGCTCAGAGCTGGGGGTCAGAGCTGGGGGTCAGAGCTGGGGGTCAGAGCTGGGGGTCAGAGCCCGGGGTCAGAGCTGGGGGTCAGAGCCCGGGGTCAGAGCCCGGGGTCAGAGCCCGGGGTCAGAGCCCGGGGTCAGAGCCCAAAGTGCTGCAACGCTTCTGATCGTTAAGGGAGCGGCCCGCGCCACGCCACCAGCGCGAGCTCGAACAGAAGAGCGAGCATGGCCAGCCCCAGCGGCCATCGATAGAGTTCGCTGAATCGCGTATACACCCGCGTGCGCACCGGCGTGCGCTCCAGGCGGTCGATCTCTGCCGTGATGCGCTCGAGCGCCGCCGCATCGCGGGCGCGGAAGTAGCGCCCGCCGGTCTTCTGGGCGATCTCGGTCAGGAGGGCATCGTCGATCTCCACCGGACGATTCTCATATCGAAGACCGAACACACCGCGCCCGACGGGCACCGGCGCCATCCCCTCGGTGCCCACTCCTATCGTATAGATGCGGATGCCGAAGGCAGCCGCAGCCTGTGCGGCGGTGCGGGGATCGATCGTCCCGCGGTTATTCACGCCATCGGTCAATAGGACGACCACGCGCGACCGCCCCGGTGCCGATCTCAGACGGTTAGCCGATGTCGCGATTGCGGTTCCGATCGCGGTGCCATCCTCCAACTGGCCTGGTTGAAGGTTATCCAGCGCCGCCATCACGACCGGATAGTCCGTCGTTAACGGGACCTGCGTCAGCGCTTCACCCGAGAACGCAACCATTCCAATTCGGTCGCTGCTCCGCATCGCGACAAACTGCTTCACCTTCTCGCGCGCTACCTCAAGCCGATTCTGCGGCTGAAAGTCCTCAGCCAACATCGACGACGAGATGTCGAAGGCGATGACGATGTTGATTCCCTCGCTGTTCGACTGCTCCGAGCGCCCAGCCATACGCGGTCGGGCAAGTGCGATGATGAGTCCAGCGAGTGCCAACGAACGGAAAACAACCACCGCTCGCGAGATCCAGCGCCCCGCCCTCGGTCCTTTAGCGAGCAACGACACGCGCGAAAAGACGATCGCCGCCGGTTGCCGACGACGGCGCCACCACCACCACAGCGGAAGGAGGATGAGCGCCAACAAGATCCACGGCGCGTGGAACTGTAGTTGTGCGAGCGAGTTGCGAAGTACGTCGGGCACGGGCGAGTGGCAGCGGTCTCGATTACGGTTGCGCCTTTAGAAGCCGTCTCATAAATGGGCGCCGGCTTCGGGCCGGCGCTGGGCGACGGCTTCCGGCCGGCGCTGGGCGACGGCTTCGGGCCGGCGCTGGGCGACGGTTTCCGGCCGGCGGAGAGCGCCGGCGCGCTCCCGACCATTTATGAGATGGCCTGTAATACCACAAAGTACCCGGGAAGTGCAGTTCCCCCGATCAGACATCGAGCGTCCGAACTTTAGAAATTTCCTCCGAAATCATGCAACGCCGAGTGAGGGGAGAGCGTCCTTGCTGAGTGCGCCATGCGGGCGGAACGCCCGGACGTGGTCGGCGATTGCGGAGGCGGGTACCGAGGCTTTGATATGTTGACGGCTGAATTCATCGGAGACTGGCTTGGGGATCGAGCTTCTCGCTGCCGCGATGGTCGGCGGCGTCATGGCGACGCTGATGTATTGGGGCAAGCGAAGCGACGGGCAGCAGGCGAACTCGCCGGCGTCGGGCGCACAAACAATCGAGAGCACACCCGAGGGCGCGTCGACTGAGATGAACGAAGATCTCTTCCTGTCCAAACTCTCCGATGCAGTCCTCATCACCGGGCGCGACGGCGTCATTGCCAGTGCCAGCCGCGGCTCGGAGCGCATTCTCGGATTTCCGCCGGCGAAGATTCGCGGGCGCCGCCTAACGAGTCTCGTCCACGAAGACTTCGTGGCCGAGGCGTCGCAAACGTTGGAGCGAGTCGCCGACGGTGCGGAACTTCATCTCCCGCAACGCTGGCGCGTACGCCGCGCAGATGGGAGTTGGCTCGACGCCGAGTGCACGGCGACACGCCTGGCCGACGCGCCGGTCGAGCGTTCGGTCGTCGTTGCGATTCGCGAAGCATCGGCGCGCGAAGCCACAGCGCCGCCGCCAACGGAAGGACTGAAGGATCCGCTGACCGGCCTGGCGACCCGCGCGCTCTTTCGCGATCGCGCCGAGCATGCGCTCGCGCGCGCGCACCGTGCGCAGCTTCCGCTGGCCGTGCTGTTTCTCGAATTCGACGATTTCCGCGCCTCGACGGTTCGCGCCACGCCGGAGGACATGGAGCGCGTCATCGCTGCTGCTTCGGTTCGTTTGGTTACGTGCCTTCGTTCGTCCGATAGCGCTGGACGCGTCGAGGGAGCGCGATTCGCGATTCTACTCGAGGACATGGCCGACGAGTCGAATTTCGTGCAGGTCGCCGATCGCATCGGCCAAGCCTTCGCCAAACCGATTCGCGTCGACGACAAGGACTTCCTCGGCAACGCCAATTTAGGTATTGCGAGCGCGGCGCCTGAAGACAGCGTCGACGATATGCTGCGTCATGCAGACGTTGCGTTGCGCGCGGCGCGCCGGCGCGGCAAGGGGGCGTGCGAACTCTTTGATCCGCGCATCCACGAACCAGCACTCGGCCATTCACGTCTCGAAGATGACTTGCGGAAAGCGATCGATGCCGGCGAGTTCTCGCTCGTCTATCAGCCGATCGTCATCCTCCGGTCGCGACGCATTGCCGGCGTTGAAGCACTGGTGCGCTGGCATCATCGCGCACGCGGTCTCATTCCCGCGGCGGCGTTTATCCCCGTCGCGGAAGAAACGGGGCTGATCGTTCCTTTGGGACGCTGGATTCTTCAGGAAGCGTGTCGTCAGGCCAAGACGTGGCAGGACGCGATTGGTCCCGACCGGTCGCTCACCGTCACGGTCAACGTGACACCGAGACAGTTGTTGCATCCACGGTTTGTTGCCGACGTGGGACTGGCACTGCGGGAGAGCAACATCGAGCCTCATCGGTTGGTGCTCGAGATTTCCGAGGGTGGGTTGGCACGCAGCATGACCGATGCGCTGAATCGCTTGCGCGAAGTACGAGCGTTAGGCGTGCGGATCGCGATCGACGATTACGGTTCGCGCAGCGCATCATTAGGTGATCCGGCTGATATTCCGGTCGACATCCTCAAGATCGACCGGAGCTACATCAGCCAGGTGACGCGCCGGCCAGAGGAACACGCCGCCACGCGCGCCATCGTCGCGTTAGGCAAGTTGAAGCGCCTGCGGACCGTGGCCGAGGGGATCGAGCGCGAGGAGCAGCTGGCGGAGCTCCTGCGATTCAAGTGCGAATACGGACAGGGGACGCTGTTCTCGGATCCAGTGACGGCGGAGGGGTTCTTGGAGCTGTTGCAGCGAGACTAGCAACCATCTCCTGAATCGTCGGTGGGGCGCCGGCGCCGTCGGACGGCCAGGAGCCGTTGACGATGTATGAGACGGCGTGTCGTCGGGCGGAACGCCGATGGTCGGATGTCGGCGTGCGGAGAGATTACCGCTGCGATGAAATGATGCGCCCCGCGATCCTCTGGTGATGGTCGCGGGGCGTTTGCGTGGTATCGTAGTGGTACGGGGGGGGCCCCCGCCCCCACCCCCCCACCACCCCACCCCTCGCGCCCCTCCCTCCTCAACTCGTTAGGCATACCTGCACAACGCTCCCTCCCCCGCGACACCGCCTCGTTAGGTGCCATCCCCCCCCTTCACCGCCACCGCCCCCTGCCCCCGCGGTGGCGTGTCGATGTTGAGCGCCCGCATCGGATGCGGCCCCGTCGGATCGGCCACCGATACCGGAACCTTCATCTCCATCGTCCGCATCACATGCTTGTCGACGTACTCCTCACGATACAAGCGCACCAGGACGAAGAAATACTGAATCGCCAGCGGCCCAAGCAACACACCTAACAATCCGAAGTAGGCGACGCCGGCAAAGGCACCAACGAGCGTCACCATCGGATGAATGTTCGACACACGCTTGAAGACCACCGGCCGGATTACATTGTCGATGTTGCTCGCCAATACCCCACCGATCACCAGCAACGTGACCGCCGCTCCGTACCGATGCTCGGCAAAGAGCACGATGCTCCCCGGCAGCCAGACCAGCGCACTCCCGAGCACCGGCAGAATCGACGCGAATCCCGTCACGACGCCCCACAGCGCGGGATTCGGAAGCCCCACGACCAGAAATCCGACGCCAATCAGGCTCCCTTGCAGCAGCGCGGTGAGCGCGGTGCCTAACAACGTCGCGTGCGTAACACTGTAGAAGCGCGTACGAAGTTCTTCCGCAGTGTCCGCGCTGAACGGCAGCACGCCCCGGAAGACGCGCCACATGGTCTCGGACGAAAGCAACATGTAGTACAGCGCGAAGAGCGAGATCACGAGGTTGAGCGTGGCCTTCGCCGCACCACCCACAAAATTGAACGCCTGCTCGGAGAGCCATTGCAACACGCTCCCACTCGCCTTGGCGACCTCGGTACCGACTTGTATGCGTCCGATGCGTAGCGTTCCGATTTGCGAGACAAGCTCGCTCTGTTGCGCGCTGCGGATGGTGTCAGGGAGTTGGTCCGCCAACAACGCCACGATCCACGTCAGCGGCACCGCGATACCGACAATCGCGAGAACGAGCGTAAGCGCGGCGGCGTAGTCTGCTTTCATCACGCGCTGCAGGCGGCGATGAACCGGCGCGCATAGCACGTACAAGACGGTTGCGCCGAGCAGCCCGACGGCAAAGGGATAGAGCGCAATGGTGATTCCGATCCCCAACAGGACGATCAGGATGCCAGCGCGCGACTGCGGATCGTGGAGGAACTTCATGACAGAGGGCTCGAGGAAGCGAGGTCCACTGCTACGATGATCACCTCTGGCTGCGCTCGCCGCAACCGCAACGACCGCGCCAGGCGCCGGCCTGGTGACGCCGGCGCCCGCGACTTCCCCGCGCTACTTCGCTTCGATCACGCGCCGGCGCGCATGCGTCTCTGTCTCGATCCGACCGCACATGATGTCGCAGAGTCGGAAGACCTCACGATCGGCCAGCGCGTAGAATACGAACAGCCCTTCCTTGCGCCGCTTCACGAAGCCTAACGAGTGGAGGAGCGCGAGGTGTTTCGAGACGTTCGCCTGCGATAATCCCGTATCGTTGACGAGGTCGGACACGACGCGTTCGCCCGGACGCAGGGCGTTCAGCAGGCGAAGACGTGCGGGATCCGCCAGCGCCTTGAAGCGGTCGGCAACGAGTGTCAGGAGTTCGGGCGACATCGATCGGGGCATGGCAGCATCCGAATGCAGCGCGTGCGTTGACGTCTCGAGTGCAACATCACTGCATTCGAATATAGCTACTCGGCAATCTTGCGACGGCACCCCAGCACTCCCACCCGCCCCAGAATGCGCTCGAGCGGACAAAAGTTCGTGAAACTCGATTGCAGCAGATTGAAGCCCACAAAGGCCGTAAAGGCAAACCACCACGGGCTCACCCATACTCCGAGCGCAACCGAGACCAACACGAACACACCAGCAAATCGGCGAATCATCCCATCAGGACACATGTACAACCTCCGGTGACAAAAAGGCGTCTGCAGGCATCGGATCTTCGGCCAAGACCGAGACGCGGTGACGAAGCTCCCAGTAGAGGAGCGGTACTACAACCATCGTGAGTAGCGTGGCGACAATGGCGCCGGACATCAGCGCGACTGCCAGCCCCTGGAAGATCGGATCGAGCACCATGACGATGCCGCCGATGACGACGGCCGCCGCGGTGAGGGCGATGGGACGGAATCGCACGGCACCCGCTTCGATCACCGCCTCGCGCAATGAACGTCCGCGCGCCTCGGCAAGTTGGATGAAATCGACGAGGAGAATCGAGTTGCGCACGATGATTCCAGCGAGCGCAATCATGCCGATCATCGACGTCGCCGTGAAAAACGCGCCAGAGATCGCATGCCCAGGGAGAATGCCGATGAGCGTGAGAGGAATCGGCGCCATGATGACGAGTGGGATCGTGAACGATTCGAACCATCCCACCACAAGGACATAGATCAGGATGAGGACCGCGCCAAACGCGAGACCTAAATCGCGAAAGACTTCGATCGTGACCTGCCATTCACCGTCCCACTTCATCGCCAACTCGTCGAGCTGTTCCGGCTGCTCGGCGTTGTAGCGGGCAATCTGTGCTCCATCAACGCGAATCTCATCGAGCTTCTTGTTCATCGCGAGAATTGCGTAGACGGGTGACTCGACGCTCCCCGCCACGTCGCCGGTCACATAGATGACCGGACGAAGATTCTTTCGAACGCGCATGCCATCGCGCGTCCCTTCGACCACGTGCACAAAGCGCGACAGCGGCTGCGGTCCAGTCATCGTGGCCACTGGCGTTGCGAGCAGCGCATTGAGCGACGAACGATCAGCGACATCGAGTCGCGGCACGATCGGTGTGGCCTCGCGCGCATTGTCGTTAGGCGCGACACCGACGGGTGCGCCGGACAGCGCCAGGTACAAAGTCTGCGTGATTTGCTCGACACTCGTTCCCGCTTGCGCTGCGAGCGTGCGATCGACACGCAACGACTGCGTGATCTGCGGCGCTTCTATGGTCCAATCGACATCCACGACGCCGTCCGTCGACTCGAAGACACGTTTCACTTCCACCGCGGCCGCGGTGCGTGCACTGTCGGATGCGCCGTAGACCTCGGCGACGAGCGTCGAGAGCACTGGAGGTCCGGGTGGAATCTCGGCGACTTTGACCGAGGCCGCGTATTTGCGCGCGATCGCGTCGATCCGCGGCCTGACGGCGACGGCAATCTCGTGGCTTTGCCTGTTCCGATCTCCCTTTGCCGCCAGATTGACCTGGACATCGACGACGTTGGCGCCGCGCCGCATGAAGTAGTGCCTAACGAGCCCGTTGAAGTTGAACGGAGCGGCGACGCCGGCGTACACCTCCGTGCTCTTCACTTCCTGCACGCTGCGGAGATAGGTCGCGATCTCGTCGCCCAACGCCTGGCTCGTCTCGAGTGTCGTTCCTTCCGGGAGATCGGCGATGACTTGAAACTCCGACTTGTTGTCGAATGGCAGCATCTTCACTTGCACCGCCTTCACTCCAACGAGACCCATCGACGCGAACAGGAACAGCACGGTCACGCCGTAGAAGGCGTATCGGCGCCCCTGCCGTTCGATGAGCGGCGTCATGAGACGCTCGTAGAACGCAGCGAAGCGACCCCCTTCTTCGGGCTCGTGCGCCTTGTCCATTGAACCCGCGAGCTTCGTCACGTGTCCTCGCAGAAGCTTCAGCGCGATCCACGGTGTCACGACGAATGCCACGCCCAGCGACGCGATCATAGCGACCGATGCGCCGACGGGAATCGGCCGCATGTACGGCCCCATCATCCCCGACACGAAGGCCATCGGGAGAATTGCGGCGATCACCGTGAGCGTTGCCAGAATCGTTGGATTTCCGACTTCATCCACGCCTTCAATCGCCGCGGCTTCGGGAGAGGCTCCGCTGCGCACCATGTGGCGATAGATGTTCTCCACGACCACGATGGCGTCGTCCACCAGAATTCCAATGGAGAAGATCAGCGCGAAGAGTGTGATGCGATTGAGGGTGTAGCCTAACGCGTAGTAGACAAAGAGCGTGAGAGCGAGAGTGACCGGGACGGCGACAAGCACGACGAGTGCCTCGCGCCAGCCGAGGAAGAGTCCCACGAGCAGGGTTACCGAGAGCGTCGCAATGAGGAGATGCAGAATGAGCTCACCTGCCTTCTCGGCCGCGGTCTCGCCATAGTCCCGGGTGGTCTGAACCTGCAAGTCGTTAGGCAGCAGCCGGCCGCGCGCGGCCTCCACACGTGCCGTGACGTCGCGCGTCACGACGGTCGCATTGGCCCCTTTCCGCTTCGCAATCGCGATCGTCACCGCGGCCTGGCTTGTTCCGCCACGATCAGCGTGCGTGACATAGCTATCGGTCTCGCCAAACGAGTCCTCGACTCGCGCCACATCGCGAAGTACAACTGGCGCGCCACCGCGAGCGGTAACCACCACCTGCTCGACGTCCTTGGCGTCGGCCAGCGCTGAGCCTGCGTCAACTCGATAGACCACATTGCCGAAGGAGAATTCCCCGGCTTGCAGTCGTGCGTTTGCGCCCTTGAGGGCATGTGCGACTTCGCCCGACGTCACGCCTCGTGCGGCGAGACGAACGGGATCGAGCGAGACGCGCACTTGTCGCGGCGCGCCACCAATCACTGAGGTCTCGGCGACATCACGCACGGTGCGCACGTCCTCTTCCAGGCGCGTGGCGATCGCGCGCAACTCGTTCGTCGAGTATCGAGACGACGAGAGCGTGAGCGTCATCACGGGTACGTCGTCGATCGAATGTGGCTTGACGATAGGTGGCATTGCACCTGGCGGTGCGGCGTCCATCGCCGACGCGAGCTTCGCGTGCACCCGCGTCACGCTGCGCTCCTGGTCTTCGCCAACCTTGAAGCGCACCGTCACCATCGTGTACCCCTCTCCGCTGGAGGTGTACACGTATTCCACGCCGGGAATTTCCCACATCCGTCTCTCGATCGGACGCGCGAGGAGATTCTCGGCTTCGTGGGCCGACGCACCCGGAAGCGCCGCAATCACGTCGATCATCGGAACCGAAATTTGCGGCTCCTCTTCACGCGGTGTGGCGATGATTCCGAGGAGTCCAACGGCGAGCGACGCGACTGTGACGAGTGGCGTGAGCTTGGACTTCAGAAAGGCGCGGGCAATCCGTCCGGCGATTCCCATCGTTAGGGCCTCCCCGCCACGCGTTCAGGCACCAGAATGGAGTCACCCGATGCGAGCCCGCTCAACACTTCGACGGATGCGCCGATCGTTCGTCCGAGTTTCAACCACCGTGTGCTCGCGCCGTTTTGGGCGAGCGTCACGCCGTTCAGATCCCCATCGCGGCGAATGGCCAGCGACGGTACGAGAATGCCACGCTGCGTCCCCGTGCGTACGGAGATTGTTGCGGCACCGCCTAACGGGAGGCGATGATCGCCGTTGTCCACGATGGCGTTGATGATGTTGAGACTTCCCCCTGCTGACGGGACAACGCCTTCCACCGTCGCGCGGGCGGTTTGTCCTTCAATCGAGACATCGAGCTTCATGCCTCGACGAACCTTCTGAGCGAGCGAGGGATCGATCGTCGTCGTTAGGCGCAGGTGCGCGTCATCTTGTATTGTGATCAGCGGTGTGCCCGGGGCGGCAAACGCACCGGGGTCGACGAGGCGCTGCGTCACGACGCCGGCAAACGGCGCGCGGACCACGGCATAGCCGGCGGTAGCGTTCAGCTCCGCCTCGCCCGCATGTGCCGCCGACACGCCCGCAGTCGCGCGCGAGAGCGCGGCGTCCGCAGCATCGACCTGCGCTCGTGGAACAGCACTATCGGCATACAGCGCGCGCATACGCGTCGCCATCAATGTCGCCTCGCGATGCATCGCCTCCGCACTCGCGATGCTCGCTTGCAGCTGCAGGCGCTTTGCTTCGATATCGCGCGCATCGATCCGGACGAGCGGCTGACCGGCAACCACGCGATCGCCTTCGCGGACCAATACAGCCGTCACACTTCCCATCAGTTTGGTACTCACGGTGGCGCGCGCATACGCCTCAGCCACTCCGTGAGCAGCAAACGTGGCGTCGTACACCGTGTCGCGCACGATCATGAGCTGTCCGGCGCGGGTGTTCGTCGCAACGTCCTCACGCTTGACTGGCTCTCCCCGTTCCTGACTACATGCGGCAAGCATGACCGGAGCCAGGGAGAGAATGAGTGTCTTCTTTATCGTCAACATTCGAATTTGCATTGTCGTTAGGGTGCGATCGATGCCACGCCATCGCGCGGTGCGGAGTCGAGTGAGCGCAGCGTACCGGGGTCGAGTCCAAGGGCATGACGCCTGGCTGCGGCGGCAAGGATCAAATCGTGCCGCGCGGCGGCGTCGGAAAGGCGCGCGCTCGTCTCGATGGCCGCCGCGTCGAGAAGCTCGACGACCGTCGCCAATCCATTTGTGTAGCGCCGACCAACGATGCGATGCGCGTCGACGCTCTGTTGCACCGCCCGCGCGACGATGGTCGCCCGCGTTATCATCGCGCCTAACGAGATCGTGGCCTGCGACGTCTCGAGCGCCGCCTTCGCCGAGCTTCCTTCGGCCATTGCGGTCGCCGCCGCGTGGCGCGCCGACGCGGCACGGGCCTCCGACAGCTCCGACGCGCCGGTAAACGGTGACCACGACGCCATGACTCCGACCGTCCAGTTCTTCTCGCCACCGTACGGACGGAGCGCCGAGTTCCAGTCGTAGCGCGCAAACCCGTTTAGACGCGGGAGGTAGGTCGACCGCGCGCGGGTTGCATCGTCCGCTGCCGCCTGCCGCGAGAGATCAGCCGAGCGCACGTCGGCGCGAGGCGACGTGGCGGTCGCGGAGAGTGCATCCTCGGCGACCTGCTGCGATGCAGCGAGGGTCGGAAGTCCGGCGGGAAGAACGAGTTGCGAATCCGTTGGTGTCCCCATCGCCGTGGCGAGAGCGCGAAGTGCAGACGCAGCATCGCCAGTTGCTACTAAGAGTTGGACGTCTACTTCTCCGCTTTTCACCGAGGCGAGCAAGGCATCGGCAGGCGTGGCCATCCCGTTCTTCGCCATGAGCTCCGCCTGCCTAACGTGCTCATGCGCGGCGCGTTGGGCGATGGTAAGCGCCGCCACTTTCTCCTGTGCGAGCACGGCGCCGAAATACGCGCGCACGATGGTGTAGCGGGTGTCATCACGCGTCCACTCGGCGTCGTCAATCGCAGCCTCAGCAACGCGCGAGGCGGCACGTCGGCCGAGCCACGCGTCGGCGTTGAAGATTGGTTGTTCGACGATCATCGTGCCCGTGTAGTTCGGCGTGCGCGCGGGATTGTTGAGACGCGCCGGGTCGAAGCTGGCTTGGGCAATGCTGCGTTGACGGAGCATGGTGCCGAAGGCGCCAATCGGATCTGTCGTCTCGACGTATCCCGCGTCGAATCGGACGGTGGGGAGAATGCCCCGGAGTGGCGCGATGGCGCCTGCGCGCTTCGCGTCGGAGCTCGCCGCCATGGCGCGATTGGCGAATGCCTTGACGTCGGCGCGATCGAGCGCGTCGCCAAGTGCCAGCGGGGCGCGGGTCGTCGGCTGGGGCGGCGCTGTCTGCGCGGTGAGAGATGAAGCACCCACCGTGAGGAGCGTCAGTGTGTAGAATATCAACACGGCGCGCGCACGCGTCGCGTGAGCAAGTCGCGCCGCGACGGCGGCGGATTCTGGTCGAGAACGTGATGGTTCGTGGCCCTTCATGATTCCTCTGAATCTTAATCTGACTATATAGCTATTTAGTCATATATAGATAGTCAAGATCCCAGGGAACGTTGAATGCGAGTGCTCGGGGCGCGGTCGCGCTTACCGCACGCCAGCGCCTCCCGTTCGCGTATCAGAAACAAACCGGTCGCGGGCCGGCATTCTCACCGCCATCAGCGACGCCGAGTCGAGTGTTGCGCCGGACGGGAGAATCCTGTTTGCCTCCAACAGATATGCCGTGAGCGCGTAGACCTGATCGTTCGTCAGCGACCCCGGGGCAGTGAGCGGCATCGCGCGCCGGACATAGTCAAAGATCGTCGTCGCATTCGGCCAATAATTCCCGATCGTCTTCACGAGCTTGGGATCTCGACCGAACGCGAACGCATCGCCTAACGAATCTCGGCCGATGAGTGCCGGATTCGGAGAGATGCCCTCCCCTCTCGCGCCGTGACACACCGCGCATTGTGCCGCGTAGAGGTTCGCACCGTCAGCCGCACTTCCATTCCCCGGCGGAAGTCCCATGCCGTCAGGAGCAACAGCCGTCGCGAGCGCCGACAGCTCGCCGGCAGTTGGCGACCGTCCGAACGCGTAGCGCTTACCGGTGCCGGGACCTCCAGGCACACCACCCGCGTCGTAGCGAGCAAATGTTCCCGCCGCCTCGCGAACGACGTCGGTGTCAGGCGCGCACGCCAACAAGGTCAACGCCCCGGCGATCATCAGGCTCGTTAGGCGCCTCATGTCGCACCATGATACGCGACGGTTCCGTCACCATTCACCTGCCACCCAACGATCTGCGAGAAATGATAGTCGGTGCCCGCACCGCGAACGTCGACCAGCTGTGTTCGCGTCATTTGCATACTCCCCGTGTCGTCAGTGGCGCGACTCAGCAGCACCGATGTTTCGCCCTTCCAGTTCCACATGTACTGGAATCGCACGTGCGCCTTCGGGAAGGTGTGGCCGAGGAGTTCTGCCTCGTGCCATGTGCCTCCACCATCCGTCGAGACGTCGACTCGCGCCACGCGACCGCGTCCAGACCACGCGAGACCGGTGATGGGGCGCCATCCATGCGCCGGCAACACGTCGGGGTGCGAGGGCGACGTGATAATCGATTTGACGTCCATCACAAAGGAGAACTGACGCGCGGTTCCGTCCTTGAGCGGGTCAGTGTAGACCGAAGTTTCCCAACGCGTCATCCACGGCCGCGCGCCGAGCTCGAGACGCTTCAGCCACTTCACGTTGATGTTTCCTTCCCATCCTGGAAGGAGGAGTCGCAAGGGAAAACCTTGCGCGGGACGAAGCGCTTCGCCGTTCTGGGCCCACACGACGAGCGCATCGTCCCATGCCTTCTCGATCGGAACCGATCTCGTTAGGCGGCAGGCGTCCGCCCCCTCCGCCAGGATCCACTCTGCCTCGGGCTGCGGTGCGCACTCGCGCAGCAACGTCGCCAGCGGAACACCAGTCCACTCCGTATTGCTCGACATCCCCGCCACGACCTGCGCCGTCATATTCGGCTTTGGATCCTTGAACGCGGCTCTTCCATTCCCCGAGCATTCCACGAAGTACGTGCGCGTCACCTGCGGAAAGCGACGTATTTCGTCGACCGAGAAGACGGTCGGACGACCCACCAATCCATGAATCGTTAGGGTGTGGCGCGCAGGATCGATGGCCGGCACGCCCGCGTGATGGCGCTCAAAATGGAGATCGCTCGGCGTGATCGTTCCCGTGAGTTCGCGGAGCGGAGAACGTGACGACCCGACGGCCTGTCCGACGGGAGCGCGGGTAGGAGCGACGAACTCCGATCGGGCGCCTAACGCGGTGGTGGGAGTTCCTTGGCCAGGAGTGAGCGCCGGAGCGGCGCCGACGGACGTATCGGCGTTAGGCGTTGTCGGCGCTTTCGCCTGCGGAACGGCCTGCGCCCCCGCGGGTGGTAACGAGGAGAGAAGCGCTCCGCCAGCGATGCCTACCGCACCGGCCAGGAGCGAGCGACGCGATACTCCTGGTTCGTGGGGCGATTCGTGCATATCCGCGTTTGCGGCGGTGGGCGTGTCCGTTTCCTGAGGCTCCATGATGGCTTGATCGAGAAGGGGGAAGGCAACGGGACTCGGTGTCGTCGGGGGCGTTGGCAAGCCACCTCCGCCGGCGCGGACGAGCGTCGGGAGAAACTGGCGACGGGGCACGCGCGCGCTACCCCGCGCCGCGAGTTCGAGCGCACGGAGCGCGGCTCACGGGTGCCTCGGCGACGGGCGCATCGGTGGAGCCCACGCGTGCGAACAAACAAGGGAAAGCGTGCGCGGCGCGTTCGCGTTAGGCGGGTTGCCGAGCGCCGTGGAGGTTGTTCATTCGATTGACTTCTCTCCCCAAATCGGGTATTCTTCCACACCGAAGAAATACCGAATTTCGCGGTTCAACCGGTAGCGAACCAGCACCATGGCAGCACCATCGACGAAAGGGCGGCGGGGAGTGGGACCGCGAGATTCACGGACGAGGGGCGCGCGAGGGAAAGGCACGGCCAAGCCGACAAAGTCTCAAGCGGCAAAGAAGACGAGTCAGCTGAAGCGTTCGCCTAACGAGAAGATTCGCGCGACGAAGCACACCGCAGCCGTGAAGGCGCCGAAGGCTCCGAAGCGTCGGAAACCTGCCAAGGCTTCGAGATCCGCCAAGGCTTCGAAACGCGCCGAGGCGTCGAAGCCAGCCAAGGCTTCGACGCCAGCTAAGGCTTCGAAGCTGTCACTCTCCACACGTCGCGATACGCGCGCGACGTCGACACCAGCGGTCGCGACGGGAGGACGCGAACCGGATATCAAAGAGCTCGATCCGCAACGCATGTGCGGAGCGCGTACGAGCGTGAAACGCCTTTTTCGACTCCGCGAAATCATCGACGGAGTTCGCCGATCACACCTCGTGTTTTACGATCGGCATGGTTGGTATTGCGAGCACGGCCGCGGCTGTCACGCGGTAACTCTCGTGCATCGCGCATTTCCAGATCTCCCTAGAGATGAGGAGAGTCTTCTCCGATGATGTTCCAAGACGAGACGACTGGTACCGACGGACGCGACATCTGGTCGCGCCTCGCCGCTCCAGTCCCACAGGAAGCCATCAGCTGGCGAAAGGATGGCAACATCGTAGCGCGTGACGGGCGCTACTTTGCGCGATTTGTCGCCTACATCGAAGCCAATACAGTTCGTGAACGTCTCGACAGCGTAGTCCCGGGTGAGTGGGACCTCCTGATCGAGCTCCTCCCGTCGATCGATCCTGGTCAGAACGACGACGGCGCCACCTGCGCATTCCGCGCGCGACTGCAGATCCGCGGCGTCATGCGCGAAGACGTCGGCATGGGACGAGACTACAAACAGGCAGCCACCGACGCGTTCAAGCGTGCAGCCGTCCGCTTCGGGATCGCCCATGAACTCTACGCGTACGACGTCAATTGGGTCGAAATGGATGGTGATGGCCGCTACGCCAAGCCGCTTGAAGATCCAGCAGCCGCGTACGAGCGCGCGCCTAACGTCGAACGGCGCAGCACATCGCGCAAAAGTGTCGGCGGCACACGCGTGCGCGCAGTGGCCGCAACCCTTGCCGACACACCGCCGTGTCCGAAGTGCAATGGCCCGATGTGGGACAATCGCCCGACAAAGCGAAACCCGAATGCTCCGGATTTCCGCTGTAAGAACCGCACGTGTGACGCCGTGATCTGGCCCACACGCCTCGTACCGGCCGGCAATCAATCCAGCTCGCCGGCCGACGCCCCTACTCCGTCGTTAGCACTCGGCGGAGCGGCTGACGCTGCGGACGCTTTGTAGAACCAAACCATCGCCAGCATACGCGCGGCGAAGACGTGAACAGCGGCCGGGTCCACTCCATGGATCCGGCCGCTCTCGTTAGGCTGTCGCCACTCCCCCGTCCCTACTCTCCCGCTGGGAGGAGCAGGCTCCCTGCCCCACGGCGCACGCGAAGTCTCTCCTGCGGCGGAATGTTGGGAAGCAAGTGGAGTCTGCACTTTGTCGACTCACGCATCCTCGCTCCTGAACGCCGGGGTCGCGGCGACGATGATGCCTCATCCGTGAGACCCTATGAATGCCACGCCCTATTTGTCTCTCGAATGCGCGCGTCCCACGACGCTTCGCGAGCGATGGCTGCGACTCTTGCGCGATCTCTACGCTCTCCCCGCATTTCACGGCGAACTGATGGACGAAATCCTTCCCGACTACCAGCGTCCGGCGCTCGCGCTCGTCAAAGGCGGCGCCGAGCGCTCAACTGGCTCGCTGCACGTGCAGTCGCTCCCTGCATCGGCGCCAGCTGCAAGGACTCGGCGCGCAAGGTTGCGCCTGGTGGTGGTCGGACGGAAAGCGAGCGAGGAGCAAGCTCCGACGCAGGGTGACGGAGACGACATCGACGTCCCGGATACACCACCACCCCCGGTTCCGTCGGAGGGGGACGTGCCACGCTCACCGCGGCGCGATGATGCCCGCGACAAGCAATCGAGCCCGCGACGGACCGAAGAGAGCGCTCAACGACGGGGACGCGACACCGCCGTTCGTGAGTCGGTGACACCGAAGCGCGCCTGAAATGCCCGGCGTCCTGGCGCGTGCGTGGCGTATGGCCTTCCGCACGCCGGTTCTGACAGGGGCGGCAAGTGTGTGCGTGTGCGTGCTCGCCTCGTGCGCGCGTCCCGCATCGGTGCACAACGACAGCGCCGCTGCGACAGCGAGTGCCACACCACACCTCGATGGCGGTGACGTGGCCCTCGCGGCTGACGGCGAAGACTCGTTAGGCGTCGAAGTTCGCTTCCTGAATGCCGTCCCCACGCTCCCATCGCTGATTGTCATGCTCAGCGGGGGGGCACCGGAAATCCACACGGTGCCGGGAATGGTCACGCCGTATCGCCCGTTCACCGGACGCGATATCCAGGTGGCATTGGTACGAGGCGATGAACCGAAGTCACTTTCGCCGGTGCGCACCGACTCGACGATACCGCCTAACGAGCGGAGCGCGGTCGGAAAGCAAATCCATGCGTCCGACACGCTTGCGGTCCGTCGAGAAGTGCTCACGCGCGGTGGACGCTACACGATCATCGGCATGCCAAGCGATGATGGCGAGGGCGTCATCCTGCGCGTGGTCAGCGACAGCATCCTCCCCGACACTTCCGTTGCACAGGTGCGCCTCATACAGACGGCGGCGCAGGCGGGTGAATTCGATCTCCTGCTGGTCGGAACGAACGTCGCGGTGTTCGAGGGTATCGCATTCGCGAACGCCACGCGCTACCAACGCCTGGCGCCTTCGATGTCGCAACGGCTCGCACTTCGCCAGGACAAACATCCGGAGCGCGTGATCACCGTTCCCGCGCTCCAACGATTGGATGCAGGGTCTGCCTACACCATCGTCGTCATGGGGCGCCGCGATTCGTGGAACTCCGTTGTGGTCCGCGATGACGTCGCCCGCGCCATTGCATCGCACAAAGGGCCGCTGCCTGCACCGCGCAACGCCGACGCCATCGATAATCGTTAGGCAACATGGTTCGACCGAGTTGCGCATCGGGCGCTTCTCGCTTCACTCGCACGACGCAGGAGTAGTCAACGTGCCTACCATGAATTCGCTGTATGACCTGTTCGTCGATGAGCTCAAGGATCTGTATAGCGCCGAGCGACAACTGTTGAAGGCACTACCGCGCATGGCGAAGGGATCAACGAGCGATGCGCTGCGTTCGGCCTTTGAGAATCACCTGCAACAGACCGAGGGCCACGTGGAGCGCCTCGAACAGATTTTCGAGCGGCTCGAAGAGAGTCCGCGCGGCAAGAAGTGCAAGGCGATGGAAGGCCTCGTTGAGGAGGGCGAGGAAGCGCTCGATAACGATGGAGACGGCGATGTGCTGGACGCCGGCATCATCGGCGCGGCCCAACGCGTCGAGCACTACGAGATGGCGGGATACGGTACCGCCTGCGCACACGCCAAGGCGCTCGGCTACGAAGATCTTGCCAGCATTCTCTCGCAGACGCTGCAGGAAGAGGAAGACGCCGATCGTTTGCTGACGCAGATCGCCGAAGGAGGAGTGAATCGTCTCGCCGCAGCCGGTGAGGGAGGAGTCGAGGGCACGTCGAATATGACAAGCGGACGTGGGAGCGCCGCAGCAAAGAAGGGTTCCAGCTCGCACAGCCGATAACGCCGTCCGTCGCTGCCTAACGAATGCGCGCTGAACGCTCCTACGATGTCGAGTCGGCGCTGGTCGAAGAGGATCTCGTATTCCAGCGTCGTCAGTGGACTGTTCAGCGCGCCGGGTGGTGGATCGTTGTCGCCGTCCCGATCGCGGCACTCCTCGGCTTCTGCGGCGGAGGGATCGTCAGCGCCCGCACGCAGAATGCGGATGGCACGCACATCGAATACCAGAGATTTTCACGTCGATTGGGCAGTACCGATCTACGCGTGACAGTGCATGATGCTGCGCCTAACGCGGATACCATCGTCCTGCGAATCGACCGTCGCTACCTCGATACGATGCGACCGGCGACATACTTGCCGCCGCCCCGGCGCATCGAATCCACGGATCAGTACAGTGACTTCGTCTTCGCCCGCGCGCCAGGAGCGTTGCCGGCAGTTATCGAGATCGAGATGCACCCGAAAGTTTGGGGGAAGGCGGTCGGGGCGTTGCGTGTCAATGGCGGTGCTCCGGTCGTGCTGCACGCGTTCGTCTGGCCGTGAGGCCGCATGGACTCCGTCATTCGGGCTGTCACCGTCTATTTTGCGCTCCTTGTTCTCTTCCGACTCATCGGGAAGCGCGCGCTCGCTCAGATCACCACGTTCGACTTCATCCTGCTGCTCATCATCAGTGAAGCGATCCAGAACGCGTTGATCGGCAACGACTATTCGCTGACGACAGCAGGCATCGTCGTTTCAACACTCCTTGTCGCGGACGTCGGGATGTCGCTGCTGACGCGGCGATGGCCGTGGCTCGATAAGCTCGTAGAGGATGTCCCACTCATCCTGGTCGAAAATGGAGTTCCGTTTGCTGATCGACTGAAGAAATCGCGCGTGAGTGAGTCCGATATCCTCGATGCCGCGCGTCAGTCGCGCGGACTCGATCGCATGTCGCAGATTCGATTTGCAATACTCGAGCGGACAGGTGGAATCTCCATTATTCCGGCAATCGAAACACTACCAACGATCGAGGCGAGTCACAAAAAGGACTCGCGCCCGGGCTAACCCTGAAGGGCAGGCTGGGTTCAGGCATATCGCCCTGGTTCAAGGACGACAGTGCGTCGATCTGGATTGAAGCACCCATCGCCCAGCAGCTGATCCAACGAGACGGCAAGACGTGACACGGGGCACGCCGAACACTCGGCGCGCCCCGTGCCTGCCTAACGCCTGAAGCCTAACGACCCGGCTGAGCCGGTGCCGTCGCTGGACGAGTCGGCGCCGCCTTTCCAGCGTCCAAATCGTTCCAGTTCAAGATCGTGTTGAAGCCAAGGAAATAGGTGCCTTGCGTCTGCCACCGCCAGAATGGACGGATGGCAAACATCACGACATGTCCCTTCCCCACGGTCGCGTCGACTACCTGCGCTTTGTTCGCCAGCAGCTGGCCATTCTGCAGTGTGCCGGAGAGCAGAATCTCGTTCGCGTTAGGCGGGAACTGCATGACCACGCGTGGCCGTGACGTCTCGGTGGCAATGCCGAAGGCCGCGGCCATCTGTCGTAGCTCCGACATCTGATCGACTTGCGCTGGCCCAGCGGCCGTCTTTCCAGTATCGGATTCGAATGATGTGATGCGCTGTTTGTTCGCCATCGGCGTGATGTTCTGGCTTGGACCCCCGCCACCACCGAAAAACGCGGCAAATTCCGGCGGAAGTCCGCCGCCGCCCGCGTTGATCACCGGCGCCTGGCTGAAATACACCGGGAGCTGCTTTCCTTCGTAGCCATATGCGATCGGGCTCTTCGGATCGTTGATGATCCCGCGCATCACCGAGCCGCGCGCAAAAAGTCCCTGTGGCTGCTCGATCGTAATTCCGCTCGTTAGGCCGAAGTCCGGGAAGATCGTCGACGTCGATCCCTCGACGAGTAACGTTCCGCCGTCGCGCACAAACTTCACCAGCTCGCCGAGCCCCTCGATGCCCATCCCGCCGCGAATGTCATCGCTGGAATCGTTCGCGCCGAGATTCGGAGTCGCGTCCGTCTTCTTGTAGGGAAGCGGAGTGGGGCCATTCTTCGCGATTCCGTTTACCTGCGAGATGGAATTGCCACCGACGCTTGGGAAGACGATGACGTCGTACTTCGACCGAAGATTGCCATCACGCAATTTCTGATCGGCAAAGTAGGTGTAGGGTACGCCGTACGTATCGAGCGCGGCGCGCACCCAACCTTCGTCCTGCGTGCGCTGCCACGCGTGCACGTAGCCGATCCGAGGGACATCGAGGTCGTGCATCGGAACCGTCGGTGCCGCGGACGTGGCCCACGCCGAGAGACCGAGATCCTTGAGTTGCGCGTCGAGCTTGGCGCGATCGCCGTCGGTAATGACGAACGAACCTGCGCGGAAGCTTTTCCCATTTAGGGTAAAGTCCTCCTCGGCCGCCTGCATCTTCGTCGATGCGTTGGCAAAGCGGAACTTCATCAGGTTGTTGTCGGTGGTGTGCTCAACGACGATGACGTTACCAGTTCCCTCGATGCCGCCGGGCGCCTTTGCATCACTCTTGAGTGGCGTCATCGGCTGCGTGAAGATCGACTTGTCGTTGATCTCCGAGATCTTGATGTTGCGCATCAGCTGATAGGTCCAGCCGGTGTCGTCGTACGGCGCAGGATTCGCCGGCGAGAAGTTCTGCACGGCGAAATACATCTCGGCGAGAATGCGAAACGGCTGGTCGCCACGGATGATGTAGTCACCCTTCGCCACGTCGACGTTCCCGACTTTGAATGCACTGCTGGCAGTGTTGAACTCGATACCCTGTACGCGCAGCGCGTTTACGGCATCGGCAACTTCCCCCTTACGACGCTGTGCAGCCGGAATCACCCACGCGTTGATCGGGCCGTTCTTTCCCTTCTCGACCTGACGCTTGTTCTTCAGCCAGTAGTTTTCGAGATACATCTCCTTGTTCTTCGCCACGTGCTCGAGCGCGAAGAGGATCGCTGATTCCTGGATGTTGGTGTTGTTGCGCGGTCCCCACTTGATGCTCGGGAGCGGCGGATTGGGACGGAACCACTCACGACTCGTCGTCGTGGCCCCCAAGCGCACCGTCGACGTGTCGGGGCCGTAGCTCTGCACTTCATAGAAGCGCCCCGTCGCGTTGTGACCGTGTGCGGCGAAGAACATGTAGTTAGGCACCCACCCATCGTAGAAGCCATAGGTCCACACACCCGGCACACCACGTTTAGTCATTTCCATGACTTCGGTCTTGGCGAGCAGCCACCATTCGTCGATGGTGATCGGATCGAGCGCTTCGTTGTACGGCCCGGTCCCCGTCGACGCGTAGAGATAGCTCTGCGCTTCATGCAGGTCATGCATGATGATCGGATGCCACTCGAGCGAGAACTTGTTGACGTTCTTCGAAAGATTGAGAAACTGCCCGATGTTGTCGCGATTGTTATCGTGCGCGACGTACTTCCCCCAGTACATCAGCGGGAGACGCTGTGCACCTGTCGGGAGCTTCTTGTTGAAGTAGTACGTGTCCACCTGTTTTTCGCGCCCATCGACTTCGATGACGGGCGTGATGAAGGTGATCACGTTGTTGCGGATCTTTTGGATGAACGGCGTCTCTTCGACCGCGAGACGATACGCCAGCTCCTGCAGCATCTCCGGTCCACCTGTTTCCGGCGAGTGCATCCCGCTCGTGACCCAGTAGATCGGCTTCGCGCTCGCGATCAGGGCCTTGGCGCGATCGTCTGACGTTTTGCGCGGATCCGTCAGCTCGGCGAGCGTCGCTTTGTACTTGTCGAGATTCTTGATCGTTGCTTCGTCCGCGACAGCGAGGACAATCATGTCGCGCCCTTCTTCAGACTTGCCGATCGTCCACGTCTTCACGCGCGGCGAAGATTTCGCGAGCGCTTCGAAGTAACGCTGGATGTCCTTCGCGTACGTCAACTCGCCCGGTGTGCCGACAATACGACCGTGAAACTTGAGCGGCGTTGGAACAGTCGCACTCGCGGGTAGATGGTCGACCAACTCCGTCGTGATGCGATCATCGCGGAGGTATTCCTTGATCTTCTTCGTGTACTCTTCGTCGTTCCGTTGACCCTGGGCAATTGCGGCCGAGGGGAGCGAAACCAGCGCGCTTCCAATTACCAGTAACGACGGCAACAGGAAACGCAGGGATCGCGGCGTATACACCATCGAAATCCTCCGGGGGGGAGCGCGAGAAGGCGCCGGAGCATCCGGCGCTTGGGACAGTGGAGCCTGCCGGTCTTACGCGCAACCGGCCGTTTGTGATGAATGCGCTTCCCGGCCCGAGCGTTCTCTCGTTAGAGAACGCGGCCTCAGCTTACGTCGTCGCCACAGACAACTTCGCCACGGATGACCCGTCGCAGCGCGTCCAGCAGCGATTGCGGCGACTCACTCTTGGACAGATAACCCCATGCCCCGTTGGCGAGGGCTTGCTCGAGATATTCCGGATGTGAATAGCCGGTAAACATCACGACACGCGCATTCGGCAGACGCTCGCCGATGGTCTTCACAAGCGCGAAAGCGTCGACGCCGGGCATGTCGATATCGAGCAAGACCAGGTCGGGCGACAATTCGAGGAGGCGTTCGATGATTTCATCGCGTTCGCCCAGTGCTCCCGCCCACCGGAAGTCCTTCTCCATCGCGATGCGCCGCGCGATGGCTTCCTTCACGAGCGGGTTGTCGTCGATGCACACAATCGACGCCGCGTCGCGTGAAGCGTCAGTCCACTTGCGCGTCGTCGCCATTTGAGTCCCCCCCCGCTCGCACGCTGTTCAGCACTGCGCGCAGTCCATTTACATCGCTCGCCGTGGGCACCGCGCGAATACGCGGATGCGAGACCGGCGTCGCCGCCACGTTCATGATGAGTGCCACGCGTCCACTCCCCGCGCCCACGAAGCTGAGAAGGTCCGTCGACGAACGTGGAGACGCCGCATCTGTCACCCACAAGTCGCAGGACCCCTCCACATCGTGTTCCCCGTGCTTTACCGAGTAGCCATCGTGCTTGAGCACACTCGCCACCAGGGCGCGCTGCCGTGGATCGACAACGGTCACGAGCGCTCGCCGACTAGGGATGGATTGCAGGGACTCCTCAGGTGTCCGCCGACTCACCGGTATCGTCAGTATGAACGATGCCCCTTCGCCCGGACTCGACTCGACGGCCACCTGTCCACCTGCGCCGGTGATGATAGCCCTAACGACGGCAAGACCCAGTCCAGTCGAGATCTGCCGCTTCTTGGTCGAAAAGAACGGTTCGAAGCAGTGCTTGCGAGCCTGCTCGTCCATTCCCGGGCCGTTGTCGCTGATGATGAGTCGGACTTCGCTCTTGTTAGGCACGAGTTCCGCCCGCACGTCGATGCGAGCATCGGGGCGATTGCGCAGCGCGTGGCCACCGTTCTGCACGATGTTCATCACCGCCTGCGTCAACGCGGCCGACGAGATGCGAAGCACCGGGAGCCGCGCGGGAATCTTCGCCCCGAGCGTCACGCCTGGGGGAACGGCGTTGCGCATGAGGTTGTGCACGTCCGCCCACCACGTGCGCAACTTCGTCTCCACATGTGACGAGCGGTCTGGCTTATGTGGATCAACGGCCAACGAACGCAACCCAGACGCCAGACGCTGCAAATACTCCAGCACCGTCGCGATCGCCGCGAGATCGCTCGGCGCGGGATCGGGAAGCGTCATGCTGTTCAGTGAATCAAGACGCAGGCGCAGGGGGAGGAGGAGATTCCCCATGTCGTGCCCAAGTCCCGCGGAGAGCGTACCAATCGTCGCCATGCGTTCCATTTCACGCAGGCGCTGATGCGTCTCGATCATGGCGCGCGTGCGCTCGTGCACTTCGTCTTCCAGTTCTTCCTGTCGTTCGAGGAGATCGGCCTCGATCTGCTTGGTACGCGTGATGTCGAGTGCCGCGCCCACGGCCCCACGTGGCTTTCCTTCCGCGTCAAGAAGCGGCGTCGCACTCACGGCGAGCCAACGGTGCGAGCCGTCGTCAAAGACGAGCTCCTGTTCCTCGTCGCGCGTGGCAATCCCGAGTTTGGCGGCACGCTGCATCGGCAAGTCGTCAGCTGCAACAATCTGCCCGTTGCGGCGAATGACGCAGTGCGAGAGTCGCGACCCGTCCGCACCGATCGGCGAGAGTGACTTCGCGTTTCCTTCGGCGCGCCACTGCCGGTGCGCTTCCGCATTCCCGATGATGCGGGTGCATTCGGGGTCGCTGGCGATGAGCACACCAGCCGGCACCGTCTCCATCACGGTGCGCAGCTCTTCGACGCGTGAATCCTGTGCCTTGATCACGTCCTGCAATCGCAGCTCGAGCACGCGACGCTCGTGGAGCTCCGCCTGCAGCTCCGTCGTGTAGCGCGCGTTTCGAATCGCGCATGCAACGAGCGACGCCAACAACTCACCAACGTGCAGATCGCTCTCGTCAAAGAGAGGGCGATCAACTTGCGTCACGAACATCGACAACACCCCGATCATCTGCCCGTCGGCCATCAACGGCAACAACATCGCAGAGCGAGGTACGACGTCACGGAGAATGCTGAGGTGTCGCTCGTTGCGCGACCGATCGGCCATCCACTGCTCGTCGATTTCGCGCACGAGCTCCGAGTGACCCGTGTCCATCACGCGCATTACGGGATGTGCGTTCACACCATCGGGTGCGAATTCGGCGCGCAATGCAAGCGCGGCGTCTTCGTGCCGAGCATCCTCCTGATACAAGAGGACGCGTTCCATCGGGCCGCCCTTTGTGCCCAGATCGATGGCGCACCAATCGGCGAACATCGGGACGACCAGTGGCCCGAGCTCGGGCAGCGTCCGATGATAGTCGAGCGAGTTGGAGAGGAGAGTCCCCGCGCGCTGCAAGAAATCGCAGAAAAACAGAAGTCGCGGAGAAAGGCGGGACATCTCAGAGGCCGTCAGTGGCATGTCGTTTCGATTGCGGCTCTGGAAACGCCGACGAGGTGAACAAGTGAAGGTGCGGCGCAGGTCGCCACAATTACCCGATGGTACAATGTCGCTCTAGATCGTTAGGGGACTGCGCGCGAGAGACTTCGCGAACAGTGCGTTCCGTCTCTTGCGAGCACCAAAGAGCGCACTCATATATTGCCGCGACTCGAAGAAATACAATTCTCTGAGGACTCCATGACGGCACCGGCAACTCTCCCGATTCGCGTCCTGATTCTCGATGATCACGAGCTTGTTCGCGAGGGGCTCGCCGAGTTACTCGGTCGAGACCCGACGATGGAAGTGGTTGGGAAGGCGGAAACTGGGGAAGAGGCGCTACGGCTCTTCCGCGAGCAGCGCCCCGACGTCACCCTCGTTGACCTGCGGATGGTCCCCACCGACGGCGTCACGGTTATCGGATGGCTCCGCGACGAGAATCCCGAAGCTCGGATCATCATGCTGACCTCGTATGATACCGACGAGGACATCTATCGTGGGCTCAAAGCGGGCGCTTCCAGCTACCTCCTGAAACAGGTCGGACTCGGCGAACTCGTCAACACGATCCGCGCCGTGCATGCTGGTGAGCGGCGTATCCCCCCGGCGATCGCCGCCAAACTCGCCGAACACATGGCCAATCCGCAGTTGACACCGCGTCAGGTCGACACGCTGCGACTCATCGTGGATGGGCTGTCAAACCAGGAGATCGCGAATCGCCTCAACATCACCGAGGGAACGGTGAAAGCGCACGTGAAGGCGATTCTGGCAAAGTTCGGCGCGCGCGACCGTGCGCAGGCAGCGTCCGTTGCACTCAAGCGTGGTATTGTCCGCGCGAGTTGATTGCGCGCTTGTGTCGTAGTCGTGAGGCGCGCCACGTGCGCGCCTCACCTTTTTCTACGGCCTTGCCTGCTTCGGCGTGGGCCTAACGAGCGCTGCAGCGTTAGGCGAATGCGAAGACACCACCATCGCGGAATGTCGCCCGCGGCCGGTCGCGCACAAGTTTGGTTGGTCGTCGCGGTGGACCTGCACCCCATCATTGGGGAAACGACGTGGAGAAGGCGATATCTCGCTCCACTCGGCACGACACCAGCCAGCCCAAGGCAGGTGCACCGTACGACACACGCGAACCTCCTGCTGGGAGAGGAAAAAATGGCAGACCGCCGGAACAACCCCGCCGACCGCTCGAAGGAACACATGACCGATCGCTCGCGCGACCCGGATCAGATGCAACGTGAGCGTCAAGGCGACCAAGGTCGAGATGAAGGACAACAAGGCCAGGGAGGGCGTGGCGATCAAGGTGGACAGCGATCGCCGCCCGGTCGTTCCGGAGACCAGGGCGACGCCGGCTCCGGCACGTTAGGCGGGGCGGGCGCTGGCGACAGCAGCGGCGGGCGGAGCGGTAATCGTTAGGCTGGCGCGCGGCATGCATGAGCCAACGTGGGCGAAGCAACACGCCACGCAACCGTGGGACCCGTTCATTCCCCTTCACGAACTCCCGTACGACACCGAGGACGACATGAGACACTTCCCGATGATCGCGCTCGCTGCACTCACGGTCTCCGTGGCCTGCAGCAGCAAGAAGGACGAAAACGTAGTCACCAAGTCCGACGCAGGAACCGTTGCTTCGCCGACGGATTCGGCGGCGAATGCGAACGGCGTTTCGCTCGTACGCGTAGTCAATGCTGCGCCCGGGAGTGGTTCATTGACGATTCGTGCGGGTGACGAGTCCCCGTTTTCCGATGTGGCCTACAAGAAAGTCACCCCATATCAGGAAGTGCGCGGCAACATGGTTCGTTTCCGCGTCGTGGCAGGCAACGATACCACCGACCTCGCCAGCAACAACGAGGCGATGTCCGACGGCAATCGCTACACGATCTTCATCATGCCTAACGAGGATGCCAACAGTACAGGCGACCATCGGCTGAGCATGAAGGTTGTCCGCGACGAGATGGATCCGGATTCGTCCAAGGCGCAGTTGCGCTTCGTCAATGCCGCGCCAAAAGCGGGTGAGCTCGATCTCGCCATCGGCGGGCAGACCGACCCGGTGTTCGACAACGTGAACTTCGGAAACGAAGCCGGCTACAAGGGGATCAACCCCATCAGCAAGAGCCAGCTGCAAGTGCGCCGAGAGGATGGCAAAGCGTCGTTAGCCTCAGTGCGTAACATCAGTTCACTGCAGGCAGGGAAGCTGTACACGGTCGTCGTCACGGGAAAGAAGGGTGCCTACGACGTCATCAGCTTCGAAGACGCGGTGCATGACATGTCCCCGGTCAAGAAGTAGCGATCGCGCATCACGCTCTCGAGCGGAGTGCGTGACGAGCGGCACGGAGCTTCGGCTTCGTGCCGCTCTGCGTCACGACCCGCCTTCTTTCAAAGGGAATAGCGCATGAGGTATTCATCCGATCCAACGCCTCCCACGCCGCTGCAACTCGCGACTCGCGTCGGTGAAACGGTTCCCGTGTGGCTCGCTGACGAAAAGACGCTCTCCTTCCCCAGCCTTGAGGCGAGCACCGGCGCGGACGTCTGCATCGTTGGCGGAGGGGTGAGCGGACTCACCGTCGCCTACATGCTTGCAGCTGCCGGACGACGCGTGATTGTGCTGGACGATGGGCGCGGCGGCGAGTCGATGCGAACCACGGCGCATCTCAGCAATGCGCTCGACGATCGATACGCGACGCTCGAGCGACTACACGGCGCGCGTGGTGCACAACTCGCCGCGCAAAGCCATACCGCTGCGATCGAGATTATAGGGCGCATCGTCGAGAGCCAAGGCATCGATTGCGACTTCGAACGGCTCGATGGTTACCTCTTCGCCGCTCGCGGAGGCAACGCGACCGCTCTGGATGACGAACAGAAGGCCGCTGTGCGCGCGGGCCTCGGGGAGGTCGAGCGCGTGGCGCGCGCGCCCCTGGTTTTTGATACGGGACCTGCACTTCGCTTTCCGCGGCAAGGGCAATTTCATCCGCTTCGATATCTCCACGGGCTCGCACGCGCGGTTCAGGAACATCGCGGCTCGCTGGCGCGCGCACACGCGATTGAGTTTGAACGCCGCGACGACGATTGGCGCATCGGTACCGAGGAGGGACATGATGTCGTCGCGCGCCATGTGATCATCGCGACCAACACACCGGTGAACGATCGGTTCACGATTCATACGAAGCAGGCCGCCTATCGCACGTACGTTATTGCGGCCGTCATTCCGCGCGACTCGGTTCCACGCGCACTCTACTGGGATGATGGCGACCCGTATCACTACGTGCGCCTCTTTTCGCCGCGCGCTGCAGCTGACGAGTACATCATCATCGGTGGAGAGGACCACAAGACCGGACAGGCTGATGACGGCGACGCCCGCTTTACGCAGCTCGAGGCGTGGGGGCGCGAACGATTTCCGTGGATGCGAGAGGTGCGGTTTCGCTGGTCGGGGCAAGTCATGGAGCCGGTCGATGCGCTCGCCTTTCTCGGGAAGAATCCGGGCGATGACAACATGTACGTCATGACAGGCGACAGCGGGCAGGGCTACACGCACGCCACGTTAGGCGCCCGCCTCATCGCGGATCTCATCGTTTCGGGCGCCTCGCCGTGGGAGACACTGTACGACCCATCACGCCGAACGCTTCGCGCCGCGGCTACCTACGCGCGAGAAAATCTCAACGTCGCGGCGCAGTACGGCGCACTCGTCACGCCGGGCGATGGGATTGCCCGCCGCGATATCCCGCTCGGGAGTGGCGCAGTGCTGCGCGACGGAGTTTCGAAGATCGCCGTCTATCACGCGCACGACGGCACATTTGTCGAGCGCTCCGCCTTCTGCCCGCACTTAGGATGCGTCGTGGAGTGGAACTCCACCGAACACTCCTGGGATTGTCCCTGTCACGGGTCTCGCTTTGCAGCCGACGGACCCGTCCTGCACGGACCGGCGATCGCGCCCTTGGCAGAGATCGAGCGCGGACGCTCGACGCTGGGCGATGCGCCGGTCGCTGGGACGTCTGCTGTGCCGGAAGCGACGGGATGAAGCCAGCCCGTTAGGCGATGCGGGACATGCGCCGCATCGCCTCGCCATTCCATCAGGCCGTGGCTCGCTCTTGATACTCGGGAGCGGGAGCGTGCGGGCGGATGCGGAGGACCGGTGCACCAGCGGGCACTTGTGTGGACCTTTCCGCGCGCTCCATCACGTCCTCGTAAACCCGCGTAACGCGCGAGACGACGTCGGTCCATGAGAACGCCGTGCGCGCGCGGGCTTGCGCCTGACGGCTGAGGATCGATCGCTCGTCGGGCGACCGGAGGAGCCGTGCGGTGACATCGCCTAACGCGGCTGGATCCTGCGGCGGGACCAGGAGCCCCGTGTGCCCGTGTTGCACCGAGTATTTGAGCCCACCAACGCGTGTGCCAACCACCGGCGTGCCGCAGGCCATCGCCTCGAGAACCGTGAGACCGAATGGCTCGTAGCGAGGCGCCGTCAGATAGAGGTCGGCGGCGCTGTAGTACGAACACAGGTCTTCGGGCGAGCAGCAGCCGACGAAGCTGATCTGCTCTTCCACCCCCTCCTCGCGCGCAACGTGGCGCAGTCGCGCGACCTCGTCGCCGCCGAAGTCGTCGGTGGGGCGCGGCGCCTCACCGGCGATGATCAGCCTCGGCGTCATGGTGTGCCGGCGCTTCATGTTGCCTAACGCGCGGATCACGTCGTCGAACCCGCGCTGCGGAACGATTCGTCCCACGCTCAGCAGGATGTCGCCGTTCGCGGGAAGGTCGAGGGCCGCGCGGGCGCACGACTTCGGCATCGCGTGAAAGCGCTCCAGGTCCACGCCGATCGGAATCATGCTCACGCGAGACGACGGGGCATCGTACAGCGTGCAGAGGTCGTGTTCGTCATCCGGACACGAGGCGAGAATCGCGTCTGCCTCCTGAATGACACGCTCTTCGATAATCGGACGCGCGGTGGGGAAATTCTCACTGGGAGCCGCATGCGTTCGACGAACCTTTCCCAAGGCATGAAACGTGATGACAAACGGAATCCCGAGGGCGCGCTTCACGATCGCCGCGACGTACCCCGACATCCAATAGTTGGCATGGAGGATGGAATACTGGGTCTGTTCGCGGCGCACAAACTCAAGAAAGCGCTCAGCGAAGTCACCCATGTGCGGGAGGAGCTCGTCTCGATCGATGGTTCGTGCAGGTCCAGCGTCCAGGTGCACAACACGTACACCAGGACGCCACGGAATCATCTCTGGAATATTCGGATCATCGCGCCGCGTGAAGACGTCGACGGCGAACCCGTGAGTGACCGCTCGCTCGGCGATCTGTGCGACGTACTCATTCTGCCGGCCACCTTGTGGGTCGCCGCTTGCAGTGAGGGGCGAAGCGTGTTCGCTGATGATTGCCAGGTGCCGCATGGGGATCTCCGCTGCCGCCAACACGTGCGAAAGGTCTGATCACGACGGGCGGCAGCCAGTGCGTGTGACGGACGCTCAACGACGCGAGAGAGGGACTTCAGAGCGATCCGACGCGGTGTGCGGACCGTCGGGTGCCGCATGTGCAACGCCGTATCGCTCTACTCCGAAGAAAAGGTTCTGCGCCCGATCCGACAATTCATCTTCGGGAGTAGCTGCCGCTCGCATCCAGGGGCTTGTGTGCGCCACCGCACCAGCGCTTCGCGAGAATTGCAGCTGATACCGCGCTTGCATACTCGAGCCCGTTAGGCACCGAGCGCAGCGCCTTCGATGTCTTTCCCCGCCTGTTCGCCGTCGCTACCCGCAACCGCACCCTAACGAGTTCGCAACTTGTTAGGCATATCACACCGGGAGCGTGCGCAAGCGCAACTGACGGTATGCATCTTGAACCTCCTCCGATCGCCAGGACCAAGTAGGGCGCGAGAGAGCATTCACGCTGGAGGACAACGCATGTGGTCGGACGATTACGGGCGAGACGACGATCGAAATCGGCGCGGCGGTCGCAGCGGCGATCGTCGCGATCGTCGCGATCGGGACAACGATCCGAATGATCAACAATGGCAATCGCGGAGCGAGGATCGAGGCTACGGGCGCGACCCCGGCTATCAGGGACCGCAGTGGAATCCGATCTATGGCAATCAGTCACGCTCCGGCGGCGGCGGGGCTGGAAGACGGGAAGATGGCAATCCGCAGTTTGGGCAGTCAGGATACGGGCGTCGTGGCTTTGGGCCGCGCGGCTCTGGCGAATCCCAGCGCTCGTTAGGCGAACGCGATGATCCGTATCAACGTTATTCGCCGCCACAGTATCCCGACTCGCGTGACGGCGGCGAGAGCTTCAGCAATCCATACGATCGAGAACGGCAGGGGGAGCCAGGGTCCATTTGGGGAGGTGCCGATTCGCGATACACTGGCGGACAAGGCGGCTACGGCGCATACACAGGTGGCCATTCCGCTTACTATAGGGATGACTCACCTCGAGGGTTTCGGAACGCCGAGTATCGTGGCAATTCTGCCGGTGGCGAGTGGCAGTGGTCTGATGAGCGCGGAGGCGATTCACGAAACGACTACCGCCACCTCAACTCGGGAGAAGGGTACCGCTCGCAAGCGTGGCCTGAGTCCCAGGGACAGTACGGCCGAGGGTGGTATTCAGACCCCTCGCGCCAACCGGGACCGCACCAAGGGCGAGGCCCTAAAGGTTGGAAGCGTTCCGACGATCGCATCAAGGAAGACATCAACGAACAACTCTCTCGACACCCACACGTCGACGCCTCCGACATCGAAGTGAAAGTCGAACAAGGCGAGGTGACACTGTCGGGCACGGTCGATGACCGTTACGCCAAGCGAATGGCCGAGGATGCCGCTGAACAGGTGTACGGAGTAACGGATGTGCAGAACCAGATCCGCGTTTCGCGCGGCGGTGGTGACCGCACCAGGAGCCACGACTCCTGGACCTCGGCTGGTGATCGCGACGTCTCGCGCCCTCCAGAACGCGAGGGGCGCGCCCCCACAGACGTTTCCTCAGAGAGCAGGTCGCGCATGCGCGGACCGACGACGGGGAGCGCGGCGTCAGGCTCCACCAGCGCCCATACTGGCGCCGGGGGTCGCGACTCAACCTCCACGGCCGGTGGCTCGTCAGGCAACACCTAACGAGAGACCGAACACGATCGAACTCTCGGTGCGCCTCGCGAATATGAGCGGGGCGCGCTGTTTTTCGTCGTACCGATTCGGTCCCCCTTCCCCTCCCCCTCCGCTCCGCCGAGCGCCGGGCGCCATCGGCCTCGGCTGACGACGCCGCCACGTGCTCGTTAGGCAGCCACGAGCGTCATCGCTGCCACTTCGACGATCAACACCCTGACATTCCTGCCAGTCCGTAGTCCATGCGCGCGCGGTCGCCGGCGCCTAACGTGTCACGCACCGCGCCAGACCACGACGACATCTCCCTTCCCGCTGCCGCCGCAGCGACTCGCCCGACACCGGGCACTTGCCGATTCCGGGCAGCGTATCACGGGGCGAGTGTGCGACACGCCACTAACTGTCTATTGCAGCTGCTCGTGTTGGTGCCAGGGGAGTCGCCGGCCAGTACCGGGCTATCTCTCGAGTACCACGCGACCGTGGCCGCGTTCGCATCGCCAGTACTCCAACTACGCAATGCAGCCCCGCATGTGTGAGCTGTGGCCATGCGCGTGCACGCCCTTTGCCTTACCATCCTCCCTGGTGTCACCACACGGTGGACAACTCTTTGCCACTTCGGAGGTCGTATGATGGATAGCAGAACACAACGGCTCGCCGCACTGACGCTCGCGGCAGTCGCGATGGCCTGCGCTCGCGCACGCACAAATGAAGTTGGAATCTCAGATTCCGCCACGGCTGCCACAGCCGTACGCAGTGACTCGACCGTCGCCACCACCACACGCACCGATACCACTCGTCGCGACACCATGGCTGTCAGAACCGACACCGCCATCAAAACCGACACGAGCGTCGCGCGAACCGACACGACACGCTCCACCGCCGCCGGCGAAGTCTCACTCGGCATGGCAAGTGCCGCTGACGCCTCCGTCGCGCGCCTCATCTCGACCATCGATCGCGCCGAAATCGAAGAAGCGCGCCTCGTGATGAGCAAAACACAGAACAACGACATCCGCACCTTTGCGCAGCAGATGGTCGACGATCACTCCGCGTCCGCGACGGTGGTCGATCCGCTCGCCAAGAGTGCAACCATGCACATGGATAGCTCGATGTCGCGTACGTCAACCGACACGACGAAGAAGGATTCGACCTCGATGTCAACCACGCCCAGCGGACAAGGGATCGACGCCGCCATTGCGCAGTTAGAGTCGGCGCACCAGCGCTCGATGGAAACGTTGCGCGGCCTCAGTGGCGCCGAATTCGACAAGGCATATGCCCAGGGCCAGATCGACGATCACCAACAGGTGCTCACGCTACTCCGCCAGTATGGTTCCAACGTGAACAACGCCACACTGAAGGCACACGTCGCGGACTTCACCAGCAAGGTCAGCGAACACCTCGAGAAGGCGCGCACGCTTCAGCGATCGATCGCCAGCAACTGAGCGCGTATCGAGAACGCCCAACGACTCGCACGCGAAATCGCTGTCTCCCCCTTCAGCGATGAAACTGGCGGAAGAGTGCACATCGACTCTTCCGTCATTTTCATTTGCTGTAGTGCTTTAGGATGCACCAGCGCACAGGTTGCACTACCCCGCTGTCGTCTCTCCACCGAGTAACGTCAGCACTTCGCCCGTGATGTAACTCGAATCGCCACTGCTCGCGAAAAAGACATACGCCGGCGCGACCTCCTCGGGCTGCGCCGGCCGCTTCATCGGAGTCTCCGCGCCATGCCTGGCCGCCTTGTGGGCCGGTTTGTCCACCACATTCAGCGGCGTCCATACCGGACCGGGACTCACGCAGTTCACGCGTATGCCGCGGTCAATGAGATTCTGCGCGAGCGCCTTCGTGAAGGCGTGAATTGCCCCTTTCGTGGCCGAGTAGTCCAGTAACTCCTTGCTCCCCTCCAACCCGGTGATCGAGCCCGTGTTGATGATGACCGCACCGCGCCGAAAGTGCGGAAGCACCGCGCGCGCCATGTAGAAATAGCCGAGGATGTTCGTGTGAAAGGTGCGCTCCAGCTGCTCATCGGTAATATCGCCTAACGATTTCTGATGCTGCTGGTACGCGGCGTTGTTGACGAGAATGTGCAGCCCGCCAAGTTCGCGCACCGTTCGCTCTACCGCTCGCTTGCAGAAGGCAGACTTCCGCACGTCGCCAGCAATCGTCAGGCATCGACGCCCTTCCGCTTCAACCGCCCCCCGGGTCTCGGCCGCGTCGCCTTCCTCCTCCGGGAGGTGCACGATCGCCACGTCCGCTCCTTCGCGCGCGTAGAGCACGGCAACCGCCCGTCCAATCCCCGAATCCCCACCTGTAATGAGGGCGACCCGGTCGCAGAGTTTGCCCGCAGCGGAATATCGCTCGCCTTGGTACTTCGGACGCGGCCGCATCTTCCGCTCATCTCCCGGTCGCCGCTGATGCTGTCGCGGAAACGGCGGCTTGGGTGCCCTCTCCTCAGTACGTGATTTCCTGCTCACCGTCGTGCGCGCCATGTCGAGCTCCTCCCGCCGAAGACCTTGGTTGATTTGTCCGACGTTCGGGAGAAGTCTCAAGCGCCGTGCCGCGCACGCCGACACACGCCGTCCCGCTGTGCACAAACTCGTTAGGCTCGCAGCCCAAGCACGAAGGTTGCCACCAATGCCACTCGTGTACCAGCATATCCGTATAACCTAACGAGCCGCCCACACCTCCTTCTTTCGAGCGCATATGTCTGAATCAGTCCGCCTCCATCCCCCAAACGCCGCACAATCGCCAAACGCGGCCGAACCCCCGAAGACGTCGCTCGCCGAGACATCTCGCATCGTGGACCAATCATCGAGGGATTCCTTTCCGGCAAGCGATCCGCCGGCATGGACACCGGTCACCGGTACAACCTCATCGGCGAATGTCAGTGACCACGAGATCGAAGGATGGCGCGCGCAGGGCGAAGCGCCGCACGAGCGAGCCATGCAGTGGATCCAGCACGCATATGACCTTCTGGACGCGGGGAAATTCCGCGCCTTCGTCAACGCGCACCTGGCCGACGACGTCCTTTTCCAGGTTGGCGCGGATCTGCAACTCAGCGGACGCGTTGCTGTACAAGAGTGGCTTGAACGGCAGCACGCGGCGTCGGGGAGGAGCACACATCGCGTCATTGCCGTCACCGCAGAAGGAAACGCGATAGTGTCGGAGGCGAACGTGACATACCACGCCGAGGGAGTGGCGGCGGTGCAAGTGGCCGAAGCGTGTAGCTTCCGCCTGCGCGGGGCGCATGCGTCCCGGGTTCAACTCTACACGACCGGCGCCTAACGACGATCGCTGCCTTCGAACGACGCGCTCAGGCTTTGACGTTAGGCGCGACGGCGATCGCGTCATCGGCTGAAAGCGAAACGACGTCCTCATCGCTCGCCGGTCGCGTGCCTCGTCGCTCGAGCTTCTGCCATGGGCGTCCGCGAACCCATCGCTCCACTGCACTCGCCAGCGACGGCATCAAACGACCGCGCTCGCTGGCCAGTGACGAGCGCCGTGGCCGCAGCGCGAGATGACCCAACTCGGCATGCGGAACCGCGACCAGGCGCGCGGTGGATACGTTGCCTAACGCGGCGGCCAACACCGCCAGCTCGGCCCACGTGACTTCGCCTTCATTTGCGAGATGCCAGATCCCGCTCACGTCATCGCTGACGAGGTCGAGCGTGGCGTCGACGAGCTGCGGGAGGTACGTCGCCGTAATCACCAGATCATTCGCAACCCGCACCCGCTTGCCGTTCGACAAGGCCGCAAGCGTGCGCGTGAGAAAGTTGTGCTCGTCGTGATCGCCAAAGAACGCACTGGTTCGCACAACGAGCGCGCTCGGCAACAAGTCACACACCAGTCGCTCCGCTTCACTTTTCGAACGCCCGTAAGTATTGAGCGGAGCGGGTGCGTCGGACTCGACATAGGGCGACGTCTTCGAACCGTCAAACACCAGGTCCGAAGAGAACGTCACCAGTTTGGTTCTTCTCGTTAGGCAGCGGTCAGCCAGCACCGCTGGACCAATCGTGTTGACCCACCGGCAGGTCTCGCGCTCTCGCTCCGCGTCGTCGACGCGCACGAAGCCGGCGGCATTGATCACGGCCCACGGCCTGATATCGTCGAGAACCTCCGCGACGTACCGCGCATCTGTGATGTCGAGCGCTCGGCGCGAAAGCGCGACCAGCCGCAAATTTCGCTCGGCGCACTTGCGGGCGATCTCGCGCCCCAACGTCCCCTCGCTCCCCACCAACAGCAGAGGGCGAGCACCTGATGTCAAGAGACGCTCCGGCGATCGAGTCTCCATGTCGGCAGGCATCGGTGACTCTGGCTCGTTAGGCATTCGGCTCGTTGGTACGCCCGGCTCGACCGACACCGCCATATCGACGACGTGATCAATCCCACCCGGCTGCATACGCCCCACCACGGCGTCGTCCAACGCGATTGATTGTGCTCTTCAAAGCAGGCCACCATTCAACGTCCGTGGAATGAAGATGAGCCGACGCCAGAGCGGCGCCTCGGATTGGCCCCGCATCGATCATCGCTTGAGCGAGAGCTTTTCTGGCCGGTCTTCGTACGCTGCATCGCTCTCGATTACCGCGCCGGCGGCAGCGAGCACCTCGGAAGCGGCTGTTGCCGCAGCATGCTTCGTCGCATTCGTCATCGCGGCGCGACGGATGCGCGCGCCACCAGAGCGCGCGTCGATCACCCGATCAACGTGAGACGTCATCTCGTCGACGATATGACTCCACGACGATTGGGTCGCCCGTTCGGTGGCGCGCTGCACCTGTGCCACGTCGGGCGAGGCCACATTCCGCGCAGCGGCGGCAATGAACGACTCCGCATCGGCGCCGATAGTGACGAACGATCCGAAGTGCGACACGACGTCTGCGATCGGCGTAGATACAATCGGACGCCCTGCAGCCATGTATTCCAACGTCTTCGTTGGATCGATGTATTCGGTCGCTTCGTTCAGGGCGAACGGCATCAGGCACACATCAAATCCCTTGATGATCGTAGGAAGATCTTCGTATGCGCGCGGTCCGAGCCAGTACACGTTAGGCGCCTGCGGGAGTTCGTCAGGCGAACCCTTGACGACCGGCCCGACCATCGCGATCGACATGTGCGGTAACGCCCGCGCCAGCTTGGCAATCAGCTCGTAGTCCAAGCGTTCGTCGATCGCACCGATGTAGCCGAGCACGTGCCCGGGGAGAGCGGCGATTTCCCTGGCGATCGGCGCTGCCGCTTCGCGCGCCTGGGCAAAATGCTCGACTTCCACGCCGCAACCGAAGTAATGCACGTCGTCGTGGTGCCGCGACTTCGCTTCGAACAAGCGGCGTCCCGCGGTGAACACCACATCCGCACGCGACAGGAGATAGCGCTCGCGGAGGACGAGTTGCGCAGGTGCAACGCGAGACTCCGACAGCTCGTCCATGCAGTCGTAGACCACGGCCCGTTCGCGAAACGCGTCCAGCATCGCCGGGGCCGCCATGGGTGTATAAAACCACTGAATTGGCTGATGAAATGCTCCGGCGAGTTCTCCTTCGCCGATCAGCTGTTTGAGCATCGAGCGCACTGCGATGTCGGATTCCGGTCCACCGTCTCGCATGGACGACGGCAATCGTGGAATCGCTCGATAGACGTTTGGTATCGCCTGTCCGACATGCAGCGACGGCCGCGCGGAGTCGTCGAGCCACATCGGATCTTCGACGAACAGAATGCGCCGAGTGGCACTAAGCCTGGAAAGTATCTGCTGCGGCCGTTGCCAGGCAGAATCCCAGCGCAAATGGCTGTGAACGATGATCGGGTTTCTGTTCGCGACGGCGGCGACACGCACTGCAGCGTCGTGATCGACGAGGTCGCTCTTCCCTTGCTCAACCCGGCGAGATTCGTGAGTCATGCAACTCGGAAGGGCAAAGACTATGCCCTTTAACCAACGCGCGCAGGCACACGACGCAGCGAATCCTCGCCACGCGCCGACAGATTCGCGGCCATGACGCTCTCGTGCATTGGACGAAGTGGCGAACCCATGGAGAGCGCGTTGCGAAGTCCATCGGTGCCTAACGCGACTCGATATTCGACACACTCGAGATCGCCTAACGATCTCTTGAGCAGGGGCCAAGCCTGTCGCGCGCCGCAGTCGGCACACGAAGGGCGGCCGTCTCCGGTCGCCCTTCGATTCATGTGATCAATCGTCATGTCGCGCGCCAAAGATGCACGGCGCGCCGTACGCTGGCTTGCCCGTTCCTACACTACCGACCGACCGCGAACAACGCGCAGCAGCACGAGAATGATCGCGACGACAAGTAAGATGTGGATGAAGCCACCGACTGTGTACGACGAGACCATCCCAAGCAGCCACAGTACGATCAGAATTACCGCAATGGTTTCGAGCATGGCGTGTTCTCCTCGCACCTAACGAATTGGGGAACGTGGCGACGACATCCCGTGTGGCGTCGCGTGAGGTACTGAAGCGTCTTACCGCAGGACGCGCTTCTTTGGCGTTGCGCTTCTCAGACTCTCGCGTCGCCGCGCAGCAGCATCCGGTGCAAACGTTAGGGTTGCTCTTGCAGCCGCACCATTTGTCAGCGGGATGATCTTCCCATCCCCCCTTCAGTATCACCCCGCCAAATACCGCGTGGCACCTCCCCTGCACCCTTCGCGCCTGATCGCCGCACCGGTCACGATTGTCGGCGCCTAACGACTGCATGACGTACGACGTTTCGTCAGAGACTCCGCATGGCCATCAATCCGAAAGGCGTGTTCGCTACGCTTCGCGACGCCGTCAACGAGTTCATGAACGACGACTGTCCGTCGATGGCAGCGGCGCTGTCGTACTACACGGCGTTCTCGCTTCCCCCGCTGTTGATTCTGATTCTCGTACTGCTCGGCACCTTCGTCGATCCGGCCAACGTGCGCGGAACACTCGAGCATCAGATCGACACCTTCATGGGCCCTGCCGGAGGGGCGCAAATCCGCCAGTTTCTGCAAACGGCGCGGCCTCCGGGCGGCGATGGCTTCCTGCCGACGATCATTGGAGCCATCACGCTCGCGTTTGGCGCGACTGGCTTCTTCCTCTCGCTTCAGGGCGCACTCAACAAGGCGTGGGAAGTCGCTCCCGATCCCGACCAGGGCGGCATCAGGCAGTTTGTCGTGAAGCGCCTGTTCTCGTTCGGCATGATCCTGGGGGTAGCGTTCCTCCTCCTTGTATCGCTCGCGCTCACGGCGATCATTTCCGCGTTTAGTGCGCGGCTCGAGTCGTTGCTGCCTAACGTGGGCGCGCCCGTTCTATTGGAGGCGGTCAACCTCGCCATCACGCTTCCGATCATCGCGCTCCTCTTCGCGCTGATGTTTCGTACGATCCCCGACGCGCAGGTGCGTTGGAAACATGTGCGTTTCGGCGCCATTGTCACCGCAGCGCTATTTCTCGCTGGAAAGACGGTGCTTGGCATCTACATCGGGCGTGCGAATCCGGGCGAGCCCTACGGCGCTGCTGGCACGCTCGCCGTGATGCTCGTGTGGATCTACTACTCGTCCATGATTCTGCTCTTCGGCGCAGAGCTGACGCAGGTGGTCGCCAATCACCGCGGCGATCCGATCATCCCCGAAGCGGGAGCGGTGCGTACCATCGTCGAGAAGCGTCGGGTGCGACCGTATCGTCGCGGGCAAACGCCGTCCGGCGGTTTCTCGCCGCGTGTCGCACAGAGCGCGCAGCCGCGCGGCGACAGCTCCCGTGAGTGAACGAGAGCTGTCAACGCACCATGCCTAACGAGCCCCAGGCACCAGCCACGTACGTTGTCTCGTCACCGACTCCACTGCGCTCCGCGAGTATTTGACGGGGAAGTATCTGTCGTCCTTCCACAACTCGAACAAGTCGCGATAGTGCGGATCGTCCACGTTTCCAGACTGTCCGGGCGTATTTGTTCCAACCGCACTGTCCCAGTCGCCCGCTTCCACAATCATTCGGAACGACGCGCCCGCCGTCTGATTTGCTGCGGATGTCGTCATCCCCGGCGTGTTCGAGTCTCCTCCTCGCGGCCACACGCCAACATCGAAGCGCTTGCGCTGTTCTTCCGAGAGTGCTGCGCTCATCGGATGTCGCAGGTGCACGTAGTGGTACTTCCCCCAGGCCCATCCGTTCATGTCGCTGCCGAATTTCTCGGCCAGCTCTTTCACGCCTTCGTCGAGGCTTCGGATCAATACCGAGTCCCGCCCCGCGATTGGTGACGCGCCAAACTCTCCACTCGGCGCCAACAGCCACTCGACGTAGCGCGTCATCGGAATGCCGCGGGCGCTCGCCTGCGCTTCGGCCGGCACCATCACTTGTCTCACGTTAGGCAGCAGGTGGCGCAGCCACGCTTCGTAGATCCCGGCGGCAACCGACTCTTTGTCGAGGACCTTATCCCAGGCCAGCAGCGCCTGCCGCGCGCGTTCGGCCGCCTCGTTAGGCGCGCGCAGGCCCGCAAGCAGCGGCACCAGCGCCCGCGCCGGCAGTGACGTGTAATCGTTCTGCAGTCGCTCCATATCCATCATCGACTGTTTCCGGCCAGAGCCGAGCACCTCGGAAATCCGCGCCGCGCGATACGGATCGGCCCACTCCCACCCGATCGCATTGCGAAAGGGATAACTCTCACTCGTTAGGTTGTTGTTGGCCGTCGCGATGTAGCCCTCCGGCGGGTTGAACGCGTGCGGCTTCTGCAGAATGGGGAGGTATCCGCTCCATTCAAACCGTCCGTCACCCGGCACCGGTACGAGACCGCTCGACTTCGGACGAATCGGCGCAATGCCCACCGCCTGCCACCCGATGTTTCCCTTCACATCGCTCCACACCATGTTCTCACCCGGAATGTTTCCGTATGCGCACGCCGCCCGGAACTCCTCCCACGTGCGCGCTTGATCCATGCGCAGCGACGCGAGATACGGAGCGCCACCAGGCTCCATCCACGCCGCGCGCACCGCGTACGCAATGCCGCGCGCGCTGTCCTCATAGACGACCGGTCCGTGACGCGTGAACTTGAGGGTCACCTCCTGGGCGCCCGCACCCTTCACCGCGATCTTCTCCCGAATGACGCGCATCGTCTCCCAGGCGTCGCGATACCGATACTGCAGGCGATTGTTAGGGTTCGTCTTGTAGACGTAGAGATCCTCGCCGTCGGTGCTGAAAATCGTCAGCCCCCAGGCCCCATACTCGTTATGCCCGATCGACACGCCAGGAACCGTCGGCTCGCCACCGCCCACGACATTCCACCCCGGCGCCACGAGGTGGACGAAGTAGCGAAGCGAGGGCGCCGATTGCGCGCGGTGCGGATCGTTCGCCATCAACGCGCGCCCGCTTATCGTTAGGCGCCCGCTGACGACCCAATTGTTACTGCCGATATCACGGCGATCGGGACCGCGAAGCGCCTCATCAGCCGCCCGCTGCAACATCGACAAACGGCGAGCGCTCCCGGCGTCCCCACGATACGCCGTCTGCAAATCGTTAGGCTCGAAGCGCACCGGTCCCCGATACGCGTCGTACAGCGCGAGAATCGGCGCATCGAGCCCCGACCCGTCGATCGACGGATCCAGGTCGAGCGCGGGCTCGCCCGGGCCAGGCTGAAACGACTCCACCTTCTTCAGGAGTGCACTTCCGAAGTGCGCGACAAAACGCCCGTAGCCGAGTTCCTCCGGAAGATTCCCCAACAATCCCTGATGTCGCGAGATCACATCTTCCACCGTCCAGCGCTTCGGCTTCGCACCCAGCATGCGCAGCTCCACGGGCACGAGCGTGCTGTCCGCATTCGCCGCGTCCACGTATGCATTGATTCCCTCGACAAAAGCGCCGATGATCGCCGCGCCGCGCGGGTGGTAGTGCGCTAACTCACGCGCCATGTCGCCGCGGAACCGAAAGAGACGCGCCCCAACGTCGCGTTGCAGCTCGCGACTGCCTAACAAGTCAGCGACCGTCCCCGTCGCTTGTCGCCTCCACAATTCAAACTGAAAGCCGCGATCGCGCGCCGCGGTGTATCCCTGCGCGAAAAACAGGTCGTGCTCATTCTTCGCGTAGATGTGTGAAACACCCCATGCGTCACGTAGCACTTCCACCGGTTGTTGCATCCCCCGGAGCCGGAGCGTGTCAGAACGCGGCAGCGCCGCCGATGTCCGGCCGGCGACCTGCATCGCTGTCGCCTCCGCTCCGAGAAGACAGCACATCGCGAGGCAAGACAGTCCTCGTTTCGTCCACGCTTCAAGCTCTTTAGGCATTTCGATAACAGGTCTCGACTAGGGGTCCATCGCCCGGTGGGAGGTCAGCGCCCTTCTGTGGAGGGCACAGGGCGCGCGGGATTCTGCGGTCGTGACCGGATCGACACAAGCACGTCGTTCTAAAGGGAATTCTCCCAAAGACATGCCGCAGGGACCGCTGCATATTCCTATGCGGTACCGCCGACCACACCTGAGAGAGCGCCTCGCTTCGTTCTTCCATGCACTTTCTGCGTTGCCCGTCCTGCGGTGCGAAAGCGCTTGCCTCTGCCTCGCGCTGCCCTCGCTGTACCAAGCCGTTCGATCTGGTCGACGGCCGCGGCGAGCGCATGAAGCTCACCCCCTGCCGTTCCTGCGAGGTCCTCCTCCCTGCAAACGTCAAGCAATGCCCGTGGTGCAAGACAGAACGTCGTCAGAGGTCACTCGCTCTCCCACTGGGCATTGGAGCACTCGTTGTCGCCGCGGCACTCGTCTTCTTCTTCGTGAGGGGGCGTGCTCCTCGCCAGGATGTTGGTTCACCCGTTGCCGTGCTCTCAGCGACGTCAGTGAATTCGCCTGCAGCAACGGCGTCACCCGCGGCGTTGCCCACTTCTCCTTCTCCAGCTCTTCCGGCCCCGTCAGCTCCGGACACTTCGGCCGCTCGGCAGATTCCGGCCGGACCGACGCCGGCAGCGCAACCACCCGCGACTCCAGCCCAAGTCACTCAGGCAGTCTCGACACAGTTACCGCCAACTTCAGGAGATTGGGAGCCGGCGACAGCGACGACGTGGATCAACGTTCGATCCGCGGCCCGTGCAGATGCGCCCGTCGTACGAGTTGTGAAACCGAACGACGTGGTGCAGTTGGGAGCAAAATCCGGTGGATGGCGGCTGGTTCGGGGGGGCGGCTTTTCTGGATGGGCTGGGGAACGCCACTTCGCGATCAATTCACGCTAGACGGCGACGCAGGAGGAACTCTGCACCAAAAGTATGCGTCAAAACAACGGGTGCCCGACAGCCGAAGCCATCGAGCACCCTGTCTATGCGCTATCGCGAAAGACCGCGAGTATTTGCAACTCTTATGGGCCTGAGAGGAGTTGAACCTCTGACCTCACGCTTATCAGGCGTGCGCTCTAACCAACTGAGCTACAGGCCCCTGGATAGGAGCACGGCAAAGTACTCGGATCGACGTGCACGGGTCAACCGACACAGCGCTGTGAATTCGAATCGGGCAAGATTCTTTCTGCACGCTTACTCTTATTGCACGTCGTTCAACTTTTTTGACGCGGAAAAGACGTCGCATCTTCATATGACGGCATGACTTTCGCCGTCGATCCAACGGCCCACCGATCGAGGGCGTTACCCGACGATCGTTCTAGCGCAGTCGGACTTCCACTAGCTCGCTCAGCGTGATCGCTCTCGCCCTCGTTCCACTCGCAGTTCTGGTCGTTGCCCTCTACTTCGGATACTTCCTCCCCCAGCGGCGGAAGAAGAACGCGCGACGTCAGGGGCCGATCGCACTAGCGCCGTTCGGGCGAGGTGAGCCTTCGTCAATTCCGCCGAGGCCGGCTCGTCCGACGATTCCGTACACACCGCAGTCAGCAGCTGCCCCCACGGCGCAGGGCGCTCCCGTTGCGCCGGTTGCGCCGGTTGCGGCGTCAATGGACAACGTGGTTCCGGCGGCGTCGTCCGGCGCTCCGGTGACGCCGATCTCGCAACCCGTTCAAGCGCGAACGCTGCAACAAGAGCAAGCCGACGAGGAGGCTGGTCGCGTTCTGCGTTTGCAAGTCGGTGGCGACCGTCGCGACATCGTCACGCACGATCATCGCCCCATTGGTGCGGCCACGCTACGGCTCGAGCGTCCGTTCGACGGAACACTGCAGTTTCTGCCGGGACGCCTGGAAATCATCGAAGGGCGTGAAGTCGGACAGGAACTGAAGTTCGTCCGAACGCCAGGTCCAGATGGGACATCCGTCACATTTGGTCGCAGTGCGGGTTCAGCATATCGACATGTCCAACTACACGAAGCAACTGTCAGTCGATTGCACGCAAAGATGGCGCTCGATGGAAAGACATGGTCACTCTTCAATCTTTCCGCGACCAACCCCGTCGTATTGAATGGCGTTCCTCTCGCCGGCGAAGGAACCTCAGCCGTGCTTCGTGAAGGCGATCGCATCGAGATGGGTGAGGTCGTCTTCCGTTTTCGCGCGAAGTAATTCTCAGCGAAATTCCGACGTTTCGCGCGCAGTAGTTGCGCCCGCGCCACTATCTGGCGCGTGTTGCTCTCTCAGCCGTAGTTTGAGTGCGTCCGCTGGGGCGCTTGTCACCGCAACGTCGGCTGGCCGCTCGTGTACATTCGTCTGCGATTCTCAACACACAGACGATCCGCATCGTGCTGTTTCGATGTGCGAGTGAGCGGGATCAAAACGCCGTCTTCTCTACCGGGCCCGAGTCGGAATGCGCGTCAGTTTCCTCAGCCTTGCCGTCATAATAGGGACGCTGCTTTTCGCGACGGCAGCGGTCGTACTTTCCCTCTGGTTATCTCGCCGTCGTCGCGATGTTCAGCTTCGCGCGCATGGGAAACCCGTGCTCGTTATGCCGCTGAGTAGTATGCCTGACGTCCCTCGCACACCGATCGTTCGTGATGCGCAGCCGACGCGTCGATCGCCGATCACGGCGCTCGCGGTCGCAGAGCGTTTGGCGCCAGATGATTACTCGGTCGTTTCGCACTCATCCCTCGACGATGTGTCGACGGTGACGACTGGACAAGCGATCCGCAGCGGGGAAATCGCCGAGATGATCCAGGGGCGTTCGCTGCGCTTTCATCGCGCGGTGGATGCATCGCACAATTTGGTGCCGGGACGCCTCGAGGTCGCTGAAGGCCCCGATGCCGGACTCGAGCTACGCTTTATTCGTGTCGAAGAATCCGAAGAGCCCGTTGTAACGTTTGGGCGCAGCGAAGGGCCTCCCTTCCGTCACGTGCAGCTCCTCGAGCCGACGGTGAGTCGTACGCATGCGCGCATGTCGCACGACTTCGAGGGGTGGACCCTGACGAACCTGTCGCGCACCAATCCGGTGTCGATCAACGGCTCTCCCCTACTCGACGAGTCGCCGCACCGCCTGTACGACGGCGACCGCGTCGAGATGGGAACGCTGATGTTTCGCTATCGCGCGCGATGACCGACGCGACGGGCCCTCAGACCCCTGGCTCCGCCGGCACCGATGTGTCGGGAAGTTGGCCGCACGAACTCGATGATGAGTACGAGTATCGGGGTGAGTTGGGCCGCGGCGGCATGGCCGTCGTCTACCGCGCTCGCGAACGCGCACTGGGCCGCGATGTCGCCATCAAGGTCGTACGTCCTCGCTTTCATGCGGACGAAGAATCGGTTGCGCGACTGGCGCGCGAAGCGCGAACGGTGGCACAGCTCGAACATCCCAACATCGTCTCGCTGCACGCCGTCAAGCGCCTGACCAACGGTCTCGCGCTCGTGATGCAGCTGGTTCCCGGGCACACGCTCAAGGCAGCGCTCTCGCACGGCCCGCTTTCGCCTAACGATGCGGCGCAGGTGCTGCGCGACATCTCCCGCGCATTGGCCTACGCGCACCGCTGCGGTGTGGTGCATCGCGACGTCAAGCCAGAGAACATCTTCCTCGATGAAATCACGGGGCGTGCGCTGCTGTCGGACTTCGGTGTCGCACGATCGATCGAGGAAAACACCGAACTCACCGCGACGGGCACGGCGATCGGCACTCCCACGTACATGTCGCCCGAACAGATCGACGGCGGCCATCTCGACGGGCGCAGTGATCTCTACTCGTTAGGCATGGTGGGATGGGAGATGCTCACCGGGCAACGCCCCTGGGCGGGCGAGTCGCTCTATAGCGTCATCTATCGGCAGAAACACGATCCACTTCCACCGCTCGACGCCATCCGCCCCGAAGTACCGCAGCGCCTGCAGTACTTGATTGAAGGGTTGATGCACAAGAATCCGGAGCGGCGCTGGATCAGCGCCGCGCGCTTCCTCGCCCTCCTCGCCAACGAGGAGTCGGTTCCCGGATTCAAAGAGTGGCAAGCGATGGTCAAGAAGCGCCGAAAGTCGTCCGGGGGGGGAGGACGGAGCGGCACATCGCGCTCGCCGTCACCCATCGCCGGGAGCCCTGCCGTCTCGACGGTGCGCTTCCGCCGGGGTGAAGACGGATCGCTATCGCCCGCCGATCTACAGGCAATCAACGTCGGTGACCCCGACGCCACGCAACGCCTAACGCCGACTCCCGGGGGGCACTTCGCCATTGCCGCCGAGGACGCCGAGGCGCCGCCGCGCAACCGGCTGACGTACGCGTTAGGCGCCAGCGTCCTGGCCGTCGCTGCCATCGCGTATGCCCTCTTCGGTCGCGGACTGGTCGAAGCCAAGCGCCCCATCGCCGGTCCAACGGCAATGAGCGATCAGCGCCAAATCGTCGTCCCCGTGGTGACGCCACCAAACTCGCTGGTGGTTGCGGGCTCTACGCCGCAGGATTCGATCGGCGCACTGGCACCGACTACGCGCCAGGATTCAACACCGGCAGCTGCAACGCCGAGTGTCGACTCAGCACGGGCGATCGCCCCCGCGGCCGTTCCGGCGGTGCCGCCATCGTCGGCGACTCGCCGTGATTCTGCACGCCTCGTTCCGCCGTCACGCACCGCACCCACTCCACCGCCGACGACCATCGCTCCACCGCCGGGTTCCGCAACGACCATCGCGCCGCCTCCCACGGCGCCGTCCACCACACCCAGCGGATCACGCGTGATCGGAGCGGCGGTCGCCTTTCCCAGTGAGCGATCCAACATTGCAGCTGGCGGACGCCATTCCTGCATGCTCGACGACAACGGGCGCGCCGTCTGTTGGGGCAACAACGAGCGCGGACAACTCGGCGACGGATCCTTCGACGACCATGCCACCGCCGCGCCTGTCTCCGGCGACTTCACCCTCGCCTCGATCTCCGCCGGTGTCTGGCATACGTGCGGCGTCACGCGTGACGGCGATGCGTTCTGCTGGGGAAGTAACGACGCCGGACAACTGGGGGATGGCACCACCACCGTTCGCGCCGCTCCTGTGCGGGTGAGCGGGAGTCTCCCGCTGCGTTATCTCCGCACTGGCCAGTCGCATACCTGCGCACTGAGCCGCGGCGGCTCCGTCTTGTGCTGGGGAGCCAACTCGAAAGGACAAGTCGGCGACGGCTCCCGCGCGACGCGCACCGCCCCCGTGACCGTCTCGTTAGGCGCCCCCGCCGGCGCCATCGCGGTGGGACGCACACACTCGTGTGCACTCGCCATCGATGGCGTCGCGTCGTGCTGGGGGCAGAACGATGGCGGACAACTCGGAGACGGCACGACCACCGATCGCGCGGTGCCGACACAAGTCTTCACCGAGAAGCGATTCGTCGCCATCGCGGCGGGCGCCACGCACACCTGTGCGATCGCGACTGACGGCGGGACGTGGTGCTGGGGCAAGAGCACGTATGGACAACTTGGACTCGGATCGACCGTCGACGCACCGACGCCGCAACTCGTCGACGCGCCAGCCGAATTCCAAACCATCACGGCCGGCCAGCTTCACACCTGCGCGCGCACACGCGAAGGGAAAGCGTACTGCTGGGGTCGCAACATCCACGGACAATTGGGCGACGGGAGCACCACCGATCGCTCACGACCGGTGGCCGTGCGCGCGAGCGCGCCCTTTGTCAGCATCAATGCGAGCGGGGCGCACACCTGCGGTGTGACAACAACCGGCGATGGATTCTGCTGGGGATACAACATCGATGGGCAATTGGGGGGCGGTGATCGCAACAACGCCAACGTCCCATCTCGTGTGGCAGGTGCGAGTCGATAGCATTCATGCACGTGAGTACGATTTCGACACACCTCCGAACGTCCACGACTCGTCGATCGCAGCGACGCGCGCTCCTCGCGGGCGCGTACGCGCTGCTCCTCCTTTCGTGCGACAATCCCCTCGCACCTAACGATTCTGGCGTCGCGCGTGTTGAGTTGTCGCCGACGTCAATCTCGATCGTGGTTGGTGAAACGCGACCGGTCACTGCTCGCGTCATCGACGAGAGCGGATCCACTCTCACCGATCGCCCTCCCTTCTGGTCATCGCTCAATCCGGCCGTTGCGACAGTGTCGCAAGCGGGAATTGTCACGGGGATCTCACCGGGCAACACGCAGGTTGCAGCGAGCGTCGGCGGAAAGTCTGCTGTCGTCGGGGTGACGGTTTCGGCGCGACCCGTTTCCACCGTGCGTGTCAGTCCCTCCACTTCCACCATTTTCGCCGGCGCCAGCGTTCAACTGACAGCGCAAGGGGTTGATGCGGGGGGGCAGACCATCACGGGACGCCCAGTTATTTGGTCGACGAGTAGCGCGACCATCGCCACTGTCTCATCCACAGGTGTTGTAACTGGCGTCGACGCCGGCATTGCCACGATCACTGCGACGATCGACGGTATCGCCGGCTCGATGATCTGTACCGTTCAACCGATCCCCGTTGCATCCGTCGTCATCACGCCGCCTAACGGTTCGCTCGTCGTCGGGAAGTCGTTGCAACTCATCGCGGCAGCGCTCGACTCGAAGGGAGGATCGCTCGCGGGGCGCGTCATTACGTGGAGCTCGAGCAACGCGAGCGTCGCATCGGTCTCGTCGACAGGACTTGTGACCGCTGTGTCGCCCGGTCCAGTCACGATCACTGCCACGAGCGAAGGGAAGAGTGGGACTTCTGCGCTGACCGTTACGCTTGCACCTGTCGACACCGTTTCGGTTTCACCTGCCGCGCCGACGATTGCGTCGGGCAAGACGGTGCAGCTCTCGGCGCGCCTTGCCGATGCGACAGGAAATACCCTGTCGGGTCGTGTCATCACGTGGAATAGCGATCAGCCGTCGATTGCCACCGTGTCGGCTTCGGGCCTCGTGACGGGAGTGGGGACCGGCACCGCACGCATTACTGCTGCGAGCGAGGGGAAGTCGGGAACTTCGCTCGTCTCTGTGACGCCTGTTCCGGTGGCGAGCATCAGCATCACGCCCTCGGCGCCCTCGCTTGTTGTCGGAGGGACGCAGCAGCTGACGGCGGTCGCGCGCGATGCGCAGGGCAACGCGTTGCCTGGTCGCGTCATCACATGGATTTCGGGTGCGCCATCGACCGTGAGCGTTTCGCGCACCGGGTTGATCACCGCGCTTGCTGTTGGCTCGGCAGTGGTGTTTGCAGCGTCCGAAGGCGTGAGCGCGAGCGTCACCGCGATCGTTTCGACGGTGGGAGTGTCACTCGTCCGCGTCCAACCGTCGACCGGAACGTTGACACAGGGGCAACAGTTGCAGCTGACGGCGACCGCGCTCGACGTGCAGGGCAATACGATCGCTGGCAAGACCGCCACCTGGTCCTCGAGCAGCGACGCCATCGCGACGGTGTCGTCGACTGGACTGGTGACGGCAATCGCTCAGGGAACCGTTACGATTACGGCGCGCATCGACGGGGTGAACGGGACCGCGATCCTCGCCGTTGGTCAGACGCCTGTCGCCGTCGTCACGCTGTCGCCCTCAAGTATCACCCTCAACCCAGGGCAGACGCAGCCATTTTCCGTCGCGCTCGCGGACGCGCTTGGCCGTCCGATTTCGCCAACGGGTCGCACGATCGGATGGAGTTCGAACAACACATCGGTGGCGACCGTCAGCACCTCAGGCGTCGTAACCGCCGTTGCAGCTGGCGTCGCCACCATTACGGCAACGACTGAAGGGATTCGCGGGAACGCGACGGTCACGGTGAATAGCATCGCCGTCTCGGCGGTGCAGGCCAATCCCCCTACAGCTTCTGTGCAACAGGGGAACACGACCAACCTTGTCTTCACCGTGAGTGGCGGAACGCCTTTGGCGCCGCTTTCCGGTCGTACAGTCACGCTGAGCTCCACTGATCCCGCGATCGCCACCGTCGCACCTGCATCGGCGACGACCAACGCGAGTGGTCAGGTGACGGCGACCGTGACAGCGGTCCTCGCCGGGACGGCAACGATTCGTGGCACGTCCGGCGGTGTGAGCGATGTTTCAACGGTGACGGTGACAGCTGTTCCGATCGCATCAATCACCGTCGCTCCCACGTCGAGCGCGCTGACCGTTGGCGCGACCCAACAATTGACAGCGACAGCGCTCGACGCAAGCAACAATGTCCTCACTGGCCGGACGATTACCTGGTCATCGAGTGCGACGAGTGTCGCGACCGTATCGTCATCCGGTCTGGTGACTGCGCTCTCGGTGGGAAATGCGACGATCACCGCGTCGTCCGCCGGGACAGCGGCGACGGGAAGTTCAAGCATCTCTGTGTCGCTCGCGCCCGTGGCGTCGCTGGTTCTCGTCCCGTCAGGTGCAACAATCGCCGTCGGTAACCAGACCACGTTCACCGCCACCTTGTTCGATGCGTCGAACATTCCGTTGAGTGCCGTCGGGCGAACGATCACGTGGACCTCGCTTGACCCATCGGTCGCAACGGTGAATCAGCAGGGTGTGGTTACGGGTATCGCGGTCGCGAACAACGCTCGAATTGTCGCCTCGACACCGGGAGCCAGCACGACGGTGGCCGACACCGCTCTGGTGAGCGTCACGAACATTCCCGTCGACCACGTCGTCATTGCGCAGTCACCAGCGGCAAACGTCTACGTGGGATCGGTGTATGCACGAACATTTACCGCGACTGCCTTCGACGCTAGCAACAACGTGCTTCCGGGACGACAGTTCCTGTGGACGTCGGTGACGCAGTCTGCTGCACAAGTCACCGCGTTAGGCGGCGTCGTCACTGGTGTCGCGCCGGGCACGACGAATATCATCGCCACGACGGGGGGCGTGTCGGATAGTGTGCTGACAACGGTCTCACTCGTCCCCGTCTCAAGCGTCGCGGTGGCGCTCAATCCGTCGAGTCAAGCGGACTCCGTGTCGATTGGGGGAAGTCGGACGTACACGGCAACGCCGCGTGATTCCGCGTCGAATGTTATTTCCGGTGCGGCACTGGGTTCGCGCGTTCCGTCATGGAGCGTCGCGCCTTCGTCTGGGGGCGGGACGCTGGTAGCGAACGGCGCCAGTGTCACCGCAACCGCAACCGGTGCCGGGCTTGTCGTTGTCCAAGCGACGTACGGCACGGCGCCGAGTACGGCGAGTGCGACGCTGCGCGTCCTGACACCTGCGACGCACGTTATCGTTAGTCTCTCACCGAGCGATTCGATCCTGGTGGGGGCTACGACTTCGTTCACCGCGATCGCCGCGGACGCGTCGAACCAGCCGATACCCGGCCGCGTCGTCAACCTCTCGAGTAGCAGCGGTGCCGTTGCCTCGTTAGGCACGACGACCGGAACGGGGACCGTGACGTCGACCATCACCGGCGCGAGCGCGCCGGGAGGGCGCGGCAGCTCGACCATCACGGCGACTGTTCCGATTGACAATGTGACCGGATCGCTCCCGGTCGTGGTGCTCGCACCCGTGAGTTCGATCACCGTGAGCGCCGCGGACTCGATCTATATGGGCGCCACGACCCCGGCCTCGGCGGTGTTGCGGGATGCGAGTAACAATGTCCTAACTGGGCGCAGCATCACGTGGAGCACGGGTAACTCGAGTGTTGCGTCGGTCAATGGTGCCGGTGTCGTCACGGGCGTCGCGCCTGGCACCACGTCGGTGATTGCCACCGCCGTCCTCGGCGGACAGACCGGACAGCGCAACATCGGAGTCCTCGACCCCGTTGCCACCGTTGGGCTATCTGTCGCGCGCACCGCGATTCGCGTTGGCGAGACTCTGCCGACAACGGTGACGCTGACCGGCTCGTTAGGCGGAGCGCCTCTGACCGGGCGACTCGTCACCTACAACTCCTCGAATCCCGCTGCCGTGACCGTCAGCGCTGCGGGAGTCGTGACGTCGGTCGGAGTCGGTAGCGCGAACGTCACGGCATCGAGCGAAGGGAAGACTTCTCCGGCGCTCGCGTTTACCGTAACACTCGCACCAATTGCCTCAGTCAGCCTCACGTCGCCCGATTCTTCGATATTTGTCGGGCAGCAGATCGCGGCGACTGCGGTGGCGCGCGACACGGCGAACAATGTTGTCCCGCTCGCTCCGCGCACGGTCGTGTGGAGCTCGTCTACGCCGGCAGTCGCAACGGTGACGAATGGCTCGAGTGGCGGGGCGATCACAGCGGTCGCGGTGGGCGCTTCGAACATCAGTGTCACCGTCGATGGCGTTGCGCCTTCGGGGGCGATTCCGCTGTCGGTGTCACTCGTTCCAGTAAGTAGCGTCGTGGTGTCCCCATCACCGCATTCGATGCTCGTCGGCGCCAACTTCACATTCACGGCCACGACGCTCGACTCGGCGGGTAACACCCTGACGGGGCGCACGATCGTTTGGGCATCGTCTGATTCCGCCAAAGCGACGATCAACGCATCGACCGGCGCAACGGTTGCAATTGACTCGGGTACGACCAACATCACGGCGACTAGTGAAGGAAAGACGGGCACGTCCGTCCTCACTGTGTCGCTTGTGCCGATCGCAACGGTGAGTTTCCTGCCTAACAACAACCCTTACCTCATCAACGGCACAGGGCAAACAATCAGCGGCGTTTTTCAGATTCTCGCTTCCGACGGCTCCGGCAATCCACTTGGAGGTCGCGCCTGCACGCTCTCGTCTTCAGACACCAACTCGCTCACTGTCTCGCCAGCCTCGGCGACTACCAATGGCAGTGGAAAGATCGATGTGAGCCTGACAAGCCTTGCGGTCGCCAACGGTATCGTCGTGACGGCCAATTGCGAGGGCAAGGTGAGTACGCTCAGCGTCAGCATTCAATAGTGCAGAGTCGACTCATCGTGAGATTCTTCAAGCGCGCCCGACAGACTCTCCCCGCTGGCTTGGCGTTCGGTCTTTTGATTACGCTGCTCGGGAATAGAGCCTCCGCCCAACGCCTCCCCATCAAAGGCGCCCTCGCCGCATCCGGCGTCGGCGGCTGCGCCGCCTTCCCTGCGCCACCCCTCCCCACCAGCACCTCGCCTAACGCCGACGTCGAATCGCGTCGCCTCATCGACGAGGCGCAGGACGCCGCACTCGCCGGCGATCACACGGCCGCGCGTGACGCCTTTGCGCGTGCCGCCCGCCTAACGCCGAACAATCCGCGCATCGCGTATTACCTCGGCCGCGAACAGGAGTCGCTGTCGGAGAGTACCGGGGCCGTGCGTGAGTATTGTCGCTATCTCGCGCTCAGCAGGAATGCGCCCGACGCCGACGAGGTTCGCGGACGCATCGTCCGCTTGACACCCGCGACCGAACTCGCGCGCGTGGACGAGGCGAAGGCCGCATTCAATTCGGGGGTGTCACTCCTGCGCCGGAAGCAGTACGAAGCGGCTGACTCTGTTTTCGCCGGAGTCGTTAGGCAGGTGCCGGCAGCGCCCGAACCATACTTCAATCGCGCCCTTTCGCGCGCGGCGCGCGGCAACCGGGCCATGGCGATGCAGGACTTCGAGAAGTATCTCGAGCTCCTTCCCCAAGCCACCGATCGCGCGGTGGTGCGCGGAGCGATGGCGCGACTTCCCGATGGCGTCTACAGCCCCAGCTCAGCGCTTAGCTCCGGATTATTAGTCCCAGGGCTCGGGCAGATGACCACCGGACGTCCGGTGCGCGGGATCTTCACGCTCGCGCTGGTTGGGGCGTCGATCGGCTGGGGCCTGCAGGTCCGGCACTGGGAGTCGCCGCAGCAATTCACCGATCCCTTCGGAAATCCGTACATCGATACCATCCCGCGATCGGCGCGCTCGAATGCTGCGACGGGGTTGGCCATCGCCGGGGTGATCTGGGTGGGGAGCGCGCTCGAGGCGATGGGGCACGCGCGGCGTTCGCGGGCGCGGGCCGAGTCGATCATCGCGCTCCCGGGGAATGTCGCTGGGGGGGCTGGGATGGCGCTCGAGGCGCTTCCGCATGGGCGGCTGGGCGTCGGCGTGTCGTTACCGTTCGGGCGCCATCGGGATGTGCGCGAGGTGCCTGGCGTGGTTGGCGACGGCAATCGCAGTCGCGAGCCGACGGTCGGTGGCGCGCCTGACGCGAGTCACGCGCCTAACGCGAATCGCGCGCCTAACGAGTAATGTCGACCGGGTTGTCCGAGGCGTAGTCGAGGAGCGATTGATGTTGAGGGGGGGGCAAGCGAAACGCCCCACGGGCCTAACGGCGCGTGGGGCGTTCGATATATGAGCAATTGAGAGAGAGTGAGTGCGAGGTTGCGACTACGAGAGCGGCATTCGACCGAGGTCTACTCGCCATGCTCCGTTAAGGAGGTGATCCAGCCGCAGGTTCCCCTACGGCTACCTTGTTACGACTTCGCCCCAGTCACGACGCTTGCCTTCGGCCGCTTGATCCCGTGAGGGTTTCGGCACGGACTTCGGGCACTCGCCGCTTCCATGGCGTGACGGGCGGTGTGTACAAGGCCCGGGAACGTATTCACCGCGGCGTAGCTGATCCGCGATTACTAGCGATTCCAGCTTCATGCCGTCGAGTTGCAGACGACAATAGCGATTCCAGCTTCATGCCGTCGAGTTGCAGACGACAATCCGAACTGAGGACGGATTTGTGGGATTGGCTCCCCCTTGCGGGTTGGCAACCCGTTGTCCCGTCCATTGTAGCACGTGTGTAGCCCTAGACGTAAGGACCATGATGACTTGACGTCATCCCCACCTTCCTCCGGTTTGGCACCGGCAGTCTCACTAGAGTGCCCGGCATGACCCGCTGGTAACTAGTGACAAGGGTTGCGCTCGTTGCGGGACTTAACCCAACATCTCACGACACGAGCTGACGACAGCCATGCAGCACCTGTGACCGGACTCCGAAGAGGGGCCAAGGTTTCCCCTGGCTTTCCCGGCCATGTCAAGCCTAGGTAAGGTTCTTCGCGTTGCGTCGAATTAAACCACATGCTCCACCGCTTGTGCGGGCCCCCGTCAATTCCTTTGAGTTTCAGCCTTGCGGCCGTACTCCCCAGGCGGGGCACTTAATGCGTTAGCGCCGGCCCTCACGGGGTCGCTCCCCCAAGGACCTAGTGCCCATCGTTTACGGCGTGGACTACCAGGGTATCTAATCCTGTTTGCTCCCCACGCTGTCGCGCCTCAGCGTCAGCTACGGCCCAGCACACCGCCTTCGCCACCGGTGTTCTTCCGGATCTCTACGCATTCCACCGCTACACCCGGAATTCCATGTGCCTCTACCGTGCTCCAGCTGGACAGTTCGCATGGCCGATCCGGGGTTGAGCCCCGGACTTTCACCACACGCTTACCCAGCCGCCTACGCGCCCTTTACGCCCAGTGATTCCGGACAACGCTCGCACCCTCTGTATTACCGCGGCTGCTGGCACAGAGTTAGCCGGTGCTTCCTCACCCGGTACCGTCACACCTGTCGAAACAGGTCGTTCGTCCCGGGCAACAGGAGTTTACACCCCGAAGGGCGTCATCCTCCACGCGGCGTCGCTGCGTCAGCCTTTCGGCCATTGCGCAAGATTCCCCACTGCTGCCTCCCGTAGGAGTCTGGGCCGTCTCTCAGTCCCAATGTGGCTGGCCATCCTCTCAGACCAGCTACCCGTCATCGCCTTGGTGGGCC